>JAHCJZ010000004.1 GCA_026126025.1 Bauldia sp. | reverse complement strand
AAGGAGAGTGGCGGGGTCCCTTTCCCCAATCGCAGACGATAGCGCTACGGCTCGACCCACATGCGGCGAAGGTTGGATGCGGTCTTGTGGAGGAGGTCGAATTCGGGGGTCTTGCCGTCGCGCTCGAAGAGGGCGCGGCGGGCGCGTTCGAGGTCGAACAGGAGCTCGCGCCGCTCGGCGCTGCGCACCAGGCTCTGCACCCACATCACCGCGACCTCGCGCATGCCGCGGGTCACCTCGTTGACGCGGTGGAGCATGGTGGACGGGTAGACGACCGCCGCGCCAGCCGGGAGCTTGTAGGCGGATTCGCCCGCCGAGGTCTCCATCACCAGCTCGCCGCCGTCATAGTCCTCGGGCGCTGAGAGAAAGACCGTCACCGAGATGTCGGTGCGAAGGTTGTCCTCGCCCATCACCGCATTGTCCATGTGGGTGCCGAACGCCATGCCCGGCGTGTAGCGGGCGAAGAGCGGCGGGCCGATCTTCTTCGGCATCGCGGCGGTGGCGAAGACGCCGTTGGCCTTCAGGGCGTCGACCACCCGCTCCTGCGCCGACCGCGCCTCGGGGCCGCCGGCGAGCTGCTCGTTCCGCTTCACCAGCCGCGACGCCCAGCCGGCGGTCATCAGGCCGTCGACGAAGGTGCCGTTCCGCACCGCATCGCGCACCTCGCCCAGCGCGGCTTCATCCAGCACGTTGGCTATACAAAGGATCATGAGTTTAGAACGCTTCTTATCTGAAAGGTGGAATGATTCTCAGGTAAAAACCTAGAACAATTCCATTGGGTTTGAATCGTTGAACTGATCGCCGCAGTCGATTGACTTGCCGGAAGCTAGCATATACTCAGACCGCCGCAACGTCGAGGCGCCGCGACATTTCCGCCGCCTCAAGAATGGCAGGATCGGGAATTCATGGAACGCAAGACCCGGATGTGGCTCGGCCTTGGTGCGGCGGTTCTCATGAGCGGCACCTCCATCCCGACCAATGCGGCCATCGGCGAGGCCGACGGCACGATCGCGGCGAGCCCGCGTCCGGCGCCGGACCAGGCGTCGGGACGCCTGTTCCAGCTCGCCCAGGCCGATGACGGCCCGGTGTTCGAGGGTGGCGAAGGCGGCGAGGGTGAGGGCGGCGAAGGCGGCGGCCAGATCCTCGGGACGATCGTCGAGTTCCGGCTGACCAGCACCGATCCGAACGCCTTCAACTATGACGCATCGGCCCAGGTCGCGACCTATGGCGCGGTGGTTTACGAGCGCTATGCCGCCACCCAGGCCGCGACGGTCGCCATGCAGGAGGCGATCGCCGCGCTCCTCGCCGACCCGACCGAGACAACGCTGGAAGCGGCGCGGGCGGCGTGGACCGCGGCGCGCGCCGCCTACATGCAGACCGAGGCCTATCTCTTCTATGCCGGCCCGATCGACGGCCTCAACGGCCCGCTGCCGCGGATCAATTCCTGGCCGGTCGACCCGGCCTATCTCGACTATGTCGAAGGCGACCCGGATGCCGGCATCGTCAACGACCCGTCGATCGAGCTGAACCGCGCCAGCGTGGTGCGGCTGAACCTTGCCGGGGGCGAGACCCACGTCACCACCGGCTGGCATGCGATCGAGTTCCTGCTGTGGGGCGAGGATCTCTCGGCCGACGGCCCGGGCGCGCGGCCCGCCACCGACTATGTCGCGGGCGAAGGCAACAACGACCGCCGTCGCGAGCTGCTGCGCATCGCCACCCAGATCCTCGTCAACGACCTTACCGTGGTGACCGCCGCCTGGGCGCCGGATGCCAACAATTACCGCGCCACGGTGCTGGCGATGGACCAGCGCAACGCCATCGGCCGCGCCTTCAACGGCATGGCGGTGCTCGCCGGCTACGAGATGGGCCTCAAGCGCATCGGCGCCGGCCTCCGCCGCACCGGCGAGTTCGAGCAGTCGCGGTTCAGCGACACCACCTCCGCCGACAACATCAACGACCTTCGCGGCATCCGCGACGTCTATTTCGGCAATGTCGGCGGGGTCGACGGCGACGGCTTCGACGACCTCGTCGCCAGCGTCGATCCGGCGCTCAACGACCGCGTCGTCGCCGCGTTCGACCGCGCCGAGGCGGCGATCGCCGCGCTCGATGTCCCCTACGATTCCATCCTCGCCTCGCCGGAGGACAGCCCCGCCCGCGCCGAAGCGCGGGAAGCGGTCGACGCCCTCCGCGAGCTGGCGGCGGCGCTGCGCGCCGCGGGCAACAGGCTCGGCGTGCTCGTCCTCATTCCGGGCGTCTGACGGGGACCGGATCGCTCCGCCGAACGCCTTGTTTCTCTGCCGCGCCCGAATGGGGGAGCGGCCAACGGTAGTAAGGAGAACTTCGATGCTTGCCCGTAAGCTGCTTGCCGCGACGGCCCTCGTCGCGATCGCCGCCCCGGCCTTCGCCGGCGACATCAACCCGGTGATCAACACCTCCACCGACCTCGCCAACGACCTTCGCGGCGTCGCCTTCGCCGCCGACGGCTCGATCTACGCCTCCGGCCATGCCGGCACGGTCAACGAGGAGACCCGCTTCGTCCTGGCGCATTTCAACGCCGACGGCACGCTCGACACCGGCTTCAGCGACGACGGCATCGCCGAACTCGACATCGCGCCCGGCCGCCAGGAACAGTCGCTCGCCGTCGCCACCCTCTCCGACGGCGACGTCGTCGCCGCGGTCTATGCGGTGGACGAGGATGGCGGGCAGTCGATCTATCTCGTTCGCTTCGACAGCACCGGGACGCAGCGCGTCGCGCCCGAATGGGGCGATGAAGCCGGCCTCGTCGAGGTGGTGTTCGGCTGGGCCAATGCCGACAACGAATCCTTCCCCGGCGTCGAGGCGCCGCCGACCGACACGGCGTGGGATCTCCAGGTCGACCGCACCGGCGGCGAGGAGAAGCTCGTCGTGTTCGGCATGGGCTCGGCCGCCAGCGGCACCAACCGCGTCGACGTCGACCGCTACGTCGTCCGCCTCAATAATGACGGTACGCCGGACGCCTCGTTCAATGGCGGCGTCCCCTTCACCTTCCATTCGGCCGGCGCCCTTGGGGACAACGCCCGCCGCGGCCTGATCGAGGCGGACGGCTCGATCCTCTCGGCCGGCTACACCAATCTCGGCGACGGCCTCGGCAACCATGTCGTGCTGATCCGGCTCCATCCCGACGGCACGATCGACGAGAGCTTCGGCGGCTTCGTCGATCCCGAGTCGAGCGCGACCGCGGTCGGCCTTGTCGCGACGCCCGGCGTCGCGGTGTTCAACCCGTTCGTCGGCGATGGCGGCTTTGCCGAGTGTTACGCGGTGGCCAAGCTCAGCGACGGCAGCTACGTGACCACCGGCTATGGCGGCGCGACCGGCAATGGCGTCGCCTCCTCGCTCGGCTACGCCACGACGCAGGCGCCCGACCTGGTGTCGTTCCGCGTCGCCGGCACCGCGCTCGATACCGCCTGGGGCAATGGCGGCACGCAGGCGATCCAGAGCGAAGGCCACGGCCAGCCCACCGCGGAGGAGCGCGGCCGCCACGTCATCGGCCTTCCCGACGACCGCACCGTCCATGTCGGCCGCTATGGCGGCATCGCCGCCGTCTACGTCCTCAACGCTGACGGCACGCCCGACACCACGCAGCATGGCGACGGCATCATCCAGCTCGGCCATCCGACGATCAACTCGCAGTTCTTCGGCGCGGCGCTGTCGCCGGACGGCACGCGCATCGCACTGACCACCAACGCCAACGAGTTCGGTGCGCGGCTGGTGGTGCTGGAGATCGGTGAGTAGCCGGCTTCCTTCCCGGCCCGGGACATTGTGCTTCGGCGGCCTTCGGCCGCCGAAGCCGTTTTGGTGCGCCGGTTCGCGGCGACAGGCCTATTCGACGATGAACGCTCCCGTCACCTCGACGGCCGGATCGACCGCGTCATCGACGATCGTGAAGGGATAGGTCCCCCGGCGCATCGGGTGGAAGCTGATCCGCGCGGCGGCTCCCAATCCCTCGCAGTCGATCTGCCGCAGGTTCAACCCCTGCATATGGAAGTTGACCTCGGGGACGCGCTGCTGGCCTTCCTCGGGCTGGGCAACGCTGACGATGCGGATGTGCATGTTCTGGAGGAATTCCGGCGCGTGGAATTCCACCCCGGCCTCGTTCTCCACATCGCCGGGGCAGATGAGGTTCATCCGGTAGTAGCCGCCCCAGGCGAGGCGGATCTCGGTCTGCGACACGACGAGAACGCCGTCGTCTCCACGCGTCAGATCGATGGTGAAGTCCTCGGGCGGACCGGAGCCGACGCGGCCCGGCTCCTGCTGCGCGTGGGCTGTCCCCGAAACCGCGATCGAGACGAGCGCGGCACCAATGACACCTGCCAACTTGTTCATCGACATAGCCTCCTCAGGCAATTTGCTGTGTTGCGTCATCTCAGCCGGAATGCCTGATCCAGCGCGACCGCAAGCGGTGCGACATCGCTGCCGAGACGCCGACCATAGCGCCGTCAGGATGCGCGGGTTGTGACATGTGCGTTACGCATCGCTGGGTTGGGTGATCTTGACGCTGCCGCCATCCGGGTCCCAATCGCGGCGGGGAACGCGCGCACGACAGGGGAAGCGCTTGGACGACACGATCGAGGTCGAGACGATGGCCGCCCGGCTGAGCGTGTCGCTGGCGCGCGGTCGCGGTCCGGCGGTGCTTCTCCTCCACGGCAATTCGCTGGCGAAGGAAACGATACTGCCACTGACCGACGCGCTGGCAGAGCGCGGCGCGACCGTGGTGGCGCCTGACCTTCCCGGCCATGGCCGGTCGGAGGACGCGGCCAATCCCGAGGCGGACTACACGCTCGGCGGGCTTGCCGGTACGGTGCTCGATCTCGCCGACCGGATCGGGCTCAGCGAGTTCCACGTCGTGGGCTGGTCGCTCGGCGGCAATGTCGCGCTCGACCTTCTGGCGCTGGCGCCGGAGCGGGTCCGTTCGGTGGCCGCGATCGCCGCGCCGCCGATCCGGATGTCCGCGGCATCGATCGAGGCCGCGTTCCTGCCCTCGCCCGCCGGCCGGCTGGTAACCTTGCCGACATGGTCGGAGGCGGACGCGCGGGCCTATCTCGGCGGCGTGTTCGAACCGCCGCTCGTCGCGGAATTTCTGCCCGACGCCCTGCGTGCCGACGGGCGTTGCCGGACGGTGAGCCTCTTCACCGCGTTCGCCGGGGCCGGGACGGACCAGGTCGACCTCGTCGCGCGGAGCCGGCGTCCGCTCGCGCTCCTCGTCGGCGAGCGCGATCCTCTCGTCAGCCGGGATTATCTCGCCGCGCTTCCCTGCGCCCGCCTGTGGCGCGGCGCGGTGTCGGTCATCCCGCGCGCCGGCCATGCGCCGCAATGGGATGCGCCGCGCGCGACGCGGGAGAGCGTGCTCGCCTTCCTCGCCGACAGCGATCCGGCCTTCCGCAGGCTCTGACGCTAGTTCGGGTCGCGGCGGATCTGGAGGGCGCGGCCGGCCAGGCGGCTGAAGGCGGAGGATTCGCGGGCCCAGGACGACACCTCCGAGCGCACGTCGTCGAACGGGTGCTCGAAGCCGCCGGTGCGCTCGCAGATGTCGATCCAGCTCTGATAGAGCCGCGCGACCTTGGTGCCCTCGAACGGGCCGAGGAAGGGAACGCGGATCGGGGCTTCGCGGACGACCGTCCAGCCGGGAAGGCCGGTGGCGATCGCCGCCATCCGGTCGAGCTGCGCCCGCATCCGCCCGCGCCGCGCCGCCTCGCCGACATAGGCGTCGATCATCGCGTCGAAGCGCGGCATCGCCGGTTGCGCGAGCGACGCATCGCGATCGACCTCGATCACGACGACGCTGCCGCCCGGCGCGAGGCAGGAGGCGGCATGGCGGAGCACCGCGCCGAAATCGCGGAGGTGCTGGACGACGAAGCGGAAGAGGATCGCATCGTGCGGCGCCCCGGCCGGGACGTAGTCGAAGAAGTCGCGATGCGCGAAGGCGAGCTGCGGCTCGTCATGCCGGCGCGCCGCCGCCGCGACGAGCTCGGCCGAGACGTCGATGCCGGTGAACCGGGTCCCCGGCAGGTAGCCGCAGAGGTTGGCGACATAGTCGCCATTGCCGCAGCCGACGTCGAGGATGCTGCGCGCATTGCGCAGCTCCGGCGCCTCGAGGAAGAACGCCAGCTCGCTCGGGATGAAGAGCTCGGCCTGCAGGCTGAGGAGCTCGTCCCAGATCGCCGCCGTCGAGCGGGCCGCCGCCGGGTGCATCACATGCTCCCCCTCGCCCGCTCCGGCCGCGTGGCCATGATCTCGTCGATCTCCTGGAGCGCCATGTCCAGGAAATACGGCACCATGGTCTGGGTATAATGCCCGGCTTCCTGGCGGGCATAGACCACCATCCGGCGCAAGGCCTCGAGGGGAGAGGCGTCTTCCTGCGTGGCTTGTGCGGTTTGGTTTTCTTCGATCATGCGCTTGCTGCCTGTTCGACGAAGTCTGCCAGAGTGATGACCTGCGCGTAGCGGGCGATGAGGTCGGCGACGAAGCTGTGCGACGCCGTCTCGTTCATGTGGTCGATCGACGGCGTCGCCGAGCAGTCCGACACGTAGATCAGCGTGTGGTCGCGGTGGAATGCGTCGATGGCGGTCGCGAGGCACGCCTGGTCCGACGACAGGCCGGCAAGGACGATCACCGGGCTGTCGATGTGGCGCAGGAACGAGGTAAACGCGCCGCTCGCATAGACCGAGGGCTTCGCCCGCTCGAACACCATCTCGTGGCCGCGCGGCCGGAACGGCTCGATCCAGTCGGTGACCGCGGCCTCGCGGTTGAAATAGGGCGATTGCCGCACCTGGCGGAAATGGGCGACCGGCATGCGGAAGTCGCGCGCCGCGGCGAGGAGCCGGGCCGAGCGGTCGAGCGCGGGCTGGGCTTCGCTGATGGTGTGGGGCCGCCCTTCGGCGAGATATTCGTGCTGGAAGTCGACGAAGGCGATGATCGCGCGCCCGGCCCCGACGCGCCGCGCCGACCTGGGGAACTGGACGAGGGTCATGGTCAGGCCGCCGCCGGCTGGACGACGCGGAGCGGCGAGGTGACGTCGCGGTCCGCCGACTGGTCGAGCGGGCCGGGCCGGTCCCAGGCGCCCTCGGGGCGGATGATGACGTAGGGGTCGGAGTCCAGCGTGATCGGCTCGGGATGCGGCTCGGTCTCGATCAGCATCTCGGTGTAGCCGAAGTCGCTGAAGACGAGCTTCGGCCGGTCCGGCATCGGCCGGGCGCCGAACCGCGCCCAGAAATCGACGAGGCGGTCCTGGGCATGGCCGTAGATCCGCCGGTAGCCCTTGCGACGGCAGATCTGGATGCCGGCGCGCACCACCTCGAAGGCGAGGCGCGACTTGCGGTGCTCGGCGCGCACCGCAAGACGCTCCAGCTTGGCGAAATCGGCGAAGAACCGGGCGCGGATGCAGGCCGCGGGCTCGCCATTGCGGTAGCCGATGAGGTGGAGGCTGCAGAAATCGTTGCGGTCGAACTCCTCCTCGAAGGGACAAGCCTGCTCGGCGAGATAGACCGCGGAGCGGATAGCCACGACCTTCATGAGGTCCGAGAGAGAATCCGCCACCGCGACACAGGTCGCGGGCGGCTTCGGTGCATTGGGAATGCTGCGGTCGTGAAACGTCATGATCGCCTGCCTACGCGGTGCGCTTGAGGTTGAGGTGCCGGGTGTTGCGGCAGAGCCCGGGAACCGCGGTCCCTGCCACGGGAAGGAATCCGAGATTGTCGACGAAGCGCTGGCCGTCCGGCGTGACGGGCGTCGCCCAGAGATCGGCGCGGCGAAGCTGCGGCTCCTGCAGCCAGCGCAGCACCCGCGATACGCCGAGCCGCGCCCGGCCGCGGGCGAGCAGCGCCCAGAAATAGACGCCGGCCGGCGCCTCGCCGGGCTCGGCGAGGGTCTCGGTCGCCGGGTTGCCCATCGTCATGTGCCCGGCGACGAGGCGCGCCACACCGATTGCGTTGAGCTTGAGGAGGGCAAACGCCCCGATCAGCCGGCCGTCGCGCTCGAAGGCCCAGAGGCTTTCCGGATCGCGGGCGGACAGCGCCGCCACCACCGGTTCGGGGGCGATTGGAGCGTCGATTCCGCCCCCGACCAGCGCGCAGAGCTGCGATATTTCTGTGGGCAGCGCCGGACGCGCCAGCACATCCGCTGAGTCAACGAACGTTATGGAATCGAAGTCTCGTCCTGTTGGGTGATGCGCGAGGGAAACTGCCTTTGTTCCCATGGCTCCAGCATGCGCATTCATTGGCTGAGCCTCCCGCTACTCGCCCATTGCCTTTCGGCGCGATCGGCTTAACCATAGTCTTGACGGGGAGGCGCGCGGTGACCTCGAATTCGCATAGGGGCGATCCAATTCCGCATCGCGTTTCGCTGGCCCGGCTGGACCGGGTGTCCTGGGACGACCTTCGGATGTTCGTGGTGGCGGCCCGCCACGGCAGCCTGCGGAGCGCCGCGCTCGCCCTCCAGGTCAGCCAGTCGACCCTCAGCCGGCGCATTGAGCATCTCGAATCCGACCTCGGCTTTCGCGTCTTCGACCGCCTGCCCGACGGCATCCAGCTGACGCGCGAGGGCCATCACGTCATCCGCGCCGCCGAGCAGATGGAGCAGGCGAGCCTCTCGCTGCGTACCTTTCTCGACCGCGACCTGACCACGCGCGGCATCGTGCGCTGCACCATGACCGAGGGGCTCGGCACGTTCTGGATGATGCCGCGGCTCGCCGAGTTCACCCGCGCCAACCCGTATACGGTGGTCGATCTGCGCTGCACGATGGCGTTCTCCGACGTGATCCGCCTCGAGACCGACGTCGCGGTTCAGCTGTCGCGGCCGACCAATCCCGATCTCATCGCGGCGCGGCTCGGCCGGCTCCACGTCGTGCCCTACGCCTCGAAGAAATACACCAGCATCTACGGCACGCCGACGAGCAAGGAGGAGATGGCGAAGCACCGGATCATCGAGCAGGTGGCGCCGCAGGTCAGCGAGAGCGCGCTGCCGGCGCTGCTCGGGCTCGACAGCGTCGAGGGCGTGGTGGCGCTGCGCACCGACGCCAGCAGCGCGCATTTCCACGCCATCGAGACCGGGATCGGCCTCGGCTTCCTGCCGACCTATGCGACCGCGCTAGGCGCCGACGTGATCCCGCTCGACATCGGCGTGCGCAACCAGCTCGACATCTGGATGACCTATCATCCCGACGTGCGCACCATTCCGCGCGTTAGCCTCTTCATCGACTGGTTGCGCACGATCTTCGACCCGCGGCGCTATCCCTGGTTCCGCGACGACTTCATCCATCCGGGCAATTTCGAGAACTGGACGCCCGAGGTGTGGGAAGGCCAGTCGCGCAGCGTCATGGTCCATGTGAAGGACCTCCAGCCCGCCGCCGAAGCCGATGCGCCGGACGCGGAGGATGCCCTGCCGCTGCAACGGGCCGCAGGCGAATAGGCTCCCGCTCTCGCGGCTCGCCTGGACGGGTTGCGGGGTGCGCCGTAGAATTCCGCGCCCGCCACAAATCATCGCAATATTTCACCCAGCTGCGATCGGTCGCCCATGCTTGCCGCCCTCTCTCCGGCCGCCATCGTTCGCGGCAGTGCGCGCCGTCCGTGGCTGACGCTCGGCATCTGGATCGTCGCGGTGGTCCTTGCCGGGCTCGCTGCCGCGCTATGGCTCGGCGACTCGCTGACCACCGCCAACCGCTTCACCAGCGTGCCCGAGGCCGAGGAAGCGGACCGGCTGATCGGCGAGCGCTTCTTCCCGCCCGGGCCGCGGGAGGTGACCGAGATTCTCTACGTCCACGCGCCGGGCATCACGGTGGACGACGCCGAGTATCAGGCCTTCGTCGAGGACGCCTACCAGGTGATCATGGCGCTCGGGCCGGAGACCGTCCCCTCCGGCTTCACCTACTACCAGCTCGGCGCGGAGCAGATGGTTTCGCTCGACCGCAGCGCGACCGGCCTCGTCTTCACGCTGGTCGACGATTTCCTCGACCGGCTCAATCGCGACCGCTATCTCGACGCGGTGGAAGCCCTCGACGCCGACGACCGCTTCGCCCTCTACCCGCTGCGTACCCCCGGCTCGTCGCGGCCGGAGACGATCATCGTCGAGTCCGCGACCTACGATGTCGAGGAGCCGGAGTTCCGGCAGTTCGTCGAGGATCTCTTGCTGCAGGTGATCGCGCTCGGCCGCGATGTCATCGGCGGCGGCGCGACCTATTACGCCACCGGCGACGCCTCGCTGGTCGGCCGCGACGGCAATGCGACCCTCGTCCCGGTCATCCTCAACGACTGGGGCCGGCTGTCGGCGGTGATCGCGATCGTCGAGGAGGCGCGCGCCGCGGCAGACTTCGACGTCTGGATCACCGGCGCCGCGACCGTCGACCACGACTTCACCGAGCTCTCCGAGCGCGACCTCCAGCAGGGCGAGTTCCAGTTCGGCCTGCCGGCGGCGATCCTCGTGCTGGTGCTCGTCCTCGGCACCATCGTCGCGGCGGCCGTCCCACTCATCGTCGCGTTCCTGTCGATCGGCGTCGCCATGGGGCTCGCAGCGCTCCTCGGCACGACGACGGACCTCTCGATCTTCCTCATCAACATGGTCTTCATGATGGGGCTGGCCGTCGGCATCGACTACGGCCTCTTCATCATCGCGCGCTTCCGCGAGGAACGCGCCAACGGCCTCTCCGTCGAAGCCGCGATCGGCAAGGCGGGCAACACGGCAAGCCGCGCCGTGCTCTTCAGCGGCATCACCGTCGTCCTCTCGCTCGCCGGCCTCCTCTTCGTCCCGGTCACGATCTTCTTCTCGCTCGGCATGGGCGCGATCCTCGTCGTGCTGGTCTCGGTGATCGCGTCGCTGACGCTGCTGCCCGCGATCCTCCGCCTCCTCGGCGACCGCATCGACCGGCTGCGCCTGCCGCTGGTCGGGCCGCGCTTCGCCAGCCATCGCGAGGGCGGCCTGTGGGAGCGCATCGCCCGCGGCGTGATGCGCGCGCCGGCGCTGGCCCTCGTCGTCACCGCCGGCCTTCTCGTCGCGCTCGCCGTGCCCGCGCTCGGCATCAAGACCGGCGCGGCGGGCGTCAGCTCGTTCCCGGATTCGTTCGAATCGAAGCGCGGCTTCGAGCTCCTGGAGGAGCAGTTCTCGACCGGCGTCGTCGGCCCGACCCATGTCGTGATCGACGGCAACGCGGCCGACCCGGCCGTGCGCGCCGCGGCCGACGCGCTGAAGGCGGACCTCGCCGCCGACGCTGCCTTCGGCCCGGTGGTCGAGGAGGTGAGCGAAGCCGGCGACACCATCTGGCTGCGCACGCCGATCACCTCGGGCGACGCGACCAGCGCGGAGGCGGTCGCCGCGGTCGGGCGGCTGCGCGACGACTACATCCCGGCCGCGTTCTCCGACGTTCCGGCGCGCGCGCTGGTGACGGGCGACACCGCCGGCAACATGGACTGGTTCGACGTCGCCGATTCCGCCGCGATCATCGTCGTGCCCTTCGTCATCATCCTCAGCTTCCTGCTGCTGACGCTGGTGTTCCGGTCGGTCGTGATCCCGGTCACCGCGATCATCGTGAACCTTCTCTCCGCCGGCGCCGCATACGGCCTCCTCGTCCTCGTCTTCCAGCGCGGCGTCGGCAACGAGCTGTTCGGCTTCCAGCAGGTCGACACCATCGAGGCGTGGATCCCGATCTTCCTGTTCTCGGTGCTGTTCGGCCTGTCGATGGACTACCAGGTGTTCCTGCTCAGCCGGATCCGCGAGCGCTTCGCCGCCACCGGCGACAATCGCGACGCGATCATCTTCGGCGTGCGCTCCACCGGACGGCTGATCACCGGCGCGGCGCTGATTATGGTCGCCGTGTTCGCCGGCTTCGCCAGCGGCGACCTCGTGATGTTCGAGCAGGTCGGCTTCGGGCTCGGCGTCGCCGTACTCCTCGACGCGACGCTGGTGCGCTCGGTGCTGGTGCCCGCCAGCATGCGGCTCCTCGGCCGCGCCAACTGGTACCTGCCGCGGTTCCTGCGCTGGCTGCCCCATGTCAACATCGAAGGCAACGAGCCGCCGCCGTCGCCCGTTCCGGCGGGGACCCCGCAGCGCTCCGAGGCGTGAACGGTCGCTAGCCGCCGACCGTGATCGCCCAGAGCCGGGTCGACAGCGTGTGGCGCTCGCCGGGCTGCAGCGTGGGCGCGTCCCTGGCGTTGGCGGGCTCGACGCAGAGCATTTCGCGATAGCTGCCCTCCGGCATGTCGGGCTTGTCGGCGCCCGGGTTCCAGACGACCGCCTCGGTGCAGCCGGCATTGGCGACGTGGATCACGCGGCCGAGCGCATGATCGACCACGCGCAGCGGCGCGGTGACCGGGCTGTAGATGCGGTCGACCTCGCCTTCGATCGTGACCGGCCCCGCGACATGGTCGCCCTTGTTGCTCGTCGCGTGCTCGAGGCCGAGGATCTCGACCCGCCCGACATCGCCGACGCGAAGATAGGTGTGCAGCCCGCCGGTGAGGCGGAACGGAGCGGTGCCGGTATTGGTCGAGGTCAGCGTCACCTCGAGCGCCGTGTCGGTCAGCCGGACGGTCAGCTCGGCGGCAGCCCTGAAGGGAAAGAACGGGTTCGATCCGTCGGTCGCGAAGGCGAGGATCGCCTCGTCGCCGATCGCATTCACGACACCCCATTGCGCGATCCGCGCCAGTCCGTGGACCGGCGCCGCCTTGTCCTCGGGGTGCGGCCCGAACCACGGCCAGCAGACGGGGATGCCGCCGCGCGGCGCCTTGCCCCCGGCCTTGGCCGCCTGGAGGTGCGCCTCGCTGGTCGTCCAGAGCAGATCCGTCCCGCCCTCCGGGACGTAGGAAAGCACCTGACCGCCATAGGAATCGATGGTGGCGCTGCCGTGCTTGGTCTTCAGGACGATCATGGATGCTCCGCTGCTTCGGGCCACTTCCGGCCGCGCGCACCATAATGAGCGAAGGGCCGTGCCGCCACGCCTGCGCGACCCTGTCGATCGTCTCGATTTGAGGAAACTTCCTTCTGACATATCAAGCGTGTGGGTGGTCGCCGATCCGCATGTCTCCAATTGACTTGCAACCGGAGGGCGGATAGTTTCGCCCTGCGGTAGGTTGGCCCCCAACGGGCGACCTTTGAAGGGGCTCCTCATGTCGACGATCAAGCGGAAATTGCTTGCCACCCTCAGCACCCTCGCGCTGGGGACCGGTACGATTGTGGCCGCCGGAGCGCCGGCGGCTCAGGCTCAGGACGGTTTCATCGGCCTGGTCTCACTGCTGTCGGATGCGTGTCTTGTTGAAGAAGGCGGCGTTCTTGTTCCGGTGTCGCGCAACCTCGCGGTACGCCGGTGCTGCGCCGTCCTCGAAGAGGTCGGCGAGGAGAACGTCGATTTCCTGCGCGCCATTGCGCTGGCCAATCCGACCGACCCGCGGCTGATCGTCCTCGATCAGCGCCTCGTGGCTGTCCTCCTCGGTTGCCAGCAGGTGGCGATCGACCGGCTGACCGCGCTGGGCCTCACGGTTTCGGGCGACCCGCCGTTCAACGAGGAAGAGATCCCGCCGCTCATGTACGAGGGCTAAAAGCCCGACCGACCGAGCGTCGCAAAGATCAAAGCCCGCGCCCGTCGCGGGCTTTTTGTTGTCTGGGGCCCCTCCCGGTGGAGTCCACGCCTAGCCCGCGAGCGCCGTCAGGCGGCGGCGCATCGCGGCGGCGAGGGAGGCGGTACCGCGCTGAGACCAGATATGGCGCGATGCCGCGGCGGCGATCGGGGCAAACCGCAGCGGCTCCGCGACGACCGAATGGAGCACCTCCGGCAGCGTCGTTTCGTCCGCGACGAGGGCGAGGCAGTCGCGCAGGATGGCGGGGTCGGCGGGATCATCGGGGATGATCGAGACGGCGCCGAGCGCGCTGTGGACGAGGAAGGCACGATCGGCCTCCTCCCGATCGAGGGCGACCGCGATGTGCGGTCGCACGGTGGCGCGCAGCCAATGGGCGAAGCGCGGATAGGCCCGATCCCCGGGCGGCTTGTCGGCGATCGTGACGAAGGGGGCGTCCGCCCCGTCCACCCGCTGGCCGATCGCCAGCACCGAAACGCTGCCGGAAAGGCCGCTCGCGCGAACGGCCTCCACCAGGCTCGGCAAACGGCGCGTGCCCAGCATTAGAATCCGTACCGGCCCGCCTGACCAGTCGAACACCGTGCGGCGATGGAAATCCCGCCATAGTCGCTGCTCGATCGCGTCCGGCATCACGACACCGCGCGCAGGCTGACTGCTCGCGGCGAGGAGCGTCGGGTTCGCGAACCACGCCTCGTCTGCCTTTGCGGTGAGCCTGTCGGCGGCTGGCGACGCCGGACCCGCATGGTCGACGATGAGCGGCGCGCCGGCATCCGCCGCCCATCGAACCGCGGCCTCCGCATCCGCTGCGTCGCCAAAGGCCGAGGTCGGCACGATCACCGCGTCCGCG
This sequence comes from Bauldia sp., assembly GCA_026126025.1. Classification (GTDB taxonomy): domain Bacteria; phylum Pseudomonadota; class Alphaproteobacteria; order Rhizobiales; family Kaistiaceae; genus JADLGL01. The sequence goes on along the minus strand of JAHCJZ010000004.1, from coordinate 233,471 downwards.
GCGCGCCGTGCCTCCGCAGGCGCCGCGACCACGACGTTGACGGGGCCGGCTTCCTCGCGCGTCAGCGGAGCGATGAGCCGGGAGAAGACGAGGTCGCCGGGCGGATTGGAGCCGCCGGGAAGGAGCAGGACGACGGTCCGGGCACCGCGATGCGCGGGAACGGGTCCGAGCGGCCGCCCCGACCGGAGCCGATCGACGTCGCGGAGGATCGTGCGCGCCCGGGCGTCGAAGCTGTGGTCGCGGCGGACCTTCCCGGCCTCGCTTCGCCGCATCTCCGGCGTGCGCTGCCGGGCCGCCTCGACGGCGCGGCCGATGTCCGCGCGCCCCGCCGCCAGCCGCACCGCCCCGCCGAGCAGCCGCGAGACGGCCGGCATCGCGTCGGAGACCGGATTGCCGCCGCTTGCCAGCGTATCGAACAGGCGGTTGTTGACGATCCCGAACTCCGCCATCGCCGGCCAGTGATCGTTGAGCACGGCCGCCGCGGCGGCATAGCGCGCCGCGACGTGGCGATCGTCGAGCTGGGTTCCCCGCAGCAGGCGGTCGGGCAGGAGGCGCTCCCAGCCGAATCCGTAGATTGCGGGCTCGAGGCCCTCTTCCACCGCCCAGCGGACGACGCGGCGATCCTCGCCGCGCGTGTTGCCGACGAAGAGAACCTCGCGCCCGTCCGTCAGGGTGCGGGGCGGGCCGAAGCGATCGGCGTCGGTCGCCTGAAGGAGAGGCCGAACCGGCGTGTCGGTGGCGTTCCGCAAAAGAGCCGGCGCGGTCGAGGACGCGACATAGACGAGGTCGAAGCCGTCAAGCTCGGCCGGCGTCACCTGGTCGGGATGGCTGATGATCCAGAGGATGTTGAACGCGTCTTCCCGCGGTGCAAACGCGACGGGACCGCGCAGGACGATGACGACATCGGCCGAAGCCGTCGCGCGATGCGCGACCGCAACGCGGCTGCCGGCGCGGCGAAGGGCCGCCGCGAGCCCTTCGGCAAACGGAATGTCGCCCCAATAGCTCGCCGCGTCGGGGTCGGCCCCGGTGAGAACCAGGAAGGCCGGCGCATCGGGGGCGGTGACGTCGTCCCTGGGACGGGTCGCGCCATCCGCCGCCATTCTCAGGATGCGGTCGACCAGCGGGTTGACGCCGGTCCGCCGCAGCCAGGGATGACGATGGACGTGGTCGTGAAGATCGAAGGTGGGCTCCTGCCACTCCGCATTGGCGCCCTGGCGCAGGAACGGAACCAGCGCCGCTCGGGCGACCCCGTGAAGCAGCCGGTTGCGGTTCTCGTTGAAGAAGGGATTCGGATCGATCTCGGGGGCGCTGCCGCGAAGGTAGTCGACCAGCGGATTGCGCGCCGCGGCGAGGCGCGCTTCCGCGCCGCTGATCGGCGCATCGGGATCGGGTCGGCCGAGACGCGGGAGGACGTCCATGATCGTGGCGTCCGGCAGGCGCCGGGGAGCGGGGCGGATCACGCCGCGGCCGGTCCGCCCGTCCCGCGCGACGAGCGCGGCCTTGCCAGCGAGGCCGAAGAGGCGTTCGAGGGCGTGCGCCGGGTGACCGTCGGCAAGGCCGAGATTGGCCGGCATGACGTAGCCGGCGCGCTGGAGGTTGAGGAACGGCTCGAACGCCGCGACCCGGCCCCAGAACATCGTCCCCGCGAAGAAACCCCAGTCGGCGGGGAGGTCGCGGCCTGGGAAGCAGATCGCCGCGAGCGCGGCGACCGTGCCGGCATTGGCGAGCATGTTGCGGCGAACAGACAGAAAGAGTGGCCGCGCGCCGATGATCGCAAGATCCGGATCCGCCGCAAACCGGGCCGTCACGAGGTCCACCATGCCGGGGCCGATCGTCGCGTCGAGCAGCGCGTCGCGCCACCGCCGGCCATAGGCCGGATCGCCCCGCTTGGTGTGGAGCTTGGCGAAGAGCTCGTAGCCGCCCTCATGGACGAGGCGGAGCGCATCGAGAAAGGGGCCGACATCGAACCCGCGGTCCGCCGTCGCCAGCCGGACGACACGGTGCGGAAGGCGCCCGAGGGCGGCCGCCACGGCCTCCTGCTGCATCGCCCGGCCGCTCGCGATGACGTCGATCGCCGGATCGAGCCCGGCGATGCGGTCGAGGAGGTCGAGCGCGAGCTCCGGGTAGAAGAGGTGAGCGATGACGGCCCGGCGCACGGCACCTAATCCGGCTTCGGCGCGCCCATGCGCATCAGCTGGCGGACATAGAAGGTCGTGCGGAACAGCGGGCTCGGATCGTAGCCCCGCGCCGCGCCGGTCTCCAGATAGTGGCGCACCGGGTCGCTGCCGGCGGCGTCGGGATAGGTCGCAAGGTACCAGTCCTCGTCGAAGAGCCCGCTCTCGCGGATCATCGCGATGGCGGACGCCGTGTCGGGCATCGGCGACGGCTGGCCGTCACCCGCCTCGGCGGCGCTCCAGGCGCTGCGCGGCCGTTCGGCGGCGGCGCCGAGATCGAGCGTCCCCGCGAACGCCCATTTGCGCTGCAGCGCGGCGAGCCGCGCGCGGCGGGCAAATCGCGCCGGCCGGTCGGCGGGACCGTAGAGGGCCGGCGGAAAATGCTCGCAGGCAAAGCCATGGCGGCGGAAGGGCCCCAGGTCGGCGCTGTCGGTCAGGAAGACGGGGCGAAAATCCCGCGACTGCTGCTGCCGCCGGGCGATCATGGCGACCACCGTCTCCAGCGGCTCGCCGGCGAGGCCGAAGACCTTCACCGCGAGCGTCGGGACCGTCATCGCCCCCAGCGACTGGGCGCCAAAGCCGGTCGGCGGCGTCAGCGCGTAGTGCGGCCTGGCAATGCCCGGCCATCCGGCGATGTCCTGCTGCGGCATGCCGATCTGACCTGCCCGCGCGATCGCGCCCGCGGCCTCGGTCGGATCGATCGCGGGCCGCGCCACCAGCGCATCCTCGACCGGCGCGCCCGTTTCGGGCATCAGCGCGAGGAGCTGGGCATATTGCTCGACGCGCGACCGCAGGCGCTCCAGCTCGAGCGCCTCGTCGGGCGGCCGGGCGACCGGCTGATCGCGCTGCGTGCGCTCGCCGGGTCCGGTCATGCCGCTTCTCCTGACAGCGCGGCTGCCTCGACCAGCGCAGCCACCGTCGCGGCGCCGTTTGCAAGGCCCAGCTTGTGGCTGGCGTTGCGGAGATAGGCCCGGGCCGGCTCCGCCATCAGGGCGGCGATCATTTCGGAGAGCTCGCTCATCCCGGCCGGCTCGAGATGAAGCGCGAGGTCGTGCTCTTCGGCATAGCGCGCCCGGCCGACCTGGTCGTCCATCGAGCGCGCGCCGTTCGGCACGAAGATCGTCGGCAGGGCCGCCGCGAGCCCTTCGTGGAACGTGCTGTAGCCCGCGGCCGCGAACGCGAAGTCGAAGGCGTTGTAGTAGCGGGCGAAAGGGTGCCCGCGCATGACGCGCACCCCTGGCCAGACGCGCGGGGCGGGAACGCCGGTGGCCCATTCGGCGACCACGATCTCGACGCCCTCATGCTGGCGGAGCGTCGCGATGATCTGGTCGGTCAGTCCGATGATGTCGCGATTGGCGCCGGCGCCGAGCTGGATCAGCACCGCGGTCCGGTCCGGGGCGATGCCGAGCTCGGCGCGCGCAGCGTCTCGCGGCAGCAGCTCGGCGCGGTCGAGGAGCAGGACCGGATCGACCACCGTCGCCTCGAAGCGGCGCATGCTGGTGACGCCGTCGTCGGCGGTTTCGGCAAGCTCGCCCGGCTCGATGACGAGGTCGCAATAGGGCGTGTTGTCGAGGTAGGGCATGCGGGCTCGCCCCGCCATGCCGCCGCGGATCCAGACGAGACGGCACCCGCCGCGCGAGCCTACCGCCCGCACCAGCCCCGGCCCGGGCGCGTTGCCGTCATAGACCACCGCGCGCGCGCTGAAGGCGTCGATCAGCCATTCCAGCTCGGCCTGGAACCACGGCTCCCAGTCGTCCCGGACGACGCCGAGATAATTGTGGCCGGGCAGATAGTGGGCGAAGAAACCGTGCGATTCGATGATGTCCGGCGCCTGCGCCTGCGTCGCGAAGATCGGCGTGACCGACCGGCAGCGCCGCGCGATCGCGAGCAGGCGGTTGACGTGGCCGAGGCCAACGCCGTTCGACGGCACGAAGATCACCGCCGGCGGGGCGGCGCTGTGCGCGGCAGCCGATCCGTTGGCGCTCGCCGGCCCGCGCGCCGGTGCGCGGCGGAAGGCGGGCTCCGCCACGCTGCGCCGCAGGATCGACGCCGCCTCATGCGCGGCGCAATAGATCGGACCGGGGCCGACCAGCGGCTCGAAGCGCGGGTCGATCAGCACCGGCTTTCCCGCGGCGAGCATCGCGGCGATCGCAACGCGCGGCGGCTCGCCGATCCCGGCCGGGAAGAGAAGAAGCGCATCGAGGCGCTCCAGGAGGCGGCCGAGCGCCATCGCCTCCGGCTCCAGGATGCCCCAGCGGCTCGGAATGCGCCGCAGATGCGCCGGCAGGCGGCCGAGAAGGAGCACCTCGAGATCGTCGCCCGTCGGGAAGAGCGCGGTCATGGTTTCGATGTCGGCCGGCCAGTCGCCCGGCTCCCAGCCGATCGCGCCGATCGCGACGCGCCGCCCGCTGCGCAGGGGGTGGGCGCGGGTACCGAACGGCACCGGCCGGTTCCCGGGTGCGATCGCGATGCCCGGCGCTTCCGCCGCGAGCCGCGCGCGGATGCCGTCGGTCGCCGGCGACCACGTGACCGCGCCATAACGGCCTGCGAGCCAGCGGTCGACCTTGAGCGCGTGTCCGCCGATCGCAACATCGGCGACGATCTCCGCCCGCTCCGCCACGATCGCGTCGAGGGCCGGCGGCCGGCGGATCAGCTCGGGGCCGACCACGATGGCGGTGCCGCAGATCGCGCGGTGCTCGCGCCCGACCGGGTGGGCCTCGCGCAGGCTGACGCGGCCCTGGATGTCCGGGGCGATGCTCTTGCCCGAGCCGGGCGAAGGAAGGTGGAAGAGACCGATGCGTTCGCCGGCGCGGGCCGATGCCTCGATTTCGAGCGCGATCCGCAGGGCACGGTCGCCCGCGACCGTCATATCGCCGATGATCGCCCTGTCGAAATCCCTGTGCCGCGGGGCCAGCCCGGCCCGGTCCACAACTACCATTCCCGCGCGACCTCGACGCCGGGTGCGCCTGTTTGGCTGCCCCGCAAGAGAGTGTAGGAGATCAGCGCGCGCCTCGCCAGATGCGGACCATCGCGATCATGAACAGCCTCACACCGCCCGACGAACCGGTCGACATCTTCGTCCATATCTCGCGCTCGGCGGGGTCGACCGTCCGCTCCATCGTTTCGCGGGAGTATGGGGTCGAGCGCGTCCTCTATTTCGAGCAGGGGTCGCGAAGCTGGACCGCCCATCACGATGGCGGCGTGCCGCTCGCCGACCAGGTCCGCGAGAAGGGAGCGCGGTTCATCACCGGCCACCATCCCTTCGGCCTCCACGAGCTCATCGACAGGCCGACGCGGTACTTCGCCGCGATCCGCGAGCCGGTGACGCGGCTGATGTCCCACCACACCGCCGTCCTCGCCCAGCCGCGGAACCGGTTCCATCGGCGCATGGTCGCCGAGGCGCCGACCATCGAGGAATTCTTCGCCAATCCCGATCTCGCGCCCGGCCATCACCTCGCGACGATGCTGGCCGGCACACGCGCCGGCGGGGCGGATGTCGTCGAGGCGGCGATCGAGAACATGCGCCACCGCTTCGCGGTCGTGATGCTCGCCGAGCGCTTCGACGAATCGCTCCTGCTCCTGGCGCGTGATCTGGGGTGGCGGGTACCGCTCTACCGCATCCGCAACGTGACGCCGACCAGCGTCGTCCGGGTATCGAAGCTGGACGCCGTCGCCGACGAATTCCGCGAGACCTATCGCGACCGGTTCGCGCCCGACCTTGCCGTCTACGCCGAGGCGGAGCGCCTGCTCGACGCCCGGGTCGCGGAGGGAGGCCCGGCCCTTACCGCCGCCGTGGCGGCGATGGAGGAGATGACCGAGGCGATCAACATCCTCGATCCGCACGGCGTCTTCGAAGGCTACGCCTTCAGGAGGAACGACGTCCTGCCCGAGGGCGCGGCGAAGCTGATCGGCTCGGAGCCCTACCGTGCGGTCGAGGCGTTTCTCGCCGACCGGCCGGTCACCGCATCCGCAGGAAGTCCCGATAGATCCAGCCCGACTGGCCGTTGAAGGTGACCTCGCACCAATAGGCGCAGGCGACCACCTCGACGACGCTGCCCTGCGGCACGACGCCGAGCACCGGCGCGCCATTGTCCGGCCCGCCGCGCATGTTGACCGCGCTGGTGACGGTCGCGGTGTCGCCGAGCGGCGCAATCTCGGTCTGCGCCGGTGCGGCAGGCCGCGGCCCGGCCGGCGGCGTCGTCTCGACCGCCGCGGGTTCGAAGCCGGGGGTCTCGGGCATCAGCTCGATCGGCCCGCCGATTCCGGGATCGCGGGCGGCCGGGGGCAGCGTCTGCGGCGCGGCGGCGAGGGGCTCGCTCTCCGGCACCCGTGCCTCCTCCTTCGGCTCAACCAGCGCAAGGCCGTCGGGCGACGCCGAGACCGCGAGCTCCTCCCCGGAAACCGCGCCGAGGAGGTCGGCGGGGTCGAGCGGCGGGGCCGCGTAGCTCGGATCGAATGCCGGGTCCACGGCCGGCGGCGTCGGCTCGAACGCGGGCGGCGTCTCGGCCTCGAAAGCGGCCTCGTCGGTCGCCGGCGGTGCGAGCGCACCGGCGTCGGCGAGGGCCGCATCCCCCGGCTCGATCGCTTCGGCGGCCGCGGCCGCCTCGATGCCGGCGACCGGCTGGGCGCCGCCCCAGCCGCCGAGCGCGGCAAAGGTGCCGAGCCCGAGCACGACGACGGCAAGGCTCGCCATGACGATGAGATCGGTGCGCGGCGCGCGCCGGGCGCGCAGCGGCGCTTCCGCCGGCCGCGCCGGCCGCGACTGCCAGAAGCCGGCGGGCACCTCGTCCGGCCCGACTTCGCCCTCGTCGAGGGCATCAAGGTCGACCGCCGCGGGGATCGCGGCCTGGCGTCCCTCATGGACGAGCGCCGCTTCTGCCTCCGCAGCGACGGCGGGCGGCAGGCTGACCGGCTCGCTGTCCTCGTCCGCGACCTCGCCGCGCAGGATCCGCTCCAGCTCGTCGACCAGGTCGACCTCCGAAGCGATGTCCGCGGCGATGGCATCGAACACCGCGAACCCATCGTCGCGGCGGCCCTCCAACACATCGTCGGCGTCTTCGAAAGCGGCTGAAGACCGCTCCCGGCGCGCGTAGCTGCTATCCATCAACGCACCTGTTCCGTCCCGATCGACAGGCGTCAATCCGCCCCCCTCGATCGACCGAGAAACGTTCGCCGCGCAGTGTGAGGAGTCCCCGAAATCGTCCCCGACTTGTACGCAACGCCCGCCCCTCTCCCGTCCTCCGCTCGCCGTTTCGCCCGCCGCGATCTGGCGGGGTGATTGCGACCATCTTGTGCCGATACCGAGGCAGGCCGGAAAAAAGTACCGGCCCGCGTCAGGCGCTCCACCGGTCTCGGCGCCACCATCAACCACCCGGTGAGAAGGACGAGGGGATTCGTCTCGACCGGCTCACCAACCAACCCTCGTCACCCCGGCGGAGGCCGGGGTCCCGAGCAATACGAAGGCCGTCGCAAGCGGCGCTGGATTCCGGCCTCCGCCGGAATGACGAAGCGGGAGACGAGACGCACACCCGCCGGCGGCTACTGCCGCGGTGCGTTGATGTTGACCATCCAGCTGGTGCCGAAGCGGTCGGTGACCATGCCGAAGCTGTCGCCCCAGGGCGCTTTCTCCAGCGGCTGGGTGATCGTCGCGCCGACCGTCAGCTTGTCCCAGTAGCCGCGAAGCTCCGCCTCGTCCTCCCCGGAAAGCGAGATCGCCCCGACATTGGTGCCGGGGACGAACGGCATCGATAGCGGAACGTCCGATCCCATCAGCGTGAAGCCGGTCGGGGTCTCGAGCTGGGCATGCATGATCAGGTCCTTCTCCGCCGGATCCTGCGCCGACTGGAACTCCCCGAAGGTGTTCATCGTCAGCGTGCCGCCGAAGACGTCCTTATAGAACTCCATCGCCTCGCGGGCGCTGTTGCGGAAGTTGAGATAGGGGTTGAGGCGCGACGCCATGCGGTCCTCCTGGGTTCGCGACGATGCGGCCGCGTGATCGGCCGCTGCGGGAGAGGAAGGGCGGACCGCGCCATCGTCAAGAGCCGCGGCCGATCACCGAACCCGGTTTGATCGCTTCTCGCCCAAGCGTCCGCGCAACGGCTGCTGTCTATGAAGACAGCAACAAGCTTTGGCCCGCGGTGACCAACTGAACCAGCTCTCGCTGGCAATGGGTTCCTGTCTTCGCAAACAGCTGTTTGAGATGATAGCGGACGCCTTCCCTGGTGACCTCCATTCTTCGCGCGATCTCGGCGAGGTTGGCTCCTCCGGCCAGCAAGCTCGCAATTTCGGCCTGCTTCGGCGTGAACTTGAAGACGGCCGCCAGATAGCTCGGCTCCGGTGAGACCTTTCTCGGTTCGTGATTGATGACGAACATGATGGCGTGGCAGTTACCCTTGCCGATATTCATCAACGCGGGATGGTTGACTGGAGCCCTGCAAATGATTGCCGTCCGCGGAACGTCCGACGACCGACTGCGCAAGGCAACGATGGCCTGCCGCGTTTCCCCGCTGGTGACGGAATCGAGCGCTCGACGGAGCTCGATGTTACTCCTGACGTTGCTTCCACCGATGCCGTCGTTTCTTCTATATTCTACAACGCCCTTCTGACTGAGGATCGCAAACGCCAATTTGTTGGCGAAGACAATTCTATAAGCTGAATCTATAATAAAGGTGGGCACAGCGATCTGATCTAGGGCCTTGCCTAAAGCTTGCGATGAGATGCTGCTCTGTTCGAAGGTAGCCATCACCTTTATGTATTGCCGGAGGTGTTTGGCGACGCGACCGAGAATGTTTTCGTCTTACGAGGAAAAATGCACCGATTTTGCAGCTCTTGAGAAGCCGAGCACAAACCGGAGTGTCGGGCCAAGGTCCATTGGAACAAAAATCACCTGACCAACATCCGCGGGAATCAGGAAATCATTGAATATTTCGCTGTCGCTTACCTCGCTGTCGCCCTCAAGATCGTCCAGACGATGAGTTACCATCCCGCGACTTAGGCGCATTCTCGAATGGATGATATCTACCCTGTTGTAATATTCGAGGTAGGCGTTGACCTGACTGTCCGTCCACCCGTGAGACCAGCCGGTCTGCAGGAGCGGGCTCATGTCCAAGGGCCAGAGCGCAGCCTTGGAGGCGCCCAGCACGTCAGCAGCTGCCGCCAGCCACGGTCCAAGATCACCGGAAAGGACTGCGTCCCCCAAATCGACGATTATGCGGTCGAAGGATTCTTCGTCGACCATTTTCGTTTTTCCCTGTCACGGTTTTCGAACGGTTCGGTGGTCTCCCAGATAAACACCGTGATCTCACCCTAGCGCGTTCCGAGCGGGGCTCGAAGTGTCCGCCGGAAGTGCACTTTATCGGCGGGGGTGGCCTTGATGCTCGCGGCCGTGCGCGAGTGCGTCGCCCCGGGGCTGCCGTGATGCTGTCGGGCGGGGTCTGCGGCGCCGTGCGTCGATCAAGACCAGATTCGTGATCCGGTAAACGCTGCCGGCGGAGCAAACCTCGTTCACGCATGCGGCGGTGCGCACGCTCAAGCCTTGCCGCGGACGCGGGCTGCCAGGCGGTGGGCGGACAAGTATCCGCCCACCGCGACTGGTCGTCTAAAGGCCAAACACCCAGAGATTGGATGAGTTGGGGCCGGTGGTCCCGACGAAGACCTCGAATGCCGTGCTGGGAGCGCCCCCGGTCTGGACCGCAATATATTGCCTGCCGTCGACCGCGTAGGTGAAGGGCGGGGAAACCATCTGCGCGCCGAGATGGATCGACCAAAGCGGTTCAAGCGTGTCGGAATCGTAGGCGCGGAAGTCTCCCGCACTGTCTCCGAGGAAGATGATTCCGCCGGCGGTTGCCAGGATTCCGGACCGCGATTCCAACGGAATTCCAACCGTAACGGGCGTTTCTCCCGTTCGCGCGTCGGTGGCCGTCACCATCCAATCCGTGGAGACGAACTGGATCGGACCACCAAGCCCGTTCGCCGCAAAGCGCTCTTCAGCAGGGATGATGGCCCAGTTCACCAGGCCAGTGAGACAGCTGTTGTCAGCGCCGGTGTTGAAGACGAGCTGTCGCTCGGGATCATACGCCGGCGGCCAGGTGCCAGTGTTGAAGGCGCCGCCGCAGAATGTCACCGCCTCCTCGGTGCGTCGCGGTGCAATGGCGTATTGCTGCACGTCGACCGCCGGGTCGTATTCCACGGGCTTTCCTGTCTTCGGATCGATACCCGCCGTCCATGTGATGTTGCTCTGGTACGGGGCAGCCCCGATGAACTCCCCGGTGTTGCGGTCGATCGTGTAGTAATATCCGGTGCGCGACAGATGTCCGAAGACATGTCTCGTCTCTCCGTCGATCTCGAGATCGAAAAGAAGATGCGTGGAGACCTCGTCGGCTTCGTGAGAGTCGTTGGGCGTATACTGGAAGTACCAGGCAAGGCCACCCGAGCCGGCGTCAATCGCCAGCGTGCTCGCGGTGTACAGGTTGTCTCCGGCGCGGAATTCCGCATCCCAGGCCGGCGCGGGGTTGCCCGTGCCCACGAAGAGCAAGTCGCTTTCCGGGTCATAGGTCGGTGCGATCCAGACGCCGCCACCGCCGGTCATCCAGGCGTCGTTGTCTTGCGGCCATGTTTCGTGGCCTGGTTCGCCCGGCCCCGGGACGGCGTAGAACCGCCAGAGCTCGCTCCCGTCTTCCGGGTCCACGGCCAGGACATAGCCACGCGTTCCGGAGTCGCCCGTCGCCTGCCCCACGATGATCTTGTCTTCCAGTGCAACCGGGCTGGCGTCGAAATACTCGCCCGGAACGACGTACCCTTCCTCCCAGAGAACTTCACCACTCTCCCGCGCGATCGCAATCACCGTTCCGATTCGAGTCGCGGAGTAGACATTGTCTCCCCAGAGCGCCGCGCCCTGGTTGCGGCCCTGGTTTTCAGGCGGCGTGGTTTCCACCCGCCACAACTGCGCACCGTGGGTTCCGCTGCCGACATCGATCTTCACCACGGCATCGGTCATGTCGAGCGTGTAGATGAAGCCGTCATCGACGAGAGGAACCGACTGAAGATTCCCGCCCAGCCCGCCCTGCATCGACAGCGGCATGGCAAAGACCAGTCCCAGATCGCCGACGTTGTCCTTGGTGATCTCGTCGAGGGCCGAATACCGCCAACCCTGATAATTGCCGAACACCGTCAGCCAGTTCTCCGGTTCCGGATTGGACAGACGTTCGAACGTCACCGGGCTCTCGGCCAGCGCAGGCATCGCGACCGATGCCAGCAGCGCGACAGCACCAAGTCTCCACAATTTCCGCTGGTATTTCATTTTGGACTTCCTCCCTGGATTTTTCCGTCCGAACTGGCGCGTCTGAGATCCGCTAGCCACCGCGGGCCGCGGTCACATCCTCCAGCGTGATGTCCGGCAGGGGCAGGCGCCCGCCCCATTCGTCGCGAATCCAGCTGGCGAGCAGCACGATCTGCTCGTCTGTCAGGACATCGCCGAACGCGGGCATGCCGCCGCTGCCATTGATGATTTGGTTGAGGAGATGGCCGGCGTCGCGGATGCCCAGCGAGCCGTTGAGCGCCGGACCGCGTCCGCCGCCACCCGCATCGCCATGGCACCCCGCGCAGCCGATGCTGGCGTAGATGGCTGCCCCGGTCTGCTCTCCGTCCGGCGAGTTGCCGGACGAGGGCGATGCATTCTCCGTGGCCATGCCAGGCAGGACGGACGAGACGGATACAACAGCCAGCAAAGCTGCACCGCCCAAACCGAGTTCAGCGCGTCGCCTGAGTTTCATCGCCATTCCCACCCGTGCCGACCAGCCGATCGCGATCGCTCCGGCGTTGCGTGAGCTGGCTTAGGCGATCCGCTGGTCATTGCATCCACCCGACGCGGTAGTGGGTGCAGCCGAGTTCGCACCCGGATGGGGAGGACGTGCCTGTCGGTGCAAACCGCCGCCAGATGGATCTCGGACGAGACCCGTGCTTGCTGAAGGTGGCGGCCTCGACCGCCTTCGCGACGACAGTGACCGACGCCCAGGGTCGCCGGATTCCGTGGCGACAGACAGCTCTGGTGGTTCAATCAGAAAGGTCGGGGCCGGCGTTTCAACCGCCGGCCCCGACGAAGTCAAGGAGGAAACATACGATCGAAAGCCCGGTCGACGGGTCCCCGAGCGCGACCCGACAGACACCATTTTGCAGTGCCGTCACCCTCCCCTTCGTCCGCGGAATCCTCGCTACAGAACAACCCGTTCGGGTAGACCGGGCCGTAGAGCGCAACGGGCTACGCGATCAATCTGCGGACTCAGCTCGGCGTCACATACGCCGAGCTCGCGCCTGCCGCGCGATGCGCCCTCCTCGAAGGGGTCTGAATCCCCTGACGAACCCTACCAAGTCGGGTGGATGCCGGGACCGTCGCATCGCCTACATCGGGCCGTCGTCGCAGGCGCCGTCCAAGGCCCAAGGGCTTCAACGGGAAGCCCAAGGCCAGGAACGGACGCGGGGAAACACCCCCGGACTGCGACAAGAGACTCCGGGGAGGGGATTGCAATGAGGAATGCCAGCACTTGGAAAAGATTGGGACTGACGGCTCTCGTCCTGTCGTCAGTTTCGATCTCTGCACTCGCAGAGGCACCGGTCACCTTCGAACGCATGGTCGACCCTGAGCCGGCGAACTGGCTCATGCCGCACGGCACATACAATCTGTGGCGCCACTCGATGCTCGACCAGATCACGCCCGACAATGTCGGCGGACTGAGGCTTGCCTACGCCGCGCCGCTCGGAAGCCCGCCGAGTTCGACCGGGCATTTCGGCGCCGAGACGGTTCCGTTGGTCGATGACGGCTTCATGTATGTGACGAACACGGCCTCGCAGGTCTTCAAGTTCAACGTCCAGAGCGGCACCCGCGCACAGTTGGTCTGGAGCCATGATCCGGCGGCGGATGTCGACGCGGCAAATTTCCGTCTCGTCCCGACCAATCGCGGTGTCGCCCTCAACGGTGACCTCGCCATTGCCAATATGCCGGATGGACGGGTCTTCGCTCTCGACCGCGACAGCGGCGAGACCGTCTGGGACCTCCAGGTCGGCATTCCGATCATCGAGAACTTCTCGACGCAGCCCCTGGCGTTGCGCGACATGGTTCTGGTCGGAAACACGAAGGGCGACATTGCCGGCCGCGGGTGGGCAGCTGCACTGGATGCCGCCACCGGTGAGGAGATCTGGCGCTTCCACATGATCCCCGGCCCCGGGGAGCCGGGGCATGAAACCTGGCCCGCCGACAGCGAAGCCTGGCAGACCGGCGGTGGCGCGATCTGGAGTCAGCCAAGCTACGACATCGAGACCAACACTCTCTATTACGGCACCGGCAACGCGGCACCGGCCTTCGACCCTGCCTATCGCCCCGGGGACAATCTGTACACGTCGTCAACCGTTGCTCTCGACGCCGACACGGGTGAACTGCGGTGGTACTTTCAGTATGTGCCGAATGAAGGATTCGAGTGGGACGAGATCACGCCGAACATCCTGGTCGACACCGAAATCGGCGGAGCACCTCGCCAGGTGATGGCACATCACTCGACCCGCAACGGCTATTTCTACGTGCTGGATCGGATGACCGGTGAGTTCATTTTCGCCCAACCGAACGCACCGAGCGTGAACTGGACCGCGGGCCTCGACCCGAAGACGGGGCAGCCGGTCGAATACGACGCCGATTCAGACTTCCAGTCCTATGATGGCCTCAACGCGCTCCGCGGCGGAGCAACACGCTCCGGCTGTGCCGCGGCATCGCAATGGGGCGGCCAGACATACAATCCGGCGCTCAATCGCATCTATTCCCAGGTGACCGACAGCTGCTTCACTCAGGCCGCTGCTGCTCCGAACTACGAGGAGCAGCCCTTCATGTTCGGACTGGTCGAGAACGGCGTTTACATCGGAAACCTGCCGATGTTCCTGCGCGGCGGCGCCGGTGCGCCGGTTCCTGACGAGATGTTGCGGGCGCAGCTCGGGCCGCAGCTGACGGCCGTGGATGTCTCGACCGGCGAGACGGTCGTCAGCGTCCCGATACGTAGCCCGTCGGTCGCAGGCGGCGTGCTCGGCACGACTACGGGCCTCATCTTCACCGGCTACGCCGATGGCTGGGTGCGCGCCCACGATGCCGAGACGCTCGAGACGCTCTGGGAGATGAATGTCGGCACCGTCTTCAAGGCGCCGCCGATGACCTTTGCCGTCGATGGCAAGCAGTACGTGGCGATCGCCGGCGGCTCTTCCGGCAACATCGTGAACGAGACCTCAATACTCTGGGTCTTCAGCCTCTGACGCCAGTGAGGGAGGGGGGTTCTTCCCCCTCCCTTCCCACAGCCCGTGAACGGCCGCGGTCGGCCGGGCGGGCGCCACCCCCCTCAATATTTGGGTAACCGCGGCGAAACCGCTCGGCTAGCCTCCGGGCCGGCCCGCCGGAACGAGGCAAAGATGCCCGGAACCGGCGCGCAACGGCCATAGGGAGGAAGGGATGTCTGGAATGCGCAGCTTGCGGAAGCTTGGTTTTGCGACGCTGATGATGTCGTCGGTGTCGGTCCCGGCGCTGGCGGAATCGCCGGTGACGTTCGACCGGATGTCGAATCCGGAGCCGGAAAACTGGCTCATGCCCCACGGCACGTACAATCAGTGGCGGCACTCGATGCTTACCGAGCTCACGCCGGAGAATGTCGGCGGGCTCCGCCTCGCCTTCGCCGTGCCGCTCGGCGGTCCGGCCGGGCATTTCGGCACCGAGACGGTTCCGCTGGTCGATGACGGCTTCATGTACGTCACCAACTCGGCGCAGCAGGTCTTCAAGTACAACGTCCAGAGCGGCGCCATCGCCCAGCAGATCTGGAGCTTCGATCCCGAGGCCGATCTCGACGGCACCAATTTCCGGCTCCTCGTCACCAATCGCGGCGTCGCCATCAATGGCGACCTGGTGATCGCCAACACGCCGGACGGCCGCGTGTTCGCGCTCGACAAGAACAGCGGCGAGACGGTGTGGGACCGGCAGGTCGGCATCGAGATCGCCGAGAACTTCACCAGCCAGCCGCTGGCGCTGCGCGACATGGTCCTCGTCGCCAACTCGCGCGGCGACCTCGGCGGGCGCGGCTGGGCGGCCTCGCTCGATGCGGCGACCGGCGACGAGATCTGGCGCTTCTACATGGTGCCCGGACCGGGCGAAGCCGGGCACGAGACCTGGCCGGCCGACAGCGATGCGTGGATGACGGGCGGCGCCTCGGTCTGGACCCAGCCGAGCTACGACATCGAGTCCAACCTCCTCTACTACGGCACGTCGAACGCCGCGCCGGCCTTCGACCCGGCCTATCGTCCCGGCGACAATCTCTACACCTCCTCGACCGTGGTGCTGGACGCCGACACCGGGCAGCTCGAATGGTACTTCCAGTACGTGCCGAACGAGGGCTTCGAGTGGGACGAGATCACGCCGAACCTCCTCGTCGACACCGAGGTCAACGGCGAGATGCGGTCGGTGATGGCGCATCACTCGACCCGCAACGGCTACTACTATCTCCTCGACGCGACGACGGGCGAGTTCATCCTTGCCCAGCCGAACTCGCCCGGCACCAACTGGACGGCAGGGCTCGATCCCAAGACCGGACAGCCGATCGAGTACGACCCCGATTCCGACTTCCAGGCCTATGACGGCCTCAACGCGCTACGCGGCGGCGCGACCCGGTCGGGTTGCGCGGCGGCCTCGCAATGGGGCGGGCAGGCCTACAATCCGGACCTCAACCGGGTCTACTCGACGGTCACCGACAGCTGCTTCACGCAGGCGGCCAACGCGCCGAACTATGACGAGCAGCCCTACGTGTTCGGCCTCGTCGTGGACGGCGAATATGTCGGCGACCTCGACTATGCGCTGCGCGGTCCGTTCGGCTTCGCTCCGGCTCCGGACGAATTGCTGCGCGGCCTCGTCGGTCCGATGCTGACCGCGGTCGACGTCTCGACCGGCGAGACCGTCACCAGCGTGCGGGTGCAGGCGGCCGCGGTCGCGAGCGGAACGCTCGGCACCACCACCGGCCTCGTCTTCACCGGCTACGGCAATGGCTGGGTGCGGGCGCACGACGCCGGGACGCTGGCGACCCTGTGGGAGGTCAATGTCGGCACCGGGTTCAAGGCGCCGCCGATCACCTATGCAATCGACGGCAAGCAGTACATCGCGATCGCCGGCGGCGCGTCGGGCGGCCTCGTCAACGAGACCGCGGTGCTTTGGGTGTTCACCCTCTAGGCAAGGCAGGAGGCAGGGGACTTCGGTCCCCTGCCTTCTTCGGCAAGGCAGGCAGATGAAGCGGCGCAGCGTAGCCCGACCCGACGCACCGGCCCCCGGCCGGGCGCGGACGGCTGTCGCGGCCCTGCTGCTCGGCTGCACGGTGACGGCCACGACCGCGCTCGCGCAATCGCCGCCGGTGCCGATGGAGATCTTCCACATCACGCTCGGCACCAGCATCTACGCGGTCGACGAGGCCGATTTCTGGAACTTCGCCTGCGGCACCAATGGCGGGCCGCCGGCCCTGCCCCTCGCCGGCTTCAGCGCGTTCATGAGCTGCCGGCCGGAGGAGTCGGGCCTTCGCGAGGTCTATTTCGAGTATGACGACGAGCGCCTCTACTGGGCGAAGGCGCACCGCTACACCGAGACCGTCGCCGCCATGGGCGCCGGGACGCGCGTCTACGGCATCGACGCCATCCTGTCGGTGCTGATCGACGAGGACGGGATCGTCGAGGGCTGGCGGATCGTCGCCGATCCGCGGCCCGATTTCGTCCCCCATGATCGCCTCTTCCAATTCGGCTATCTCGCGCTCTACCAGTTCGGCGGCGAGGACGACTGGGAGTGCACCGACTATCCGCCGGCCGACGGCAGGGAGAGCGTCGACGGCCTCTTCGTCGACCGCGAATGCTTCCAGTCCGAGGGCGACGTCGAACGCCGCGTGCGGATCGAGCACTACCGCAAGCCCGGCCAGACGCGGTTCAACCCCGACAATCAGCGGCTCAATGTCGGCAGCTTCTCGCTCTTCAGCGCCGCGCGGCTCGACATCATGCGGGACACCGACCTGCCGCCGGCCGGACCGGTGCTGCCGCCGCCCGAGCCCGCGGCGGCGCCGGAGGCGACCGGTGACGCGGTGGCCGATTTCCTCACCGGGGCGTCGAACGCCTGCCCGGGCTGCGACCTCACCGGCGCCGACCTCAAGCGCCGCAATCTCGCCGGCGCCGACCTTGCCGGCGCGGTGCTGACGAACGCCAATCTCCACCGCGCCAATCTCGCCGACGCCATCCTGGCCGGCGCGGATCTGACCGGCGCCAATCTCAACCGCGCCAGCCTGCTGCGCGCCGACCTTTCCGGCGCCGATCTCACCGGCGCCATGGCGTTCGACGCTGACATGAGCCGCGCCAACCTCGCCGGCGCGACCCTCCACAATCTGATGGCCGGCGAGGCGCGGCTCGTCCTCGCCGATCTCTCGGGCACGGCGATCGACTATGGCGATTTCCGCGACGCCCGGATGATGAACGTCAACCTGCAGGACGCCGTCGTGCGGCTCACCTATTTCGACCGCGCCAACTTCTTCCAGGCCGATCTCAGCGGCGTGCGGATGGTGCCCGGCAGCTTCTGGGGCGCCAATCTGCGCGGGGTGAATGCGGCGGGCGCCGACATGACCGGATCGGACTTCCTCGAGGCGGACCTTTCGGGTGCCGACCTCACCGGAACGAACCTCTCGGGGACGCGGTTGTTCCGGGCGAAGCTGTTCCAGACGAACACCTCGGAAACGACGATGACCGGGGCTATTCTCCCCAATGGGGAGCAGGCCCCCTAGAGGCCGAAACTGCAATCAAGGAGTGGTGAAATGGCAATGAAGTTGGTGTCGAGGAAGGTGACGTTCGGCCTGGCTGCCGTGGCGGTCGCGGCATTCGTCGGCGTGTCGGGGCAGTTGGGACTGGCGCAGGCCTCCGAGGACGACGAGGCGGCCGAGGAAGCGGCGGCGGACGACGAGGCGGCGGCGGACGAGGCGGAAGCCGAGGGCGCCGGCGAGGAGGACGCCGCGCTTGCCCAGCTGATGACCGAGGGCGGATCGGTCTATTCCAGCAATTGCCAGGCCTGCCATGGCAATGAGGGTCAGGGCGGCGCCGGCCCGGCGCTCGCCGGCTCGCCGATCCTCACCTCGATCGGCACGATCTCGCGCCAGGTGATCGACGGTGGCGACCGCATGCCGTCCTTCAGCCAGCTCTCCGACCGCCAGATCGCCGCGGTCGCGACCTTCATCCGCAATTCGTGGGGCAACGAATTCGGCATCGTCACCGAGGAAGACATCGCCAGCTGGCGGTAGTCCCGCTTCCCTGATCGGCGCCTGCCGCCCCATGGCGGCGGGCGCCGTCGTCCGGGACACCGCTTGCCTCTCGGCCCGC
Source organism: Bauldia sp. (assembly GCA_026126025.1). GTDB lineage: Bacteria > Pseudomonadota > Alphaproteobacteria > Rhizobiales > Kaistiaceae > JADLGL01. The sequence goes on along the minus strand of JAHCJZ010000004.1, from coordinate 214,893 downwards.
AAGTGCCAAGTTGTGGAGAGCGCCATCCGGCGCCGGGAGGACATCGTCATGCGATCGGTCCGCGTCTTCGCTACTGCTCTGGCTGTCGCAGCGATTGCGTTCCCGGTGACCGCCACCGAGCGTGTCACTGTCGATGGGGCGTGGACGGCGATGGCGCCGCTGCCCGACGAGCGCTCCGAGGTCAGCGTCGCGACCGACGGCACGCTGCTCTACCTCCTCGGCGGCTTCTCGCGCGCTCCGGACGGCTCGCCCTCGGCGCCGGTCGAGGTCTATGCCTATGACCCGGCGGCCGACAGCTGGACGCACCTCACCGATCTCGCCGAGGGCGTGAACCATGCCGGCCTCGCCTTTCTCGACGGCGCGCTTTACGTCATCGGCGGCTATCGCGGCGCAACCTTCCAGGCGACGAACGCGGTCCGCATCTTCGACCTCGCCGCCGGCACCTGGCGCGACGGGCCGGCGCTGCCGACGGCGCGCGGCGCGCTCACCGTCGCGGTGGTGAACGGCCGCATCCACGCCATCGGCGGCGAGAGCGGCGGCGTCCGCTTCGGCGCCCATAACGTCCTCGACCCGGCGACGGGTGCCTGGACCGCCGCCGCCGACCTGCCGACGCCGCGCGATCACCTTGCCGCCGGCGTCGTCGGCAACGAGATCATCGTGCTCGCCGGCCGGAACGAGCGGACCATGACGATCGACGCCAACGAGATCTACGACGTGGCGACCGACACCTGGCGAAGCGGCGCGCCGGTGCCGACCGGCCGCAGCGGCGTGGCGGCGGCCGTGCTCGATGGCGAGGTCTATCTCTTCGGCGGCGAGACGTCGGACAGCACGTTCGACGAGGCCGAGCGCTACGATCCGGCGACCGACAGCTGGGCGATCCTGCCGCCGATGCCGACCGCGCGCCACGGCCTCGGCGCGGCGACCATCGGCCGCTCGATCTACGTCGTTTCGGGCGGGCTGCAGGCCGGCTTCTATCTCAGCGACATCAACGACCGCCTCGACCCGGAGTAGGCGGCTTCCTGCGCCAGAGGCAGACGGAAAATTTTCAGCCGAAACACGTCACGACGCGGGTTCCGGCAAGTTCGTGAACCGCGATCGGCACGTCGTAGATGTCCGTCAGGATGTCGGCCCGCACCACCTCGTCCGGCGTACCGTGATGGACGACCTTTCCTCCCCGCATCGCGATGATCCGGTCGGAATAGTGTGCGGCGAAGTTCACGTCGTGGAGCACCACCACCAGCGTGCGCCCGAGGTCGTCGGCCGCGCGGCGGATCAGCTTCATCATCCCGACGGCGTGCTTGAGGTCGAGGTTGTTGAGCGGCTCGTCGAGCAGGACATGGTCGGTCTCCTGGCAGAGGACCATGGCGATGAATGCGCGCTGGCGCTGGCCGCCGGACAGCTCGTCGAGGAAACGGCCGGCGAGATCCGAGATGCCGAGCCAGTCGATCGCCGCGGTCACCTTGTCCCGGTCGCCGGCGGTCACGCGACCGCGACTGTGCGGATAGCGACCAAAGGTGACAAGGTCGCGCACGGTGAGCCGAGCGGTGATGTGGTTCTCCTGGCGCAGCACCGACAGGCGCCTGGCGAGCGTGTTGCTCGGCGTCGCGGCGACGTCGAGGCCATCGACGCTGACGGTTCCGGCGGTTGCCTTGAGAAGGCGGCCGATCATCGACAGCAGCGTCGATTTCCCGGCGCCGTTCGGACCGATGATCGACGTGATGCCGCCAGACGGGATGGTGAGGCTGATACCGTCGACGACGACCATGTCGCCATAGGCCTTCGTCAGTCCGCCCAGCTCGATCATTGCTGCCCTCTTCGTACCAGGAGGGCGATGAAGACCACGCCTCCAATGAACTCGATCACCATGCTGAGGCTGGCGTTGAGCGCGAACACGCGTTCCAGGACAAGCTGGCCGCCGACCAGTGCGATTGCCGCGAGCAGCACCGCGACCGGCAGCACGTGAACGTGCCGCGCCGAACCGGCGACCTGCCAGGCGAGATTCGCGACCAGCAGCCCGAAGAAGGTCACCGGCCCGACCAGCGCGGTCGAGACCGAGACCAGGATCGTCACGAGGAACAGAATTCGGGTGACGGCGCGACGGTGATCGAGGCCGAGATTGATCGCGTGGTCGCGGCCAAGCGAGAGAACGTCGAGCGCGTGACGTTCGCGCCAGACCAGAACCGATACCACGACGATCGCGACAGCCGAGATCCCGAGCAGGGTTTCGTCGACGGCGTTGAAGCTCGCGAACAGCACATCCTGCAGCACGTCGAACTCGTTGGGGTCGATCATCCGCTGCATGAAGGAATTGAGGCTGCGGAAAAGGATGCCGAAGACGATGCCGACAAGGACGAGGAGGTGAAGGCTGCGCGTGCCGCCCGAGAACAGCCAGCGGAACAGCAGCGCGGCGAAGAGCGCCATCAGAATGACGTCGATCGCGAATTTGAGCTGCGGGTCGAGCGTGGTGAGCCGGGTGGCGCCGAAGAAGAACACCAGCGCCGTCGAGACGAGCACATAGAGGGCATCGAAGCCCATGATCGACGGCGTCAGGATGCGGTTGGCCGTCACGGTCTGGAACAGCACCGTCGAGACCGCCACGGCGTGGCCGACCACGAGGAGGGCGGCCAGCTTCCTCCCGCGAAAGGGCAGCACGAAATCCCACGCGCCGCGGGCTTTGATAGTCATGAAGAGAACCATCACCACCAGCGCGGCGATGGCGAGGAGGGCGAGCACCGGACCGGGCCGCCGCAACACACTAGCCAAGGGCCGCTCTCCTGCGCAGCAGAAGCCAGAGGAAGAGCGCGCTGCCGACCACGCCGACGACCGTGCCGATCGGGATCTCGTAGGGGTAGCGAACCAGGCGGCCGGCAATGTCGCAGGCCAGCACGAAGCCCGCGCCGAACAGCGCGACGAACGGAAGCGAGCGTCGGACATTGTCGCCGAGAAGGATGCTCACGACGTTCGGCACGACAAGCCCGAGGAACGGAATGATCCCGACGGTCACCACCACCGATGCGGTGACCAGCGACACGATGACGAGCCCGAGCGACAGCACGCGGCGATAGTTGAGCCCGAGGCTGGTGGTGAGATCGGAGCCGAGGCCGGCGACGGTGAAGCGGTCGGCGGCGAGATAGGCCACGATGGTCAGCGCGGCGGTGATCCACAGGAGTTCGTAGCGGCCGCGAAGGACGGCCGAGAAATCGCCATTGGTCCAGGCGGCGAGCGACTGCAGGAGGTTGTTCTGGTAGGCAAAGAACACCGCGACCGCGCCGAGGACGCCGCCGAGCAATATCCCCACCAGCGGCACCAGCAGGGGAGCATGCGGTGGCAGGCGCCGGAGGATCGCCAGGAAGACCATGGTGCCGCCGAGGCCGAATCCGGCAGCGATCAGCATCCGCACGATCACGGGCGCACCCGGATAGAGCAGCATCACCGCCAGAATGCCGAGCGTCGCCGCCTCGACGGTCCCCGCGGTCGTCGGCTCGACGAAGCGGTTGCGCGTTAGCATCTGCATCACCAGGCCTGCGACTGCCGTCGCCGTACCGGCGAGGATCAGGGCGGCCGTGCGCGGGATTCGGCTCGCAAGCAGGATCTGCAGCGAGCGGCCATCATTGTCGGCAGCGAAGAGCGACGCCAGCGAGACATCGCTGATGCCGATGAAGAGGCTCGCGATCGCAAGGGCCGCGACCGCGACGAGGGCAAGGACGAGTTTCAAAGTCAGCCGGCAGGCGGGAGCGCCGCGACGGCGCCCCCGCAGTAGCGTCAGCGCTGGATGCCGAAGGCTTCGATCAGCTGGTCCAACGCGTTGAGCGTTGCCGTGTAGCCGCCATTGACGATGTACCAGGCCGAGGAGTCGACATAGATCACCTGGCCCTCCTGCCAGGCGGTCGTCTGGCGAACGAGTTCGTTGTCGAGAAGCTCCGCCGCAGCGACGCCGGCCTCGCCCGTCGCAGCGTCGCGGTCGATCACGATGAGCCAGTCCGGATCGGTCTCCAGCAGGAACTCGAACGAGATCGCCTCGCCATGCGTGGCCGCCTCGACGTTCTCGATCGCCGGCGTGATGCCGAGATCGTCATGCACCCAGCCGAAGCGCGAGCCCGGACCATAGGCGGTCACCCGGCCGCCGCTGGTCATCACCACGAAGGCATTGCCGATCGATCCGGCGTTTGCCTGGATCAGCTCCACGCGCTCGGTGAGCGCGCCAAGCATCGCCTCGGCCTCCGCTTCCTTGGCGAAGATCGTGCCGAGCGTCTCGGTGTTGGCCATCACCGTTGCAAGGTAGTTCGTCCAGTCCACCGTGATGTCGATCGTCGCCGCGATCGCCGCGAGCTGCGGCAGGGCCGGGCCCGAGCGGGCGGCGACGATGATGAGATCGGGCGCCAGCGCGTTCACCGCCTCATAGTCGGGCTCGAAGAGCGTGCCGACCTTCGCGACCGCGTCTCCTTCATATTGCGCCAGATAGTCGGGCATGCCGATGACCGGGACGCCGTCGACCGCGACGCCGAACGCGGTGAGCGTGTCGAGCGCGGCCAGGTCGAAGGTGACGACCGTTTGCGGATCGACCGGCACGGTGGTCTCGCCTTGAACGTGGCTGATGGTGACTTCCTGGGCGGCCGCCATTGCGGCTGACGCGAGAAGCAGCGCTAGGGCCATCGCGCCGCGCCGGCTGTGTGCAAACATCGTGATCTCCACTTGTGTTGTTTGGAGCCTGCCTAATGTAATTGCTCAGCAGATCTCCAGGCTACGGCGTCGGCGCCTAGAGACTTCGTATTCCCGAGTCAACATAAAACATAATAGAGTAGAACGATAATAATATATCCTCGTTCTAAACAGCCGCTCCCTACCTTTGCATTATTCTATTGAGAAGACTCCGGCGTTGCTTTCTTCGATCGGTCGTGCGAAGCCGCGCCGGTCGGAGGTGAGTCCATGGCGGTTTATCGAGCGGAGGTGGTCCGGGTTGCGGAGATCACGCCGCGCATGTTGCGCATCACGCTGGGGGGCGAGTCGCTGCGCGGCTACGTCCATACCGGCCATTTCGACGAGCATTGCCGCCTGTTCTTCCCCGGGCCGGACGGGACGCTGCCGGAGCTCGGGGATGACGACGCACATTCGCCGATGGCGCGCATCTACACCATCCGGCGATACGATCCCGCGACGGCCGAGATCGACATCGACTTCTTCCTCCATGAGGGCGGGCTCGCGACCCCGTGGGCGCGGAGCGCCCGGCCGGGAACGCCGATTGCACTGACGGATTCGCATGGGCACGACGTCGTCCCGCCGGATACGCAGTGGCGTCTCTTCGTCGGGGACTCGACGGCCCTGCCCGCCATCGGCCGCGCGCTCGAAGCGCTGCGGCCGGGCGATCACGCGACCGTCGTCGCAATCGTCCCTGCGGACGAGGAACGGCAGACATTCGCCAGCCGCGGCGCGGTCGAGATCCGCTCGATCGTCGCCTCGGCGCCGGACGAGATCGCCGCCGCTGCGCTCGACGCGGTCACGCAGTTCCCGCGGCCGGCGACGCCCGGCTATGTCTGGATCGCCTGCGAGATGCTGGCCGCCCGCAAGGCGCGCCGCTTCCTGCGCGCGGAAGGATTCCAGCCGGGACGCTTCTCCGCCACGGGCTACTGGCGGCAAAGCTCCGAGGAATGGACCCGGCGCTACCTCGCGCTCCAGGGCGCGCTCGAAGCCAGCGTCGCGACCGCCCGGGAGGCGACGAAGGACAATGAATCCTTCCTCGACGAGGTGGACCGGATATACAGCGAGGCCGGTCTCTAAGCGCCATCCGTCGCCATGCGGTGGCGGCCGATGGGGAGCACGAGCGGCTTCCCGGATAACGGATCGCTGATGATGCGCGCCTCGAGACCGAACACCGCCTGCACGCTCTCCGCGGTGAGCACCGCCGCCGGCTCGCCGGCGAGGTGGAGCTTCCCGTCCGCGATCGCGACGAGGACGTCGGCATAGCGGGCGGCCATGTTGAGGTCGTGGAGCACCATCACGATCGTCGTGCCGCGCTGGAGGTTGAGGTCGGTCAGGAGGTCAAGCACCTCGATCTGGTGGCTGACGTCGAGGAAGGTCGTCGGCTCGTCGAGAAGGAGGAGGTCGGTCTCCTGCGCCAGCGCCATGGCGATCCACACCCGCTGGCGCTGGCCGCCGGAGAGCTCGTCCACGGTCCTGTCGGCGAGCTCCGTCGTCCGCGTCGCTTCCATCGCCGCGGCGACCGCCGCGTCGTCGTCGCGGCTCCATCGCGACAGCATGCGCTGATGCGGATGGCGGCCGCGGCCGATGAGGTCGGCGACGGTGATGCCCTCCGGCGCGATCGGCGATTGCGGCAGGAGGCCGAGGGTGCGCGCCAGCACTTTTGGCGCCATGCGGTGGACTTCCTTGCCGTCGAGCACGACGCGTCCCGCGCGCGGCTTGAGGAGACGCGACATCGCCCGCAGCAGCGTCGACTTGCCCGAGGCATTGGCGCCGACGATCGCCGTGATGCGGCCCGCCGCCACGGTGAGGTCGAGGCCGTCGATCACGGTGCGGTCGCCATAGCCGGCGACGAGGCGGTCGACGGCGAGCGTATGCGTGCCGGTCACAGCGAGCCTCCGGCGCGGTTGGAGCGGACGATGAGGTAGAGGAGGTAGGGCGCGCCTAGCGCGCCGGTCACGACGCCGACCGGGTAGCGCATGCCAAGCAGGAACTGGCCGCAGAAATCCGCGACCAGCACCAGCACCGCCCCGACCAGCGCCGCAGGGATCAGGAGCGACCCGTTGCGGCCGATGATCCGCGCCGCGATCGGGCCGGAGAGAAACGCGACGAAGGCGATCGGTCCCGATGCCGAGGTCGCGAAGGCAATCAGCCCGACCGCGGCGACGATCACGATGATCCGCGTGCCCGCTACGCGGACGCCGAGCGCGGCTGCCGCGTCGTCGCCGAGCCGCAGGATCTCGAGATGGCGGGCGCGGCTGAGCAGCGCCGCGCCAAAGGCGCCGAGCGCGATCGCGACCGGGACGATCTGGTTCCAGCCCGCGCCGTTGACGCTGCCGGCGAGCCAGCGCAGCGCCTCCTGGTAGTTCCATTGCGGCGCCTGTTCGAGGACATAGGCGATGAAGCTCTCCAGCATGAAGGAGATGCCGATGCCGATCAGGATGAGCCGTGCACCGACGACGCCGCCGCGGAAGGAGAGCCCGTAGACCGCCAGCGCCACGGCGAGCCCGGCGACGATCGCCATGATCGATACGGGCGTCCCGTCGAGCCCGAGCACGACGATGGCGAAGACGGCCGCGGCGCTGGAGCCCCAGCTGATGCCGATGATGTCGGGGCTCGCCAGCGGATTGCGCAGCATGGTCTGGAAGGCGACGCCGGCCATGCCGAAGCTGAGGCCGGCGACGACCGACAGCGAGGCGCGCGGCAGCCGCAGCCGGCCGACGGTAAACGACGCGCCGGGAACATCCTCGCCGAACAGGACGCGCAGAACGTCGCCGGGCGGAACGAATGACCGCCCCACCATCAGCGTCGTCGCGAAAGCCGCAACGAGGATCGCGACGAGGAGAAGCATCACGTTGCGCCGGCGTCGCCCGCGGCGGACGCGCCCGCGCGCCACCGCTTCGACCGCGGCCGCCGGGAGGGCGAAGGGCGCGCTCACAGCTCGCGTATCCGCGTCCGCCGCACGATCCAGATGAAGAACGGCGCGCCGATGAAGGCGGTGATGATGCCGACGTCGAGTTCGGTCGGCCGCGCCACGATCCGCCCGATCACGTCGGCGGCGACGAGGAGGCCGGCGCCGGTCAGCGCCGAGAACGGCAGGAGCCAGCGATGGTCGACGCCGACGAGGAGCCGGCAGAAATGCGGAACGACGAGCCCGACGAAGCTGATCGGCCCGCACATCGCGGTCGTCGCGCCGCAAAGGATGACGGCGCCGAACGCGGCGACCGCCCGCGTGACGGCGACGCGCTCGCCGAGCCCCGCCGCGAGCTCGTCGCCGAGCGCCAGCGAATTGAGCTTGCGGGCGGAGAGGAGGCTGATGGCAAAGCCGGCAAGAAGAAACGGCAGCATCTGGCCGATGCGGTCGAAGGTCGCCCCGCCGACGCCGCCGATGCGCCAGGACTGCCAGCCCTCGGCGATGTCGTTCCGCCCGAGAACGACGCCGGTGATGAACGAGATCAGCGCCGCCGAGGTCGCAGCGCCGGCGAGCGCGAGCTTGAGCGGCGTCGCGCCGCCGCGGCCGAGCGAGCCGACGGCATAGACGAACACCGCGGCCAAAGCGGCGCCGCCGATCGCGGTCCAGATATAGGCGTTCGCCGATGCGAGGCCGAACCAGGCGAGCCCGATCACCACGGCCAGCGCGGCGCCCATATTGACGCCGAGGATGCCGGGGTCGGCGAGCGGGTTGCGGGTGACGCCCTGCATCACGCCGCCGGCAAGCCCGAGCGCGGCGCCGGCGAGGGCAGCGAGCACCGTGCGCGGGATGCGCTTGGTCACTGCCGCCTGCTCGATGGTGTCGGTGAGGCCGCCGAACGCGGCGACGATGTCTGCCCAGGCGACGTCGCGCGTTCCGATCGCGACCGAGAGCACGCAAAGCCCGGCGAGCACGCAGAGGACGACGACGAGCCAGCGGACGCGGACGCGGTTCGGGCGCCGCAGCTGCGGCGCCCGATCGATTGCCGTGGTCACCTGGCGGCTACTGCGCCTTGTCTGCGGCGGCGGCGAGCAGCGCGACGTAGTCCTCGAGCACCCACGAGATTGCGAGCGGCGTCGGGTTCGCGGCGGTGCCGAGCGGATCGTTGGCGAGCGCCACGATGGCGCCGCTCGCCACCGCCGGCATGCGCGAGGTCAGCGGATCGGCGTTGAGCGCGTCGATCAGCGCCTGGCCGCCATAGGTGACGATGATCTTCACGTCGTCGAAGATGTCGACCTGCTCGGCGCTGACCTCGCCGCTGAACCCGCCGGCCGCCGAAGCCTCGATCACGCTCTGCGGCATTTCAAGGCCGAGATCGAGGAAGAACTTCACCCGGGTGTCGGCGGTCGTATAGAAGCGGACCGTGCTGAGGTCGGTGCTGTCGAGATGGGTGACGAACATCACCGGCATCCCCTGCAGCTGCGGATAGTCCGCGACCGTCTCGGCGATCTCGGCCTCGATGCTCTCGATCAGGGCGAGCCCTTCCTCCGCCATGCCCATGCCGGCGCTGTTGAGCTGGATCATCTCCCGCCAGTCGGTCGACCACGCGGCCTCCGGATACGGGATCACCGGGGCGATCTCGCTCAGCGTTTCGTAGTCCTGCCGGGTGAGCCCCGAATAGGCGGCGAGGATCACGTCGGGATCCGTGGCGGCGACCGCCTCGAAATCGATGCCGTCGCCCTCGTCGAACAGCACCGGCGTCGCGGCGCCGAGCTCTTCGAGCCGCTCCTTGACCCAGGGCAGCAGCCCGTCGCCGTCATCGTCGCCGAAATTCGCCGCGGCGAAGCCGACCGGAACGACGCCGAGCGCCAGCGGAACCTCGTGATTGGCCCAGTTCACCGTCGCGACCCGTTCGGGCTTGGCCTCCAGCACGGTGGTGCCGAAGGCATGCTCGATCGTGATGGGGTAGGCGTCGGCGGACTGCGCCAGCGCGCCGGTCGCCGGAATCGCCACTGAGCTGAGCGCGGCAGCGACCAGCCTGGCGGATGTATTCTTGAACATTTCCAATTTCTCCAGACAGCAAAGGGTGCAGCCGTCTAGATCAATGTTCGGATCAGCGTCAAGAAAACTTGCGCAATATGCGAACTGTTCAAAATACAAGTCCAGCGCTGATATTTGGAGGACTTCCAGCTGGAGGAAGGATCATAACTATTACAATGTAATTGAGGCGGCGCCATCGCCGCCTGCGCCGCGATGAAGCCCGCGGATACCCTAGGAAGCGGGAAGGAACTGCGTCGCGAGGAGATCGCTGCACGCCAGCTGGTCGCCCGGGACGACGGGCATCCCCAGGATTTGCCACAGGCCGTCGCGCCGCAGCAGCAGTTCGCCGAGGAGAGCCGCCGCGCCATATCCGGGCGCCTCGACCAGCCAGTCCAGCGGCTCGAGGCGGATGATGTGGTCCGGCGTGATCGTGCCGGCGACGGCAAAGCTGCCCGCCACATGGGCCATCGGCCCGCCTCCGTCGATCAGCGGGAAGAATCCGAGCACGCCCGAGACCGCGTAGCTCCCGTCCTCCTCGGCCGTGACGCTGGCGATCTCGACATGGATGCCGTGCGCGCCGTCGCGGCACTGGTAGCTTCCGCCATAGGCGCCGGTCCAATCGCGCGCATCGGGAACGGGAGCCTGCGCCGTCACCTGGCCTGGCAGACCCGCCGCCAGCGCGGCGGTCAGAGCGAAGGCGACGGAGTGACGATATGCGCGGAGCTTCATGGCCGACGGGTTCCTCTGTTCCCGATATGGAGGGATCGTCCAACAGTTGCGCGACATTGTCGACAAGCACCGTGGGTATACGCATCCCCGCAGCTTGCGATGTAATCGACGCTGAGCAGGGGCGCCTTTCTGTCGGTGGACTGCAGATCGTCCGCTCATCGTAGAAAAAACGAGCAGCATGGCGGGCGAGGTCCGCGCGGTGCACGGTATCGATACGCGCGATACTTGTTGCCTTCTTCCCCGGCCGATGCCAGCATGGTGATGGGGCAGCTGGCTGGGATTATCATCGCCATGAAACCGGGTCTTGTCTTTGCCGTCGCCTCTCTCGCCATTTGCCTGCCGGCGGCGGTCGTCGCCCAGGGTATCGACGGGGCGGAAGCCCTGGCCGCCTGCGACGGCGCGATCGCCAACGTCAACGACGTCTACGCAGCGCTGCAGCAGACCTCGAGCGGCAACGACCGCGCCCAGGCCGCCCTGGCGGCCGCCAGCGAAAGGCTGCATCTCGCCTCGGTGGCGCTCAACGACACCGATTGCGCCGGCGACGCAGCGGGCTCGCCCAATTGCGTGGCGCTGAACGCCACCTATGACGCAGCGCGTCAGGAGGTGCTGCGGCTCGAGCCCGAGGCGCAGGGCGCCGCCAGCGCTTACGCCGCCGATCTCGTCCGCTACCAGGCCGCCGTCGCATCCGCGAATGAGCTCTGCGCCCCGGGCGCGGACCCGGCGGCGCCGGCGAACGCCGCCGGAAGCCAGGACGCGTTTCTTTCGTGGATGTGGGAGTTCACCGTCACCACCTTCAACGGCACCTATTCCGGCAACAGCGAACGCTGGACGTTCAACGGCACGGCGATCGAGAAGACCGGAACCGTCAGCTGCGAAGGACACGCAGCCGAGGTGGAGGGGATCGAGCCGGGCGGCGGCGGCGCCATCATGGTATGCACGGCCCAACTCGCCGACGCGAACGGAACCTACAGCTGGCAGGGCACCGGAGCGGGGCGCACCAACTGGGACGGCATGCTGCTCAAGGCCCTGGGCCGGGGAACGTTCACGGACGCGGCCGGCCGCCCCACGGACTCGCTGATCGAGGCGCTGTTCCTGCGCCCCGGCCACGCGCTGTTCTAGATCGTGTTCGGATAAGGTCGGTTCACTTAGCGGTTAACCTCCCCCTCGTGGGGAGGTCGAAATCGGCAAGCGCAGCGCCGCCGATTTCGGGAGGGGGGCGGCCTCTCAGTCAGTCCCCCTCCCCGAAACCGCTTCGCGGTTTCGACCCTCCCACAAGGGGAGGGTTAGTTAGTCTGATCCCATCATGCTCTAGGCCGGCGGCGCGGTCCGGCTTCGTCGGCTCAGTCCGACGCCGGCGGCGGCGTGTCGCCCCTGGTGTAGACGTAGATGAACTTCAGGCCGGTGGAGGAGCCGAACATGTTCACCTGGACGACGAAGAACGCATACGTCCGGTCGGGCGGCGGCTCGTACGGTTCGATCTGAAGGGTCCTCGTCACGGTCTGGACGCGGTCGCCTCCGCCCCAGGCTTCCCGGGCCGTCGGGTCGGCGTAGACGACACGGAAGCGAGGGCCGTCCGCGGCAGCGGGATCGAGGCTCTCCGGCAGGGCGAGCAACGCGTCATAGGGGCTGTACACCGTGATATGCGAGTATTCCGCGAAGCGCAGGTTGCACGGTGGCGTGACCGCGAGCTGCTGGCCGTTGAACAGGACCAGCAACGCGCCGCCTTCAACGAGCTGCGCCGCGTCGGCGGCAAAGTCCCACGTGAAGCGGAGCATCTCGGTGCCGCCGGGACAGGTGCTGATGATCGCACCGTCGGCAAGGATCTCGACCGCGCCGCCCACCGCGTCGTAGCGCTGATCGAGGACGGTGAGGCCCGGTGCAAGCTCGTCGTAGACGACGATCTCCTGCAGCGTCCACACATCGCCGGGCGCGGCAGCAGCGCCGCCGGCAAGGGCCACCGACAGGAAACAGCCCGCCACGAGGCGAGGCGCGGCCGCAGGCAACGGTCCAAGACGCTTCATGCCGAGCCCCCCGCGTCCCGTTTGCCGGATCGCGCTCCCGTCTTGTCGGCGAAGCCGGCATGATGAGACGTCGCCGGATAGCCCGTCAAGCACTTATGGCGGAGAGGATACCTGCCTTACAAAGCGGAAACTAAGTAAACTGCGGGCTTGCGGGTGCTTTCGCGGCACCGAATAGGCTCGACGTCGTGCCGCGTGCCGGTGGTTGTGCTGTTACCGCCGCTCGTTTACGCACACCGCGCCCTTCCGCTGACGAAGCCGTTGTCATAGTCGACCTCGATGAACAGGTCCGGCCCGCCATCCGGCGACGGGACAACGGCCCACAACAGCGTGCGCGCCCATGCGTCGCCCTCGCCGGAGCAGATCAGCTCGACATTCCGCGCCTCCGCGCCGTCGCCTATCGGGACGTCCATGACAAGAGTGCACCGTGTCTCCCAGTAGAAGATATCGCCGCGAACCATGTCGATGGACACGACCGCCACCGCATCGTCGCAGGGCATGCCGAGGAGCGCCCATCGGCCGTCGAACATGTTTGCCGAGGCAGTCGTTGCCGCCACGGCAAGGGTCAGTCCGCCCAGAAGGATGCGTTTCATGCTCTTGCCTCCCCGCCCCGGCATGCGCCGCCCGTGAACGGTCAGCCTAAGAGTCCGGCGGACCGCCGTCCATAAGCGAACTTGACATCCGGAAGCCCCGTCGAGAACGTGTGAACTGTGCGCATGAAGCAGTTTTCCTCGGCGCGCCCATGGGGAGGGATGAACGAGGTAGCTGGCAAATATGCCGGACCGCGCAAACCTTGGAGCCGGGGACAATTTCTGTTCATCGTCTGGCTGCTGGGGTTCCTTGGGACGATGGTCTACTGCGCCGTGACCTGGGTCCGCGGCAACTGTCTGGTCATCCCGGATGCAAGCTGCGTGTGGGATAGTATGCTTGCCGCCCTCTGCTCGATTGGCTGGCCGATATACTGGCTGGTCGTTGTCTTTTGAAGGTGATCTGAGCAATGTGGGCGTTCGCGCTCGTTTCGATCTTTTTCTGGCTGATCATCGCCGCTGTCATCTTCTGGTTCGGCGGGGAACCGATAAGTGACATCGGGCTGCTGGTCGGCACCATCATCCTGGCGCCGCTGATGGCGGCCGGCATGATGTTCTACTACACCTACATATTTCGTGGCGGCGTTGCGGCGCCCACCGAGACGAAGTCGATGCGCCGGCGCCGGCGTCGCGAGGCGGAGGCAAAACGCCAGGCGGCCGGCAACTCGCGGTCAGCGCGGGGCTCTTCGGGATCCGACGAGCGGCCGGAGGGAACGCGGGCGGCCACGGGCCCGGAGGGCGGTGACCATCGATAGCCGGGCGGTCGCTAGGGCCCGTACCAGAAGAAGAGCGGCGCCAGGCTTCCCGAAAAGCCTATCGTCACGAACGACTCGAACTCTCCATCGTCGCAGACGATCGTGATCATGCGCATGGGCCGCTCGCTATGGATGGCCCATGGCTGCTCTTCGTCCGCTGCCAGGATCTCCATGATGATGTCGGGCTCGCGTTCCACCATCGTCAGCGGGTTGGGGCACTCGGCGAAGACCGCCCTCGCGGCTTCGACGGCAAGTTGCGCGGCCGGACTCTCGGCAAGCCAGTCGAATGCGTTGCTCTGCGGCATCACGGCCGTCGCTGAAGCGAACCAGGCTGCGGCCCCCGCGCCGAGTATCGCGGGCCAAATTCTCCGGGTCCCGGGACTGCGTCGCATTCCTAATCCCTCCCTGCAACCGTTATGGGGCAACCGCGCATCGTCTTGCTTCAGCGTTCTCTCGCCTCTCGGCGCAAGACCGTGACCACCTGCGTCGGGGTCGTGATCGGTGCCAGTCAGCCGTCGCAAGTCGAGAATCGCTGTGAGATCAATATGTATGGCGGAGAGGTGTCCGCCATAAGTTTCTCGAAATGGCGCTATTCTGCGCTGTTTCGGGCGATTGGCGGGCCGAGCGATACCAACAGATATACCAACGCGGAACCGCCTTGGGATTCGTCCGCCACACCCGCTGCCGCGCTTCCACCGACACACGACAGCACCCAAAGGCGCGGCCGTCAACGCCGTGATTTCCTGGAACGAACGACTCGGCCTAGGACACGCGAGGCGCACGGAGGCCGCTCGATGGCAATAGAACTCCCGAACGTCAATCCAAAGAGGCAACTCGCCCGAAAGCTCTTCGACGCAATCATATCGGAGATTCCATACATAGGCGGGCCCTATGCGGCGATGTTGAGCGTTACGCATCCGTCGAAGGTGGAACAACTTCAGGAGAAGTGGCAAAAGGACGTAACAGCGGTCCTAAACAACCTGCAATCAATCGTAGATGGCTTGGTGCCAACTATCAGTATTTCCGATGATGCATCGGCTATAGGCTTTTGGATCGCACAAAACTCGGAGTTGGGACGCACCGATCCCGTCGAGTTTGACACTTTGGTTCGACAGTTTCCCAAAGCGACGAAGGCCGAACTCGAAGATGCTTGCGGCGAGTTGGAGCATGCCGGCCTCGCGTCGCTGACGGCGGTCATAGGCCAGCGGATTCGAATGGTCCGCCCGACGATTCAGCTCTTCGAAGTTTTCGATCCAGCGGTGTTCGAAGAGAACAATCCGCGGGGGGATGCTGCAAAGCTCGCGGAGTACATCCTAGGCAAGCAGGGGACCGTTGGCGCTGAAGAGATGATGGCCCACTACGGGTGGAATAAGCGGCGCTTCAACCCCGCCATCGGCATAGCCACTTCGATGATTGGCGATGGGCGAAAGAGCCGGGAAGTTCACCCTCGCATAGCGTGCAGATACGTTCTGCCCAATCCAGCGGAAAGGGCCGCCCTGAGGCAGTTCGCCAAGGAGGTTTTGGGCACGGCCTAGTATGCCTGAACCGCTCGACTGGCGTATTGGAGGACATGGACAATCGCCATGTCGGCTCCTTGGTTCGACGGGTGCTTCGCGCGAACTTTGTTGATCCTCGCTTGAACGTCTTCAAGGGTAGCGCCGTTTGCGATGGCGAGTCCGATGTCATTGAGCAACGCTTGCTGTGACTTCTTCACGCGATTGATGTCCGCCGGGTTCGTTTGCCCGCCGCTGGCTACAAGAGCAGCGTCCGCCCGGCTGGCATCCACAATCAGGCATGCCGTGTTGAGTTCGACATTGAAAAGCGACTGCTGAGCCGCCTTCTTCTTAAGCCATCCAAGCATATCGCGAGTCCCCGGCACGATACATAGGATTCCGCTACCAAGTAGTAAGCCCGGCTCATCGTTCGAGCCACGCCGACCGTATCACGACCGGCAGCCCAGGCGGAGCCGGTTGGGCAGCAAGCTCGGCTTCCCGGCGGTTCAGGTCCCAGCGTGAGCAACGCCCTTGCTGCCCAAGCATAGACCGTCACGTCCAGGCACTCCGCCCGCCGACCGGGAATGCGTTCCCAACGGCGCACGGGCGCACCGCGGACGTAGCGGACGATCAGGCGTTCCGATGCCAGTTCCTCATAGAAGCGGGTTTCGAGGTTCGCGCTGAAGCGGATCGACCGGCCGCGGGCGAGCCGGGCCGATAGCTGGCCTTTGATGTCATCGACGTCGACGATGAAGAGCTTCGATCCGCGCGTGTCGCTCGCCTTGATCGCTGGCCGGTTGCCGGCGACGCCCTCACGACCACGACGCGGCGTCCTAAGCGCGGCCGGGTGAAGGCTAGAACCCGATCCATCGCGGACGGTGGCGGGATGGTTGGCGGAGAGGGTGGGATTCGAACCCACGGTACGGTTACCCGCACACCGGTTTTCGAGACCGGCCCGTTCGACCACTCCGGCACCTCTCCTGAAGCGGTGGTCTCGTGAGGCCGCGGACCATATACGGGCGGCCGCCCGGGATACAAGCCGCGATCGGCCGCAGCGGCCGGGGACACCGGCGTCGGCCGCCGCTTCCGTGAGCGGACTAGCGGCCGCCGAAATGGATGTTGAGGCCGCCCGAGACCTGCGTGCCGAGGAAGCCGATGCCGGGCAGGAAGACCGCTTCGGCTTCGGTGAAGACCGAGAAGCGCTCCCCGACCGCGAACTCGACGCCGCCGCCGGCGGTCCAGATCGGCAACACGATCAGCGTGCCGACGCCCACTTCGCCATAGGCGAGCACGCGGTCCGCGGCGCCGAGGGCAACGCCGGCCCGGGCGCTGGCCTGGGCCATGATGAGCGGTCCGAAGCCGAAGCCGTGCGTCGTCTGCGCCTCGAAGCCGCCGACGAACGCGCCGCGCTGGAAATTGTAGCCGACCTGCACGCCGGCATCGCCGAAGCCAGCGCCGCCGCCGAACGTGCCTTCGGCGAGCGTACCCATATAGAGCCCGCCCCAGCCGAAAGTGCCGTCCGGGTTCGGCGTGTTGGCGTCGCCGGGGTGAAGATTGATGCCGGCGCGGATCTCGGTGGCGTCGTAGCCGAAGCCGGGAACGAAGTTCGCCTTCGCCTCGGCGAAGAAGGAGAAGCGCTCGCGGAACGCGATCTCGACGCCACCGCCCGCGCTCCAGATCGCGGCGCCGATCGACGTGCCGATGCCGACCTGGCTGTAGAGCAGCACACGGTCGCTGCTGCCGACGGTCGCGCCGAAGCGGGCGTTGAGGCTGGCGTCGACCAGGGGGACGAGGAAGTAGCCTTCCGTCTCGATCTCGATGCCGGCGATGAAGGTCTGGCCGATGCGGAAATTGTAGCCGAACTGGCTGCCGGTCACGAAGCCGGGGAAGAAGGTGGTGTAGCCGACATAGCCGCCGCGATAGGGGCCTTCCCAAGTGAAGACCGGGGCCGGAGGCGCGGGCGGCGGCGGGGGCGCGGGAGGCAGGATGTCCGCGGCGGTCGCCGCGACGGTGGAAAGAACGAGCGCCGCGGCGCCGCCGAGAATCGATTTCCGCATTTGTCGCCCCCTCAAGTCGCGCGACGGTAGCACCCGCACGGGCACCGCGAATAGCGGGGCGCCCGCTTTCACCGGCAACGTGACACAATGGCAACGACGGGGGGCGGCTACTCGCCCGGTGCGGGCGTCGCGTCCTCGGGCGGGCGGATCTGCTCGCGGGTGATCAGCGGCACCTGGGTCAGGGTGAAGAGGATCGTCAGCGGCATGATGCCGAACACCTTGAAGCTGACCCAGGTGTCGGTGGAGAAGTTGCGCCACACGATCTCGTTGAGGACGGCGAGGACGAAGAAGAACACGCCCCAGCGCAGCGTCAGCTTCCGCCAGCCCTCGTCGGTCAGGCTGAAGACCGAATCGAAGACGTAGCCGATCAGCGACTTGCCGAAGAGAAGGCCGCCGAGGAGGACGCCGCCGAACAGCGCGTTCACGATCGTCGGCTTCATCTTGATGAAGGTGTCGTCCTGCAGCCACAGCGTCAGTCCGCCGAAGACGAGGACGACGATGCCGGTGACGAAGGGCATCACCGGCAGCCGGCGCGTGACCGCGAGCGAGACGGCGAGCGAGATCAGCGTCGCCACGATGAAGAGCGCGGTGGCGATGAAGATGCCCTGGCTGTCGGGCTGCGCCGGGTCGCCGATATTGGCGAGGAAGGGCAGCTTCTCCGCCAGCCACGCGCTGCGGGCATTGGCGAAGAAGAAGACGCCGAGCGGCCCGAGCTCCAGCGCGAGCTTGAGGAGCGGGTTCGGCTGCTTCACGCCCGGCGTGTTGGGCGCTTCCTCGAAGTGAACCATGGGGTTTCCGTCTATCCGATGAAGCAGCCGGCCTCAAGCCGCAGGCCTATGTGGGCATTCCCGCGCCAGCCGCCAATGTTCCGTTCTTCTTCGTCATTCCAGCTCCCTTCCTTCACCATTCTACTCCCTTCTTCGTCATTCCGGCGAAGGCCGGAATCCAAAGCCGCACGCTTCGACCTTCGTGTGGCGCTGGACCCCGGCCTTCGCCGGGGTGACGACAAATGGATGCCCTCAGGCGAGCCCTGCGATGGCGCGAGCGAAGTCGTTGGCGGCGAAGGGTTCGAGGTCGTCGATGCCTTCGCCGATGCCGATGAAATGGACGGGAAGGCCGTAGCGGGCGGCGATGGCGACGAGGATGCCGCCGCGCGCGGTGCCGTCGAGCTTGGTCATGACGAGGCCGGTGACGCCGGCGATGCGGCCGAAGATCTCGACCTGCGACAGCGCGTTCTGCCCGGTGGTGGCGTCGAGCGTCAGGAGGACGTGGTGCGGCGCTTGCGGGTCCTGCTTCTTCAGCACGCGGACGATCTTCTCCAGCTCGGCCATCAGCTCGGTGCGGTTCTGGAGCCGGCCGGCGGTGTCGATGAGGAGGACGTCGACGCCTTCGGCGCGGGCGCGCTCCAGCGCGTCGAAGGCAAGGCCCGCGGCGTCGGCGCCGATGTCGCGGGCGACGACCGGCGCGCCGGTGCGCTGGCCCCAGATCTTCAGCTGCTCGATCGCCGCCGCGCGGAAGGTGTCGCCCGCGGCGAGCATCACGGTCTTCCCGTCGTCGCGGAACTTCGCGGCGAGCTTGCCGATCGTGGTGGTCTTGCCGGTGCCGTTGACGCCGACGACGAGGATCACCTCCGGCTTCCGTCCACCGAGAACCAGCGGCTTCGCCACCGGCGCGAGCGCCTTCTCGACCTCGGCGGCGAGGATGCCCTTCACCTCGTCCTCCGAGAGCTCCTTGCCGAAGCGGCCCTTGCGGAGCGCCTCGGTCACGGCGCCGGCGGTGTCGACGCCGAGGTCGGCCTGGATCAGCGCGTCCTCGAACTCCTCCAGCGTCGCGGCGTCGAGCTTCCGCTGGGTGAAGAGCGAGCTGATGCTGCCGGAAAGCGCGCCGGACGAGCGGCTGAGCCCACGGCGCAGGCGCTGGAACCAGCCGCCGCGCGATTCGGGCTCGTCGGGCGCGGTGGGAGGGGCGTCCGCGAGCGCCGGCGGCGGCGCAGGAGCTTCGGCCTCGCGCGCCTCGTCGGCCACCGTATCTTCCGCGGGCTCGGCACCGCCGCCGAACATGCGGCGCAGAAGGCCCGGCTTCTCGCCCGCCATCACGCCGCCTCCGCGAGCGGCGCGGCGGTGAGGCGCCGGCCGTCGCTGCCGGTGATCCGCACCGCGACGATCTCGCCCGCCTTGGCCGCGAGCTCCGACACCGGCGCGAAATGCTCGGTGTGGCCGTGGCCGCCGCGTTCGACGAGCACGCGGCGGACGCGTCCACGCTCGGCCGCGAGATAGGACGCCAGCACCGCGTCGCCGCGGTCGCGCAGCCGCGCGGCGCGCTCGCGCACCACGTCATGGGGAAGCTGCGGCATCCGCGCGGCGGGGGTGCCGGGGCGGTCGGAATAGGGAAACACGTGGAGATAGGTAAGGCCGCAATCGTCGATCAGCGAGAGGCTGCGTTGAAACATCGCCTCGGTCTCGGTCGGGAAGCCGGCGATGAGGTCGGCGCCGAGGACGATGTCGGCCCGGTGGCGGCGCAATCTCGCGGCGAGGTCGATCGCGTCGCGCCGGCCGTGACGCCGCCGCATCCGCTTCAGGATGAGATCATCGCCGGACTGCAGCGAGAGATGGAGATGCGGCATCAGCCGCTCGTCCTCGCCGAATAGGCGCAGCAGGCGGTCGTCGAGCTCCGCCGCGTCGACCGACGACAGGCGCAGCCGGCGGAGCGCCGGCACCGCGCGAAGCACCGCCGCGACGAGGTCGCCCAGCGCCGGCTTGCCGGGAAGGTCAGTGCCCCAGGCGGTGATGTCGACGCCGGTCAGCACGATCTCGGCACGGCCGGTCGCAACGAGGTGTCGCGCCTGCGCCACCACGGCCTCGACCGCGACCGAGCGCGAGTTCCCGCGGGCATAGGGAATGATGCAGAAGGTGCAGCGATGGTCGCAGCCGTTCTGGATCTCGACGAAGGCGCGGCTGCGCCCCGTCATGCCGCCGGCATGGGTCGGGATGGCCGCGTGCTGCGCCATGATGTCGGCGACACGGACGTCGCCTTTCGCCACGGCGCGATAGCTCTCCGCGCGAAGCTTCTCGGCATTGCCGAGGACGAGGTCGACTTCCGGCATCGCGGCAAAGCCGGCGGCGTCGGTCTGTGCGGCGCAGCCGGCAACGACGATCGGCCGCCCCGGCGCATCGCGGCGGGTGCGCCGGATCGCCTGGCGCGCCTGGCGAACCGCCTCCGCGGTCACCGCGCAGGTGTTGACCAGTACCGCGTCGGCGAGGCCCGCCTCGGCCGCACGCGCGCGCATCACCTCGGATTCGAGGGCGTTCAGCCGGCAGCCGAAGGTGACGACATCGATCATGGGAGCGGGCGAGCGGGCGGTTTCGACCCTACATAGTCGCATGGGTCAGCCTTGCCAAATCGCGGCGGAGCCCGGCCGACGGCCGATCCGGACGGATTTGAGCGAAGCTTGACAGTCATCTTCCGCGCCCTCCAATCGGGGCGCTTTGCTGGGGTTGGGGCTCGGGTCGGTGCGGGTGCGTCAGTCTTTGGTGTTGGGCGCCCTGGCGGTGCTCGCGGCCGACCGGAGCGCTGCGGCGCAGGACTCAGCCGACCGGATTGCGCGCGACGGCGACGCGCCTGCGGCTGTCGAGCTGGAGCGCTCGCCCGCCCGCCGGCCGGTTCCACCCAACAGCCTCTCGCTGCTCGCCGGCGTCTATACCCGCGCCTATTGGGGCCAGTCCTTCAGCATCGCCGACGTCGCCTACGAGCCCAATTTCGTCCTCGGCGTGATCAGCGGCACCGATCTCGTCCGCACCTCGTGGGGGCTCACCATCGGCCATGAGAGCGGCATCGCGCTCCGCTTCGGCACCAGCATCTCGCTGGAGATGTGGCGCGGCATCACCGTCAGCTTCGGCGCGCGGCAGATCGGCGGCTGGGTGCTGACGCCGCAGGTGATCCTCGGCCTCAGCACGATCTCCAACATGATCGGCGTCGAGGCCGAGCGCGAGTTGCAGGCCCTTCTCGGCGGCGAGGGCGACAGCGACCGGCTGATCTATCTCGGCTCGGAGCTCGGCTCGTCGCTCGAGGCGGTGCCCGACGTCGAGGTGTTCTACCGCCTGCACCACCGCTCCGGCCTTCTCGGCCTCTGGGGCAATGTCGAAGCCGACCACAACGCCAACGCCGTCGGGATACGGCTGCGCTACGACTAGTCGTTTCTTCCTTGCTCGTTCCCCGGACGCAGTGCAGCACGCAGTGATGCACTGCAGAGCCGGGGTCCACTCGGCGGCCGCGTGGTTCCCGGTTCTGCAGCGCACCGCTTCGCGCTGCGCTGCGCCCGGGAAGCGAATATCCAGGCCGCGGCGCCCAGGCGATCTACCCCACAGGCTGGGCGGTGAGGCTGAGCGTGCCTTCCGACTCGGTTTCCCATGGGCCGGTCATCAGGACGTGGCCGTCGCTTTCGCGCCATTCGATGCGGAGATCGCCGCCGGGGAGCGACACCGTCACCGTCCGCCCGGTGCGGCCCGTCCGCGCGGCGGCGACCGCGGTGGCGCAGGCCGCGGAGCCGCAGGCAAGCGTCAGCCCGGCGCCGCGCTCCCAGACGCGAAGCCGGATCGTCTCGCGTGAAGTCACCGCCGCGAGCGAGATGTTAGCGCCCTCGGGGAAGATCGGGTGATGCTCGAGCATCGGCCCGATCCGGGCGAGGTCATAGGCGTCGGGATCGTCGACCCAGAAGATCGCGTGGGGGTTGCCCATCGAGACGACGCTGGGGCTGTGGAGGATCGGCGCGTCGATCGGCCCGATCTGGAGCTCGATGGCGCGGGTGTCGTGGAACGCTTCGGCGAGCGGGATGTCCTCCCAGCCGAACTTTGGCGGCCCCATATCGACGGTGATCGCTCCGGACGCGTCGCGCGTCGCGGGGAGGAGCCCGGCGGGGGATTCGAGGAGCAGCCGGTCGCGGCCGCTCTCGTCCATCATCAGCGCCGCGACGCAGCGCGTGCCGTTGCCGCAGGCGGCGGCGCGCGAGCCGTCGCGGTTGAAGATGTCGAGCCGCGCGTCGGTGCCGGGGACGCCCGGCGCGCGCACCGCCATCAGCTGATCGAAATGCGTCGCCGGGTTCGCCGCAATCGCGCGCACCGCCTCCGGCGTCACCCGCTCGGCGCGGCCGCGCAAATCGACAACGAGAATCTCGTTGCCGGCGCCATTCATCTTCACATAGCGAAGCGGTGCGTCGGTCATGGCCGCGAATATGGCAACGCGGCGCGCCGCGCGCCAGCCGCTGCGTGGGCAGTAGGACGAACCGCCAATCGACTGCCGACTGCCGATTGCCGACTGCCCAACCAACGTCGCGAAAAACAGTCGCGACCGCGCCGTCAAGACCTTTCGCGATTCAGCGACGCGTCCTATCCTCCCGCCATGAGCACCCTGTCGATTGGCGTTCGCCGGGCCGAAGCTTCCGATGCAAACGGGATCACCGCGGTCCACGACGCGGCCTGGCGCTACGCTTATGAGGGGCTTATCCCGGCGCAGGAGCTGAACCGGATGATCGCGCGGCGCGGCGCGGCGTGGTGGGAGCGCGCCATCCGCCGCGGCACCGGCGTGCTGGTGCTCGACGTCGCCGGCACGGTCGCGGGCTACGCCACCTTCGGCCCCAACCGGGCGCGCGACCTGCCGCAGAAGGGCGAGGTCTACGAGCTCTATCTCATGCCGGAATATCAGGGCGTCGGTCTCGGCACCCGGCTCTTCCTCGCCGCGCGGCGCGAGCTCGCGCGCTATGGCTGCGACACCGCGGTGGTGTGGGCGCTCGCCGACAACGAGCCGGCCTGCCGCTTCTACCGCAACGCCGGCGGCCGCCGCGTCGCCCGCTCGACCGAGCGCTTCGGCCGTTCCATCCTCACCAAGCTCGCCTTCGCCTGGCCAAGGGCGAGTTCGGCTTAGCGTTCCCTCCCTCTCACCTCTCCCGCTCATCCCGGACCGCGTGCAGCGCAGCTGCATCGCGAGAGCCGGGACGAGCGGTGGAGGGTCAGCCGGCGGGCCAGAGCCGCGCGGCGGCGGCGGTGAGCGCGGCCGGGTCGCCGGCGAGGCGGAGCTCCTTCACCCGCGCCTTGTGGCCGGCGGCGATCGTCACCGCCGAGCGCGGCAGGTCGAGGGCGGCGGCGACGAGGCGCGTCAGCGCGAGGTTGGCGGCGTTGTCCTCCGGTGCGGTGCGGACGCGGGCGGCAAGGACCGCGCTGCCGTCGGACAGCAGCGCGACGCCTTCGATGCGATCGGTCGCCGCGCGCGGCGTCAGCCGGACGCGAAGGCGCAGATGGTCCGCACCGGCGCTCCAGGGGAGCGCGGTCAAAAGACGTTGGGGTAGATGTAGAGGACGATGACGCGCCGGAGCAGGAAGATGAGGAGGAGAAGGACGATCGGCGAGAAATCGATCGTGCCGAAATTCGGCAGGACGCGGCGGATCGGCCGCAGCACCGGCTCGGTGACCGAATAGAGGAACTGCCCGATCGCCGAGACGATCTGGTTGCGCGGATTGACGACGTTGAAGGCGTAGAGCCAGCTGAAGATCGCCGTTGCGATCACGATCCACCAATAGATGTCCAGCACGATGAGGATGACGTCGAGAATGGCGCGCATCGATTCGGCTGCTGCCCCGGGCTGGTGGACCTCGACCTGATGTAAAGGCGGGCCAGCGGCCCCGCAACCCGGGGTCGCGCCGCCTGTCCCGTGAAATCCGCGGCAGCGCGCTTCCTTGACACCCCGGGAGGGCGAACCCTAAATGCAGCCGCCGCGGGTCGGCGGGGCCGTAGCTCAGTTGGGAGAGCGCTGCAATCGCACTGCAGAGGTCAGGGGTTCGACTCCCCTCGGCTCCACCAGCGGCCAGCCTGACTTCCTCAGAGAATCGGGAAATCGAAATAGCGGTCGGGGTAGGGCTCGTCCCTGAGCGCGTAATGCCACCATTCGCGGCTGTAGGGTTCGAACCCGCTCCGTTCCATGATGGAGCGGAGGCTCCGCCGGTTCTGCGCCTCGACCGCGGCGATGCCTGCGGCGCCGTGATGGGACCGATCGTCCATGAAGTCGAAGCCGCTCCCCATCGGGGCGAGCTCGTCCGTGTCCAGCCGGTAGAGGGTGAGGTCGACGGCGCTTCCCCGGCTGTGGCTCGACCGGGCCGCGAGATAGCCGTTCGCGAACATCTCGGTCCGGTCGATGTTCGGATAGTGACGTGCCTTGGTGAGACCGTCTTCGGGCAGAGCCGACCATTCCATGAAGCGGTCGACGGCGCGCTGGGGGCGGTAGCCGTCCCAGACCAGAAGGCCGAACCCGAGCTCCGCCGCCGTTCGCCTTGCCTCCAGCAGCGCTTCCGCCACCGCGTGCGAGAGGACGATGCGATTGACCCCGTAGCCGTCGACCGGCTTGCCGGTGAAATTGTCCCAGGTGGCGTATTTGGCATCCCAGCGGACGCCGCCCAGCACCTCGTCGAGGAAGACGAACCCCTTCTCCATGGTCACCCGCCCATCGATAGCGCGATGCAGCGGTCGATCAGTTCGCCAAGGCTCATGCCGGCGGCTGCCATCATGCGGGGATAGCGGCTGTAGGAGGTCAGTCCCGGCAGGGTGTTGACCTCGTTGAGGAGGATGCGCCCGTCCTCCTGCAGGAACATGTCCACCCGTGCCAGCCCCCGGCAGCCGAGGGCGGTGTAGATCGCCTTTGCGGTTTCCCGGATCTCGTCGCGCTTCGCCTCCGGCAGATCCGCCGGGACGGTCATGATCGCGTTCTCCGACCCCTCCTCCGGCGCCGCCTCCTGATGGATGCGGAAGATGCCGTGCCGCAAGGTGATCCGGTCCACCGCGCCGACGATCAGCCCGGGGCTGTTGCCGAGCACGGCGCAGCCGACTTCGGTGCCCGCAATCGCCTGCTCGATCAGGATCTTGCCGTCGTAGCGCCGCGCCTCGGCAATGGCCGCGGGAAGCTCGTCCGCGCGCGCGACCCGGGTCACGCCGAACGACGAGCCGGAGCGCGCGGGCTTCACGAAGACCGGGTAGGCAAGCGCGTCGGCCGCGGGCTCGTCGGCTTCGCGCAGCACGCGGAATTCTGGTGTGGCGATGCCCGCGCTGCGGGCGACGATATAGGCCAGCGACTTGTCCATGCAGGTTGCCGAGCCCTGGATGTCGCAGCCCACATAGGGAATGCCGGAGAGCTCGAGGAGGCCCTGCACGGCCCCGTCCTCACCCGACCTGCCGTGGAGGACGGGAAACACCGCGTCGATCCGGATTGCCCGGCACGCGCCATTCTCGATGGCGAGGAGGCCATGCGTCTCCCGATCCGGCGACAGCACGGCGGGGCGGCACGGGCCGCTCTCCCAGCCCGCTCCCGGCCGGTCGCAAATCTTCCACGCGCCGGCCCGCGTGATGCCGATGAAGACCGGCTCGTACTTCCGCGTATCGATGCTGGCGGCGACTTCGGCGGCGGACTTCACGGAGATGTCGTGTTCCTCCGAGATGCCGCCGAAGAGGATCGCGATCCGCAGCCTAGCCATCCGCCCGGCTCCGGTCGAAGCGAAGGCAGTTGCGCAGCGTCGCGGTCACCACATCGTGCAGCACGCGGTCGGTGTGGTAGGCCGTGTGCGGCGTGATGATGACGTTGGGCAGCGCCTGCAGCCGCAGCAGGAACGGATTGTCGATCGGCCGTTCCGTGCAATCGAAATAGAAGAGCCCGTCCTCGCCCTCCAGCACATCCAGCGCCGCCCCGGCCAGCCTCTCCTCCTCCAGCGCCGCGATCAGCGCAGCGGTATCCACCAGCGCGCCGCGGCCGGTGTTGACGAGAAAGGCGCCGGGCTTCAGCGCCGCGAGCTGCCGTCGCCCGATGCAATGGCGGGTGCCGGCGTCGAGCGGCAGGTGAAGCGTGACGACGTCGCTCTCGGCCAGCAGCGCGTCGAGCGAAACGAACTCCGCCACTGCCGGCCCTTGCCCGCGCGTGTCGGAGGCCAGCACGCGGCACCCGAACCCCCGCAGCCGCTCGATCACCGCGCTGCCGATGCGCCCGGTCCCGAGGACACCAACGGTCATGTCGCGCAGCTCCTTGCCGCGGACGTTGGGCGGCCTGAAGTCGCGGTTCTGCGCCGCCGTGACGATGCCCTTGGCGTGGCGGATCGCCATCAGCAGCAGCATGACCGTGTAGTCGGCGACGCCGTCCGGCGCGTAGGCCACGTTCTCGACCGTGATCCCGAGCTCCTCCGCCGCGCGGAGGTCGATGTGGTCGAGGCCGATGCTTCGGGTCGAGACGTAGTCGACGCCGCTTTCCTTCAGCGCCGCGAGGACCGGCCGCGAGATCGGCGATTTGTGCGCCACGCTGACACAGCGATTGCCGGGCACCGGGACGATGCCGGCTTCCGGGGCCGCCGCGGCGATGGTCGTCGCGCTGACGCCGAAACGCGGCGCCAGCGCCTGGAAGAGGTCGGCTTCGTCCGGCGCGCAGCCATAGACGGTGATCCCGAGCGGCCGGGGCTTGTCCCGGCCGAACGGTGCGGCGGGTGACCGCCCGATATTTGCCGCGGTGTCGCGGAACAAGGCGTCGCCGGCGGGCGGGACGCGGCGGCGGGTCGTTGCGGATGCGGTTCGTGTCATGCCGCCAGTCAAGGCGACCGCGTGTTGCCGGGGCGTATCCGGTTTTCGATATGCCGACGATATGCGCCGGCGGCTAGGGTCAGACATGCGCGTGTTGATCGTCGAGGATGAGCCCTGGATGGCCGAGGCCATCCGCGACGGGCTCCGTCTCAAGGCGATCGCAGCGGATATCGCCGGCGACGGCGACACCGCGCTCGAGCTCCTCAGCGTCAATTCCTATGACGTCGCGGTGCTCGACCGCGACATTCCTGGCCCGTCCGGCGACGCGATCGCCGCAAGTATCGTCGCTTCCGGAAGCGGCATGCCGATCCTGATGCTCACCGCGGCCGACCGGCTCGACGACAAGGCGACCGGCTTCGAGCTCGGCGCCGACGACTACCTCACCAAGCCGTTCGAGCTGCAGGAACTGGTGCTTCGGCTGCGCGCCCTCGACCGGCGCCGCGGGCACAGCCGTCCGCCGGTGCGCGAAATCGCGGGCCTCCGGCTCGATCCGTTCCGCCGCGAGGTGTTCCGCGACGGCCGCTATGTCGCGCTGACCCGCAAGCAGTTCGCCGTGCTCGAAGTCCTCGTCGCCGCCGAGGGCGGCGTCGTCAGCGCCGAGGAGCTGCTGGCGCGGGCGTGGGACGAGAACGCCGACCCGTTCACCAATGCGGTCCGCATCACGGTCTCGGCGCTGCGCAAGCGCCTCGGCCCACCCTCGATCATCGCGACCGTGGCCGGCGTCGGCTACCGCATCGACGCGGGACCAGACGCCGCAAGGTGAGGGAGGCGCGCGTGAAGAGAGCGCCCGGCTTGAGCGTTCGCCTGAAACTCACCCTCAGCTATGCGGGCTTCCTCCTCGTTGCCGGTGCGCTGCTGCTGGCGGTGGTGTGGGTCTTCCTGCTGCGCTACGTGCCCGACGGCGCCATCACGGTCCCCGGGCAGCTCTTCGTACCCAACCGGTCCGATCTGTGGCGTGCCTTCGCGCCGCGGGCAGCCCAGGCGATGGCGGTGCTGCTGGTGTTCGGCCTGCTGGGCGGGTGGCTTCTCGCCGGCCGCATGCTCGCGCCGCTTGCCCGCATCACCGCCGCCACGCGGCGCGCGGCGACCGGATCGCTCTCGCACCGGATCGAGCTCGAAGGACGCAAGGACGAGTTCCGCGAGCTTGCCGACAGCTTCGACGCCATGCTCGCGCGGCTCGAAGCCCATGTCGCCGAGCAGCAGCGCTTCGCGGCCAACGCCTCCCACGAGCTGCGCACGCCGCTCGCGATCACGCGCACGCTGCTCGATGTTGCCCGCAACGATCCGAACCGCAATCCCGGCGAGCTGATCGAGCGGCTCACCGCCGTCAACGTCCGCGCGATCGAGCTCACCGAAGCCCTGCTCCTGCTCAGCCGGGCCGACCGGCGGTCCTTCACCCGCGAGCCGGTCGACCTCTCCCTCATCGCGGAAGAGGCGGCCGAGACTCTCCTCCCCCTCGCGGAAAAGCACCGCATCACGATCGAGACGTCCGGGGAGATCACGCCGACGATCGGGTCACGCGCGCTGCTGCTGCAGATGACGACGAACCTCCTGCACAACGCCATCGTCCACAACCTCCCGCAGGGCGGCCGGGTCGAGGTCGGCACGGCGGCGCATCCCCATGCCGTCGTCCTCACGGTCGAGAACACCGGCGAGACGCTCGCGCCGCAGCGGGTCGCGACGCTGACCGAGCCGTTCCAGCGCGGCACGGAGCGCATCCGCACCGACCATGCCGGCGTCGGCCTCGGCCTTGCCATCGTCAAGAGCATCGTCGAGGCGCATGACGGGACGCTCGTCATCCTCCCCCGGCCGGGCGGCGGCCTTTGCGTCACCGTGGAGCTCGCGGCCGCGCCGAACGCCACGCCGGGGCCTTGATTTTTCGCGGCGTTCGCCCTCATTCCGGGGAACAGTCCCCCCTGAAATGAGAGGCCCACGCCATGCCCGTTTCCCCGCCGCCGATGGAGCTCGGCATTCCGGCTCCCGACTTCACGCTGCCGGCCACCAACGGCCAGAGCTACAGCCTCGCCGACATCATGGGGCCGAACGGCGCGGTGGTGGTCTTCATCTGCAACCACTGCCCCTATGTGAAGGCGGTGATCGACCGCATCGTTTCCGACGCCAAGCTCCTCGCCGAGGACGGCATCGGCTTCGTCGCGATCAGCGCGAACGACGCGGTGACCTATTCCGACGATTCGTTCGACAACATGAAGCTCTTCGCGCGCGACCACGGCTTCCCGTTCCCCTACCTCTATGACGAGTCTCAGGACGTCGCGCACGCTTATGACGCGGCCTGCACGCCGGACTTTTTCGGCCTCAACGCCAAAGGCGAGATCCAGTATCGCGGCCGGCTCGACGAGGGCCGCACCAATCCGCTGCCGGAGGGTGCGAAGCGCGAGCTCCTCGAGGCGATGCGGCTGATCGCGCGCACCGGCCAGGGCCCCGCCGACCAGATCCCCTCGGTCGGCTGCTCGATGAAGTGGAAGAAGGAAGAGGCGGAGGAGGCGGTTTAGGTCTCGCGGACCCAACGGCCTCCCGTCCGCACCCACCTTGCCACATCCACAACACACAGGAATCCAGAAGCCGCGTGCCCGGCGTTCGCGGCTCTGGACTCCTGTGTGTTTGGGATGTGCCGGAGGGAATGGGGTCCCTTTCGCCAAAGCCCGCGCATCGCTAAGCCTTCGCGCCATGACCTTCGCCGCGACCGTGCTCACGCTCTTTCCCGGGATGTTCCCGGGGCCGCTCGGCGTCAGCCTTGCCGGGAAGGCGCTGGCCGAGGGGCGGTGGTCGCTCGCGGTGCGCGACATTCGCGATGCGGCGACCGGCCGCCATCGCTCGGTCGACGACACGCCGGCCGGCGGCGGGCCGGGCATGGTGCTGCGCGCCGACGTGCTTGCGGCTGCGATCGACGCGGCGAGCCCCGCCGACGATCCGCGGCCGCGCTGGCTGATGAGCCCGCGCGGTGTTCCCTTCACGCAGGCCGCGGCGCGCGAGCTTGCCGCGGGGCCGGGCGTCGTCATCATTGCGGGGCGGTTCGAGGGCGTCGACGAGCGGGTGATCGCGGCGCGCAATCTCCGCGAGGTGTCGATCGGCGACTACGTCCTGTCCGGCGGCGAGATCGCGGCGATGGCGGTCCTCGATGCGACGGTGCGGCTCCTGCCCGGCGTGATGGGCAATGCGGAGTCCGCCGAGAGCGAGAGCTTCGCGGAGGACGGGCTCGAATATCCGCACTACACCCGCCCGCAGATCTTCGAGGGCGTCGGCATTCCGGAGGTGCTCACCTCCGGGGATCACGCCAAGGTCGCCGCCTGGCGCCGCGCCGAAGCCGAGCGTCTCACCGCCGCCCGCCGCCCCGACCTCCTGCGGCGCGGTCCGGCGAAGCCGTAGTCGGCGCCCGTGTGATTTCCGCCACAATCCCCGTGAAACGCCGCGGCGCGCTTGCGCCTCCCGGACAGCAGGCACGGCCCGTGCCATCAATTGCGTTCCATCGCGGGGGCGATGCCGTTTCGCTGGATTCCAGGCGAGCGGAAAGGGGGGACGGCCATGAAGCTGGCGCGGCTGCTCGTGACGGGGCTCGCAGTCGCGGGCCTTTGCGCCGGCGCAGCCCTGGCTGACAACCCGCCACCGCCGGCGGTCGATGCCGTTCCGTCCGGTTCCGCGTTCGACGGGGCCTATTTCGGCTCGTTCGCCGTACGCTCGACGTTCTTCTCACTGACTAGGCCCGGCGCCGGCGTCCAGTACGGCTACAACTTCACGTCCGGAAATTTCCTCTTCGGCGTTGAGGTCGAGCAGTACCATCTGTCGTCGCAATGGGTCGTGGATGGCAGCATCAACGGCCGCATCGGCCTTCTCATCGGCGACCGCGGACTGGTCTACGGCCAGTACGGCGTCGGCACCGTGTCCGGCAACATCCTCTGGATCGCCGGCGGCGGGCTCGAAATCGCCGTCAATGACCGCCTTTCGACCTTCGTCGAGGCCAGCACCCATCGC
This sequence comes from Bauldia sp., assembly GCA_026126025.1. Taxonomy (GTDB): domain Bacteria; phylum Pseudomonadota; class Alphaproteobacteria; order Rhizobiales; family Kaistiaceae; genus JADLGL01. Next base: position 184,025 of record JAHCJZ010000004.1, on the reverse strand, counting down.
TCTTTCAGCTCCGGCAGCCATGTCGGCCGCGACGTTCACGCCGGCATCATCATCCGCCCCGGCGACAAGCATCCCGGCGCCGATGAGGCCGCCGCATCGGGCGGTCATCCCTGGCACGGCCTCTATCTCGGCGTCAGCGGCGGGTTCGCCTCAGGCTACTCGGCAGGGTCGTTCGGCGTCCGGTCCGGCTTCAATTTCGGCGGCGACCGTTTCGTGGCGGGCATCGAATATGATCTGACGCAGTACGACGATTTCTGGCCGCTGATTAATGGCAGCGCGAATCTCCGCGGTGGCGTCGTCCTGGCGGACCGCGTCCTGCTTTACGGCACGATCGGCGCCGGCGCCTATACCGGCACGCCGAGCTGGACGGCCGGTGGCGGGCTCGAACGGAGCGGCAGCGGCGGCAACACGTCCCTCTTCCTCGACGCCAAGAGTCTGTTCCCGATCTTCGGCGGCGATCCGCGCCTCCAGATCACCGCCGGCGTTAACCTCCACTTCGGTCACTGATCCCGCCGGACTTGCATGGGTCCCGACAGGAGTCACAATCCCGGCAAGGAGTTCGTCCGAATGCGCATCCTGTCCGCCGCCATCGCCCTTTCCTTCGGCCTTGCCGCAGCGACCGCCGCCGCACCTGCGTGGGCCCAGCCCGGCAAAGGGGTCGAGGCGTGCTCGGCGCCGCCCGCGATCGGCGAGACCATTGCCTGCGGCTGCGAGGTCAGCGGGCCGGGCTCGAGCGTGTGGGGCGCCGGGCCTTACACCCATGACTCCGACATCTGCATCGCCGCCGCCCATGCCGGACTGTTGACCGTGATCGAGACGCCGGACGGGCCGGCGCTGTTCGGGGCGGTCGATGTGACAGGCTCCGAGGGTTGTGACTCCTATGAATCCAGCACGGCCAATGGCGTGACCACCCAGTCCTACGGCGCCTGGCGGCAGAGCTTCTTCTTCCCCGCGGTCCAGACCGGCCTGTGCCCGACCGCGGCAGCCGATGACGGGCCCGGCGTCGACTTCGGTGACGCGCCGCTCTGCCCGAACAGCATGCCCGACGGCGTCAAGTCGCTGACCTGCGGCTGCACCGCGGCGGCAGCCGAGACAGGCTTCGTGTGGGGCACCGACCGCTACAGCGACGATTCCTCGATCTGCCGCGCCGCGCTCCATGCAGGCGCCATCAGCACCGATGGCGGCCTCGTTACCGTGGCCCGTTATGGAGCCGTGGACGGCCTCACCGGGTCGACGCGGAACGGCGTCACCACCAATGACTGGGGCGCCTATCCCGAGACGATCGGCTTCCGGTAGCGGAGCCGGCCGGAGTGCCGGCCGGCTCTTGCCGCGACGCTACGGCAGCGGGACGTGCTGGAACGAGAAGACGTGATCGATGTCGCCGAGCGGGGCGTGGCACGACCGGCAGGCGTTGAGGTCGCGGTCGAGGCGCTCGCCGGCGGGCGAGAAGATCGCGAAGTCCCAGTCGTCGTTGCGCAGCTCGTCGGGGAAGGCGTCGCCCCAGCCTTCCTCCTTCTCCATCACCGCCACCGCGGCGGGGTTGCCGATGATCTGGCGGCCGAGATCGCTGATGATGACGTTGCCGTCGGCATCCGTCCTCGCCGCGAAGATCTGGCCCACCAGGATCGATCCGGCCGGGAACCGGCCCTCCGAATCGAGACCCGACAGCGCCACGTCATTGGCGTAGATGCGCATGACCTGGCCGGGGTTCTGCACCCGGTCGATTTCCATGTAGAGCGTGAATTCGCTCGCGAAGTCCGCCGGGAAGGCGATCCGCGGCTCGTCTTCCTGCGCCACGGTCAGCGTCACCGCCCCCAGCGTGAGCCCGCCACCGACGACCAAAGCAACTGCCAAGCGATTGAGTTTCATCACCATTTCCCTCCGCCCAACCCGTGCTCCATGGCCGATCGCGACCAGCACGATAAATGATGCATGAGAAATGAACCATTTTTATCCCGCACTCTCAAGTAGTCTTCGCCGTCAACGCCTGTTGGCTTTGAACGACCCCGTCCCGGAGCACCTTCCATGCGCCTGAACCGCGCCAGCGACTTCGCCCTTCGCCTGCTGATGCTGATGGAAAAGCTCGGCGGCAGGCTGTCGATCGAGGCGGCGGCGACCCGCCTCGGCCTGCCGAAATCGCACCTGATGAAGATCGCGGCGAAGCTCGGGGCGGCCGGCCTCGTCAGCGCCAAGCCCGGGCCCGGCGGCGGGCTGGTGCTGCGCGAACCAGCGCAGAACATCCGGATCGGCGCGGTGGTGCGGTGGATGGAAACCGATTTTGCGGTGGTCGACTGCATGACGGGGTCGGCGTCGTGCGTCTTCATCACGCGATGCGCGCTGAGTTCGGCGATGCGGTCGGCGACCGAGGCCTTCCTGGCCGAGCTCGACCGCTTCACCCTTGCCGAGCTTGCCGCACAGACCGCGACGCCGCCCGCGGCCGCGTAGGAACGGCCGCGCCCCATGCCGGACGCATCGTGCCGGCAACGGATGCCGAAAGAGCGGGCCGGCGCCATCGACAAGGGCAATCAAGTCCTGTATGGAACCGCGCAAATCTGCCGGGACAAGGCGTATCGAGCGGCCTTCCGCCCTCTCGCGCCGGCCGGCCACACAGGGTTTCCGCCATGAACATCATTTCGCAGCTCGAGAAGGAGCAGGCCGAGGCCATTAGCGCGCAGCGCGCGGTTCCGGAGTTCGCCCCGGGCGACACCCTGCGCGTCAACGTCAAGGTGACCGAGGGCAACCGGACCCGCATCCAGGCCTATGAGGGCGTGTGCATCGCGCGGTCGGGCGGCGGGCTGAGCGAGAGCTTCACGGTGCGGAAGATCTCCTATGGCGAAGGCGTCGAGCGCGTCTTCCCGGTCTATTCGCCGCTGATCGATTCGATCGTGGTCGTGCGCCGCGGCAAGGTCCGCCGCGCCAAGCTCTATTATCTGCGCGGCCGCCGCGGCAAGTCCGCCCGCATCACCGAGAAGACCGAGCAGAGGGGCGGCAAGGACGAGAACGTCGCCGCGCCTTAATTTGCGGCACATCCGCGCAGCTGTGGAAGCATCATCGTCCCGTCGTTTTTGAGACATGCGAGTCAGCTAGCCCGCAGGGATGCTGACGCGCCGAACCTTTCTCCTGGGTGCCGCCGCCGTCCCGCTCACGGTGTCGGGCTACGCCGTGGCGGTGGAGCCCGGGCTCAGGCCGGCCGTCACGCGCTACGTGGTCACGCCGCCGGACTGGTGCTATCCGGACACCCGCCTTCGCATCGCGATCGTCACCGACATCCACGCCTGCCGGCCGTGGATGCCGATCCACCGTATCGAGGGCATCGTCGAGGCGACCAACGCGCTGGAGCCCGACGTCGTCGTCCTCCTCGGCGATTTCGTGGAGGGCCTCAACTGGCTCTACGCGCAGCCGATCCCGATGCGCGACTGGAGCGCGCCCCTCGGCGCGCTGCGGGCGCCGCTCGGGGTCTATTCGGTCCTCGGCAATCACGACTGGTGGCATGACGGGCCGCGGGTCCGCACCGCGCTCGAGGCCGCCGGCCTGCCGGTGCTGGAGAATGACGCCGTCCCGCTGACGCTGCCCGGCGGCGAGCGGGTCTGGCTCGGCGGCCTCGGCGACCAGCTCGCCTTCCGCCATTCCGGCGTCGACGACATGGACCGGCTGATCGCGCAGATCCCCGACGACGGGACGCCGGCGATCCTCCTCGCCCACGAGCCGGACGCCTTCCCGAAAGCGCCGGAGCGGTTCGGGCTGACGCTTTCGGGCCACACCCATGGCGGCCAAGTCTCGCTGCCGATCGTCGGCCGCTTTCCGGCGATGGGCTCCGACTATGGCAGGCGCTACGCCTATGGCCATATCGTCGAGCGCGGCCGGCACCTCGTGGTCTCGGCCGGACTCGGCTGCTCGGGTCTGCCGGTGCGGTTCCGCGTGCCGCCCGAGATCGTGCTGGTCGAGGTCGGCGGCGCCGCGGTCTGAGGCCGTTCCCGGGACGGTCTACGCCGCGAGGCGCAGGAGCCTTATGCCGGCGAACGCGCCGCCGAGAAGCGCCAGGAGCTTCAACACCTCGACGGCGATATAGGCAAGGTGCAGGCGGCTCGCCGGCAGCGTCTCGCCGGCGATAATCGCGGCGACCCTTTCGTCGAGCGGCGGCAGCAGCAGGAAGGTCTGGACCGCAAGCCCCGCCGCAAGCAGGACGAGCACGACCAGCTCCAGCGTCGGGAAACGCGCGAACGCGGTCGCTGCGAGGAGGAGAAGGAGCATCGCCCACTCCACCTTGACCAGCAGATGGAAGGTGGTCTGGCCGACGTCGAGCGCGACGCCGAGGGTCAGCGAGGGCGCTGCGAACTTCACCGGCGTCGCCAGGAAGGACACGCCGAAGAGGAGCCCGGCCCACAAAAGCGCGATCACCGGGACGGCGATGAGCGCCCAGGCCGGCGCGGCGGAGCTGCCGCTCATCCGCCGGGGCTCGCCGCGCCGGCGGTGACGTCGGTGAGCCCGAAGAGGAGGCTCCGCGCGATCCGCTCGGCCCGCTCGATGAAGAGGCCAGCCACCTCTTCCGACATGCACACCTCCCGCGCGGTCTCGCGCCACAGCCGCAGCCAGCGCTCGAAATGTCCTGGACCGAGGCCGCCGATCCGCTGATGCGCGGCCAGCGGCGTCCCCTTGTAGCGGCCGGTCATCATGGTGATGGAGGACCAGAAATCCTTCATCCGCTGCAGATGGGCGTCCCAGCCGTCGCCGATGACGCGATCGAAGATCGGGCCGAGCACGGCGTCCTCCCGCACCCGGCCATAGAAGCGGTCGACCATCGCGGCGACAAGGGCCTCGTCGATCAGCGGGTGGATTGGTCCGCGCAGCTGGAGCGGCCGGGACATCAAGCGATCCTCAGGCGAGAACCTTGGCCGCGATGCCCATCGCGACGGCGCCGACCGCGAGCGAGACCGGCACGATCAGCACCTGCGTCATCGCGGACCAGCCGCTGAGCGTGCCGGACGCGGTCTCCAGGCCGCCGCGCAGGAAGGCGGAGAGCCGGCCGGGCTCCGAAGTCGCCGCCGCGCGCGATGCGATCCGCGCCATGATCAGCGGCACGCCGAGATACATGGCGAGATAGACGGTGCAGATGACGAGGTTGATCGCCATGTCGACGCCGGTGGTGAAGAAGAGCCAGAACACCGCCAGCAATGCGGCGTAGCTGCCGACCGCGAGGCCGAACACGCCGGGATGCATGCGGTCGGTGGCGTGGACGAAGACGCGGTGCGCGGGGCGCGCGACGGTGCGGCGTGCGGTCTGGTCGAGGGCAGGGCTGAACCCGGTGGTGACGGCCATGATTGTGTCTCCCCAAAAGATGCATCACATGTGCATCTTTTGGACGCTATATTGCGACCGAGAGGCTAAAGCAATATCTCCTATGCATCTTTAGGATGCGACAATGCGGCTCACCCTCTACACCGACCTCTCGCTGCGGCTCCTGATGTTCCTGGCGCTCGATCCGCCGGGGCAGGCGACGATCCAGACCGTGGCCGACCGCTACCGGGTCTCGCGCAACCACCTCATGAAGGTGGCGCAGCAGCTCGGCCAGGCCGGCTTCATCGAGACGGTGCGCGGCCGCGGCGGCGGTCTCCGGCTCCGCCGGCCGCCGGCGGAGATCACCATCGGCGAGGTGGTGCGCACGACCGAGGAGGATTTCCGCATGGTCGCCTGCTTCGGCGACGAGGCGAGCTGCGTGCTGACGCCGGCCTGCCGGCTGCGCGGCGCGCTCGGCGAAGCGCTTGCCGCCTATCTCGGCACGCTCGACCGATACACGCTGGCCGACCTCACCGCCGCCGGCCCCCCGATGCGCCTCGCCCTCGGCCTGCCGCCGGCGGAAGCGGCGTAGGTTGCCGCTGTGGTCGGACCGACCGATAGGGTTCAACCCTCCCCTTGCGGGAGGGTCGACGCCGAAGGCGTCGGGGAGGGGTGCTGAGGGTCAGTGACACCCTCCCGAAATCGGCGGCGCTCCGCTTGCCGATTTCGACCTCCCCGCAAGCGGGAGGTTGACAGAATTGGTCACGCTTTACCGCTCCACCACGCCGAGGATCGGGCCGAAGCGGCCGCCGCCGGGGCGGTCGAGGGCGGGGGCGCGGAGCGAGGAGATCGAGCCGTCGAGATAGAGCGCATCGCGCACGCCCAGCGCGTCGCGGAACATCAGCGCGAAATCGTAGAACGTCACCGCATCGCGCGAGATCGCGAAGACGACGTGCTGCGGGTCGATAATGCCGACGCCGCTCCGCAGCTTGTAGGAATCGCTGTCGGGCAGGAAGCGCGGATGCACCGCGCCGTCGATCAGGAGCAGCGGGCCGGACTGGGTGGCGTAGTCCGCCGCCGGGCGCTCCGCGAGGAAGCGGTTGGTCTCCATCACGCCGGCGCGGTCGCCGGCCCAGAAGAAGACGCCGTTCGGCAGCAGGTGGAAATTGCCGTAGCCCTCATTGGTGTTGGCGGAGACCAGCGTCTCGCCGGCCTCGACATAGAGGCCGATCGGGTCGTGGTCGGCGTCGAACATGCCGGCATTGGTGGCGACGCTGAGGCGGGCGCCTTCGGCGGCAAGAGCGTCGGCGACCGCGGCGAAGGTGAGGTAACGGGTGCCGTCGGGGCGCTGCCAGAACAGCCGCAGCTCGGCTTCCGAGAGGTTCACCTCGCAAGCGAGATAGCGGGAGCCGCCATGGTCGAGGAAGCGGCAGTCGGTCGGCTGCGCGCCGCCGGGCGTCGCCGCCACGGCCAGGAGCACCGCGGCGCCGATCGCCGCAAGCCTTGCCCCGCCTTGACCGGCGCGGCCCCGATATCCCATATCAGCCTCGATTTCCCACGAATTCCCGACCAACCGCGACCCGCCAATGACCGCGAAGACGCTGTACGACAAGATCTGGGACGATCATGTTGTGGATGAGGCCGATGACGGCACGACGCTGCTCTATGTCGACCGCCACCTCGTCCATGAGGTGACCTCGCCGCAGGCCTTCGAGGGCCTTCGCCTTGCCGGGCGCGGGGTGCGCGCGCCGCAGCGCACGCTGGCGGTGGTCGACCACAACGTCCCCACCACCGACCGCAGCCACGGCATCCGCGATCCGCAGTCGGCCGAGCAGGTGGCGACGCTGGCGGAGAACGCGGCCGAGTTCGGGATCGAGTACTACAACGAGCTCGACCACCGGCAGGGCATCGTCCACATCGTCGGGCCGGAGCAGGGCTTCACCCTGCCGGGGATGACGATCGTCTGCGGCGACAGCCACACCTCGACCCATGGCGCGTTCGGCGCGCTGGCGCACGGCATCGGCACGTCCGAGGTCGAGCATGTGCTGGCGACCCAGACGCTGATCCAGCGCAAGGCGAAGAACATGCGCGTGACGGTCGACGGAACGTTGCCGCCGGGCGTCACCGCCAAGGACATCATCCTCGCCATCATCGGCGAGATCGGCACCGCCGGCGGCACCGGCCATGTCCTGGAATATGCCGGCGAGGCGATCCGCGCGCTGTCGATGGAAGGGCGGATGACGGTCTGCAACATGTCGATCGAGGGCGGCGCACGCGCCGGCCTGATCGCGCCCGACGACAAGACCTACGCCTACATCAAGGACCGCCCGAAGGCGCCGAAAGGCGCCGCCTGGGACATGGCGCGGCGCTACTGGGAGACGCTCCGTTCCGACGACGGCGCGCATTTCGACACCGAGGTGAAGCTCGACGCGTCGAACCTGCCGCCGCTGGTGACGTGGGGGACCAGCCCGGAGAACGTCGTCACCATCGAAGGCAGGGTGCCCGACCCGGCGTCGATCGCCGACCCCGACAAGCGCCGCGCCATCGAACGCGCGCTCGCCTATATGGGCCTCTCCGCAGGGACCGCGATCAAGGACATCACGATCGACCACGTCTTCCTCGGCTCCTGCACCAATGGGCGTATCGAGGATCTGCGCGCCGCGGCCAAGGTGGTCGCGGGCCGCAAGGTCCATGACGGAGTCGCCGCGATGGTGGTGCCGGGCTCGGGGCTGGTGAAGGAGCAGGCGGAGGCCGAGGGGCTCGACCGCATCTTCCTCGACGCCGGCTTCGAATGGCGCGAGCCGGGCTGCTCGATGTGCCTTGCCATGAACGACGACCGGCTGAAGCCCGGCGAGCGCTGCGCCTCGACCTCGAACCGCAATTTCGAGGGCCGCCAGGGCTTCAAGGGCCGCACCCATCTGGTGTCGCCTGCGATGGCCGCCGCCGCCGCGATCGCAGGCCGCTTCGTCGACATCCGCCAATGGCCGCTGGCGAGCTGAGCCTCGCTCCGGCCGATGACTGGCGTTACGCAATGACCGCGGCGGGCTTTGGTTCGAACCTCCCCCTTGAGGGGAGGTCGAAGATCGCGAAGCGAGCTTCGGGAGGGTGGCACGGCCGTGCCCCCTCCCCGAAAGCCTTCGGCTTTCGACCCTCCCTCCAGGGGAGGGTTCGGGCTTGAGCGCGGCGAACCGTACTACCGACTGGCACGGGCTTTCCGCGCCGTCGCTCGAGGTGTTCGAGGCGATCGCGCGGGAGACGTTCGACCGGCTGCCGGAGGCGTTCCGCCTGCTGGCGACGGGCATCACCATCCGCGTCGCGGACTTTGCCGATGACGAGGACCTCGCCGAGCTCGAAATGGAATCGCCGTTCGAGCTCCTCGGCCTCTTCCAGGGCGTCGGCCTCGCCCATGCCTCGGCCACGCCCTTCACGGGGCAGCTGCCGAATGCGGTGTGGCTCTACCGCCGGGCGATCCTCGACTACTGGGCCGAGCATGAGGAGACGCTGGGCTCGGTGATCAGCCACGTCCTGATCCACGAGATCGGCCACCATTTCGGCCTCTCCGACGAGGACATGGAAGCGATCGAGGCTGCGGCGGGGTAGCGCAGGATGTTCCATCGTGCTTGCGCGAGGCGCACGGCTTGCTTCACGGGTGAGGCCTTGCGCCAAGTCCGGCTAGACTCAAGGTCGCGGGAGGTAGCGATGAGACAGACAGCATGGCTGGCAGCTACCATGACGGCAATCTTGGTGTCGTCACCTCCGGCCGTCGGGCAGGAGTTGTCGATGGAAGGACTCATCGACGCTATAGCGGCGCAAATCCCCTACCTGGTCACGGGTGAAGTTGTCGTAGTCGATTCCGACGCGCTGATGTTGGGCGAGACGACCATCCTGCTCTTCGGCCTCGACTCGATCGACCGCGGGCAGTTCTGCCGGATCGAGGGCAAGATGTGGGAGTGTCACGCGGTGGCAGTGCGCGAGCTCGAGATGATCTCCTCGCTCGGCACGGTGATATGCGAAGTGCTGAGCGAGCGGGACGTCTATCGCCGCGTGCTCGGCACCTGCTCGATCGACGGGCTCGATCTCGGTGAGATGCTCGTGCGGTCCGGTTTTGCCGTGGCGCGTCCGGACGAGACCGACGCCTATGTTGCGGCGGAGGAAGCGGCGCGGGCCGGAGGCGTTGGCCTGTGGCGGAGCGACTTCGTGCTGCCCGCGGACTACCGCGTGCTCAACCTCATCACCGAGACGCGGCCAGAACCGTTCTAATTCGGGTCGCCCCGGAAGGAGGTGTCGCCTTCATCGCGGGTGATTGAACGCCACTGGCTATTCCTCCACCCAACCTTCGCGGCGCCAGAGGGCGATGGCGAGGTCGATGAAGGCGCCGACCTTGCGGGGCGGGGCGCGGCCGAAGGGGTGGACGAGGTTGATCTCGAGCCGCGGCATCGTGAAGTCCGGCAGGATCTCGACGAGGCGGCCGGCGGCGATGAGGTCGTCGCCGAAGAAGCGCGGCAGGAAGGCGATGCCGGCGCCGGCAAGGCAGGCGTCGCGGGCGAGGAGGGCGTTGCCGACCGCGACCGGGCCGTCGATCCGCGCGGTGTGGATCGCGCCGCTGCGGTCCGGGCTGCGCAGGTCGAAGGGGCCGCGGTTGCGGCCGATCAGGACCACGGCGTGGTCCTCGAGGTCCTTCACCGTCGCCGGCGCGGGCCTGCCGACGAGATAGGCCGGCGCGGCGACAAGCACGAGGGGAGCGAAGCCGGCGCGGCGGGCGACGAGCGTGGAGTCGGTCAGCTGGCCGGAGCGCACGATGAGGTCGACGCCCTCCTGCACCGGGTCGATGCGGCGGTCGTCGACCGCGACCTCGATGCGGACGCCGGGATGGGATTCGCGAAACGCAAGGATCGCGGGAAGCACCAGCGCGCTTCCGGCCATCGCCGAGGTGTTGATGCGCAGCAGGCCGCGGATCGCGCCCTGGCCGATGCGGGCTTCGGTCTCGGCGTCGTCGATGGCGGTGAGCGCCGCCTTGCAGCGCTCGTAGAAGGCAAGCCCCGCCTCGGTGGCGGTGATGTGCCGGGTGGTGCGGTTGAGAAGCCGGGCGCCGAGGCGCTTCTCCAGCCCCGCCACGATCTTGCTGACATGGGGCTGCGACACGCCGGTCGATTTGGCGGCGGCCGAGAAGCTGCCGCCATCGACCACGCGCACGAACGTCTCCATCGCGGCAAGGCGGTCGCTCATTCATGCCTCCCGAGCATGAATCATAGGCGCAATCGCGCTCTACGCACAGGGGTCGGCGTGCCCTAGGTGAGGTTGGCTCAATCCCCCAACCGATATTGGAGCCTCTCCTATGACCACGACCAACCGCCGGGCGATTGCCCTCGCCGGTGTTGCCGCCGCGGCCCTCTTTGCCGGTCCGGCCTTCGCGCAGAATGCCGAAATCCCGATTGGGGAGATGGTCTTCCCCGAGAACATCGCGTCGACCCCCGATGGCGCGCTGCTCATCGGCAGCATCGCCCAGTCGACCATCTATCGCGTCGCGCCCGGCGGGACCGAAGCCGAGGTGTGGATCAGCGAGGGGCTCGGGGCGACCGTCACCGGCGTCTATGCCGAGGGCGACACCGCCTATATCTGCTCGAACGGCGCGTTCGGCTCCGGCGAGGCGACGCTGAAGACGTTCGATCTCGCGACGGCAGCCGAGACCGGCTCCTATGCGCTCCCGGCGGGCAGCTTCTGCAGCGACACGGCGGTCGGCGACGACGGCACGCTCTATGTCACCAGTCTCAACTTCACCGGCGGCCCCGGCGCGCTCTTCCAGATCAACACCGATGGCACGGTCGAGACGCTGGTGTCCGACGTCGCCTATGCCGGCCTCGACGGAATCGCGTTTCTGGGCGGCACGCTCTACGCCAACGACCTCATGACCGGCGCCCTCTACCGCGTGAATCTCGGCGAGGATCCGGTGACGCTGACGCCGCTCACGCTCTCCGAGCCGCTGAGTGGGCCGGACGGCATGCGCACCACCGAGGACGGCACGGGGCTTCTCATCGCCGAAGCACAGGGTGCCCGCGTCTCTCTCGTCACGGTCGACGGGGACAATGCGACGGTCACCGAGATCGCCAGCGGCCTCGCAGGCGGCCCGACCGGCGTCGCTCAGATCGGGGACACGATCTACGTGGTCGAGGGACAGTTCGCTGCCATGCAGGGTGGCGGCGAAACCACGCCGTTCGTCGTGAAGGCGTTCCCGCTCCCGTAGCAGCACGACTCCCGGCCGGGCGCGCTCCATTCCCGCTTTGCGCCCGGCTGTCCCTGGAACAGGCGGACGGCGTCCGCCTGTTCCTTTTTTCTTGCGGGGGCCGTCCTTGACGAAGCGGCGCTCCGGCCGCATGTCAGCGGCCGAAAGAGGATCCGCCATGCAGCCCTTCACCACGCTCACCGGCGTTGCCGCGCCGCTCGACCTGATCAATGTCGACACCGACATGATCATCCCGAAGGACTACCTGAAGACGATCAAGCGGACCGGGCTCGGCAAGGGGCTGCTTGCCGAGATGCGCTATCGCGACGACGGCTCGGAGAACCCCGACTTCGTCCTCAACAAGCCGGCCTATCGCAAGGCGCAGATTCTGGTCGCGGGGGACAATTTCGGCTGCGGGTCGAGCCGCGAGCATGCGCCCTGGGCGCTGCTCGATTTCGGCATACGCTGCGTGATCTCGACCTCGTTCGCCGACATTTTCTACAACAACTGCTTCAAGAACGGCATCCTGCCGATCACCGTCAGCAAGGACGACCTCCACAAGCTGATGGACGACGCCTCGCGCGGCGCCAACGCCACGATCTCGATCGACCTGCCGGCGCAGGAGATCCGCGGCCCGGACGGCGGGGTGGTCAAGTTCGAGATCGACGCCTTCCGCAAGCACCTCCTCCTCAACGGCCTCGACGACATCGGCCTGACGATGGCGAAGGCGCCGGCGATCGCGACGTATGAGGAAACCGCCGGCGCGGCGCGGCCCTGGGTCTGACGCCTTGGGCGTCGTCCCCTGGTCAAGGGTTCGAGGCTATGCGCTACTCAAAAGCTCGATGCGTATGTCGAGCCTTCGTCCACGGTAGACATCGTGCTCCGCGGTCGAAAGCGGCAAATCCTCTTGAATTGACAGGATGTCGTCCCGGACGTGCCCGGGCACCCGGTACGCGTTGACGATCACTATCCGCAGCGGTGCGCTGATTGGGTTTTCGTCCCCACGCAAGTTGATCTCTTCCAGCAGCCCGTCATGGTTGCCCCAGACCTCGGCACGACCTCCCACGGCTCGGAGCAGCGCGACACGAAATTCCCTCACTTCTTTCCACTCAGCGGCGTCGAGGTAGACTGTCTGCGGGTCCATCTTTGGTTGTCCCAGGGTGCGGTCGCGCCCGTCAGCCTTCGCTCGCGGCGGCGGGCGGGGCGAGCGCGGGGGGCCGTTCCGCGGCGTGGGCGGTGGCGACCATGCGGCGGGCGAGGCGGGCGTGTAGGCGCTCCACGGTGCGGCCCGAGATGGCGACGACCTGCTTGCCGGCATTCTCCGGGCGGTCGAAGGCGGCGAGGATCGACTGCGCCCAGGCGAGCTCCTCGGCGGTCGGGGTGAAGGTGGTGTTGCAGACCTCGACCTGGTTGGGGTGGATCAGCGACTTGCCGTCCATGCCGAGCATGCGGGCCTGCGCGCATTCGGCGGCGAAGCCGGCGGCGTTGTTGAAGTCGTTGTAGATGCCATCGACGATCGAGATGCCGTAGGCGCGCGCGGCGAGAAGGCAGGTCGTCAGCCAGGAGAGCATCGGCGCGCGGTCGGGGCCGGGCCTGATCTCGGTCTCGGCGGCGAGGTCGTTGGTGCCGATGACGAAGCCTTCGAGCGGCGCGCCGGAATCGCGGCTGGTCGCGGCGATCGCGGCGGCGTTGAGCACCGCGAGCGGCGTCTCCATCATCGCCCAGATCGCGACATTGGTCTCGGCGCCGGCGGCGCGGAGCGCGGCGCGGACGCGGCGCACGTCCTCGGCGCGGGAGATCTTGGGCACCAGGAGGCCGTCGGGCTGGAGCGGCACGACCGCGGCGATGTCGCCGGCCGCCCAGCGCGAATCGAGGCCGTTGATCCGCACGATCAGCTCGCGCTCGCCATAGTCGCGCTCGGCGATGGCGGAGGCCACCATGCGGCGCGCGCTCTCCTTGTTCTCCGGCGTGACGGCGTCCTCAAGGTCGAACACCAGCACGTCCGCCGGCAGCGTCTCCGCCTTGCTCAGCGCCCGGGCATTGCCGCCGGGCAGGAAGAGCACGCTTCGACGGGGGCGGAAAGTCGCCGACATGACACCTCGCGAATGGCGCGTTCCGAAGACGGCGGAACAACACAAGGCCGGCCGCGCCGCGTCAAGGACAAACGCTGGCGCGGCGGCGCGAAACGGGGATTGCAGCGGAGCCGCCGCTTGACCGCCGCCGCGCGCCGGCCTTTGTCAGTTTCATGACGCTCGCCGCCGGCGATCAAGGAGGTTCGATGACGACCCCGACCCGCTTCATTCTGCACAAGTACAGGTTGGCGCTGTCGACCACCGGCAAGTTCTACACGCTGACGCTGATGGCCGAGGACGGCACCGAGGCGCAGGTGCTGATCCCCGCGGCCGAGCTCGCGGGCGTGCTGAAGACGATCAAGGACCAGGGCTCGGAGGTGCGGCGGAAGTTCGAGGCGGCGCAGCGAGCGAAGCTCGCGAGGACGGGCGGGACCGGGACGGCATAGGTGGCGCGCGGGACCCATCCTCCGCTCATTCCCGCGCAGGCGGGAATCCACGCCCCGGGCGCTGGCCGCGCAGATGGGGTCGCTTCGCGACGAGTCTTGCCGTGGATCCCCGATCACGCGATGCGGCTGCGCCGCACGCTGCCTGGGATGAGCGGGCTTGCCACCGCGGGGTGACTGTCGCGCGGGTTACGCCGCGGCGCGCTTGGGCTGGATCAGCTTGCGGTTGACGAGGAGCTCGGCGATCTGGATCGCGTTGAGCGCGGCGCCCTTGCGCAGGTTGTCCGATACCACCCAGAGCGAGAGGCCGTTTTCGAGCGTGTGGTCCTCGCGGATGCGGCTGACATAGGTCGCGTCCTCGCCCGCCACCTCGACCGGGGTGACGTAGCCGCCATCCTCGCGCTTGTCGACGACGAGGATGCCCGGCGCCTCGCGGAGGATGCCGCGCGCCTGGGCTGCGGTGAGCGGGTTCTCGAACTCGATGTTCACCGCCTCGGAATGGCCGATGAAGACCGGCACGCGGACGCAGGTCACCGAAACCTTGATCTTCGGGTCGAGGATCTTCTTGGTCTCGGCCATCATCTTCCATTCCTCCTTGGTCGAGCCGTCCTCCATGAAGACGTCGATGTGGGGAATGACGTTGAAGGCGATCCGCTTGGTGAAGCGGTGGGTCTCGATCTGGTCGGAGACGAAGACAGCGCGGGTCTGGTTGAAGAGTTCGTCCATCGCGTCCTTGCCGGCGCCGGAGACCGACTGGTAGGTCGAGACTACGATGCGCCGGATCCCCGCCGCGTCGTGGAGCGGCTTCAGCGCCACCACGAGCTGCGCGGTGGAGCAATTGGGGTTGGCGATGATGTTGCGGCGCGCGAAGCCCGACACCGCGTCGGCGTTGACCTCGGGCACGACCAGCGGGACGTCGGCGTCGTAGCGCCAGGCCGAGGAATTGTCGATGACGACGCAGCCCTCGTCGGCGATCCGCGGCGACCATTCCTTCGACACCGCGCCGCCGGCCGACATCAGGCAGAGGTCCGTGTCGGAGAAGTCGTAGTGGTCGAGGGTCTTCACCTTGAGGGTGCGGTCGCCGAAGGAGACTTCCGTGCCCTGGCTACGGCGCGAGGCGAGCGCCACCACCTCGTCGGCGGGGAAGCCCCGCTCGGCCAGGATGTCCAGCATCTCCCGGCCGACATTGCCGGTGGCGCCGACGACGGCGACCTTGAATCCCATCGAAGAAACTCCCCGCCGAAGCCGAAGGCCGGCGCAAGGCTTTGAGAAAGGGCGAAGTTGGCGGAGGTTCTAGGCGCCCCTCCCCGAAAGTCAATGTGACCGGAGGGAACCCGGGGGCCGGGCCGGCAGTTGGCCTGACGCTGGGCCGGGCAAGGGAGAAACAGACGATGACGCCATCAACCCTGCGGAAGGCCGCCCTCGGCGGCGTGGCCGCGACGATCCTCGGCGCGGGTGCGGCGCTCGCCCATCACGGCTGGGCGTGGGTGTCGGAGGACCCGTTCATCCTCGTCGGCACGATCGACGAGATCTATCTCGGCAACCCGCATGCCCTGCTGCGGGTGACGGCCGACGACGGCCAGTGGGATGTCGACCTTGCCCCGCCCGCGGCGACGGCCGCCGCCGGCTTCGTCGAGGGCGTCGCTTCGATCGGCGACACGGTGACCGCCTATGGCCACCGCTCGCTCGACCCGGACGATCTCACGATGAAGGCGGTGCGGATCGAGGTGAACGGCGGAACCTACGACGTCTACCCCGACCTGACCGACCCGTTCGACACGATGTAGCGGGCGGGCTCGCGGGTGGGCTGGCTCGAAGCGCTTGCCGACTGGCCGGTCGCGGAAGCGCTGCGGGCCTCATTCTACGCCTACCCGCTGGTCAACGTCGCCCACATTCTCGGCTTCATCCTCCTGGTCGGCGGGATCGCGCCGGTCGACCTCCGGCTTCTCGGCGCGTGGCGGAGCATCCCGCTCACCGCCTTCGCCCGGGTGCTGGAGCCGATGGCGGCGGTCGGGCTGGTGCTGGCGGTCGGGGCGGGGTTCCTTCTCTTCTCGGTGAAGCCGGAGGAATACGCCGCCAACACGCCGTTCCTGATCAAGGTCGGGCTGGTGGCGGCCGGCACGGCGAACGCGCTGGTCCAGCGCTTCAGCGCCGGGTGGAAGGAGGCGGTGCGCGGTGGGCCGGTGCCGGCTGCGGTGAAGGCGCGGGCGGTGCTGTCGCTCGCGATCTGGCTCGGCGCGCTGACCGCCGGGCGGTTCATCGCCTTCCTCGACTAGGCGCTCGCGCAGGATGAGCGAGCACGGATTGACACATAGCTATTCAGCTATTTATGTGGCGTCGACCCAGGCAAACGAAAGGAAATGCCGTGAAGATCAAATTGACCACGATCTATGTGGACGATCAGGACGAGGCGCTCCGCTTCTACACCGACGTCCTCGGCTTCGCGCCCAAGGCCGATTTCACCAACGGCCCGTTCCGCTGGCTCACGGTGGTTTCGCCGGAAGACCCGGACGGCATGGAGCTCCAGCTCGCCAGGAACGACAACCCGGCCGCGGCTGCCTTTCAGGAGGCGCTGTTCCAGCAGAGCCAGCCTGCGGTGATGTTCTATACGAGCGACATCAAGGGCGACTACGAGCGGATCAAGGCGAAGGGCGGCGAGTTCACCATGCCGCCGACCGACGTCACCGCCTCGATCATCGCGCAGCTCAAGGACGGCGTCGGCAACCTCATCCAGATCACCCAGCTCAACTGGTAGGGTAGGTGGAGGGCAGGCGGGAGGCGTCGGCTGGACACCGGTTCTCTTGCCATCCCGACCTCATCCTGAGGTGCGAGCGAAGCGAGCCTCGAAGGACCCGCAGCGTCACACCACCGGGTCCTTCGAGGCCCGGCTGCGCCGGGCACCTCAGGATGAGGTCGGGGAAGGGCGCAAACGAAGCGCGCTACGCAGCCTTCTCCAGCGCCGCGATGACCGCGGCGCCCATCTCGGCCGTGCTCACCCGCTGCTTTCCCTCGGTCCAGATGTCGGCAGTGCGGGTGCCGGCGTCGAGGGTGGCGGCGATGGCGCGGTCGAGGCGGTCGGCTTCGGCGGTCATGCCGAAGGAGTAGCGGAGCGCCATGCCGAAGGAGGCGATCATCGCGATCGGGTTGGCGACGCCCTTGCCGGCGATGTCGGGCGCGGAGCCGTGGACCGGCTCGTAGAGCGCCTTCCGCCTGCCGTTCACCGGGTTCGGCGCGCCGAGCGAGGCGGAGGGGAGCATGCCGAGCGAGCCGGTCAGCATCGCGGCGACGTCCGACAGCATGTCGCCGAAGAGATTGTCGGTGACGATGACGTCGAACTGCTTCGGCTGGCGCACCAGCTGCATGCCGCCGGCATCGGCCAGCATGTGCTCCAGCTTCACGTCAGGGTATTCGGCGGCGTGGACGGCGGTGACAACCTCGTTCCACAGCAGGCCCGACTTCATGACGTTGCGCTTTTCCATCGAGGTGACGAGGCCGCGCCGCGTCCTTGCCATGTCGAAGGCGACGCGGGCGATCCGCTCGATCTCGTAGGTGTCGTAGATCTGGGTGTCGATGCCGCGCTTCTGGCCGTTGCCGAGGTCGATGATTTCCTTCGGTGCGCCGAAATAGACGCCGCCAGTAAGCTCGCGGACGATGAGGATGTCGAGCCCCTCGACCAGCTCGCGCTTCAGCGACGACGCGTCGGCCAGCGCGGCGTAGCAGAGCGCGGGGCGGAGATTGGCGAAGAGGCCGAGATCCTTGCGCAGCCGCAGGAGGCCGGCCTCGGGGCGGACGTCGTAGGGCACCTTGTCCCATTTCGGCCCGCCGACCGAGCCGAAGATGACGGCGCCCGCGGCGTGGGCCTTCTCCATCGCCGCCTCGCTGATCGCGGCGCCGTGCGCGTCATAGGCCGCGCCGCCGACGAGGTCCTCATCGAAGGTGAAACCGGCGCCTCCTGCGTTGAACCAGGCGATGACGCCCTTCACCTCCGCCATGATCTCGGGGCCGATCCCGTCGCCGGGGAGGAGAAGAAGGTGGCGGTCGGGCATCGCGGCGGGTCCGTTGCTGGGCAGGGTGGCACTTGGTGAATGGTGAATGGCGAATGGTCAATGGTGAAGGCCGGAAAGCTCAGGATCGCCGTGCCTTCTCCATTCACCATTCACTATTCACCCTTCACCCCGGCGCGTGCGGCTTGCGGAGCCCTGCCGCCTCTGCCACAGGAAAGACACAGATTGGGCACGATAGTGGCGCTTGGGGTGGCGGCCGGAACCAGGGTGCGAAGCACCGGGAAACCGGCCTTTCCTTTTGACAAGGGATGGACACATGAACCGCACATTGGTGTTCGCTGCGGCGGCGGCGTGCATCCTGGGCGCCGGCTCGGCCGCGGCCCAGGACTATACGCTGCCGGCGGCCTTCGGCACGGTCAACCTGACGGCCGGCTTCCTTCCGGATCCCCATGAGGTTTCGATCCAGGCGGGCGGTTCGATCGATGCCGGCGGCGTCGGCTGCTACGGGTTCGTCGCCAACGCGCCCGATTTCGAGCTGAGCTGGTCGGGCAGCGGCGGTCCGCTGGTGATCTCGGCCGTTTCCAGCGCGGACACCACGCTGCTCATCAACGGCCCCAACGCACAGTGGTATTGCGACGACGATGGCGGCGGGTTCCCCAACCCGATGGTGACGTTCAACAACGCACAGTCGGGCGTCTATGACATCTGGGTCGGCACCTATTCCTCCGACGGCGGCTTCCCGAACGCGACGATCCGCATCTCCGAGTTCACCAGTGGTGGCGGCGGTGGTGGCGGAGGAGGTGGTGGCGGCGGTGGCGGTGGCGGTGGCGCCATGCCCGATACGTCGCAGAGCGGCGCCTTCGGCTCGACCTCGCTCAACGCCGGCTTCGTACCCGACCCGCATACCGTCTCGATCGTCCCGGGCGGCAGCATCGATGCCTCGGTGCTCGGCGGCGGCTGCTGGGGCATGATCGCCATCGCCCCGGACTATGAGGTCTTCTACAGCGCCGGCGGCTTCCCGCTGACGTTCCGGGTCGACGGCCCCGGCGATACGACGCTCGTCATCAACGCGCCGGACGGCAGCTGGCATTGCGACGACGATTCGGCGGGCAATCTCAACCCGCAGGTCGACTTTGCCTCGCCGCTGAGCGGCACCTACGACATCTGGGTCGGCACCTTCTCCAGCGGCGGCGGCGCCGGCAGCGTCACGCTCTCGGTCACCGAGCTCGGCGGCAGTGGCGGCGGCAGTGGCGGCGGCGGTGGTGGCGGCATGGGCGGCGGCGGTGGCGGCGGCGGCATGGGTGGTGGCGGCGGCATGGGCGACGGTGTCGAGCCCGACTACTCGCTGCCGTCGCTCTTCGGATCCAGGAGCCTTCAGGCCGGCTTCGTGCCCGATCCGTTCACCGCTTCGGTGACGCCGGGCGGCAACATCGACGCCTTCAATCCGCTCGGCGGCGCCTGCGGCGGCTTCATCACCGCAGCGCCGACCTTCGAGGTCAGCTACACGTCGGGCCCCTACAATCTGACGTTCTGGGTCGAGTCCCAGGACGACACCACGCTGGTCATCAACGCGCCGGACGGCAACTGGTATTGCGACGATGACTCCGCCGGCTACCCCAACCCGCAGCTCGACTTCATCTCGCCGATGAGCGGCACCTACGACATCTGGGTGGGCCGGTACGGTTCGCCCGGCGCGTCCGGCAACGCGACCATCTTCGTCTCCGAGACCGGCGGTTCGTCGGGCGGCGGTGGTGGTGGTGGTGGCGGTGGCGGCGGCGGTTCTGCCGGCAGCCCCGACTACTCGCTGCCGAGCGCGTTTGGCGGCACCAACCTCGCCGCCGGCTTCGTGCCGGACCCGTTCACAGTGTCGATCGTGCCCGGCGGCAGCATCGAAGCCTACAACGCCCTCGGCGGCAGCTGCTTCGGGATGATCGCGGCGGCGCCGGACTACGAGGTGAACTACACCTCGGGCGGCTTCCCGCTGCGGTTCTGGGTGGACAGCCCCGGCGACACGACGCTCGTCATCAACGCGCCGGACGGCAACTGGTACTGCGACGACGATTCGGCGGGCAACCTCAACCCGCAGGTGCTCTTCAACTCGCCGATGAGCGGCACCTACGACATCTGGGTCGGCACTTTCAGCTCCGGCGGGCCGTCGACCTCGACGCTCTTTGTGACCGAGCTCATGAACTAGGGCGCGATCCACGCACTCTTGCCGAGGGGCGGGGCTTTCCCGCCCCTCTTTCATTCTGGCCGGCTTGTTGCACCGGCGGAGGACCGTAGACTAGAACGGACCCTCACCGCCGTGGAGACGCCCTTGGCCCCGTCCACGGGCCGCAGCGCCCGCCCGATCTCGCCGCATCTTCAGATCTATTCCTGGGCGGGTACCATGGCGATGTCGATCGCCCATCGGGTCACCGGCGCCGGGCTCTATTTCGGGATGGCGCTCCTCGCCTGGTGGCTGCTGGCGGCGGCGATCGGGCCGGGCGCGTTCGACTTCGTCAACCGCCAGCTCGGCACCTGGTACGGCACGATCATCCTCATCGTGTTCTCCTGGTCGCTGGTCCACCATGCGCTGGGCGGCATCCGGCACCTCGTCTGGGACGTCGGCGCCGGCTTCGACCGCAAGACGCGCACCTTCCTCGCCTGGGGCACGCTCGTCGGCTCGGCGGTGCTGACGGCCGCGCTCTGGGTCGTGGTCCTCCTGGTGCGGTCGTGAGGACGCCGCTCGCGCGGGTGCTCGGCCCCGGCTCGTCGCATCGCGGCACGTCGTCCTTCTGGCGCCAGCGGCTCTCCTCGATCGCGCTGGTGCCGCTCACCGTCTTCGTCTTCGGCCTCGCGCTGTCGCTGATCGGCGCCGACCACGACACACTGGTCACCGTGGTCGGGCGGCCGTTCGTCGCGATCCCGCTCGTCGCCTTCGTCGCGCTCGCTGCCTACCATATGAAGATCGGCATGCAGGAGATCATCGAGGACTATGTCAGCGGCGGCGCACGCATCGCCGCGCAGATCGCCAACCTCGCCTTCTGCTCCATCATCGCGCTCACCGCCGGCTACGCCGTCGTCAAGCTCGGCCTCGGAAGCTGACGATGCTCCGGCGTTCGCGTTGCACGTCAGCACCCCCTCCCGAAGCTCGCTTCGCGACCTTCGACCTCCCCGCAAGGGGGAGGTTGATCCTGGGTGGTTCGCTATCGCCTATGCCTTCAACCCTCCCCTTGCGGGAGGGTCGAAACCGCGGAGCGGTTTCGGGGAGGGGTGCTGCCGCCCGACGATCGCCGTGCAGTGTGGTGCATCGCGGTGGCTGACCTCTCCGCTCCACCGAGGCTCGGAGCCGCTTACCCGATCACCGACCACGCCTTCGACGTGGTGGTGATCGGCGCGGGCGGGGCGGGGCTGCGGGCGGCGCTTGCGGCAGGCGAGGGGGGCCTCCGCACCGCGTGCCTATCCAAGGTGTTCCCGACGCGGAGCCACACCGTGGCGGCGCAGGGCGGGATCGCCGCCGCGCTCGGCAATATGGGCGAGGACGACTGGCGCTGGCACATGTTCGACACCGTGAAGGGGTCGGACTGGCTCGGCGACCAGGATGCGATCGAATATCTCTGCCGCGAGGCGCCGGCCGCGATCTACGAGCTCGAGCATTACGGCATGCCGTTCTCGCGGACCGATGACGGGCGCATCTACCAGCGGCCCTTCGGCGGCATGACCACGCATTTCGGCGAGGGCGTCGCGCACCGCACCTGCGCCGCCGCCGACCGCACCGGCCATGCCCTCCTCCACACGCTTTACGGCCAGTCGCTCCGCCACGCGGTGGACTTCTTCATCGAGTTCTTCGCGATCGACCTCATCATGGAAGACGGCGAATGCCGTGGCGTGGTCGCGCTGTCGATGGCGGACGGGACGCTCCACCGCTTCCGCGCGCACCGCACGATCCTTGCCACCGGCGGCTATGGCCGCGCCTATTTCTCCTGCACCTCGGCGCATATCTGCACCGGCGACGGCAACGCGATGGCGCTCCGCGCCGGGCTGCCGCTGCAGGACATGGAGTTCGTGCAGTTCCACCCGACCGGCATCTATGGCGCGGGGATGCTGATCACCGAGGGCGCGCGCGGCGAGGGCGGCTATCTCGTCAATTCCGAAGGCGAGCGCTTCATGGAGCGCTACGCGCCGCACGCGAAGGATCTCGCCTCGCGCGACGTCATCTCGCGCGCGATCACCATGGAGATCCGCGAGGGGCGTGGCGTCGGACCGCTGAAAGACCATGTCCACCTTCACCTCGAGCATCTCGACCCGAAGGTGATCCACGAGCGGCTGCCCGGCATCACCGACAACGCGCGCATCTTCGCGCGGGTCGACGTGACCAGGGCGCCGATCCCGGTGCTGCCGACGGTGCACTACAATATGGGCGGCATCCCGACGAACCATCATGGCGAGGTGCTGACGAAGGCCGGCGGCGACCCGGACACGGTCGTGCCCGGGCTGATGGCGGTGGGCGAGGCGGCGAGCGTTTCGGTCCACGGCGCCAACCGGCTCGGCTCGAACTCGCTGGTCGACCTCCTGGTGTTCGGCCGCGCCGCGGGCCTCCGCTGCGCCGCGACTGTGAAGCCGGGGACGGCGCTTCCCGAGCCGGCGAAGGATGCGGGTGAGAATTCGCTGGCGCGGCTCGACCGGCTGCGCCACGCCAATGGCGGCGCGCCCACCGCGAAGCTCCGCCTCGCGATGCAGAAGATCATGCAGAGCCACTGCGCGGTGTTCCGCACCGGCACCATGCTGGAGGAAGGCAAGGCGCTGATCCACGAGGCGTGGCGGAACGGCGACGCCATCGCCGTCACCGACCGCTCGCTGATCTGGAACTCCGACCTCGTCGAGAGCCTCGAATACGAGAACCTCATCCTCCAGGCCGTGGTGACGATGGAGGCCGCGGCGTGGCGGACCGAGTCGCGCGGCGCGCATGCGCGCGAGGACTTCCCGCAGCGCGACGATGCGGCGTGGATGCGGCACAGCCTCGCCTTCGTGGACGACGGCGCGCGCACGGTGCGGCTCGACGACCGGCCGGTGCATGCCTACACGCTGACGCCGGACACCGCCTATATCGCGCCGCGGGCGCGGGTCTATTGAGACGCCGCGCCGATGTCCTAAAATCACGACATGAACCGCATCACCGCCCCACCCAAGCCGGCAGCGGGCTATGACGAGGACTTCGCCGCCTGGTCGAGCGACCAGGCGCGGCGGCTTCGCGCGCTGCGGCCGGCCGAGATCGACTGGGAGAACGTCGCCGAGGAGATCGAGAGCTTGGGACGATCGGACAAACGCGCGATCGGCAGCGACCTGATGGTGGTGCTGGAGCACCTCCTGAAGTGGCGGTATCAGCCGGGGCGGCGGTCCGACAGTTGGAGCAATTCGATCAACGAGCATCGCGACCGGATTGAACGGATCATCCTGGAGAGCCCCAGCCTGGCGCCTCTTCCCGAGACGGTGCTCCCTGGGGAATACGCACGCGCCCGACATAACGTATTGCGCGACACCGGCCTTTCCGCGAAGCAGTTTCCCGAGTCCAGCCCTTTCACCGTCGAACAGGTGCTCGACCCGGACTATTGGCCGGAGGATTGAGACCGATGACGGCAATGCCCGGGATTGGACACAATCGGCCAAAGGGCGGGGGGCGCATGTACGCGATTACGTTTGATCTCGACACCAGTACGCTCGAGCAGAGCTATGGCGGCCCGTCCTGGCGCAATGCCTATGCCGAGATCAGGAATGCACTCAGGGCCCACGGCTTCGACTGGCAACAGGGCGGCGTCTATTTCGGGAACGACTCCGTGAGCGCGGTCACGTGCGTGCTTGCCATTCAGGATGTCACGCGACGGTTCAACTGGTTCCGATCGTCGGTACGCGACATTCGCATGCTGCGGATCGAGGAAAACAACGATCTCGCCCCGGCCATCGAGCAAGCGTGAACGAGCCGTCAGCCGTCGGCTATTCCGGCACGCCGCTGCCGAAGAAGCTCGGCTTCAAGGACGGGCAGACGGCGCTGTTCGTCAACCTGCCGGACGATCTCGCCTGGCTCATCGGGTCCGTGGGCTTCGTCACGGCGGAGCGGGCAGACGCCGTGAAGGTGGCGCGCGAGCGCTACGACGTCATACACGCGTTCTTCACCAGCGCGGCCGATCTCGCGGCGGCCGCGCCGAAGATGATCGCGGCGATCAGGCCGGACGGCATGATCTGGGTGTCGTGGCCGAAGAAGGCCGCGAAGGTGGCGACAGACATCACCGAGGACGAGATCCGCCGCATCGTGCTGCCGATCGGGCTGGTCGACGTGAAGGTCTGCGCGGTGAGCGCGGTGTGGTCGGGGCTGAAGCTGGTGATCCGCAAGGCGCTGCGGCCGGCATGACGGGACGATAGGAATGGTTCAGTTCAAGCTGCCGCGGAACTCGAAGACCACGGAGGGGAAGCGCTGGCCGAAGCCGGTGGGGAAGCGCATCCGCGAATTCCTCGTCTATCGCTGGAACCCCGATGACGGGGTCAACCCGCACATGGACACCTACTGGATCGACGAGGACGATTGCGGGCCGATGGTCCTCGACGCGCTCATCAAGATCAAGGACGAGGTCGACCCGACGCTGACCTTCCGCCGCTCGTGCCGCGAGGGGGTGTGCGGGTCCTGCGCCATGAACATCGACGGCAGCAACACGCTCGCCTGCACCCGGGCGATCGACGATGTCGACGGCACGGTGCGAATCTACCCGCTGCCGCACCAGCAGGTGATCAAGGACCTCGTCCCCGACCTCACTCATTTCTACGCCCAGCTGCAGTCGATCGAGCCGTGGCTGAAGACCGAAACGCCGACGCCGGACAAGGAGTGGCGGCAGAGCGAGGCCGACCGCGAGAAGCTCGACGGCGTCTATGAATGCATCCTGTGCGCCTGCTGCTCGACGGCGTGCCCGAGCTACTGGTGGAACGGCGAGCGCTTCCTCGGCCCGGCGGTGCTGCTCCAGGCCTATCGCTGGCTGATCGACACCCGCGACGAGGCGAAGGGCGACCGGCTCGACTATCTCGAGGACCCCTTCCGCCTCTATCGCTGCCACACCATCCTCAACTGCGCCCAGGCCTGCCCCAAGGGCCTCAACCCGGCCAAGGCGATCGCCGAGATCAAGAAGATGATGGTCGAGCGCGGGGTGTAACGCCGCCGCCCGATCCCTCTATCGTCATCCGGCGAAGGCCGGCGCCCACGCTGATGCAGCGACTGGCCTGTCGTTGACGTGAGTGAGTACTCGCACTAAAGTGTGAGTGAGTACTCACATGCTATTGACGGAGGCGGCCGTGGCCCAAGAATTCCTGCAATTCGTGCGTCGGCCGACATTTCGTCCGGCGATCATGCTGCCGAGCGCAATCGTGCTGATCTTCTCGCTCTTCACGCTGTCGGCGGCGACCGATCCGCAGCGGGTCCTGCCGGTCGTCTCGGTCGGCATCGTGGATCTCGATGCCGATTCGCCGGCGGCACTCGGCACGCGTCTCGCGGCAGGACTCGACGCGGCCTTGCCGATGGCCGTCATCCCATTCGCTGCGGAAGCGACTGCCCGGGGCGCGCTCGACGAGGGCGATGTCGCTGCCGTCCTCATCATCCCGTCCGGCTTCTCGGCGGCGGTTGCTGCGGGCGACGCGATACGGCTGCCGGTGCTGGCGAGCCAGCACCTGTCGCAGATCGAGAGCCAGCTCGCGACGACGCTTCCGGCTCAGCTTCAGGCGGTCATTGGCGGTGCGGTGGCGGGGCTGGCCTCCGGAGGCGAGGCGCCCGCGGCGCCGACCATCGTGGTCGCGCCCGAGCTGCTCCATGCCGCGCCGAACGCGACCGCGCTGGTGGCGCCGCCCACGATGCTGCAGGCGACGTGGCTTGCTGCCCTTGCCGGATCGATCCTCCTCTTCCTGACCACGCGCGGCGACAGACGGCGCGAAGCGGCATTGCCGGTGGCGATCCTGCGGAGCGCGGTTCCGCCGGTCGCGTTCGCGATCGCCGGGCTCGTGCTGGCATTCGTCGTGTGCTGGACGACCGGGCTATGGTCGAGCTTCCTGGCGCTCTGGGCTACGGTCTGGATATCGGCGACCGGCGTCGCGCTCCTTTCGATGGGCCTCTTTTCGGTGCTCGGCTTCTTCGCGATCGTCATCCTCCTGCCGACCGTCTTCTATCAGGCGGCACTCGCCGGTGCGCAGGCGCCGATCGCCGCCCTGCCGGACTGGCTCGGCTGGGCGGCGGACCTCTTTCCCTTCCACGCCGTGATCGAGGGCTATCGCCGGGTGCTGATCGGCGGTCCCGATGGCTGGAGTCCGTGGGGCACGATGCTGGTGGTCGCCGCGAGCGGGCTTGCCCTCATCTGGATCGGCACCTTCCTCTATGCGCGGCGGAGTCCGGTACCGATTGCCCCGGCGGCCTGACCCGACGCCGCCGGCGGCGGTGGACGCTTCGCTCCTCGCAGCCGCAGCGGCGATCGCCGACGCCGTCGAGGCGGCCGAGGGGCCGATGACGCCGAAGAAGCGCAGCATCGTCGAGGCGGCTGTCGTCTGCTTCGCCGAGCGCGGCTACGAGGCGACGCCGACGATCGACATTGCCAGGCGCGCGGGCGTCGCCGAGGGCACCATCTTCCGCCACTTCGAGGGCAAGAAGGACCTTCTCCTCCGCCTCGTCAGGCCGCTGGCGGCCAACGTCATCATGCCGGCCGCGCTCGGTGAGTTCGCGGATGTCGTCGCCGAGGCGAAGGGCGACATCGAGACGATCATGCGGACCATGCTGCATCGCCGCATCGCATTCGTGCGGCGGCATGCACCGCTCGTTCGCATCCTGCTCCAGGAGCTCCCGTTCCACGCGGAGCTCCGCGCGCTCGTCGGCGAACAGGCCATACGCTTCGTCGCCGTCGCCGAGCCGGTGCTGATGGAACACGCCGGAGCGGCGGGCCTTCGCCCGATGCAGGCCATACGGCTATTCGCATCGGTGGCCGGGGGCTATCTCATCTTCAGCAGCATCCTTGCGCCCGACGCGGGGTGGGACGACGAGGACGAGGTCAACGCGATCGTCCAGTTCCTGCTGCGCGGCTACGGCATCCGGTCCTAGCCGAGCGGTTCAAGCGCGTCAGACGAAGCTCTGCGGGTCGATGTCGACCTGGACGCGGACGGAGCCGTGGGGTTTCGGGGCAGCGGCGAGCCAGGTGCGGAGCCAGGCCTGGAGGTCGGCGCTGCGGGGGGCGTGGACCAGCATGCGGTAGCGGTGGCGGCCGCGGATCACGGCGAGCGGCGCCTCGGACGGGCCGAAGATGGTGATGCCCTCCGCCTCGCCCGACGGTGCGGTGCGGCGGAGCGCAGAGGCATGGCCGCGGGCGGAGTCGCGATCGGGGCCGGAGACGATCAGCGCGGCGAGGCGGGCGAAGGGCGGGAGGGCGGCGTCGCGGCGCGCCTCGGTCTCGCGGGCGTAGAAGGCTTCGCGGTCGCCGGCGACGATCGCCTGCATCACCGGATGGTCGGGCGCGGTGGTCTGGAGGAAAGCGCGGCTGTCGCCGCCGACGCGGCCGGCGCGGCCGGTCACCTGCGACAGCAGCTGGAAGGTGCGCTCGGCGGCGCGAAGGTCGCCATGGGCAAGGCCGAGATCGGCGTCGACCACGCCGACGAGGCGCAGCAGCGGGAAATTGTGGCCCTTCGCCACCAGCTGCGTGCCGATGACGATGTCGGCCTCGCCCTCGGCGATCGCCTGCAGCTCGCGGCGCAGGCGCTGGACGCCGCCCAGCATGTCGCTCGACAGCACCGTGGTGCGCGCGTCCGGCCAGCGCGCCGCGACCTCCTCGGCGAGGCGCTCCACGCCCGGCCCGCAGGCGACGAGGCTGTCGGCCGCGCCGCATTGCGGGCAGGCATGCGGGGTCGGCTGGCCGTGGCCGCAATGATGGCAGACGAGCTGGCCGCGGAAGCGGTGCTCGACAAGCCAGGTCGAGCAGTTGGGGCACTGGAAGCGGTGGCCGCAGGTGCGGCAGAGCGTCAGTGGGGCGTAGCCGCGGCGGTTGAGGAAGAGGAGCGCCTGGCCGCGCCCGGCGAGCGTCTCGGTGATCGCCGAGACCAGCGGCGGCGCCAGCCAGCGGCCGCGCGCGGGCTGGTTCTGGCGAAGGTCGATCGCGGCGATCGACGGCAATGCTGCGCCGGCAAAGCGATCTGGCAGCACGATGCGGCGATAGCGCCCGGCATCGGCATTGGCGCGGCTCTCGATCGACGGCGTCGCCGAAGACAGCACCACCGGAAAGCCGCCGAGATGGCCGCGCACCACCGCCATGTCGCGGGCGTGATAGGTGACGCCCTCGTCCTGCTTGTAGGCCGGGTCGTGCTCCTCGTCGACCACGATGAGCCTGAGGTTCCGGAACGGCAGGAACAGCGCCGAGCGCGCGCCCGCCACAGCCCGCACCGTGCCGTTGGCGACGCCACGCCAGACCCGCTCGCGCTGCCGCGGCGGCACGTCGGAATGCCACTCGGCCGGCCGGTGGCCGAAGCGCGCGGCGAAGCGGTCGAGGAAATCTCCCGTGAGGGCGATCTCGGGGAGGAGGATCAGGACCTGGGGCTCGCTCTCCCCCCCGGGAAGAGGTGAAGGGGCGCGCAGCGCCTTGGCGACGGCCTCGAAATAGACCTCGGTCTTGCCCGAGCCGGTGACGCCGTCGATCAGCGTCACGGAGAACGCGTCGGACGGCGCGGCGGTGAGCGCCGCCGCGGCGGCGGCCTGGGTTTCGCTGAGCGCGGGGATCGCGTGGTCGGGGTCGGGCGGCTGCGCGGCCGGCGGCGGGGGGATCTCCACTTCCTCCAGCGTGCCGGCGTCGACGAGGCCGCCGACCACGCCGGGGCTGACCGCGGCGGCGGCGGCAAGGCCGCTCCGCGACCAGGCGAGCCCGTCGGCAAGGATGTCGAGGACGCGCTGGCGGGCAGGCGTCATCCGCGCCGGCGGCGGGCCGGCGAGCCGCACGCCGACCAGCGGGCGCTCCGGCTCGAAGGCGGCGGGAACGCGCAGCACCATGCGCAGCACCATGCCGCGGGTCGACAGCGTGTAATGCGCCACCCAGTCGATGAAGCGGCGCAGATCGGCGGCGAGCGGCGGCACGTCGAAGCGCGCGGCGACCGCGCGCAGCCGGGCGGGGTCCATCGCGGCGTCGGGCGGGTCGTCCCACACGACGCCGGTGACCTCGCGCGTCGCCAGCGGGACGGTGACGATGTCGCCCGGCGCCAGCGTCACGCCCTTCGGCGCGCGGTAGGTGTAGGGCGCATCGACCGCGTAGGGGAGGAGCACCGAGATCGCCGCACCGGCCGCCGGCAGGGCGAGCGGGAGCTCGCCTTCGGCGAAGGCGTTGGGCGGATCGCCGCGGGCGGTGCGCTGGTCCATGGCTGGAACAATGCCGGAACGAAGCCGCGGGGGAAAGGCGCGCCGTCGCCGATCAACAGCGCCGGCCGTTCGGCAGCGCGTCCGCCGGGACGCCGCGATGGCAACGGTACAGCTTTGCCGGGCGTGTGCCGTGCGTGAAAAGCCGTTCCGGAAGCCGCGGCCCGCATCGGGAACCCTTCGCGCGACCGGCCATGCCGCCTCTGGTTACGATTGTTCGAATGTGAAGCTGAGGGGACGACGATGAAACGATGGATTGCAGGCGTGGCGCTGGCCGTCGGAATCGGCGGTGGCGCGGTATGGGCGCAGAACGGCGCCGGACCGGTCAGTTACGAGCAGGCGGCGCTGCTGGCGTCGGCGTGCTTCAACTGCCATGGCCCCGAGGGCGTGTCGCCGGGACAGATCCCGTCGATCACCGGCTTTTCCGCCGATCAGCTGATCGCGCTGCTCAACGCCTTCAAGGCGGACGAGATCGCGGGAACCACGGTGATGGGCCGCATCGCGCGCGGCTATGACGATGCCGAGATCGCGGCGATCGCCGCGTATCTCGCCGGCGATCTCGACTAGGGGGACCAGGGATGACCATCAATCGCAGAACGGCCCTCGGGCTCATCGGTGCGGCCAGCGGCGCCGCGATCCTCGGCATGCCGTCCATCGCGCGCGCCGCCACAGGCCGCGTCGTCGTGGTGGGCGGCGGCTTCGGCGGCGCCACCGCCGCGAAATATCTCAAGCTGCGCAGCCCGGACCTTGCGGTCACGCTGATCGAGCCGGCGGCGCGGTTCTACACCTGCCCGTTCTCCAACCTCTATCTCGGCGGGCTGATCGATTTCGAGGCGATCGGCCATTCCTACGATTCGCTCGCCGCGCTCGGGGTCGAGGTGGTTCACGCCTTCGCCAGCGACGTCGATACCGCCGGCCGGACGGTGACGCTCGCCGGCGGCGACAGCCTTTCCTACGACGCGCTGGTGCTGTCGCCCGGCGTCGACATCCGCTGGGGCGCGCTGGAGGGCTATGACGAGGCGGCGGCCGAACTGGCGCCGCATGCGTGGAAGGCGGGGCCGCAGACGCAGCTGCTGCGGTCGCAGCTCGAGGCGATGCCGGATGGCGGCACCTTCGTGCTCGTCGCGCCAGACAATCCGTTCCGCTGCCCGCCCGGGCCGTATGAGCGGGTGAGCCTCATCGCCAACTACTTCAAGACCGAGAAGCCGGCCTCGAAGATCATCATACTCGACGCCAAGGACAGCTTCTCCAAGCAGGGCCTCTTCACCGCCGGCTGGCAGGCGCTCTATGGCGACATGATCGAATGGGTGAGCCGCACCGACGACGGCCGGGTGGTCCGGGTCGACGCCGCGGCGCGGTCGGTCGAGACCGAGTTCGGCCGCACCGTCACGGCGGACGTCCTCAACGTCGTGCCGCCGCAGCAGGCGGGCCTTATCGCCCAGCGCGCCGGCGTCACCAACGAGACCGGCTGGGTGCCGGTGAAGCCGGAGACCTTCGAATCGCAGCTGGTCGAGGGCGTCTATGTCGTCGGCGACGCGACGGTCGCGGCGCCGATGCCGAAATCGGGCTTCGCCGCCTGCACGCAGGGCAAGGTGGTCGCCGCCGCGATCATCGCCGCGCTCGAAGGACGCGCGCCGCCCGAGGCGAAATGGGCCAACACATGCTACAGCCTCGTCGGTCCCGACTACGGCATCTCCGTCGCCGGCGTCTATGCGGTGATCGACGGCGCGATCGCCGAGGTGCCGGGCTCGGGCGGCGTCAGTCCGGCCGATGCCGACGGGGCGTTCCGCGCCCGCGAGGCGCAGTACGCGCATGGCTGGTACCGGGCGATCAGCAACGACATCTGGGGGACGGCCTGATCCCCGGGCGGCTTCGGCACGCAGAAGCGCGATTGCCTCCGCCGCCCGCGGCGGCGTAGGCAGGCGCCATGTCGAGCGGCACCGTCATCTGGCTCGGGCTTGCGATCGGCGTCGCCTTCGGCGTCGTGGCGCAGCTGAGCGGCTTCTGCCTCCAGAGCGGGCTGCGCGGCTGGTGGGGCGAAGGCGACCCGCGCAAGGTGCGGACCTTCGCGCTGGCGGCGGCGACGGCGATCGTCGCCAGCCAGGCGCTCGACGCGGCCGGCCTGGTGCCGCTCGGGCGGTCGATCTATCCGCTCGCGACCTTCTCGATCCCGGTGATGCTGATCGGCGGGGTGCTGTTCGGCTACGGCATGATCCTCGCCAATGGCTGCGGCGCGCGGGCGCTGGTGCTGCTCGGCGGCGGCAATATCCGCTCGCTGCTGGTGCTTCTCGTCCTCGGCATCTCGGCGCAGGCGACGCTGACCGGGCTTCTGGCGCCCGCCCGGGTCGATCTCGCCGCGGCGAGCAGCGCCACGCTCGCCGACCGCACGCTGCCGGACGCCCTTGCCGGCGCCACGATCGGCAGCGAGGCCGCGCGCTGGATCGCGGTCGCGGCGATCGCGGGGCTGCTGGCGGTCTTCGCCTTCGCCAACCGCGCCTTCCGCGCCTCGCCGCTCCAGATCGCCGCGGGCCTTGCCGTCGGGCTCCTCATCGCCGCCGGCTGGTACGCGACCGGGAATATCGGCGCCGACGAGTTCGACCCGCAGCCGGTGGCGTCGATGACGTTCATCGCGCCGATCGCCGGAAGCATCCAGTATGTGATGCTGTCGACCGGCGTCGCCCTCACTTTCGCCGTGGCCCTGATCGGCGGCGTCATCGCCGGCAGCGCGCTGGCCGCCGTGCCGCGCGGACGGTTCCGGCTGGAGGGCTTCACCAACCCGCGCGCGATGCTGCGCTATATCCTCGGCGGCGCGCTGATGGGAATCGGCGGCGCGCTGGCGCTCGGCTGCTCGATCGGGCAGGGGCTCACGGGACTGTCGACGCTGGCGCTGGCGTCCTTCGTCGCGGTCGGCGGGATCCTGCTGGGGTCGCTCCTCGGCATCCGCGGCCCGCTGCGGCTTGCGCCGCCGACCCCATGATGCCGGCGAGGAACGGACGAATGCCGACGACGATCACCCGACGCGACGCCATCGGGCTTCTTGCCGGGGCGGCCGCAGCGCCGCTCCTGGCGCGCAGCGCCGCCGCGCAGCCGGCATGGTGGCAGACCATACCGGCCGCCGCGGCGCTGGTCGGCGATGCGCAGCCCTCCGGGCAGGGCATCGCCATCGAGCTCCCGCTGGTGTCGGAGGACGGTTCGGCGGTCGATCTTGCGGTCGCGGTCGACCGGCCGATGACGCAGGACGCCTTCGTGGAATCGATCCACGTCTTCGCGCGCGGCAACCCCTCGCCCGAGGTGGCCGAGTACTATTTCTCGCCGCTGTCGGGGCGCGCGGCGGTCGCCACCCGGATCCGGCTCAACCAGAGCCAGACGGTCGGCGCGGTGGCGGTGCTCAGCACCGGCGAGGTGATCGCCGCCGCGCGCGACGTCACGGTCACCATCTCGGGCTGCCTCGCCCGCGACGACACCTACGCGGCGACCGACATCATGCAGACCCGGGTGCGGGCGCCCGAGCGCATCGCGCCGGGCGGCGCCGGCGAGGTGACGACGCTGGTCAACCACCCGATGGAGACGGGGCTGCGGACCGATGCCGCGGGCACGGTGCTGCCGGAGGACATCGTGCGGCGCCTCATCGCCACCTTCGACCGGGCCACGATCTTCGAGGCGCGCTTCCACCGTTCGGTCGCCGCCAATCCGTACCTCCGGTTCTTCGTGGCGCCGCCGCGCAGCGGCGCGCTCGTCCTGCGCTGGGAAGCCGATGGCGGCCGCGTCGCCGAGGAGCGGCTCGACCTCGTCGTGAGCTGACGGGCAGTCCGGCGAAAACCGGAACCCTGCCGCGCAGCGGACGACTGGCTCCCGGCGCTGCCCGGTGCTAGACGGTGCGCCCATGATCAAAGCCGTATCCCGCCGCACGAATTCGCTTTGGCTTTTTGCCGAAGCCGGCCGGCGCGTGCGTTGATCGACACGTCCCGGCTCGCGGAAGGCGAAGCCGGGACATGACCCACATCCCCGCCTCTCGTCCATCCGCCGGCCCAACCGAGGCCGCCGTCATGGCATCGACCGAACCCGTACCGCCCATGCTGGCGGCCGTCGCCCCGCCCACCGCGGCGGAGCTCCGCCGCCAGGTGCAGATCGGCTACCTCCTCGCCGCCGCCGGCGCGGTGCTGTGGTCGACCAAGGGCATCTTCATCAAGCTCGCCTATGCCGAGGGCGTCGATGCGACGACCCTTTTGGCGCTCCGTCTCGGCCTGTCGCTGCCGGTCTATCTCGTGATCGGGGCGTTTTCGCTCCGCGACCGCCACCGCGACGGGCGCGGCCTGCCGTCGGCGCGGGCGATCGCGATGACGGCGTTTGTCGGCTTCCTCGGCTACTACGTCGCCTCCTACACCGACTTCCTCGGCCTCCAGTACATCTCCGCCCAGTTCGAGCGGATGATCCTCTTCACCTTCCCGCTGTTCGTGGTGATCTTCGGCGCGCTGTGGTTCGGCCAGAAGGTGCAGCCGATGGGGCTGGTCGCGATCGGCGTTTCCTACGCCGGCATCGCGGTGATGTTCGCGGGCCGGGCGGGCGGCGGGGAGGGGAGCGACGTCGTGGTCGGCACGCTGTGGGTGCTGGCCGCCGCGATCGCCTTCGCCTTCTACCAGCTCCTCGCCAAGCCGCTGATCGCCGAGGTCGGGCCGCGGCTCTTCACCTGCATCGCGATGGGCGCCGCGGCGGTCGTCGCGCTCGGCCAGTTCGTCGTCACGCATCCGCTGTCCGACCTTGCGGTCAGCGGTGCGGCATGGGGCTACGCGATCATGCTGGCGATCGGCGCGACGGTGATCCCGAGCTTCCTCCTCGCCGCGGCGCTCCACCGCATCACGCCGCAGGCGAACTCCACGATCGGCATGGTGAGCCCGGTGGTGACGATCGGCCTCGCCTGGCTGATCCTCGGCGAGACGCTGACGCTGGTGGATGCTGCCGGGGCGCTGCTGGTCCTCGCCGGCGTCGGCTGGATGGCGCTCCAGGATTCGCGGCGGTAGGGCACGCCATACCGTCTGCCGTTCCCCGGGCAAGGTGCAGCGCCCAGCGCTGCGCCGCAGAACCGGGGTCTACCGGTACGCCCGTGTGGGTCCCGGTTCTGCAGCGCATCACTTCGTGCTGCACTGCGCCCGGGACACGCCGTGATTGAGGCGACCAGCAGGTACGGATTCATACTCGAACCCATTGGTCGATACCCGCTGATACACTTTCCCCCACGCACTGCCACAATCGCGGCGGCTTCGGGCGCGATCGAGGCTGCACGAGCCCGCGCCGAGCACATTCCGCGGGCGTGACCCAAGGAGCCCGGGATGAACGCGTTCGAGAAACCCCTGACACGCCGTGGCGCGCTGACGCTGATCGCGGTCACCGCCGGCGGCGGGATGCTGATGTCGCGGAGCGCCTTCGCGCAGCTGGCGGGCGGCGACGCCGGGAGCCTCATCAGCGGCGCCGATGTCTGCGTGCTGGTGCCGGAGGTGACCGAGGGCCCGTATTATTTCGACCCGGCGCTGGTGCGCAGCGACATCACCGAAGGACGGCCGGGGCTCGCGACGGCGCTGCGGATGCAGGTGGTCGACGCGTCGTGCCGGCCGATCGAGGGCGCGCGGGTCGACGTCTGGCACTGCGACGCGACGGGCGTCTATTCCGGCTACGACGCGGGCGAGGGCGAGACCTTCATGCGCGGCACGCAGTTCGCCGACGCCAATGGCGTGGTCGAGTTCGCGACGGTCTATCCCGGCTGGTACACCGGCCGCACCGTCCACATCCACTTCAAGGTGTTCCTCGACGCGACCAACGTCCTCACCGGGCAGATCTTCTTCCCCGAGGAGGTCAGCGATTTCGTCTATGCCAGCTACGAGCCCTACACGGCGCGGCCGGGCCGCGACATGACCAACGCTGCCGACGGCATCGCGCAGCAGGCAGGCGAGGCGTCGGTGGCGCTGGTCGAGAACATCGACGGCGCGCTCCTCGCCGCGCTGGTGGTGGGGGTCGATCCGGGCGCGGTGTCGCAGCCGCAGGGCTTCGGCGCGATGTACCCGCCGCCGCGGCGCTAGGTCCCTGCTCGGGTGAACCCTCCCCTTGTGGGAGGGTCGAAACCGCGCAGCGGTTTCGGGGAGGGGGGCTGACTGGGCGGCCGTGCCCCCCTCCCGAAAGCGCTTCGCGCTTTCGACCTCCCCGCAAGGGGGAGGTTCAACTGGAGCCTGCGGCTGACTAGAGATGCACCGGCTTCCACCAGGCGGCCATCGCGGCTTCGCGGACGGCTTCGGAGAAGGTCGGGTGGGCGTGGCAGGTGCGGGCGAGGTCTTCGGCCGAGCCGCCGAACTCCATCAGCACCGCGGCCTCGGCGATCATCTCGCTGGCATTGGCGCCGAGGATGTGGACGCCGAGGACGCGGTCGGTGCCCTCCTCGGTGAGCACCTTGGCGAAGCCCTCGGTGCGGCCGGTGGCGCGGGCGCGGCCGCTCGCGGTGAAGGGGAACTTGCCGGTGCGGTAGGCGGTGCCGGCCGCCTTCAGCTCCTCCTCGGTCTGCCCGACCGAAGCGATCTCCGGCATGGTGTAGACGACGCTCGGGATCACCGCGTGGTTCACGCCGCCGGCCTTGCCGGCGAGGCGCTCGGCCAGTGCAGCGCCCTCGTCCTCCGCCTTGTGGGCGAGCATCGGCCCGGCGATGACGTCGCCGATGGCGTAGACGCCGTCGACCGAGGTGCGGAATCCGGCGTCGACCGCGATGCGGCCGCGGGAATCCGTCGCGATGCCCAGTGTTTCGAGGCCGAGGCCCGCGGTGACGGGGCGGCGGCCGATGGCGACGAGGACGATGTCTGCGGGGATCGCCGTCGCGGGCGTCTTGCCGTCGGCGGAAGCGACCGTGACTTCGAGCGCACCGCCCTTTTCCACGACGCCCTCGACCTTGGACGACAGGCGGAAGGCGAGGCCTTGCCGGGCGAAGATGCGCTGCGCCTGGCGCGACACCTCGCCGTCCATGCCGGGAAGGATGCGGTCGAGATATTCCACCACCGTCACCTCGGCGCCGAGCCGCCGCCACACCGAGCCGAGCTCGAGGCCGATGACGCCCGCGCCGATCACGACGAGGCGCTTCGGCACTTCGCTCAGCGACAGCGCGCCGGTGGAGGAAACGATGCGCTGCTCGTCGATGGCGACGCCGGGCAGCGGCGCCGGCTCGGAACCGGTGGCGACAACGATCGCCTTCGCGGCGATCTCCCGCACCGCGCCGTCAGCGGCGGTGACGCGCACCTTGCCCGGGGAGGCGATGGCGCCGCGGCCGTGGAAGGCGGCGATCGCGTTCTTCTTGAAGAGGTATGCGACGCCGGCGACATTGGCTTCGACCGCGCCGTTCTTGTGCGACATCATCCGCGTCAGGTCGAGCGTCGGCTGGCCGATCTCGATGCCGAAGCCGGAGAACTTCTTCGCCGCCTCCTCGAAGAGCTCCGAGGTGTGGAGCAGCGTCTTCGACGGGATGCAGCCGACATTGAGGCAGGTGCCGCCGAAGGTCGGCGCCTGCTCGACCACCGCCACCGTCAGCCCGTGCTGCGCCGCGCGGATCGCGCAGACATAGCCGCCGGGCCCGCTGCCGATCACGACAACGTCGAATGCATCCGTCATGTCGTGTTCCTACGCCTTCGTTCCCGCGAGCCGCGCGACCGACGCCGGCCGCTTGGTGGGTGCCGGCTTGGCCGTTTCGCTTCGCCGCTTCACGCCGACCGTTCGGGATGATGCCGTCGCCCGGCGCACCACGCGCTCGAGCTCGGCGTTGATACGGGTCTGCCAGCCCGGGCCAGTCGAACGGAAGTAATCGACGACGTCGGCCGCCAGCCGCAGCTTGATCGCCTCCTTCGGCCGATCGCCGACGGGCGGCCGGCCGCGCCGCACCAGCCGGTTGCCGTCATAGACGTCGGCCTGCGCGATCTCCTCGTCGGTGAGGACCGGCGCGTCATCGGGGTCAACCCATGCGCTTGAGCCAGCGCGCTTCTTCGTCTGCATGGCAGTGCCTCATCGAAATGATGCGACGATCGTCGCCGTCGCCATCGGGAGTCCACACAAGGATCACCATTCGACCGTCGAGGAAGCCGGCCGTGAGATAGCGGTCCTCGCCATAGTTGAAACGCCCGTCGGGGACGACCGCGTTCCGTCCGGCGAACACCTCATCCGCCCGGGCCATGTCGAGGCGACGCTCCGTCAGCGTCCTGACGCGCTTGGTGGGGTCGAAGGTGATCTTCATTTAATGTACCCCCATAATTGTGCGCGATCAACACTTGCGTGGGTACAAAATGGTGGCAGCGGTGTCAGTCCTCGGGCAGCGGGGCCTGGAGGGCCCAGGCGTGGCCGAAGGGGTCGATCAGCCGGGCGTAGCGGGTGCCCCAGGGGGCGTCGGTGGCCGGGGTGGTGATCGCGGCGCCGGCGGCCTCGGCCTGCGCCAGGGTCGCGTCGACCGCGGCGGGTGTCGCGAGGTTGACGTTCATCGTCACCGAGGTGCCGCCGACGCGCTTCGGCGCGACGGTGTCGCTGATCAGCTCGGGGAACTCGTCGGCCAGCATGATGCGGCCGCCGAACAGGGCGAGCGCGCAGTGGAGGAGGCGGCGGCCGTCGGGCGCGGCGCGACGGGCGATCTCGGTGGCGCCGAAGGCGCGACGGTAGAAGGCGATCGCGGCTTCGGCGTCATCGACGATGAGGTAGCATTCGATCGGGCTCGGCTTGGGGTCTTCTCGGCCGCTCATGCGACTCGCCTCCGCCGGAGGCGCCGGCCGCGGACCGAATCATAGTCGAGTGTTCGAGTTGGCGGGAGCGGGCGCTCCCGGTCATCCTCAGGCGGCGATGCCGGTCCTGGCGGCGGCGTCGCGGATCGAGCGGGCGAGGATTTCCGGCGATTGCGCGCCCATCACGCCGAAGCGCCCGGCGAGGATGAAGCAGGGCACGCCCGTGACGCCGGCGCGCTGGAAGCCGTTGATCTCGGCGAGAACCGCGGCCTGGTCGCGGTCGGTCGCGAGGCGCTGCGCGGTCTCGGCCGGGTCGAGGCCGGCGACCGTGCCGGCTTCGGCCAGCACCTTGTGGTCGCCGACATCGGCGCCCTCTGTGAAGTGGAGGGCGAAGAGGCGGCCGACCAGCGCGTCTACATTGCCGTCGGCCTCGGTCGCCCAGCGGACGACGCGGTGGGCGTCGACGGTGTGCGGATAGCGGGTCACGCGGTCGAAGCGGTAGTCGATGCCGACCTCGCGGCCGAGCGTGGTCAGGTGCTCATGCGCGGCGTCGAGCCGGGACATGTCGCCGAACTTTGCCGCGAGATGTTCGCGATGGTCGACGCCGTCGGGCGGGATCGACGGATCGAGGAGGAACGGGCGCCAGCGGACGACGACCGGAATGTCGGGCACGGTGTCGAGCGCGAGCGACAGCCGCCGCCGGCCGAGATAGCACCACGGGCAGACCACGTCGGAGACGACGTCGATGGTGAGGGGCGGTGTGGTCATCAGCTGCGGTAGAACTAGTGCGCGGCGGGGCCGCGGCCAAGGGCGGCCTGGACTTCCTTGAGCTGGTCGCGCTTGAGGGTGGCGGCGGCCCTGGCGGTCTCGTCCTTCGCGTCGCCGATGTCTTCCTCGGCGCTGCGGATTTCCGTGGCGATGGTGTCGGCGTCGAGCTCGGCGAGGGGGATCGCCTGCTCGGCGAGGATGGTGAGACCTTCCGCGTTCACGTCGGCGAAGCCGCCGCGAATGAAGATGCGCTCCTGACGGCCGCCGGCGAGCGTGACCTCGACGACGCCAGGGCGCAGCGTGCTCATCACCGGCGCGTGGCCGACCAGCACGGTGAACTGGCCTTCGCTGCCCGGCACGACGACCTGCGACACCTCTTCGGACATCAAGAGCCGCTCGGGGGACACGAGGTCGAACTTGAAGGGGGATGCCATGGGGTCGCTACGCTCGGGTGAATAGTGAATGGTGAATAGTGAATGGGATGACGCCCGCGGCGACGGTCGGGGTAAGGCGGCGCGACAGCGCTAGCTCCTGACCATTCACCATTGACCATTCACCATTCACTACGCCGCTTCCGCCGCAAGCCGCTTCGCCTGCTCGACCGCCTCGTCGATGCCGCCGACCATGTAGAAGGCGGTCTCGGGGAGGTGGTCGTATTCGCCGTCGGCGAGGCCCTTGAAGCCCTTGATGGTGTCGGCGAGGTCGACCAGCTTGCCGGAGCGGCCGGTGAAGACTTCGGCGACGAAGAAGGGCTGCGACAGGAAGCGCTCGATCTTGCGGGCGCGCGCCACGATCGTCTTGTCCTCTTCCGAGAGCTCGTCCATGCCGAGGATCGCGATGATGTCCTGCAGCGACTTGTAGCGCTGGAGGATCTCCTGGACGCGGCGGGCGACCTCGTAATGCTCCTCGCCGACGATGCGCGGATCGAGCATGCGCGAGGACGAGTCGAGCGGATCGACCGCCGGGTAGATGCCCTTCTCGGAGATGGCGCGCGACAGCACGGTGCGCGCGTCGAGATGGGCGAAGGAGGTCGCCGGCGCCGGGTCGGTCAGGTCGTCGGCCGGCACGTAGATCGCCTGCACCGAGGTGATCGAGCCCTTGGTGGTGGTGGTGATGCGCTCCTGCAGCGCGCCCATGTCGGTGGCGAGGGTCGGCTGGTAGCCCACCGCGCTCGGGATGCGGCCGAGCAGCGCCGACACTTCCGAGCCGGCCTGGGTGAAGCGGAAGATGTTGTCGACGAAGAACAGCACGTCCTGGCCGAGGTCGCGGAAGTGCTCGGCGACGGTGAGGCCGGTCAGGCCGACGCGGGCGCGCGCGCCCGGCGGCTCGTTCATCTGGCCGTAGACGAGGGCGCATTTGGAGCCGACGGTCGAGCCGCCATGCTCGTGCGGGTCCTTGTTGACGCCCGACTCGATCATCTCGTGATAGAGGTCGTTGCCCTCTCTCGTGCGCTCGCCGACGCCGGCGAACACCGAATAGCCGCCATGGGCCTTGGCGATGTTGTTGATCAGCTCCTGGATCAGCACCGTCTTGCCGACGCCAGCGCCGCCGAAGAGGCCGATCTTGCCGCCGCGGGCGTAAGGCGCGAGGAGGTCGAGCACCTTGATGCCGGTGACCAGGATCTCCGCCTCGGTCGACTGCTCGACATAGGCCGGGGCCGGCTGGTGGATGGCGCGCTTCGCCTCGGTCGGGATCGGGCCGGCTTCGTCCACCGGCTCGCCGATGACGTTCATGATGCGGCCGAGCGTGCCGTCGCCGACCGGAACCGAGATCGGCTGCCCGGTGTCGGAGACCGGCTGGCCGCGGACGAGGCCCTCGGTGGCGTCCATCGCGATGGCGCGCACGGTGTTCTCGCCGAGATGCTGGGCAACTTCCAGCACCAGACGATTGCCCTGGTTCTCGGTCTCGATCGCGTTCAGGATCGCCGGCAGCGCGCCGTCGAAGCGCACGTCGACGACGGCGCCGGTGACCTGGACGACCCGTCCGGTCGCGGCCGCGGTGTCGGCGGCCTTCTTCGCGGTCTTGGTGCTGGCTCTGGCCATGGTGGTCCTCGTGCTTTCTAGACGGCCTCGGCGCCGGAGATGATCTCGATCAGCTCCTTGGTGATCTGCGCCTGGCGGGTGCGGTTGTATTCGAGCGTGTAGCGGCCGATCATGTCGCCAGCATTGCGCGTCGCATTGTCCATCGCGTTCATCTGGGCGCCGTAGAAGCCGGCATTGTTCTCCAGCATGGCGCGGAGAACCTGCACCGAGACGTTGCGCGGCAGGAGGTCGGTGAGGATCGCTTCCTCGTCCGGCTCGTATTCGTAGGAGGCGAGCCCGCCGGCGGCGGCGGCTTCGCTCGAAATCTCGGCCGGGATAATCTGCTTCGCCGTCGGGATCTGGCTGATCACCGACTTGTAGGTCGAGAAATAGAGGGTGCAGACGTCGAACTGGCCCTCGTCGAAGAGCTCCAGCACGCGGCGGCCGACCTTCTCGGCCTCGGCGAAGCCGATGTTTCGCACCGCGCGGAACTCCATGTATTCGACGATGCGGCTGGCGAAGAGCCGGCGCAGCACGTCATAGCCCTTGCGGCCGACGCAGAAGAACTTCACGTCCTTGCCTTCGCGGATCAGCCGGTTGGCGTGGTCGCGGGCAAGGCGGGCGATCGACGAGTTGAACGCGCCGGCAAGGCCGCGCTCGCCGGTGCACACGAGGAGGAGATGCTTGTGGTCGGAGCCGGTGCCGACCATCAGCTTCGGCGCGCCATCCTGGCCGACCACCGCGCGCGAGACATTGGCGAGCACCGCGCTCATCTTCTCGGCATAGGGCCGCGCCGCCTCGGCGGCGGCCTGCGCCCGGCGCAGCTTCGACGCCGCGACCATCTGCATGGCCTTGGTGATCTTCTGGGTCGCCTTGACCGACGCGATGCGGTTGCGGAGTTCCTTCAGGCTCGCCATGCGTCAGACCACCTTCCCAAGTCGCGTGGCAACAGGCCGTTCCCCGGACGCGGTGCAGCGTGCAACGCTGCGCCGCAGAGCCGGGGTCCATACGGCGCCGCGGGCTACGGATAGGCGTAGGTCCCGGTTCTGCAGCGCACCACTTCGTGCTGCGCTGCGCCCGGGAAACCGCGAGGAGTGGCCTGTCACGTCCATCGTCTAGCCGAAGGCCTTGGCGTAGTTGGCGACGACGTCGGTCAGGGTCTTGCGGAGGTCGTCGCTGATCTCGCGCTTGTCGCGGATCTCGTCGAGGATCGCCTTGTGCTGGGTCCTGAGGATCGACAGGAGGCCGTCCTCGAAGGCGCGCACGCGGTTGACCGGGATCGGGTCGAGATAGCCGTTGACGCCGGCGAAGATCACCGCGACCTGCTCCTCGACCTTGAGCGGCGAGAATTGCGGCTGCTTGAGGAGCTCGGTGAGGCGGGCGCCGCGGGCGAGGAGGCGCTGGGTCGAGGCGTCGAGGTCGGAGCCGAACTGGGCGAAGGCTGCCATCTCGCGATACTGCGCGAGCTCGCCCTTGATGCGGCCGGCGACCTGCTTCATCGCCTTGATCTGCGCGGCCGAGCCGACGCGCGACACGGAGATGCCGACATTCACCGCCGGGCGGATGCCCTGGAAGAAGAGGTCGGTCTCGAGGAAGATCTGGCCGTCGGTGATCGAGATGACGTTGGTCGGGATGTAGGCCGACACGTCGTTGGCCTGGGTCTCGATGACCGGGAGCGCGGTGAGCGAGCCGGCGCCGTTGGCGTCGTTCATCTTCGCGGCGCGCTCCAGAAGGCGCGAGTGCAGGTAGAACACGTCGCCCGGGAACGCCTCGCGGCCCGGCGGCCGGCGCAGCAGCAGCGACATCTGGCGATACGAGACGGCCTGCTTGGACAGGTCGTCATAGATGATGAGGGCGTGCATTCCGTTGTCGCGGAAATACTCGCCCATGGCGCAGCCCGCGAAGGGCGCGAGATACTGCATCGGCGCCGGGTCGGAGGCGGTGGCGGCGACGACGATGGAATATTCCAGCGCGCCGTTCTCCTCCAGCACCTTCACCAGCTGCGCGACCGAGGAGCGCTTCTGGCCGACGGCGACGTAGATGCAGTAGAGCTTCTTCGACTCGTCGCCGGTGGCGTTGACGGCCTTCTGGTTGAGGATGGTGTCGAGCGCGACGGCGGTCTTGCCGGTCTGGCGGTCGCCGATGATGAGCTCGCGCTGGCCGCGGCCGATCGGGATCAGCGCGTCGATCGCCTTGAGGCCGGTCTGCATCGGCTCATGCACGGATTTGCGCGGGATGATGCCCGGCGCCTTGACGTCGACGCGGCGGCGCTCGGTCGCCTTGATCTCGCCCTTGCCGTCGATCGGGTTGCCGAGGGCGTCGACGACGCGGCCGAGCAGCGCCTTGCCGACCGGGACCTCGACGATCGCCTCGGTGCGCTTGACGGTGTCGCCTTCCTTGATGTCGCGGTCGTCGCCGAAGAGCACGACGCCGACATTGTCGGTCTCAAGGTTGAGCGCCATGCCGCGGATGCCGCCGGGGAACTCGACCATCTCGCCGGCCTGGACGTTGTCGAGGCCGTAGATGCGGGCGATGCCGTCGCCGACCGACAGCACCTGGCCGACCTCCGACACCGTGGTTTCGGTGCCGAAATTCTTGATCTGCTCCTTGAGGATCGAGGAGATCTCAGCGGCGCGGATATCCATCAGCCTGCCTCTTTCATGGCGTGTCTAAGGGCGCCCAGCTTGGTGCGG
This sequence comes from Bauldia sp., assembly GCA_026126025.1. GTDB lineage: Bacteria > Pseudomonadota > Alphaproteobacteria > Rhizobiales > Kaistiaceae > JADLGL01. The sequence goes on along the minus strand of JAHCJZ010000004.1, from coordinate 140,412 downwards.
AGCGATGTGTCGATCATGCGGCTGCCGACCTGGACGACGAGCCCGCCGATGAGGGCCGGATCGACCTTCTCCTCGAGCGAGACATCCTTGCCGGTGGCGGCCTTCAGCGCTTCCTTCACCGCGGCGACATTGGCGGCGGAGAGCGGTTCGGCGCTGGTGACGGTGGCGCTCATCTCGCCGCGGCGGCGGGCGAGCATCTGGCGGAAGCCGACGATCATGTCGGGCACCGCGAAAAGGCGGCGGTTGCGGGCCGCGACCTTGATCATGTTGGCGCCGAGGCCGGAGAGCCTGGCGGCGTCTAGCACGGCGGAGACCGCGCGGGTCTGCTCGTCGGAGGTGAAGACCGGGCTGCGGACCAGCCGCGTCAGGTCTTCGGACTGGCCGAGAAGGGCGGAGAAGGCGTTGAGCTCGGTCTCGACCGTATCCAGCGCGCCCGCCTCGTCGGCGAGCTCGAAAAGGGCGGCGGCGTAGCGCTCGGCTACCCCTGAAACGGTCTTCCCGGCGTCCGTCACTCTAGTCCTCACCTCGCGCGGAGGGCCACCCGGTGGTCACCCCGGCCCCTCACTCCAAGGCCTTGTACGGATTATGGAATTTCGGGCTACCCGCGCAGCGTCGCCGCCCGCTCCCGAAAGTCGCGCGTTCCCTAGCACACGCGTTTCGGCCGGGCAACTCGGCGCGGCGGCGCGGAAACGGGGAAATCGCGCGGGAAACGGCGGTTCCGGCCTCGTCGCGATGGACGAGGCGGGAAGAGTTCGGGTTTCCCGCCACGTCGTGACAGGCGGATGGCGGAGCCCTGCGGCGAGACGCCACGCCCATATCAACGCGCGATTCCGTCATTCCGGCGAAGGCCGGAATCCAGGGCCGCGGGCTCGGTCCGTCGTGTGGCACTGGACCCCGGCCTTCGCCGGGGTGACGAGGATTTGGGTGCGATGCAGCCGGCTTTCGACGACCGCGAAGTTAACCCTTGGTTAACCATGCCTGTTAACCCGCCGTTAACCGCCGCGGCGCGGTTGTCACCACGTGGCTGATGCGTCTCCAGAACCGCCGCTCCTTGCCGCGCCCGACCTTGCGGGCGCGATCGGGCGGTGGCGGTCGTATCTGCGCGCCGAGCGGCGGATGGCGGAGAAGACGCTGGAGGCCTATGGCCGCGACGTCGGGCAGTTCCTTGCGTTTCTCAGCCGGCATCTCGGCGGGCTGCCGTCGCTGAAGGCGGTCGGCGCGCTGCGGACCGCGGATCTTCGCGCCTTCCTCGCGGCGCGGCGCAACGAGGGCGCCGGGGCGCGGACGCTGGCGCGCGGCGTTGCCGGCGTGCGGTCGCTGGTCCGCTTCCTCGAGCGCGAGGAGGGGATCAACGGCGCCGCGATCCGGGCGCTCCGGACGCCCCGCCAGCCGCGCTCGCTGCCGCGGCCGCTGACGGTGGATGACGCGCTCGCCGTGGCCGATCCGGGGATGCAGGGCGCGGCCGAGCCGTGGGCCGCGGCGCGCGATGCGGCGGTGTTCGGGCTCCTCTATGGCTGCGGGCTGCGCATCTCCGAGGCGCTGGCGCTCACCCGCGGCGACGCGCCGGTGCGCGGCGTCGAGACGCTGCGGATCACCGGCAAGGGCGGCAAGACGCGGCTGGTGCCGGTGCTGCCCTCCGTCTCGGCGGCGGTGGAGACATATTTGCGGCTGTGTCCCTATGCCGCGGCGCCGGGCGAGCCGCTCTTCGTCGGCGTCCGCGGCGGGCCACTCAACCCGCGGATCATTCAGAAAGCCATGGAAACCCTGCGTTCCGCGCTTGGGCTGCCCGAAAGCGCGACGCCGCATGCGCTGCGCCATTCCTTTGCGACGCATCTCCTCTCGGCCAGCGACGATTTGCGCACTGTCCAGGAGCTCCTCGGACATGCGAGCCCCTCGACCACACAAGCCTATACGGCGGTCGACACCAGGCGACTGCTTCAGGCTTACGACCGGGCCCATCCGCGCGCACGCGGCTGACCCGATCCCTGCAAGTCCTCCTCTTCGACTTTGCGGGGCCCGCTCTGGATCAGGCGGGCCCCTCTTTTCTCCCGCCTTGCCGATCGGCTGTGGGTCTCGCGTCGGCCGATCGGTCCCCGTCCGCCTTGGGCGGCGGCTCGTTCCGGTGCGGGGTGACATAGGCCGGCGGGTCGCTCGCGGGAAAGCTGTCGTCGAGCGCCTCGTCGACCTCCTCGGGCGTGTAGACTTCCTCCGGCTCGGGCGTGCCGGTCTTCCTGCGTCCGCTCATGACGGGCCTCCTTCACGGGTCTCTCCGGAGTGAACGCTGGCGCGCCCCGCTCGTGCCATGAAACGCTCAAAACTTGCCGCAGGACCGGTTCGGGGCTATCGCCAACCGGTCGCGCCCGAATGACGCTACATTTGCGCCATAAGCCCAATCGGCTCGTCAGACCGAGAGAGATCGCCCGATGAAGCTGGCTTTCGTCGTCGCCGCCCCGCTCCTCGCCATCGCGCTCGCCGGTTGCGGCGCCGTGGGCGCCATCGGTTTCCCGCTCGGCGGCCAGCCGGAGCAGCCGGCCGCCCCGCCGCAGAGCCTCACCCCGGTCACCGAGCAGGTGGTCGTCACGCCGCTGCCGCCGGCGGATCCCGGCTACGACCAGGGTCCGGTCGCGCCGGTCAATCCCAACGTGCCGCCCGTCGCGGCCGATCCGAACGCGCCGCAAGTCGCCGCGCTGCCGCCGGCCGGCGGCGTCGATATCGGCCGGACCGACCTTCTCGGCGGCTGGACGGTGACCTCGGGCACCGACACGTGCGAGCTCTTCATGACGCTCACCGCCTGGGTCGGCGGCTACCGGGCCTCGACGCGCGGCTGCCAGTCGACGACGCTGTCGGGCATCTCGGCGTGGAACCTGGAGAACAACGTCGTCATCCTCGCCTCCGCCGACGGGACGCCGCTGGCCCACCTCCGCGCCACCACCTCGACGCGCTTCGAGGGCACGGTCGACGCCGGCGGGGTCCCGATCAGCTTCTTCCGGTAGGGGATTCGGTTCTACCCACCTCCGTTTCCCGGGCGCAGCGCAGCACGAAGTGGTGCGCTGCAGAACCGGGATCCATACGGCCGGGCGGGATCCCGGTTCTGCGGTGCAGGACTTCGTCCCGCACCGCGCCCGGGGAACGCCACCGGGAAACCGCTCCATCCACCGCGCCATAGCGCCGCGCTTGCGCGAAAACGGCAACGGAGATAGCTAGCCGCCATTGGCCCGCGGCCGCCGACAGCGGCCCCGATCCGCCCGGGCGTGGAGAAGACGAACGCATGCCCAGGCGCAAACTCGCGTTGATCGGCGCAGGCCATATCGGCGGCACGCTCGCCCATCTCATCGCGCTCCGCGGCCTCGGCGACGTCGTCCTCTTCGATATTGCGGAAGGCATTCCGCAGGGGAAGGCCCTCGACATCGCGGAAGCCGCACCGGTTCACGGCTATGACGCGACCTTCGCCGGCAGCTCGGACTATGCCGCGATCCGCGGCGCGGACGTCGCGGTCGTCACAGCGGGGGTCGCGCGCCGGCCGGGGATGAGCCGCGACGATCTCCTCGACATCAACCTCAAGGTGATGGAGCAGGTCGGCGCCGGGCTCGCCAAATATGCGCCGAACGCCTTCGTCATCTGCATCACCAACCCGCTCGACGCGATGGTGTGGGCGCTGCAGCGCTTCTCCGGCTTCCCGAAGGAGCGCGTGGTCGGCATGGCCGGGATGCTCGACAGCGCCCGGTTCCGCGCCTTCCTCGCGATGGAGTTCAACGTCTCGGTCGAGGACGTGACCGCCTTCGTCCTCGGCGGCCATGGCGACACCATGGTGCCGCTGACGCGCTATTCCACCGTCGGCGGCATTCCGCTGCCCGATCTCGTCCGCATGGGCTGGACCACCAAGGACCGCGTCGACGCCATCGTGCAGCGGGTGCGCAATGGCGGCGCGGAGATCGTCGCGCTGCTCAAGACCGGCTCCGCCTATTACGCGCCCGCCGCGGCCGCCGTGGAGATGGCGGAGAGCTATCTCAACGACCGGCGGCGGCTTATGCCCTCCGCGGTGTCGCTCGACGGGCAGTATGGCGTATCCGACCGCTATATCGGCGTGCCGGCCGTGATCGGCGGCGGCGGGGTCGAGCGGATCATCGAGGTCGAGCTCAACCGCGCCGAACGCGACATGTTTGACAAGTCGGTCGCCGCCGTGAACAGGCTGGTCGAAGCCTGCGTGAGGATCGCCCCCAGCCTCGCGGGCTGAGCCGGCGGCCCCGCAGTGAACATCCACGAGTACCAGGCGAAGGTCCTCCTTGCGTCATACGGCGCGCCGGTGGCGCGCGGGATGCTCGCGACCACGCCGGCGGAAGCCGAGGCGGCCGCCGCCGAGCTCGGGGTCACCGTCGCGGTGAAGGCGCAGATCCATGCCGGCGGCCGCGGCAAGGGCCGCTTCCGCGAGCCGCAGGCGGGCAGCGGCGGCGGCGTGCGCCTGGCGCGGTCGCCGCCCGAGGCCGCGGTCCACGCCCGGCAGATGATCGGCCGCACGCTCGTCACGCACCAGACCGGGCCCGCCGGCCGCAAGGTCGGCAAGGTCTATGTCGAGGAAGCGTCCGCCATCGGCCGCGAGCTCTATCTGTCGCTGGTGATCGACCGCAACCGCGGCCGCGTCGCCTTCGTGGCGTCGGCCGCCGGCGGCATGGACATCGAGGAGGTCGCGCGGACGACGCCGGAGCGCGTCGACACGATCGCGATCGACCCGGCGACCGGGCTGATGCCGCATCACGGCCGGCGTCTCGCGCGGGCGCTGGGGCTCTCCGGCGATCCCGCCCGGGCCGCGGCTGCGCTCGCCGCGACGCTGCTGCGCGCCTTCACCGAGACCGACATGAGCCTCCTCGAGATCAACCCGCTCGTCGTCACGGAAGCGGGCGGGCTGCTCTGCCTCGACGCCAAGATCGTGTTCGACGACAACGGGCTCTTCCGCCATCCCGAGATTGCCGCGCTCCGCGACGAGACCGAGGAAGATCCGCGCGAGGTCGAGGCCTCGCGCCACGGCCTCGCCTATATCGCGCTCGAAGGCACGATCGGCTGCATGGTGAATGGCGCGGGCCTTGCGATGGCGACGATGGACATCATCAAGCTCCACGGCGCCGCGCCGGCGAACTTCCTCGATGTCGGCGGCGGCGCGAGCCGGGAGAAGGTGGCGGCGGCGTTCAAGGTGATCACCGCCGATCCGCAGGTGAAGGGAATCCTGGTGAACATCTTCGGCGGCATCATGCGTTGCGACATCATCGCCGAAGGCATCGTTGCGGCGGTGAAGGATGCGGGGCTGGCGGTGCCGCTGGTGGTGCGCCTCGAAGGGACCAATGTCGAGCTCGGGCGAGAGATCCTCGCGCGTTCGGGCCTCGCCGTGATCCCGGCCAACGATCTCGAAGATGCGGCGGTGAAGATCATCGCCGCGGTGAAAGGATAGTCATGCGTTTCTCCCGCACGCTCGCTTCGGCCCTCGCGCTCTCGCTCGCCGCCCCGGCGGCGCTGGCACACGACGCCGACCCGCGCTTTGCCGCCTTCGTCGAAGCCTGCTTCGGCGCCGGCGCGCGGCCGTCGGTCGCCGCGGTGATCGAGACCGCGCTCGGTCTCGGCTGGGTCGAGGTCGAGCGGAGCGCCGATCCGGAGCTCGAATCCCTCATGCAGCGCGGCGACGAGGCGATGGCCGAAGCGCCGGACGAGGACGACGTCGCCATCGAGTCCTTCGACAACCGGCTGTTCGCCCGCGAGATTGAGGGGGCGCCGTTCTATCTCGTCCTCACCGAAGTGGCGTCGGCGTTCGGCAACCTCGCCGGTTGCTATCTCTACGACTTCGCAGCGGACGCCGCGCCGGACTTTGCACCGATGTCGGAAGTGCTGGGCGGTGAGCCCTACCAGACGGCCGACGAGGCCGGCACGCTGACCGCGGCGGCGTGGGCGCTGCCGTCGGCGTTCCCCGGCGTCCTCGAAGTCGGCGCCACCTTCATTCCCGCCGGCAGCGCGTTCGCGGCCGAGACCGGCTTCGATGGCGTCTCGTTCCTGGCGCGCTGGTCGCCCGCGACACCATAGCGATGGGGATCCTCGTCGACGCCGGGACGCGGGTGATCTGCCAGGGCTTCACCGGCCCGCAGGGCAGTTTCCACAGCGAGCAGGCGATCGCCTACGGCACCCGCATGGTCGGCGGCGTGACGCCGGGGAAGGGCGGCACCACGCATCTCGGCCTTCCGGTATTCGAGACGGTGGCCGAGGCGATGGCGGCGACGCGCGCCACCGCGACGGTGATCTACGTGCCGCCCGCCTTCGCCGCCGACGCGATCCTCGAGGCGGTCGCGGCGGAGATCCCGCTGGCGGTGTGCATCACCGAGGGCATCCCGGTGCTCGACATGATCCGCGTCAGGCGTGCGCTCGACGGATCGAGGACACGGCTGATCGGACCGAACTGCCCGGGCATCCTCACCGCGGGCGCCTGCAAGATCGGCATCATGCCGGGCGCGATCTTCTCGCCCGGCTCGGTCGGCGTCGTCTCGCGCTCTGGCACGCTGACCTATGAGGCGGTGTTCCAGACGACGCGCGCCGGTCTCGGGCAGACCACCGCGATCGGCATCGGCGGCGACCCGGTCAAGGGGATGGACTTCATCGATGCGCTGGAGCTCTTCCTCGCCGACCCGAAGACGCAGTCGATCATCATGATCGGCGAGATCGGCGGCAGCGGGGAGGAGGACGCGGCGCAGTTCCTCGCCGACGAAGCGCGGCGCGGGCGCGCCAAGCCGGTCGTTGGCTTCATCGCCGGCCGCACCGCGCCGCCTGGCCGCCGCATGGGCCATGCCGGCGCCATCGTCTCCGGCGGCGAAGGCGGCGCCGGCGCCAAGATCGCCGCGATGGAGGCGGCGGGAGTCACGGTGTCGCCGTCGCCGGCGGCGCTGGGCACGACGCTGGCGCGAGTGCTCGGCCGCTAGAGTTTGTTGCGCGATGACGGGTGGCGTCCGCCACCTCCTCTTGTCGCCGGGGTGACGAGGGGTTGAGGCGGTGCCTGGCGGCGCCGGTTGGGCGCTGCGCTGGCTCAGGCTATCCTGCCGCCTGACGAAGGAGGATGCGGCGGATGGCGAGGCTCGTCTACGGACTGAACGTGTCGCTGGACGGCTATGTCGACCACGATGCCTTTGCGCCCGATCCCGCGCTCTTTCACCATTTCATCGAGCAGACGCGAAGCGTGACCGGCAGTGTCTACGGGCGGCGCATGTACGAGATCATGCGCTACTGGGACGACGATCAGCCCGAGTGGAGCGAGGCGGAGCGCGCCTATGCGGAGGCGTGGCGCAGTCATCCGAAATGGGTGGTGTCCCGTACGCTGACCTCCGTCGGCCCGAACGCCACACTGCTCGGAGGCGATCTCGAAGCGGCGATCCGCGGGTTGAAGTCCGCTCATGATGGCGAGATCGAAGTCGGCGGGCCGCAACTGGCGGGAGGCCTGACCGATCTCGGCCTGGTCGATGCGTACCGGCTCTACGTCCACCCGGTCGTCGTAGGTGGCGGCAAACCGTTCTTCACCGGCCCGCGCCCGCCGCTCCACCTCGCGGCCGTCGACCGCATCGGCGATGAGGCGGTGCGGCTGACTTACGTTCCGGCCTGACCGGGACGGCGGCGGCGCGCGTGCGCTCTGCCGGGTGCCCGCGCTTCGATCAGCGCCTCGACCAGGGCGAACTCGTCCTCAAGCACATCATAGGCTGCGCGATAAGCAGCATCGTCTGCCAACTCGCACAGATGAATGTCGCTGGCTTTGATCGTCTTCATCGGCGGGGCGACTAACAAGAATGCCAAGTCGGTGTCCAGTCTCGTGGGCATGGGGTTTGCGCATGCCCTCCCACCGTCACGCGCTTCCGGTTAGAGTGCCGGCTTGGGGGCGTGGCTGGCCGGGATTCGGCGGCCGCCGAAAGGCTAGAAACCGAGGAGTTGAGCCAATGTGGCAGGCGGGTAGGATGGCAAGGCGGGGGATGGCTGCCGTCGCGGGGATGAGCCTCGCGCTGGGATTCGCGACGGGGGCGCTGGCGCAGAACGACAAGCCGCCGCCGCCGCAGCGTCCGGGCGACGAAACGCCGCCGCAGAAGGGCGGCGGGTCGAGCGACCTCGTGCAGGAAGCGTTGCACATCTGCGGGGAGGCGACCGACGGCCTCGAGGGCTTCGAGGACTTCCTCATCGAGGATGGCTGGACGATCGACGGGTCGGGCCCATACGGCCCCTATATGTACGACATCTCGGCCAACAAGACGATCGGCGAGGACATCGCCTATTTCTACGCGATGGTGGAGTATTTCAACACCACCGACGTCGGCTATTGCTCGTTCGAGGTCGATTTCCCGATCGCGCCGGTCAACATCGCCCAGCTCGACAGGGAGGCGGACCTCCTGGGCAGCTCGACCGACACCGGCGACGGCTATGTGTTCGGCGCCTGGGAGTCGTTCAACGAGGCCGATACCTATTATGTCAGCGCCAACCAGTCGTCCGACCTCTTCCACTTCCAGGTGACGTGGACCACCTTCCTCGACATCGAGGGCGGATTCGAGGGCAGCAAGTAGTAGCGTTCGGCGCCGCGCGGCCAACATAAGCTCCGCGCGGCGTCACCAGAACCGTCTCGGGCCGCCGCGCACGCTCGCAGCCGCCCGAGACCCGGCCTTCGGGCCGCATGAGAGTGCGATGACCCGCCAGACGGCGAACACCAATCTTGCGCTGACCTCGTTCCTTTCCGGCACGAATGCGGCGTATCTCGAAGATCTCCAGGACCGCTACCAGGACGATCCGACGACGCTCGATGCGGAGTGGCGGGCGTTCTTCGAGACGCTGCGCGACCGCGGGGCGCAGGCGCGGCCCGCTCTCGGCGCGCCCTCGACCGACCCGGCGGGCGGGGACTTCCCGCTCGACGCCTTCGGCGCCGTCGCCGGCGAGGCGGCGGCCGCGCGCGACGGCCTCCGCGCCGCCGCCCGGCGGACCGGCGCTGCAATCAGCGAGGCCGAGGTCGAGGCGGCGACGCGCGATTCGGTGCGCGCGCTGATGATGATCCGCGCCTACCGCATGCGCGGCCATCTCCACGCCAATCTCGACCCGCTCGGCTTCGAGAGCCGCCGGCCGGGCTATGAGGAGCTCGACCCCGCGAATTACGGCTTCATCGAAGCCGACTACGACCGGCCGATCTTCATCCATGGCGTGCTCGGCCTGCCAATCGCCACGGTGCGGCAGATGCTGGCGATTCTTCGCCGCACCTACTGCTCCACGCTCGGGGTCGAGTTCATGCACATCTCCGATCCCGACGAGAAGGCGTGGATCCAGGAACGCATCGAGGGGCCGGACAAGGCGATCTCCTTCACCTCGATGGGCAAGAAGGCGATCCTCAACAAGCTGATCGAGGCCGAGGGCTTCGAGCGCTTCATCGACGTGAAATACACCGGCACCAAGCGCTTCGGGCTCGACGGTGCGGAATCGCTGATCCCGGCGCTGGAGCAGATCATCAAGCGCGGTGGCCAGCTCGGCCTGCGCGAGATCGTGCTCGGCATGGCGCATCGCGGCCGGCTCAACGTGCTGGCGCAGGTGATGGGGAAGCCGCTCCAGGCGATCTTCCACGAATTCAAGGGCGGCTCGAACGCCCCTGACGAGATCGCCGGCTCCGGCGACGTGAAGTATCACCTCGGCGCGTCGTCGGACCGCGCCTTCGACGGCAACAGCGTCCACCTCTCGCTGACCGCCAATCCGTCGCATCTGGAGGCGGTGAACCCGGTGGTGCTCGGCAAGGTGCGCGCCAAGCAGGATCAGCGCGGCGACCCGCCCGACCGGCGGATTTCGGTGCTGCCGCTCCTCCTCCATGGCGACGCCGCGTTCGCCGGGCAGGGCATCGTCGCGGAGTGCTTCGGGCTGTCGGGGCTGCGCGGCCATCGCACCGGCGGCTCGGTGCATTTCATCATCAACAACCAGATCGGCTTCACCACCAATCCGCGCTATGCGCGGTCGTCGCCCTACCCGTCGGACCTCGCCAAGATGATCGAGGCGCCGATCTTCCATGCCAATGGCGACGACCCGGAAGCGGTGGTGTTCGCGGCGAAGGTGGCGATCGAGTTCCGCCAGCAGTTCCGGAAGCCGGTGGTGGTCGACATGTTCTGCTACCGCCGCTTCGGCCACAACGAGGGGGACGAGCCGTCCTTCACCCAGCCGCTGATGTACCGGCGGATCAAGGACCACCCGACGACGCTGGCGATCTACGCCGGGAAGCTTGCCGAGGAGGGTCTTGTGACGCCCGACGAGGTCGAGGCGGCGCGGACGGCGTGGCGCGAGCGGCTCGAAAGCGAGCTTGCCGCGACCCAGAGCTACAGGCCGAACAAGGCCGACTGGCTCGACGGCGCGTGGAGCGGTCTCAAGCCGGCGAGCCCGGTCGAGGAAGATCGCCGGGGCGTCACCTGCCTTCCCGCGGAGACGCTGCAGGCGCTCGGTGCAAAGCTCACGGCCGTGCCGGAGGGCTTCCACCTTCACCGCACCGTCGGCCGGCTCCTGGAAACGCGGCGGAAGGCGGTGGAGAGCGGCGCCGGGATTGACTGGGCGACCGCGGAGTCGCTCGCCTTCGCCTCGCTCCTCGCCGAAGGGCACCATGTGCGGCTCTCCGGCCAGGACGTGGAGCGCGGCACGTTCTCGCAGCGCCATTCGGTGCTCTACGACCAGGAGAGCGAGGAGCGCTACATCCCGCTCAACCATGTCGCGCCGGGGCAGGGCCGCTTCGAGGTGGTCAACTCGATGCTCTCGGAAGCGGCAGTGCTCGGCTTCGAATATGGCTACTCGCTCGCCGAGCCGAACTGCCTGACGCTGTGGGAGGCGCAGTTCGGTGACTTCGCCAATGGCGCGCAGGTGCTGATCGACCAGTTCATCACCTCGGGCGAGCGCAAATGGCTGCGGCTCTCCGGCCTCGTCCTCCTCCTGCCGCACGGCTATGAGGGGCAGGGACCGGAGCACTCGTCGGCGCGGCTGGAACGGTTCCTGCAACTCGCAGCCGAGGACAACATCCAGGTCGCCAATTGCACCACGCCCGCCAACCTCTTCCACATCCTCCGCCGCCAGCTGAAGCGCGACTTCCGCAAGCCGCTGGTGCTGATGACGCCGAAGTCGCTGCTTCGCCACAAGGCGGCGGTGTCGCGGCTGGACGACATGGCGCCGGGCTCGTTCTTCCACCGCCTGCTGTGGGACGAGGCCGATCCGCGGCGCGCGGGCGGCGATGGGGCAGCGCGGCTCCGGCCGGACGATGCGATCCGCCGGGTCATCCTCTGCTCGGGCAAGGTCTATTACGACCTCGTCGAGGAGCGGGCGAAGCGCGGCATCGACGACGTCTATGTGCTGCGGGTCGAGCAGCTCTATCCCTTCCCCGCCAAGTCGCTGGTGCGCGAGCTGTCGCGCTTCCCGAAGGCGGAGGTGGCGTGGTGCCAGGAGGAGCCCCGCAACATGGGCTCGTGGACCTTCGTGGAGCCCAACATTGCCTGGGCAATCAACCAGGCCGACGGCAGCCAGCGCCGGGCGCGCTACATCGGCCGCCCGCCGGCCGCAGCGCCGGCAACCGGGCTGATGTCGAAGCACCTCGCCCAACTCGCCGCCTTCCTCGACGAGGCCCTGGCGCCATGAGGGGCTTCATCAATCTTCGGACGCGCCGGGCGAGTGGCTGCCGCCGTGCCCCCCTCCCGAAGCTCGCTTCGCGACCTTCGACCTCCCCACGAGGGGGAGGTTCAAGAATTGTGTTCTCCGCGAGCCCGAGCCCGATTGAACCCTCCCCTCGTGGGAGGGTCGAAAGCCGCAGGCTTTCGGGGAGGGGGCGCGGCCGCACGTCTTCATTCGCCCAGTTGCGCAGGGCATCTGCCCCGGATCGAAGAAGCGTGGGAGCCGCGCCATGACCGAGATCAGGGTTCCGGCGCTGGGGGAGTCGATCACCGAGGCGACGATCGGGCGGTGGCACAAGAAGGTCGGCGACGCGGTGGCGGCCGACGAGCCGCTGGTCGAGCTGGAGACCGACAAGGTCACGGTCGAGGTGCCGTCGCCGGCGGCGGGCGTGATCGAGGCGATCGCGGCGAAGGATGGCGACACGGTCGGCGTCGGCGCGGTGATCGGTTCGGTCGCGGCGCGGGACGGCGCGGGCGCGAAGAAGGCGAAGGCGGCGCGCAAGGAGGCGGCCCCGGCACGGGCGTCTGTTGCCACCGCCGCCTTGCCAGGCGAAGCGCCTGAGGCAGAAGCGCAGGCGTCAAGCGTGGCCGCTGCGCGTGCGAGCCCGGCGCAGTCCCCGGCCGTCCGGCGCGTCGTGGCCGAGAGCGGCATCGACCCGGCGCTGGTGAGCGGCACCGGGAAGGACGGCCGCGTGACCAAGGGCGACGTGCTTGCGGCGGTGCGCGAAAGCCTGACGATGCCGGGCATCGGTCCGGCGCCGGTGCGCGAGGCGCGCGCGCCGGCCGGGCCGGAGGACGAGGGCCGCGAGCGGCGGGTGCGGATGACGCGTCTGCGGCAGACCATCGCGCGCCGCCTCAAGGACGCGCAGAACACCGCCGCGATGCTGACGACCTTCAACGAGGTCGATATGAGCGCGGTGTCGGACCTTCGCAAGCGTTACCGCGAGCCGTTCGAGAAGGCCCATGGCGTCAAGCTCGGCTTCATGGGCTTCTTCGTGAAGGCGGCGGTCGGCGCGCTGCGCGAATTCCCCGCGGTCAATGCCGAGATCGACGGCACCGACATCGTCTTCAAGGACTATTTCCATATCGGCGTCGCGGTCGGGACCGATCGCGGGCTCGTCGTCCCGGTGGTCCGCAACGCCGACGCGCTGTCGCTCGCCGGGATCGAGAAGGCCATCGCATCGCTCGGCGCGAAGGCGCGCGACGGCACGCTCGCGCTCGACGACCTCCAGGGCGGCACCTTCACCATCTCCAATGGCGGCGTCTTCGGCTCGCTGATGTCGACGCCGATCCTCAACGCGCCGCAGTCGGGCGTCCTCGGCATGCACAAGATCCAGGAGCGGCCGGTGGTGGCGGACGGCACGATCGTCATCCGCCCGATGATGTATCTGGCGCTGACCTACGACCACCGCATCGTCGACGGCCGCGAGGCGGTGTCGTTCCTGGTGCGGGTCAAGGAAACGCTGGAAGACCCGGCGCGGATGGTGCTGGGGCTTTAGCGCAAGATCACATCCACCGCTCGTCCCGGACCGCGTCGGGCGAAGCCCGATCGCGAGAGAGCCGGGACCCAGCGCAAGACTTGCGGCGAAGCCGCGCTCAAGGCACGTCCAGTGCCATTGCGCTGATCGCGCGAAGGGCGTCGCTGCGCGACGAGTCTCGCGCTGGGTCCCGGGTCTCGCGATGGCGCTGCGCGCCACGCGGCCCGGGATGAGCGGGGTGAATGAGGAACTTACCGGGAGGCCTGCTTCTTCGCGGATCGCTCCTGCGACGCCTTGCTGCGCTTCACGGTCGATTCCAGCGCCGCGTTGAGCCGGGTCTGCCAACCCGGTCCTCCCGCACGGAAATGGTTCAGCACCTCGCGGGAGAGGCGGATGGTGACCGACTCCTTGGGCTCGCGCCCGACGGGCGGGCGTCCGCGCCGCACGAGACGCTGGCCGTCATAGATGTCGCCACGCGCGAAATCATCGGCGGTCAGCTCGGGCGCGTCGTCAGGATCGACCCACGGCCGCTGCGTATCTTTTCCTCTCTCTGTCATTCGCCTTCCTCATCGAAATCACCGTCCCGACCGCATCGATTATGTAACAACAAAATGTTCGGCACGCCTCCAGCAGGGGAGAGACAACGGGATTTGTGGCCGCTCATAAGGCGACATCACCTCTCCCCGCCGGGGAGAGGTCGCCGCGTAGCGGCGGGTGAGGGGGCAAGGTGAGAAGCTTGTTCGGCAGTGCCGCGAGCGCGGGTGAATCCAATCACCGCTCCAGCCCCCTCACCTTCCGGCGCTAAGCCTCGTTCCGCTCGGCAAGCGCCGGAGCCCTCTCCCCCCTGGGGAGAGGGGCTTCCCTGTGACCATGGGTGCGATTGCTCTCGTCCCTTCAGGGGGACGGGTGCGCGGCGTATTGCGCGAAGGCGGCGGCGATTTGGTCGTAGACGGGGCGCTTGAAGGGGATGATGAGGTCGGGGAGGCGGGCGAGGCTTTCCCAGCGCCATTCGGTGAATTCCGGGTCGTGGCCGCCGCCGGGGGTCTTTACGTCGATCTCCGACTCGTCGCCGTCGAAGCGGAAGGCGACGTATTTGATGCGCTGGCCGCGATATTTGCCGCCCCACGCCTTGCCGATCAGCTCGTCCGGGAGGTCGTAGAGGTACCAGTCGGGGCTCTCGCCGATGACCGACACCGAGCGGATGCTGGTCTCTTCGTAGAGCTCGCGCCGGGCGGCGGCGACGAGGTCTTCGCCGTCGTCGATGCCGCCCTGCGGCATCTGCCACCATTTGCCCATCCCCTCGGGCTCCTTCGGGCCGTCGATGCGGCGGCCGATCCAGACCAGCCCGTCGCGGTTGAACACCGCGATGCCGACGCAGGGGCGGTAGGGCAGGTCACTCGACTTCGATGACAATGGCGTCCTCGTCGGAAGATAAGCCGGGATCGTTCGCCAGCGACGTGACCGGGACGAGGTCGATGCCGCGGGTGGCGGCCGTCTCGGCCCACCGGGCGATCGCGTCGATGGTGGCGCCGAAGGCGCTGGCGGTGGCGATGGCGTAGCCGCGCTGGCGGGCGATGTCCTCCAGCCGGGCGAGCGCGGCGGTGATCGCGCCGGCATTGACCTCGGCGTCGAGCACGAGGTCGGCCTGGGCGAAGGGGAGCGCGCCGGCGGCGACCTCGCTGCTGCGGGAGCGCGGCGACGAGCCGTCGTCGACCAGCATCAGGCCACGGCGCGCGAGCTCGTCGACCACCGGCCGCAGCGCGGCGGGCTCGGAGGTGAACCGGCCGCCGGCATAGGTGACGACGCCGGCATAGGCGGTGAAGCGCGCCATCAGCCATTCGAGCCGGGCGATGTTCTCCTGCGCGGAATCGCCGACGATCAGCGTCTCGGGGCCGGGGTCGTTGACGTCGAAATCGAACGGCTCCATCGGCACCTGGAGCAGCACCTCGTGCCCGTCGGCGCGGGCGCGCTCGCCCCAGGCTTCGAGGTCCTGGCCGTAGGGCGCGAGCGCGATCGACACCTCGCCGGGCAGGAGGTCGAGCGCGCGCTGGCTGCCGGCCTGGCCGATGCCGATGCCGCCGACGATGATGGCGATGCGCGGCGGCCGGCCGGACACCGCCGGGCCGGGCTGGCGGCGATAGGCGTCGAACGGCCGAAGCCCGTCGGCGACCACCGGCAGCCGCCCGACCGCGGTGGTCTCGATCAGCTGGGGGAGCGGTTCGACCGGAAGCGCGGCGGCGACATCGCCGAAGGGGTCGCTGATGCGGACGCCGCCATCGGCGGGAAGGCCGTCCGGCGTCAGGATGACGACGCCCTCGCCGCCGCCCTCAGCGGCGCGGATCACCACATCGCCGCCTTCCGGCTCGGGCTCGTCCTCGATGGCGACGGCCACGCCGCCGTCCGGCGCGTCGCTGCCGGCCATGTCCGACGACAGCATCAGCCAGGCGGCGCCGCCGACCAGCGCGCCGCCGAGGAGGGTCAGGACGATGGCGAGCGGCAGGCTGCCGCCGCTGCGGCGCGGGCCGGTGCCGAGCGGCCGGGTGAGGTCGCTGTCGGCCATCGCGTGCCGGCTACTCCGGAACGCCGAGGTCGGGGTCGGGCGGGAACGCCGCGTGCTGCTCCTCGCCGCGCAGGAGCCGCAGCGCGTAGATCAGCTGCTGGTCCTCTTCCGCGTTGCGCGGCACGTAGGTCTCCTGCGGCGTGATGCGGTTCTCCTCCTCCTCGCCGATCAGATGGCCGGGAAGGGCGGCCTCGCCCTGCAGCGGCACGTCGACGGCCTGCTCGGCAAGGTCCGGCGGCAGCTCGTTGAAGATCACGATGTCGGGCGCGATGCCGCTCGCCTGGATCGAGCGGCCGGAGGGCGTGTAGTAGCGCGAGGTGGTGATGCGGAGGCCGCCGTCGCCCGGTCCGAGCGAGAAGATGGTCTGCACCGAGCCCTTGCCGAAGGACCGGGTGCCGACCAGTGTGGCGCGGGCCTGGTCCTGGAGGGCGCCGGCGACGATCTCCGACGCCGAGGCGGAGCCGCCATTGATCAGCACGACCAGCGGCAGGCCCTCGATGATATCGCCGGGCGTCGCGGTGCGGCGCGCCGTGTCCTGCGGGTTGCGGCCGCGGGTGGAGAGGATCTCGCCCGCTTCGAGGAAGGCGTCGGCGACCGCGATCGAGGACTCCAGGAGGCCGCCCGGATTGCCGCGAAGGTCGAGGATGACGCCCTTGAGGTCGTCGCCCAGCTCTTCCTCAATTGCGGTGATCGCAGCCTCCATCTCGCGCGCGGTGCGCTCGCTGAACTGGGTGAGGAGGATGTAGGCGACGTCGTCCTCGATCCGCGAGATCACGGTCTCGAGGCGGATGATGGCGCGCTCGATCACGACCTCGAACGGCTCGGCGAGGGTGCTGCGCTCGACCACGAGCGTCACCTCGGTGCCCGGCCGACCGCGCATCAGGTCGATGGCCTGCTCGAGGTCGAGATTGCCTTCCACGACCTGGCCGTCGATGGCGATGATGAAGTCGCCGGTGATGAGGCCGGCGGCCTCCGCCGGCGTGTTGCGGATCGGCGACACGACATGGACCTTGCCGTTCAGCATCTCGACGCGGATGCCGAGGCCGCCGAACTCGCCGGAGGTCTGCACCTGCATCGCGGTGAAGGCGTCGGGATTGAGGTAGCTGGAATGCGGGTCGAGCGAATCGACCATGCCGCTGATCGCCGCCTCGATCAGCTCGGAGGCGGTGACCTCGTCGACATAGTCGCCGCGGATGCGCTCGAAGACTTCACCGAAGAGGTTGAGCGCGCGGTAGGTGTCGTCCTCCTGGGCGACGGCCTGGCCGCCTGCCAGTCCGGCCTGCTGGGTGACGCCGAAGACGGCGAACGCGCCAACGAGCACGCCGACCAGCAGCAGGGGAGCCTTGCGCATCATTCGCCAACCTTTTCGTCAGAAGGGCTGAGCCCACCACGGGCCCGGATTGATGGGGGTGCCGGCTCTGCGGAATTCCACATAGAGCACCGGCTGAACGTTGCCTAGCGAGGCGCCGCCGGCGTCGGCGACGCGGGCGGTGCCCATCATGCCGACGGGCTCGCCGGCCAGCACGAACTGGCCCGGCCGGACATCCAGTTGGTCCATGCCGGCCAGCAAAACAAGGTAGCCGTCGCCGGCATTGACGATGAGAAGATTGCCGTAGCTGCGGTACGGCCCGGCGAACTCCACCCAGCCGTCGGAGGGCGAGGAGACGCGCGCCCCGGACCGGGTGCCGAGCGAGATGCCGGCAGCGCGCCCGCCGAAGCCGTCATTGCCGCCGAAATCGATGAGGAGCTCGCCGGCGGCGGGGCGCGGCAGGAGCCCGCGCGCCGAGGCGAAGGGGATCGCCGGACGGATGCGGTCGGCCTCGCCGAGGAAGATCGGCGTGACGTCGACCGCCGGCTCCGATTCCGGCGCGAAGGCGGCGACGTTGCGAGGCTCGAACGCGCCGATCAACTCTTCGAGAGTCCCGGCGTCGGCGGCAAGAGCCGCGGCGCGGGCGCGCTGTTCCTCCAGCTCCGCCGCGGTCTCATCGGAGGCGGTCTGGCGCTCCGCGAGGAGGAGCTCGATCCGCTGGCTCTCCTCCGCCAGCGTCGCGGCGTCAGCAAGGAGCCGCGACTGCTCCGCCTCCTGCTCGGCGCGGAGCGCCATCAGAGCCTCCATGTCGGCGACGAGGGCCGCGGCTTCGGCGCGGAGCTCGGGCACCACGGCGCCCAGCAGGATCGCGCTCCGCACCGACGCGAGCGCATCCTCCGGCTGGATGAGGATCGCCGGCGGCGGCTGGCGCCCCATGCGCTGCAGCGCGGCCAGCACCTCGCCCAGCACCTCGCGCCGGCCGGCGAGCGAGGTGCGGATGGCGGCCTCGTCCTCGACCAGCCCGGCGATGCGGGCCTCCGATGCGGCGATGGCGGTTTCCAGCTCCTGCGTCCTCTGGTTGGTGGCGATCAACGTCTCGTTGAGCGTGGCGCGATCGGTCTCGATCGCCGCGATCTCGGCTTCCAGCTCGGCCTGCCGCTCGGCGCTGACGGTGATCTCGGCGAGGAGCCCGTCAAGCGCGGCGCGGCGTTCCTCGAGAAGGGCGGCGGCGTCATCCTGGGCGGCAGCGGCCAACGGGTTCGCGAGCGCCGCAAGCGCCGCCAAGCCGAGGCCGAGCAGGAAACGCCGGGTCACGGGGTAGAGCCGTCCCTCTCGTCCAATCCGTCGGAATCGCCCCTTCCGGCCGCGGCCGGGTCACCCCTGCCTAGCAGCGAGGCGCTTATCAAGGATGAATGCGGCGGCGCTTTGACCGTCACGCCCGGTGGTAGGGGTGACCGGAAAGGATCGTCACGGCGCGGTAGAGCTGCTCCGCCAGCATGGCGCGGACGAGCTGATGCGGCCAGGTCATGGCGCCGAAGGCGAGCCGGAGCCGGCTGTGGCCGAGGACAAGGTCGTCGAGGCCGTCGGCGCCGCCGATGACAAAGACGATCTCCGCCTCGCCGTCGTCGCGCCAGCGGCCGAGCTTCCGGGCGAAGGCCTCGCTGGTGAGGGCATCGCCGGTTTCGGCGAGGGCAATGACGGGCACGCCGTCGGGGAGCGCGGCGGCGATGGCAAGCGCCTCGTCGCGGCTGCGGTCGGCGGGCCGTGCGGCCTTGCTTTCGGGGATTTCGCGGATCGCGACGGAGAGGCCGATGCGGGCGCCGGCGGCGTTGACGCGATCGACATAGCGCGCGGCAAGCTCGCGCTCGGCCCCGGCCTTGAGGCGGCCGACGGCGATGACGGTCAGGCGCATTGCGGGCGCCCGCGGATCACGGCGTCAGGACAGCGGCGGACCGCTGATCGCGTCGACCTGCCACATCTTCTCGAGATTGTAGAAGCTGCGGACTTCCGGCCGGAAGATGTGGACGACCACGTCGCCGGTGTCGACCAGCACCCAGTCACAATGCGGCAGGCCCTCGATGCGGGGGACGCCGAAGCCGTGATCCTTGAGCGCGGTGACCAGCCGGTCGGCGAT
Organism: Bauldia sp.; assembly: GCA_026126025.1. Lineage (GTDB taxonomy): Bacteria > Pseudomonadota > Alphaproteobacteria > Rhizobiales > Kaistiaceae > JADLGL01. The sequence goes on along the minus strand of JAHCJZ010000004.1, from coordinate 121,259 downwards.
GGCGCCGACGTGACGGTCCGACCTGCCGGAGGCGATCACCATGTGGTCGCTCAGCGGGCTCTTGCCGGTGATGTCGATCGGGACAATGTCCTCGGCCTTGGCGTCGGCCAGAGTCTCGAGGACCTGAGTGAGGACGGCCGGTACCGGGACTGACCGAGTTCCGGACGCCGCGTGGCGAGAGCGGGTCGCTCTGCCGGGCTGCAATGCCGATGTCAGCGGGTTGATCCTCTTCCAACCACCGTTGCGGCAGCCCCGTCGGGCTGCGGGCCGGCCAGCGGCCGACTCGCAAAAGATAGGGCGAGCGCGGTGACCGTTTCAAGACGCAAGCGTGCTGATCCGGCAATCGGCAATCGGCAGTCGGCAGTCGGCAGTCGGGTGGCGTCAGGTTGGGCACGGTTCGATCGGCGAAACGCGACTGCCGATTGCCGACTGCCCGGCGGCGCGGAGCGCCGCGCCCTACCGCTTCTTGCGCGAGCGGAGGGCGGTGGAGGAAACGCCGATGCGCGGGCCGTGGAGGAAGGTCCACACCGGCGGCGCGAGGGAAGGGAGGAGGGCGGCGTCGCTTTCGCTGATGCGGCGGTCGCGGAGGGTGATGGCGGCGGGCGAGGCGAGCGCGCCGCCGGCGTTGGGCCGGTCGACCACGGCGATGGGGATCATCGCGGCGAGGCGCCGCCAGTCCCGCCAGCGGTGGAAGCCAGCAAGGGCGTCGGCGCCCATCAGCCAGACGAAAGAGACGCCCGGGCACTGCGCCAGGATGCGGCGGACGGTGTCGATGCTGTAGCGGGTGCCGAACGTTGCCTCGATGCCGGTGACGGCGATCCGGGGATGGTCGGCGAAGGCGGCGCAGGCGGCGAGTCGATCGGCGAGCGGCGCGGGCTTCCGCCGCTTCAGCGGGTTGCCCGGCGTCAGCAGCCACCACACCTGCTCGACCCCGATGCGGCGGAGCGCGGAGAGGCTCGCCATGAGGTGCCCGTCATGCGGCGGATCGAAGGTGCCGCCGAAGAGCGCGACGCGCGTGCCCGGCCGGGTCGGTGGCAGGCGGTCGGCATAGACCGGCGAACGCGGCGACCGTCGCTTCAAGGGCGGATCTGGCCGCTGCCGTGGACGCGGTATTTGAAGGTGGTGAGCTGCTCGACGCCGATCGGCCCGCGGGCGTGGAGCTTCCCCGTCGCGATCCCGATCTCGGCGCCCATGCCGAACTCGGCGCCGTCGGCGAACTGGGTCGAGGCGTTGTGGAGGACGATGGCGCTGTCGACACGGTCGAGGAAGAACGCTGCCGCGGCCGGGTCTTCGGTCACGATCGTGTCGGTGTGGCGCGAGCCGTAGCGCTCGATATGGTCGATCGCCTCGTCGATGCCGTCGACCACCCTCACCGACATGATCGCGTCGAGATATTCGGTCGACCAGTCGGCCTCGGTCGCGGGCTCGACGCCCTCGCCGAGATGATCGCGGGTCTCCTCGTCGCCGCGGATGGCGCAGCCGGCGGCCTGCAGCGCCTGGACGATCGGCAAGAGATGCGTCGCCACGACGGCACGGTCAATCAGCAGCGTCTCGGCGGCGCCGCACACGCCGGTGCGGCGCATCTTGGCGTTGAGGGTGATGTCGGTCGCCATTGCGAGATCGGCGGCGCGGTCGACATAGACGTGGTTGATGCCCTCCAGATGGGCGAAGACCGGGATGCGCGCCTCGGTCTGGACGCGCTCGACCAGGCCGCGCCCGCCGCGGGGCACGATCACGTCGATCGAACCGGAAAGGCCTCCGAGCATCATGCCGACCGCGGCGCGGTCGGTGGTGGGCACGATCTGGATCGCGGTCTCGGGGAGGCCGGCGGCGACGAGGCCGATCACCATGCAGTCGTGGATCGCCGCGCTCGACAGCGCCGATTCCGAACCGCCGCGGAGGATCACGGCATTGCCGGCCTTCAGCGTCAGCGCGCCGGCGTCGGCGGTGACGTTGGGGCGGCTCTCATAGATGACGCCGACGACGCCGAGCGGCGTGCGCACCCGCTCGATGCGAAGGCCGTTGGGGCGCGTCCAGTCGGCGATCACCGCGCCGACCGGGTCGGGGAGGGCAACGATGTCCTCAATGCCCTTCGCCATCGCGTCGATGCGCGAGGCGTCGAGGACGAGCCGGTCGCGGAAGGCGCCGGTGATGCCGCGGCGATCGGCGGCGGCAAGGTCCTTGAGGTTGGCGGCGAGGATCAGGTCGGTGCGGTCGCGCAGCGTCAGCGCCATCGCGCGAAGGGCGTCGTTCTTCGTCTCGGTGGGGGCGACGGCAAGGATGCGCGCGGCCTCGCGCGCGTTCCGGCCGATCTCGGCCATCGTGGCGGCAAGGTCGGACGCGGGAGCGGAAGCCCCGCTCCGCGCTTTCTTCGCTTCGGCAAAATCGGCGACGGACATGGGTTTCACCCGGCCAGCAGAGGGCTCATTTGGCACTTCGGCGCATGGGGATCAACTGCCTGGCCCTCTCATTCACCTATCCCCACGGGAGAGGTGTCCGGTGAAGCACGAGTGGATCGGCGTTAGAGGCGCGGAAACCGTGGCGGGCGATCCTTCGCGGCATCAACCTGGAGGATCCGATGAACCGTGCCCTCGTCCTCGTTCCGCTCGCCGTCGTCGGAGCGGCTGCCGCCGTCGCCTTCGCGCAGGCGCCCGACAATGCCTACCAGAACCTTCTGACGCCGGTCCTCGCCAGCGGCGAGACCATCCTCGGCCAGCCGATCGCCTATCCGGAGGGGACGCCGCTGGTCACCGCCGCGATCGTCACCATCCCGCCGGGTGGGGAGACGGGGTGGCACACCCATTCCGTCCCGCTCTTCGCCTACATCCTCGAAGGCGCGCTCACGGTCGACTATGGCAGCGAGGGGACGCGGGTCTACGCCGCGGGCGGCGGCGTGCTCGAAGCGATGGACTGGGCTCACAACGGCACCAATCGTGGTGACGCGCCGGTGCGGCTTCTTGCGGTCTATATGGGCGTCGAGGGCACCGCGAACGCCGATCCGGCGACGACGCCGGGCGGGGAACGATGACCGGGAACGCCGCGTTACGCTGCCAGGGCGGGAGGCGCCAAGGTCCGGTCGACCGGGCCCAGCCGAAGGAATCCCAGTCATGCGGACGTCCCATCTTGTCGCCGGCGGCGCTGCCGCGGCGCTCATCGCCGGCGCGTCGATCGCCGCCATCGCGCAGGACGATCCTCCTGCCGAAGAGATCACCATGCCCACCCAGTATGCCGCCGACCTCATCGGCGGCGAGCAGGTGCCGCCGGTCGAGACCGACGCCCGCGGTCTCGCGCTCGTCTTCTACGATGAATCGACCATGACCCTGTCGTGGCGCGTCTCCTATGAGGGCCTCAGCGGGCCCGCGGTCGCGGCGCATATTCACGGGCCGGCGGGGACCGGCACCAATGCCGATCCGATCATCGATTTCGGCACCGAGCTCGACTCGCCGATCGAGGGCTCGACGATCATCACCGCCGAAGAGGCGGCCGACCTCGGCGCCGGGCTCTGGTACGTCAACATTCACACCGAGCAGAATCCCGACGGCGAAATCCGCGGCCAGCTCGCCGAGGCAATCGCCGAGCTCCAGTAGCGGGCCGATCGGGCGAGGACCGGCGGCCGCCAAGTCCTCGCTTTGCGTATCACTTGCGGCTTCTTTTCAACCTCCCCCTTGCGGGGAGGTCGAACCGGCGCAGCCGGTTCGGGAGGGGGTGCTGAGCTCGCGTTCAGCCTCGGACTCAGCACCCCTCCCCGAAACCGCTTCGCGGTTTCGACCCTCCCGCAAGGGGAGGGTTGAAGAGAGTAGGTGACCGCGGTCGCAGTCGCGCGCTAGGGCTGCGGCGTTTCGCGGTAGTAGTAGTTGGCCTTGCGGCCGAAGAAGAGCGCGCGGAGGCGGCGGCGCATGCCTTCGCTGCGGCGGAACGGCTCGATCGCCGCGCGGGCGGCCGTGTAGCCGCCGACCTTCACGGCGTCCCACACCTTGTGGCGCCCCGGCGCGGGCTGCGCCCAGCCGGCCTTCCGCAGCACGGCGTTGACGAAATAAAGGCTGTTGAGCCGGACGTCGCGCTTCGACTTCCAGGTGATCGCCATCGAGGCCGCCCAGCGATTGCCGGTGCGCACCCAGTGCGGCCAGGTGTAGGGCAGGAACAGGCCGTCGCCGGGCTTCATCTCGAACACCTGGGCGCGCGATTCGAAGGCCGGCTCGTAATAGAGGTTGCGGTGCTTGCCGGGGTAGATCTCCATCTCCGGCTCGCGCACCAGCGTGCGGTCGGAATTGTCGAAGACATGCATCGCCTTGTCGCCGGCGAGATGGACGAAGAAGTTCTCCTCGTAATCCATGTGGAACGGCGTGACGGCGAGGGCCGAGGCGACGAAGATGAAGCCCTCGAAATCGAGCATCCCGGCGGCGCGGGCGTCGGGGTAGCCCATGGCGCGGGCGGCGCCGTCGAGCGCCTCCTCGATCAGCCTGCGATATTCGGGCAGCGTCTCGACGTTCTTCAGCACCATCCAGGCGTCGGCGGTCTCGATGCGGCGGACGACGTCCTCCGGCGCGAGGTTGACGGCGGGCACGTCCTCGGGCCGCTGGTTGGGGCGGAGCTTGCCGGAATTATACTCGACGCGGTCGGCGTCGAGCCGGCCGGCCAGCGCGGCGAGGGCATCGAGCGTCAGCAGCGGATGGCCGATGAGATTGTGCCGGATCGCGAACGGCCGGTGCGGAAAGAGCGCGGCCTTGTCCTTGTCGATGACGATCAGTTCCATCGCGGCATCTCCTGCTTTGCCCCAGGCCGGATAGATGCGCCTCGTGCCGCGGTCAGTAAAGATTGAGAGAAATCGATCGATTGATCGTGCTTAATTCTCCGACTTTTCCGGGGCTGGCTCAAACGATCACAAGAAATGCTGTTAACCACAGCGCCGCTCCACCGCTCATCCCGGCCCGCGTGCAGCGAAGCTGCATCGCGAGTGGGCGTGGGGGCCGGGGGCGGGTCAGACGAGTCGCGCTTCCGGTAGCGCTTGTCGAAGAGCTTGTAGTTGCAGGTGATCTCTTCGCCGGCGGCGATGGCGCGCCTGGCGACCGTCCGCGATTTCCGCTCGATGGTGTTGCAGTTCTCGTCGTGGTTCATGAACCGCGCGTGGTCCATGCAGACCACGAAGATCGGCTCCTCCAGCGCGGTCTGGTAGCCGTACCAGGCGATGAAGCGGCGAATGGTCTTCTCGTGCGCCGGCACGTCGCGGATGTCGACGAGGAGGTCGAAGCCGGGGTCGAACTTCCAGATCAGCGCGCCCTTCGGGATGGCGTCCTCGGCGAAGAGGCCGAGCCCATGGATCGGGCTCGCAAGCACCTTGGCGTTGATCCTGAGCACGGGATGGACCGCAGCGATCCGGGAAGTCTCAGCCGGATCGAGTAGCGCGCCTTCCCCGGTTTTGCCAAGCGCGCGCGAGGCGTCGTGCACGGTCCTCTGCGGCGTGCGAGAGGAGGCCGGCGCGGAACAGGGCGCGGCGGCGGGCGGGCCCGACGACGAGCGTCACCAGCGGCAGGCGACCCCTCCAGAGGTGGTCGATCATCGGGTGGTTGGGCGCGGCGCAGGAATCGATCCGCCGGATCGCCGGGTCGGCGAAGAGAAGCGGCGGGGCATCGAGCATCAGCTGCGCCCCCGGCGAGAACCGCGCCAGGCTCTCGTCATAGGCGATCTTCCATGTGAAGGCGGTGCCGCCGGCGATGAAGCAGACCAGCATCGCCGCCGGCCGGCCGCCGACACGCAGCGACAGGATGCGGCAGCGGCCATTGCCGGCAAGGCCCGCGACCGCGCGGCGCGCGAAGGCCGCGACCTTCGGCAGCGCCGCCATCGCCGAGCCGCGCTTTCCCTTCCAGCCCGCGGCCTCCAGCTCGAGGAACTCCTCGAACCGCACCGGGACGTCGCCCGGCTCGACCACGACCTCCAGCGTCACCGGCCCGAGGTCGGCCATGCGGCGGATCTGCCGGGCGTATTCCTTGCGCTTCTTGGTGGGCAGCGCCTCGCGCGGGTCGGTGGCGTCGACGCCGCGATGCACCGCGGCGCGGGCATGCGCGGCGAGGCGGACCACCGGCCGTCCGGCGGCAAGCGCTGCCGAGGCGATCGCGTTGGTCGCCGGCGCGCCGTCCTCGAGGAAGGGGAAGAGAACGCCGCGGCCGGGGCCGGCGGCGTCGAGCAGGCCGCGCGCGAGCCGGGCCGCGGTTTCGGCAACGCCGTCCGTCGCGAGCGGCATGCCGAACGGCGCGTAGTCATGGGCGAAGACGGTCAGCATCGGCGCGACGCGGCCGAGCCGCGTGGCGGTGACCGGCGCCAGCCCCGCCGGGCGGCCGGCCGGGCCGCGCACGGTGACGAGCTGGAGCGCGGCGCCGAGCCCCTCGGCCGAGGGGGCGACGAAGGGCGCGTGGAAGAACGGATTGTCGATCGCGGAGGTGGCGTCCAGCGTGCGCCAGTCGAGCGTCGCCGCGGCGGCGAGCGCGATGATCTCGGCATCGGCCCGTCCGGCCGGCCGCGACGGGTCGCCGGCGGAGGGGACCGTTGCCGTCATCGCCATCTCAACGCGCCTCCGCTGCGCGGTGCGCCGGCAGGAGGTTGAAGCCGATCCACGAGTTTATCCCGAGACGGATGCGAACGACGATCACCAGCGCGATCGCCTCCAGCGTCAGGCTGACCGCGGTCGCGATCGCCGCGCCCTTCAGCCCGATCAGCGGGATGAGGAGGAAATTGAGCGCGACATTGACGAAGAACACGCCGAAATAGAGCGCCGCGGTGATGCGCTGCTGGCCGGCCATGGTGAGAAGGCTCTCGGCGGGGCCGACCGAGGCGCGGGCGAGAAGGCCGAGGATGAAGATGAAGAGGAGCGGATAGCCCGAAGTGAAGCTCGCGCCGAACAGCGACAGCAGGAAATGCCCGAAGAGGAGCAGCAGGCCGGACACGGCGAGCGACGGCCAGAAGGTCCAGTGCAGCGTGTCGCGGAGGAAGGATTCCAGCCGCGACCGGTCGCCGGCGACATAGTAGTGCGAGAAGCGGGCGGCGGCCCCCGCGCGCACTGCGAAATAGACGAAATGGACGAGGGCGAGCGTCTTCACCGTCGCGAAATAGATCGCCGCGTCCTCCGGGACCATCAGCGCGCCGACGATGAGGATATCGACATTGGTGAGGAGGTTGAAGAAGCCCTCGACGAGGAAGATCGGCAGCGACACCGCCACCCAGGGCAGCAGCGTATAAACGCGCTTCAGCGGCTCGATCCGCGTCTTCAGGCGGCGGCGGAGCTGCCAGCCCTGGAACGCCGTCATCAGCCAGGTCGCGGCGATGCTGGCATACATTGCGGTCACCGCGTCGGCGGCGCTGCCGAGCCGGATCGCAAGCCACATGAAGAAAAGGATCAGCAGCGGCCGGTAGATGTAGGTCGGCCACAGCGCGATCTTCGCCCAGTTGAAGGCGCGGGCGATGCCGTCCTGGATCTCGCCGACCGCCAGCATCGGCAGGCAGATCGCCGCGAGATAGAACGGCATGACATGCTCGTTCGAGACGACGCCGGGGAAGAAATAGAGCCCGGCCGCGCCGACAAGGGCGAGGACCGTCGCGACGGTGAAGCCGTAGACCCGCGCGCCGACGATGATGCCGCGCAGCAGCCCGGTCTGCTTGCGTTCCAGATATTCCGGGATGAAGCGGACGACCGAGATCTGGAAGCCGAGGCAGGCGAGCCCGCCGACGATGATGGCCGCGACCCAGACGACGACGAGGATGCCGTATTCGTGCTCGCCCATCCAGCGCGCCATCAGCGCCTGGGAGCCGAGCGCGATGATCGCCGAGACGACGCGGGTGACGAAGGCGACGAGCGCGACGCGCTGCGAGACGGCGCGATCGTCCCGGCCCGCCACGATGCCGTCGAGCGCCCCGCCGAACGCCACGAGGCGACGGCGCAGCGGTTCGGGGCCGATCCGCCCGGCGACGCCCGCGAACGAAATTCCCACCGCTGCCTCCGGAATGCCGCGCTTTCGCGCAGCAATATACCCATGCCGTTAAGACAAGATGCGGCGTTCGATAGAATTGCTGCGGTAACGGTTAACGCCCCGGCAGGGTTAACGCGTCTCATGAGCTCATACCAAACAGCCGGGTTCCAACCCTCCGCTAGTGCTCGTGATCGTGCCCATGGCTGTGGCCGCCGGCGTAGGCGCCGCCTTCGGGCTGGAACGGGGCGCTGATCGGCTCCACGCGGGCACCCAGTCCCGCCGCCATCGCCTCGATCACATGATCGCGGCGGATGCGAAGGCGGGTGCCGGCGATCTCGGTGGGAAGGTGGCGGTTGCCGAGATGCCACGCGATGCGCACCGCGGCCGCCGCGTCAGGCGGCACGATCTCGGCAAGCGCCTCGTCGGCGGCGACGACGCCGATCAGCCGCCCGTCATTGAGGACAAGCCCGTCGCCGTCACGCAGCGCAACCGCGGTCGGAAGGTCGAGGAGGAAGCTCATGCCGCCGCGCGTCTCCATCAGGAGCCGCCGGCGGTGGCGCTGGTCGAAGTCGAGCTCGACGCGGTCCGCCGGCTCGCCCTTCCACTCACCCGCCGTCATCACCCTGATCGCGCGCAGCACGCTCCGCCTCCCTGTCGCGTCCCCCAGGCCGGTTGCGCCGGACTGCCGCGCTGGCTATCTATGCCGCGCTTTCCCTTGGGAAGCACCTTTTCGGCGCCGCATTAGCTCAGCTGGTAGAGCAACGCATTCGTAAGCGGGAAATCGCCGACAGACGAAGCGCGCTGATGACGACCGATCGGGTGAGGACCGGAAGCGCCGACGACCGCGGCCTGAAAGGGCGTTGACCTTCGACGGGAGAGTGTTCAGAGAAGGCGCCGACAACGTGCTTCAGAGGCTTCGGCTGCAAGCTGGCTGCAACAGTCCGGCGGCAAGTCGATCTCAGGGCCGCATTAGCTCAGTTGGTAGAGCACCTCATTCGTAATGAGGGGGTCGCTGGTTCGAGTCCGGCATGCGGCACCAACGCCCATTGGTCCTCGCCCTTAATCCACGATCACGGCGGCCACGGCGCCGGTGCTGTCTTCATACTGACATCGACATCGTTCGGGCGGCACTAATCGCCTGGAGGCCGGCCAGAGCCCCGTGGCGGCTGCCTCTGGACAGCCCGACCCGTCACGGCTGCCGTGGCCTACTTGGCACAGACGCAATCGACTGATTCCTTAGTGATTCTGGTCGGTTCGAGGGCGGCCAGCAGGCCTTCGTTAACCTCGGTACGAATATGGTTAACCATGGGCACGCGTTCTTCTCTTTTGGTTGACCTTCCGGCTTCCAGTCAGGTGGCGCTGATCGCAGGCGCACGAGACATTCAACCCGTCGCCGGCCTGACGCACAATTTCTATCGCTACCCCGCCCGCTTCTCGCCGGCTTTCGTTCGTGCTGCGATAACGGCCTTCACCCAGCCTGGCGATCACATCCTCGACCCCTATGTCGGCGGCGGCACCAGCCTTGTCGAAGCAGCAGCGTTGGGGCGCCATGGGGTAGGCGTAGACATCAGCGAACTCGCTGAATTCGTGTCGAAAGCCAAAACGACCGTGCTGTCGGAAAATGAACTGAATCGGCTTGATCGTTGGGCGGAAGAACTGCCGGCGCTCATCCACATTCATCGTCCCGCGCCGTGGTTCGCCAACTACGCTGCGCGTGGCTACTACAAGCACTTGGATCATCCTTCCCGTTGGCGGCTGCGCAAGGTGATCGAACAGGGCCTCGGAGGTGCGATCGCCCTCGAAAACTCGCGCATGGAGGCCTTCGCGCGATGCGTTGTGTTGCGCACCGCGCAATGGGCCTTGGATGGCCGCAAGAAGCTGCCATCCATCTCCGAATTTCGCGCGATGCTCGCGGACAATGCACGCGAAATGGTCGAAGCTGCGAAGGCTTTTCGCGCCGCTGCGAGATCACACAACCACCGACCCTCCATCCGGGTTATCAATCGCTCGGCGGCGGGCATTGAGAACGATGACCGGCTTACTTCGCTGCCGGCGCCGCGGTTGGTCGTCACGTCTCCTCCGTATCCTGGCATCCACGTCCTCTATCATCGATGGCAGGTCGATGGCCGCAAGGAAGCACCGCTGCCATTCATGATCGCCAACAAGCTCGATGGCGCCGGCGGCAGCTACTACACAATGGGTGATCGCAAATATCCTGAGCTGGCGACCTATTTCACCAACATCGAATGCACGATGTCATCTGTCACGGCGCTAGCCGACGACCAGACAACCTTCGTCCAGATGGTCGCGTTCTCCGATCCCGGCTGGCAACTCCCCCGCTATCTCGAAACCATGGAACGCCTCGGCCTAGTCGAAATGCGGTTGCCCGCGCTACATGGGGAACGGGACGGCCGACTATGGCGCAGCGTGCCGAATCGACGCTGGTATTCGGACCAGCGCGGCGAGACGCCCGGCAGCCAGGAGGTCGTGCTGATTCACCGCAAGACTGCTACGCAGCCTTCCCAATTAGGTCGCTCAGATCGAGTTCTTCCTCCGCAAGATCGCCCAAGCTCTGAATCATCGGGATGACGATCGGCGCGATAGCGCGCGTGAATTCCGAGGCGCGGCGGAAAACCTCGTCGTCTTCTTTCTTCTCTCCGCTCCCCTCCTTCGCCTTCTCGGCCCCACGCTGCTTGTCGTCATGGATCATCGCCATGCCGATGAGCACAACCCCGATCTCGAACTGCTTCTTTACGGCGGCAGCCGGCACCTTAGTGAACTTGAGTTCGGTCTGAAGGGCCTTGTTGTCCTCGTTCAGATAGAATTTGTAGCCAGCCTCGTCGCTGTCGTTTTCCCTCTCATCCTCAATGATAGTCAGGCAATCGTCGAGCGTGTTGAAATAGCTGGGCCAGTTGGTGGCTTCCCGCTTTACCCAATGCACCTTGGGAAAATCGAGCCCGGATTGTCCTTCCTTGTTCGGGCCGGGCGGCTGGCCGGGCTGCTCGGGCTTTTTTGGCTTCTGGGGCTTCTTCTCAGACGGCTCTACGGCTGCAAGGATCGGCAGCTTCGCACGGTTCACGAATTCATCGCTAGTTGCCGGATCGCGGACGATGAATTCCATTTCGAGAACGTCACCAGCCTTGAGTCCTTCGGGCAAATCAAAGGTCAGATTGCCGCGTCCATCGGCAAGGTTCGGGCCAACGAAATCCTTTAGGACAACACGATCGCCACCTACGATTCGCGCGAAATCCTTCTCGCCGCGATCGATCTTACGCGTGAAATAGTCGTCCACCACGTCGGTCTCAAAGGCAATGCGAACACGGCTTTCCAGATGCGCCGCCCTCGTGAGGGCTTCGTCCTGTTCCTTGCCGGTGAATCTGAAGAAGGTGGGATGAGGTTTGCCAACGAAGGGCTTATCGTTCGTTTGAACGTTGTCGGGCTTGAACGGATTATGCAGTCGCTCACCTTTGCCGAAGATGCGCGCCAACGCCGGCGAGCTCTTCAAGACGCGCTTCAGAACATCCTCCAATGGCTTGTTGTCGGCTAGCTGTTCCTCAACATCGAGCTTCTGGCGCGCATTCTTGAGATCCCGCAGGCCGGGATGCTCATGAAGAGCTATTTCGAGCTTCTTCTCGATCTCCATGGCGAAGGCATTGTCTTCGACGAGGCGGTCGCGGCTCGGCATGAACATGTCGTGCTGTTCCATCGCTGTCAGCGACGAGCAATCAAGCACTACCAGCAGGTCCTTGGCGAGGCGTTGCAGTCCCACCTTCTTCCGCGCGAAGAAGGGCGCCTTGATGTAACCCTGCGCCTGGCCGTTGATCGTAAAAACTACGCCCTCAGTGTTCCGGTAGGTGTCGGAGGTGCCTGGCTTAAAGGCGAAGATTCGGGCGACCATTTCGTGGCCATGAACTGTGATTGTGATCTCGGCCGGCTTCACATCTTCGAGGTTGGTGTTGTTATGAAGCCGGGCGAAGAGGCCACTCATCGTTTCGGCCTGCTCGCTGCCGCTCTTCTGGTGATCCCGGCATTCGTGGAAGCGCATCGGTAGCGCTGGCTCGGGCAGCAGGAGGTCGATCTTCGGCCGAAGGCCGCTGCGGCGCAGAATATTGGATACACTGGCTAGATTGTATTCGTAGAGCTTGACGAGGGTTCCATGGCCGACGCTGCGCTGGTAGGCGTTGTCGCCCTTCGGAAAAAGCGGCATCTCGTCGGCCTTGAACCGGAGAACGCGCCCCTTTCGCGGGGCCGTGTCGGCTTCAAGCGGCGCCAGATACGAATAGAAGGGCGTGCGGATGTTGAGTCCTTCGCCCTCGCGCCGCACGATGGTGAAACCCCACCAGTCGTCGGTGGAGTGCTTCGGATAGTCGGCCTTGACGGCCTTACTGCCGAGCAGTTTGGGGTGCCGGCGCGAGACGATCAGTTGGAGCTTGCGCTGGCCGCAGAAGCGGATCGCGCCCGTGCTGCCTTGACCGTACTTGCCCTGCGCGAAGTTCACGCGGATTTTGTTCTGTTTGCCGAGGCTGCAAAGCGTCTCGGGGAAAGCTTCTGGCGTCTGACCCTCGCCGAGGTCGGCCACGTTCACACATGGCTTGTGCCCCTTCGGGCCGGTCACGAAGACCGAGATGCCTTCAGCGATCTGAGTGCGGAGTTTCTGGGGCCATTCCTCCACGCGGCCGCCTGAGACCTTCAGTGTGCCGCTCCAGGTTTTCTCGATGAAGCGGTTGACCGCCTCGCGCATCGTGGGTGGAGCAGCCTTGTCTTCGGGATTGATGCCGGCGAGCATACACTCCAGCATCAAGCGGGAATCGATGGTATTCACAAGCTTCTCGTTCACCGCGAAATCGGATCGGGCCTGCTGATTGCCCGCGCGGTTCCAGTTCAGCTCGTCGTCGCCGTAATAACGCCAATACCGTGGATCGTCCCAAAGTCCGCGGTCGACTAGAATCTTGACAACCTCATCCTCTGTGTCGGCGTGGATGAGGTCTAGACAAAGCTTCTTCGCGTCTTCGGGCTTCATACCCCTCTCCGTGCTACATCACGCTATCACAACTTGAAGTCCACGGTCTCTTTGCCACCGCTCGAGGTCATACGGGCCTTCAGGGCCTCGATCTCGCGGCTCAATGCTCCAACGATCTTTTTCACATCGGACTCGCCGAAATCATACGCCGATTTGTTTGCCAGTTTGCCGATTACACGGATCGCCCTGATAGCGTTTCGGGTGCGGCTTTCGGCGAGCTGAACGAACTTTTCGCGTCGTCCAGCCTTGCCTTTTCGATCATTCTCGACCGCCTGGGGGAGGTCCTTTGCCACGTCCACCTCACTCGACGGCTCTGATGGTAGGCAAATTGGCCGTCCTGAGGTTGGATAATTTAGCCGACATCTGGAGTCAACGCTCCGCCGATCTAGCTCCAGAATTTGCATGCAAAACCGGCTTCTCCTTGCGCTGACTTCGCCGTCTTGGGCCTTGAAGGGTGCAGCGCATAGGGCCCCGATACCGCGCAAGCGAGGAGCGCATGGCGAGGGTGCGGTCAGGCCCGGTTCGTTCACAGCCGCAACTCGCACGAAACAGTTCAGCAAGCCCCGCTTGCTGGTTCCGCAACCTTGTCATGCACATGCCAGTAGGTCGGGCAGTGCCTCAGTTCGAAAATCGGCTGCCTGACGGCGCTTGGCGACTCCGTCCTCTAGTTCCCATATGGTGTGTTCGAGGGGATGAGGGAGGCGATCGCGTGCGAAAGTTCACGGTCCAGATCGAAGGTGTTGGTGGTCCGCCGGCCACTACCACTGATGCAGCGGACGCGATTGTTAAGCGTCGCGCCTATCAAAAACTCGCAAGTGGCGGGCCGCTTGCGAGGGGACGAGTAACCGTTCGAGACGAAGCCGGACGAGAGGTTTCCGATGCAGAACTTCGTCGGCTGGCTGACAATGGAGACTAGCTTCGTGCCGAAGGGACCCAGGGGCGAGCGCCGACCGGCCGATGTTGTCGGCAACGCGGTCCACGTTATGCGGATCGCGACGGGGGAGATCGAGGATACCGCCACCGGCGAGGCGAAGGCGTATTCGAGCAAGGGCGGTCGCAAAGGCGGTCGTGCCCGCGCTCTGGCGCTAACGCCGGAGCAGCGCGCCGACATTGCGAAGGCTGCCGCTGCCGCCCGTTGGAAGAAGTCCGACGGCTAACCGGCGCGTCGCTCAGCCACGTCGTCCTTGAAGTCGAGCTCCAGCTGGATCGGTGGCGCCGTCGGGTTCATTTCGTTGTATACCTCGACATCGACCTGGAGTTGCACGAGGTCGCCGATAACCTGTTCGCGGCGCTGCGTGAAAGCTCGCTCCATGTGAGCGCGGGGCGCGAAGCCAAGAATGCCCCAGAACGTTGTCTGGACGCCGTTCTTCGTCACGCGCACCGCGTGGTTCACGCGATAGCGGCGCCCCTTGTCGTCCTTGGCATATTCTTCGCGGAGCGCCGAGGCCATCTGCCCGGCAAGGATGTCAATCGGATCGACTGGCGGAAGGGTCAACTTCCTCTCCCGAACAGCCCATTCGACAACCTCGCGGGCGCTTGCCGCCGCGTGATCGTTCTCGTGTTCGAAAGCCCGCCAAATCTGCTGCAAGTGTTCGTTCTGAGTGGTCATATCCGGCCCTACTACAGCGGCAGCGTCTGGCCCCAGCCATCGACGATGGCTCCGGGGAGGATGAACTGCCTTATCTTCACTTGATGTCGCTTCAGGTAGTCGTATTTGCCCATGCGGCGCTGAAGCTGTCCGACCGCCAGACCAGGATGAATCCCGTTGAGCTTTGAAAACGCGAGTACGTCCTTCTCATAAAAGAAGGGATTCTTGCGTCGAATGAAAGATTCCATCTTTTCGGTGGGAACGCAGAAGTCGGCAGCGGCTTCATTTGCTACCCGCTCTTCCGGCATTGCCTCCGATGAGGCCTCGGTGAGATCAGCGTCGATCATGCCGGCGCCTCCCTTGCCGTGGCCACGCAGGACGTGCTCGATTTCATGCCGAAGGACGAACCAAAAATTGTCGATCCGATCGAACCGGAGCGACAAGCCAATCACCGGCGAAGCGGCGTCGAGCCAGAAGCAAACGCCATCGATTTTCGCGCTCGGCAGGGGCTCGACGATGATGAACCGGACCCCGCATTCGCTCAGAATGCGCGGAACGTTCCGCGCTTCCTCGGGTTCGATCAGCATGGAGCGCAACTTCGGCAACGCCTCAGTCAGCGCCTGCTGCGAGTAGATCGCGACCGGCATGGCTCGCGCCACCTGCCGGACCCTAAATAGCCATGCCAGTTGGGCCGGCGGTACGTCGTCGTAGCCCGTCTTCTTCGCCGCGTGGGCGAGGTGGGGAATGTCACCGGCATCATTCACCTCGAAGAAGCGGGCGAGCTGGTTGGTCAGGTCATCGGCGGCCGCATCCCTAAGCCATCCCCGGCGAATCATCTCCCGCACTGGATAGTTCGAAAGCATGCGGGCGCGAACGGACACCGCGGGATCAGGATCGGTCGCGATGGCGAGATCATAGGCGCGCTGCAGCGCAGCAAAATAGTCGGGCGGCAGACCAAGAGCTTCGCCGAGCGCCTTGGACATAGCCGGACTCACGCCCTGCCGGCCTTTGATGATCGGATTGATCGCAGTCGTCTTCGAACCCAGGATGAATCCGAGGTCGGTCTGATTCCAGCCGCGCCGATTCAACTCCTCTTGGAGCGCGGCGCCGGGATGTGGTGGCTTCTCGTCCATGAATTCGAACGGCATCGTTCCTGCCCCGTGCCTTTGCCTAGCGCCCGAATCTGGCGCAATCGTGACTATACGACATAGTCGGTAAATGAACAGTATGCTTGACACTCAAGCATAAAGTTCATATCGTTCGGGGGCATGAACAAGCTGCCCCTCGCGAAGCGAGTCCAGATCCTCTCGATGCTGTGCGAGGGGTGGTCCATGCGGTCGATCAGCCGCGTCGTGGACGTGTCGATCAACACCGTCTCGAAGCTCCTGATTGACGCCGGCAAGGTGTGCGCCGGCTTCCACGACGCCACGGTGCGGGACGTGAAGGCGCAGCAGGTTCAGGTGGATGAAATCTGGTCGTTCACCTACGCCAAGAAGAACGTCCGCACCGCCAAAGCCGGCCCAGATCGTGCCGGCGACACGTGGACGTGGACCGCCATCGACGCGGACTCCAAGTTGATCGTGTCGTGGCTGGTTGGTGGCCGCGATGGGGAATACGCGCTCGCCTTCATCGTCGACGTTGCGTCCCGGCTGGCGAACCGGGTGCAGCTCACGTCAACGGGTCACGCCGCGTACCTGCGGGCCGTCGAAGAGACGTTCGGGGCTGACCTGGACTATGCGGTGATCCAGAAGCTCTACGGTGCCGCTCCTGAGGCTGCCAAGGGCCACTACAGCCCGGCGGAGTGCATCGGGGTCCGCAAGGAGCAGGTGGAAGGCAATCCCCATCCGGCGCACGTTTCCACGTCCTACGTGGAGTGTTCGAACCTCACCATGCGGATGCACAACCGGCGCTTCACCCAGCTGACGACCGCTTTCTCCAAGAAGTTCGAGAACCACGTTCACATGGTCGCACTCTACACCGTCTGGTACAACTTCGTGAAGATGAAGGCAGTGCGTCTGAGCCCTGCGATGGCCGCTGGCGTCACTGAGCGGCTTTGGTCGATGGAGGACGTTGCGACGCTTGTCGATGCAGTAGGGTGACGCCCGTTTGGCGTTCTTGACCGCAACACGTTGGGAGGACGTTGTCGAGACGTCGCGCTGTGAGGAACCCAACATGCAGGTCTCTATTGGCCTCAGCGCTATGGCACCGCCTTCTCTTTGAGACGAAGTGATGCGCTGCCACCCCGACCAATCGTCAAAAAACTAAGAGGATCGCAACAAAAAGAAGATCGACGTTGCAATGCGATCGCAGCAAGTGCTCGGGTTCCGCAGCAACGCGGCAACGCATGGCTCCGCGGTTAGGTTGCCAGCAACCAGCAGCCGCCTCTGAACCGCGACGCTGCCGCGCTGGCTATTTCTTATTCTTGCTGAAGATACCTCCGACAAGACTACCAACAAACATTGCAAGTGCTATCAGAATGAATATTCCGACGTACAGACCAATTGCCGTTTGTCCTAGGTTAACGATGAAGTCCCACATCGTATGCGCTCCTGTCTTGAGCGTGCATTATAATGCGTAGCATCTTAAGACACGGTTATGGCGCCATCCGCAAATGGACGTGCGCCGAGTCATCGGAGCCAATGTGCGGCGGTTCCGCCTGGACGCCGACCTCTCGCAGGAGCAAGTCGCCGAGCGAATGGGGGTCGACCGCGCCTATGTGAGCGGGCTGGAGCTCGGGCAGCGCAACCCGACGGCCATCACGCTCTGGCGCGCCGCCGAGGCTTTGGGAGTGGAGGTGCACCGATTGCTGATGGCTTCCGGAGAGCCGCCGAGCGAGCAGTGACGCCGAGGGCATTCCACCGATGCAGCAAGACTAGGAGATTTCTGCCCAGCGCCGCCGCGCAGTCCCCGCCGCAGGCCGCCATAGTATATAGCCCAGAGGGTACCGGTACTCTCCGCGCAACGGCCCCCGCCCCATGCGCGGCCTCAGATGCGGTCAGGAATGTCGATGATCGTCTGCGGCTTGGCGAGCAGCTGACCCAGTCTCTCGAAATAGGTCACGAGTGACACCGGGTCATCGTGATAGAGCCCGAACGGTTCGGCGACCCAGATGAGCTTAAACTCGGCTGGGTCGCTACGGAAGGCGATAGCCTGGCCGATGTAGTCGTTGTAGTTGACAGTAATGTTCGGCGGCATGCCCATGGGTTTGTGCTCCCGGTTTAGCGGAAGCATGACGTATCGATGCTTATCGTGCTTCAGTGGGATGAACCGGTAAGGCATGAAGTAGCGGAACCACCGGTCATAGCCGCGCATCTTGCGAAAGACCGATATCTCCTTTTCCGACCAGTACCACTTCGGGCTACGGACCATCGTGGACGCCCCCGTATGCACGCTCGAGCGCGGCGATTGCTGCATCGCCACCCCGAACCGCGTGGGTATAGTGGCCAAGCGTCACGACGGCGCTGGCATGGCCTGCCAGTTTGGCGACCAAGCCAACCTCGATGCCCTCGGCCTGCAGCGTCGAGATGAAGCTGTGGCGGGCGGAATGCGGGGTGACGTAGGGGAGCCCAAGGCGCTCGAAGGTCGGCCGCCAATAGCGCGTGCGGAAGTTCTGGTACCAGATCGGTCCGCCTCCCCCGACCCGCTTGTGGGGCCACGGCTGAACGCGGCCGGGACCCGGGAAAACGCGGTAGAGTTCGCCGCCCCGCCGCGGGCACGCGACGCGCCACTCCAGCAGCATACCCCGCAGGGTCGAGCCCATCGGCACATCGCGAACGCCGGCGCGCGTCTTGGTCAGGTCGATGATGGAGCCGTCCGGTTCCTGGCTTCGCCGAATGCTGATGACGTTGCGATCGAAGTCGATGTCCTCCCACAGGAGGGCGAACTGCTCACTCGGCCGGGTCCCGGCGAGGAACGGAAACGCGTAGTAGACCCCATGCTCCTTATCGGCTCGCGCCGCCGCGATGAGCTGGCGGACCTGGTCCGGCGTGAGTATCCGCTTGGTCGGCTTTGCCGCCCGGCGTGGCAATTGGGAAGGCATCGCCGGAGGGCGGATGTTGAAGTCCTCCGCCGCCAGTTGCATCACCGCGCCGAGGACCATCTTGGCCCGATTGGCCATCGCCACGCTGACGAGGCTCTGAACGGTTCGATGCCACGCCCGGATGTCGGCGGTCGTTAGGTCGTTGATCCTGACCGCGCCGAGCAACGGCACCATCTTCGCGCCGGCAGGAACCTCGCCTTTGATCGTGTGCCGAGCCCGCTCTTTCGCGGTCCCCTCAAGAACGGGACCGGTGATGAGTTTGCAGGCCTCCCGGTAACCGCGGATGGTTCGGGGACGAACCGAACCGCTCTTCGAGTGGAGGAAACGTTCGACCGCTTCGGCCACGGTCGGCGCCTTGCGCTCCGGCGAGTAGGTACCGGTCTCGATCGCGGCGACGAGCTGGTTGCGGAAGGCGACCGCATCCTTCTGCCGCTCGAACGACGGAAGTCGCCGTTCACCGGTCTTGGGGTCGCGGTAGTTCACAAAGTAGCGGGTTTGAACAACGCTTGAGCCGGACTTAAGTCGCCGTTGCCGATCCTGCTTCGTGATTGATACTCGGAACGCCATTACATGTCTCCTTCGGTGTAGCTGATTTCCGGCTCCACCGAAACACGGCGATATACATCGTAACAATGTGCTGCTGACTCGGCTAACCAGACTGCATTGCAGCCGTTACTGCAGCCGACGATATTTGAGCATGGCGCTTGCCGCGGCGTGCCGCGGGTGGATTCGATGCTGATCGAACCGGAAATCGTCGCATCGCAAGGCGTCGGGCTACCCTCGATGCGCCACTGCGGCGGCTGCAACTGGAGCCTGAGAGGGAAAATCGGTCGGGCACCAGGAGCACAAGGCCGCCGAGGGTATATCCTAACCCCCGGGCTCAAAGTTCCGAAGCCGGACGGGGAGGCTCTGCAGAAGAGAAGTCCCTTCTGGAGATAATATGCATCGGATATGTACCGGTCACCCGTCACGTCACGTCACCTGCATAGGGGGTGGTGGGCTGCTGTGTGCCCCCGGTAGCGCGCCGATGCCGGAGGTGGCGCACCGGTATGCTGGCGGCAGTGACGTGACGCGTGACGTTAGAAGCCGGCATTGTTCGCCCTCTGATCCGAAGCCTCTGAGGCGGGCGGCAAATAGGTGGCGGGCACGAACACACCGCGCGATCGAACTCCGTCCGCGAACCGTCGCAGAGGCGTCCTCTCCGCTCCTTCAAGACGCTCAAGCGCACTCCCCCACATCCCCGAGTCCCACCGGGTCCCCCCGAAGACCGACCTTAAGCCGGGGTGAGACCTGGCGACGATGAATCCATTGCCCTCGAGCTTGAGGCCGAGTTGGTTCAGGGCGCTCTCCATCTCGGCCTTAGTGTGATGGTCACCTCCTGAAACTGTGGCGATCAACCGTCCGACCGACCATCGCTCTGGCTGGT
The DNA here is from genome assembly GCA_026126025.1 of Bauldia sp. Classification (GTDB taxonomy): domain Bacteria; phylum Pseudomonadota; class Alphaproteobacteria; order Rhizobiales; family Kaistiaceae; genus JADLGL01. The sequence continues at coordinate 101,228 of JAHCJZ010000004.1, read as the reverse complement.
TGCCCATGTTGACCGTAACGGTGTGTCCGAGGAGCGCGTTGAGGCACTCGGCGGCATCGTCGGTATTGGCATCTTCTGCCTGTGCCGCAATCGCCGGCGCGAACCGCTCGGCTAACGCCGCCGCCTCCCCGTCCGTGAGTTCACGACCAGCGACCAGAACACCGAAGGCCGCGACGAGGGTCGCGATGTTGTCGGCCTGCCTCTCCTGGGTCACCACGAGCGCCCGGTGGACCTTAGGGATGGAGTCGAGGATCGGCTTCGCTAGCGCAATCGCACGGCTGACGAACGCCGGTCCTAGGCGTTCGAGCGCTCGCCGCTGACTGCGGATGAACTCGCCCGTTTCCCGCGGGCTCTCGGGTCGTCGCATCTCAAGCCGCACGAGCCGCGAGGCGTCGGCAGCAGAGGCTCGACCGAGAAGGTTGATTGCCGCAACGATGAACATTGCCCTGATGACGAAGACCTGACCGCGTCCGTCTTGCGTCCCCCGCAGCACTTCGCCGGTGGCGCTTGAGCTGCTGCGGATTAGCTTCGTCAACCGATGTATCCGGTTAAGGTCGGAAGTGCCTTCCACCTCGAACTCGTCGATGACGACTGGTCGCGCGTCATGCCCCAACTGCTGGCGGATGCCGGCTTCAGTCGAGACGCCTTCGACAACGAGCGCCATAGGGGTCAACAATTGACCGATGGCCGACATCACGGTGCTCTTGCCGGACTGCGATGGGCCGGTGATGCCGACGTGTGGTCGCCACGCCAAGGCTCCGCAGATAACCGCAGTCACGCAGGCACCCAGGAGGAGCTCTGGCGCCCCCGGAGTGCTCCAGTTCGGCAAGCTGAAGAATCGCAGAATGTCCTCAACGGGGACATCACCCTCGGACACAACAAGCCGCTTCGGCGGCGCCGAGTAGACGAACTCGGTGCTGACGATTTCCTCACCACCGAGGTTGACGACCAAGCGGTCCGACTCAGCCCAAACGCCGATGCCGCGGATCCGTATGAGGTCCATAAAGCCAGCCTGCCGGCTGGCTTGAATGAGACCATTGGCGGCCGCGATCGTATCGATCCCGGTGACCGCACCCTTCGGACCCAGGCGTGGATACGCGGTCTCCCAGAACTCCTTGGGGGCCAGCTCCAGGAGCCCGGCCGGGCTGGTGAGTTGGCCGGCGGTCTTCCGGACGACCTCCTGGGTCTGCTGATGCCGGAAAACGAAGTCTGAGCCGGCATGGCCGAGCGGTATCGGACCGCGCTCGCCTGGCTCGTATGGCCCGAACATCGCTGATCGACGACCGATCTGGATCGGTGATGCGATCTTCTCCCTGAAAGGGCAGTCTGCGCAGGCGTCGTGCCCGAGATCGTATTCAATCGATCGACATGTACGGGGACCGGCCTCGGATCGTGCCCTTGAGAGCTTCTCTTCCGCCTCGGCACGGTTGTAGCGGGGATGCTTGGCGCTATACTCATGAAAGACCGCCGGACCGTTCTCACAACGCGCGGTGATCGACGCGCCGGCGTACCAGTTCGGTTCGTCACACGTGGCCGCGCCGTCCACGACCTCCTCGCGGTACCATGCACATCCCGCCATGATGGTGGCGTGGTCTGCCGGACGGTGGCGCTGATGATCGGCCCGACTGGCCTTCTTGTCGAAGACCGCGTCCATCAACGGCTGGGCGAGTTTGCGAATCTCAGACAGCGCGTAGCGCCGATCGGGGTGATGCTGAATGATGACGACCGGCTTCGGCGGCTCGGTTTTGTGATTCAGCGTTCCCGGAATTCGGTAGTTCCGAGCCAGATCGCCGACGCTATCGATCCGACGCCCGTGTATCTTGAAGTGCGCAATCAGCGCTCGCTGAAATCCGGTCCAGACGGCTCGCGCATCGAGCCGAGCGGCCTCGTTTTGGATGACGTGCAACTCGGATAAGAGCCAATGGGCGTGCAGACCGTTGCCAGTATCCACCAGGAGCGTCGGCACCAGTGGAAACGTCCCGAGTATCGACCGCGCCTCTTCCCCATCATGGGGGTAGGAGCGACTGCTGCCCTTCGCCGTCGCAAAGTCTATATCCGCGAAGAAGCATGGCAGAGCGACCACACCGTCCGCGCCGCCGCGCTGCGTGTGCGCCAGGCGTGCGGCTTGGGTCCCTAGGGCGAGGTAGAGGTCTTCGGTCGGGAACAGTCGGGAGACTGCCGCTTCGAGCCGATCAAGCTCGTCAGCACTGAAATAGCGACTCTCCTTCGACTGCTTGCTCCAGAGGACAACGAAACCAGGGAAAGCCGGGCCATATGCGGCAGAGACCAAGTCGGTGACCGACAGAGTTGGCCCGCTCATGACCTGACGCCTCCGAAATTGGGAGTGCCGGTGCCTTTGTCGGCAACTTGTTCGTATCCTTCGGATTTTGCGGCGTTCTCGATCTCCGAAAGGCGCACGTATCGCCGTGACGAGCCAAAGCGCGTTGACGGAACCACTCCTCGCGCAATCGCGCGACGCAGCGACCAGACTGGAATACCTAACCGTTCAGCCGCCTCGGGGATGGTGAGGTAGTGTTCAACTTCCGACGTGGACATGAGTACCTCCAGCGATTGGAGGCACTCAATAATCAACAATCGGACAGAGATAATAGTACGGTAATCGGGGGATTATTGTTGCCTGCTGGCCCCGGCCCGAAGCACATCAAGGCGCCGCAGCTCTTCAACAGCCCGTTCGAAGCGCCTCTGGTGGACCTGGAACTCCTGATCAAATTGGCGCAACGCCAAGGAAATGAGTTCGTCCTTGCGATTGAGGAACTTGGGGATCAGTCGCCGATAGTCCGCATCGCTAGGTTCCTTGCCTCGGGCACGAACGGCGTCCCGGCAAATCCCCCTCACGCTCAAGCGTTCGTTATCGAAGCCCCAGAATCGGTTGACATACGTCAGCGCCATTTCGAGCAGGATCGCCTGGTCGCTGAACTCGGGGCGTCCGGCGCCCCGGGAGCGCGCAGCAACCGCTTTCATGGCGCGCTCGGCCTGGGCGAAAGAGCTCGCCAGCATTGGCTCAGATTCGGCCAGGGCCTGGACTAGGACCAGCCTCCTCAGCCGCGCCGTTTCGATTTCTAACATAGTATCGTCGTCGCGGGGCCATATGAGGTCTTCTAGCAAGTATCCGAGTCGCTTGGCGTTGGGACGTCGCTCCCTCAGATACGAAGGGACGGCGTCTTTCCGCGTCGGCCTATTCCCAAGCATGATCACCTCCGGTGGGCTGTTGGTAATTCCGGAGTAGCGGAAACAGCTGTGCGTGATGATGTGGTGCCGGCACCCGCTTACCTGCCGCAGCTCTACCGGAGCGGCTCGTCGGCTGGTTCGACCAGTATATCCTTAGGACAACCGTACCACCGGAAGATTGCCTGGCATTGCGGCCTCCTGAGCAAGAAACACTACAAGCCGGTGAAGATTAGCTTGATGTGCGCGTTATGATGACAAGGCCTTCTTCAGGTTTCGGAGTACTACCTGAGCCTCGTTGATCTTCCTCAGAACTTCCTCATTACCCCGCATGGCCTCCAGTTCGGTCCAGGGGACCTTCTTCATCGACTCGACCGCGGCCGAGAGATCGCCGACGATCGCATTCTTCGGCTTCCTGGCTGCCGGCGCTTCAGCGACGCGCAACATCGCGGACTCAAGGTCGCCCTCGTCCGAGAGGAAGTGTTCGCGCGCGACGGGGTCAGGAAGGATGTGCCGCAGCTTCCGAAGGTCCTTCGAGTTGGTGATCCTCTTGGCGTTGACCTTTTTCACGACCGCCGACATCGCCTGCGGCGTGAGAAGCTTCTTGCTGATCCCCATCAGCTCGCGTGCCCAGGTGATGGCCGCCCCCGGCTCGCGAAGGTTCCTGAACTTCTCGGACAGCTCGAAGACCTCGACCAGTTTGTCGAGTTCGCGGACGGTGATGCCGAGGATGTTGGCAGCGCTCGCCCGGCCGACCAGATCGACCAGGCCGTAGGCGACCATCTCCTTCTCCTTGGCATCCCACTCCTTCCGTTGGCGGTGAATGTAAATCCAGACCCGAAGTCGCTCCTCGTCGGTCAGCGTCCGGTCGGTCACCTCCACGGGGACGGTGCGGAACTGCTCCTTGCCGCGTTCAACCAAGGCGCTCGAATTGGTCCACCGCCGGTCGCCATCGATGATCCGGAACTTGCCCGGCACGTCGGGATGCGGCTCGACGAGCAGCGGCTCAAACAGGCCCTCGTTGGCCTCGATCTGGCGCTGCAGCTCTTCATCCTCCTTCGGCCCCAGCCGGGGCTGCCGCTCGTTGGGGATGATATCGGCGATGTCGGCCTTGGTCCGGTAGGTGCGGAGCACGGTCCTGCCCAGACGGCGCTCCTGAAGGCCGATGACCTTGCTGGTGCGGGTGGGGTCGGCGCCGCTCATGGTCAGGCAGCTTCGCTTGCGGTGCCGATGATCCGGTCGAGTTCGAAACAGATGTCGCCGTGCGTCTTGAGCACCGAGCGGAGCAGCTTGCCGCGCTTCTCCCAGACCGCGGAATGGGCCTTCTGTTCGGCGACATCGATGTCGAGAAGGCCGTTCACGAGCATCTCGATGGAGTCGAAAAGCTGGCTGCAGCGTTCCGAGGTGACGAAGGCATAGAGGGCGGCGGTCTTCTCCTCACGCTGCTGGGTGCTTGCACGAAGGGTGTGCGTCTGGATGAGGTGGGCCCGCAGCAGCTCGGCCACCGCGACCACCCGGGCAGGGCATGCGATGATGACCCCGCCGAAGACCTGGAGCTGCCGCCCCCCATCGGGGAATTTGTTCGACGAGAGGACGGCGTGGTCCGCGCCGGCTGCGATCATGTCGTCCCGGAGCTTGGTTGCGAATGCGGTCTGCCAGGCGTTGCGGTTCTTGCTGTCGTAGACGATCTTGCCCGCGACCAGATCGTTGTGCATCACCTCGTGGATGATGTCGGCGCCGGGCGTTCCTTTCGGCACGCGCCGAATCTTGTCGCCGTCGAAGGTGTTGCGAAGGAGTTCGTAAAGGTCGATCTCGGCTCCTTCGCCGAGTTCGGCCGCGGTCCTGCGCTCGAGCTGCCGCTGAAGGTCCTGAACCTTGGACTGGAGCTTCTGACGCTCCTCGAACGTCTTCGCCTGCTCGGCCAGGAGCGCGTTGGCTTTCTCCTTGTCTAGTGCGTCCCTAACCTCGGAGATGCGGGCGTTCAGTTCCTCGGCGTGGCCCTGGGCCTGCGCTGCGAGCTTCTCCTCGGCTTCTGCCCGGGCCGCCTCCGCCGCGTCTCGGCCGGCGGCGAGTTCCGCCAGCTGGCCGGCAAGGGCTGTCTTGGCTGCGGCGCGCTCGTCTTCGCGAGTCCTTGCAAGCAGAATCTCGGTTTTGCTCTGCGCCTCCTCAAGCGCTTTGACGCTGTCGCGCCGGAGAGCGGCCAGTGCCGCCTCGCCGGCCGTCCTGGCCGCCTCGATCTCCCGCTTCGCCTTGACTTCAGCCTCGCCCTTCTCTTTGGCGAACTGCTGACGGAGCCCGGCTTCCAAGCTCGCAAAACGCTCGCGCTCGCGGGTCTCGATCCGGTCCTGAATCTCGGCCAGTTTCTCATGAGGGATCGGCTGCTCGCACCAGGGACAGACCTCGCTGTCCAGGTGCAGGTGCGTCCGCATAGCGGGGCCGAGGGGCAAGCTGGCCTGGGGCGAGGGCATAGAATCACTCCGTCCTATTTTCTCCTATTTTGTCCCAATCAAGGGAGTGGTCAAGCCGTTTTTTTGCGGATAGGTGTTCACTATTTGTTTCAAGCCGCTCTTGGAGCAGCCCAGCGGTTGGTCTTCAAATAGGAACCTCACAGTCCGACATGCAGTTTGTTCGGGAATGTCGATTTGGCGCGCTTTTTAGAATCCGACCGTCACGCTGGGCGTGTCGAGTCCGGTCTGCTTAACCTGTATTGTTGTCCGAAGGGTCGCGCGCGCGTGGATAAGGACGAACACATTGTGCGGGGTCGAAAAGCCCTCGCCGACAAACTCGTGGACCTGACCGTTCCGATCTTCGAGCGGTAGGTCTGCGGGCGCAGACATGCGCTTGCCCGGGCCTGGGATGCACTGGATGAGGCGGTTGCCTACGGTGATGGCCTCCGGAAGCTGGAGGCTACCGAAACGGCGGACGAATTCCGGCGAAGCGTCCACCCGACGGACGCTCGCCCGGAGGCCAGCCTCCGGAACGAACTCAGGAGGCTCCAGAACGATCACCGCGCAGGCCTTTTCATTGCGGCGGACATACTCCCGGATAGAGGCGTAGGCGGAGGCCCCGAACTTGCGCCCGAACTTGAGGGGAACCTTGATGCCGAAGTCGCTGTCGGCGGCCATTGCAGAGAAGCGGGTGTCCTGGAAAAGAACGACCGTCGCGAAATTGTTGGCCTCGCGTTCGAACAGGTCAGACACTTCCGGGTCGAGCGTGTGCCTGCAGTCCTGCAGCCACCGGAACAGTCCGCGCTGATGCGGTATTTCGTTGTGCCCGGTCTCGTGCAGCTTCAGGAAATTCTGCTTCTCCCTGTTGACTGTCGGATCGATGTGAACGATCCGGCCATGGACGTCCAGAATCCCGAGCACCTTCCCTATGGCCGACTTGAGGATGCGCGCGGTGGCGCTCCCGATCTGGCGAATGTAGCGCTCGACCACGCCCTGATCGAACGCGCTTATTGGGGCAGTTCGGAGTTTGGCTGCTTCCAGAAGGTCGTCGACCGGCGTGGGTAACCGGTCCCAGGCAGCCGCGCGGTCGAGCAGCTGACGGGCGCGCTGTTCGACCGCGCGGCGTTGATCGGGGTCAAGTCCACTGTCGTCAGCCTTCATCGCCAGGGCGCTTCCTCATGCGGAGAAACTGAAGGTACTCAAGCAACCGGGATTCTTCGTCCGGGGTAAGGTTGTGCTCGGCAAAGGTCGGGACCCGGCCGTGTCGGTCGACCCGGCCCCGAGAGGCAGAGGCGGGAATGTAGCCGGCCATCTGCATGAGGTGCTCATAGCTGATACGGTAGATTTCAGCGAGCGCATGAAGAACGTTGGGCGAGGGTTTCTGTATTTTCTCGTTCTCGATCTGACTTAGGTAGGCATTCGATACTTCCCTGCTGGTCGCCTCTTCGACCTGGCGCAGAGTCAGACCGCGGTCGGAGCGAATCGAGGCAAGGTATCGGCCCAGAGTCGTGACCGGCTTGGTTGTCACCTGGGCGTCGTCTGTGCGGCCAAGCATGGCATCAGGTTCCTCCTAAGTAGCTGAAGCACCATAAAGATTCTATCAAGTGTCTGCTTGCTTCGTCAAGCGCGCTAAGGAACGCTTGACATACTTAGCGCGCTTCGGATACGGTGCAAGTAGAGCGCCGGGACCTAAGACTCGGCCATGCAAAAGGAAATGACAATGGATACCAACAGGACCGAGCGGGACGACCCTGGCGAAGAGGCCGTCGTCGACGACATCATTGACTTGGAGGAGTATGCCAGGCTCGGCAAGCAGCCGCCCCTCTCCAAGGGCTACCGGATCAAGGTGAACGGCGAGGGATTCATCGTCCACGACCCGAAGCCCACCGGTCGGGAAATCCTGACCCTGGCGGGTTTGCTTCCGGCCGAGGAGTACACCCTCCGGGTGAAGGCGGCCGGCAAGCCTTTGGAGAAGGTCAAGCTCGACGAGAAGGTGGACCTCCGGGAGCGCGGCGTCGAGAAGTTCAAGGCGCTGCCGCGGGACCAGACGGAGGGCTAGTCGTGACCCTTCGTCGCCAGTTCGATCTCCCACCCGAGGACCGCAAGTTCCTCGAAGAGTACGGCCGACCCTGGGAGACCATTGTCGACGGCTCTCAGTGGGTACTCATCCACGAGTTCTCAACGGGCGAGGGATACAACCACCCGGCGGTGACGATCGCGATCCGGATGGAGACCGGCTACCCGCTCACGGAGCTGAATATGGTCTATGTCTTTCCTGCGTTGAGCCGGAAGGACGGACGGCCGATCGGCGCCACTGAGGCGCGCCAGGCCCTCGACGGCAAGACGTTCCAGCGATGGTCTCGGCATCGCACGGCCGCCAATCCCTGGAAACCCGGCCGCGACGGCCTTGGCACACACGTCATCCTCGTGGAGGACTGGCTGGAGCGGGAGTTCGAGCGGTGCCCGGCCAAGTGACCCTGTCTCTCTCGGGCGACCAGCATGCCCACCTGAAGAGCTTTCTCTTCCCTGGCGACGGCAAGGAGGCCGTCGCGATCTTGCTTTGCGGCCGGCGCGACGGCGACCGTCGGCACCGGTTGCTCGTTCGGGAAGTGCATGGCATCCCGTACGACATCTGCTTTGAACGGACGCCGATGCGGGTCACCTGGCCGCCCGACTACATCGAACCGATCCTGGAACGGGCTGCGGAGGGCGGGCTGTCCGTAGTCAAGGTTCACAGCCACCCCTCCGGCTACGGTGGGTTCTCCGCCGTGGACGACGAGGGCGATGCACGCCTTCTGCCGATGATCCGGGGCTGGACGGAGTCGGGCGTCCCACACGGCAGCGCGGTGATGCTGCCGGACGGGCAGATGTTCGGACGGATTCTCGAGGGCGACGGCGCGCTCGCCCCGTTGTCGGTGATCAGCGTTGCCGGAGACGATCTTCATTTCTGGTATGCCGACGCCGGCAGCGTCGCCCAGCCGGATTTCGTCGCCTCCCACGCGCAGGCTTTCGACAGCGGGACGATCGAGCGCATTCAGCGCCTATCGATCGCGGTCATCGGCTGCTCGGGGACCGGCAGCCCCCTGATCGAGCAACTCGTGCGGCTTGGTGTCGGCGAGATCGTGCTGGTTGATCCGGACCGGGTCGAGCGGCGGAACATCAACCGCATCCTCAACGCCACCCTCGCCGATGCCGACGCCGGCCGCTTCAAGGTTGACGTTCTGGGGGACGCAAGCGAGCGCATCGGTCTCGGCACCCGCGTCATTCGGCTCGCCCGGAACCTCTGGGATCCCGATGTGATCAGGTCCGTCGCTCAATGCGATATCGTGTTCGGATGCATGGACACGATCGATGGCCGCTTCCTTCTCAACACCATGGCCACCTACTACTTGCTCCCGTACTTCGACCTGGGTGTTCGGCTGGACGCCGTGAAGGACTCGGCCGGCCGCGGTCGCATCCGGGAGGTTTGTGGGACGATCCATTACCTGCAGCCCGGCCGTTCCAGCCTGATCAGCCGTGAGCTCTTCACCCTGTATGACGTGGCCGCGGCCGGACTCCGCCGGCGCGATCCGGCCGCGCACCGGCGACAGGTCGAGGACGGCTATATCAGGGGAGTGGCGGCGAACCGTCCGGCCGTGATCAGCGTAAACATGCTGGCCGCTTCGCTGGCTGTGAATGAGCTGCTAGCGAGACTCCACCCTTTCCGCGAGCAGGCCAATGTTCGCTACGCCAGCGTTGTATTCAGCCTCGCCAGCATGGAGCTGATCCCGGAGCCCGACGAGGGGATCGATGACCTTCTCGCCGGCCGCGTCGGCCATGGAGACACCCAGCCGATGCTCGGCCTCGTTGAGCTGACCGACGTGCGACCCGAATGAGGTGGCTTTCGGGCGCCTGGTCGTGGCTCGCGCGGCACCTCTGGGATCGCCCCTACGGCACGCGCGTCGTCGACGTAGCCCTGCCTGGCCGGCTCCGGCGGCGAACGCTCTACGTGGTCCAAGAAGACGGCTTCGTTGAACAGGCGGCCATGCTTTGCCCGTGCGGCTGCCGCAGAACCCTACACATGAACCTCATCCCCGATGAGCGACCGTGTTGGAGCTTGACGCACCATGAGGACGGTACGGCCTCGCTCCATCCTTCGGTATGGCGACAGAAGGATTGCCGGTCGCACTTCTGGTTTCGGCGCGGTCGCGTCCACTGGGCCCGGGCGGAGCAATGACCGGATCACACCAGTGCCAGCTCCGTTTCCTCCAGAGGTTACTGGTCCCGGTAGTCGCGGAGCTGCGGATACGGGTCGAGCGATGGTCGGGAATCGCGACCGCCCCCTTTTTCGGGGCCACGCTGATAACTCAGACGTATCCGTCACCCGTGGCGAGTCACGGCCGATCTCAGTCCCGGATCCCTCAGCTTCGATCACGTATCTATGTGCCTTGGCGGACCGTCTGAGCGGCGTCGCCAGGTGGAGGTGCGATCGACGGAGCGGGATCGATAGGACCGCTAGTCGCAGACAGCACGGCTGCAGCTCGGCTGCAGTTCTTAGCGCGCATTGCGTTCACTTAAGTCCCCGGTCGATCACCTACGACAGGAATCGGTGAGTCGAAAGACGGCGGGCTTTCGCTCTCCCGAGCGTGTTTCGACTTTGGCCTGTGCAGCTTCCGCGACTGTGCTAACAAGACCGTTGGTCGCTTCGTAATGCGTGGGTCGCTGGTTCGAATCCGGCATGCGGCACCATTCCCCCCACACGTTCGCCCGCCCACCAAGTCATCCCGTGTTGACTGCTCTCAACGCCCGTTGACCCGTTAAATCAAGGCGATACCCCAAATTTGGGGTACTGGGCGGACTGCATGCATGGGAGGTGTTCCGGACGGTTCCGCGAGGATCGCGCGAGGCCGGGCACGATGCTGCGCGGGCGAATCCCGACACGGCGATCGAAGCCACAAACGAGAAGACTGCATCTTGGGAGAAACACGCACATGAAGCGCACGCATTCACGCATTCTGGCCGGCCTCGGCGGAGCCCTGATGGCGTCCGTCCTCGCCATGCCGGCGATGGCGGAATCGCCGGTCACCGAAGACCGGCTCGCCAACGCCGATTCCGAGCCGCAGAACTGGCTGACCACGCTCGGCAATCTCTGGGGTCACCGCTATTCGCGGCTCGACGAGATCAACACCGGCAATGTCGGGGATCTGAGGGTCGCCTTCACCTTCCCGATCAGCTCGACCTTCGCCGGCCGCAACGGCTCGACGATCGACACCAACCCGCTGGTCGACGAAGGCATCATGTATTTCGAGGACGGCGCGGGCGTCTTCTACAAGGTCGACGTCTCGTCGGGCACCGGCGCGCGGCTGGTGTGGACCGCGGACGCCACCGTCTCGAAGGACGTCGGCGGCCAGACCCGCGGCTTCGCCCTTCTCGACAACATGATCGTGAAGTGCATGTCCGACGGGCGCACCGTCGCCCTCGACCGCGACTCCGGCGAGTTCATCTGGGACGTCCAGCGCATGGGCATCGACCATCCGGGCGGCGCCGGCATCAACATCGAGTCGGAATCCTGCACCGGCGGCACCGCGGCCTATGGCGGCCACGTCCTTGTCGCCAACGGTCTCGGCGACGGCGGCACCCGCGGCTGGGTCGAGGCGCTCAGCGCCGAAGACGGCTCGGAGCTGTGGCGCTGGTACGCCATTCCCGGCCCCGGCGAGCCCGGCCACGAGACCTGGGCGGACGACCACAATGCGTGGAAGACCGGCGGCGCCGGCATGTGGACGGTCGGCACCTATGACGCCGATCTGCGCGCCACCTATTGGGGCACGGCCAACCCGGTGCCGATGTTCGACCCCGAATTCCGCCCGGGCGACAACCTCTACACCAACACCGCGGTGGCGCTGAACGTCGATACCGGCGAGCTCAACTGGTACTTCCAGTACACGCCGAACGAGTCGTGGGACTACGACGAGAACGGCGTCCACTTCCTCCTCAACCGCGAAGTCGACGGCGAGACGCGCAACATCGTGGCGCACTTCGCCCGCAACGGCTTCCTCTACCAGATGGACCGCAACACCGGCGAGTTCGTCAGCCACGCCACCTACGTCGTCGAGGTGAACTGGACCGAAGGCCTCGACCCGAAGACCGGCCTGCCGGTCGAGTTCAATCCCGACCTCGAGGTCCAGGAATACCGGCCCGACTTCCGCTTCCATCGCGGCGAGAGCCTGGCCGACAACAACCCGGTCTGCCCGAGCCTTGCCGGCGGCGTGCGCTGGCAGTACCCGGCCTACAATGCCGACACTGGGCTTGCCTATGGCGTCGGCTCCGACGGCTGCTTCCAGCTCGAGGTCATCGCCACGCTGCCGCTCAGCGATGATGGCGGCATCAACCTCGAGGAAGGCGGCGGCATGTTCGGCTTCAACGGCGACTTCGGTCCCGTCGTCGGCGAGGAAGGCGGCCCGAACTTCTACGGCGCGATGTGGGCGGTCGACCTCAACACCAACGAGCTCGTCGCCAACTACCAGCGCAGCTATGTCTACAATTCCGGCGTCACCGTCACCGCCGGCGGCCTCGTGATGACCTCGACGCAGGACGGCCTCGTGATGATCCACGACGCCAATACGCTCGACGTCGTCTACGAGTTCGACATGGGCGTTCCCTCGCGCGGCACGCCGATCAGCTACGCGGTGGACGGCAAGCAGTACATCGCCGTCATCGCCTCCGGCCCGTCGCCGGGCGGCGAGCGCGCGAACATGCCGCGCGGCGCGATGCTCTACGTCTTTGCGCTCTAGACGCGAACCGCGGGACAGCGAGGGGCGGGCTCCGGCCCGCCCCTTCATTTTGAAGCACGCGGCGAGGCATCCCGCGCTATTCGCAGAAGACCCGCACCTTCACCTTGTTCTTCGGATGGTCGACGTCGATCGTCAGGTCCTTGAGGTTCTCGACGAGCTCCTCCAGGTTTTCCGGGCGGAGCTGGGCGAGGTCGAAGCCGACGCCCTGCTCGCGCATCGCCTGGTTCACCTGGTCGTGCACCATGGGCGGGATGAGGCTCGCAAGGCGGACACCGGCGCGCAGAAGCTGCATCGGCACGCGGATGTTGACCTTGGTGAGCTCGCCGTCGCCGTTCTCCTCGGCCTCGACCAGCACCCGGAGATATTTCGGCCAGGCCTTCGAACCGGCGCCGATCGTGCCGACCGCGGTATCGGCGCCGAGCGCCTCGATCAGCTTGTCGGCCTCCTCGGCGCTGATCTTGCCGTCACCCAGCAGATCCAAGACGTGCCTGCGATTCTCGCGCATCGGCGTTCTCCTAGACGATACGAAGGGACACGAGTGCTTTCGGTCGATCGACTTCGATCGACGTCCCCGACAGGCTGCCCATCACGCGGAAGATCGCGCCCAGCGCCGGCACCGGCTTCACGCCCATGACGATGAAGCCGACGATCGCGAAGGGGAGCACCAGCAGGAAGATGGGCAGCAGCAGGATCCAGATCAGGAAGAGCGGCAGCCACAGTCTGAGATGGACCCGGCGTGTCCGGACCCTCAGATCGGCCCAAAGCGGTGGCATCATTTGAGTCGCTCCAGCGCGCGGATGGCCTCGTCGGGGCTGATTTCGCCGCGCCCCAGGCGATCGAGGATCTCGGCCCGCGACGGGGACGCCTCCGTCTCGACGAATTGCAGCGCCGCGGCGATGCGGTTGAGTCGGCCCTTGATCGTCGGGTAGCTCACGCCGAAGACCTGCTCCATCTCCTTGATCGAGCCGTGGCTGCGGACGAAGGCGACGACGAAGACCTGGTCTTCGGCAGGCAGCCGCGCGAGGTCAGGCAATGCGAACCGGCCCTCGATGGCGACGCCCGTCGGCACCAGCCGCACCCGCTCCACCACCAGCGGCTGGCCCTGCGTGAGGGCCGTGAGCGCCTGCCAGTCCTGAACGTCTGCCATGGGCCGGCTTCCGATTATTCATTTTAGTGATCTTCACATTGATTTTCGGCATTGTCAATGTCTCAGAAATTGATTTTCTTAAGGTCACTGGACACCGCCATCCACGAGCGGCATGAGGCCATGCCGGGCGTCCCGTGAGAGGCGGCCCGAGCGGCCCGCTTCGCCACAGGTTGCGCCGGATGCGCGGGCTGCGGCATCACTCCCGCGATGAAGATCGCGACCTACAACATCAATAATGTGCGGCGCCGGCTGCCCAGCCTCCTAGCCTGGCTGGAGGAATCGGCGCCCGACATCGTCTGCCTCCAGGAGCTGAAGACGCTGGACGAGGCGTTCCCCGAGGCGGAGATCGGGCGCGCCGGCTATGGCGCAGTGTGGAAGGGGCAGAAGTCGTGGAACGGCGTCGCGATCCTGGCCAAGAACGCCGAGCCGGTCGTGACGCGCCGGGCGCTGCCGGGCGACCCCGCCGACACCCATGCGCGCTACATCGAGGCGGCGGTCGAGGGCATCCTCATCGCCTCGATCTATCTGCCGAACGGCAATCCGCAGCCGGGACCGAAATTCGACTACAAGCTCGCCTGGTTCGAGCGGCTGATCGCGCATGCTGCCGAGCTCTGGGCGAGCGGCCTGCCGGTCGTCCTCGCCGGCGACCTCAACGTCGTGCCGACCGATTTCGACATCTACCGGGTGCGATCCTACGCCGACAATGCGCTGCTCCAGCCGGCGCCGCGCGAGGCCTTCGTCCGGCTCCTCGGTCAGGGCTGGGTCGACGCGGTGCGGGCGCTCCATCCCGACGAGCCGATGTACTCGTTCTGGGACTACATGTTCCGGCGCTGGGAGCGCGATTACGGCCTCCGGCTCGACTTCCTCCTCCTCAGCAAGCCGGTCGCCGGGCGCCTCAAGGCCGCCGGCGTCGATCGCTACGCGCGCGGCTATGACGACGCCAGCGACCACGCGCCGGTCTGGGCGGAGCTTTCGGCAGGCAAGGCATGACGGATAATGCCCGGGCTATGGCTCTCGCGGCTGCCGGCTGCGTTGCTTGACTCACGCATATCCCGGCGGCCATGGTTCGGCCGATGGCGAACGCCCATGACATGATCTTCCGCACGCTGGCGGATCCCACGCGGCGCGGGCTTTTCGAGCGCCTCTGCCGCGAGGGCGAGAAGACCGTCACCGCGCTCACCGAGCGCGCAGGCGTGTCCCAGCCGGTGGTCTCCAAGCATCTCGGCATCCTCAAGCAGGCCGGACTGGTGCGCGACCGCCATGAGGGCAGGCGGACCCACTACAGCGCGCAGCTTGGCGCACTCGCCCCGCTCATCGACTGGACGAGCCAGATGGCCGGCTTCTGGCAAAGCCGGTTCGACGACCTCGAAGACCTGCTGAAGAGGATGGATCAGTGAACGCACCATCGGCCGAAACCCGCTCCGTCGTCGTCGAACGCGAGATCGGCTACCCGCCGGAGAAGATCTGGCGCGCCCTGACCCAGCCGCACCTCATCGAGGAATGGCTGATGAAGAACGACTTCAAGCCGGAACCGAACCATCGCTTCCAGCTGAGCGGCGCATGGGGATCGGTCGACTGCGAGGTGGTGGCGATCGAGCCGCACAGGCGCCTTGCCTACACCTGGGCCGCCTTCGGCCTCGACAGCACGGTGACCTGGACGCTCACGCCCACCGCAACGGGCACGCATCTGCGCATGGAGCAGGCCGGGTTCCGGACCGACCCCGAGCAGCAGCAGTTCTACATGGGCGCCGAGGCCTCGTGGCCGGGCTATTTCGATGCCCTCGAGGATGTGCTGGCGCGGCTGGAGTGAGTGAAGCCGGCCTTGACCGGCGCCGCCGCCCCACCACCTCTCCCGATCTGCGACGAACGACAGGACCAGCCCATGGCGTCTCCCGCTCATGACGTGATCCGCATCCGCGGCGCGCGCGAGAACAACCTCAAGAACGTCTCGCTCGACATTCCGAAGCGGAAGATCACGGTGTTCACCGGCGTCTCCGGCTCCGGCAAATCGTCCCTCGTCTTCGGCACCATCGCCGCCGAGAGCCAGCGGCTGATCAACGAGACCTACCCGACCTTCGTGCAGCAATTCATGCCGCATTACGGCCAGCCCGACGCCGACGAACTGGAGAACATCTCGGCCGCCATCGTCGTCGACCAGCAGCGCATTGGCGGCAATTCGCGCTCGACCATCGCCACCGTGACCGACGCGGCGCAGATGCTCCGCGTCATCTTCTCGCGCGCCGCCGAGCCGAAGCTGCCTTCGCCGGGTCTCTATTCCTACAACGACCCGCGCGGCATGTGCCCCGAATGCGAGGGCATCGGCCAGGTCGCCGCGATGAACATGAAGGCGGTGATCGACGAGACGAAATCCCTCAACGAGGGCGCGCTGCTGCCCAAGGATTTCGCCGTCGACAGCTGGTACTGGGAGGTCTACCGGAGCTCGGGCCTGTTCGACATGGACAAGCCCATCCGGAAATACACCAAGGAGGAGCGCGAGAACCTCCTCCATCTCGACGACGGCCGGAAGGTCAAGGTCGGCAAGATCGGCCTCACCTATGAGGGCGTCGTCGCCAAGCTGAAGAAGGGTCTCGGCAGCAAGGATCCGGAGTCGCTCCAGCCCCATGTCCGCGCGGAGTATGAGCGCATCTTCACCCGCCAAGTCTGCCCGAAATGCCAGGGCGCGCGGCTCAACGAGGCGGCGCTTGGCAGCAGGCTGAACGGCAGGAACATCGCCGAGCTGTCGGCGATGCAGGTCTCCGACCTCGCGCCCTTCATCCGCGGCGTGAAGGCGAAGGAGGTCCAGCCGATGCTCGACGCGCTTGCCGCGCGCCTCGAGAATCTCGTCATCATCGGCCTCGGCTATCTCAGCCTCGACCGCGAATCATCGTCGCTGTCGGGCGGCGAGAGCCAGCGGGTGAAGATGGTGCGCCATCTCGGCTCGTCGCTGACCGACATCACCTATGTCTTCGACGAGCCGTCGGTCGGCCTTCATCCGCACGATGTCGGCCGTCTCGCAGGGCTGATGCAGCAGCTTCGCGACAAGGGCAACACCGTGCTCGTCGTCGAGCACAAGCCCGACATGATCGCGATCGCCGACCATGTCGTCGACATGGGGCCGCGCGCCGGGTCGAAGGGCGGCGAGGTCGTCTATGAGGGCGACTATGCCGGCCTCCTCAAATCCGGCACGCTCACCGGCGACCACATCCGCAAATACCAGCCGATCAAGGAGACGCCGCGGAAGCCGGACGGCAAGCTCGAGATCAGGAACGCCCGCACCAACAATCTGAAGAACGTGTCGGTCTCGATCCCGCGCGGCGTCCTCACCGCGGTGACCGGCGTTGCCGGTGCCGGCAAGTCGTCGCTGATCATCGGCAGCCTGCCGGAGGCGCATCCCGAGACCATCATCATCGACCAGACGCTGGCGCGCGGCTCCCGCCGCTCCAACACTGCGACCTACACCGGCATCCTCGACAGCGTGCGCAAGACCTTCGCCAAGGCCAACAAGGTCGATGCCGCGCTCTTCAGCGCCAACAGCAAGGGCGCCTGCCCGGACTGCAACGGCCTCGGCGTCATCTACACCGATCTCGCCCATCTCGATCCGATGGTGACCGAGTGCGAGACCTGCCAGGGCAAGCGCTTCACCGAGGAGGTGCTGCGGCACAAGCTGCGCGGCAAGTCGATCAGCGACGTCTACGGGATGTCGGTGACGGACGCCGTCGCCTTCTTCACCGAGCCTGCGATCGCGAAGATCCTGAGGGGCCTCGACGATGTCGGCCTCGGCTACCTGACGCTCGGCCAGCCGCTGTCGACGCTGTCGGGCGGCGAGCGCCAGCGCCTCAAGCTCGCCGCCGAGCTCGGCAAGGCCGGCAACATCTATGTCCTCGACGAGCCCACCACCGGGCTTCACATGAACGACGTCGACACGCTGATCGGCCTCTTCGACCGCCTCGTCGACGAAGGCTCCACGGTGATCGTCATCGAGCACAATCTCGACGTGATCTCACGGGCGGACTGGGTGATCGACCTCGGCCCCGGCGCCGGCCACGAGGGCGGCGCGGTGGTGTTCGAAGGGCCCCCCGCGAAGCTCCTCGCCGCGAAGGGCTCCGTCACCGGCGAATTCCTGGCGAGGCGCCACAAGGGCTGACGCGCCTAGAAATGGGTGCCAAAGCCCTCATAGGTCGTGTTGAGCACGCCGCCGAGCGCGATCGCGCCGACGATGATCGCGACGCTGATCAGCGTGCCGATCAGGGCATACTCGATCGCTGTCGCGCCGGAGCGGTTCCTCGCGAAGCGGATGAGGAGCGCCTTCATGATCGGTCCTTCCTGCCGGTCGAAGGTCGACACTTGGCGCACGACCTCCCAAGATTGAATGGATATGCTCGGTAAAATTCGATCAATCAGGCGCAGGCGCCGCTGGCGGATCGCTGACGCTCTGTAGCGATCCGACTCGGCTGACATCGACTTGTGAGCCTAGATCACTAGGATGCGCCCGGGGCGATTCTTGCGAGAAAGGGACGAGGACTATGCGCGCACGGATTGGGCTGATCGGAAGCCTGCTGACGCTGCCGTTTCTGGCCGGCTGTTTCGACATGAGCCAGGACTTGACGATAACCAGCAACGGCACGTCGACCATGGTCGTGACCCTGGCGATGGCCACCGACATGCTCGGGATGATGGAGGCCGAAGGAGACGGCGGCGAGTTCTGCCCGGCCGAAGACGAAGACTCCGGCCTGCCGGACAGCTTCACCACCGAGGTCGAGGTCATCACCGAAGGCGACAACACGATCTGCCGGATGACCGCGACCGGGCCGATCGCCGATATGGCGGCAGCGCTGGCGAGCGGCGAGCTGATGCCGGGCGATGACGACGAGGGCGCCCCGACGGTGACGCTCGTCGACGAAGGCGGCGGCGTCTACCTCTACTCGGTCTCGATCACCATCCCCGACAGCGATCCGGTCGGCGAGGACGTCTCCGAAGAGGAGCGGGCGATGAACGAGCAGATGCAGGCGATGATGCGGGGAATGTTCGAGGGCCACACCATGAGCTGGAGCGTCACCGCGCCGCGCATCATCGACACCGACGCCGAGCGGGACGGCAACACCATCCGCTATTCGATCCCGCTCACCGCGATGGTCGACAATGTCGGCGAGACCTTCGGCTTCATGGTCCGCTTCGGGCTGTAATCCCTCAGCCTATGCCGCCGGCGCGCGCTCGACGAGCCCGCCGGCGGTTTCGATGAAGCGCACGATCGCGTCGAGGCCGCGCCGGCGCCGCATGTCGGTGAAGACGTAGGGCCGCTCGCCGCGCATCCGCCTGGTGTCGGCCTCCATCACCTCGAGATCGGCGCCGACATGAGGCGCAAGGTCGATCTTGTTGACGACGAGAAGGTCGGACCGGGTGATCCCTGGCCCGCCCTTGCGCGGGATCTTCTCGCCGCCCGCGACGTCGATGACGTAGAGCGTGATGTCGGCAAGCTCCGGCGAGAAGGTGGCGGCGAGATTGTCGCCGCCGGATTCGATGAGGACGAGGTCGAGGTCGGGGAAGCGGCGCACCATCTCGGCAACCGCGGCGAGGTTGATCGAGGCATCCTCGCGGATCGCGGTGTGCGGACAGCCGCCGGTCTCGACGCCGAGGATGCGCTCCTCGGGCAGCGCCTGGACGCGGTTGAGAATCAGCGCGTCCTCGCGGGTGTAGATGTCGTTGGTGACGACGGCGACCGAGTAGCGGTCGCGCATCGCCTTGCACAGCATCTCGGTCAGCGTCGTCTTGCCGGCGCCGACCGGCCCGCCGATGCCGACGCGAAGCGGCCCGTTGGTCGATGCGGTCGTCATGAGCGGAACACCCGTGAATAGAGGACCTCGTGGCGCATCGCGGCGATGTCGGAGCGGATCGCGGCGTTGCCGAGCGCATCGAGCGGCGCGGCCTCCGCCAGCAATGCAATCGCCGCGCCGAGCGGCTGCAGCCGCGCCAGCACCGCCAGCCCCGCGCTCTGGCCGAGCGGCACCAGACGCACCGCGACCGAGACGAGGTTCGCGGCGAAGGCGTTGAGATAGGCGGCCAGAGTGGCGGCGAGCGGCACGCCATGCGCGGCCGCGGTGGCGCCCACGGCAACGGGATAGGCGACGCCGGCGGTTCCAGCCAACCGCTCCGTCGTGGCACTCGGCCAGCCGGCTGCCGCGGCCTTGAGGAAGGCGTCGCCCAGCGCGGTCGTTTCGAGCTGGCGCTCGCCCGATACCGCCATCGCGCGCGCAAGCTCGGCCGCGTCGAGGAGCCGGACCATGTCGTCCGCCACGGCCGCACGCCACGCCTGTGCAAGAAGCAGCGCGTCGCACCAGCCGCTGCCGCGCTCGACCAGGAACGCGATCCAGTCCGCGAGCTGATCCGCTGTTGTGACCTCGCCCGACGCGATTGCGGTCTCGAGGCCGTGCGAATAGCTGAATGCCCCGACCGGGAAGCCCGGCGACAGCCAGGTCGAGAGGAGGACGGAATGCGGTACCGTCGATACCGGAGGCGGCTCCGCCTTGGCGCCCACGTCGACGACGGTGAACTTCACGCGGCGCTGCCCGCCGACGGCGCGTCGGCGACGAAGCCGCCGTTGCCGAGGCCGCGGAGGAACCGCACATCCTGCGCCATGGCGGCTTCGGCGAGCGCGATGAACTCTGGGAGGCGCGGATGCACCGGGGCGGCGTCGGCCGCGATCCGCACACCCTGCTTGTCGAGGTCCGACCAGCCGGGAACGTTGCGGTCGGTCGGCGTCAGCCGCGGTGATCCCTTGAGCGGGAAGGTGAAGGCGAGGACCTCGCGCTCGGCGGGCTTCGACATCCCGTCGAACGGCCCGATCGTGACCCCGATGATCGCCTCGCCGGAGCCCGGCAGCCCGACCTCGCACGCCTGGTAGAGGCCGAGCGGTCGCCCATCGCGATAGGCAAAGCCGAACACCCGCCCGCCGCCGCAGCACGGGCACGCACCGAGGTCGGGTCCCTCGACGCCGGGCTGGATGGTGAGGCTGGACGTGATCTCGCTCATCGCGCTCATATGGCGCAAAGTCAGGCTTTCCGCCAGTTCCATGCCGTCACGGCGACGGCACTTCCTTGCAGGTCAGCATCGCCTCCACGTCCTCGCCGTTGCGGAGGTCATAGAGCGCCGCCTCGCTGCCATGCGTCCACCAGATGTAGAAGCCGCTCGCATAGCGCGCGCCGGACGCCGACACGACATTCGCGAAGATCACCGGCACCGGGTCGTCGAGGATGCCCGGCACCGGCACGATCGCGAGGCTGTTGTAGGTGTCGTTGATGTAGGTGACGTAGAACGGATCGAGGAGGCCTGGGCAGCCATAGGTCACCCCGGTCACGACCGCGTCTGGCCCGAAGGGCAGCTCCAGATCCGGCGTCTGCGCCAGCGCCGGCGCGACCGCCAGCGCTGCGACCGCGACGAGGGCGGCACGACGCATCACTCGGCCAGATCGTCGGGATGCCATGGCTCGCCCGGCATGAATGCATCGTCGAGCACCTCTGCGATCGTGAATGGCGGGTGCTCCGGAAAGGTCGAGGGCGACAGGCGCGTTTCCTGCGTCGCGCGCCGGCGTGCCCGCTCGTAAGCCCATTCGAGGATATCGCCCGGAAAGGCGCGAAGGCTGGGGCTGGTCTCGAGGAGGCCTTCGATCGAAACGCGCTGCTCGCCGATTGTCGACAGCCAGCCGTCCTTCCGCTTCTCCGGCTGGAACTGCCACTTCAGGAGATGCATCAGAAGCACGATGAGCCGGTTACGGATTTCGGTCTTCTGCGATCGCCCCACGCTCTCGATCTCCTCGGCGGCGTTCTCCCAGTCGACACCGTAGGGGCGCAGCTCGCGCAGCACCCGCGCCTGCTCCTGCGTCCAGAGATAGAAGTCGGCGTCGTAGGCCGTGGTCGGCGTCGACCGATCCGCAAAGCCGGTGGTGGCGGAGTTTCCCATGGTCACGACTGGTTGTAGAGGCCGACTTCCTTGGGCAGGAAGTCGGGGTCGAGCACCTGCTCGATGGTGAACGGGCACTCGTCCGGGAACAGCGTGAAATCGATGCCCGTCTCCTCGGACGCCCGCAGGTGTCCCGAGAGGTAGCATCTAGCGAGCACCTGGCCCGGGTAGGCGCGAAGGCTGGGACTGTCTTCGAGGATCGCTTCGATCTCCTTGCGCTGGTCGCGGATCGTCCCGCGCCAGCCGTTCGACCGCGCTCCAGGCTGAAAGCGCCATTTGAGAAGATGAGCAAGGAGAATTGCCAGTCGGTTCCGAATCTCGCGCTTCTCCGAGCCGCCCACCGATTCCACCTCGTCAATGAGATTGCTGAGGTCGAGTTCGTCGAAGCGCTGTTCGCGCAGGAGCTGGGCCTGCTCGCGCGTCCAGGCGTAGAGGTCTCGTTCGTAGAGTCCGGCGGCCGACTTCGTCGCCGGTGGTTGGACTTTCGCTCTTGCGGTCATCGTGACCTCGCGGGCCAAACAGAGCGGGGAATCTAATCCTGCCCAGCCTTCAGAACAAGAAATAGCGCTGCGCCATCGGCAGCACCGTCGCCGGCTCGCAGGTCAGGAGCTCGCCGTCGGCGCGGACCTCGTAGGTTTCCGGATCGACATCGACCGCGGGCGTCGCACTGTTGTGGATCATCGACGCCTTGGAGATGCCGCCGCGGGTGTTCTTCACCGCAACCAGCGCCTTGGCGGTGCCGAGCGAAGCGGCGAGGCCGGCGTCGATCGCGGCCTGGCTGGTGAAGACCACCGACGACGCGGTGCGCGACCTGCTGAAGGCGCCGAACATCGGGCGGTAGTGCACCGGCTGCGGCGTCGGGATCGAGGCGTTGGGGTCGCCCATCGGGGCGGCGGCGATCGTGCCGCCGATGAGGACGAGGTCGGGCTTCACGCCGAAGAAGGCCGGGCTCCACAGCACCAGGTCGGCGCGCTTGCCGGCTTCGACCGAGCCGATCTCGCCCGCCATGCCATGGGCGATCGCCGGGTTGATGGTGTATTTCGCGATGTAGCGCTTCACCCGAACATTGTCGTTGGCGCCGCTCTCGTCGGCGAGACGGCCGCGCTGCACCCGCATCTTGTGCGCGGTCTGCCAGGTGCGGATCACCACCTCGCCGACGCGGCCCATCGCCTGGCTGTCCGAGGCGATGATGGAGAACGCCCCGAGGTCGTGGAGAATGTCCTCCGCGGCGATGGTCTCGCGACGGATGCGGCTTTCGGCGAAGGCGATGTCCTCGGCGATCGACGGGTCGAGATGGTGGCACACCATCAGCATGTCGAGATGCTCGTCGAGCGTGTTCACCGTGTATGGCCGCGTCGGGTTGGTCGACGACGGCAGCACGTTGGGCAGCCCGCAGACGCGGATGATGTCCGGCGCATGGCCGCCGCCGGCGCCCTCGGTATGGAAGGCGTGGATCGTCCGGCCCTTGAACGCGGCGATCGTGTCCTCCACGAAGCCGGACTCGTTGAGCGTGTCGGTGTGGATCATCACCTGCACATCGTAGTCGTCGGCGACCGAAAGGCAGCAGTCGATCGCCGCCGGCGTCGTCCCCCAGTCCTCGTGGAGCTTGAGGCAGGAGGCGCCGCCGAGGATCTGCTCGACCAGCCCCTCCGGGCGCGACGCGTTTCCTTTGCCGGCAAAGGCAAGGTTCATCGGGAAGGCGTCTGCCGCCTGGATCATCCGCGCCAGGTGCCAGGCGCCGGGCGTGCAGGTGGTGGCGTTGGTGCCGGTCGCCGGCCCGGTGCCGCCGCCGATCATGGTGGTGACGCCGGAATTGAGCGCCTCCTCGATCTGCTGCGGCGCGATGAAATGGATGTGACTGTCGATGCCGCCGGCGGTGAGGATCTTGCCCTCGCCTGCGATCGCCTCTGTGCCGGGGCCGACGATGATGTCGACGCCGGGCTGCGTGTCCGGATTGCCGGCCTTGCCGATGGCGACGATCCGCCCGTCGCGGAGGCCGACATCGGCCTTCACGATGCCGCTATGGTCGACGATCAGCGCGTTGGTGATCACCGTGTCGACCGCCCCGCCCGCGCGCGCGGTCTGCGCCTGGCCCATGCCGTCGCGGATCACCTTGCCGCCGCCGAACTTCACCTCCTCGCCATAGATCGTGAGGTCGCGCTCGACCTCGATGAAGAGCTCGGTATCGGCAAGGCGCACCTTGTCGCCGACGGTCGGTCCGAACATGTCGGCATAGGTGGCGCGGGAGATGCGGGCGGGCATGGCTCAGGGCTCCATCGGCACGGGTGCGAAGGCGGGGTGGCTCTCTGCCATTTGGTCGAACGTGTATGTCGGCTCAGCGCCGGCCGCGGCGTTGGATGCTGCAATCAGGTAGTCCGCGAAGTCCGCCCTGCCGTGTTCGTACCAGTCCAGCGCTGTCTTCACGGCGCTCCGGAATTCGAACACCAGCTCTTCGCGCCCGAGAAGCAGAACCAGAATCTCGATGATGCGAGCCTTGTCCTGCCGATAGATGCGGGCGAGCGCCCAGACCATCTCCGCGAGGACGATATTGCTCACGCGGATCGACTCCGGCCCCTGCGCGTCGATGAGGTTCGCGGCGCTCGCCGCCTGCGCGGGATTGTCATCGGAGAACAGACGCAGCAGTACGTTGGTATCGATCCCGATCATCCCGCCGCCTTCTTGGCGTTCCGCCGCCGCCAGTTCTGGAACTCGCGCCATTCGTTCCATTCCTGACTGATCCGCTCGTGCTTCTCGCTCAGATACTCGCCGATGCCACGGTCGATCTCCTCCTGCGTGACCGGCCTGCCATTCGGCGGCGGCACCACGCCCCGCAGGTCGGCGAGCTTGGCATTGCGGGCGATGATCTGGACCCGACGCGTGCTCGGATCGATGTAAAAATCAACGCGATCACCTTCCTTGAGCCCCAGAAACGACCGGACCTCGGCAGGGACGGTGATCTGTCCCTTCGAACTCGTTTTGGCCTCGTAATGCGGCATTGAAGTCTCCTTACTTCCACGGCGACATCCTTACAATGACCTGAAATGTAAGGCAATCTTCGTCGCGCCGCAGCCGCCATCTGAACCTCTGCCGAACGGCCGTTTCAACTTCGGTTCAGCCCGCGCCTCCCACGTTGGACGGCAGGGGGGCGTCGGATGTCGCAACGCATCCATCGCCCTGGGAGATCACTGTCATGAAACGCATCGTCGCTCTGGCGGGCGCCGCCCTGCTCGCGTTCTCCGCGGTCGCCACGCCGTCCTCTGCCAACAATGCGATGATCGGGGGCGCGCCCGTGTTCGGCGCGCCGCAGGTCGTCGACCCGGTCTGTCTGCCCGGCTTCGTCACGGTCCAGAAGCTCAGCTGGATCCTGCGCTGTCGGGCCGTGGTGCCGCAGGCGCAGGCCGCCGCCACCGTCGCGCAGGCGCAAGGCGCGAACTGCAACACCTGGTCCTACTGGAACTACGGCCCCGCCGTCACCAGCTCGGCGATGCGGGGCAGCGTCACCGTCGAGTACATCTGCGGGCACGTCGAAGGCTGACCGCCCGGGCACGGCCGCGAGCCGGCCGTGCCCTCCGCTCGTCTTGCCACCGGCTTGCCGGCGCGCCGCGCAAAGGCTTTCCACGCCGGCCGCATTGTCGGCCCGGTCTGACCCCGAAATGACCCCATATGCGGCGGGAACGATGCCGTTTCCGGGAGGTTTGTCGCGCACCGGACCAAGTCCGGTGTGCGCGGGGGGCGGTCCCTCGTGCGCCATCAAGTGAGACGAGGAAACAAGATGAAGAAGTACGTAGCGTTGGCGGCCGCCATCGGCCTCGCCCTGAGCGCCCCGGTTGCCATGGCGCAGAGCGTCGACGACGCCGTCGCCGCCGTGAACGCCACCGTCGATGTCAGCGCGGTTGCCGGCATCACCACGGTCGGCGAGATCACGGTCGTGACCACCGGCACGCTGGAGGGTGACGCCGCCCTCCTCGATGCGGTCGTTGCGGCCAACGAGACCGGCATCGCGGCTCTTCGCGACGCCATCGCCGCCAACGCCGCGCTCGCCGCCGCCCTCGAGGCGCAGGGCGTCGCGATCGACACGATCGTCGGTCTCACCGTGACCGACTTCACCACGGGCGCCATCACCGTTTACGTGACGGGCTAACCCCGCCGGCATCAAGCGATCCTCGCGGCGGCCTCCGCCGCGAGGATCCGCCGGGCGGTGCGCCGCCCTGCCGCTCACAGCTTTCCCATGACCGCCTGCCGGAAGCCGAACACCGCGCGGTCGCCGCGATAGGGCACCAGCGTGACGTCGCGGCTCTGTCCCGGCTCGAACCGCACGGCGGTCCCCGCGGCGATGTCGAGCCGCATCCCGCGCGCTTTGGCGCGGTCGAAATCGAGCGCCGGGTTCACCTCGAAGAAATGGTAGTGCGAGCCGACCTGCACCGGCCGGTCGCCGGTATTGGCGACGCGCAGCGTCACCGTCGGCGCGCCGGCATTGAGCTCGATGTCCGGCCCATCGGCCGGGATGATTTCGCCCGGGATCATCCGCCGAACGCCAGCACGAGGCCGACGACCGCGGCGCCGGCGCCGAGGATGCGCGCGATCGCCTTGCCAGCGATCTCGCCGAAGCCAAGACCGCGACCGAGCGCGATGCCGAGCCCCAGGCCGGCCGCGTGGAGCAGGGCCGTCGCGATGGCGAAGCCGAAGCCGAACGATGCGGCGGTCGCGGCGCCGATCTCCCCGCCATGGGCGTGGCCGTGGAAGAGGGCGAACACGCCGACCAGCACCGCGGCGGCGGCTGGCGGCAGCTTCACCGCCATCGCCACGACGAGCCCGAGCGCCACGACCGAGGCGAGGATCACCGGCTCGACCGCGGGAAGCGCGACGCCGGTGAGCGAGAGCAGATAGCCGGCGCCCATCGTGCCGACGAACGCGGCGGGCACGACCCACAGCGCCCGCCCGCCGATGGTCGCCGCCCACAGGCCGACAGCCACCATGACAAGGATATGGTCGAGCCCGGTCAGCGGGTGGGTGAAGCCGGCGAGGAACGAGCCATGCTCGCCCGGATCGAGATGGGCGAAGGCGGGCAGCGTCGACAGCACCAGGACCGCGGCGGCAATCGGAAGGCGTTTCATCATGGCTTCGGCCCTCGGGCTCTCTCGTTAGCGGATCGGGTTGTGGACGGTGACGAGCTTGGTGCCGTCGGGGAAGGTCGCTTCGACCTGGACGTCGTGGATCATCTCGGCGACGCCTTCCATCACCTGGTCGCGGGCGATGACATAGGCGCCGGCCTGCATCAGGTCGGCGACGGTGCGGCCGTCGCGGGCGCCTTCGACCACGAAGTCCGAGATCAGCGCGACTGCTTCGGGGTGGTTGAGCTTCACGCCGCGCTCCAGCCGGCGGCGTGCCACGATCGCGGCCATGGCGATGAGCAGCTTGTCCTTCTCGCGCGAGGTAAGGTTCATGCGGCCACCCCGCTCACATCTGCCATACGCGGGGGAGCGGCGCACCCCGGAGCGCCGCGAGCGCGGGGACGAGGGCGCGGCGGAGCGCGAGGCCGTCATCGGCGACGATACGGGCGGTGAGCTTGCCGTCGAACGCGCTTGCGCCGCCTTCGTCACCGAGCGCGGCCCGCACCGCATCGACATGCCGCTCCGGCTCCGGGCCGGTGTAGAGGAGGCTCGCCATCGCGCCCTTCCCCGCGAGCGCCGCGGGATGGGCCAGCAGCGCGTCCGCATTGCCGTCGACGCGGAGATCGTCGGCGAAGAGGAGGCTGCCGCCACGGCGGATCCGCCAGCGGTCGTGCAGCACCGTCGTGTGGACCCGTTCGCCCATCGCGTGGCGGCCGAAGATCACCGCCTCGACCGCGAGGAATGCGGCGTCCGGCGCAAGGTCCACGGTGAGCCGGCGCCGCAGCTCCCCGCGGTCGAAGAGGATCGTCTCCTGCGGCAGCCAGTCGAACCGCCCGCCGGCGGCGACGCTGATCGCGACGTCGATCTCGGCGGCACCGCCGAGGCTGCGGTAGATGCGCTCGCAGGCCTGCGTGGTGACGGTCGCCCGCGCGCCGGCGTCGATCTCGACCGACAGCGCCAGCCGGTCGCCGCCGGTGAGCCCGCCCGCCGTGTTGATAAGCACCGCCTCGGCCTCTGCCGCGCGTGGCATGCGGAGCTTCACCGCGCCGCGCTGGTAGAGGTCGCGCAGCACCGTCCGGCCGTCGCGGCGGGCGAAGGCGATGCGGCCCTCGCCCTCGGTCCGCTGATGGGCGGGCGCGGCCGCGTCAGACCGTGAGATGGCGGCGAGCATCGGCGGTGTCGAGATCCTGCGCGGAGCCGGAGAACACGATCGAGCCACGGTCCATGATCGCGACGGTGTCGGCAAGCTCCCGCGCGAAGTCGAGATACTGCTCCACCAGGAGGATCGCGAGGCCCATCTTTTCCTTGAGGAAGACGATGGCGCGGCCGATGTCCTTGATGATCGACGGCTGGATGCCCTCGGTCGGCTCGTCGAGGACCAGGAGCTTCGGCCGGGTCACCAGCGCGCGGCCGATCGCGAGCTGCTGCTGCTGGCCGCCGGAGAGGTCGCCGCCGCGCCGCCGCATCATCTCCTTCAGCACCGGGAAGAGCTCGAACACATAGTCCGGGATGTTGCGCTCGCCCCGCTTCACCACGGCGTAGCCGGATTCGAGGTTCTCCCGCACCGTGAGGAGCGGGAAGATCTCGCGGCCCTGCGGCACGAAGCCGATGCCGAGCGCGGCGCGCTGATAGGGCGCCATCCGGCCGAGCGACGCGCCGTTCCATACGATGTCGCCCGCCGAGATGTCGTGGATGCCCATGATGGCGCGCAAAAGGCTTGTCTTGCCGACGCCGTTGCGGCCGAGGAGGCAGGTGATCCGGCCCGGCCAGGCGCCGATCGAAACGCCCCGCAGCGCCCGCGCAGCACCATACATCAGCTCGACCCGGCGCACGTCGAGGACGTTCGCCGCATCGTCCGCGGCAAGGGGTGGCGCGGTTGCGGGAGCCGGCGGGGCCGGCAGCTCTGTGGGGGTCATCGCCGCGCCGCTCATCGTCCGAGATAGACCTCGATCACCCTGGGATCGGCCGAGACATGGTCGAACGTTCCCTCCGACAGCACCGAGCCCTCGTGGAGCACGGTGACCTTCACCTCGAGCTCGCGCACGAACTTCATGTCGTGCTCGACCACGACCACGGACTTCGTTTTCGCGATCTCCTTGAGGAGGATGCCAGTTTCTTCGGTCTCGGCATCGGTCATGCCGGCTGCCGGCTCGTCGACGAGGAGGAGCTTCGGCTCCTGCGCCAAGAGCATGCCGATCTCCAGCCACTGCTTCTGGCCGTGCGAGAGATTGGCGCCGAGGACGGTCTGCTTCGAGCCGAGCCGGATGATGCCGAGGAGCTCGTCGATGCGGTCTTCCACCGCCTTGCTGCTGCGATAGAACAGCGTCGCGAAGGCGCCGCGATTGGCGGCGATCGCGAGCTCGAGATTGTCGCGCACGGTGTGGCTTTCGAACACCGTCGGGCGCTGGAACTTCCGCCCGATGCCGAGCCGCGCGGTCTCGCTCTCGTCGAGCCGGGTCAGGTCGACCTCGCCGTTGAAATAGATCTCGCCGGCGTCCGGCTTGGTCTTGCCGGTGATGACGTCCATCATCGTCGTCTTGCCGGCGCCGTTCGGGCCGATGATCGCGCGCATCTCGCCGGGCTGGAGGATCAGCGACAGCGAGTTGAGGGCCCGGAAGCCGTCGAACGAGACGGTGACGCCGTCGAGATAGAGGAGCGTCTCGCGCGCCCGGTCGTTCATCGCGCGCCCTCTCCGGCGGGAGCCACGCCGCCCACCGGCGTCGCCGCCGGACGGCCCTCGGGCGCCGGCCCGTCGATCGGCAGCGGCTCAGGATCGGTCAGGTCGGCGTCGCGGCCTTCCTGCGCGTCGATCGAGGCGCGGCGGGCGCGCAGCACGTTCCAGCCATAGCTGATCGTGCCGACGATGCCGCGCGGCAGCAGGAGCGTCACCGCGACGAAGAGCCCGCCGAGCACGAAGGTCCAGTAGGTCGAGAGTTGCACCGCGGTTTCTGGATTGCGCAGCAGCGCCACGATCAGCGCGCCCATCGCGGCGCCGCCCGCCTGCGGGCTGGTGGTGATCAGCCAGGCGAGCACGGCGATCGCCGCGATCCCCGCGCCCCACCATTGCGCGATGTTGTCCGGCAGCACGAAGGCGAGCGCGGCGATGGCGGCGCCGATCGCGCCGCCGATCAGCGGCGTCCGCACCAGGCCGTCCTTCCAGCGGGCGAGGACGAGGACCAGCAACGCCACCGCCGGCACCACCGCCACGATCCAGTGCGGCAGCGTCGAGCCGCCGGTGAACCATGATTTCAGAGCGTTGACCGCGATGCCGCCGAGGATCGGGCCGACCAGCGTGCCCCGCCCGCCGACCGCGACCCACACCACCACCTCGATCGACTTCAGCGGCGAGAATTCGCTGGGGTTGATGATGCCGGTCTGCGGCACGTAGAGCGCGCCGGCGACGCCGGCGAGGCACGCCGACAGCGTGAAGACGAAGAGCTTGTAGCGGTCGGGGCGATAGCCGAGGAAGCGGGTGCGGCTCTCCGCGTCGCGCACCGCGACGAGCACCTTGCCGTATTTCGACGACACCACCGAGCGGCACACCCAGTAGCCGATCGCAAGCGCAATGGCGGAGGCCGAGAACAGGATCGCCCGGGTCGTCGGCGCCTGGACATTGGCGCCGAGAATGTCCTTGAAACCGGTCAGGCCGTTGTTGCCGCCGAAGCCCATATCGTTGCGGAAGAAGGCAAGCCACAGCGCATAGGTCAGCGCCTGGGTGATGATCGACAGATAGACGCCGGTGACGCGGGAGCGGAAGGCGAACCAGCCGAAGGCGAAGGCGAGCAGCCCGGGGCCGAGCAGAATCCAGATCGCGGCGAACCAGAACTGGTCGAAGCCCCACCAGAACCACGGCAGCTCCTGATATTGCAGGAACACCATGAAGTCGGGCAGCACCGGGTGACCGTAGACGCCGCGCGTCCCGATCTGCCGCATCAGATACATGCCCATGGCGTAGCCGCCGAGGGCGAAGAACGCGCCGTGGCCGAGCGAGAGAATCCCGCCATAGCCCCAGATCAGCCCGACCGAGAGGGCAAGGAGCGCGTAGCAGAGATATTTGCCGACGAGGATGGTGGTGTTGTCGGAGAGATGGAACAGCGAGTCGGGCGAATTGACCGACGCCGGCACGGCGATCGCCGCGGCGAGGAGGACGCCGATGACGAGCAGCGCCTTCCAGTCGAGGCCGCCGACGATGAAGTGGCCGACCGCGGCGCCCGCGCGGCGGAGCGGCGGCGTCGAAGCGGATTCGGCGGTCGTGTCGCTCATGCTTCGATGGCCCGGCCGCGCAGCGCGAAGAGCCCGCGGGGCCTGCGCTGGATGAAGAGGATGATGAAGACGAGGACGACGATCTTGCCGAGGACCGCGCCGGCATAGGGCTCGATCATCTTGTTGACGATGCCGAGCGACATCGCGCCGACCAGCGTCCCCCAGAGATTGCCGACGCCGCCGAACACCACGACCATGAACGAGTCGACGATGTAGGTCGTGCCGAGATTGGGGCTGACATTGTCGATCTGGCTGAGCGCGACGCCCGCCATGCCGGCGATGCCCGAACCGAGGCCGAAGGTCATCGCGTCGACCCAGGGGGTGCGGATGCCCATCGCGCTCGCCATGCGCCGGTTCTGCGTGACCGCGCGCATCTGGAGGCCGAAGGCGGAGCGGCGCAGCAGAACGATCAGCGCGATGAACACGATCGCCGCGAAGACGACGATCCACAGCCGGCTATAGGTGATCGTGAGCTGGCCGATCTCCAGCGAGCCCGACATCCAGGACGGGTTGCCGACGAGCTTGTTGGTCGGCCCGAAGATCGTCCGCACCGCCTGCTGGAGGAAGAGCGAGAGGCCGAAGGTGGCGAGCAGCGTCTCCAGCGGTCGGCCATAGAGCCAGCGGATGATGCCGCGCTCGATGCCGATGCCGACCGCGCCCGAGACGAGGAACGCCGCGGGGATCGCGATCGCCAGCGACCAGTCGGAGAGGCCGGCGAGCGCCGGCGTGGTGCGGATGATCTCCTGCACCACGAAGGTGGTGTAGGCGCCGATCATCACCATCTCGCCATGCGCCATGTTGATGACGCCCATCACGCCGAAGGTGATGGCAAGGCCGATCGCGGCGAGGAGCAGCACCGAGCCGAGCGAGATGCCGTAGACGACGTTCTGCCCGATGCCCCAGAGCCGGAGCGCGCTCTGGATGCGCTCGATGCCGGCCGCCGCCGCGTCGGCGACGGGCCCGGGGTCGCCCTCCGCCGCCGGGCGGAGCGCGTTGATGCCGCGCTGGTCGCCGCGCGCGACCAGGATCTCGACCGCCGCGAGGCGCTCCGCCTCGTCGGCCGAGGTGTTGCGCACCAGGATGGCGGCGCGCGCCTCCGCCATGGCGGTGCGCACGGCGGCGTCGGTCTCCGCGGCGATCGCATCGTCGAGCATCGCGAGCGACGCCGGGTCGGGCCGCGCCAGAAGCTCGGCGGCGGCGGCGATCCGCATCGCGCGCACCGGCGACAGCAGCGTGAGGCTGCCCATCGCGGTGCGGATGGCGCGGCGGACCGGGTTGTTGACGGCGATCAGCGTCGCGTCCGCGGTGGCGATCTCGCCGAGGCTGTCGCCGCCGATCGGGTCGAACATCCGGAGCCCGGCGCCGCCGCGCTCGCCGCGGAAGACGACGCCGTCATCGCTGACATAGAGCGACGCGGCGTCGAGCGCCTGCAGCACCGGCACGGCACCGGGATTGCCGTCGGCGGCGAGCGCGTTGACCGCGGCGGTGGTCGCGGCGAAATCGCCCGCGGCAGCGCCGAGATCGGCGATGAGGCTGAGAAGCGCGGTGTCGGTGAAGGCTTCGAGCTCCTCGGCGCTGAAGGCGGGCTCGTCGTCGGGAATTTCCTCGGCCGCCTCGGCGGGAGGCGCGGCCTCGACCGGGACCGGCGGCTCGTCCTGCGCCCGCGCGGGCGCGGCGGCGGAGAGGAAGGACAGAGCGAGCGCCGCGGCAAGGGCAAGCCAGAGGCGGACGAAACGCGGGCTCAGGATCAACGGTGCTGGCCTTCGGAGAAACCGGTTGTCGAAAGGTCCGGGCGAACCCGGGAAAGAGAAGGGGCGGCGTCGGCCGCCCCTTCCGTTCTTGCAGGGTCCGCTATTCGACGATCTGGCCCGAGCAGACGCCGGTCTCGACGTTGTAGTTGCCGCACGAGAGCGGGGCGCGCCAGTCGGCGATCAGCTTCGCGGAGTCGGGCAGGAAGTCCGACCACTCGTCGCCAACCACCAGGCCCGGCGTCTCGTAGACGATCGAGAACTGGCCGTCGGCCTGGATCTCGCCGATCAGCACCGGCTTGGTGATGTGGTGGTTCGGCATCATCGCCGAGATGCCGCCGGAGAGGTTCGGGACCGCCACGCCGATCAGCGCGTCGATGACCGCGTCGGCGTCGGTGGTGCCGGCCTTCTCGACCGCCTGAACCCACATGTTGAAGCCGATATAGTGGGCTTCCATCGGGTCGTTGGTCACGCGGTTCGGATTACCGGTGAACGCATGCCAGGCTTCGATGAAGGCGTCATTGATCGGAGCATCGACCGACATGAAGTAGTTCCATGCCGCGAGATGGCCGACGAGCGGACCGGTGTCGATGCCGGCGAGCTCTTCCTCACCGACCGAGAACGCGATCACCGGGATGTCGAGCGCCGACACGCCCTGGTTGGCGAGCTCGCGGTAGAACGGCACGTTGGCGTCGCCGTTGATGGTCGAGACCACCGCGGTGAACTTGCCCTGCGAGCCGAACGCGACGATGTCGGACACGATCGTCTGCCAGTCGGAATGCCCGAACGGCGTGTAGTTGATCATGATGTCCTCGGGCGGCACGCCGGCGTCGAGGAGGTACTGCTCCAGGATGCGGTTGGTGGTGCGCGGATAGACGTAGTCGGTGCCCGCCAGCACCCAGCGTTCCACGCCCTGCGCCATCAGATAGTCGACGGCCGGGATCGCCTGCTGGTTCGGCGCGGCGCCGGTGTAGAAGATGTTGCGCGAGGACTCCTCGCCCTCGTACTGCACCGGGTAGAACACCACGGTGTTGAGCTCTTCGGCGACCGGCAGGATCGACTTGCGGCTGACCGAGGTCCAGCAGCAGAACACCACGTCGACGCCTTCGACCTCGACGAGGTTGCGCAGCTGCTCGGCGAAGAGCGGCCAGTCGGAAGCCGGGTCGACGACGACCGGCTCGAGCGGGCGACCGAGCACGCCGCCGGCGGCGTTCTGCTGCTCGATCAGCATCAGCATGACGTCTTTGAGGGTGGTTTCCGAGATCGCCATCGTCCCCGACAGCGAATGCAGGACACCCACCCTGATCGGCTCGCCCTCCTGGGCAAATGCCGGCACGGACGCGGTCATCGCCGCCGCCGCCACCAGCCCCAGCAGGCGCTTCTTGTAGTGAATCATAAGTGTGAACTCCCCCTGTTGACACGGGACGCCTTGGGAGTGCGTCGCGCGCCTACTCGGCAAGTCGCGTGCCATGGGGTGAAAGGGCAGGATTCCGAACGCGACCCGGCCGGCCACGACCGGTGTCCGGTCATCGATGATTAATCATCAGGCAGACGCCGGATTCTGCACACAATAGGTGCAGAGCTGTATTCCTCGCATACAACGGCGCGAAACGGCGCTGGCGAAATGGCTGAAACCTTCGGCCGTCCGGGCGGCGTCTCCGCTGCATCGCCGATAGCCACGATTTGAGCGTGCATGTCGCGACCTGAGTTGTATGGTTCCCGTCCTGCCAATCCGAGGGAAAGCAGTCCGATGCTCCGTTCCGCGCTTGTGCTCGCCGGCGGCCTCGCCGTCTTCGCCGCCGCCACCCTTCCCGCCGCCGCGCAGGACGCGCCGGCCTGCGAGATCGACCGCCCGATCGTCTTCGCCGGCCTCGGCTATGATTCCGCCGAGTTCCACAATGCGGTCGCGAGCTTCATCCTGGAGCATGGCTATGGCTGCGAGACCGACGAGATCCCCGGCGAGACGATCCCGCTGATCAACGGCCTCGCCCGCGGCGACATCGACGTCATCATGGAGATCTGGACCGGCAATCCGGCGCCGCCCTGGGTGGCGGCGGTGGAAGCCGGCACCGCGGTGCCGGTCGGCAGCAACTTCCCCGACGCGACCGAAGGCTGGTTCGTGCCGCGCTATGTCGTCGAGGGCGATGGCGCGGTGGCGCCGGGCCTTCGCTCGGTCGCCGACCTTCCCGACTACAAGGCGCTCTTCGCCGATCCCGAGGAGCCGGGCATGGGGCGGTTCTACAATTGCCCGGCCGGCCAGGTGTGCGAGGCGATCAACACCAAGAAGCTCGCCGCCTACGGGCTCGACGACGACTTCACCAATTTCCGCGTCGGCAACGATGCCGTGGCGGGCGCGGTGGAAGCCGCCGTGCTGCGCAACGAGCCGGTGCTCTTCTATTATTACGGCCCGACCTGGCTCCTCGGTAAGTACGACTTCTACCAGCTCGAGGAGCCGCCCTTCGACGCCGCGATCTGGGACGCGCTGGTGGCGAGCGACAACCCGACCGAGGCCACCGCCTATCCGGTGAGCAACGTCATCGTCGGCGCCAACGCCGCCTTCGCCGCTGGGGCGCCCGGAATCATCGCCTTCCTCGAGGCCTACGAGACGTCGAGCGCGATCGTCTCGCAGGCGCTCGCCTGGATGCAGGCCAACGACGCCAGTCCCGAGGAAGCCGCGGTCGCCTTCATCACCGCCAACCGCGACATCTGGGGCGCCTGGGTCAGCGACGACATCGCCGACCGCGTCGCCGCTGCAGCGGACTGAGGCATCGCTGGTGGGAGGGCGCCGCGCGCCCTCCCACCACACTCGCCGGAATGACGAAGGAGGGACAAGGGCCATCCCGCGTCGAGATGCGTTAGTGTCCCGGCTTCCGCCACGAAGGTGAGGCGCCGATGGCCTGGCTGGTCCCCGAGACTGCGGACGACTTCCCCGATTTCGGGAGGGCGATCATCAACGCCGGCAACACCGCGGTCGAATGGCTGGTGGTGAACGCCAGCGGCTTCTTCGGCGCGATTTCCAACGCGATCCTGCGGCCGCTGCTCTGGCTCGAAGGCGTGCTGCGCGACGCGCCGCCCTGGGCGATCCTGCTGGCGATCGGGCTCCTTGCCTTCGCCGCCAGCCGCCGCCCGTTCTTCTCGCTCTTCCTTGTCGCGATCGGCTGGTTCCTCGGGGCGCTGCAGCTCTGGGACCAGGCGATGCAGACGCTGGCGATCATGATCGTCGCCGTCCTCCTTGCGGTGATCATTGGCATTCCGTTCGGCGTGTGGAGCGCCCGGTCCGACCGCGCCCGCGCTATCCTCGCCCCGCTCCTTGACCTGATGCAGACGATCCCCTCCTTCGTCTATCTCATCCCGGTCGCGATGCTGTTCGGCCTCGGCAAGGTGCCGGCGATCATCGCGACGGTGATCTATGCGACGCCGCCGCTGATCCGCCTCACCGATCTCGGCATTCGCGAAGTCGACGCCAGGATCACCGAGGCGAGCCGCTCCTTCGGCGCGACGCGCTGGCAGATCCTGCGCGGCGTGCAGTTTCCGCTGGCGATGCCGTCGATCCTCCAGGGCCTCAACCAGACCACCATGATGGCGCTGGCGATGGTGGTGATCGCCTCGCTGATCGGCGCGCGCGGCATCGGCCAGACCGTGCTGCTCGGCCTCAACCGCAACGATTTCGGCACCGGCCTCGTCGGCGGCCTCGCCATCCTGATCCTCGCCGTCATCCTCGACCGCATCACCCAGGCCGCGGGGCGCCGCAGCCAGGCCTTCCGCCGCATCGGGGGCTGACGCGCTTGGCGCTCATCGAGGTCAGCGGCGTCACCAAGATCTTCGGGCGCAATCCCGCG
Source organism: Bauldia sp. (assembly GCA_026126025.1). Lineage (GTDB taxonomy): Bacteria > Pseudomonadota > Alphaproteobacteria > Rhizobiales > Kaistiaceae > JADLGL01. The sequence goes on along the minus strand of JAHCJZ010000004.1, from coordinate 64,764 downwards.
GCCGCGCTCGCCGAGCTCCGTGCCGGCAAGAGCCGCGACGCGCTCCTCGCCGAGAGCGGCCACAGCGTCGCGCTCGACGACGTCAGCCTGTCGGTCGAGGCCGGCTCGATCTTCGTCGTGATGGGCCTTTCCGGCTCCGGCAAGTCGACGCTGATCCGCCACATCAACCGGCTGATCGACCCGACCGCCGGCAAGGTCGTCATCGACGGCGTCGACCTCCTCGCGCTGTCGATCCCCGACCTGGTGGCGTTCCGCCGCAAGCGCCTGTCGATGGTGTTCCAGCACTTCGCGCTCCTGCCGCATCGCACGGTGCTGGAGAACGTCGCCTATGGCCTCGAGCTCCAGGGCGTCCGCCGCCGCCAGCGGAAGGCGGCGGCGATGGAGTGGATCGCAGCCGTCGGCCTCTCCGACTACGAGAAGCAATATCCGGCGCAGCTCTCGGGCGGCATGCAGCAGCGCGTCGGCCTCGCCCGCGCGCTCTGCGTCGACCACGACATCCTGCTGATGGACGAGGCGTTCTCCGCGCTCGACCCGCTGATCCGCAGCCAGATGCAGGATCTGCTGATGAGCCTCCAGGCGCGGCTGCGGAAGACCATCGTCTTCATCACCCACGACCTCGACGAGGCGCTCCGCCTTGGCGACCGCATCGCGATCCTCCGCGACGGCCGCGTGGTACAGACCGGAACGCCGGTCGAGATTCTGATGCAGCCGGCGGACGACTATGTCCGCGCCTTCGTCAAGGACGTGAACCGTTCGCGCGTCCTCACCGTCGAGACCGTGATGCAGCCGCCGCCCCTTCGCCTCACCGACGAGACGCTGGAGCAGGCGCTCGCCGAGATGCGCCGCCGCGGCACCGATGTCGGCTATGTCGTCGCCGACGACGGCTATCGCGGCATCGTCACCGAGGAGGCCGTCCGCACCGCGATCGCGGCCCGCGAGCCGGCGCAGGTGTCGGACCTTGCCGTGACCGTGGAGACCGTGACGCCGGACGCCGCGATCGCCGCCGCGCTCCCCGCCACGCTTGCCAGCTCCATCCCGGTTCCGGTGGTGACCGCCGAGGGCAGCCTCGAGGGCGTGCTCTCCCCCGCCCGCGTCGGCGAAGTCCTTCAGCCGCCACCGCTGGAAGGTGTGCCGGAGGCTGAGGCCACGCCCACACCACACACACCGTCCCGGGCTTGACCCGGGACGGTGGTTGTTGGTTGGCCAAACCACGGCGATGACGATGGCCGTGTCGCTTTCCTTCCCCGCGCACATTGGCTAACCGGTAGGCATGATCCGCATTCTTTCCCGACTCGCGATCGTCGCGATGCTGGCCGGCGCGACGGCGGCCTGCATGCCGTCCGGCGCGGTCGAGCAGCAGCTGGCCGGCTCGCCGGCGAGCGCGCCGGTGGCGGTGAGCCCGGCCGCGGCGGCCGCCGCGATCTCGGCCTATCGCGCCGAGCACGGTCTGCCGCCGGTGACCGTGAGCGCGCGGCTCGTCGAGGCGGCGCGGGATCAAGCTGACGCCATGGCGCGCGCCGACCGGCTGAGCCACAGCGTGTCGGGCGACCTCACCCGCCGCATGGGTCGCGCCGGCTATGAATGGATGGCAGTCGCCGAGAACATCGCCGCCGGCCAGCGCAATCTGCAGGAGGCGATGGACGGCTGGATCATGTCGCCGGCCCATCGTGCGAACCTCCTCAACGAGCACGTCACGGAGATCGGCATTGCGACGGCGTTCAACGCATCGAGCCAGTACCGTGTCTACTGGGCGCTGATCCTCGCCGCGCCGCGGTAGAGCACGCTAGAGCGTGATCCGACCAAGTCGAATCGCGCTCTAGCGCTATATCTTTGTTGGAGCATGATCTCGTCGAAAAACCGGCATCCACTTTTTCGGATCATGCTCTACTCGCCGCGCAGCACCATGTCGTCGCGGTGGATCATCTCGGCCCGCCCGGCATAGCCGAGGATCGCCTCGATCTGCCCGCTATTGCGGCCGGCGATGCGTTCGGCGTCGGCAAGGTCGTAGGCGACGAGGCCGCGACCGATTTCGGCGCCGTCCGGCCCGCGGATCACCACCGCATCGCCGCGCTGGAAGCTGCCCTCCACGCCCGTGACGCCGGCGGGAAGGAGGCTCTTGCCCGCGCGCAGCGCCTTCACCGCCCCGGCGTCGATCTTCACCGCGCCCGGCGTCTCCAGATGGCCCGAGATCCATTTCTTGCGGGCGGTGCCGGGCTTCCCCTCGGCGAGGAACCAGGTGCAGCGCTCGCCATGGCTGATCGCGGCGATGGGGTTCGCCCGCTTGCCGCTCGCGATCACCATGGTGGCGCCGGCGGTGGTCGCGATGCGGCCGGCCTCGACCTTGGTCAGCATGCCGCCGCTCGACAGTTCCGACCCGGCGCTGCCGGCCATCGCCTCGACCTCCGCCGTCACCCGCTCGACCACCGGGATGAAGGCGGCGCCGGGGTTGGTCGCGGGAGGCGCGGCGTAGAGGCCGTCGACGTCGGAGAGAAGGATCAGGAGGTCGGCGCCCATCATCGAGGCGACGCGCGCTGCGAGCCGGTCATTGTCGCCGTAGCGGATTTCCGCCGTCGCCACGGTGTCGTTCTCGTTGATCACCGGCACCGCCTTCAGCTTGAGAAGCGTGGTGATCGTGGCGCGGGCGTTGAGATAGCGGCGGCGCTCCTCGGTGTCGGTGAGGGTGAGGAGGATCTGCCCCGCTGTGAGACCGCGCGCACCGAGCGCTTCGGTCCAGGCATGAGCGAGCGCGATCTGCCCCACCGCCGCGGACGCCTGCCCCTCCTCCAGCCGCAGCGGTCCGCGCGGCAGGCCGAGAATGCGGCGGCCGAGCGCGATCGCGCCGGACGACACGACGAGGAGGTCGCGGCCGCCCTTCGCCAGAGCCGCGACGTCGTCGGCAAGACCGGCAAGCCACTCGGCCTTCAGCTTGCCGGAGGCGCCGTCGACGAGCAGCGCCGAGCCGATCTTGACGACGATGCGGCGGAAATCTTCGGGTTTGCGGACAGTCACGGACGGGCGGACCTGACGTCGGTCTTGGCGAAATCGGTGCCCTTATAGAGGAGCGGAACAGCGTTGGCGCGGGCGACTGCGTACGACATGCAGTCGCCGAAATTGAGCCCCGCCGCATGCCGCCCCTTGCCGAACCGGTCGAAGGCTTCCGCGGCGAGCTGGTAGTGGGGCCGGTCGAATGGGAGGCAGACTACGTTGGGCCGAGCGATCCAAAGGTCGAGATATTCGAGGGCGCTCGCCATCCGCCGTCCGCGAAGCACCATCTCCGTCTCGAGAACCGTCGGCCACCCGACCACGCATTCGAGTCGCAGCATGAGCGGCGAGAAGGCGTCCGCGTCCGGCTCGTCAGCGGCCACCGCGATGATCGCCGACGAGTCGACGACGATCACTTCGGCAGCCCGTCGTCGCCGTAGAGGTCGTCTTCGCTGAAGCCAGGGTTGGTCGCCTCGGCACGCGCCTTCTGCGCCAGCTGCTTGAACATGGCGAAGTCGGCCTTCTCCTCAGGCGTCAGGTCGTCGTACGTCGGGAGCTGCGGAAGGTCGGTTTCGATATTGCGCAACGCTCGTATCACCGCTTCGGCGGTGGTCGTGCCGAGCTGCTTTGCGACACGGTGAGCGCGCTCGTACGCTTCGTCGCTTCGGATGTTGAGCTGCTTGGGCATAGGGGTAATGTAGCATACTGCTAGGAGATTGCTAGATGCCCTCAACCATCGATTAGCTACAGCTAGACCATTGTTCTATCAACGTCACCCCGGCGAAGGCCGGGGTCCAGAGCCGCTTGCTCCGGTGCTCGCCTCCCTGGATTCCGGCCTTCGCCGGAATCACGAAGGGTTATAGGTGCCAGTCGTCGGCTTCGGCGGGGACAATCTCTGCCTCCATGGCGCGGCCTTCGTCGATCTCGGTGAGGAGAGCGCGGAGCGCCTCGGGCACGCCGGCGCCGGTGGCGGCGGAGAGCACCAGAGGCGCGCGGCGGGCGGCTTTCTGCAGCGCCTTCTTCTTTTTCGCCAGCTCGTCGGCGGGGATCGCGTCGGCCTTGGAGAGCGCGACGATCTCCGGCTTCCCGGCGAGGCCGTGGCCGTAGGCTTCGAGCTCGCCGCGGATGACGCGGTAGGATTCGGCCGGGTCGTCGGCGGTGCCGTCGACGAGGTGGAGGAGGACGCGGGTGCGCTCGACATGGCCGAGGAAGCGGTCGCCGATGCCGGCGCCTTCATGGGCGCCTTCGATCAGGCCGGGAATGTCGGCGAGCACGAATTCGCGTGCATCGACCCGCACCACGCCGAGATTGGGCGCGAGCGTGGTGAACGGATAGTCCGCGATCTTCGGCTTCGCGGCCGAGACCGCGGCGAGGAAGGTGGACTTCCCGGCATTGGGCAGGCCGACAATGCCGGCGTCGGCGATCAGCTTCAGCCGGAGCCAGATCCACATCTCCCGGCCGTCCTGGCCGGGGTTGGCGCGGCGCGGCGCCTGGTTGGTGCTGGTCTTGAAATGGGCGTTGCCGAAGCCGCCATTGCCGCCCCTCGCCAGCACCACGCGCTCGCCGACCCTGGTGAGATCCGCGATCAGCGTCTCGTTGTCGTCCTCGAAGATCTGGGTGCCGGCGGGAACCCGCAGCACCACGTCCGTGCCGCGGGCGCCGGAGCGGTTGCGGCCCATGCCATGGCCGCCGGTCTTCGCCTTGAAGTGCTGCTGGTAGCGGAAGTCGATCAGCGTGTTGAGCCCGTCTGCAGCCATCACGACGACGTCGCCGCCGCGCCCGCCGTCACCGCCGTCCGGCCCGCCGAACTCGATGAACTTCTCGCGGCGGAACGACACTGCCCCCGCCCCGCCATCCCCGGAGCGCACATAGACCTTGGCCTGATCGAGGAACTTCATGGCGGGAAGATAGGATCGGGGCGACCTGACACCAACCGGGGACAAACCTCGTTCCCCGGACAAGGTGCGGCACGGAGTGCCCCGCCGCAGAGCCGGGGTCCAGGCCCACGCCGCAAACGGGGCACCGCGTAGGTCCCGGTTCTGCAGTGCATCACTTCGTGCTGCACTGCGCCCGGGAAGCGTGGCGTTGGTGGGCCGAAGCGCTACCCGGCGGCTTCGGCGGGGACGACCGAGACGTAGGTGCGGTCGCCGCGCTTGGTCTGGAAGGCGACCTTGCCGTCGACGACGGCGAAGATGGTGTGGTCCTTGCCGAGGCCGACGCCGGTGCCCGGCTTCCACTTGGTGCCGCGCTGGCGGACGATGATGTTGCCGGAGACGACGGATTCGCCGCCGAACTTCTTCACGCCGAGGCGGCGGCCGTCCGAGTCGCGGCCGTTGCGCGACGAGCCGCCGGCTTTCTTGTGTGCCATCGCTAGGCTCCCTTGTCTTCGGCGGCGAGAGCCTTCGCTTGGCCGATCCAGTCCTCACGCTCGACGCGGCCCTTGAAGTGCAGCGCGTCGTCGATCTTCGCCGTATCCTCGGCGGTGAACGCCGCGATCTGGTCGAAGCGGGTGATGCCGAGGGCGTTGAGCTTGCCCTCCAGCACCGGGCCGATGCCGGCGATCTTCTTGAGGTCGTCCGCGGCGCCGGCCGGGGTAGCGAACAGCGCCTCGCCGGCGGGAGCGTCGTCAGCGGACGGAGCCGGAGCAGCCTCGGCCGTCTCGGCCTTTTCCGCCTTCTTCGCCGGCTTCGTCTCGGTGGCCTTCGCCTTCGGGCGCGCGCCGTCGGTCAGGATGTCGGTGATGCGGACCAGCGTCAGGTGCTGGCGGTGGCCGCGGGTGCGCCGCTCGTTCTTGCGGCGGCGCTTCTTGAAGACGATGATCTTGGCGGCGCGGCGGTGTTCGACCACCTCGCCCGCGACCGTCGCGCCCTCGATCAGTGGCGCGCCAAGGCGCGTGCCGTCCGGGCCGCCGATCATCAGGACCTCGCCGAAGGAAACGGACTCGCCGACATCGTCGCCGATGCGGTCGATCTCGATGACGTCGTCGGCGGCGACGCGGTATTGCCGGCCGCCGGCTTTGATGACTGCGAACATCGTTTTCTTGTCTCGCGTGTTCAAAGCCGCCTCGTGGCGGCCTTTTTCCAGTCGGGAAAAACGGAAAGCGGCGCGACCGGAGCCGGCGCCGATGTGGCGCGCATCTAGGGGATCGGCCGCATTGCTGTCAAGCGTCCGGGTCGTCGGCGGGCGCCGGCGCGGGCTCGTCGAGGAGCGCCTCGATCGAGGCCATCAGCGCGTCGAGCGTGATGACCAGCCCGACCGGGCCGATGATCTTCTGCCGGATGACGCCCTCGCGGTCGACGAGGAAGGTCTCGGGCGCGGCATAGACGCCCCAGTCGATGGCATTGCGGCCGGAGCGGTCGACGCCGACCGCGTCATAGGGGTTGCCGAGCTCGTCGAGGAAGCCGAGGGCGTTGGCGCCGTCATCCTTGTAGTTGATGCCGACGATGCGGAAGCGGTCGTCCTGCGCCAGCGCCATGAGGTAGGGGTGCTCCTGGCGGCAGGGCGGGCACCACGAGCCCCAGACATTGACCAGCGTCACCGCGCCGCGGAGGTCGTCATCCGAGAGGCCGGGCAGCTGGACGCCGTTCACCGCGAGGCCCTCCAGCGGCGGCAGGTCCATCTCCGGTGCGGGATTGCCGATCAGCGCCGACGGGATCAGCGATGGGTCGCTGACACTCTCGAGGCGCAGCAGGAACACCGCGGCGAGCACGGCGAAGAGCACCAGCGGGATGATGACGACCCAGCGGCGCCGCGCAGAGCTGCGCGGCGGCTGCGTGGTGCCCCCTGTCGCGCCTTCCGGCAGCGCCAAGCCTCAGGTCCCGGGCCGTGGCTCGACGGAACCCGCGGCGGCGTTGCGCGGGTCGGACCGGCGGCGGATGCCGCGGGCGTCGAGCTCCTCCAGCCTGGCGCGGACTTGCCGGCCCTTCGACCAGCTGAGCCAGATCGCGCCCACGATCACCACGAAGGTGATGAGGTAGCCGGCGATGATGTATCCGGCGTGATCTCCGAGTTCCATGGTCAAGCTCCCGCGCCGGCGGCCTGCATCTGAAGCGTGCGCAGGCGGCGGCCGAGGATCTCGGTTCGCATGCGGGTCAGAAGGAGGCTCACGAAAAGGGTGGTGTAACCGCCGAGCATCAGGAACATCGGCGGCAGGAATGCGGCGTCGGTCTGGCCTTCCAGCACGCCCGCGGGCTGGTGCAGCGTCGACCACCATTCGACCGAGAAATGGATGATCGGGATGTTGACCGCGCCAACCAGCGTCAGGATCGAGACGATCCGTGCCGCGCGGCCCTGGTCGCTCGCCGTCATCCAGATCGCGATGAGCCCGAGATACATCAGGAAGAGGACGAGGAACGAGGTCAGGCGGCCGTCCCACACCCACCATGTGCCCCAGGTCGGCTGGCCCCACAGCATGCCGGTGACGAGGCCGAGGAAGGTGAAGGCGGCGCCGATGGGGGCCGCTGCCTTCTGCGCCACATCGGCCAGCGGATGGCGCCAGATCAGCGTGCCGAGCGCCGCCACCGCCATCGCGGCGTAGCAGAGCATGGCGAGCCAGGCGGCTGGCGGGTGGACGTACATCAGCCGCACCACCTCGCCCATCTCGGCATCCGGCGGCGAGCCGGGGAACGCGAAATAGAGGCCGCCGGCGATGAGGATCGCGGTTACGACCCAGAACCACGGCAGGATCTTGCCGCTGATCGACAGGAACCGCGTCGGATTGGCGAGCTGAGCAACGCCCATGGCTACTCTCGTCTTAGTGAGGAAGATGCTCTCTTAGCGCACCAAGAGGCTGCCGCGTCAAATTATTCCTGCGGCGGCCAGCATTCAACTTGCCGTCAGTCGTCGGAGGCGCGGATCGCGGCGGCGCCTGCGACCGGGCCGATGACGAAGCTGAAGAGCGTCAGCGCACAGAGGATCAGGAAGGGCGGCGTGAAGGGCTGCGGCCCGACGATGACCGCATTGTCGGCCGAAACGCCGAAGATGAGGATCGGGATGGTGAAGGGGAGCACCAGCACCGCGACCAGCATGCCGCCGCGGCGAAGCGCCACCATCAGCGCGCCGCCGATGGTGCCGATCAGCGTCAGCCCCGGCGTTCCGATGAGGAGCGTCAGCGTCACCGCGCCGATGCCCGCCGGGTCGATATTGAGGAAGAGCGAGAAGACGGGAGCCGCGACGACGAGCGGCAGGCCGGTCGCGATCCAGTGGCCGATCGCCTTGGCAAGGACGATCGCCTCGAGCGGCAGGCCGGAGAGCCGCAGCTGATCGAGCGTGCCGTCGTCGCGGTCGTCCTGGAAAAGCCGGTCGAGGCCGAGCAGCGTCGCCAGCAGCGCGCCGATCCACAGGATTGCCGGCCCGATCCGCGACAGGAGGTTGAGGTCCGGCCCGACGCCGAACGGCACCACGATCACCACCGACAGGAAGAAGATGAGCCCGACCAGCGCGCCGCCGCCGATGCGGAAGGAGAGCGTGACGGTCTGCGCCACGATGGCGAAGAACGCGCTCATGCCGCGGCCCCGAGGCGAAGCGTCGCGGTCGCGGGCACCGGCAGCGGCAGATGGGTGGCGGCGATCGCGATGCCGCCGCCCTTGAGGTGATCCGCGATGAGGGCGCCGAGGTCGCGCTCCGACGCGGCGTCGAGCGCGGCGGTCGGCTCGTCGAGGAGCCAGATCGGCCGCGGATCGACGAGGAGCCGCGCGATCGAAACGCGCCGGCGCTGGCCGGCCGAGAGCACCGACGCCGGCAGGTCGATAAGATGGGGCAGCTTCACCCTGTCGAGCGCGTCGAGCGGCGAGAGGCCGTCCGCAATGCCCGACATCTTGCGCCAGAAGGCGAGGTTCTCGCGCACCGTCAGCGCCGCCTTCAGCGCGTCGCGATGCCCGAGATAGTGCATCACCATGCCGCGCGGCCCGTCGATCTCGGGCTCCAGCGCGACCTTGCCCTCCACCATCGGCAGCAGCCCCGCGACGATGCGCAGCAGCGTCGACTTGCCGGCGCCGTTCGGCCCGACGACCGACAGCAGCTCGCCGTCGCCGACCCCGAAGCCGACCCCTTCAAAGATGATCCGCCCGCCGCGCTCCGACGCGACCCCCGTCGCCGTCAGGCGCATGGGACACTTTCACCTCTCCCCGCCGGGGAGAGGTCGCCGCGAAGCGGCGGGTGAGGGGGGACCGACAGTGCGGCTCCAACCACCGCCCCAGCCCCCTCACCCTTTGCCCCTAGGCCTCGCTTCGCTCGGCAAGGGGCAAAGCCCTCTCCCCGCCGGGGAGAGGGGGAGGGCGTGGAACTCCAGCCCAACCCCTTGCTCGTCACCCCGGCGAAGGCCGGGGTCCAGAGCCACATGACGGGCCGGGTCCGCGGTTCTGGATTCCGACCTTCGCCGGGAGGACAAAGGGGGAAAATGGAATGGGCCACGCGACGCCGGCAACTGGCGCGGATCGTGAATGGCTGCCGGAGGGCCAGCGGGCGGTTCCCGTTCATCTGGCTCCCGCTTATAGAATTCCCTATAAGCCCGGCAAGCCGCCCCGGCCGGGAAACGGCCCAATCCCGCCGCCCGAACCGTCGAGGAGCACCGGTGACCGCTCGATCCGTGGACAGTTTCAGCTGCCGCCGAACCCTCGCCGTCGATGGAAAGAGCTACGACTATTTCAGCCTCGTCGAGGCGGAGAAGAACGGGCTCAAGGGCCTGTCGCAGCTTCCCTTCTCGTTGAAGGTGCTGGCCGAGAACCTGCTGCGCCACGAGGATGGGCGGTCGGTCAAGGCCGACGACATCCGCGCCATCGTCGCCTGGCTCGGCACCCGCACCAGCGAGCGCGAGATCGCGTTCCGCCCTGGGCGGGTGCTGATGCAGGATTTCACCGGCGTCCCAGCGGTGGTCGACCTTGCAGCGATGCGCGATGCCATGGCGGCGCTCGGCGGCGATCCGCAGCGGATCAACCCGCTGGTGCCGGTCGACCTCGTGATCGACCATTCGGTGATCGTCGACGATTTCGGCAATCCGCGCGCCTTCGAGCGCAATGTCGAGCGCGAATATGAGCGGAACGGCGAGCGCTACCGGTTCCTGCGCTGGGGGCAGTCGGCCTTCGCCAATTTCCGCGTCGTGCCGCCCGGCACCGGCATCTGCCACCAGGTGAACCTCGAATATCTCTCGCAGACGGTGTGGACCGAGACGGAAGACGACGGCACCGTCGTCGCCTATCCCGACACCCTGGTCGGCACCGATTCGCACACCACGATGGTCAACGGCCTCGCCGTCCTCGGCTGGGGCGTCGGCGGCATCGAGGCGGAAGCTGCGATGCTCGGCCAGCCGGTGTCGATGCTGATCCCCGAGGTAGTCGGCTTCCACCTCACCGGGCGCCTCCGCGAAGGCATCACCGCGACCGACCTCGTCCTCACCGTGACGCAGCTCCTCCGCCAGCACGGCGTCGTCGGCCGGTTCGTCGAGTTCTACGGCCCGGGCCTCGACCATCTCGCGCTGGAGGATCGCGCTACGATCGGCAACATGGCGCCCGAATATGGCGCGACCTGCGGCCTCTTCCCGATCGACGAGGAGACGCTCCGCTTCCTGCAGCACACCGGCCGGCCGGCGGCGCAGGTCGCGCTGGTCGAGGCCTATGCAAGGGCGCAGGGCATGTTCCGCGAGCCCGGCGAGCACCCGGAGGCGGCGTTCACCTCCACCCTGTCGCTCGACCTCGACACCGTCGAGCCGTCGATCGCCGGGCCGAAGCGGCCGCAGGACCGCGTCCCGCTCGGCACGGCCAAGGCCGGCTTCGCCAAGGCGCTGACCGAGGACTTCAAGCATGGCGGTGAGCATGGGCGCTACGAAGTGCCCGGCCACGCCTTCGACCTCGGCCATGGCGACGTGGTGATCGCCGCGATCACCTCCTGCACCAACACGTCCAACCCGCAGGTCATGATCGCGGCCGGGCTGCTGGCGCGGAAGGCGCGGGCGCTGGGGCTCAAGACGAAGCCGTGGGTCAAGACCTCGCTGGCGCCGGGGAGCCAGGTGGTCGGCGAGTATCTCGCCAATTCCGGCCTCCAGGACGACCTCGACGCGCTCGGCTTCAACCTCGTCGGCTTCGGCTGCACCACCTGCATCGGCAACTCCGGTCCGCTGCCGGAAGCGGTGTCGGAGACGATCGAGGCGCGCGAACTCGTCGCGGTGTCGGTGCTGTCGGGCAACCGCAATTTCGAGGGCCGCATCAACCCGGACGTGCGCGCGAACTACCTCGCCTCGCCGCCGCTGGTGGTCGCCTATGCGCTCGCCGGCTCGATGCTGGTAGACCTCACCACCGAGCCGCTCGGCATCAGCGAGAGCGGCGAGATGATCTATCTCCGCGACGTCTGGCCGAGCACGGAGGAGGTCACGGCCTTCGTCCGCGCCAACGTCACCGAGGAGCTCTTCCGCACCCGCTATGCCGACGTCTTCAAGGGCGACCATCTCTGGCAGGAGATCCCGGTCGAGCACAGCGAGACCTTCCACTGGCCGCTTGCCTCGACCTATGTGCGCAACCCGCCCTATTTCGAGGGGATGAAGCGCGAGCCCGAGCCGGTCCACGACATCGAGGGCGCGCGCATCCTCGGGCTCTTCCTCGATTCGATCACCACCGACCACATCTCGCCGGCCGGCTCGATCCGGCAGGAAAGCCCCGCCGGGGTCTACCTCGTCGAGCACCAGGTGCGCCCCGCCGACTTCAACCAGTACGGCACGCGGCGCGGCAATCACGAGGTGATGATGCGCGGCACCTTTGCCAATATCCGCATCAAGAACCAGATGGTGCCGGGTGTCGAAGGCGGGGTGACGGTGCACTACCCGTCCGGCGAGCGCATGCCGATCTACGACGCGGCGATGCTCTACCGCGCCGAAGCCGTGCCGCTCGTCGTCTTCGCCGGCCGCGAATACGGCACCGGCTCGTCGCGCGACTGGGCGGCCAAGGGCACGCGCCTTCTCGGCGTGCGCGCCGTGATCGCCCAGTCCTTCGAGCGCATCCACCGCTCCAACCTCGTCGGCATGGGCGTCCTGCCGCTGGTCTTCGCGGACGGCCAGTCCTGGCAGCACCATGGCATCACCGGCGAGGAGACGGTCACGATCCGCGGCATCGCCGGCGACCTTCGGCCGCGTCAGGAGATGATCGCGATCATCACCGCGCCGGACGGCACGGAGCGGACGATTCCGCTGCTTTGCCGCATCGATACCGCCGACGAACTCGACTACTTCCGCAATGGCGGCATTCTGCCTTATGTTTTGCGGCGTCTGGTGGCTGCCTGAGCCGGCATCGGGGGGCTGGCGTCACCGCAAGTTGAGTGGTGTTCGCCGTGGCCCGGCCCTAGTCGTGAGCCGGGGGCGTCGTCGCGAGAGGCAGTCGGACGGCCGCCATGAAGATCAAGATCATCCTGCGCGCCGGACTTGTCGCCTCCGCTGCCGCGTTTGCGCTGGCGGCCACGCCGTCACGCGCCGGAATCGTGCTGGAGCTGTTCACCAGCCAGGGTTGCCCGGGCTGCCCGGCGGCCGACGCGCTCCTTGCCGACTATGTCGGCGCCGAAGGCATCGTCACGCTCACCTATCCGGTCGACTATTGGGACTATCTCGGCTGGAAGGACACGCTGGCGACCCGCGACAACACGCTGCGCCAGTGGGCCTATGCCGCTGCCCGCGGCGCCAACCAAGTCTACACGCCGCAGATCGTCGTCGACGGCACCGACCACATGATCGGCAGCGAACAGGGCGAGATCGCCGAGGCGATCGCGCAGGCGACGGCCATGGGCCGTCTCGACGTGCCGGTGGCCATCGCGATGGAAGGCGCCTCGCTGCGGATCACGGTGGGCGCGGCCGGCTTCGGCGTCGCCAGCCGCGCGACGATCTGGATCGCCCTGTTCGACGAGACCGAGACGGTCGCCATCACCGGCGGCGACAATGCCGGGCAGACCGTGACCTATCACAACGTCGTCCGCGCCATCGAGCGGGCCGGCATTTGGCGCGGCAATGCGATGACCTTCGAGCTCCCGACCCGCATCGTCGCCGACGCCGGCGCCGACGGCGTCGCGGTCCTCCTGCAGCAGGAGATCCCCACCGAATATCTCGGCCCCATCCTCGGCGCCGCCAGCTTCGTGGTCCACGCGAACTAGCGCGTGGTCGCGCCCCGGTGCTTCCCGTCCGCCCCCCTTCGCCGGCGTGACGACGGTCTACCCCAGGCTCTGCGCCAGCAGGCGGTCGAGCCGGCGGGCGAAGTCGGCGGGGTCGTCGGGGCGTTCGCCGTCGAGGATGCGGGCTTCGGCGAGGAGGACGAAGGCGGCGTCATCGACCGCGGCAGCGGCGTCGCCGCTCGAAGCCGCGCGGGCGGCGAGCGCGCCGATCAGCGCGTGATCCGGGTTGATCTCGAGGATCGGCGCGCGGCGCGGCGGGGCGCTTTCATGGCCGGCCAGGAGTCGCTCCAGCCGGAGGTCGGCCGCGGCGTCATGCGCGACGAGGCAGACCGGGCTGCCGGCGAGGCGTTGCGATGCGCGCACGTCGCTGACCCGGTCGCCGAGTGCCTGCTTCATCCGCGCCGCCAGCACCGCGATCGCGCTGTCGGTCGGGCGGTCGGCCGTGGGCTGCGGTTCGTCGCCGGCGACCGGGATCGCGGCGAGATCGGCGGCGCCCTGCGTGACGGAGTGGAACGGCTTGCCGTCATAGCCGAGCGCGGTCCGCACCCAGAACGCATCGACCGGGTCGGAGAGAAGCAGCACCTCGATGTCGCGGCGGGCGAAGCCTTCGAGCTGCGGGCTGGCGAGGATCGCCTCGGGGCTTGCGCCGAGGGCGTAATAGATCGCGGTCTGGTTCGGCCGGAGCGCGGCGACATAGTCGGCAAGGCTCCGCAAGCCGTCGCTGGAGGTGGTCGTCCTGAAGCGGGCGAGCGCGAGGAGGGCGTCGCGGCGCGACGGTTCCTCGTAGAGCCCTTCCTTGATCACCGCGCCGAAGGCGTCCCAGACCTTGACGAAGGTCTCGGGCTCGTCCTTCGCGATCCGCTCCAGCTCGCCGAGAAGGCGGTTGGTCGCGCCTTTCCCGATCTGCGCCAGGATCGGGTTGGTCTGCAGCATCTCGCGCGAGAGGTTGAGCGGCAGATCCTCGCTGTCGATGACGCCGCGCACGAAGCGCAGCCAGGGCGGCAGGATGTCGACATCGTCGGTGATGAGGACGCGGCGGACATAGAGCTTGATCCGGCCCTTCCGCTCGGGATGGAAGAGGTCGAGCGGCTTCATCGACGGCACGAAGAGGAGCGCGGAATATTCCTGCCGGCCCTCGGCGCGGAAATGGAGCGTCATCGCCGGGTCGTCATACTGGCCGCTGACGTGATGGTAGAACTCGGCATAGTCCCTGGCGTCGATCGAGGCCTTCGGCTTTCGCCACAGCGCGCTGCCGTCGGCGAGCGTCTTCGTCGCCTCGGCGGAGAGGCGCAGCACCACCGGCACCGGGACGTGCGCCGAATATTGCGCGACGATGCGCTCGACGGTCGCCGCCTCGGCATAGTCCTTCGCGTCGTCGGCGAGATGGAGGACGACGCGCGTGCCGCGCGCCGGGGCCAGCGCCGGATCGACCGCCTCGACCGTGAACGCGCCCTTGCCGTCCGACGCCCAGCGCCACGCCTCGGCGGCGCCGACCGGGCGCGAGAACACCTCGACCTCGCGCGCGACCATGAAGGCGGAATAGAAGCCGACGCCGAACTGCCCGATCAGCGCGCCGCCGCTGTCGCCGGCCGCATCGAGGAAGGCGCGCGTGCCCGACCGGGCGATGGTGCCGAGATTGTCGGCCAGCGCCTCGCGGTCCATGCCGATGCCGTTGTCCTCGACGGCGAGCGTGCCGCGCTCCCTGTCGGCGATGAGGGTGATGCGGAACTCCGGATCGCCGGCGACGAGCGTGGGCTCGTCGAGCGCGCGAAGCCGCAGCCGCTCGCAGGCGTCGGCGGCGTTCGAGATCAGCTCGCGGAGGAAGACGTCGCGGTTGGAATAGACCGCATGCACCATGAGGTGCAGGAGCCGCGACACCTCGGCGGCAAAGGGTTTCGTTTCGGCGGGCGGCGGGCCGGTTTCGGCCATGGCTCTGGCTCACGCAAATGAGATCGAACGCGCGGTCATATCGCCCGCGCGCGAGCCCCTTTCAAGCCATGCCGGGGGGAAAGAAAAAGGCCGGCGGTGGGGGACCGCCGGCCAGTCAACCTCTGGGGATTGAACCTACTCAGATCAGGTGGTCCGGTCCGGCAAGACCCCGGGGGGCTGGGGGGCTGAGAATACCGAAGCCTTGAGCCGAACCGGACCGTCTGAGGCAACACTGAAGATATTGGTTGCCCAGAGTGGCCATGCAAGGGCTGAAATCCGGCGAAACTAAGAAATGTCGAAGACCAGAACTTGGTTCCGCAAAGACGTGGATTCAAGGGTTGCCAGCCTCCGGGATCGGCGCAATCATGACGGCGGAATGACAGCCGGAGACGCCATGAGCGAGTCCGAAGACAAAGAGCCCTCCGGCGGCCGGGGGCGCGTTCAGCCCTCCGCCGCCGTCCCGCCCGTCGGCATCCATTTCGACCGGCGCGAAATGAACGAAATCCTCACCGTCTATGGCCGCAAGGTCGCCGAAGGCGAATGGCGCGACTACGCCATCGACGCCGATCGCGACGAGGCCGTGTTCTCGATCTTCCGCCGTTCGTCGGAATACCCGCTCTACCGCATCGTCAAGAAGCCGCAGCTGGCGCGCCGTCAGGGCGCCTATGCGGTGCTGGCGGCCGGCGGGATGATCCTGAAGCGCGGGCACGATCTCCGCCAGGTGCTGTTCGCGCTCGACCGCGGGCCGCGCCTCGTCAAGGCGTAGCGGTCACGGGTTGGGCGGCACCGTCTCGGCCGGACCGAGCGGCAGCTGCATGATCACCGTGTCGAGCCAGCGGCCGTGCTTCCACCCGACATGGGTGAGCGTCCCGACATGGCGAAAGCCCATCGCGAGGTGCAGCCGCATCGACGCGATGTTGGCCGAATCGCCGATGACCCCCACCATCTGCCGGTAGCCGCGGGTCGTCGCCTCCTCGATCAGCACCGCGAGGAGCCGCTTGCCGATCCCCTTCCCCCGCGCGCCGGGCAAGAGGTAGATCGAGTCCTCCACCGTGTCGCGATAGGCGGGCCGGCTGCGATAGGGCCCGGCATAGGCGAAGCCGACGACCGCGCCGTCGCTCTCGCCGACGAGCCACGGATGGCCCGACGCCTCCAGCGCGCCGAAGCGGCCCGCCATGTCGAGCTCGGTCGGCGGCGCGAGCTCGAAGCTACCGGTGCCGGTGCGCACCGCTTCCCCATAGATCGCGGTGATTGCCGGCACGTCCGCCGCAGTGGCGGGACGAATCGCGAGGTCAGTCATGGGCGGCGATCTCGTGCTGCGTGGACAACAGCGAGCACGATCAACGCGTCGCGCGCCTCATCGATGCGATAGACCACGATGTAAGGCAGGCGCGGCACCGGCCATTTTCGGGCCGACGTTGACGCGATCACCGCGCCCATTTTCGGAAAGGCGAGCAGGAGGTCGACATCCCTGCGGATGTGCGAGACCACGTCAATCGCCGCCCGAGGATTGTCCTTCGCAATCCAATCGCCGATCGCTTCGAGGTCTCGCCTAGCGGACCTTTCGAAGATCAGCTTCATATCGGCTCAGGAGCTCCTCGAAGACCTCGTCGGCATCGATGAACTCGGGGTTGGGGTTCGCAATCCGCCGCTCGACCTCAGCGATCTGCTCGGGCGTCAGCAGGCTCTCGCCGTCCTGGCGCATGTAGAACGCCATCATCTCGGCGAGGGCGTCCTGCTCCTCGTCCGGGAGTTCGCGGGCCATGGCGATGGCGGTTTCGAGGCGCTTGTTCATGGCGGGAAGATAGCGCGCGTTGGGGCAAACAAAAAGGCGCGGCCGGAGCCGCGCCTTTGGTGTTCCCGTGTCCCCGATGCCTAGTCGCGCTGGTTGCCGAAGAGGCGCAGCAGCATCAGGAAGAGGTTGATGAAGTCGAGATAGAGCGTCACCGCGCCCATGATGGCCTTGCGGCCGGCGACGGTGCCGTCGTCCTCGGCGTAGTACATCTCCTTGATCTTCTGCGTGTCATACGCGGTCAGGCCGGTGAAGATGAGGACGCCGAGCACCGAGATCGCGAAGCCCAGGGCCGACGAGCCGAGGAAGATGTTCACGATCATTGCGATGATGATGCCGATCAGGCCCATGAACAGGAATGAGCCCATCCCGGTGAGGTCGCGCTTCGTGGTGTAGCCCCACAGGCTCATCGCGCCGAAGGTGGCGGCGGTGATGAAGAAGACCTGCGCGATCGAGCCGAGGTCGTAGACGATGAAGATCGACGACAGCGACACGCCCATCACGGCCGCGAACGCCCAGAACACCAGCTGCGCGGTGCCCGTGCTCATCCGCTGGATGCCGAAGGACAGCGCGAGGATGAACGCGAAGGGCGACAGGATCACGACCCACTGCAGCGCGCTCGTGTAGAACGTCACGCCGAGGTCGGTCAGGTAGAGATCGCTCGCCACCTGGTACGCGGTCGGCGTGCCGGTGGTCGTCAGCATGTAGGTGCCGAGCGCGAAGACGCCGGTCAGCGCCAGCCCGAACACCATGTAATTGTAGACGCGCAGCATGTGCGCGCGGAGGCCCTCATCGACCACGTCCGCGGCTGCAGTGCCCGGCACGGCGGTCGTGGCGTAGCGCCTGGGATTCTCGTAGTTGGCCATTGGAATTCGTTGTCCCTCGTGTCGGTCCGCCTCGGGAGCCCGCGCGGATCGTGGCGAATATGGGGGTTGCGGCCCGGCCGGGCAAGGGTTCGCACCGCCGCGCCTCGTCCCATGGTTGCCCAAATGGCGGGCAGGAGAGCGTCGTAGGCACCGGCGGTTGCCCTTTACAGCCGGGCCGCATGCTCCAATTCTGGGGGACGAGGCGATTCTCGAAGCGGGAGGTGCAGCCCATGCCCCGGCTTTTCACCGGCATCGAGATTCCCGACCATATCGGCCAGGCGCTGGCGACGCTGCGCGGCGGCGTGCCGGGTGCCCGCTGGATCGACACCGGCAACTACCATCTGACGCTCCGCTTCGTCGGCGACGTCGACGGCCGCACCGCGCACGAGCTGGCGGACGCGCTGTGGCGCGTCGATCGTCCCGCCTTCGACCTCGAGCTCGACGGCATCGCCGCCTTCGGCTCGAACAAGCCGCACGCCATCGTGGCCAAGGCCGCGCCGTCGCGCGCGCTGACCGAGATGCAGGCCGAGCAGGAGCGCATCGCCCAGCGCCTCGGCCTTCCGCCCGACCAGCGGAAATTCACCCCGCATGTGACGCTGGCGCGGCTGCGCGGCACCAGCCCGCGGCAGGTCGCCGACTATCTCGCGATGCGCGGCGGCTTCCGCGCCGGCCCGTTCCGGGTCGAGCGCTTCGTCCTCTTTTCGGCGAAGGAGTCGGTCGGCGGCGGGCCGTATCTCGTCGAGGAAGCCTACCAGCTTCGCCGCGCGGCCGCCTGAGATGGTTGCGCGTCTCGCCGAGACCGAGCTTCAGGCCGCGATGGCCGAACTGCCCGGCTGGGCCGTCGAAGCCGGCGGCACCGCGATTGCGCGAACCTTCCGCTTCGCCGATTTCGGCGCCGCCTTCGGCTTCATGGCGCGCGCCGCGCTGGTCGCCGAGAAGATGGACCACCACCCGGAATGGTCCAACGTCTACAATCGCGTCCTGGTGCGCCTCTCCACCCACGACGCCGGCGGCGTCACCGGGTGCGACATCGCCCTTGCGGAGGCGATGGACCGGATTGCAGGCCTGTAGGCGGTCCGCGCAAGCGGTCTTGCAATCGCCCGCCCGCAGTTCGAAATGATCGGGCGAAGGAGGATGCGATCCATGCCGATGGCCGACGAGCTTGATGTGAAGTTCGGCGAGATCCTCGAGCCCGAGGACGACGCCACGCGCGAGCGCAAGGTCCGCCGTGGCTTCTGGAAGACGTTCCGCCGCGCGGCGCGGTCGATCCCGTTCTCCGAGGAGGTGGTCGCCGGCTACTACGCCGCGACCGACCGCGCGACGCCGGGCCGGGTGCGCGCGACGCTTCTCGCCGCGCTCGCCTATTTCGTGCTGCCGATGGACGCGATCCCGGACTTCATCGTCGGCATCGGCTTCGGTGACGATGCGACGGTGCTGCTGACGACGCTTGCCATGGTCCGCGCCCATATCCGGCCGCACCACCGGGACGCGGCGCGCGCGGCGCTCGCCGAGGAGGGGCCGGCAAACCCCTGAGCGGCCGGCGGAACGCGCCGTTCAGTCAAACTGTCGCCCCATTTGCTGGCGAGACCCGGCAGCGGGGGTTCCGCGCGGTTCTCGTTGGGATTCACACCGGCCGCCACCGGCGAATTCACCAAAAAGTAACCATGCTGGGCCACGGTTTCCGCGCCGTTCGCGACGCGGAAGGGACCGCGCCAGCCAGTTGGGACGACCATGCTGATTCGCACCGCTCTTGCCGCCTTCGTCGTACTCGTCACCGCGACGGCGGTAGCCGCGCAGAGCACGCCCGAGCGCGTCGCCGTGCACGGGGACTGGAGCGTCTACACCTACTCCGACTCCAGCGGCCCGATCTGCTACGTGGCGACCCAGCCGCTCAGCTCGGACTATTCGCAGACCATCTCGAGCCGTGACCCGGCCTTCTTCACCATCTCGACCCGCCCCGGCGAAAACATCCGCGAAGAGATCAGCATCCGCACCGGCTACCCGCTCAACCAGAACGCGACGGTGACGGCGACGGTCGACCAGGAATCCGCTGTCAGCCTCTACATCCGCACCGACGTCGCCGCCGATGGCGTGTGGGTCGAGAACCCCGCGATCCAGTCGGCGCTGGTGGTGGCGATGAAGCGCGGCATCACGCTGCGCATCCGCGGCACCTCGACCCGCGGCACCGTCGTCACCGACACCTATTCCCTCCGCGGCATCACCGCCGCGCTCGACCGCATGGCGACCGAGTGCCCGATGGGGCAGTAACGGATAGCGGCCAAAATCATCCGATCTTGAACCTCCCCCTTGCGGGGAGGTCGAAGGTCGCGAAGCGAGCTTCGGGAAGGGGGTGCTGACTCCCGGTATTTCCACTGCGTCAGCACCCCTCCCCGAAACCGCTGCGCGGTTTCGACCCTCCCGCAAGGGGAGGGTTGTGCTCCGAGGCTCTTGCCCGGCCGGGCCGCGATTGCCATTTGCTGCGCGTCCCGTGTAGACCCGCGCCCGTGACCGACATCGCCGTCCATCCCGTTCCGCGGCCTGCGGCGCCGTTTGCCGTCGAGGCCGATCCGCCGTCGCTGATCGGGCTGTCGCGCGATGCGCTCGGCGCGGCGCTGGCGGAGATCGGCGTGCCCGAGCGGCAGGTCCGCATGCGCGTGGCGCAGCTGTGGAACTGGCTCTACGGCCGCGGCGTGGCGGATTTCGGCGCGATGGCGAATATCGGCAAGGATTTGCGCACGGCGCTTGCCCAACGCTTCACCATCGCGCGGCCGCAGATCGTGTCGGAGCAGGTGTCGACCGACGGCACGCGGAAATGGCTGCTGCGCTTTCCGCCGCGCGGCGCCGGCCGCCCGGTCGAGGTCGAGGCGGTCTACATCCCCGAGGAGGACCGCGGCACGCTCTGCGTCTCCAGCCAGGTCGGCTGCACGCTGACCTGCTCGTTCTGCCACACCGGCACACAGCGCATGGTGCGGAACCTCACCGCCGGCGAGATCGTGTCGCAGATCCTCCTCGCCCGCGACCGGCTCGGCGATTTCCCCGATGCGGCGACGCCGGTCGGCGCGGTGATCCCGAACGAAGGCCGCCGCGTCACCAATGTCGTGATGATGGGGATGGGCGAGCCGCTCTACAATTTCGACAATGTCCGCGACGCGCTCCTCACCGTCTCCGACGGCGAGGGCATCGCGCTGTCGAAGCGCCGCATCACGCTCTCCACCTCGGGCGTCGTGCCGGAGATCCCCCGCGCCGGTGAGGAGATCGGCGTAATGCTCGCAGTCTCGCTCCACGCGGTGCGCGACGAGCTCCGCGACGTGCTGGTGCCGATCAACAAGAAATACCCGATCGCCGAGCTGCTGGCCGCGTGCCGCGCTTATCCCGGCCTCTCCAACGCCCGCCGCATCACCTTCGAATATGTGATGCTGAAGGACGTCAACGATACGCTCGCCGATGCCCGCGAGCTGGTTAGGCTGCTGCGCGGCATCCCGGCCAAGATCAACCTCATCCCGTTCAATCCGTGGCCGGGCTCAAGCTACGAATGCTCGGACTGGGAGCAGATCGAGCGCTTCGCCGAGGTGATCAACCGCGCCGGCTACGCCTCGCCGATCCGCACCCCCCGCGGCCGCGACATCCTCGCCGCCTGCGGCCAGCTCAAGAGCGAAAGCGAACGGTTGCGGGCGCGCGAGCGCCTCGCCCTGGAGGCCATGATCCCCGCCGGCGAGGGTTAGGCGCCTAAATCCCGCTCATCCCGGACAGTGCGCGGCGAAGCCGCGTCACGTGATCCGGGACCCAGCGCAAGAATCGTCGCGAAGCGACGCTCGTTGCGCGACTAGCGCAATGGCAATGGACGTGCCGAATGACGCGGCTTCGCCGCGAAGTCTCGCGCTGGATCCCGGCTCACGCGATGCGGCTTCGCCGCACGCTGTCCGGGACGAGCGGAGGATGGGGCCGATGTTCCCCTCGCCATTCCGGCGGTCGTAGTGACGAGAGGCAGGTCGCCCGCGTGACAAGCGCGGGCTTTGTGCCTATCTCGATCGCGAAGAGGCGCCCATGATGAGCGACCCATCAATGCCGGGCGGTGCGCCGGAAGGCTGGCTCGGCCGCATTCCGCAGCCGGTGCGCTTCGCCACGATCTGGGTCGCCGAGCGGCCGGTGATCGTGTTCGCGATCGCCACGCTTCTGCTGTCGCTCGTCTTCATCCTGCTGCCGCGGCTCGACCTCTGGTTCAGCCGCGGCTTCTACGACCCGGAGACCGGCTTCTTCCCGGCGTCGCGCATCCCGTTCGCGATCTGGCTGCGCGAAGCGGCCAACACGGTCATGTGGATCATCGCGCTGGCGCTGATCGCGACCGTGATCCTCAAGATCGCGCTGCCGCAGCGGGCGAGCGCGGTCCAGCCGCGCACCGTGGCGTTCTTCCTGACCAGCCTCGTCCTCGGGCCGGGGCTTCTGGTCAACGGCTTCCTCAAGGAGATCTCGGGCCGGCCACGCCCGATCGACATCGCCGATTTCGGCGGCGAGAGCCCGTTCGTGCCGGCCTGGCAGTTCACCGACTATTGCGCCACCAACTGCTCCTTCGTCGCCGGGGAGGCCTCGGCGGCGATCTGGCTGGTCGTGCTGGTGGTGGTGGCGCCGCCGCGCTGGCGGCGCGCGGTGCTGGTGGCGACGCTTGCCTTCGCGACGCTGGTGTCGCTCAACCGCATCGCCTTTGGCGGCCATTTCCTGTCGGACGTCCTGATCTCGTGGGGGCTGACGCTCTTCGTGATCGCCGTCGTCCACTATGTCCTCTTCGTCGTCCCGCCGGCCTTCCTCACCAATGACGCGATGGAGGCGGGGCTGACCCGCCTCGGCCTGTGGCTTCGCCGCTCAGTCGAGCGTGGCGCGAAGATACTCGGCCCGGCGCCGATCCCGGCGGACCGCAACCGCACGCGGCGCGACGTCGTGATGTGGGGGGAAGGCGAGGAGGGCGAGGATGACGGCCAGCGCCCCGGCAACAATCGCGATGGTCATGGCGGTACTCCCTGAGATTGGCGCCCGCACCGTGGCGGGGCCTCTTGCCTCGTTAACCCGGTGATCGTCGCCGGGGTTCCGCCACGGCCGCTCGCCCCGCTTTACGAGACCGCGCCCGGCCGACTAGAAAGGCCCGGCCGGGCTGGGCCACGGGCGTAGCCATCGACGGGATCGGGGACGTGTTCAGCCGGGCGATCGGACTGATAGTGCTCATCATTGTCGCGCTGGCGCCGCTTTCGGCGCGGGCGCAGGACGCGCCGTTCATCCTGGTGGACGCCGACACCGGCGCGGTCCTTGCCGAGAACCGGTCCGGCGAGCTGTGGTACCCCGCCTCGCTCACCAAGCTGATGACCGTCTACCTCGTCTTCGAGGCGCTGGAGGACGAGCGGCTCCAGCTCGATTCGCCGGTAACGGTCAGCGCCCGCGCCCTCGCGGAGCCGCCGAGCAAGATGGGCTTCCCCGCCGGCACGGTCATCACCGTCGACAACGCGCTGAAGATGCTGATCGTGAAGTCGGCCAACGACATCGCGGTCGCCGTTGCCGAGATGATGGCGGGGAGCGAGTCCGCCTTCATCATGCAGATGAACGCCGCCGCCCAGCGCCTCGGCCTCACCGGCACCAATTTCATCAACCCGCATGGCCTTCCCGGCAGCGGGCAATCCACCACCGCGCGCGACATGGCAGTGCTGGCGCGCACGATCTGGAACGACTTCCCGCAATATCGCGAGCTCTTCGCGATCGGCGCGATCTCCTATGGCGCGACGCTGATGCCGTCGGCCAACACACTGCTGGAGTTCTATCCCGGCGCGAACGGCATGAAGACCGGCTACATCTGCGCCGCCGGCTTCAACCTCGTCGGCTCGGCGACGCGCAGCGGGCGGACGCTCATCGTCGTCGTCCTCGGCGAGACCACGCCGCTCCGCCGCGCCGAGCGCGCCGCGCTCCTCCTCGACCGCGGCTTCGGCGGGATGGTCAATGTCATCGCCGCATCGGTCGAGGCCTTCACCCCGCGCCTGCCCTCCGCGGCGCCGGCCGACATGCGTGGCACGGTGTGCCCGACGCCGGCGCCGGATGCCGAGGTCATCGCGTCGCCGGAGGCGACCCCCGGGCCGATCACCGCGATCCTCGGCTGGCCGCTGATCCCGCAGACGCCGGTCCCGGTCTTCACCGGCGGCGCCGACATGGACGCCACCATCTTCGTGCCGGTTCCCGTCCCGCGGCCCCGGCCCCCGCCCCTCGGCGCCGCGTTGGACCTCATGCCGGGCTAGCCCCGCCGCCATGGATGACGGCCGCGACTGTCCTGAGCCTCGCGGAGGACTGGCGGAATCCGGCCGATCGGGCCACAGTGCGCTCTGAACGCGCGGGACCCGCAGGACGTATCATGCCGATCATCAACCGCCTCGCCGAGGTGGCCGACGAGATCGCCGAATGGCGACACGACATCCACCGCAACCCCGAGCTTCTCTACGAGGTGCACCGCACGGCCGGCGTCGTCGCCGACAAGCTGCGGAGCTTCGGCGTGGACGAGGTCGTCACCGGGATCGGCAGGACCGGCGTCGTCGGCGTCATCCGCGGCAGGAGCAATGCCAGCGGGCGGGTGATCGGCCTTCGCGCCGACATGGATGCGCTGCCGATCGAGGAGCTCACCGGCAAGCCCTATGCCTCGGCGAACCCCGGCCTCATGCATGCCTGCGGCCATGACGGCCACACGGCGATGCTGCTTGGCGCGGCGCGGCATCTTTCCGAGACCCGGAATTTCGATGGCACTGCGATCATGATCTTCCAGCCCGCGGAGGAAGGCGGTGCGGGCGGCAAGGCGATGGTCGAGGACGGCCTGATGGACCGCTTCGGCATCCAGGAGGTCTACGGCATGCACAACATGCCGGGGATTCGCCTCGGCCATTTCGCGCTGCGCCCGGGGCCGATGATGGCCTCGACCGACGAGTTCAAGATCGAGGTCACCGGTCGCGGCGGCCATGCGGCGATGCCGCACCAGACGGTCGACCCGATCGTGGCGGCGTCGGCGATCGTCCAGGCGCTGCAGACCATCGTGTCGCGCAACGTCGCGGCGATGGAATCGGCGGTGGTGACGGTGACGCGGTTCAACGCCGGCACCGGCTCCAACATCATCCCCGACTTCGCCAAGCTGACCGGTACGGTGCGCACCCTCCAGCCCGCGATCCGCGACCTTGCGGAGACGCGGCTTCGCGCCATCGTCGAGCAAACCGCGGCCGCCTACGGCACGACCGCGACGATCGCCTACAAGCGGAACTACCCGGTGACGGTGAACCACCCGGCCGAGACCGAAGCGGCGCTCCGCGCGGCGGCCGAGGTGGCGGGGACGGAGCGGGTCGATCCCAACACCCCGGCGATCATGGGCGCGGAGGATTTCGCCTACATGCTGGAGGCGCGGCCGGGCGCCTTCATCTTCATCGGCAATGGCGACAGCGCGGGGCTCCACAACCCCACCTTCGACTTCGACGATTCGATCATCCCCCTCGGCTGCTCGTACTGGGTGCGGCTGGTCGAGACGACGATGCCGGCGTGAGCTCCGCTTCAACCCTCCCAGCGAAGTCGGATGTTTCCGACTTCGCCAAGTTGGAAACCCAACACGGGTAAACCCGTGTTGGGTGGGAGGGTCGAAACCGCGAAGCGGTTTCGGGGAGGGTTGCTGAATCAAAGCGATCGATGAACGGCCGCACCCCCACCCGAACCGGCTGCGCCGGTTCGACCTCCCCGCAAGGGGGAGGTTGAAAGGAGCAAGGCGGCCCGCCGCCACGACAGGCGCGCCGAAACCGCCTATACCCGCGCCATCATGGACCACGCGCCAGCACTAGCGGCAAAACCCGGCGGCGACCTGCGCCTTGCGCGGCGGCTGATCGCCGAGAACGGGCGCGACTATCTCGGCCGCTATGTGATCGCGGCGCTGATGATGGCGGTCTATGCCGCGACCACCGGCGCCAGCGCCTGGCTGATGCGCGATGTCGTCGACGGCATCTTCTTCGCGCGCGAGGAGCGGCTGATCATCCTGGTGCCGTTGCTGATGGGCGGCCTCTTCGTGCTGCGCGGGGGCGCCAACTATGTCAGCACCGTCCTCCTGGCGCAGATCGGCAACGGCATCGTGGCGCGGCTGCAGCGGCGGCTCTTCGACAAGATCCTGGCGCTCGGCACCGCCTTCTTCGACCGCACGCATTCCGCCGAGCTGGTGACGCGGATGACGCATCACGCGCTCGCCGTGCGCGATGCGCTGGAGAAGATCGGCAACACCATCATCCGCGACCTCCTCACCCTCATGGTGCTGGTCGCGGTGATGATCTGGCAGAGCCCGCTCCTCTCGCTCGCCGTGTTCCTGATCGGGCCGGTCGCGATCTTCCTCGTCGCGCGGCTCCTGCGCCGCATCCGCCATGCCGCCGACGCCGAGGTGCGCTTCGTCGGGCAGATCGGCGCGCTGCTGCAGGAGACCGCGCTCGGCATCCGCGTGGTCCGCGCCTTCACCCTCGAGCCGGTGATGCGGCGGAAGATGGAGACCGCGATCGGCGAGGCCGAGGCGCGCGCCAATCGCGTCGCGACGCAGAGCGCGCGGACCGCGCCGATCATGGAATCGCTCGCCGGCCTCGCGGTCGCGGGCATTCTGCTGTGGACCGGCTATGCGGTGGTCAATTCCGACGCGACGCCGGGCGCGTTCGTCGCCTTCATCACCGCGATGCTCCTCGCTTATGAGCCGGCGGCGCGGCTGGCGCGCTTCAACGCGCAGCTCGCCGGCAAGATGGTCGGCGCGCGGATGATCTACGAGCTCCTCGACGAGCCGGCGCCCGCGCCGACCGGCGGTGCGCCGCTCGCGGTGCCGCGCGGCGAGATCGTGTTCGACCGCGTCGCCTTCCGCTACCGCCCCGAGCAGCGCCTGTTCGATGCGCTCAGCTTCACCGCCAAGGCCGGCGAGACCACGGCGCTGGTCGGGCCGTCCGGCGCCGGCAAGAGCACCGTCATCGCGCTGATCGAGCGGTTCGTGGAGCCGGCGGGCGGGCGCATCCTGATCGACGGCACCGACATTGCGACGGTGGACGTTACCTCGCTTCGCGCGCAGACGGCGCTGGTCAGCCAGGACATCCGGCTCTTCACCGGCACGGTGCGTGACAACATCCGCTACGGCCGGCTCGACGCCACCGACGCCGAGGTCGAGGCGGCCGCGCGCGACGCGCTCGCCGACGGCTTCATTCGCGCGCTGCCCAAGGGCTACGACACCGAGGCCGGCGAGCAGGGCGCCCAGCTCTCGGGCGGCCAGCGCCAGCGCATCGCGATCGCGCGCGCGCTGCTGCGCAATGCGAGGATGGTGCTCCTCGACGAGGCGACCTCGGCGCTCGATTCCGACTCCGAGGCCAAGGTCCAGGCGGCGTTCGACCGGCTCAAGGCAGGGCGGACGACGATCGTGGTGGCCCACCGCCTTTCGACCGTGCTTGCGGCCGACAAGATCTGCGTCTTCTCCGACGGCGCGGTGGTGGAGGAAGGCAATCACCGCGCACTCCTCGCCGCAGGCGGCGTCTACGCGCGGCTCTACCGCCTCCAGTTCGAGCCCGAAGCCCGCTCGCAAGCCGCGGAGTAGGGAGAGCCCGTGGGAGCGCGCCGCCGGGCTGTGGCGGAAATGTCGCCCGTGGCCCGAATCCGACGCTGCCATGGTTTCGCCTGTTAATCGCCGGTTCAGCGCAACGATCGTGTCGTGTGTTCTGTTCTATGAGAGCGGCGCGCAGTGGTTGGAGGGGTTGATGCAAAGGCTCGGCGTTCGTGTGTTCCTGTTCCTGTCGGGCACCCTCGCGCTCGTCACGTTCTACGCGCTGCCGTATCTGTCGCTGACCACGGCCAACTAGCCGCGCGCCAACCGGATCGTCCGCCACCTCTTAGTCCCTCGTCACCCCGGCGAAGGCCGGGGTCCAGAGTCACGCCAAGGCCGGAGCGTGTGGTGCTGGATTCCGGCCTCCGCCGGAATGACGAAAGGGGAAGGCTTACTCGGCTTTCGCCTTCCATTCCTTGAGCCGCGCCTTCACGAGGCGCGAGATCAGGCCGTAGGGCACGGGCTTGTTGAGCGGGAAGTTCGCGCTCGCCTTGCCGGACCGGTAGGGCTCGAGGTCGCGCTCCAGCGCCTCG
This sequence comes from Bauldia sp., assembly GCA_026126025.1. Classification (GTDB taxonomy): domain Bacteria; phylum Pseudomonadota; class Alphaproteobacteria; order Rhizobiales; family Kaistiaceae; genus JADLGL01. The sequence continues at coordinate 36,915 of JAHCJZ010000004.1, read as the reverse complement.
GTCATCTCGACCGGCGTTGGATAGACCGAGACGTGGTCCTTCCAGCCGGCGAAATAGATGAGATGGCGGCCGTCGAGCTTGAAGGTCGGGATCTGGTAGCTGATCGTCTCCTCGGCCTTGCCGGGGATCGCCTTGCGGATGGTCTCGCGCACCGCCTTGAGGACGGCACGGACCTCGAGCGGAAACGACGCGATATAGGCGTCGATGGTCTGGAACTTCGGGGCCATCGCCGTTCTCCGATCACGGCTATCCCTCCCACCATGCGGTCGAAGCGCCGCAGCGTCCAGCGCCGCGCGGCCGGCGGCCGCCCGATGTGCTACGCACCCGGGAACGGAGAGCGCGCGGGATGAGAGCCTGGATCTACGAGGCCTATGGCGGGCCGGAGCAACTGCGCCTGGCCGAACTGCCGGTGCCGGAGCCGCGGGAGAACGAGCTTCTCGTCCAGGTCCACGCGGTCTCGCTCAACGGTTCGGACAAGGAGGGCCTGACGGGCTTCCCGGCCTATGCGCGGATCGGCGGCTTCAGGCGGCCGCGGCGCCAGATTCTCGGCTCGGACATTGCCGGCGTCGTGGAGGCGGTCGGCGCGAAGGTGACGCGGTTCAAGCTGGGCGACCGGGTGTTCGGCGACAATCTGGACCGGATGGGCGGCTTCGCCGAGTTCGCCCGCGCCGGCGAGAGGGCGATGGCGCCGATCCCCGACGGGCTCGGCTTCGAGGATGCCGCCGCGCTGCCGCAGGGCGCGATGATCGCGCTGCAGGGGATGCGAAAAGCGCGCCTGCGGCCGGGGAGCACGGTGCTGGTCAACGGCGCCGGCGGCAGCGCCGGCTCCTTCGCGGTGCAGCTCGCGCGGCTCGGCGGCGCCGAGATCACCGGGGTCGACAATGCCGGCAAGGCGGATTTCGTGCGGTCGCTCGGCGCGGACCACTTCATCGACTATGCGCGCGAGGATTTCTGGCGCGCCGGCAAACAATACGACGTGATCTTCGACGTGTTCGCGCGGCAGAAGGCGTCCGACTATGTCCGCGCGCTGAAGCGTGGCGGTTCCTATTTCTATGTCGGCGGCCCGGTGCGCCGCATGCTGGCGCTCCTCGCCGCCAGCCCGCTCACCCGCCTCACCACCGGCCGCCGCATCCGCCTCCTCATGGTGCGCCCCAACATCCGCGACTTGCTGGAGGTCGCGGACATGGTGCGCGCCGGCGTCATCCGCCCCGCCATCGGCGCGGTGTTCCCGTTCGATCGCGTCCCCGACGCGATGCGCGCGCTGGTAGAGGGCACGGCGCTGGGGAAGGTGGTGGTGCGGGTGGTGTGAGATGGTGCCCCTGGCCCGGATCGAACGGGCACGCCGTTGCCGGCGGCAGATTTTGAGTCTGCTGCGTCTACCAGTTCCGCCACAGGGGCTGCGGGCGCGGACTATAGAGGCGAAGGCTTCCCGGTCAACGACGGGGACGGCGCGTTGGCGCCGTTCATCCGCAGGTCAGGCTCCGGTGTGCTATAGAGCCGCCGTGCCTCGCCTTCGCCGCAGTCGCGGCGCTGGTGCGGTCCCGTCGCCGTAACCCGTTTCCGTAGCCATGCAGACCACGACCACCGGCAATGCCCATCTTTCCGCCGCCTCCGGCGTCAACTGGCGGCTCGTCGCCGCGGCGCTCGTCTTCGTGGGGGGGCTCGCCACCATCGCCGGGGCGTGGGGCTTCGAGCTGATCGGCGAATACATGCCGTGCAAGCTCTGCCTCGAGGAGCGCATCCCGTATTATGTCGGCGTACCGATCGCGTTCGGTGCGCTGGTCGCGGTGATGGTCGGGGCGGACCGCACCGCGCGCATCCTCCTCGTCGCCACCGCGGCGGTGTTTCTGTGGAGCCTCTATCTCGGCGTCCGCCATGCCGGCATCGAGTGGAACTGGTGGACCGGGCCGGACGATTGCGGCGCGGTCAGCGCGCCCAGCACGCGCGACGCCGGCGGCCTCCTCGGCCAGCTGCAGGAGATCCACATCGCCCGCTGCACCGAGGCGAGCTGGCGCTTCCCCAACACCGGCTGGGGCCTCTCCTTCGCCGGGTGGAACGCGGTGATCTCGGCGGGGATCGTGGCGGTGGCGCTCGCCGGCGCGGCGTGGCGCGGGAAGCGGGCTTAGGGGTTCTCCCTGCCTCAGTTCTTCGTCATTCCGGCGAAGGCCGGAATCCAGACCACAGGCACCGCACCGTCGTGTTGCGCTGGACCCCGGCCTTCGCCGGGGTGACGCAGACTTTGCACGATGGAATCCGGCGCTACGGATCGAGCTCGGTGTCCCAGTAGAGGTAGTCGAGCCAGCTGTCGTGGAGATAGTTGGGCGGGAAGTGCCGGCCGGCATTGTGGAGGTCGGCGACCGAGGGCCGGTAGGGGTGCTGGTGCGGGCGCATGCCGGCTTCGTGCGGGTGCTTGCCGCCCTTCCTGAGATTGCAGGACGAGCAGGCGGCGACGACGTTCTCCCACGTCGTCTGGCCGCCGCGCGAGCGCGGGATGACGTGGTCGAAGGTCAGCTCGTCGCGGACGCCGCAATACTGGCACTGGAAGCGGTCGCGCAGGAACACGTTGAACCGGGTGAACGCGGGGCTGCGCGCCGGGCGCACGAAGGTCTTCAGCGAGACGACGCTCGGCAGGCGGATCGCGAAATTCGGGCTGCGGACGGCGATCTCGTACTCGGAGACGATGTTCACGCGGTCGAGGAACACCGCCTTGATCGTGTCCTGCCACGACCAGAGCGAGAGCGGGTAGTAGCTGAGCGGCCGATAGTCCGCATTGAGCACCAGAGCCGGGTTGCTTCCTGGTGAAACGGCGATCGTCAAACGTGGCTCCGGACTAGCTATTGGGGCAACGAACGGCTCGCACCGCAATAATCTACATGGACTGTGTCGTGCTTGTGAAGCCGGATCAGGACGACATCACCTCTCCCCGGCGGGGAGAGGTCGCCGCGAAGCGGCGGGTGAGGGGGCGCGGGCGGTGGTCGAACGCTCGGCCGTGCGCCCTCACCCTTTCGCCCTAAGGCTCCTTCGTCGCCAAGGGCGAAAGCCCTCTCCCCACGGGAGAGGGGGCGCGTCGGTGCCGCGGAGGTAGGTCAGGGGTTGAGGACGCGCCGGAGGAAGCGGCCGCCATGCTCCAGGCCGGCGGGGTCGATGCCGTGGCCGACGCCGGGGCGGAGCTCGGTCTCGACCGGGAAGCCTGCGGCGCGGAGCGCGTCGGCGGCGGCGGGCAGGGCGGCGGCGGAGATCAGCGGGTCGTCGGCGCCATGGATGAGGAGCACCGGCGGGCGCGGGCCCGCCGCCGGCGGCACCGGCCAGGCGACAAGGCCCGAATAGCCGAGGATGCCGGCCGGGGCGGGGCGGTCGCCGGCGGCGTAGAGCGCCATCATCGTGCCCTGGCTGAAGCCGACCAGTGCGAGGGATTCGTTGCCGAGGCCGGATGCCTGCAGTTCCGCGTCGAGGAAGGCGTGGAGCGCGGGCGCGGCCGCCTTCACGCCGGCCGCGATATCGTCGGGCTCGCGGGTGAAGAGCGGGAACCACTGCCGGCCGAAGGCGGCGTGCGGGTATGGCTCCGGCGCGTGCGGCGACACGAACGCCGCGTCGGGGAGGAGGGGCGCCCAGGCCTCGCCGAGCGCGATGAGGTCGTTGCCGTCGGCGCCGTAGCCGTGGAGCAGCACCACGAGGTGGCGCGCGGGGCCGCCCGAGCGCGGCGCGAGGCGGGGGCCGTCGAGCATCAGGCGGACTTCCTCGCGCGGAGCGTCGGGTAGTAGGCCCAGAAGAGGATCGCCGCGACGCCGCGCCAGGGCGACCACGCCGCCGCGATCTCGGCCAGCGCCTTGGACGACGGCATCGGGTCGAGCCCGAAGGCGCCCGCGACCGCGACGCGGAGCGCGAGGTCGCCGGCGGGGAAGACGTCGGCATGGCCGAGCGAGAAGAGGAGGTAGATGTCGGCCGTCCACGGGCCGATGCCGCTGATCGCGGTGAGCGCGGCGATCGCCTCCTCGGCCGGGCGTTCGGCGAGATGCGCGAGGTCGAGGCCGTCGAGGACGGCCGCGGACACGGCGCGGAGCGTGCGCGTCTTGCCGGCGGAGAGGCCGGCGCCGCGCAAGGTCGCATCGTCGGCCGCGGCGATCGCGTCGGGCGTAACCGCGGGGAGGGCGACGGCAACCTTCCGCCAGATCGCGTTGGCGCTCGCGGCGGACAATTGCTGCGACACCACGATCTTCGCGAGGCCCTCGAAGCCCGCCGGCTGGCGACGCACCGCCACCGCCCCGGCGGCCTTGATCACCGGCTTCAGCCGCCGGTCGGCGCGGGCGAGGTGGCGGAGCCCCTCGGCGATGTCGGCTTCGGTGTCGAGCGTGCGGGTCATGGCGGACGGTGTGAGCGCGAGGGGCCTGCTTTCGCGCGCCTAGCCCCTCGTCACCCCGGCGAAAGCCGGGGTCCAGGAGCCACATGATGGCCGGGCTCCGCTGCCCTGGATTCCGGCCTGCGCCGGAATGACGAACGGGAAGACGCGCGTGCGGACTGTAGGGGATCGACGCGCACGCGAAAACCGCCCGGCTTGACCGCGGCGGCGCGCGGTCGCTTTCTCGCGGCCGATGCCGCCGCCGGTCTTCCGCTTCGCGCCGAGCCCCAACGGGATGCTTCATCTCGGGCATGCCTATTCGGCGCTCCTCAACGACCGGCTGGCGCGGGAGGCGGGCGGGCGTCTGCTGCTGCGGATCGAGGACATCGACCGCGAACGCTGCCGGCCGGAATATGAGGCGGCGATGCTGGAGGATCTCGCCTGGCTCGGCATCGCCTTCGAGACGCCGCCGCGGCGGCAGTCGGAGCACATGGCGGACTATGCCGCGGCGCTGGACACGCTCGATGTGCTCGGGCTGACCTACCCGGCGTTCCTCAGCCGTGCTGAGATCGCCGCGACGGTCGCCGCGGCCGAGGCGCGCGGCAGGCCGTGGCCGCGCGATCCCGACGGCGCGCCGCTCTATCCCGGTACCGATCGTGAGCTCGGCGCGTCGGAGGCGGCGGAGCGCATCGCGGGCGGTGCGCTCTACGCGACGCGGCTGCGGATGGAGCGGTCGGTCGACATGGTGGGAGCGCTGAGCTGGGACGAGGCGGGCGAGGGCGACGTGGACGCCGACCCCGCCGCGTGGGGCGACGTGATCCTTGCCCGGCGCGAGATGCCGACGAGCTACCACCTCTCGGTCGTGGTCGACGACGCGCTGCAGGGCGTCACCGACGTGGTGCGCGGCGCCGACCTTCGCGCGGCGACCGCGGTGCACCGGCTGCTGCAGGACCTCCTCGGTCTCCCCGCGCCGCGCTACCGCCACCACCGGCTCATCACCGACGCCGCGGGGCGGAAGCTGTCGAAGTCCGACCGCGACACCGGGCTCGCGGAGCTCCGCGCGGCGGGCGTCACCCCGACGGAGGTACGACGGATGGTGGGGCTCGACCCGTCGTAGCGTTCCGCCGCCTCCTTCGAGGCTCGCTGCGCTCGCACCTCAGGATGAGGTCTGCGGGTTGTCTCCAGTCCCTCGTCCTGAGGTGCCCGGCGAAGCCGGGCCTCGAAGGACCAGCGTCAGTCGTCGTTTGCCGGGGGAAGCGAGGGGGGCGGGGCGGGGGTTTCGTCCTTGCGGCGCGAGGCGCGGGGGCTGGTGCGGGCGATCGCGGCGTTGAGCTCGGCGCCGAAGATGAGGATCAGCGACATCACGTAGAGATAGAACAGCGCGGTGACGATGCTGGCGAGGCCGGCATAGGTTGTCACGTAGTTGGCGAAGCGCTCGAGATAGGTGGCGAAGGCGCTGGTCGCGAGCCACCAGCCGCCGAGCGTCGCCAGGATGCCGGGCCAGATGCGAAGGCCCTTCCAGCGCCGGCCGGGCAGCCAGAGATGTGCGGCGAAGAGCGCGGCGAGCAGGAGCGAGCCGACGATGAGGTAGCGGAATATCTGGAAGCTCTGGTTGAAGTCGGTGAGGTTCGGCCACCAGCGCTGCAGCATGGTCCAGATCAGCGGGCCGAGGACGCCGAGGAAGGCGAGCGCCAGCATCGCCAGCGTGCCGATGAAGACGAAGCCGAAGCTCTGGAGGCGGAGGAACAGGAAGGAGCGCGCCTGCTCGGAGCCGTAGGCGCGGGTCAGCGCGGCGCGGATCGCCTCGACGCCGTTCGAGGCGAGCCAGATCGTCACCAGGATCGAGATGGTGAGGACGCCGGTATGCGGGTTGGCGAGGACGCGGCTCACCTCCCTTGCGATCGGCGCGGCGACGTCCTCCGGCCAGGTCTGGAAGATCAGCTCGGCGGCCTGGTCGGCGAGGGGCTGCTGGCCGATGAAGGCGGCGACCGAGCCGACGAAGATGAGGAACGGGAAGAGCGCCATCAGCGCCGACAGCGTGAGATGGCTCGCCATCGCCCAGCCGTCGTCCTGGTAGAGCCGGCCGAGGGTGATGGTGATGACCCGCACGGTGCGGCGCACGGCGGAAATCTGCGTCACCCGGCGCGTGATCTGGCGGACGCCGGCCCAGAAGCCCGGGCGCTTGGCGGTCCCGCTGTCGTCGTGCGGCGTGGTGGTCATCGAAGCCGATAGAAGGCCGAGCGCCCGGCCCGGGCAAGTCTCAGGGGCGGCGGGTCGCAGTTCCCTTCGCGACTCCGCGCCTCTACATAGCTAGGCATGAAAGCGATGAACGGGAGGTTTTCCCTTGAATAACGTCAGAATTCCGCACGATGCGTGGGTCCTGGTCGGCGATGGCCGCAAGGCCCTGATCCTGAGGAACGAAGGGGATGAAGTCCACCCCAATCTCAAGGTCGAGAGCCTCTTTGAGCAGGAGAATCCGGCGACGCATGTCCAGGGCGCCGACCGGCCGGGCCGCACCAATGACGCGCTCGGCAATCGCAGCGCGATGGAGCAGACCGACTGGCATCGCCTGGAGGAGGACCGTTTCGCGAAGGAAGTCGCAGACCGGCTCTACAGCCTCGCCCATGCCGGGCGGTTCGAGGCGCTGGTGGTCGTCGCCCCGCCGCGCACCCTCGGCGAGCTGCGCCAGACGCTCCACCCCGAGGTGACGAAGCGCGTCGTCGCGGAAGTCGACAAGGACCTCACCGGCCATCCGGTGTACGAGATCGAGAAGGTGCTGACGGGCAGCTAAGCCCGCGGGCGGATGGAACTGACGCCATCGAATCCTGCTTGAGTTGCATGGGCCTCCGCCCACCCCCTTCAACCCTCCCCTTGCGGGAGGGTCGATACCGCAGAGCGGTTTCGGGGAGGGGTGCTGACGGGAAGGCTCTACGGCAGCCGAGCCTCAGCACCCCCACCCGAACCGGCTGCGCCGGTTCGACCGCCCCGCAAGGGGGCGGTTGAAGACTTACGGCTCCGCTCGCGGCCTTGAGCGGCGTGAAATCGCGCGGTCCCCGCGAGGCGTTACCGCGTCGGGGCCGGGGTTTCGCCGCGATAGTCGTAGAAGCCGCGCTTCGTCTTGCGGCCGAGCCAGCCGGCGTCGACATATTTCACCAGCAGCGGGCACGGCCGGTACTTGGAATCCGCAAGGCCGTCATAGAGCACCTGCATTGTGGCGAGGCAGGTGTCGAGGCCGATGAAATCGGCGAGCTGCAGCGGTCCCATCGGGTGGCTCGCGCCGAGCTTCATGGCGGTGTCGATCGCCTCGACCGTGCCGACGCCCTCATAGAGGGCGTAGATCGCCTCGTTGATCATCGGCAGGAGGATGCGGTTGACGATGAAGGCCGGGAAATCCTCGGCCACCGCCACGGTCTTGCCGAGCGAGGCGACGAACGCCTTCGCCGTCTCGAAGGTCGGCTCGTCGGTGGCTATGCCGCGTATGACCTCGACGAGATCGATGACCGGCGCCGGGTTCATGAAGTGGATGCCGATGAACCGCTCGGGCCGCGCGGTGGCGGCGGCGAGCCGGGTGATCGAGAGCGAGGAGGTGTTGGTGGCGAGGATCGCCCCGGGCTTCAGATGCGGCTCGAGGCTGGCATAGACCTGCCGCTTGACGTGCTCCCTGTCGGTGACCGCCTCGATGACGAGGTCGCAGTCGGAAAGGCCTTCGACATGCGGCGCGGCGGCGATGCGGTCGAGCGCGGCGCTGCGGTCGGCTTCGGTGATCCGGCCCGCGGCCACCTGGCGCGCGAGATTGCGGGCGACGGTTTCGAGGCCGGCGGCGATCCGCTCCTCGGCGATGTCGTGGACCGCGACCTGGTAGCCGGCGAGCGCTGCGACATGGGTGATGCCGGAGCCCATCTCGCCGGTCCCGACGACGCCGACCCGCGCGATCCCGCTCGCGGTCATGGTGCTCGGTCCGGATCAGGCTGCATGACGGCCTAAGCGCCGCGCGCCAGCCCGAATGTCAAGGGCGGGAGGGCTGATCGGCAAGGCCCTGGTCGAACAGCGGCACGCCCGGCCGGCGCATGAAGATGATGCCGCCCGCGATGAGGCCGCCGACATGGGCCCACCACGCCACGGCGCTCTCATAGACTAGCACGGCATAGACGATCTGGAGGATCGCCCAGCCGCCGAGGAGCCACATCGCCGAGAGGCGGAGCGGGATGCGGTTGAGGAAGAGCACCCAGACGCGGACACGCGGATGCAGCAGGAGATAGGCGGCGACGACGCCGGCCACCGCGCCGGAGGCGCCGATGAGATAGGCGTTCGAGTCCGGGTTGATGGCGACATAGAGCAGCGCCGAGGCGACGGCGCAGAGAAGGTAGAACACGACGAAGCGCAGGTGTCCCATCGCGTCCTCGACATTGTCGCCGAACACCCAGAGGAACAGCATGTTGCCGAGGAGGTGCCAGAAATCGGCGTGGATGAAGGAGGACGTGACGAGGGTCAGCGGCTCGGGAATGACGTCGATCACCGCCGGGCGAACATACTCGCTGGCGAAGGTGATCGGGATGACGCCGAAGGAGCGCTCGTCGCCCCACGCCCCGGTGAGGATGTCGAACTGGAAGAGCGCGTAGACGACGGCGTTGGCCGCGATCAGGCCCAGCGTCGCGTAGTGGAGCGGGATGTGCTTGCGCGGATGGCCGTCATGGATCGGTAGGAACAAGGCCGCCCCCAGCTGCCTTCACGACCGGTTCTTGCCGGGCACCCATAGCACGTCGGCCGCGCCGCGGTCATTGGCGTGGCGCGCGGCGACGAAGAGGAGGTCGGAAAGCCGGTTGAGATAGCGGACCGCGAGCGGCGACACCGTGGCGCCCTCGACCTCGGCCAGGGCGACGGTCCGCCGTTCGGCGCGGCGCGCGACCGTCCGCGCAACGTGAAGCGCCGCGGCAAGCGGCGTGCCGCCGGGGAGCACGAAGGTGCGCAGCGGCGCGAGTGCGGCGTTGAGCGCGTCGATCTCCGCCTCCAGCCGGTCGACCTGCGCGGCGACGATGCGGAGCGCGGCGTCGGGCGCCTCGCCGGGCGCCGCCGGCGTCGCGAGGTCGGCGCCGAGGTCAAAGAGGTCGTTCTGGATGCGGCCGAGCATCGCGTCGAGGTCCGTATCGGCCGCGGCGTCGAGGCGCGCCATCCCGATCGCGGCATTGGCCTCGTCGACGGCGCCGATCGCCTCGATACGCGGGTCGGCCTTGGACCGTCGCTCGCGCCCGACGAGGCCGGTCGTGCCGTCGTCGCCGGTGCGGGTATAGATCCAGCTGAGGACGACCACGGCCTAACTGGCGGAGTTTTGCGCGAAATAGAGCGCGGTCATCATGATGATGAGCGCGATCAGCTGCACCAGGACGCGCGCGCGCATCAGCTTCTGCGACAGCTGCGGCGACCCGTTCCGCATCAGGTTCCACAGGCCGAGGCCGAGAACGATGACGACGACGCCGATGGCGATCAGCGCAAGAATCTGAAGAAAGGTCACGGACGACTCCTGAGCCCCCGGCGCTCCTTATAGGCGCGTCGCGGGTTTCCGGCCATGGCGCTCGGCATGGGACGGCGCCGCCGGCATTCTGTTGCGCCGGCCGCGGCCGGCTCTGCTATTCTGACGGCGCGATGCCGACCAATGGAAACACTCCTCCTCCAACCAGCGGCGCGACGGCGCTGCGCGGCGAGCGGCGGGTCGTGACGGCGCTGTTCTGCGACGTCGCCAACTCCACCGCGCTCGCCGAGCGCTTCGATCCGGAGGACTGGACGGAGATCATCAGCGAGGCCTTCGCCCGGCTGACCGACGCGATCCGCCGCTATGATGGTACGGTGGCGCGGCTGATGGGCGACGGCATCCTCGCCTTCTTCGGCGCGCCGACCGCGCATGAGGACGACCCGCAGCGCGCGATCCTCGCCGCGCTCGCCATGATGGAGGCAGTCCGCCTCTATGGCGCGGAGCTGAAGGCGCGGCACGACATCGACTTCACGGTGCGGATCGGGATCAACACCGGCCCGGCGGTGGTCGCCGAAGTCGGCGCGCCGCAGGCCGCCGAGCAGACCGCGCTCGGCGATGCGGTCAACGTCGCCGCGCGGATGGAGCAGACCGCGACGCCAGGCACGATCCAATGCTCTGACGACACCCACCAGCTGGTGGGCCGGCTGTTCGATTGCGAGCCGCTCGGCCCGGTCGAGGTCAAGGGCAAGAGCGCGCCGATCGCGGCATGGCGGGTGCTCCGCGCCAACGCCAATCCCGGGCGCCTGCGCGGCATCGAGGGCGTCAGCGCGCCGATGATCGGGCGCGACCGGGAATGGGCGGTACTGACGGACGCCATGGTCGACGTGATGCAGGGCCGTGGCCGCATCGTCTGCCTCATCGGCGAGGCAGGGCTTGGCAAGAGCCGGCTGATCGCTGAGCTGCAGGAGCACTGGATGGCCCAGGGCGGCGACGCGGCGCACTGGCTGCAGATGCAGGGCGTCCCCTACGATTCCAGCCGTCCATTCGGCCTCTTCCAGAACTTCGCCCGCACCATGTTCGGCGTCGAGTCCGACGATCCGAAGGAGGTCATCCACCAGAAGGTGAGCGACGGGATTCGGGCCAAGGGCGGCACCGAGGACGACGTCGCACTCTGCAGCGTCGGCTTCGAGCGCGTCATCAATGCGCGGAGCGTCAATCCAGGCGACGAATTCACCACGGAGGAGGTCCGCCGAGACATCTACGACGTCCTCTATCCCGCGTTCCGCCAGAAGTGCCAGGCGAACCCGCTGGTGATCGTCGCGGAGGACCTGCACTGGGCGGACACGGCCTCGGTCGACCTGATCCAGCACCTCATGGGCCTCCTCGACGAAGGCTCGCTCCTCATCATCGCCACTTCGCGGCCGGAGCGGCAGGGACCGGGCTGGAAACTCAAGGTCCACGCCGAGACCGAGTTCCCACATCGCTACGCCGAGCTTCACCTGAAGCCGCTCGCCCCGGCCGATACCGACAGGCTGGTCTCCGCGCTGCTGGACATCGCCGACCTTCCAGCCGAGCTCCGCGCCATGATCCTCCGCAAGGCCGACGGCAACCCGTATTTCGTCGAGGAGATCGTCCGCACCCTGATCGAGGACGGCGTGGTCTACCGCACGGATGACGGGCTGCACTGGCGGGCCGACACCGCCGTCGCCGACATCGCGATCCCCGACAGCCTGCAGGGCCTTCTCGTCGCCCGGATGGACCGGCTCGACGAGGAGACGCGCGCCACGCTGCAGCGCGCCGCGGTGATCGGCCGCTCCTTCTACTACCGCATCCTGCAGGCGATCTCGGACGCGACGATCGCGATCGACCGGCACCTTGCCTCGCTGGAGCGGGTGGAGCTGCTGCGCGAGTCGCGGCGCAACCCCGAGCTCGAATACATGTTCCGCCACGAGCTGGCGCGCGACGCCGCCTATGGCACCATCCTTAACCGGCGGCGGCGCGAGTTCCACCGGCTGGTCGCGGAGGCGATCGAGACGCTCTTCGCCGACAGGCTGGCGGAGAAGGCCCACCTCCTCGCCCAGCATTTCGCGCTCGCCGGCGACCAGGAAAAGGCGCTCCGCTACCACGAGATGGCGGCCGAGACCGCGGCCGGGCTCCATGCCGGCGCCGAGGGGCTCAACCATTACGACCAGGCGATCGCGGCGGCGCAGGAGCTTGGGGCGCTCGCCGACGTCACCCGGCTCCAGGGCGCGCGCTCGGCGCTCGCTGCGGCCACGATGGCGGCCTAGCACCGCAACCGCGTTGGAGTAGAGGCGCTAGCTCTCGTCGAGCGCGGCGTTGATCAGGCGGTGGGCGTCGCGGCCGTTCCACTCTGCGGGGCCTTCGATCAGGCCGATCAGGCAGTTGTCTTCGTCGATCAGGAAGGTGGTCGGGAGGCCGCCGACGGTGCCGAAGGTGCGGGTGTCGTTGAGGAGCGACAGGCGCGGGTCGACATAGAGCGGCAGCGCGACGTCGTTCTGGGCGAGCCAGTCGGCCGGGCGGTTGTTGGGGTCCATGTTGACGGTGACGACCTCGAACGCGTCCGAGCCGGCCTCGGCCTGGAGCGCCGCCAGCGCCGGCATCTCGGCAAGGCACGGCGCGCACCAGGTGGCCCAGAGGTTGAGGAGGATCGTCTTCCCGGCGAAATCCGCCATCGCGACCGGGCTGCCGTCGGGCCGCTCGAAGGAGAGCGCCGAGGCGTCGATGGCGCGGGTGACGGTGCGGAAGGCGGCGAGTTCGCCGACGGCGAAGGGCTCGACCGCGTCCGCCTTGGTCACCGCGGCGGCGCAGGCGGCGCTCGCCTGGTTGCCAGCAGCATCGAGGGAGACGTATACCGCCACCGCCCCGACCGCGACGATTGCGAGCGCGCCGAGACCGATCAGACTTCTGCGGCGCGTCGGACCGACTGGCATTTCTGGGGCTCTCCGGAGACGGCGATGAGCAACAGCATGTGGGGCGGACGCTTCGCCGACGCCCCGTCAGCCATCATGGAAGAGATCAACGCGTCGATCGATTTCGACCAGAAGCTCTTCCGCCAGGACATATACGGCAGCCTCGCCCATGCCGCCATGCTGGCGGCGGCCGGGATCATCGGCCAGGATGACGCAGCCCGCATCAGGGAAGGCCTCGAACAGATCCGCGGCGAGATCGAGGCCGGGACGTTCACCTTTTCGCGCGACCTCGAAGACATTCACATGAATGTCGAGAGCCGGCTCGCCGCGATCATCGGCGCGGCCGCCGGGCGGCTCCACACCGCGCGGTCGCGGAACGACCAGGTCGCGACCGACCTCAAGCTCTGGGTCCGCGACGCCATTGACGCGCTGGCCGGCGAGATCACGGCGCTGCAGGCGGCGCTGGCGGAGAAGGCACTCGCGCATGCCGCGACGGTGATGCCGGGTTTCACCCATCTCCAGACCGCGCAGCCGGTCACCTTCGGCCACCACCTCCTCGCCTATGTCGAGATGCTGGAGCGCGACCGCGGGCGGTTCCTCGATGCGCGCAGGCGGCTCAATGAGTCCCCCCTTGGCGCGGCGGCGCTGGCGGGTACGTCTTTCCCGATCGACCGCGACGCCACCGCAAAAGCGATGGGGTTCGACCGGCCGACGGCCAACTCGCTCGACAGCGTCTCCGACCGCGATTTCGCGCTGGAGGCGCTCGCCGCCGCGAGCCTTTGCGCGCTCCACCTGTCGCGTTTCGCCGAGGAGATCGTGATCTGGTCGTCGGCGCAGTTCGGCTTCATCCGGCTGTCGGACCGGTTCTCGACCGGCTCGTCGATCATGCCGCAGAAGCGCAATCCCGATGCCGCCGAGCTGGTGCGCGCCAAGACGGGCCGGATCACCGGCGCGCTCAATGCGCTGATGATGGTGATGAAGGGCCTGCCGCTCGCCTACCAGAAGGACATGCAGGAGGACAAGGAGCAGACCTTCATGGCGCTGGAGACGCTCTCGCTCTGCCTCACCGCGATGCGCGGCATGGTCGGCGACATGGAGCCGGACGCGGCGGCTATGAAGAAGGCCGCGGGCGCCGGCTACGCCACCGCGACCGACCTCGCCGACTGGCTGGTGCGCACGCTCGGCATGCCGTTCCGCGAGGCGCATGGCGTGACCGGGCGGATCGTGGCGAAGGCCGCGGCCGCGGGCGTCGACCTCGAAGCGCTGCCGCTCGCCGAGATGCAGGCCGTGGAGCCGCGGATCACGGAGGACGTGTTCGCGGTGCTCGGTGTTGAACGCTCGGTCGAGAGCCGGACCTCCTATGGTGGCACCGCGCCGGCCAATGTCCGCCGGGAAGCGGAGGCGTGGCTCGCGCGGCTCAAGGAGCGCGGGTGACCGGGCCGCTCGACGGCAAGGTCGCGCTGGTCGCGGGCGCCACGCGCGGCGCCGGCCGGGCGATCGCGCTGGAGCTCGCGCTCGCCGGCGCCAAGGTCTACGCCACCGGCCGCAGCACGCGGCTCTCGCCCTCGCCGATGGCGCGGCCGGAGACGATCGAGGAAACCGCCGACATCATCGCGGCGGCCGGCGGCAGGGCGGTGGCGATGCGGGTCGACCACACCCAACCCGCCGAGGTTGCGGCGCTGGTACAGCGCATCGCGAAGGACGAGGACGGGCGGTTCGACATCCTCGTCAACGACATCTGGGGCGGCGACGATCTCACCGAGTGGGAGAAGCCGTTCCACGAGCACAGCCTCGAAGCCGGGCTTCGCATCATCGAGCTCGGCATGACGACGCACATCATCACCAGCCGGCTCGCGGTGCCGCTGATGGTGGCGCGAAAGGCAGGGCTGATCGTCGAGATCACCGACGGCATCACCGACCGCTATCGCGGCTCGCTGTTCTACGACCTCGCCAAGGCCGGCGTGATCCGCTTCGCCAAGGCGCAGGCGGAGGAGCTGCGTGTCCACGGCATCGCCGCCGTCGCGGTCAGCCCGGGATTCCTGCGCTCGGAGGCGATGCTGGAGCGCCTCGGCGTGACCGAGGCGAACTGGCGCGACGGCGCCAAAGTCGACCCGCATTTCGCGGCTTCGGAGACGCCGCGCTATCTCGGCCGCGCCGTCGCCGCGCTCGCCGCCGATCCCGAAGTGATGAAACGGAGCGGCGCGGCGCTCGCGACCTGGAACCTCGCCAAGGAATACGGCTTCACCGACCTCGACGGCTCGCAGCCCGACTGGCGGGCGCACGCGCTGGAAACGCTGGGAATCGACTTCGGGTAGTCAGATCGCCGCGATGCCGATGCCGAGGGCCGCGGCGGCCGTCGCCATGCGGACATCGTAGGTCGCGAGCTCGACGTACACATTCTCGCGCTGAAGGAAGACCATCGTCGCCAAGTGCAACCCGTCCAACGTCCGCACCGGCGCCGGGAAAGGCGACAGCGCACGACGAAGGATCGTCGGAGTGAGATCGATCAGCACCGTCGCGGCAAAGATGGCGTCCGCATCCTCACCGTGCACTGCGGCAAGCTTCTTGGCGTTAAGTCGATTCCAGACTTCGTATGAGAGGAGGAGGCTGGACGTCAGGGGTTCCCGCCAAAGGGCCTCATCGGGGCGGCGATTCTCGGCCAGGACATGAGCCAGCACGACTGAGCTGTCGAGGTAGATCACACCCGGTCTTCGCGCGACTCATCGAGGTCCCGCATCATCTCCTCAAAGGACATGATCGGATGGCGCGGTGGAGGGCCGGTCAGTCGCGTGCGTGCCGGTGATGCGAGACCTCTGCGTACGAGATCGTCCATGATCTCCGCTTCGGTTCGGGGCCTGATGGCGTCGGACGGCTGGCCCGAAGGCGGCCGCAACTCGGCAACCACTTGCTCGCGATCAGTCACGAAGACAGTCTCACCGCCCCGGGCGAGCTTGACGTATTCGCTAAGCCTGTTTTTCAGGACTTTCATACCGACGGTGCGCATTTTTACAAAGTAGCCTCTGGAAGCCACTTTTTCAAGAATGGCCCTTTCCCTCGATTTCGCATATGAGACTCTTGATGAAGACGCTCGCCCGGATCGCCACGCTCGTCGTCCTTGCCATGCCGCTGGCGGCCGTCAGTTGCGGGGTCAAAGGGCCGCCGCTGCCGCCGACCAGTTCCGCAAGCCCCTAGCCGGCCATGCATCACTTCGCCTACCGCGACGGCGTCCTTCACGCCGAGGACGTGCCGCTGCCCGCAATCGCTGATGCGGTGGGGACGCCGTTCTACTGCTACTCCACCGCGACGCTGACCCGGCACTACCGCGTCTTCAACGAGGCGCTGGCCGGGCTCGACGCGCTCCTTTGCTACGCCATCAAGGCGAACTCGAACCAGGCGGTGATCCGCACCCTGCTCGCGGAGGGCGCCGGGTTCGACGTCGTCTCCGAGGGCGAGCTGCGGCGCGTGCTGGCCGCCGGCGCCGACCCGTCGCGGGTGATGTTCGCCGGGGTCGGCAAGACGGCAGCGGAGATCGCGTTCGCGATCGACGCCGGCATCGGCTGCTTCAACGTGGAGTCCGAGCCGGAGCTTGCGGCGATCTCGGCGATCGCGGCCGGGAAGGGCGCGACGGCGCGGATCGCGTTCCGGGTCAACCCGGACGTCGACGCCCGGACCCACGCCAAGATCACCACCGGCAAGGCCGAGAACAAGTTCGGTATCCCGTTCGACAGGGCGCGTGACGCCTACGCCCATGCGCGGTCGCTGCCGGGGATCGACGTGACCGGCGTCGCGATGCATATCGGCAGCCAGATCACCGACCTCGCGCCGTTCGACGCAGCCTATGAGCGGCTGGCCGAGCTGGTCGGGCTGCTGCGCGCCGACGGCCATGCCATCCGCCATGTCGATGTCGGCGGCGGGCTCGGCATCCCATACCGCGCGGGCGATCCGCCGCCGCCGGATCCCGCCGCCTATGCCGACGTGCTCCGCCGCCGGCTCGGGCCGCTCGGCTGCCGCATCATCCTCGAGCCCGGGCGCCTCATCGCCGGCAATGCCGGCATCCTGGTGTCGCGGGTCGTCTATGTGAAGACCGGTGCCAGCAAGACGTTCGTCATCGTCGATGCCGCGATGAACGACCTCATCCGCCCGACGCTCTACGACGCCTGGCACGACATCCAGCCGGTGCGGGAGCCGACCGGAGACGCGCCGCTGCTGATGGCGGACGTGGTCGGCGGGGTCTGCGAGACCGGTGACTATTTCGCCCATGGCCGGGGCCTGCCGCCGCTCGCCGCCGGCGACCTGATCGCGCTGATGACGGCCGGCGCCTATGGCGCCGTGCAGGCCGGGACCTACAACACACGGCCGCTCCTGCCCGAAGTGCTGGTGCGCGGGTCGGACTGGGCGGTGGTGCGGCCGCGCCAGACCTATGACGCGCTGATCGGGATGGACCGCCTGCCGCCCTGGCTCGGTGGGTAGCAGGCCCCGTCCACCCTCGTTTCGCCACATCGGGCGTTGATGCGAGGCTCGTACCGCCCGATCCGCGCTGCTAAGGTCGCCGCGCCGAGGGCCGGGGCGGTGTTCGACGGAGAAGAATGAGCTTCGAACCGCAGTCGCGGCCGACGCCAGCGGCCCCGCTCGATCGACTCGTCCGGCAGGACGAGGCGGCGGTTCGCGCGCGCGTTTCCCGTGCCGTGCGGCGGGCGCGCTGGGTTCTCCTCTGGGAGAGCCTGTGGCCGCGGCTGGTGCCGCTCCTTCTCGTCGCCGCGCTGTTCCTCGCGGTGTCGTGGTTCGGCCTCTGGGCGGTGATGGCCGGCTGGGTCCGCATCGCGGTGCTCGCCGCGTTCGGCCTCGGCGCGGTCGCGGCCCTTGTTCCGCTTGCCGGGCTCCGCTGGCCGAAGCGGGCGGCGGCGCTGGCGCGCGTCGAGCGCGTGACCGGCTCGCTGCATCACGGCGCGACCGCCGCGCTCGACCGGATGGCGCCGGCGAACGACGCCACGACGCGCGCGCTGTGGCAGATCCACCGCCAGCGGCTTCTTGCCGGCATCGGCCGCGTGCGGTCCGGCACGCCGGCGCCGGGCGTGGCGCGGCGCGATCCCTTCGCGATCCGCTACCTCGTCATCCTCATCCTCGCGGTGGCGTTCGTCTATGCCGGGCCGGTGCTGCCCGAACGGGTGGCAGACGCCTTCCGCGGCCTTGCTCCGGCGTCGGCCCGGGAAGCCGCGGCCATGGCGCGGATCGATGCGTGGGCGACGCCGCCGGGCTACACTGGCCGCCCGCCCATCTTCCTCACCGGCGATGCGGTGCGGGCGTCCACCGGGCCGATCGCGGTGCCGGAGGGGACGCAGCTCGTCGTCCGCATCGGCGCCGGGCGCGGCGACGTGGTGGTGCGGCGCGACGGCGAGGAGGTTCCGCTCGCCGCATCGGCCGGCGACGGACCCGCGGAATATACGATCCCGCTCGGTGAGACCGCCACGATCGACATCGAGGCCGGCGGCGTCGCGGCCTACAGCTGGACGTTCGACGTCATCCCCGACGAGCCGCCGGTGATTGCGCTGGTCGGCGAGCCGAGCCGTTCGGCGGGCGGCTCGCTGCAGCTTCGCTACACCGTGACCGACGATTATGGCGTTGTCTCCGCCACCGCCGCGCTGTCGCTGGGCGCGCGGGATGCCGAGGCCGAGCCGCTCTACGATCTGTCGCCGATCGCGCTGACGCTGTCGCCCGCTGGGTCGGCGGACGGCGCCGCGGCAACGACCGCCGACCTCACCGAGCATCCCTTCGCCGGGGCGGCGGTGCGGATGGATGTCTCCGCCACCGACGCGGCGGGGCAGACCGGCACGACCAATCCGCGCGCCTTCACCCTGCCGGAGCGCAATTTCAGCGAGCCGCTGGCGCGGGCGCTGATCGAGCAGCGCCGCAACCTCGCGCTCGACGCGCGCGAGGCGGTCGACGTCGCCACCGCGCTCGACCTTCTCACCTATGCGCCGCAATATTTCGGACCGGGCACCGGCGCGTTCCTCAGCATCCGCACCGCCTATTACGCGCTGCTTCACGCCCGGAGCGAGGACGAGCTCCGCGCCGTCGTCGATCTCCTGTGGGAGGTGGCGATCGGCATCGAGAACGGCGCGCTTGCCGACGAGGCAGCGCGGCTCGCGGCCGCCGCCGATGCGCTGCGCGAAGCGATCGAGCGCGGCGCTAGCGAGGAGGAGATCGCCGCGCTCATGGACGCGCTCCGTGATGCGATGGCGCAATACATGCAGGCGCTCGCCCAGCAGGCGCGCGAGCGCGATCAGGCGATCGACCGCAATGCCGAGCAGATGCAGATCTCCGAGCTCGACGACATGCTGAACGAGCTGGAGAGCCTCGCGCAGCAGGGGCAGCGCCAGGCCGCCAATGATCTTCTCGATCAGCTCGAGGAGATGATGCAGAACCTGGAGGCGGCGACCGTCGATCAGCTGCAGCAGCGCCAGCAGGGCGGCGTCGAGGCGATCGAGCGGCTGGGCGACATGCTGCAGCGCCAGCAGCGGCTGATGGACGAGACCTTCGCGCTCCAGCAGCAGCAGAACCAGCCCTGGCCGCAGCCGAACAGCGACGAGGAAGCGCGGCAGCTCCTCGACGACCTCGCCGCGCGGCGCCAGGAGCAGGCGGCACGCGCCGGCGAGTTGCAGCAACAGCAGCAGCAGCTCCAGCAGGACCTCCAGCAGCTTCAGGAGGAGTTCGACGGCGCCGGCATGGAGCCGATCCCGCAGCTCGGCGAGGCCGGCGAAGCGATGGATCGCGCGGCCGGCGAGCTCGGCGAGGGCGTCGCCAGCGAGGCGCTGTCGCCGCAGAGCGATGCGCTCAACGCGCTGCGCGAAGGCGCGCAGGCGATGATCGAGCAGCTCGGCCAGCAATCCGCCGAGGGCGGCGGCCAGGATTCCGGCCAGCAGCGCGGCGCGGGCCAGGATCCGCTCGGCCGGCCGCTGCAGGAAGGCGGCGCCCGCGGTGGCGGCGTCGACGTGCCGGAGGAGATCGACCGCCAGCGGGCGCGGGAGATCCTGGAGACGATCCGCGAGCGGCTGGAGGAGATGAACCGGCCGCAGCTCGAGCGCGACTATCTCGAGCGCCTACTCGACGCGTTCTGAGTAGCGCTTGTTCCGGTGTTCGCTCTAGATCAGGGACATCCGGCGCGGCCGGCCAATTGACTTGCTCGGCCTAAGACGAGCTTGCACGATAACCGGGTCACGTAACGAGGCACGACAAGCGATGGCTACCGCGGCGGGAATGTCGCTGCCGGCCTTGTAGAGGCTGAAGGTGCTCACAGCGATGCCCAGAACGCTAGCGGCCTCGGCATTGGAGATGCCGAGTCTCTCCTGCCATTCGGCCAGCTCCGTGGATGTGAATTCCTCCTGCTCTTGAGCAAGCCGATGGAGGTGAACCGCATCGATGGCGAGGTCGCCATCTGGATCGCCCCAATAAATCATTGAGCCATGCTCTCCGACCGCGGCCGTGGCAAAAATGCCGGGACGTTTCAGCGGGGCCAGTACCTCCGACCCTGTCTTGATCCAACCTGCGAGATTGATGTCCGAAGGGGCGGTATCATCCGACCAGTTGACGACGATGTTGAAGCTCTCGCCTGCCTTCGCCGACCTGACGCGCGGAAGCGTGGTGCTGGCCATTTCAGAAACGCTCCCTCACACGATCCCTAATCCACGATCGGAAAGCTTGGGTTGACCCGGTTCCACTCAGCAACAACCGTGCTCCGATTAGCTCTTGCCCAAACCAGCGCGGCTCGTGCACCAGCCCCCCTCACAACGCCCGCGACAATATCCATTCCAGCCAGGTCGATCAGTGCTTCGTGGTCGGGAGTCACGATATGAAAATGCGGAGGAAGGTGGTCATTGGCATAAACCCTTACGGATGCATTCCCGATCTGCAGGAGTTTGCCCACCGCAGAATTCCCTGTGAATTCGCAGAAAACTACTCCGATGATCGGATGCCGTCAACGGAAATATCCACCGAATGTCGGATATAATTATCTGATTTAATGGCCGCGATATCGGCTCAGTCCTCCACCACGCCGACGAACGGCAGCTCGCGGAAGGCGTGGGCGGCGTCCATACCGTAGCCGACGACGAAGACGTCCGGGCAGACGAAGCCGATATGGTCGGCCTCCACGGCGCGCGGGCGCTTCTTGTCGAGGAGGACGGCAAGGCCGACTTTCCGCGCGCCGCGCTCCAGCATCAGGTCGCGGGCGAAGCCGATGGTGCGGCCGGTCTCCAGGATGTCGTCGATGAGGAGGACGTCGCGGCCGGCGACGTCGCTTTCGATGTCGCGCACCACGCGCACGCTCCCGCTCGACACCGTGCCGGCCCCATAGCTCGACAGCGAGATGAAATCGACCTCGGGCGAGATGCCGGCGCCGTGGAGGGCGCGGAGGAGGTCGGCGGCGAAGATGAAGCTGCCCTTCAGCACCGCGACGACGAGGAGGTCGCGATAGCCGGCCGCGGCGATCTCGGCGGCCATGGCGGCATTGCGCGCGGCGATCGCTTCGGCGGGGAAGAGAACGCCGATCCGCCTGTCCCGCACTTGCGGCATGTCACTCAGCTCCGGCGATGCCTTCCTCGAAGGTGACGACGATATCCTCACCGCGGCCTCTCATGTCGGAGAAATCGGCGGTGAAGGTCGTCCTCTCGCCGGGCGCGAGGATGGGCGTCGCCGGCGTGGCAAAGCCCAGTGCAACGAGCATGCCGTTGGCGTCGCGGGTGGAAAGCTGGATCGGCGGCACGATCTGCTCGCCGCCGGAGCGGTTGGCGACGATGCCTTCGATGCGCAGCAGCGGCCAGCCATTCGAGGTGGTGCGGATCGCCTCGACGCCGGAAATGGCGAGCGCCGGGTCGGCCCGCCCGAGCGCGACGATCTCCGGCTGCGGCGGATTGGTGGTGATCAGCGCGGCGATGGTCACGGCGAGGGTGATGATCGCCAGCAGCGCGGCGACGATCGCGACGCCGCGGCTAGTGCGGTGCGGCCGGGCGCCGTTGCGGGCAGCACGGAGGCGCATGGCGTCGAAGCCGGGATGGACCTCGATCGTCAGCGGCATGTCGCGCCGCGGGCGTTCCCCGGGAAGCGCCCAGTCGCGCCGCACTGCGATCCCGGGGAGGGCAGGGGTCTCCCCCCGCGTCACGGGACGGCTGGACGGCTGGAACGTGGCATTGCCCGAAAGCGGGCCAGGGCCGGGCATCGAGGCCTCCGGTGAAGCCTCGCCAAGCTAGGCCGCAATGGTTAACGTCCCGCGACCACGCACGCGGTGACGGGCGAGTAGTCGCGGGTCCTTCGAGGCCCGGCTTCGCCGGGCACCTCAGGATGAGGTCGCTGTGTAGATTGCGCTGCTTCCCCGCCTCGCTCCGAGCGGCGAGCCTTCAATGCGCGGCCTCATCCTGAGGTGCGAGCGAAGCGAGCCTCGAAGGAGGGAGCGGAACGCGGAGCTTCGCAAGGGAACCAGCCTGACAACTCGGCCAAACACTGTTCATGCCTTGATCCCGCCGCGTTTCTTTCCGGTTTCGTAAACGGAGCGTTAATGGTGAGGGCGCGACAGATGGCTGAGGGCCGTTTCACCCAGATTCCGAGGCTGCCGGAGTGATCCGCTTCGACAATGTTGGCCTGCGCTACGGCATGGGGCCGGAGGTGCTGCGCGACCTGTCCTTTTCGCTCGTGCCGCATTCCTTCCAGTACCTCACCGGGCCGTCCGGCGCGGGGAAGAGCAGCCTGCTGCGGCTTCTCTTCCTGTCGCTCAGGCCGTCGCGCGGGCTGATCCATGTCTTCGGCCGCGACGCGGCGACGCTGGCGCCGACGGATCTGCCGAAGCTGCGGCGGCGGATGGGCGTGGTGTTCCAGGATTTTCGCCTCCTCGACCATCTCACCACCTACGAGAATGTGGGCCTGCCATTGCGCGTCCTCGGCCGCCGTGAGACCCACTACCGGGCCGATGTGATGGAGCTCCTCCACTGGGTCGGGCTCGGCCACCGGATCAACGCCTATCCGCCGGTGCTGTCGGGCGGCGAGAAGCAGCGCGCGGCGATCGCGCGGGCGCTGATCGGCCACCCGGAAATCTTGCTCGCCGACGAGCCGACGGGCAATGTCGATCCGCCGCTGGCGCGCCGGCTGCTGCGGCTCTTCACCGAGCTCAACCGCCTCGGCACGTCGGTGGTGATCGCGACCCACGACACCGAGCTGATGAACCAGTTTCCCGCCCGCACCATGGTGCTCGAGGATGGCCGTCTCCAGATCCACAACTGAGGCGACGCCGATCTCGACCCCGCGGCTGCGGCTGTTCCCGGCCGGCCGGCGCTTCGGCCGCCGGGTCGCCGAGACCGGGCCGGGACCGATCGTTCCCGCCAATTCCATCGCCGGCAATGCGCTGATGATCGTCGTCGCGATCATGAGCTTCCTCGCCTGCATCACCGTCGGCGCGGTCACGCTGGTGCGCGATGCGGCGCATGACTGGCAGCAGGACGTGCTGCGCGAGGTGACGGTGCAGATCGTGCCGCTCGACGGCGCGGACATCGAGGCCGGCACGGCGCGGGCGCTGGCGATCCTCCGCCAGACGCCCGGCATCGGCTCGGCGACCGCGCTCTCCACCGCGCAGAACGAGACGCTGCTTGAGCCCTGGCTCGGCGGGCTCGACATGAGCGAGCTGCCGATCCCGCGGCTGATCGTGGTCGAGGTCGCGGATGCGGCGGCGATCGATTTTGCCGCGCTCGGCGCGCAGATCGCGGCCGAGGTGCCGGGCGCGGTCCTCGACGACCACCGGATGTGGACCGACCGGCTGCGCTCGATGGCGAACGTCACCGTGCTCGTCGGTTTTGCCGTGCTCCTCCTCGTCTTCGCCGCGACGGTCCTCAGCGTCGTCTTCGCCACCCGCGGCGCGATGGCCGGCAACCAGGGCATCGTCTCGGTGCTCCATTTCGTCGGCGCCGAGGACGGTTTCGTGGCAGGCGAGTTCCAGCGCCACTTCCTCATTCTCGGCCTCAAGGGCGGGCTCGCCGGCGCGGCAGCGGCAGCGGTGCTCTTCGCCCTCCTCGGCCTTGCAATGACGATGCTGAGGAGCTCGCCCGAGGGGGCGCAGGTCTCGGCGCTGTTCGGCAGCTTCGCGGTCGGGCCTACCGGCTATTTCGGCGCGCTCGGCGTCGCCTTCGCCATCGCCGTCCTTACCGCGATCACCTCGCGGATCACGGTGTTCCGCTATCTCGGCGAAGTGAAGTGAGCGCGGCAGTCGGCAAGCGGCAGTCGGCAGTCGGCAGTCGGCAGTCGGCCCAGGTTGTCTTCGTCATTCCGGCGAAGGCCGGAATCCAGGGCCGCTTGCCCGGCCGCGATGTGTGGCTTCTGGACCCCGGCCGTCGCCGGGGTGACGAAGGGAGAGCGGGGGAACGCCAGCCATGACCGCCATCCGGTCGGCGGTCTACAACGTCCTCTTCTACGTCACGATGATCGTCGCCTTCATCGTGATCACGCCGGTCTATTTCTTCCTGCCGCAGCCGGCGAACATGGCGGTCGTCTCGGGCATGGCGAAGACCCTCCTGTGGCTGCTGCGCGTCGTCTGCGGCACCAAAGCCGAGTTCCGCGGGCTGGAGAACATCCCCACCGGGCCGGTGGTGATCGCGTCGAAGCACCAGTCGCTGTGGGAGACCTTCGCGCTCCTCACGGTGATCCGGAACCCCGGCGTCGTCATCAAGCGCCAACTCCTCTACGTGCCGATCTGGGGCTGGTGGGCGTGGAAGGCGCGGATGATCTACGTCACCCGCGGCGCCGGCTCGGCCGCGCTGAAGGAGATCACCGAGGGCGCGAAGCGCGTCCTCGCCGAGGGGCGGCCGGTGATCATCTTCCCCGAAGGGACACGGAAGGCGCCGGGCGCGCCGCCCGACGTGAAGTACGGCATCGTCCATCTCTACGGGAAGCTCGGGGTGCCGGTGGTGCCGGTGGCGCTCAATTCCGGCTTCTACTGGCCGCGGCGCCGGTTCCTGCGCTTCCCCGGCACCATCGTGGTGGAATTCCTGCCGTCGATCGCGCCGGGGCTGTCGTCGCGGGCGTTCCTGACGCGGCTGACCGAGACCGTCGAGGCCGGTGTCGACCGCCTGATCGTGGAGGCCGATGCAGGAAAGCCACGACCGCCTTTTCCGCCCGAGGCCGAGGCGCGTCTTTCAGAATTGCGGCAAAAAACAACGGCTTAGGCACAAAGCCGACTCGCGCGGGCCGCAATCGTCGGTCATCCTTGCCGAATCGAAGCTCAGTGTTCTATGTTTGTTCTCATGATGCACACCCGTTTCCCGTTCGCCGATGGCGGCGTTCCCCGGCTGGCCGATCTCGCAGGGCTCGGCGACCGGTTCCATTTCTGGTGCGGCGCCTCGGGCCGCCGCTACCTGTTCTCGGCCGTCGAGGCGCGGGCGCTCGCGGACTTCCGCGACGCGCTGGTCGTTCTCGCCCGACGCGACGCCAATGGTGCGCTCATCGGCGAGGCGGTGACCCTCATCGGCAGCACCGACGCCGCCGAACGCGGCGCGCTGACCGCGCGGCTCGCCGCCGATCCCAGGCTCGAAGCGTTCGTGCATCTCCTCGCGCCGACGCTCCACGCCCGCCAGGCGGCGCTCGACGACCTCCTCGGCCAGACGCCAAGGCTGGCGGCCTAAGCCCCAACCGAAACCGCTCATCCCGGACCGCGCGCGGCGCAGCCGTGTCGCGAGAGCCGGGATCCAGCGCGAGACTTCGCGGCGAAAGCCGCGTCTTTCGGCACGACCAGTGCCGGCGCTGGTCGCGCGATGAGTGTCGCTGCGCGACGATTCTCATGCTGGGTCCCGGGTCTCGCGATGCAGCTTCGCTGCACGCGGCCCGGGAGCGGCGTTGCGGTTAAGGCGCATCCTGCTCCCGCAGGCGCTCCGCCAGCCACGCC
The DNA here is from genome assembly GCA_026126025.1 of Bauldia sp. Lineage (GTDB taxonomy): Bacteria > Pseudomonadota > Alphaproteobacteria > Rhizobiales > Kaistiaceae > JADLGL01. Next base: position 11,269 of record JAHCJZ010000004.1, on the reverse strand, counting down.
AGCTCGGGGTCGTGGATGCCGAGCTGCTTGAGGTGATCGGCGGTGTTGATGACGTAGTCGCGGTTGTGGCCGGCCTCGCCGACGCTGTCGCGGACGAGCTCCAGCGCGCGCTGGCGGGGCAGGGGGCCGGCATATTGCGGGTGCTTGCGGTCGACCTCGAACGCCATGGCGACCGTGGTGAAATCGCGGTTCTCAAGCCGGATCGGCAGGCGGCTTTCGAGGTAGACGCTGGTCACCAGCTCGCGTTGTCTTAAATATGCGATGACGGATTCGCTGTTATGAGGGGCCACGCGAAACGCAATGCCGCGGCACGACCCGCCGCGATCAAGGCCGAGCACGAGGCCCGGCCGCTCCTCGGTACCGCGATGGACCACGGAATAGACGCACAGCGCCCGATGACGACCGAACAGCCGCGCGGGCGCCGCTTCCTCGTGCGGGAAGCCCGGCCGCCACATCAGCGAGCCGTAGCCGAACACCCAGAGATCATCGTCCACGCATGTCTCTCCACCCTGCCGCGGCGGTCCGCATGGTAGCCGCCGAGGACGCCCCGTTGCCAACGGCCGTCGAGGTGCCGCGCCGGCGCCGCCGGGCGCCGCGCTGGCTGTTCGGCATCCTCATCCTCGTCATCCTGTTGTGGTGCGCCTACTGGTACGCCGCCTACCGGGTCACCGATTCGGTCATAGGCTCGGCGGTCGACGGCCGCGACCCGGTCGTGGCCTGCACCGAGCGCGCCATCGGCGGCTTCCCGTTCCAGCTGCGGCTTTCCTGCAGCGCCGCCTCGGTCAACGGCGGGGAGGGCGCGGCTTTCAGCATCGGGCCGCTCGCGGTCGCCGCCGCGCTCTACAATCCGACGCGGATCAATGCGACGATCGCCGCGCCGCTCGCGCTCGACACGCCGACCTTCCAGCTCGACGCGACCTGGGACGAGGCGGATTCGACGGTCGCGGTGGGCTTCTCGGGTGTCTCTTCGGTCGAGGCGGCGTTCGAGGACGTGTCGGTCGCGGTCGCCGACGGCATCGGCTTCCCGCTGTGGGGCGTCACCGCGGACCGCTGGACGACGCGGATCGAGCCGGCGCCCGAGCGCGACGACGCGCTCCGCGCGTGGCTGTCGACCGAGGCGCTGGTGGTCGATCTTGGTGGCAGCCTCTACCCCTCGCTCTCGGGCACCGCGACGCTGACCCTGATGGACACCGGCGGCACGCTCAACGCCGACCCGGCGGCGACCGCGCGCAACTGGCTGCGCACCGGCGGCTCGTTCCATATCGATGCGTCGCGGCTCACCTCAGGGACGGTCGTCGCCGAGATCACCGGCCCGCTGGTGCTGGAGCTCGACGGCACGTTCAGCGGCGAGGTGACGGTGCGCTACCGCGGTGAGGAGGATTTGCCGATGCTGATCTCGGCGCTCTTCCCCGGCTATGCCAACCAGGCCGACATCATCGCCGAGGCGATCGTGGTGCTGTCGAAGACCATCGAGATGGAAGGCCAGCCGGCCTACGAGGCGAAGCTCATCCTCCGCCACGGCGCGGTCAATGTGGGGCTGATCCCGATCCTCACGATCCCTTCTTTGGGGTCGCTGGAGGGCTTCCTGGAATAGCGCCGGGGCGGCGGCCGAAATCGGCGGTCGCGGTTTCCTGGCCGGCGGCGACGATGCCGCGGCGGATCGCGCGGGTCCTGGTGAAGAGCTCGAACAGCTTGTCGCCCTCGCCATAGCGGATCGCGCGCTGCAGCGCGGTCAGATCCTCGTTGAAGCGCCCCAGCATCTCCAGCACCGCGTCCTTGTTGTGAAGGAACACGTCGCGCCACATCGTCGGGTCGGAGGCGGCGATGCGGGTGAAATCGCGGAAGCCGCCGGCGGAGAATTTCATCACCTCGGACTGCGTGACCTCTTCAAGATGCGCCGCCGTGCCGACGATGTTGTAGGCGATGAGATGCGGCACGTGGCTGGTGATGGCGAGCACGAGGTCGTGGTGCTCGGGCGACATCGTCTCGACATTGGCGCCGAGGGCGCCCCAGAAGGCAGCCAGCGTTGCCACGGCCTCCCGGTCCGTTTCCGGCGGCGGCGTGAGGATGCACCAGCGATTGTCGAAAAGCTCGGCGAAACCGGCCTCAGGGCCGGACTGCTCGGTCCCCGCCACCGGATGCGCCGGCACGAAATGAACGCCCGCCGGGATGAACGGCGCCATCTGGCGCACCACGGAATGCTTCACCGAGCCGACGTCCGACACGATGGCGCCGGCCTTGAGGAACGGGCCGATCGCCTCGGCGACCGCGCCCGACGCGCCGACCGGCACCGACACGATCACGCAATCCGCGTCCTTCACCGCCTCGGCGGGGTCGAGATGGAAGCTGTCGCCAAGGGCAAGCGCCTCGGCGCGCCGCAGCGTCTCGGGCGTCCGCGTGCTGACCGCGATGTGGCCCGCCGCGCCGGCGCGCCGCGAGGCGAGCGCGATCGACCCGCCGATGAGGCCGATGCCGATCAAAGCGAGCCGGGGGAAGATGACGGCGGTCATGGCGCGGATTCCGGTGACGGCAGTCGGCAGTCGGCAGTCGGCAGTCGCGACCGTGCCACGGGCGGCTCCCTCCCCCCTTGTGGGGGAGGGGTGGGGAGGGGGGTGCCCGCGACGGGTGGTTTCCTTATGGGCGCTGGTCGCGCGAAGAGCGTCGCTTCGCGACGAGTCTTGCGCTGGGTCCCGGGTCTCGCGATGCAGCTTCGCTGCACGCGGCCCGGGATGACCGGTGTTGTGTGGGCCTGCCCTCGCATCATTGCTTCCCCGCGAGGAAATCGGCGATCGCGGTGACGGTGTCGTGGTTGGCGTCTTCGCTGCCGATGGTCATGCGGAGGGCGCCGGGGATGCCGTAGGCGTCCATGCGGCGGAGCACCAGGCCGCGGGCGAGGAGGTAGGCGTCGGCCTCCGCGGCGGTCCTGCCGGGGGTCGCCGGGAAATGGACCAGCACGAAATTGCCGACGCTCGGCGTCACGGTAAGGCCGAGGCCCGTCAGCGCGGCGGATACGCGCGGCAGCCAGGTCTCGTTGTGGCCGGCGGCAGCGGCGACGTGATCGCGGTCGGCGGCGGCGGCGGCGCCGGCGGCGATCGCCGGGCCGGACAGGTTGAACGGGCCGCGCACGCGGTTGAGCGCGTCGATAATGGGCGCCGGGCCGGCGCACCAGCCGATGCGGAGGCTGGCGAGGCCGTAGATCTTGGAGAAGGTGCGCGTCATGACGACGTTTCCGGTCGTCATCGCAAGCTCCAGGCCGGGGTCGTAGTCGTTGCGGCGGACGTACTCGGCATAGGCGGAGTCGAGCACCAGCACGACGTTGGGCGGCAGGCCTTCCTGCAGCCGCCGCACCTCGGCCGACGAGATGTAGGTGCCGGTCGGGTTGTTGGGGTTGGCGAGGAAGACGACGCGCGTTGCCGGGCTCACCGCGGCGAGGATCGCGTCGACGTCGGTGGTGTAGTCGCGCTCCTTCGCCACCACCGGCAGCGCGCCGGCGGCGAGGGTCGCGATCTTGTAGACGAGGAAGCCGTACTCGCTGTGGATCGCCTCGTCGCCCGGCCCGAGATAGGCATGGGCGATCATGTTGAGGATCTCGTCGGAGCCGGCGCCGCAGACGATGCGGTCGGGGTCGATCTCATGCGCGGCGCCGATCGCCTCGCGAAGCGCGGTGGCGCTGCCGTCGGGATAGAGCTCGAGCGACGCCGCGGCGGCGCGGTAGGCCTCGACCGCGAGCGGGCTGGGGCCGAGCGGCGTCTCGTTCGACGACAGCTTGTGCCGCGTGACGCCGAGGCCGGTCGCCTTGCCGGGCACGTAGGGGTCGATGTCGAGGACGCCCGGACGCGGCACCGGGCCGAGGATGTCGTCGGTCACGCGCGCGCCTCCTTGCCGACGGGGAGGCGGAGCGGGCCGGTGAGGCCGTCGGCGGAGATGCCGCGCGCGATGCCGCCGATCGCGGCGATGTCGGCGGCGCCGGCTGCCGCGAGCTCTGCCTCGGCGTCGCTCCCGGCCATGGCGACCATCGCCTCGTCGCCCGAGCGTGCGAGGATCGCCGCACGCGGCGGGAGGTTGACCGCGGCGGGCGCGTTCGCGGCGAAGACGAGGATGTCCGGCGCGGTCGGCTCGGTGAGGGGCGGCGAAACGACCACGGCCGGCGTTGCCGCCGGCCGTCCGCCGAGCTCGATGAAGGGGAGGAGCGCCATCACGCGGGGGCCGCGCGTCAGCGACAGGCTGCGCCACCACGGCGTGCCGGCGCTGCCGTCGCCGAGCGGGACGACGCCGAGATCGCTGCGCGAGGCGGCGATCCGCTTCACCACGTCGGCGGGACCATCAGCGGCGTCGAGCGAGACGGTGAAGCCGAACACGAAGCGCGCAACGTCGCGCATCGCCAACGGGTCCGGCCCGTAGTCGACGACGACGCGGAACGGCGCCTGGAGATAGGTGAAGGTGGTGATGATCTCGCGCCAGAGGTGCTCGACGGCGGCGAGCGGCAGATGGCCGCCGTGGCGCGCGGCGAGCTTGCGCATCATCTCGGCCTCGCGCTGCGGGCGAAAGGCCGCTCCGCTCCGCTGCGTGCCCTTGGCCGCGATCAGCGCGTCGATCACCGAGGCGCGCTCGATCAGGAGGCGGTGGATCGACTCGTCCACCGCATCGATCCGGCCGCGGAGCGCGGCGAGCGTCGTGGCGTCGCTTTCGCCGGTCTCGGGCATGGGATCAGTTCACCGGATGAGGCTGGAAAACTGCCGGACGGGCCGGCGCGGCGCATTCATAGGCAAGGCCGCCGCCGAAATCAAAGAAACGTTGACAGTCCGGGAGGGCGAACCCTACCTATCCGCCACCTCACCGACAGGCTGACGGCTCGCCATGGCCACTCAAACCGCTCCGGCCCGTCCGGGGGACAACAGCCGCATCGAAGTCGCCCGGGCCCGCCGCGAAGCCGACGAGCCTACGAGCCCGGTCGTGCGCTTCGGGCCTGACCAGCCCTTCGAGCTCGATTCCGGCGGCCGCCTCGACCACCTCCAGGTCGCGTACCAGACCTACGGGACGCTGAACGCCGCGCGCTCCAACGCGGTGGTGATCTGCCACGCGCTGACCGGCGACCAGCATGTCGCCAACATCCACCCGGTCACCGGCAAGCCGGGCTGGTGGCTGCGCATGGTCGGCCCCGGCAAGCCGATCGACACCGACCGCTATTTCGTGATCTGCGCCAACGTGCTGGGCGGCTGCATGGGGACGACCGGGCCGGCCTCGACTAATCCCGCCAATGGCGAGCCGTGGGCGACCGACCTTCCCGTGGTCACGATCCGCGACATGGTGCGGGCGCAGGTCCGCGTCCTCGACCATCTCGGCATCGAGATGGCGCTCGCCGTGATCGGCGGCTCGATGGGCGGGATGCAGGTGCTGCAATGGGCGGCGTCCTATCCCGACCGCGTCTTCAGTGCGATCCCGATCGCCTGCGGGGCGCGGCACTCGTCGCAGAACATCGCCTTCCATGAGGTCGGCCGGCAGGCGGTTATGGCCGACCCCGACTGGCGGAACGGCCGCTACCTCGCCGAGGGCACGAGCCCGCGCAAGGGCCTCGCGGTGGCGCGGATGGCCGCGCACATCACCTACATGTCCGACAAGGCGCTCCACGCGAAGTTCGGGCGGCGGCTGCAGGACCGCGAGAAGCCGACCTTCGGCTTCGACGCGGACTTCCAGATCGAGTCGTATCTGCGCCACCAGGGCGTCACCTTCGTCGAGCGCTTCGACGCCAATTCCTATCTCTACGTCACCCGGGCGATGGATTATTTCGACCTAGCCGCGGACTATGGCGGCGTGCTCGCCAATGCGTGGCGGAACTCCGCCACGCGCTTCTGCGTGGTCTCCTTCACCTCGGACTGGCTGTTCCCGACCGAGGAGAGCCGCACCATCGTGCAGTCGCTGGCCGCGTCGAATGCGCCGGTGTCGTTCGTCGAGATCGAGACCACCGGCGGCCACGACGCGTTCCTCCTCGACGAGCCCGAGCTCTACGGGACGATCTCCGGCTTCCTCGGCGCGGCGGCGCGGGCGCGGGGCGCTGCGACCTGATGGCGGCGAACGGCAACGGCACAGCCGCGATCACGGCGCGGCGCGTCGACCTTGCGGTGGTGGCGGAGCTCATCCCGCCCGGGTCGAAGGTGCTCGACGTCGGCTGCGGCAATGGCGACCTTCTGGTGCTGCTCGAGGCCAAGGGCGGTGTGGTCGGCCGAGGGCTGGAGATCAGCCAGAAGGGCGTCAACGAATGCGTGGCGCGCGGGCTGTCGGTGATCCAGGGTGACGCTGACCGCGACCTCGTCCACTACCCAGACGACGCGTTCGACACCGTCATCCTCAGCCAGACGCTGCAGGCGACCTACCGCCCGCGCGCGGTGCTGGAGGAGCTGCTGCGCATCGGGCGGCGGGTGGTCGTGTCGTTCCCCAATTTCGGCTATTGGCGCGTGCGCGCCAGCCTCGGTCTCCGCGGCCGGATGCCCATGACCCCCCAGCTGCCGTCGCGCTGGTACGACACGCCGAACATCCATTTCTTCACGATCCGCGATTTCGTCGAGCTCTGCGCCGAGATCGGCGCGACGGTCGAGCAGGCCGTCGCCTTCAACAGCAAGGGCGAGCGGCTCGGCCTTCGCGGACCTGGCGCGCTGTGGAACTTCTTCGGCGCGCAGGCGGTGTTTCTTATCCGCCGCTGACGCGGCGCCTTCGCAAGGAAACTCGATATGGCCACGCTCCCCACGGCGTCCTCGTCCGGCCGCTTCGCCATTGGCGGCGACCTTCCGGTCAACCGGCTCGGCTTCGGCGCGATGCGCATCACCGGCCCCGGCATCTTCGGTCCGCCGCAGGACCGGCCGGAGGCGGTCCGCACGCTGCAGACGCTCCGCGACCTCGACATCGACTTCGTCGACACCGCCGACGCTTACGGTCCGGCGGTGAGCGAGGATCTCCTCGCCGAGGTGCTCCACCCCTATGGCTCGATGGTGATCGCCACCAAGGGCGGGCTGGAGCGGCCGGGCCCGGGGCGCTGGGTGTCGAACGGGCGGCCTGACTATCTGCGGCGCTGCGTGGAGGAGAGCCTTCGCCGCCTCAAGGTCGACCGGATCGACCTCTGGCAGCTCCACCGCATCGACGGAAAGGTGCCGCAGGACGAGCAGTTCGGCGTGATCGCCGAGTTCCTCAAGGAGGAGCTGATCCGTCACGCCGGGCTCAGCCAGGTCGGCGTCGAGGAGATCGCGGCGGCGCGGAAGGTGTTCCCAGTCGCGACGGTCCAGAACCTCTACAACCTCACCGACCGCTCCAGCGAGGACGTCGTCACCTATTGCGAGGAGAACGGCATCGGCTTCATCCCGTGGTACCCGCTCGCCAACGGCAACCTCGCGCGGCCTGGCACGGTGATGGACGGCATCGCGAAGAAGCTCGGCGCGACCCCGAGCCAGATCGCGCTCGCCTGGGTGCTGAAACGGAGCCCCGTGATGCTGCCGATCCCCGGCACCGGGAAGGTGGCGCATCTCGTGGAGAACACGGCCGCCGCGGCGATCGTGCTCAGCGACGAGGATTTCGCCGCGCTGGACGCGCAGGCACGAGGCGAGGGGTAGACCCTTCGCCTCTCCCCAGCGGGGAGAGGCCACCCGCGTAGCGGCGGGTGAGGGGGACTAGGTGAGAAGCTTGCGCAGGCCGTGCCCCGAACGCAGTGAAAACAACGGCGGCCCGAACCCCCTCACCCTTCCGACCTAGGCTCGCTCCGCTCGCCAAGGTCGAAAGCCCTCTCCCCACCGGGGCGAGGGGAGACCGTTGGACGGCCTCAGTCCTCCTGAGCCCGCCGCATCCCCGCGGGCGGGGCGAGCGCCGGCTGGAGCCTCCGCTCGCGTGACGCGCGGCGGCTGGCGGGGATGCGCTGGTGGAGGAGCTTGGTCGCCTCGACGATGAGGACGCCGGAGAGGCGCGGCCAGATGCGGGTGCCGATGCGCTCCCAGCTGGTGCCGGTGCGCAGGAGCACGCCGCTCCTCAGCGGGGGCATCGCCAGCGCGTGGGTCCAGGCGATCGGCGAGAACATCGCTTCGCGCAGCAGCATGGTCATCTGGGTGCGGCTGAAGGGATAGCCGGTGCCGAAGGGCGTCCGCTCGACGCGGGACCACACGCCGACGCGGTTCGGCACCACCGCGATCAGCCGGCCGCCGGGGGCGAGCACGCGCCAGATCTCGCGCAGCACCTCGATCGGGCTGTCGGCGGCCTCGAGGCTGTGCACCGCCAGCACGCGGTCCATCGCCGAGCCGGGAAGCGGGAGCGCGTCGTCGAGGACGAGCGCGGCGGCGTTCGGGCCAGCCGACGGCCAGCCGATCACGCCCTGCGCCGCCGGCATCATCGCGATGCGGCAGACCGCGTCGTCGCCGAGCTGGCCGAGATAGGGCGTGGCGTAGCCGACGCCGAGGATGCGGTCGCCGGTCACGGTCGGCCACAGCCGCCTGATGCGCAGCCCGATCAGCCGCCGGGCGATGACGCCCAGCCGGTCGCTGTAGAACGCCTTGAGGTCGACGACGTCGAGATACATGCGCGGGCAGACTAGCACGCGCCCCGGTTGCCAGCTTCTCGCGTCGACCTCGCGACGGCTGCCAACCCACTCTCGTCATTGCCGGACTTGATCCGGCAATCCATACAGCGGGGCCGTGTGGATCACCGGGTCAAGCCCGGTGATGACGAAACAGGGGCCAAGACCGCGGCGGACCAACGCCGATCTGGTTGAGTCCGGCCATCGCGGCTACTTTCCGGGCATGCCCTTCATCATCGACCAGACGATCTGCCGGACCGACAATGTCGCGGTGCTGGTGCATGACCCGGCGAGCGGCGAGACGATCGCGATCGACGCGCCGGATGCGGAGGCGATCGCGGCGCGGCTGCGGGAGCGCGGCTGGCGGCTGACGGCGATCCTCAACACCCATCGCCATCACGATCACGTCGCCGGCAACGCCGCGCTCAAGGCCGCGACCGGATGCACGATCGTCGGTCCGGCCGGCGAGGCCGAGGCGATCCCGGCGATCGACGGCGCGGTGGGCGAGGGCGACACCATCGCGTTCGGCGGCACGACGATCGACGTGCTGGAGACGCCGGGACACACGATGGGCCATATCGTCTACCGCATCCCGTCGGAGAACCTCGCCTTCGTCGGCGACGTGATGTTCTCGCTCGGCTGCGGGCGGATCGTGGAGGGTGCGGCCGAAGCGATGTGGGGGTCGTTGGCGAAGCTCGCGGCGCTGCCGCGCGAGACGATCGTCTATTGCGGCCACGACAACACCGCGGACAATGGCCGTTTCGCGGTGACGGTCGAGCCCCACAATATCGACCTTGCAGCGCGGGTCGCCGAGGTCGCCGCGCTTCGCCGCAAGGGTCTCCCCACCACGCCGACGACGATCGGGCAGGAGCAGGCGACCAACCCGTTCCTGCGCGCCGGCAAGCGCCGCCTCCGCCGCGCGATCGGGATGGAGGATGCCGAGCCGGCTGCGGTCTTTGCCGAGCTCCGCCGCCGCAAGGATGCCTTTGCGTGAGGATCGCGGGCCGAGAAAAAGGGGCGCGGGCGTTGGCGCGGGGACCCGTTCCGGGTGTACGGTTGCGCGCGGATTCGCCTTCGGCGGATCGCGCCGCGCCGCCGCCAAAGGTTGCAAGCGACAGGGTTTTTGCGCATTCGTAACAAAGCGCCGGCAAGCTTTCCGGGGAGCCGGCCGTGCGACGGAGCTCGGCGCTCTCGACGAAAACGGTTCGGGCCGTCAGGAATGGCCGGCCGAATGACCTTTCAGAGGAACCAGGACGACGTGCGGTCTGTCGTTGCTCATCATCGCAACCACGTCGAGGCCTAGGCGATGGCCCAGAGCATCAAGAGCGTCCTCCTTTTCGATTATGACAGCCTCTATCGCAGCCTGAACGAGTGCGGTCCGGGCGTCGGCGACTATCTCGGCTCGCGCGCCGGCGCGTGGCTGGAGGCGATCGAGAGCGGCGACATTATCGGGCCCAATCCGGAGGGCCTCCGGCGCCGCTACCAGTTCAAGCGCTGCTATGCCGACCCGAAGCTTCTCGGCAAGAACCGCGGCTGGCTGACGGCCAATGGCGTCCAGGTGATCGACTGCTCGCCGCCGCCGGGGCAGCCGCGCGGCTCCAACGACGTTCACCTCGCGCTCGACGCCCTCGATGCGCTGGAGAACCAGCCCGACGAGCTGATCCTCCTCTCCGCCGACACCGACCTGACGCCGATCCTCTTCCGGCTCCGGGCGCAGGCGAAGCAGCTCGTCATCTATTCCAATGACGGGATGACCGCGACCTACCGCTCCTTCGCCGATGCGGTGGTGGAGGAAGCGGCGCTGGTGCGGCTCCTGACGCGCTCCGCCGAAACGCCGGCCGAAGCGCGCGGCGAGATTCCGCGGCCGCCACGAATCCGCCCGTCGGGCGGCGCGGCGGCCGAGCCGCTGATCCGGAAGCCGCAGCTGCCGGCGCTCCGCACCCCGCCGCCACCCCGCATCTCGACGCGGGTCGACCGCGAGGCGCTGGCCGCGCTGGTGCGCCGCATCCACCAGGCGACCTCGGTGCCGCTGTTCTCGCCGAAGGCGTTCGCCGACCTCTTCCGCGTCCTCGTCGAGGAGGTCGCGATGAACGGCTACAAGTTCCAGTCGACCGCGGATTCGGTCGCCCACCGGCTCAACGCACTCGGCCGCAACGTCACCAAGCGGCAGGTCGGCTTCGTCATCAAGGGCCTGCAGCTGCGCGGCCACATGTTCACCGCGAATGACGATCCGCAGGTGCTGGCGGAGGCGTTCTACCAGCAGATCCTCTACCTCGCCGACAATGCCAAGGTGACGCTCTCCGACGAGGAGAAGGGGCTCGTCGGCGCCTGGGTGATCGGCCAGAGGCAGGAGGCCGAGGCGCCGGTCGAGGCCGAGATTCCGCCGCCCCCGCCGCCGGTCACGCCGCGCCGCCCGGAAGCGGCGCGCGCGACGCCCCGCCGCGACGCCGAACGCCCGATCATCACGCCGCCTCCGCCCCGCACGCAGATGCCGCGTCCCGCGGCGACGCGCGGCGAGCCGCTCCGCGCCGCCTCCCGTCCGATCCGCATGGGCGAGGACGCCGAGCGCGTGCCGACGCGGCCGCTCTCCTCGGTCCGTCCCGCGCCGGTGCGCGAGGCCGCCGCCACAGCGCGGCCCGCTGCCGCGCCGGTGAAGGACTCCGACCTCGAGGATTCGATCCTTGCCGCGATCGCCGATGCGGTCGACGTCCTCGTGAAGGA
>JAHCJZ010000039.1 GCA_026126025.1 Bauldia sp. | reverse complement strand
CGACACCCTCCGAGATCCCCGGGCGGGGCCGGCACGGCGCCGCCCGGGGCGATTCACCGGGTCGAGGTGGGTGGCCCGGGGCCTGCCGTAGCTCCCCTGTCGCGCCACCGGGGAGCGCGCGGTCGTCGCCGCCGGCTGCTCAGCCGGCCGGCGCGGTGCCGGCGACGCTCGGGTGGCTGGCGATGGACGACCACCAGCGGGAGAGCCGGCGGGTCTTCGCCAGCAGCGCGCTGCCGTCGGCGGTCGCCGTGAAGTAGCCCATCACCGGCACCAGCCAGCAGTCGGCTAGCGAGAGGCTGTCGCCGCAAAGGAACGCACCGTCCGCGGCCAGCGCTTCGAGCGCGTCCACGCAGGTGCGCACCCGCGGCATCGCCGCGGCGATGGCGGCCTCGTCGGTCGGGCGCCGGAGGAAGCCCTCGGCATTGCGCTCGATGAAGACCTTCCACACGAAGGCATCGTAGGCGTAGCCGTCGATGACGCCGATGATCTGGTTCATGCGAGCGCGTGCGCGGAGGTCGCCGGGCACGAGGGTGCGGCCGGGGAAGGCCTCGTCCACGTAGCGGGCGATGGCGCCGGTCTCGTAGACCATGAACCCGTCGTGCTCGAAGGCGGGCACCTTGCCGAAGGGATGGCGCGCGAGGTGGGCGGCCGACTGGCCTTCGCCGGTCATGATGTCGACCGGTACCAGCGTGTAGTCGACCTGCTTCTCCGCGAGCGCCATGCGCACGGTGCGGACGTAGGTGCTGTAGTCGGGACCGTAGAGGGTGGGCTTGCCCATGGGGTGGCTCCTGCCGGGTGAGGGGGCGAGGATTCTGTGCGCGACCACTCGACCGGTGCAATCGCCCCGCCGCGCCGCCCGTGCGCGGCGGTTCAGGGCGGTTGAAACCTTCGGGCGCGGTCGCGAGCGTGCCGGCCGGCGAGCGAGACTCAGGCGCGTAGTGCGAGAACGAGGGAGCCCGGCAGGCCGAACGACCGCTGTTCCCGCGCCACGCAACGCCGGCGCACCCGCCTGGCGGCACGCGGCAGCCGGGTATCCGGGAGTGCCACGGGCCGATCAGGCCGGCTGCGGCGCCGGCGCCAGCAGGCGGGCGAAGAGGTCGCGCACCGGCCGGATCTCGCGCCCGAAGGGCAGCCGTCCCGCGCCGCGGAAGAACAGCCCGCGCTCCACGTCGCCGCGCTGGGCGGCGGCAAGCTGGGTCTCGATGCAGAACTGGCCGGCGGCCGCGTCGCGGTCCTTGAAGCCGCAGTAGGACAGGCAGTCCACCGCGCGCGGGCAGCCGTCCGGGCGGGTGGCGGCGAGTGCCTTCAGCCGGTCCTCGCGCCTGAGGTAGCGGCGCAGCCAGGGCGTGTTCACGGCGCGCGCCGGCAGTCCGGCGGCGCTCTGGAAGGTGACGATGTCCTCGGGGCCGGCGTCGGCCAGCACGTGCTTGAAGTTCTCGTGCGCGTCGCCTTC
>JAHCJZ010000038.1 GCA_026126025.1 Bauldia sp. | reverse complement strand
GAACTAAGGTACTTCTTCGTGCCCCATTTCTTTCAACCCTCCCCTTGCGGGAGGGTCGAAACCGCGCAGCGGTTTCGGGGAGGGGTGCTGACTCGCAGGTGTGCCCCGGCACCGCAGCACCCCCTCCCGAAGCTCGCTTCGCGACCTTCGACCTCCCCACGAGGGGGAGGTCGAAGGACAACGGAGACTAAGCCGCCCAGAATGCGGGAATCGTTTCGCTGAGGTTGGGGCCGAGGCGGAGGGGGGCGACGGCCACGGCGAGGCCGGTGTCGTCGTCGGTGTCGATGGCAAGGCCCGAGAGGCTGCCGGGGCCGCTGGCGGCGGTCAGGCGGCCGGAGGGGAGCTTGCGGGTGAAGCGGGTCAGCGGCTCCTCCTTGTCCATGCCGAGGATGGAATCGTAGTCGCCGCACATGCCGAGGTCGCTGAGATAGGCGGTGCCGCCGGGGAGGACGCGGTGGTCGGCAGTCGGCACATGGGTGTGGGTGCCGACGACGGCAGTGACGCGGCCATCGACGAAATGGGCGAAGGACTGCTTCTCGCTGGTCGCCTCGGCGTGGAAGTCGACGAGGATGGCGTCGGCCTGCTCGCCGAGCCGCGCGGCGCCGAGCTCGCGCTCGATCGCGGCGAACGGGTCGTCGATCGCGTCCATGTAGAGCCGGCCCATCGCGTTGATCACCACGACGCGCCCGCCGTTCCGCGCGGTGTAGACGCCCGAGCCGCGGCCGGGCGTGCCGGGCGGGTAGTTGACCGGCCGCAGGAACCGCTCCTGGCGCTCGGCGAAGACCAGCGCCTCGCGCTGGTCGAAGGCGTGGTTGCCGGTGGTGACGACGTCGGCGCCGGCGTCGATCAGCGCGGTGAAGATATCCTCGGTGATGCCGAAGCCGCCGGCGGCGTTCTCGCCGTTCAGCACCACGAAATCGAGGCGGTGATCGGCGACGAGCCCTGGCAGACGCTCGGTCACGATCGTGCGGCCGGGCCGGCCGACGACATCACCCAGCATGAGGAGGCGCATGGAAGGCTCCTTCGCGGCGGTCTCAGCCAGAGCGCGATCCGATCATGTCGGATCACGCTCTGGCTCTATGTCTTTGCTGGAGCATGATCTTCTCGAAAAACCGGCATCCGCTTTTTCGGATCATGCTCTAAGGTCCGATGATCCCGGCCTCGGTGACCAGCCAGTCGAGCGGCACGTCATGCCCTTCCGCGGGGATCGCCGCAACCTCCTGCACCGCAAAGGCGAGGCCCATCAGAAGCGGGGCGTGGCCGGCGGCGCGGAGCGCGGCGACGGTGCGGTCGTAATAGGCGCGGCCATAGCCGAGCCGCCGCCGCGCCCGGTCGAACCCGACCAGCGGCATGAGGATGAGGTCCGGCGTCAGCGCCTCGGCGTCGGCCGGCGGCTCCAGCATGCCGAACGGTGCGCGGACCAGCTGGAGCCCGGGCGACCAGCGGCGGAACACCAGCGCCTCGCCCTCGACCGCCGGCAGCGCGATCGCCGCGCCCAGCGCCGCGGCGCGGCGCAGCACCGGCCACGGATCGACCTCGCCGCGAAACGGCATCGACCCCGCCACGATCCGCGGCCGCAGCGCCTCCAGCACCTGCGCGGCATGCGCCGCGATCGCCTCCGCCGCCTGCGCGCGCAGCGCCTCCGGCACGAGGCTCCGCCGCGCCAGCGCGGCGGCGCGAAGCTCGGCTTTGCGGTGGGCGGTGGTGGCGGTCATGGAGTGCACTCGTTTGAACCTCCCCCTCGTGGGGAGGTCGGAGG
>JAHCJZ010000037.1 GCA_026126025.1 Bauldia sp. | reverse complement strand
TCGGGCAGGAACTTCGGCACGATGAACAGCGAGATGCCGCGCACGCCGGCCGGCGCGTCGGGCGTGCGCGCCAGCACCAGGTGCACGATGTTCTCGGTCAGATCGTGCTCGCCATAGGTGATGAAGATCTTCTGGCCGGTGACGAGGTAGTGGTCGCCGCTCTTCACCGCGCGACTCTTGAGCTGCCCGAGGTCGGAGCCGGCCTGCGGCTCGGTGAGGTTCATCGTCCCGGTCCATTCGCCGGAGATCATCTTGGGCAGGTAGGTGGACTTCTGCTCGGCCGAGCCGTGATGATGGATGGCGTCGATCGCCCCCTGGTTCAGCAGCAGCACGAGGCCAAAGCCCATGTTCGCCGACTGCCACATCTCCTGCACGGTGGCGGCAAGGAGCCACGGCATGCCCTGGCCGCCAAATTCCGGGTCGAAGGGGAGGGCGTTCCAGCCGCCGTCGACGAACTCCTTGTAGATGCCGGTGAAGCCCGGCGCCGTGCGCACCACGCCGTTCTCCAGCTTCGCGCCGACCTTGTCGCCCTCGCGGTTGAGCGGGGCGAGGCCGTTGCCGGCGAGCTTGGCCGCTTCCTCGAGCACGGCGTCGACGAGATCGTCCGTCGCATGCTCGTAGCCCGGCAATGCGGCGACGGTTCCGAGCCCGGCCACTTCGCGCAGGGCGAAACGCATGTCGGCGAGCGGGGCAGTGTAAGTCATGTCATTCCTCCGGGGCCGCACTATGCCGCGCGCGGTCGCCTTCGGCCACCCGGTCGCCTTCGGCGACCTTGTCGGCTAATCTCTGCACCATGACCGATACAGTTCTGCTCACGATCGACGGCCCGCGCGCCACCATCACCCTCAACGATCCGACCAAGCACAACCGCCTGGATACTGCGGGCCTTGGCAAGCTGCGCGAGGCGATCGAGAAAGCCGATGCCGATCCCGCCGTGCGGGTCACGGTGCTCACGGGCACCGGCGAGAAGACATTCTGCTCGGGCTACGACCTGGGCTCGATCCCGGCGGGCAAGGAAGCCCGCCCTTCGTCGGAAACCCACAAGGACAGCTTCGAGACGGTGATGGACCGGCTCGAGGCGATGCGCATGCCGACGCTCTGTGCGCTGAACGGCGGGGTCTATGGCGGCGCGACCGACATGGCGCTTGCCTGCGATTTCCGTCTTGGCGTGAAGGGCATGCGCTTCTTCATGCCCGCGGCGCGCTTTGGCCTGCACTACTATCCAGGCGGCCTGCGCCGCTACACCCAGAAGGTCAGCCCGAGCTTCGCCAAGCGCGCCTTCCTGCTGTCGGAGGATTTCAGCGACGAGGATCTGCTGCGAGTCGGCTACCTCGACTGGTTGGTCGAGCGCGCCGACTTCGAGGCGAGGGTCAACGAGGTCGCCGCCCGCCTGGCCGGGCTGGCACCGCTTTCGATGTCCAACATGAAGCGCGCCATCGAGCAGTTCGCGCAGGCCGAGCCCGACATCCCGGCGATTCGCCAGGGCATTCGTGAGTGCCAGACCTCGGAGGATCTGCGCGAGGGCCTGACCGCGCTGCGCGAGCGCCGGCCGCCGGCGTTCAAGGGTCGATGACATGACCTGGAGCCGGGTGGCGGCCGCCGCCCTGGTTCTGCTCTCGGCCGACGCCCAGGCGCAGCAACTCGACTTCCGCCGCGTGTCGCGTACCGGCGACGAGATGCTCACCTTCGTCTGGCGCGATCTCGAGCGGCGCGAACAGGCCACCGCCTTCACCCTGACCCGCGACGCCATTCGCCAGGCCGAGGCCTCGTTCCGGGACTTCAGTCTGGAGGAGATGTGGCGGGTGCTCGAGCGCGAACTGCGCGACGAGGTGGCCGGGTTTGGCGACGGGGCGCGTGTTGAGTTGCGGCGGTCGGGCGACACGATGAGTTGGACCCTGTCGGCGCGCGATCAGCGGGCGACCGACGAGCTCTCGCGGCGGGTGGAGGGCCGCCTCACCCGCGCCCAGCAGGCCTATCTCTCGCGGCATCTGCGGCGCCGCGTCGGCGATCGCCGGATCGTGGTGGATTTCGCGGCCGCGGTGGCCGCCTTGCAGGAGTCGCTCCGGCCGGTGGCGCGCGCCCTCGGCCGGACCTCCGGCATCGCCGACAACGACGCCGCGAGGGTCGACCTGGCGCTCACCTTTTTCCAGCAGATCCCCTACGCCGCCCTCGACGATGCCAAACGACGCGGCGGCGACTTCCTGCCCGGGCCGGCGCTGCTGGCCCAGAACCGAGGCGACTGCGACAGCAAGGCCGTGGCGCTCGCGGCCGTCCTGCGCAGCTATACGTCGGGCCGTAGGCTCGCCGTGGT
>JAHCJZ010000036.1 GCA_026126025.1 Bauldia sp. | reverse complement strand
CCGCGGGGGCGCGGCGGCCGTGCCCCCTCCCCGAAAGCCTGCGGCTTTCGACCCTCCCACGAGGGGAGGGTTCAGTCGAGGCGACGAAGGAGTCGGGGAGAGCTGGCGAGCCCGCGGCGGCCGATGGATGATCGATCCCGGGAACCTACAACGTAGGTGGGCGCCGTGTGTCCAGGCCCACGAGCCCGGTCAGGGACAGCTCCCGTAGAGATCGATAAGGCCCCGGGGAATAAAGTCTCCTGTCGCACCCCGCAGCACTCGCCGGCCGCGAATATAAGCGCGCCACCGGGTCGATGCCAGCGGGCGCCGCCATCACACCAATGACGGAACCCGATCGCCGCGCCGGCGTTCAGCGGCGGGGCGACACGCTGCAAGGCTGCAGCGCGAACCGAAGGTTTGTCCGATGCTTCGCAGGCTGCTCTTCGCCCTCCCCTTCGCAATCCCGGCCCTTTGGGCGGGCGCAGGCACCGCGCAGGATGTACCGATCGCAGCGACCGGGGACGAGGTCGCCCGCGTCGAGGAGACCATCGCGCTGATCGGCTGCCGCGTCGGCGAGGTCCCGGTCGAGAAGGAATCGGACAACCTCTACGAGATCGACGACGCGGTCTGCGGCGCCGGCCAGTTCGACATCAAGCTCGACGGCAATTTCGCGATCATCTCGATCACCTCCGACGGCGACGTCGAAGCGCCCGCGCCCCTCACCCCGCCGGCGGATAACGACCGCATCAACGCGGCGCTGGCGCTCTTCAATTGCGAGATCGGCGCGGTTCCGGTCGAGCGCGAGGGCGGCGGTCTCTACGAGATCGACGACGCCATCTGCGAAGCTGGCCAGTACGACATCAAGCTCGATGAGTTCCTCAACATCATCAACCTCACCTTCGACGACCAGGCGCTCGGCATCGGCGGTCCCGCCCCGATGGCGCCGCCGCCGGCGCAGCAGCCTCCCGCGCCGCAACCCCAGCCGCAGCCCCCGCCGCAACCGCCACAGCAGCCGCCCCCGCCGGGCATCCAGGCCTTCACGACAGTGGACCTCAATCTGCGCCAGGCGCCGCAGCCGACGGCGCCGGTAATCCTCGTCATTCCGCGGAGCGCCGTCGTCGTCATCAGCTTCTGCACCATCGATTACGAGTGGTGCCAGGTGAACTACAACGGCTTCGTCGGCTGGGCCGCCGCGCAATATCTCGCGTCCGTCACGCTGCAGCAGCCGATCCCGGTCGTCGGGCCGCAGCTCGGCATCCCAATCGTCATCATCGACGGCGGCCTCCCCGAGCCGGGGCAGGACTTCGTGTGCTTCTACGAGGGCGCGAACTACAGCGGCAGCGCGTTCTGCGCGATCTATGGCGAGTTCAACCCGTCGCTGTCGCCGGAGTGGAACGACCGCATCTCGTCGATCCGCGTCGGCGCCAATGCCGAGATCGAGGTCTGCGAGAACGTGAACTATAGCGGGACCTGCCAGATCGTCGTCGCCGACATCCCGCAGCTTCCTGGCAACATCAACAACGCGATCTCGTCCTACCGCACGCCGGGCTTCCCGTCCGGCCCGCCGCAGCCGCCGCCGGGCGCCCCGGACCCGGACGAGGTCTGCTTCTATGCCGATGCCAATTTCGGCGGCGCCAGCTTCTGCGTCGACGACAACGCGTCCAACCCGGCGCTCGGCAGCAACTGGAACGACCGCATCTCGTCGATCCGGGTCGGCGCCAATGCGGCGGTCGAGGTCTGCACCGACGCCAATTTCGGCGGCGCCTGCCAGACGTTCACCAATGACGTCGCGCAGCTCCAGGGCGGCCTCAACGACGCGATCTCGTCGCATCGTCCGCCGCAGCAATCGGGCGAGCCCGAGCCGCCGGTGATCCCCGGACCGAACCAGATCTGCTTCTACGCCGACGTCGATTTCGGCGGCGACAGCTTCTGCGTCGGCCGCGACCGGTCGAACCCGGCGCTCGGCGGCAACTGGAACGACCGCATCTCGTCGATCCGCCTCGGCGCCAATGCGACCGTGGAGGTCTGCACCGACACCAATTACGGCGGCACCTGCCAGGTGATCACGACCAATTCGGCGCAGCTTCCCGCGGGCTTCAACGACAACATCTCGTCGCACCGCCCGCCGGGGGCAGCTGCCGAGCCGGTGCCCGCGGTCCCGCCGCCGGCCGAGGAGGAGCCCGCACCTGGCGAACCGCCGCCCCCGGCCGAGCCGCCGCCGGTCGAGCCGGAGGAGCCCGGCCCGGGCTCGCCGCCGCCAGCCGAACCCCCGCCGCCCGCCGAGCCTCCGCCGGCCGAACCCCCGCCCGCGGAACCGCCGCCGGCGGAACCGAACGAGCCGCCGCCCCCGGCCGAACCGCCGCCGGCCGAGCCCGACGAACCGCCGCCGGTGATCGACGAGCCGGACGAGGCGGTGCCACCGGCCGAGGAAGAAGCCGCGCCTGCGGAGCCCGAGCCCGAGGTCGCGACCGGTCAGGCCTGCTTCTTCACCGATGTCGGCTTCGGCGGCGCCAGCTTCTGCGTGCCGCTCGGATCGGAAGGATCGGTGCCCGCCGCCTTCGACGACGCCATCTCGTCGATCCGCATCGAGGGCAGCGGCCAGCTCACGGTCTGCACCGAACCCGGCCTCGGCGGCGAATGCACGACGCTGTCAGGCAGCGCCTCCTCGCTCGGCCTCGACGACAGCATCTCGTCCTACCGCTTCGTCTAGCCGGCCGAAGTGGACCCCGGTTCCGCGGTGGGCCCCAGCGGGGGGCCCCACCGCCCCGGGGACGGGGGCGGGTGGGCCGGGCGATATGGAAAACACTCGGTAC
>JAHCJZ010000035.1 GCA_026126025.1 Bauldia sp. | reverse complement strand
AAAGGGACTTCGGCGCCCGTCTTCAGCCGTACTCGCCTCCGTCTTCAACCCTCCCCTTGCGGGAGGGTCGAAACCGCGGAGCGGTTTCGGGGAGGGGTGCTGACTTGCAGGGACGCCCGGCACCGCAGCACCCCCTCTCGAAGGCGGCAAGCCGCCTTTGACCTCCCCGCAAGGGGGAGGTTGAAAAAAGAGAGTTACCGCTTCAGGGCTTCGACGCCGGGGAGGGGCTTGCCTTCCAGCCATTCGAGGAAGGCGCCGCCGGCGGTGGAGATGTAGCTGAAATCCTCGCCGACCGAGGCGTGGTTGAGGGCGGCGACGGTGTCGCCGCCGCCGGCGACCGACAGCACCTTGCCTTCCCGGGTCAGCCGCGCGGCGTGCTTGGCGGCGGCGACGGTGGCGGCGTCGAACGGGGTGATCTCGAAGGCGCCGAGCGGGCCGTTCCACACGATCGTCCGGGCGCTGTCGAAGGCGCGCTTCACCTCGGCGACCGATTCCGGGCCGACGTCGAGCACCATGCCGTCGTCGGGGATGGCGCTCAGCGGCACGATCGAGGAATCCGCACCGGCCTTGAACTCGCGCGCCACGACCGCGTCGACCGGCAGCACGATGCGGCAGCCGACCTGCTGCGCCTTGGCGGCGATGCGCAGGGCGGTCCCGGCAAGGTCGGGCTCGGCCAGCGATTTGCCGACCTTCACGTCCTTGGCGAGGAGGAAGGTGTTGGCCATGCCGCCGCCGATGACGAGCATGTCGACCTTGGTGATGAGGTTCTCCAGGAGGTCGATCTTCGACGACACCTTGGCGCCGCCGACGACGGCGACCACCGGGCGCTCGGGCGAGCCGAGCGCGGCTTCGAGCGCCTTCAGCTCCTTCTCCATCGAGCGGCCGGCATAGGCCGGGAGGCTGCGGGCGAGGCCCTCGGTGGTGGCGTGGGCGCGGTGCGCGGCGGAGAAGGCGTCGTTGACGTAGTCGTCGCCGAGCTCGGCGAGCGCGGCGACGAAGGCCGGGTCGTTGCCCTCCTCACCGTCATGGTAGCGGGCGTTCTCCAGGAGGAGCACGTCGCCCGGCGCCATGGCGTCGATCGCAGCGCGCGCGGCCGGGCCGATGCAGTCCTCGGCGAAGGCGACCGGCTTGCCGAGCGCTGCGGCCAGCGGAGCGCGGACCGGCTCCAGCGACATGTCCGGCGCGCGCTTGCCCTTCGGCCGGCCGAAATGGGCGAGGAGGATCACCTTGCCGCCCTTCTCCGCGATGTCGCGGATCGTCGGCGTCACCGCGTGGATGCGGGTGAGGTCCGTCACCCTGCCGTCCTTCATCGGGACGTTGAGGTCGACGCGGACGAGGACGCGCCGGTCGGCGAAATTGCCGTCGTCGATGGTGCGGAAGGTGGTCATCGGTCTGGTCCCCCGAAGGATCGCGTCCCGGGCGCGGCGCACCGCGAAGTGGTGCGCCGCAGAACCGGGACCCTGTCGCGGCGCCTCGTCTGGACCCCGGCTCTGCACCGCATCACTTCGTGCTGCGGTGCGTCCGGGGAACGGAGTCCTGAGGGCAGCTAGATCAGCTTGCCCATGGCGACGGCGGTGTCGAGCATCCGGTTCGAGAAGCCCCACTCGTTGTCGTACCACGCCATGACGCGGACCATGGTGCCTTCGATGACCTTGGTCTGGTCGAGGGCGAAGCTGGCCGAATGCGGGTCGTGGTTGAAGTCGTGCGACACCAGCGGCTCGTCGATGATGGTGATGATACCCTTCATCTGCTGCGCGGCGGCGCGCTTCATCGCCTCGTTGACCTCGTCCTTCGTGGTCTTCTTCTTCGCCTCGAACTTGAAGTCGATGACCGACACGTTCGGCGTCGGGACGCGGATCGAGGTGCCGTCGAGCTTGCCCTGAAGGTCGGGCAGCACGAGGCCGACGGCCTTGGCGGCGCCGGTCGAGGTCGGGATCATCGACAGCGCCGCGGCTCTGGCGCGGTAGAGATCCTTGTGCATCTGGTCCAGCGAGGGCTGGTCGTTGGTGTAGGAATGGATCGTCGTCATGAAGCCCTTCTCGATTCCGATGGCCTCGTGAAGGACCTTCGCGACCGGCGCGAGGCAATTGGTGGTGCAGGACGCGTTCGACACCACCTCATGCGCGTTCGTCAGCTTGTCATGGTTGACGCCGTAGACGACGGTGAGGTCGGAATTCTCGCCGGGCGCCGACACCAGGACGCGCTTGGCGCCGGCGGCGAGATGGGCGGCGGCCTTGTCGCGCGCGGTGAAGAGGCCGGTGCACTCCATCGCGATGTCGATGTCGAGCTCCTTCCACGGCAGCTCCGCGGGGTTGCGCACCGCGGTGACCCGGATCGGGCCGGTGCCGGCGTCGATGGAATCGCCCGAAACCGTCACCTTGCCCGGGAACTTGCCGTGCACGGAATCGTAGCGCAGCAGGTGGGCGTTGGTCTCGACCGGGCCGAGATCGTTCAGCGCGACCACCTGGATGTCGGTGCGCCCGCTCTCGATGATCGCGCGCAGGACATTGCGCCCGATCCGCCCGAATCCGTTGATCGCCACCCTGATTGCCATCGTCACCTCCGCTTGATTTTCTGGCAGGCTCTTGCCGCAGAAAACGCGGCCCCTCCGCAAGGACCGCCTCTGTTATCAGGTGGCAAAGCCGAGTCAATCAGACGCCGACAGAGGCGAATCCGCGCATGGCGGTGGACAATCCCCGCCCGTCATCCGGACGCCACATTGACGCCGTGTTCGCACGCTGTCAGATGGCTTTGACGCAAGTCATTGCGGGGCCAGCGTTATGTGCGGTTGCCGATGAGTTTTCGCCGCGCCCGGCCCGGACGGTCCGGCGAAACGGAGGGGGAGGCATGGCCGCCGACGGTCCGCTGACCGAGTCGGTCCGCCGGCTCGAGCGGGCGCTCGACGCGCTCGACGACGCCATCGAGCGCCACTTCGACCTTGAGCGCCGCGAGCGCGACCATGACGAGGAGCTGCACAAGCTGTCGGCCGACCGGTCGCGGCTCGCCGCCGCGCTCGACACCGCCGAGGCCCGCGCGGCGCGGCTGGAGGAAACCAACCGCGAGGTCTCGCGCCGCCTCGTCGGCGCGATGGAATCGATCCGCGGCGTGCTGTCCGGCCCGGCCGGCAAGGGAGATGCGTGATGTCCGCCGTCAATGTGATGATCAACGGCAAGAGCTACCGCATGGCCTGCGACGACGGCCAGGAATCGCACCTCCTCGACCTTGCCGAGGAGCTCAACGGCACGATCGATCGCCTGCGCGGCGATTTCGGCGAGATCGGCGACCAGCGGCTGATCGTGATGGCCTCGATCACCATGGCCGACAGCCTCTCCGAAATGCGCCGCCAGCTGCGCCAGCTCGAGGCTGACGTCGCCGCGCTGCGGCGCTCCAACGCCATGGCGGTCGAGCGCTTCGACGCCAACGAAGCCGGCGTCGCCCGCGCCCTCGAAGGCGCAGCGGAGCGCATCTCCGCCGCCGCCCGCCGCCTCGGCGAGGCGGGGTAGGGCTCAAAGCGACGGCCGCGGCTGGCCCCCCGGTTCTGCACCGCATCACTTCGTGCTGCGGTGCGCCCGGGGAACGACTGGTTTTCAGATCGGACGGTCCACCCGCACCCGTTCCCCGGGCCGTGGTGGGCCCCCCCGTGGGGCCCCCCCGAACCCGGGTGCACA
>JAHCJZ010000034.1 GCA_026126025.1 Bauldia sp. | reverse complement strand
CGGGCTCGGTCGCCTCGGGCTCGGCCTCGCGCGGCGGCTGGATGCGGGCTGGCGCCGGCGCCTCGCGGCGGGTTTCGGCCGGCGCGGCGCGGCCGGCATTGGCCGCGATCTGCCGCGGCATTGCGGTTTCGGCGACGCGGATCTCGCTCCGCGGCCGGGCGACGTCCAGCGTCCCGCCATGGCGGTAGATGATCTGCGACAGCTCGGCGAGCGCCTCGATCTGCTCGGCCACAACGCGGCGCATCGCCTCGGCGTTCTCCCGCGCTTCGTCGGGCAGCTGGAAGAGGCCCTTCTTCAGCTCGTCGCGGGTTTCCGCCAGCTCGCGCTCCATGCGCTGGGCGAGGGCGCGCATCTCCTGCGCCGCGCTGGTCATGTTCTCGACCAGCGCGCGGTTCGCCTCGCGGATCGTGTCGGCGGCCTTGCCGCTTTCCGTGGCGGCGTTGGCGTTCGCCTTCTGCAGCTCCTCCAGCACGCCCGAGGTCGCCGCCGTCGCGCTTTCGCCGAGCGAGCGCAGAACCTCGCCCGACCGCTCCTCGGCGACTTTCAGCGCCTTGTCGATCGTGTCGGTGAAGCTCTTCATCATGATCTCGATGGCGTTGCCGCGCTGGTTGAGCGCGTTGGTCAGCTGCTCCAGCGAATTGCGGCGCTCGCCGATCGTCGCTTCGATCTGGCGGTTGGCCTCGGAGACGTGGCGCGCGGACTCCGTCAGCGACCGGCTGTGGCTCTCGAACCGGTCGGCGACGCCGCTGATCCGCTCCATCACGTCGTCGGCGACGCCGCGCAGCATCGACACCTGGTAGGAGAGCGACGACGCCGACTTGTCGGTGGTGTCGACCGCCGTGCCGATCGCCGTCTGGAACTCCTCCGACCGCGCGGTGAGGTTGGTCTCGATCTTCTGCAAATTGGCGCCGGTATCGTTGAGGAGCTTCTGCAGCGTGTCGTTGGAGCGCGCCAGATGGCCGACGATCTCGGTCACGTCGGTGCGCAGACGCTCATTGGTGGTGGCGAAGGACTGCGACACCGCCTCGCCGCTCTCGGTGAGGGCGCGGGCGGCCTCCTCGCTGCGGCCGAGCACCATTTCCACGATCTTCGCCGATTTGCTCGACAGGAGGTCGAGGATGGTGTCGCCGACATCGACGACGCGGGTCGTGATCTCCGAGCCGCGGGTCTCCAGCGTGCGCAACAGGGTGTTGCCCTGATTGTCGAGGAGGTTGGCGAGCTCGATGTTGCGCGAGCGCAGCACGTCGTTGAACTCGCGGGTGCGCTGCTCGATCGCGTCGGTGATGCTGATCGCGCGCCCGCCGAGGCTCTCCTCGATCTGCGACGTGGCGCCGTTGAGGGTCGCCGAGATCTCGGTGGCGACGCTGCGCAGCAGCTCGTTCGCGGCGGTCGAATCCTCCAGCATGCGCCTGGTGGCGTCCTCGATCGCGTTGCGGATGCCCTCGGTGACGTTGTCGGTGCGCGAGCCGACGGTGTCGACGATCGCGGCGATGCGCTCGTCGAGCACCTGCTCGAAATGCAGGGCGCGGGTGTCGAGGGTCTCGGTGACTTCGGCGACGCGGGCGCCGAGGCTGGCATTGATGATCGAGACCCGCTCGTTGAGGACGCCGGAGATTTCCTTCGTCCGCTCCACCAGCTGGTCGGCGCGGCGGTTGAGGCCCTGGTCGAGCGCCGACAGCCGCGATTCCAGCATGCTAGCGAGTTCCTGGGTGCGGTCGGCCATGTCGCGCATCTGCGCCTCGACGAGGCCGGAAAAGCCCTCGCGGCCGCGGCTGAACGTCTCCGCCAGCTGCGCGGCGTGCTCGTCGAGATTGTAGTTGATGCTCGTCAGGCGCTGGTCGAGGACCGTCGCGAGGTCGAGCGTCCGCTCGGCGAGGCGGTTGGTCACCTCGGAGAGCTGGCCGTCGACGATGCCCGAAATCTCCTGCTGGCCGTGGGTGAAGGCCTCGGCGAGCTGGCGGGTGCGGTCGATGAGGGTCTTGTTGATCTGGCGCGAGCGCGTGTCGAGCGCCTCGTCGATGCGCTGGGCGTTGAGCTCCAGCGTGTTGCCGACGCTGTCGATGCGCGACTGGATGCCGCCGCTGAAGGCTTCGAGCCGGCTGGCGAACGCCGCTTCGAGCTCGATCGTGCGCTCGGCGAGGCTGGCGACGATGCCCGGACCCTGGACCGAGATGATGTTGGTGATGGCGTTGATGCGCTCGTCGAGGCCGTGGGTGAGCTCCGAGCCCGACGAGATAATGCGCTCGTGGAGCGACAGCGCGCGGCTTTCGATCGCGCCGGCGGCGTCCTTGCCGGACGCCACGATCTTCTCGTGGATCGAGTTGCCGCGGGTTTCGATCGCCTCGGCCAGCTGGCCGGTCGATTCCACGATGAGGTCGTAGAGCGCGTTGCCGCGGGTCTCCAGCGTGTCGGCGACCGAGCGGCTGGAGTCGACGATGCGGCGGTGAACCTCGCTGCCGGTGGTGGCGATCCGCTCGGCGATGCCATTGCCGGATTCGAGGATCAGCTCGTTGATCGCATTGGTCTTCGACGCGATCGTCTCGGAGATCTCGTTGCCGGAGGCGATGATGGTCTCGTTGATCTTCATGCCGCGGCTGGCGATCGCCTTGGCGACTTCGCCGCCGACCGTGGCAAGGCGCGAGGTCAGCTCGGCGCTGCGGGTGTCGAAGGTCTCGTTCACCGCATTCGCCGCGTTGTCGATCGTCTCGCGGAGGGTGGTGGTGCGGGACTGGATCAGGTCCGCGATCGTCTCGCCGGTCGAGGTGAGGCGGTCGGTGAGCTGCGAGCCGTGGACCGAGATCGCCTCGAAGATGCGGTCGCCGGTGCGCGACAGGCGCTCGGCCAGCGCGCCGCCGCCCGAGGTGATGGTCTCGGCGATCTGCGTGCCGGTCTCGTCGAGCTTGTCGGTGATCTCCTGGCCGCGCAGCGTCAGCTCGACCAGCAGCGTCTCGGCATTGTTCTTGAGCGCCGCGTTCACGTCCTTGGTGTGGGCGTAGATCGTCTCGGCGACCTGGTTGCCGGTATCGGAGATCGACTGGGTGATCTCCAGCGTCCGCCGGTCGAGGCCCTCGGTCAGCTCGCTGCCGATACGCACCAGCGTCTCGCTGACCTCGTTGCCGCGGTCGGCGACGGTGTCGGCCATCGAGCGGCCGGTGGTCTCGAGCGTGTCGGTGATCTCGGCGCTCCGCTGGAGGAGGGCGCCCGTCACCTCGGCGCTGGTGGCGGCCAGCGATTCGGAGACTTCGGCCACGGTCTGGCCGAGGCGCTCCACGAGGTCCTCGCCGCGCTCGCCGAGCTTGTCGACGATGCCTTCGCCGGCTGAATTGAGCGCGCTGGTGATCTGCTCGCCGCGCTCGACGAGGGCTTTGGTGATGCGGCCGCCCGACTGGCTGACATTCTCCGCGATCGCATCGCTGGCGACGCGCAGATCCTCCGACAGCGATTCCTGCGCGCGCACGATCGAGGTGCGCACCCGCTCGGAATTGACGAGGATCGCCTCGCGCTGGCCGGCAAGGTCGTCGATGAGGCTGCGCATGCGCGCCTCGTTGTCGCCGTAGGATCGCTCCAGCGACGACACTTCGTTCTGGACCAGGAGCTCGAGTTCGCTGGCGCGCGCGATCGCGCGCTCGATGCCGTCGCCGACCGCCGCGATCTCGCGGCGGATCGCCTGGCCGACCGTGACCACGGAATCGGTCGCGATGTTCTCCGGCTCGGAGAGCTGCGCCACGACATTGTCGAGCGAGCGCGACAGGATGCGCAGCTCCTGCGACCGCCACGCCATCGACGCCACCGTCCAGATCAGGACGATGGGGAGCGCGATGATGAGGAGGAGGTTGGTGAAGGTCGGCGCGCCGGCAATGTCGCTGCCGGCGGGATTGAGGACGCCCGAGCCGTAGCTCGACACCGCGAAGATGAGCGTGCCGACCAGCCACAGCGCCGAAAGGCCGGTGGCGATCGGATAGATCAGCCGCGACGGGCGGCGGTAGGGGACGGCGCTGCCGCGGCGGTCGTCATTGGCGGCGAAGCGGCTGCGCTGCTCGGCGGCGCGGGGCCGCTGCGGGGGAGCCTGGCGGCGCGGCTCGACGGCGGGCTCGGGCTCGGC
>JAHCJZ010000033.1 GCA_026126025.1 Bauldia sp. | reverse complement strand
CCTGCAGTTGCAGTTCGGCGACCCGCTGACGCCCACGCCCGGCCTCGGCTTCTCGCGCACCCGCAGCTACGGCAGCAACGCGACCACCGACACCTCCACCATCACCAACATCATCTCGCTGCCGGCCGTCACCTACTCGCTCAACATCTTCAACACGCTGGCGGCCAGCAACGACGTGCTCGCGCGGCCCTCGCTGGTGGCGCTGGCCGGCGAGCGCTCGGAGTTCTTCTCCGGCGTGGACGTGGTGGCGGCGGCGGTCTCCGGCGGCGACGGCTCGTCGGTGTCGATCAACAAGGCCATCGGCGTGAAGCTCTCGGTCACCCCGGAGTTCCTGCCCGACGACCAGGTGCGGCTGGAGGTCGAGGCGGAGCGCACCTTCCTCACCACCCCCAGCAGTTCGGTGGTGTTCGAGTTCCGCCTCGACACCTCCAAGACCACGGTCAACGCCAACGTGGTGATGAAGTTCGGCGAGACGCTGGTGCTGAGCGGGCTGAGCGAAGAGGAAACCGAGAACACGCGGAACAGCGTCCCCCTGCTCGGCGACCTGCCCATGGTGCAGTACCTGTTCGCGCGCCAGGGCGACCGGCACTTCCGCAAGTCGGTGATCATCCTGCTCACCCCGCGGCGCGCCCACTACGTCAACCGCGCGGCCGAGGACATCGCCGCCGAGGAGCGCGAACTGTCGGAGTTCGAGCGCACCGTGCGCGCCTTCGAGAACCGCAACGCGACCTACTTCGTGCCGCGTTCCACCATCACCGACGCCCTCGGCTGGGCACGCAACAACTCCATGTTCCACGAGTTCAAGACCGGTGACTTCGCGATGGAGAAGTGGCAGTCGCGAAAGACCAACGAAGACCGTCTGAGGGACGCGGTCGAGTTCCTGTTCTTCTGATCGGCCGCCGGGCACCGCGGACGAGCAGGGGGTGATCGTCGAACGACGGCCGGGCGCCGCGCTCGCCGGCATCGTGCTGGCGGCGCTGTGCGTGCTGATCTGGTCGCCGCCCCGGGCCGGGGCACAGGTGCCGGCGCAGGGCAACTGGCAGAAGCTGTCCGGCACGGCCGTCGACATCGCGGCCGGCGCCGACGGCAGCGTGTTCGCCGTGGACAGCCAGGGCCAGGCCTGGGGCCGCGCGCCCGGCGAGCACGACTGGAAGTACCAGTCGAACCGGATGGTGCTCACGCGCATCGGCGTCGCCCCCGACGGCAGCCCCTGGGGCGTGGACGACACCGGCACGGTGTGGCGGCTGGAGGGCCGCGAGTGGCGGCCCGTCGGGGCCGGCGCGGTGGACATCGCCGTCGGCGCCGCCGGCGACGTCGCGGTGAGCACCAACACCGGTTCGCTGGCGGTGTTGCGCGGCAGCGAAGGCTGGGCCGCCGTGAGCGGCGCCGGCACGCGCGTCGCGGTGGGACCGGACGGCGAACTGTGGACGGTTGCCGCCGACGGCACCATCGCGCGGCAACTGGACGATGCCTGGGTGGCGCTCGCCGGCAAGGCCATCGACCTCGCCATCGGACCGGACGGCCGCGTGGTGGTGGTGGGCACGGACCGCGAACTCTACGAGTGGAACGAGAGCGACCTCGCCTGGTCGCGCATCGCCGGCGGCAGCGATTCGGTGGCGGTCGCTGCGGGCCCCGGCGGCAGCCTCTGGCGCGCCGACGGCGCGGGTGGCATCCACGCCCTCGGCGTGTCCTTCGATGAACCGGCGCCGGAGAGCGGCATCGTCGAGACGGCGCCCGGCAAGGGCGGCAGCACGCCGGTCGCCGCGGTGCCCGACCGCAGCCCCGTCAGCTTCGAGCCGTCCGCCGGCACGGCGGTCGATCTCGCCATCGGCGCCGACGGCAGCGTGTTCGCGCTGCGCCAAGGCGGCGCCCTGCAACGCTGGTCGAACGGTGACCGGCGCTTCAACGACTTCCCGGGCGATCTCGACCGCCTCAGCGTGGCACCGGACGGCCGGCCGTGGGGCGTCGGCCGCGGCCGCGTGTTCCGTCACGACGGCGCCGCCTGGCGCGAGGTGCCGCTGCGCTTCCAGGTGCACGACCTCGACATCGGCGCCGACGGCCGGGTGTTCGTCGTCGACACCGGCGACGCCGTCTACGAACTCGGCGAGCCACCCACCCGCTTCACCCGGCGGCCCGGCAAGGGCCGGCAGGTGGCGGTCGCGCCGGACGGCAGCAGCTACTGGCTGCTGAACCGCGACGGGCGCCCCTTCGCCTGCGACGGCGAGAGCGACTGCACGCCCAAGGGGCGCATCGCGCAGGACCTCGACATCGGGCCGGGCGGCAGCGTGTTCATCGTCGACACCGGTGGCGCGCTGCGTCGTTTCGACCCCGCCACCGACGGCTACGACCTGGTTCGCGCGGCCAACACGGCGCGGGTCGCGCTGGGGCCACGCGATCGCCCGTGGGTGATCGACGACCAGGGAAGGGTGTTTCCCTCCGCCTTCTTCGAGCGCGACGAGAGCGGCGACCGCGACCTCGCCATCCGCACCCGGCGCAGCGCCGAGGTGACCGAGGGCGACGGCGATGGCGGCATCACCATCATCCAGGGCATGCGCTTCACCAGCACCGTGATCCCGGAGAGCGCCCCCGGCTTCCCCAGCCTCGGCCACGGACTGCGCGACATCACCTCCGGCCACGACGACCTCGTCATCGCCACCAGCGGCGCGAGGCCCTGCGTGGCCGGCTCCGGGCGCAACTGGGTGCTGGACCCCGCCTCGCGCAACTTCGTCCTGCTGGAACCGCTCGGCAACGCCAGCTTCCCGGTGGTGGTGGCCGCCGAGCGGCGCCAGTTCGCGCCCCAGCCGGCGCCGTTCACGCCGCCGTTCAAGGCGCTCTACATGCTGTTCCCGTTCCAGTGCTCGGCCTTCCAGTTGCTGGAGTACGACCGCACGGTGTTCACGCCGGCGGCCTTCGCCGCGCAGGACTTCGACGCCGCGGTGCTGTTCGACCTGTTCGAGGGTCCGCTCGATCTCGAAACGGACATGGACGTGACCGGCGACGGCTTCATCGTGTGGACCGACCGCACCGGCGACGTCGCCTGGTTCGACACCCGCGACACCGAGGACGAGAACCAGATCAAGCCGCCGACGCTGCGCTTCAAGCGCGTGGGCGCGGGCAGGACCTTCGACACCGTGTGGCTGGTGGACACCGAGAGCAACGTCTACCAGTTGGTGAACGGCGAGTTCGAGTTGCGCTCCTTGCGCGCCGAGGACCGCGCGCTGGACGTGGGCGTGGGCCACGACAACAGCGTGTTCATCGTCGACCTCTCCGGCCGGCTGAAGAAGTGGAACCCGGTCACGCAGGGCTTCACGGCCACCAGCAAGACCGGCGTCACGCGGGTGGCGGTGGACTCCGGGGGGCGCCCCATCGTGGCCGACTTCCCGGCCAGCCGGCGCGTGTACTTCGCACGATGAAGCCGCGTCGAACCGGCCGCCTGCAGCGCGCGACGGCAGGCCTCGCGGTCACGGCGACGCTGCTGGCCGCGCTACACGGCGGCCCGGCCACGGCCCGGCAACAGGCGCCGACGCTGCCACCGGACTGGCAACAGTTGCCGTCCACCGGCCTCGACGCCGGCGTCTCGCACGGCGGGCACCTGTGGCACGTGGGCGGCGACGGCAGCGCCTGGCGCTGGGAAGACGCCGCGCGGCGCTGGACCCGCCACGGCAGCCGTAGCGACTTCGTGCGCATCGACGGCGCCGCGGGCGGCGGTGCCGCGGCCATCGGCAGCAACGGTTCGCTGTACGTGACCGACGGCGTCGGTGCCTGGCGCAACACCGGCATCCGCGCCGAGGACGTCGGCATCGGCGGTGGACGCATCTGGCTGGCCGAGGCGGTGCTGCCGGACGGCAGCCGTGGCCTGCTCACCGCTCCCTTCGACCCGAGCGCGAGCATGGCGTGGACCGCGCTTCGCGACCGGGTGAAGCGCATCGACGTCGATGCCTCCGGTCGCGTGTGGGCGGTGGACGGGACGGGCGCGCTGTTCGTCCACGCCGACGGCCGCTGGATCGCCGATGCGGGCGCGCCGGCCGCGTCCGACGTCGGCGTGGGCGGCAAGGGCTCGGTCTACGTGGTCGGCACCGAGCAGGACGAGACGCTCGGTGGTGGCCGCCTGTGGTGGCGCGCGCCCGACACCGGCGCCTGGTCGGCGCTCAAGGGCCGCCTCGCGGCCGTCACCGCGTCGGCCGACGACCGCCCCTACGGCGTCAACTCGCTGGGCTGGGTGCTGGCGGGGCTGGGCGTGAGCCCGGACGTACGGCTGGCGGCGGCGCCCGGGAGCGGGACGGAACCGGCGGAGGCCGAGGAACCCGCGGC
>JAHCJZ010000032.1 GCA_026126025.1 Bauldia sp. | reverse complement strand
AGGCCATTACCCCACCAACTAGCTAATCCAACGCGGGCTCATCCAATGGCGATAAATCTTTCCCCTCACGGGCACATACGGTATTAGCCAGAGTTTCCCCTGGTTGTTCCGTACCATTGGGCAGATTCCCACGCGTTACTCACCCGTCTGCCACTCCCCTTGCGGGGCGTTCGACTTGCATGTGTTAGGCCTGCCGCCAGCGTTCGTTCTGAGCCAGGATCAAACTCTCAGATTGGATGAGAGCTTAATCGGCTTGGTCACTCACGTTTTGACGAGTCCCAAGCACATCGTCATCGGAAGGACGGCGAACCGTCATCCCAACGACGTGAGCTTGCGAGTAAACGTAAGGTCGCCGAAGTCTCTTGTGACCGCCATCCGAGGATGGACGATCCGCAAGGGCCCCGCCGCCTACGTTTCTCTTTCTTCATATTCACTTGTCAAAGAGCGCGGCGGAAACTCCGCCGATGGGTCGCTCGGCCGCTAGGCCTCGAAACCCCGAAAGCAAGAACCCGCACCGCCGGTATGGCGACCGAGTCCCCAACCTTTCGCAGATGAAACGAGAGCGAACCGTAGCGCCGCCTGCGGCGCCGCCGCCCTCGTTATGGCGCTATATAGGGGGCGCCCTTCCCCCGTGTCAACACCCCTTTCGCCATGGTCGAGGGACCTGGGGAAACCGCCCGGGTACCGTCACAATGATGACACGAACCACCCCGACTTGTCAGCATCCCGCTGAGCCGCGGGAAACCGGCGCGCCGATTTGACTTCGGCCAACCCGGGAGGCAGGTTTCGGCGCGAGGGATTGTGGCCGCGGGCGGTGCGCCGCCGAGGTCACGCGGCGCGTGTGGTGAGGGGTCGACACGAATGGCCGCGGCGTTCCGGATGCCGGCTTTGAGCGATATCGAGCTCGGCACCGAGCCGCCTCTTTCGGTCAGTCGTTCGGCGGGCGTTCCCGTCCGCCGGGCCGTCAGCGTCCGCTGGCTCACCGGCACGGTGCTCACCGGCCTCACTTCGATCGGGCTGATGGGCGGCGCCCTCCTCACCGCGCTCGACATCAACGATCTTCTCGGCGCCGCGCCGCAGTCGATCGCCGGCCTGCCGATCGCCGGCTCCGCCAACGCCAAGGGCGACCGCATCCAGTCCGCGCCGCCGCCGGAATCGACGCGTCAGGTCATTCCGGTGAGCGTCGTGATCGAGCAGGGCGACGTGCGCACGATGCGCGAGCGCCCCTTCGCCTTCATCAACGCCGCGCTGGCCGCCCCCCACGAGGTCGACATCGAGGTCCCGCCCTATGACGCGATGACCATCATCACCGACGGCGCCGCCGCCGGTGCGGTCAACCAGGGCGAGACGACTGAGCAGATTTACGGCGCCCAGGTCGACGGCGAGGTGACGGTGACGATCTCGCCCTTCCCGCTCGACGCGCCGCTCGGCTCCGATTCGGTTTCCTTCGCCGCCGCAGAGGTTCAGGAGATCCTCCGCGACGCCTCCGCCGAGCTTGCCTCCGGCGGCGCGATGCAGGTCGCCGCGCTCGGCCTCGCCGGCTCGGGCTTTGCGATGGAGATGTTCAGCGCCGGCGGCGAAGCGCGGGTCCCCGGCGTCCAGATCATCCCCGAGAACATCAGCTTCGTCTCGAAATCCGAGGCCAACGGCACCGACTTCACCCTGGAATCCGTCGAGGTGCTGGCGGCGGGCGAAACGCTGGAGCAGGCGCTCACCCGCCTCGGCGTGACCGATGCCGACGCCGACGAGGCCATGTCGGTGATGACCGGCATCATCGACGTCGAGGGGCTGTCGACCGACAACGCCATCCGTCTCGCCTTCGCCGAGGGGGCGGCGCCCGACGAGATTCCGCCGGTGCTGCGCATCTCGATCTACACCGGCGGCGTGCATCAGGCGACCGTCGCGCGGAACGACGCCGGAACCTTCGTGCGCGCCAACGAGCCCGGCCCGCTGCCGCAGATCACCGAAGGGATGACCGCAGCGCCCGCGCCCGGCCAGCTGCCGCGGCTCTACGACGCGCTCTATCTCTCCGCCGCCGAGCAGGGCCTGCCCGAGCCGCTGATCCGCGAGCTGATCCACATCTTCGCCTTCGACCTCGACCTCCAGGCGCGCGTCACCTCCGGCGATTCGGTCCAGGTCTTCCACGGGCTCCCCGAGAGCGCCGAGAGCGAGCCGCCGGAGATCGTCTACGCCTCCGTGACGCATTCCGGCGTCACCAAGCGCTACTACCGCTACCTCACGCCCGACGACGGCATCGTCGATTACTATGACGCGGAGGGCCGCAGCGCGAACGTCTTCCTGCTGCGCCAGCCGATCGTCGGCGGCCGTTTCACCTCGGGCTTCGGCTATCGCCGCGACCCGTTCGTCGGCTCGCGCACGATGCACAATGGCGTCGACTGGGCGGCGCCGATCGGGACGCCGATCATGGCCGCCGGCGACGGCACCGTCGTCTTCGCCGGCCGCAATGGCGGCTACGGCAACATCGTGCGCATCCAGCACACCAATGGCTACGAGACCGCCTACGCCCACCAGTCGCGGATCGCCGACGGCATCCAGCCCGGCGTCGCGGTCCGCCAGGGCCAGGTCATCGGCTATGTCGGCTCGACCGGCCGCTCGACCGGCGCGCATCTCCACTACGAGATCCGCATCAACGGCAATCTGCAGGACCCGCTCCGCATCGCCCTGCCGCGCGGCCGCATCCTCCAGGGCGACATCCTCGCCGGCTTCCTCGTCGAGCGAAACCGCGTCGACGCGCTCCTCGGCATCGAGCCCGACACCACCGACCTCGCCGCGCGCTAGCCACCCCACAGTCCGTCACCCCGGCGAAGGCCGGGGTCTAGAACCACATGAAGGCCGGAGCCGTGGCGCTGGATTCCGGCCTTCGCCGGAATGACGAGGGGGACAGCGGTTACGCCGCGCTCTCCTGGCGCTCGTTCTGCGGCAGGAAGAGGAGGTGGTCGGTGCCGCCGACGATCTTCACCGTCTCGCCGTCGCGGATCTCGCCGGAGAGGATCTTGTCGGCGAGCGGATCCTGCACCTCGCGCTGGATGACGCGCTTCAGCGGCCGCGCCCCATAGGCCGGGTCGTAGCCCTTCTGCGCCAGCCAGCTCCGCGCCGATTCGTCGAGCTCCAGCGTGATCTTGCGATCGGCGAGGAGCTTCTTCAGCCGCTCCAGCTGGATCTCGACGATCTTGCCCATCTCGTTCCGCTTGAGGCGGTGGAAGAGGATGATGTCGTCGAGCCGGTTGAGGAACTCCGGCCGGAAATGCGCCCGCACGGTGTCCATCACCGCCTGCCGCGCCAGCTCCGAATCCTCGTCATCGCGGAGCTGCACGAGGAATTCGGCGCCGAGATTGGAGGTCATGACGATGATGGTATTGCGGAAGTCGACCGTGCGGCCCTGGCCGTCGGTCAGCCGCCCGTCGTCCAGCACCTGGAGGAGGACGTTGAAGACGTCGGCATGCGCCTTCTCGATCTCGTCGAACAGGATCACCTGGTACGGCCGGCGGCGCACCGCCTCGGTCAGCGCCCCGCCCTCCTCATAGCCGACATAGCCGGGCGGCGCACCGATCAGCCGGGCCACGGAGTGCTTCTCCATGAACTCCGACATGTCGATCCGCACCATCGCGGTGTCGTCGTCGAAGAGGAAGGTCGCGAGCGCCTTGGTGAGCTCCGTCTTGCCGACGCCGGTGGGGCCGAGGAACATGAACGAGCCGATCGGCCGGTTGGGGTCCTGCAGCCCGGCGCGGGCGCGGCGGACCGCGGTCGCCACCGCATGCACCGCCTCGGGCTGGCCGACGACGCGCTCGGCGAGCGCATCCTCCATCCGCAGCAGCTTCTCGCGCTCGCCTTCGAGCATCCGGTCGACCGGAATGCCCGTCCAGCGCGACACGACATGGGCGATGTGGTCGGGCGTCACCGCCTCCTCCAGCATCTCGCCGCCATTCTCGCTCTCCTCGACGGCGCGGACCTGCCGCTCCAGCTCGGGGATGGTGCCGTAGGCGAGCTCGCCGGCCTTGGCGAGGTCGCCGGTGCGCTGCGCCCGCTCGAGGTCGGCGCGCGCCTGGTCGAGCTCGGTCTTCAGCTTCTGCGCCGAAGAGAGCTTCTCCTTCTCGGTCTGCCAGCGCTGGGTCAGCGACGCCGACTGCTCCTCGAGGTCGGTCAGCTCGCGCTCCAGCCGCTCCAGCCGGTCGCGCGACGCGGTGTCGGATTCCTTCTTCAGCGCCTCGCGCTCGATCTTGAGCTGGATGATGCGGCGGTCGAGCTCGTCCAGCGCCTCGGGCTTGGAATCGACCTGCATCTTGAGCCGCGCCGCCGCCTCGTCGACGAGGTCGATCGCCTTGTCGGGCAGGAAGCGGTCGGTGATATAGCGGTCGGACAGCGTCGCGGCGGAGACCAGCGACGAATCGGTGATCCGCACCCCGTGATGGAGCTCGTACTTCTCCTTGAGGCCGCGGAGGATCGAGATCGTGTCCTCAACCGTCGGCTGGTCGACGAAGACCGGCTGGAAGCGCCGCGCCAGCGCCGCGTCCTTCTCGACATGCTTGCGGTACTCGTCGAGCGTCGTCGCGCCGATGCAGTGGAGCTGCCCGCGCGCCAGCGCCGGCTTCAGGAGGTTGGACGCGTCCATCGCGCCCTCGGCCTTCCCGGCGCCGACCAAGGTGTGCATCTCGTCGATGAAGAGGACGACCTGCCCGGCCGACGCCTCGATCTCGTTGAGGACGGCCTTCAGCCGTTCCTCGAACTCACCGCGATATTTCGCGCCGGCGATCAGCGCGCCCATGTCGAGCGCGAGCAGCCGCTTGTCGCGGAGCGATTCCGGCACGTCGCCATTGACGATGCGCTGCGCGAGGCCTTCCACGATCGCCGTCTTGCCGACGCCGGGTTCGCCGATCAGCACCGGGTTGTTCTTGGTGCGCCGCGACAGCACCTGGATGGTGCGGCGGATCTCGTCGTCGCGGCCGATCACCGGGTCGACCTTGCCGTCGCGGGCGTCCTGCGTCAGGTCGCGGGCATATTTCTTCAGCGCCTCGTACTGCGCCTCGGCATTGGCGGTGTCGGCGGTGCGGCCCTGGCGGAGCGCGTTGATCGCGGCGTTGAGGCCCTGTGCGGTCACGCCCGCATCGGTGAGGATCTTCCCGGCCTTCGACTCCTTGTCCATCGCGAGCGCAAGGAGCATCCGCTCGACGGTGACGTAGCTGTCCTTCGCCTTCTTGGCGATCTGCTCGGCCTGGTCGAGGACGCGGGCGGTGGCGCCCGACAGCTGCGGCTGCGCCGCGCCGGCGCCGGTCACTTTCGGCAGCGCAGCGACGGCGGCTTCGATCGCGGCGGTCGCGGCACGCGAGTCGCCCCCGGCGCGATCGATCAGCCCGGCGGCGAGCCCCTCCTCGTCATAGAGGAGCGCGTAGAGCAGATGTTCGGGGGTGAGCTGGGGATTGCCGCGGGTCAAGGCGGCGGTCTGGGCGGCTTGCAGAAAGCCCTTCGCCCGGTCGGAGAACATCTCGATGTTCATGGCAAGCGGCTCCTTGGGACCGCGCTCGCCCCGCAAGGGCACGATGCGGCCGGATCGGACACGCGTGTCCATATGGACCACGCCGCAGACATATCGAGATCCCCTTGCGCTGGCGCAAGGGCCGGAGTTCGCCACAGGAGGCCCAGAGACTCCTTCAACCCTCCCCTTGCGGGAGGGTCGAAACCGCGAAAGCGGTTTCGGGGAGGGGTGCTGACGCGAAGGCTGAGACTCTGCCGAACCGGCTGCGCCGGTTCG
>JAHCJZ010000031.1 GCA_026126025.1 Bauldia sp. | reverse complement strand
GCCCCTGTCCTGAACCGATCATCGAGCCGCGGCTTTCGCCGCACCCGATTCATGCCGGCACGCTGAAGCGTCGCCGCGTTCAGGACAACCACCATGAAGAGACTCTGCCTCGCGGCCGTCGCCGCCCTTGCCGCCGCCCCGTCGGCCTTCGCCCACGCCATCCTCGACGGCGGGCCGCTCACCGCCGGCGCCACCGCCGAGCTTTCGATCCGCATCGGCCATGGCTGCGACGGCGCGGCGACCGACGCGGTGATCGTCACCTTCCCCGACGGCGTCACCGCCGCGCAGCCGATGGCGAAGCCCGGCTGGACCGTCGAGGCGTTCGGCGATCCCGCCGCGCCCGCCGGCATCGCATGGACCGGCGGCAGCCTCCCCGACGCGCTCTACGACCGCTTCCCCTTCCGCGTCGCGGTCGGCGCGGCCGCGGCGGGCACCGAGCTCGCCTTCCCCGTGATCCAGCGCTGCGGAGAGACCGAGATCGCGTGGAGCGAGATCGCGGCCCCCGGCGTCGACCCGCACACGCTGCAAAGCCCCGCCCCCACCGTCACGGTCGCCGCCGCCAGCCCCGACCCTGCGTCCTTCTCCGCGGGCGCGCTGACCGTGACCGAACCCTGGGCGCGCGCGACACCCCCCGGCGCTGGCGTCGGCGGCGTCTACGCCATGATCGCCAACGGCTCGGGCGCCGACATCCGCCTCACCGGCGGCAGCACGCCGATGGCGACCGAGGTCGAGATCCACTCCATGTCGGTCGAGAACAACGTGATGCGGATGGCCGAGGTCGAGGGCGGCCTGCCGATCCCCGCCGGCGGCGCCGTCGCCTTCGAGCCCGGCGGCTACCACATCATGCTGCAGGGCCTCGTCGCCCCGCTGGTCGAGGGCGCGTCCTTCCCGCTCACCCTCACCTTCTCCGACGACACCACCCTGACGCTGTCGGTCCCGGTCCGCAGCCTCACCGGCCAACCCGCCGCCCCGGCCGAGCACCAGCACTGACGACCGTCGCCTCCACCTTTCAACCCTCCCAGCGAAGTCGGATGTTTCCGACTTCGCCACGTTGGATGCCCAACACGGGTGAACCCGTGTTGGGTGGGAGGGTCGAAACCGCGCAGCGGTTTCGGGGAGGGGTGCTGAATCCGAGGATCGTCGGGAGTCAGCACCCCCTCCCGAACCGGCTACGCCGGTTCGACCTCCCCGCGAGGGAGAGGTTGACCCTTCACACGGTGCGCTCACGTCTCCGCCCGTTGACGTGCAGTGTCATATTTCGACGCTGCACCAGAGCCTTAACCATCTGCTCAAGAGTTCGGAACTAGGCTGCGGCCTCGTCTTTGAGGACCGGATGCCGCAATTCCTCAACGCAGGACTGCTGCTGGCCGAGGTCGGCGTCTATTTCGCCGCCATGGCGGTGCTGTTCCGTCTGCGGCACAAGCTCGGCATCGGCATCTTCTTCTGCGCGCTCGGGGTGATGCATTTCCTCGAGACCTATCTCGCCAGCGTCCTTTATGTGGCGCTGCCGCTGGGGGTGGTGGTCTCGCCGGGCTCGACGGTGCTCTTCGCCGGCAAGCTCCTGATGCTGCTCCTCGTCTTCATCCGCGAGGACGCCGCGACCGCGCGCCAGCCGATCTACGGCCTCTTCATCGGCAATCTCCTGATCATCGGGCTGGTGCTGCTGCTGCGGCTCCACAATCTCGAGCCGATCGTCCCCGACCAGGCGCCCGACTTCGCCTTCATGGACGAGATGGGCTGGCTGATGGCGTGGGGGACGACGCTCCTCTTCATCGACAGCATCCTCATCATCGTCCTCTACCAGAAGTCCGCCGAGTGGTTCGGCGACCGGCAGACGCTGCGCATCTGGCTCTCCGCGGCGCTGGTCCTCTCCTTCGACCAGACCGGCTTCTACCTCGCGCTCCGCATCCTCTTCGACATGCCGGTCGAGGTGCTGATCGGCGGCTGGATGGTGAAGATGGCGACCGGGACGCTGTTCGCCGCGCTGATCGGCTTCTACCTCCACCGCATCGAGCCGGCGGGCGAGAGCGCGCCGCGCCCGAACGGCATCGGCGAGACCTTCGGCATCCTCACCTACCGCCGGCGCTACCACAAGCTGCTCGCCGAATACGGCCATGACGCGCTGACCGGCGTCTACGACCGCCGGCGCTACGACGCGATCAGCGGCGACATCCACGCCGAGGCGAGCGCCACCGGCCAGCCGCTCAGCCTCATCGTCGTCGACGTCGACCACTTCAAGGCGGTCAACGACGCGCACGGCCATGCCGCGGGCGACCGCGCGCTGAAGGCGGTCGCGCAGTGCATGGCCGCCGAAGTCCGCCGCGCCGACGCCGTCTTCCGCTATGGCGGCGAGGAGTTCGTGGTGCTCTGTCCCGGCACGCCGCACGGCGCCGCGCTCCTCCTCGCCGAGCGGCTGCGGCGCGCCGTCGCCGCCTGCGACATCCCCGAGGTCGGGCGCCTCACCATCAGCGCCGGCGTCGCGACCGCGCCGCAGGACGCGCCCGACATGGAGCGGCTCTTCCTCCTCGCCGACAACCGGCTCTACCGGGCCAAGGCCGCCGGCCGCAACCGCGTCTTCGGCGGCGCCCTGCCCCGCCCCGCCGCCGGGCAGGAGGACGCGCCGCGGCCAGCTCCGCCCGCGGCCGAAGCGCCGCAGATCACGTCCGGCGCCGCGTGAACTTTCGCGGCTAGGCGATTCCCGCGGCGAGCCGGATGGCCGCCGCGCCGCGATGATGGGCGTGGGTGATCGCGATGGCGAGCGCGTCGGCCGAATCCGCGCCGTCGAAAATGGCGCGCGGCAGCAGCACGCGGACCATCATGCGAATCTGGTCCTTGTCGGCATGGCCGACGCCGACCACCGCCTTCTTCACCGCGGTCGGGGCGTATTCGGCGACCGGCAGCCCGGCCTGCGCCGGCACCAGCATGGCGATGCCGCGCGCCTGGCCAAGCTTCAGCGTCGCCGTGGCGTCGCGGTTGACGAAGGTCTGCTCGACCGCCGCCTCATGCGGCGCCGTCGCGGCGAGCACGGCGGCGAGCCCCTCGTGAAGCGCCAGCAGGCGCGCAGCGAGCGGCCCGTCAAGCGGCGCGCGCACCGTGCCGGCCGCCACGAAGGCGAGCGTGTTGCCCGCGACCTCGATCAGCCCCCAGCCGGTGCGGCGAAGGCCCGGGTCGATCCCGAGGATGCGAATCGCGGAAGGCATGGCCTCGCCTTGGTATCCCCGGCCGGGCGTGGCGGCCAGCGCGACCCCGCCCGCTTCCGTCCGCGCCAACAAGCTGTGCATTGCGCGCTCTGTCACGTTGACGCCTGTTCGCGCGACTCGCCGCACGGGTCTAGGTGGACCGGCGAACCGGCGGCGGAGGGGCCCGCCGTCTGACCTGAAGGAGCGGGGACATGGACCCACGGAAATATTTCGCCGAGGCGATCGGCACCTTCTGGCTCGTCTTCGCGGGCTGCGGCGCGGCCGTGCTGGCGGCCGGCTTCCCCAATGTCGGCATCGGGCTGCTCGGCGTCTCGCTCGCCTTCGGCCTGACCGTCGTCACCATGGCCTACGCCATCGGCCATGTGTCGGGCTGCCATCTCAACCCGGCGGTGACGCTCGGCCTCGCCGCCGGCGGCCGCTTCCCGTGGCGCGAGGTGCTGCCCTACTGGCTCTTCCAGGTGGTCGGCGGCGTCGCCGGCGCCGCGGTGCTCTACCTCGTCGCCAACGGGGTCGACGGCTTCAGCGCATCGGCCAGTGGCTTCGCCGCCAACGGCTATGGCGACCACTCGCCCGGCGGCTATTCGCTGGTGGCGGGCCTGACGATCGAGATCGTCATGACCGCGGTGTTCCTCTTCATCATCATGGGCGCGACCCACGGCAAGGCGCCCGCGGGCTTCGCCCCGCTCGCCATCGGCCTCGGCCTGACGCTGATCCACCTCGTCTCGATCCCGGTGACCAACACCTCGGTCAACCCCGCCCGCAGCACCGGCCCGGCGCTCTTCGTCGGCGATTGGGCGCTGTCGCAGCTCTGGCTGTTCTGGCTCGCCCCGCTCGTCGGCGGCATCATCGGCGCGGTGGTCTATCGCTGGGTCAGCAACGAACCCCGCGGCGAAGTCATCGGCACCGACCGCGCCTGACCTGACACGGCGCTTTGGCGGATTGGGAGGAGGTGCTGCCGCGCAGCAGTTTCGGACTCAGCACCCCTCCCCGAAACCGCTGCGCGGTTTCGACCCTCCCGCAAGGGGAGGGTTGAACGGGGGATGGGCAGCCGCTTTCTCTCGCTGCATCGGGACTGATCCCTTCAACCTCCCCCTTGCGCAAGGGGGAGGTTGAACAAGAGGTGACGGCTACTCTGCGGGTTCCGCCGGCCGCAGGGGGGCGGGGGCGATGGGGTCGCCGCTCATCCAGCGGTTGGCGGCGTCGGTCGCGGCGGCTTGCTGCGCGGGCGGGAGGTCGGCGAAGAACGCCTCCAGCGTCGGCTCGGTGAGGCCGGCGGCGCGGGCGAGGAGGTACCATTTGCCGGCCGCGACCGGATCGGCGGGCACGCCGGCGCCGTAGAGATAGAGGATGGCGAGGCGCGCCTGCGCGATCGGATGGCCCGATTCCGCTGCGCGCTCGAACCAGATCGCGGCGGCTTCCTCGTTGGCGAAGAGGCCGATGCCGTTGAAGACGCGGATGGCGTATTCGAGCTGCGCGTCGATATGGCCGGCCTCGGCGGCGCGGCGGAGCCAGCTGTTGGCGATCGGGTCGGAGAGGATGACGCCTTCACCCTCCATGTAGAGATGCGCGAGCTCGTATTGCGCATCGGCAACGCCGCCCTCGGCGGCACGGCTGAAATAATCGGCGGCGAGCTGCGGGTCGCGCTGGCGCACGTCGCCGGCCAGCGTCATCAGGCCGAGATTGTAGAGCGCCTGGGCGTTGCCCTGCGTCGCCGCGCGCTCGAAGAAGCCGGCCGCCGCGACCGGGTCGGGTTCGACGCCGAGGCCTTCGAGATAGGCCTGGCCCATGGCGAACTGGGCGAAGGCGTCGCCGCCTTCCGCCGCAGCCGAGAACCAGCGGAACCCGGCCTCGATGTCCTGGGGCACGCCGAGGCCCTGCGAATAGATGAGGCCGAGGAGGGTCTGCGCCGGCGCGTTGCCGGCCTCGGCGAGCGGCGTCGCATGCTCCACCGCTTCGAGATAGAGCCCGCGCTGGAACGCGCCATAGGCCGGGTCCGGCGCGCCGGCGATGAGGCGCGGCCGGTCGGGATCGAGCGGCGCCGGCGCGTCGTCGCCGCGGATGAGGTCGCCGACCGGGTCGACGATCTCGACCGACGCCGCCGGGGCGTCCGTCTCGTCCGCCGCCGGGGTCTCGTCCCCGCCGCGGGTCAGGAGGAAGACCGCGCCGGCGACGACCGCGAGCGCCGCCAGCCCGCCCGCGACGGCCATGAGGACGGTGCGGTTCATGCGGCGGCGTCGGCCGGATGGCGGAGGAGCCGGTTCGCCTCGGCGACGGCGGCTCCGGGTCCGTCCGGGTGGTCCCACACCGCGCGGCGCAGCGCCACGAACTCGACGCGGGCGGCGGCTGCCTCGCCGACGCTCGCCACGACGCTGCCGGCCATCAGGATCGCCGGGATTTCGAAGAGCTCGGCCCACCACGCGGCAAGGTCGAGCGCGCGGTCATGGACCGACGGCGCGTCGTCGCCGTCGAGGCGGCCGAAGAAGACGTAGTCGGGCCCCGCTTCGCCGAGGGTCATGGCGTCGTGGCGCGAGGCGATGCCGCCGGCGCCGACGATTCCCTTCGGGTGCAGTCGGGCGAGCGCGGCGCGAAGGTCGGCAACGCCGGTCTCGACATGGACGCCGTCGGCCTTCGTCCGCAACGCGACGCTCGCCTCGCCGGCGACGAGCGCGGCGACGCCGCGGGCGGTCGCGACCGGCACGACGATCTCGGCGATCCGCTGCAGCGCGGCCGCGCTCGCGCCTTCGGCGGCGATGATGAGGGAGGCGACGTCGCCGCCCGCCAGCGCGGCCTCGACCGCGGCGGCGAGCGCGCGCGGCTCGGCAAGGCCGGGCGTCACCAGGCAAAGGCGCGGCGCCTCGATGCGGTCTGCCATGATGCTGCGGTCTCCGGCGCGGGATTGACGAAGCCTTGTGGCGAAACGACGACGGGGCCGGTCTTGCGACCGCAATCCCCATCGCCGGCGATCAGCGGATGAACCCCCTCGAAGCGGCGTCTAGGGTTGGCTCCGCGTGGAGGTGGCGCCGCCGTGAAGACCCTCGAATACCTTGTGTTCCGCGACGAAACCAGCCGTTGGCTCGTCACCGCCGACGGGATCGATTGCGGCATCGCCGCCGAGCTGGAGGTCGCCGCGCTGTCGGCGATCCGCTGGGCGCATCGCCGGCACCTCGCGGGCCGGCGCGTCCGCGTTACGCTCCGCCGGCCGGCCGGCCCGCCACGCACCCTGTGGCGCAGCGGCCAGCCCTATCCCCCGCTCCGCCTCCTCGGCGGCCTGATGCGCCGCCCCTCCGCCTGGTTCGTGCGCGACTGGACCGAATGGACGGCCGGTTGCCCGGGGTGACGGCGGGGGTCGCGGTGATGCGGCGGCTCCCTTCAACCCTCCCCTTGCGGGAGGGTCGAAACCGCGGA
Source organism: Bauldia sp. (assembly GCA_026126025.1). GTDB lineage: Bacteria > Pseudomonadota > Alphaproteobacteria > Rhizobiales > Kaistiaceae > JADLGL01. The sequence continues at coordinate 56 of JAHCJZ010000031.1, read as the reverse complement.
GCGGTTTCGGGGAGGGGTGCTGACTCGCAGGGATGCCCGGCACCGCAGCACCCCCA
>JAHCJZ010000030.1 GCA_026126025.1 Bauldia sp. | reverse complement strand
CCCGCCGGTGCGCGGTGACCTCTCCCCGCGGGGGATAGTTGATTTAGATGGGCCGCGGCCGCGGCCTACTCCATCACCGGCATGAAGGTGGCGAGCGGGGTGGCTTCGTCGCCGAGGAGGGTCACCCGACCCTCTTCGTCGAAATCGACGGCGCGGGCGAGCTCCAGCAGGCGCAGCGCTGCTTCCTCGAACGCGGTCACCGCCGGGTCGTCGCAGGTGCCGAGGCCGCTGGCGTCGATCTCGTAGACCGTGATGGCGTGGAAGAAGAAGGCGGCGTCCGCCGTCAGCGTGCCGCAGCCGATGACGATGGTGATGTCGTGGAAGCCGGCGTCCCATAGGAACCGCGCGACGGCCGGCTGGCCGTCGAGGTCGAGCGACACGCCGAGGATTTCGGTGGCCGCCCACCAGTCGACGCGGGAGAGGCGTTCGGCCGGCGTCGGCGTCATGACGACGGTGACCGGCTCCCCGGCGAACGGGTCGAACTCCACCGGTGCCCTGGTGTCGAAGATGAAGCCGGTGCCCTGCGCCCGCGAGATCGACAGAAGCCGCGCCTCGATGCCGTAGCGCCCGCGCACCGGCATCTCGCCGACGAAGACGTCGAACGAGAACGCCACCGGCTGCTCGACCCCCGGCCCCACCGCGATCTCCGTCCCCCCCAGCGCCCCCGCCTGATAGGCGTCGAGATCGACCACCCGCACCTGGAAATACGAGTTCTGCGCGATCGAGAAATCCTCGGACAGCACCAGCTCCCCCGCAATCGTCACCGGCTGCGCGAGCGCCGGCGACGCCAGGAACAAGGCGGCTGCGGCCAAAGCTGCGAACGGAACGAGGCGCACGGTCCCTCCCCAATTGGGGGAGGATACGGGGTAGAGCCGCGGCGGGAAAGGTTTGTGCCCGCCGCCGCTGGCGAGCTGCTCCAGCGCCGGCGAGGCGAGGAACACGGTGGCTGCGGCTACCGTGGTTGCGGCTAGGGCTGCGGCGACCCTCTTGCCGCGCGGGTCGAAACCCGCAACTCTACCCCAAGTAGCAACCCTGCTCTGTCCCAACTGCTAGAGCGGATCTGACCTGATGACCACCACGATCGAGCATCTTTTCACCACCAAGAATATTAGAAATATTTGGAAGCAACTAAAGCTGACGGAGGTACCAATAGTTACGTCAGCGACGACGGTTGAGATTGAGAGCTTTCGAGAGAAAATGATTGGGGATCTAAGGCAGATGAGGTATGTTCCTGACATTGGTCATGGTTACTTGGCGTACCCAAAGGCACGCGGCTGCGCCCGTTTCGTACCTATTCTAACTAAAGAGGATATAACTCTATACTATCTGCTCGTCCTGTCACTTGAGGACTACCTAGTTTTTGACCTGCCGGGGATTTACGGCGGGTGGAGAACAACGCCCAAGGGGGCAGTAAAGGAAAAATCGAAGGCGGATCCTGTAATTTATGACGGTTATTTCAACAACACGCTATCGAAGAAGCAATGGTTTAAAAACTGGAGTAGCTTTACCGACCTGCTTGATGAGCTCACCCATAGCTCGGAGTTAGGTAACTACGTCATCGCGACAGATATTGCTAATTTCTATGATACGATCGACATCGGACGACTTTGCAGCAACATCGCATCTGATGCACCGGGGCATGAGGAAAAAGTCGCTCTTCTGAAGTTCTTCTTGTCTTTCTGGAATAGGCGAGTAAGAGCGTATCATCCGGTCTCGTCCGGCATTCCTCAAGAGATTATATCAGACGCGTCTCGTATCTTAGCAAATTACTTCTTGAAACCATTCGATGAGAAGTTCATCTCTTACTGCAATGCAAGAGGCCTGCAATATGTACGGTGGGCAGATGATATCATCGTCTTTGGAAACTCGCCTCGGCGTCTCGAGAGTGCTATCTACCAAGCGTCAAAAACATTGATGTCAATGGGCTTAAATCTAAATGCGTCTAAGACAAGAATCTTCTCGAGATCGGAGTATCGACTACACAGAGGTCTTGATGTTCTTAAGCAAATTAACAGGAAACATCTAGCAGATGTAGTTGCCGCAACTAAGGCGTTTCAATCGTATGGGGGGTTAAAGCGGGAAGACACGGTGTTCCGGGCGTTATTGGGCTACGCCGAAAGAAGTCAGAAAGCCAGAATCCCATATCTCATGGCGTACCTCGACGAGCTTGCCACAGAGTACGACCATCTCGCGGTGTTGGGGCCGTCACAGTTTCGAAGTCGCTTTGTGTTGAGCGCGAACAAAGCCGCGTGCGTCGCACAGGACGTCAGGAGGTTGTCCGGCAAACCGTATGCATCGGCGAAGGCTTCTTATCTGCTCTTCATTCGAAAGTACGTGGGACTGCTCAAAAGGCACGGGATCGGTAGCCGACGTCTTGCTGGCATAGCCAAAAAGTTCGTAGACGAGGCGGACGACAAGAGTCTTTTGGAGGAATTCGCTGCTCCAGCGACCCTTGCGGCGGTGAAGTAGCGAACCCTTTACCCCCACCGTCGCTCAACATACTCCCCCACCAGCCGCCGGAACTCCTCCGCGATCGTCGGCCCCCGCAGCGTCACCGCCTTCTTCCCGTCGATGAACACCGGCGCCGCGGGTTGTTCGCCTGTCCCCGGCAGGGAGATGCCGATGTCGGCGTGCTTGCTTTCGCCGGGGCCGTTGACGATGCAGCCCATCACGGCGACCGTGAGGGCCTCGACGCCGGGGTAGCGTTCCTTCCACACCGGCATCGCTTCGCGGATGTCGGCCTCGATCCTTTGCGCCAGCTCCTGGAACACGGTGGAGGTGGTGCGGCCGCAGCCGGGGCAGGCGGCGACGACGGGGACGAAGGCGCGGAAGCCCATCACCTGGAGGAGCTCCTGCGCGACGCGGACCTCTCGCGTGCGGTCGCCGCCGGGCTCGGGGGTCAGCGAGATGCGGATGGTGTCGCCGATCCCCTGCTGCAGCAGGATGCCGAGCGCCGCGGAGGAGGCGACGACGCCCTTGGTGCCCATCCCTGCCTCGGTGAGGCCGAGATGGAGGGCGTGGTCGGTCCGCCGCGCGAGCTCGGCATAGACCGCGATGAGATCCTGCACCGCTGAGACCTTGGCGGAGAGGATGATGCGGTTGCGGGGGAGGCCGAGGCGCTCCGCCTCCGCGGCGGAGAGGAGCGCCGACTGCACCATCGCCTCGCGCGTCACCGCCGCGGCGGGCAGCGGGTCGGGCAGCGCGGCGTTCTCGTCCATCAGCCGCGTCAGCAGCGCCCCGTCCAGCGAGCCCCAGTTGACGCCGATCCGCACCGGCTTGCCGTGGCGCTGGGCGACGTCGATCATCGTGGCGAACTGGCGGTCGCGCTTCTCGCCGAAGCCGACATTGCCGGGGTTGATGCGGTATTTCGCCAGCGCCTCGGCCGCCGCCGGATGATCGGTCAGGAGCTTGTGGCCGATATAGTGGAAGTCGCCGATCAGCGGCACGTCGACGCCGCGCGCGGCGAGCCGGTCGCGGATATGCGGCACGGCGGCCGCCGCCTCGTCGCGATCGACGGTGATGCGCACCAGCTCCGACCCGGCGCGCCACAGCGCCTCGACCTGCGCCGCCGTCGCCGCCACATCCGCGGTGTCGGTGTTGGTCATCGACTGCACCACCACGGGCGCGCCGCCGCCCACGATCACGGCGCCGACCGGGACGGCGATGGTGGGGCGTCTCTTTTGTGGGCCGACATCGGCTGAAGCCGATGTCGGCTGTTGGCTGACGGAGGCCGAGGGTTCGCGGGTTTCTTGTTGCGCCGACGGGGGCAAGCCGCTGTCGGCGGGTAGGCCAGCATCGCCGGTGGTGGGGTCGGTGGGCTTGCCGGAGGTGCGGCGGATGGTGCGGATCATCGGCTGCGCCTCCGCGCGGTCTCGCCGGCGCCCGTGCCCGCGGACCCCGGCGGTTCCGCGAGCGGGCCCCGTCGGCGATGGATCGCGGCGGCAGGGTGGGGCAGGATGAGGATGGCGGTGCGAAGGACCGGAATCGGCCGCGATTCGGCCATGATGCGTTCCGAATGTTGTGGTGCCCGGCCGCTTTTGCTAGAGCGCCGAGTTGCGGCGGGCTGGTGACACTGTTGCCGAGATAATCCCGCGTCCGGGTCGATGCAAACCCGTGGCGCGCTCATGATCCATGCGGCATGGCCGCGCGAGAGGGGACCGCCGGCGCCTTGGGAGTGCTCCGCAACTTCATCGCCGGCGTGGGCGCCGCGATCGGCGCCGCCATCCCGGGCGGCGACGAGCCGGCCGCGCCGCCGCCGGACGACCGCGCGGTGCTCGAGGCGGCCGGCCCGATCGCGCCGGTTCCCTACCCCAACCCGCTCTTCGTGACGGTGACCGTCGCGGCGGACGAGCCCGCGGAGCCGGAGCCGGCTGAGGCGGATGACGCGGACGCCGAGCCCGAAGCCGACCCGGGCACCGACGAGCCGGCCGATGTCGCGGAGGAGGCGGACGCCGGCCCCGGCGTGGCCGCGATCGGCGACGCCGCCCTTGCTGCCGCAGCACCGGCACCACCCGCCGACGAAGGACCGCCGCCGCAAGCGGCCGCGTCCCAGCCTACCGTCGACCACATCGGCCCCGTCGCGGGCATCCTCGACAACGCCGTCAGCCATCTCGACACCGCCCTGCTGTCGCCCGCGCCGCCGGGCGAGGCGGGGGCCTTCACCGCCTCGCGGAGCGCCGCCGATGCCTTTGCGCCGGGCGGCGCGTTCGATGCGCTGTTCGGCGCCGACCCGATGGCGATGGTGCGCGGGCCGCGGGCCGCCATCGCGCCGGTGCCGCTGGAGAACCCGCTCGGCTATCGCGAGGGCGCCGACCTCATCCTCGCCGCCCTGCCGCCGAACGAGGCCGCGATCTCGTCCGACCGGCCCGACGCCGCGTGCCTCTCCCGCCTCGCCGGACTCCAGGTCGCCGCGCTGGCGATGCCGGTGATTCACGAGGGCTCGTGCGGGATGGATACCCCGGTCGAGGTCGCCTCGATCGGCGCCACCGACGGCATCCGCTTCTCGCCGGCCGCGGTGATCGACTGCGGCGTCACGGCGGCGCTTTCCTCCTGGCTCCTCAACGTCGTCCGGCCGGCGGCGCGCGACATCCTCCGCCAGGACGTCATCGGCATCCGCGTCGCCGCGAGCTACGCCTGCCGCGGCCGCAACAACGACCCGTTCGGCGTGCTCTCCGAGCACGCCTTCGGCAATGCGATCGACATTTCCGCTTTCCAGCTCGCCGACGGGTCGTGGCTGGCGGTGAAGCCGGAAGCCCAGCTCGACCGCGACGAGGCCGCGTTCCAGCGCACCATCCGCGACGCCGCCTGCGGCCCGTTCAAGACGGTGCTCGGCCCCGGCGTTGCCCTCCACGACGACCACTTCCATCTCGACATGGCCCAGCGGCGCAACGGCAGCGTCTACTGCCGCTAGGCACGTCGGCAGGAGCGCACCGGCGGGTCCTTCGAGGCCCGGCTTCGCCGGGCACCTCAGGATGAGGTCAGCTGTGGTTCCGGTCCCCGTCGTAACCTTCCGGGTGCCAACTGACCCTAGCTTTCGGGCACCAGCAAATCCGCGATCACCGGGAGGTGGTCGGAGCCGATGTCGGGGCCGATGGTGAAGGCCTCGCGGGCGATCTGCGGCGACACGGCGATGTGGTCGACCGGCGAGCCGAGCCAGTGGATGAAGTCGAAGCGGCGGATGATGCGGGTCGGCCCCGGCCAGGCCGAGGTCTCGCTGGTGGCAAGGCCCGTCGTGTCGAAGAGGCGGGTGAAGGTCGGCGACCAGGGCGGGGTGTTCCAGTCGCCGGCAAGGACGATCAGCGAACCCTCCGGCTCCGCCGCGATCGCCGCCGCGACCGCGTCGAGATAGCGGGCGCGCGCCTCGAAGCCGATCTCCGCCTTCGGCGTCGGCGCGTGGATCGCGTAGAGGATCAGCGGCCGGTCGCCGGGGATGGCGATCTCGGCGCGAAGGCCAAGCCCGCCGCCCGCGCCACGCGGCGGCTCGGCGAGCCCGGGAATCGGGCCGTGCGTCATCGGATGGCGGCTGATGACGACGACGCCCTGCGGCACCGCCCAGGGGCTCGCGACATGCGGATAGTCCGGCAGCGCGGCGATCAGCGCCGTCACCGGCTCGGCGATCTCCTGCATCACCACGATGTCGGGCGCGAAAGCGGCGATGATTTCGCCGAACGGCTCGGCCGACGGGATGCCGTGCACGACATTGGCCGACATGATGCGGAGGTTGGAGCGCTCGGCGCTCTCGGCGATCGGGACGCCCGAGACCAGGAGCGGCCAGAACGCGGCGCCGACCGCGACCGCCAGCACCAGCTGCGACAGGCCGACGCGGAAGAGGAGCGCGACGAGGAGGAGAAGCGCGCCGCCGATCGCGACGTAATGGTGGAAGAGCGCGGCGAGCTCGACCGGCCAGCCCCCCGGCCAGACGAGGCGGATGAGGATGGCGAGGGCGAACGCGTAGGATGCGAGCGCGACGATGAGGGGAGTGCGTCGTGCCAAGGAAACGCTACTCGGCGGCGGCCGTCGCAAAGAGCGGGCTGGCGGTCGGCAGGGGCGCCTTCACCAGGAAGGCCGGCGAAGTCTCGACCCAGTCGCCGCGGATCGGCCGCGCGACGTAGTTCGCCTCGCCGACATCGGCGAAATAGCTCTCCGCGACCTTGCGCTCATAGGACTGGCCGTACCGCCCGACATAGAGCGCGGTCTCTGCGGCAAGCGACGGGTCGGGCGGGGTGAGCTCGGACCAGCGCTCCCATTCGCCGACCTGATAGACCGGGACGCTTTCGCGAAGATTGTAGCGCAGCCAGCTGACGGTGCCGTAGTCGGCGGCGACGAAATAGGCCGCGCCCGCCTCGCGGCGGATCCGGTCGGCGTCGGCGGCGAACTCCTCCCAGCCGCGGAAACGGGCGGTCACGTCGAGGTCGCGGCCGAGCGAGATGACGTTCTGCGAGAAGAGGACCGCGAACAGCGTCGCCACCGCGAGGCCGACCGGGACGGCGGTTCGGCGCGCCAGCGTGACGATTCGGCCGAAGCCCTGCCTCGATTCGTGGCGCATGCCGTAGGCGGCAAGGAGCGCGCCATTGGCGAGCACCGGCGCCAGCCAGTGGCCGCCGATCCATTCGCTGAAGGAATGGACCGCGAGATAGAGCGGCAGCGGCAGCGCGGTGACGATGAGGAGCGCGAGGCCGGGATCAAGCCGCCAGCCGCGGCGCAGCACCGAGACGGCGCCAGTGGCGGCGAGGATGAAGACCGGCGGGCCGGCCATCAGCACGAGCAGCACCAGGAACTGGACGAAGCCCCGCCATTGCAGGCTCTCGAACTCATAGGCCGTGCGATCGAGCTGGAGCGCGAAGGAGCTCCAGCCATTCTCGGCGTTCCACACCAGCACCGGCGAGAACACCGCAAGCGCGACCAGCGCGCCGAGATAGGGCATCGGGCTCTTCAGCCAGCGGCGCTGCGACGGCACCAGGACCAGCCACAGCACGATACCGAGGCCGAGGAAGAGCGCGGTGTATTTGGCAAGGCCGGTGAGGCCGACCATCAGGCCGACGAAGAGCCACCACGCGCCGGACCCGCCCCTGGCGATCCGCGCGACGCCGTAGAGCGCGCCGAGCCAGAACACCATCATCGGCTGGTCGGGCACGACGATCATGCCGATGCCGGCGAGGATCGAGACGTTGAAGAAGATCGCGCCCCAGGCGGCGGCGCGGCGGCTGCCAAGGAGCGTGCGGCCGATCGCATAGACCAGCATCGCGTCGACCGCGATCGACACCGCGCCGAGCGCCCGAACGCCGAACGGCCCGTCGCCGAAGAGGAACGTCGAGGCGCGGATCATCAGCGCCACCAGCGGCGGGTGGTCGTAATAGCTGGCGGCGAGATGCTGCGACCAGACCCAGTAATAGGCCTCGTCGAGGAAGAGGCCGAATTCGCCGATGGTGAGGAGGCGAACGGCGAGGAGGCCGAGCGTGAGCCAGATCGCAGCCCGGACGATGCCGTCGTCGGCCGACGGGATGGCGGCTGGTTCGAGCGCGGCGGCGTCGGCCGTCTGCGTCTGGACCGTCATCGGCTGGCAATGGCTCCGGACTGCGGTGTCGGATGCGACGCTAGCACGGGGTTGTCGCGGCTCGCATCCCGGGATCACCCCCCTCAGGCGACAATCCTGTCGGGTGTGACAATCAACGCGCAGGCTCCATGCTGATGGTTGACAAATTCTCAACGTTGGCAAGGGCCTGGATCGCGTCGGGGTGTCCCGTGGCCGCCACCGCCTCGAAAATCGCGCGGGCCGCGAGGAGCTGCCCGAGCTCGAGGTGGCTGTAGCCACGGATCATCATGAGATCGTTCTGCTCGCCGCGGACGATCCGCGCGCGTTCGTCGAGCGCCAGGATCGCCTCGCGGTAGCGGCCGTCGGCATAGGCCGAGGTGGCGCGCTGGGCCAGGATCGCCGCCTGGACCTCGCGAACGCGGGATTCCGACTGCTCGGCCTGGGTGATTGCGACGGCGGCGCGGTCGGTGAGGCCGGCCCGCAGATAGGCGAGCGCGGCGCCATAGGCGGCGTCGCGCCGGGTCGCCGCGGCGGTGCTGCGGAGCGCGACCTCGAAGACGGCCGCCGCCTCCACCGGCCGGTCGAGGTCCATCAGGCACCAGCCGCGATCGAGCGCGGCCCCGGGCGACAGGGCTTCCGGATGG
>JAHCJZ010000003.1 GCA_026126025.1 Bauldia sp. | reverse complement strand
CGGATCGGAGGAGGCGGTCATCGGCGCTCTTGTCGGCCGGATGGCGTGGGACGGCAACCCCGCCCGCCGTTGATGCGCCGGCGGTCGCAGGACATCATGCCGCGCCGCAGGGGAGAGGGTCGCTTGAGTCTTCGCATGACGCCGGCCGTCGGGCCTCGAATCCCGATGGTCGATCTCCTCCGCGGCGTCGCCATCGTTGCGATGGTGATCTACCACGCGCTGTGGGACCTCGGGCCGCGCTCGCGCGGGCTGATCGCGCTCGACGCGGCGACCAATCCCGCGATGATGCTGGCCGCCGACCTCATCGCCGGCACGTTCCTCGCGCTGGTCGGCGTCAGCCTCGTCCTTGCGCATCGGCGGGGCATAAGATGGCCGGCCTTCTGGCGGCGGCTGGCAATCCTCGTTGGCGCCGCGGTCTTAGTGTCGGCGGTGACGTGGTGGACCGACCCGGCCACCTTCGTGCGCTTCGGCATCCTCCACTGCATCGCCGTCTGCAGCGTGATCGGCCTCGCCTTCCTGCCGCTTCCCGGCTGGGTCGCGACGATCGGCGCCGCCGTCGCCTTCACCGCACCGTCGCTCTTCGCCGGCGCCGCCTTCGACCACCCGGCGTGGATCTGGCTGGGGCTCTCCACCGTGGTCCCGTCCAGCGTCGACTATGTGCCGGTGCTTCCCTGGCTCGGCGCCGTCCTCGCCGGCATGGCCGGCGCCCGCCTTGCGCTCGCCTTCGGGCTGGACCGCACGCTGGCGGGGGTGCAGCCGGGCGGCTGGCTGGCGAAAGGCCTCGTGACGGCCGGGCGGTGGAGCCTCGTCATTTATCTCGCCCACCAGCCGCTGCTGATGGGCGCCTTCTACCTCCTCGCCCTCGTCCTCGGCCGGGCCTAGGGCGCAAGCGGTGGGGGCGTCTTGTCCTTGAAGCGGCAGATGTCGGCGATGAGGCATTCCCAGCATTTCGGGCGCCGCGCGACGCATACATAGCGGCCGTGAAGGATGAGCCAGTGATGGGCGTGGAGCCGGTATTCCGCCGGCACGACGCGGTTGAGGACGTCCTCCACCTCGTCCGGCGTCCTGCCGGTGGCGAGCCCGGTGCGGTTGCCGACGCGGAAGATGTGGGTGTCGACCGCGATGGTCGCCTCGCCGAAGGCGATGTTGAGCACGACATTCGCCGTCTTCCGCCCGACGCCGGGGAGGGCCTGCAGCGCCTCGCGGGAGGATGGCACCGTGCCGCCATGCTCCATGATCAGCCGCTGCGAGAGGGCGATCACGTTCCGCGCCTTGGTGCGGAAGAGGCCGATCGTACGGATCATTTCGGCCACGCGCTCCTCGCCGAGCGCCACCATCTTCTGCGGCGTGTCGGCGATCATGAAGAGCGGCGCGGTCGCCTTGTTGACGCTGACGTCGGTCGCCTGCGCCGACAGCACCACCGCGACGAGGAGCGTGTACGGATTGGGCGCGATCAGCTCGCCCCGCGGCTCGGGATCGGCGGCGTGGAAGCGGCGGAAGAGCTCCTGCACCTCGGCGCGGGTGAGGCGGCAACCGGCGCGGGGCGCGGCGCGTTTGGCTTGGGGCGCGCGCGACCGCGGGCTCTGGGAATCCTTCATCCGCCCTCTATACTGAACGCCCATGCCCGCACCCAGCCGCGTCCCCGACATCTCGCCGGAACCGCTCCTGTTCTCGGCGACGCTGATCCCCTATCGCTCGCTGTCGCAACGCGGCTTCTTCCTGCTGATGCTGGCGATCGGTGTGGTCTCGTTCGGGCTCGGCGTCGCCTTCGTCACCATGGGCGCGTGGCCGGTCTTCGGCTTTTTCGGCCTCGACGCCACCCTCATCTATCTCGCCTTCCGGCGTAACTACCGCGATGCCCGCGCCTTCGAGGAGATCACGCTGAGCGGCAACCGCCTTCTGGTGCGGAGCGTCTCGGCCGACGGCGACGTGGTCGAGCACAGCTTCGCACCGGCCTGGACGCGGCTCGAAACAGCCGAGCGGCCGGGCGGATGGGGGATCGCCGGGCTGGCGCTGGTTTCCAGCGACCGCCGGCTCGTCATCGGGCGCTTTCTCAACGCCGCCGACCGCACAGCCTTTGCCGAGGTATTCGCCCGGGCTCTCGCCGACGCGCGGTCGGGGCCGCGCTAGGCCTTGGTCGCCCACGCGCCGATGAGGCGCGGGAAGACGAAGCAATGGTCGCCGGCCAGCGCGTCGCGGCGCAGCCGCTCGGAGAGCGTGTCGACATCCATCTCCGCCGCGGTGGCGATGCCGCGCCGCTCCAGCAGCGGGGCGAGGCTGCGGATCGACTCGGCGACATAGTCATAAGCGAGCGCATCAGGCCCCGCCTCGACCCGCGTGTTTCCGACCATGGTCGGCGTCAGGCCGGCGGCGCGGAACGTCCCGTAGAGCTTCGACCCCATCTCGGCCTCGACGCCGACCTCGGCGTAGAGGTCGATGATCCAGTCCATGCATCGGGTGAGGAGCGGGAAGGGCGGCTGGCTGGTCGCCGAGGTGATGTCCATCTCGATGAACGCCACGACGCCGCCGGGACGCACCGCCCGGGTGATCCCGCGAAGACCAGCGGCGCGGTCGGGGAGGTGCATCAGGATGAACCGGCCGACCACCGCGTCGAAGGATTCGCTGCCGTCGATGGCGTGGACGTCCGCCTGGCGGAAGCCGAGCCAGTCGAAGCCGGCGGCCTCGGCGCGCCGCGTCGCGAGGCCGAGCCCTTCGGCCGCCTGGTCGATGCCGACGACGCTGCCGCCCGGGCCGACCAGCGCTGCCGCGATCATCGACACGTCGCCGACGCCGCAGCCGACGTCCAGCACCTTCATGCCCGGGCCGATCCCGGCGCGGCGCAGAACGTCCTCGGTTGCTTCGGAAAATATGGCGGCCTGCCGTTCGAGCCGGCCGAGTTCGCCATCGGTATGGCCGAGCACATAGCCCCAGCCCCCGTCGTCCTTCACTGCGCCCCTCCTACAAGCATCGCTCAACCGGGCGTTGCTATCATCAGCCCGACATCATGTCGCTTGTCAAAAGACACAAGGCGGTTTCGACGATAATTTGCGTAGACTTGGGCGGGACGCGAGGCGCGCGGCCGGACCGGGAACAACCGCGCCGCTTCTTGCAGGGCGCAAGCTGTGGGCGCGCGAAAACCAGCGTATCGCGGCCGCGATACGCCGCCAGGCCCGGCCAACCGAACAGATCGACCATCCTTCTTAAAGCTTTAGTAGTACTCGGCAATTCTAATGCTTGCCGAGGATTGCCGTCCCGGCGTCGGCTCGGCGCGACGTATTCGCGCAGGCCAGGGGCGGACACAAAGGAGATGGGCATGCCCTCTGCGGAGAAGACGATAGAGACCGCGCACGCCAGGATCGCTGTTCGCGAGACCTCCGGCGCCGGCCTGCCCGTGGTCATGATCCACGGTAATTCCTGCTGCAAGGAAGTCTTCGCCAACCAGATGGACGGTCCGCTCGGCGAGGCCCACCGGATGATCGCGTTCGATCTGCCCGGCCACGGCGCCTCGAGCGACGCGTATGATCCGCGCCGCAGCTATTCGATGGCCGGCTACAGCGACATGGTCATGGAGCTCCTCGGCCGGCTTGGCGTAGACAAGGCCGTGGTGTTTGGCTGGTCGCTCGGCGGCTTCATCGCGCTGGAGCTGATCCCGCGCTTCGACGGCCTGGTCGGCCTGATGATCGCCGGCACGCCGCCGGTCCACCCCACGCCGGAATCCCTCATCGGCGGCTACCGCATGCATCCCGCGGTCGCCCTGATCGGCCAGGAGGTCCTGTCGGAGCAGGACCAGGACATGTTCGCCGAGACCATTTACGGCCCGGCGCTGACCCCGCATTTCCGCCAGGCGCTCCGCCGCACCGACGGCGCGTCGCGCCGCATCGTGATGGAGACCGCGTTCGACGGCAGCAGCTCCGACCAGCGCGCGCTGGCCGAGAATGCCGGCGTCCCGATCGCCATCGTCAACGGCGCCGAAGACCCGATCATCAATGTCGACTACGTCCAGAGCCTGACCTACGCCACGCTGTGGCAGAACCATTGCTACGCGTTCCGCGGCGCGGGTCACGCCTCGTTCCTGACCCATCCGCAGCTCTTCAACCCGATCTTCGAACAATTCGTGAAGGACATGGCCGCCTCGTCCAAGGGGCGGATGCCCGTGGCCGCCTCGAAGGTGTCGGTGGCCTGACCGGACGGCGTTCCGGTCAATGCCGGCCGACCCCGGCGAGCGAGAACGCGACGCGGCAAGAGTAGCAACGCCCTGAAGCCGGGCGAGTGAGGCCGCGTCATATGCGGAACCTGTTGGGAAGGAAGCCTGCGCAGGCGAATGCCATGCGACCGCCGGCCGGGAAGAATTTCCCGCTGGAGGTCTATGGCTCGCTCGTCGACGCGCTCCACGAGATCGGCTTCTCCCTCATCACCGCCTCGATCGCCACCACCGTGGCGGTGCTCATCACCGCCTGGGAGGCGGAGAGCTGGATCATCTTCAGCTTCGCCGTCGCGATCGGCGCCGCGACGGCGCTGCGCGTCAGCGACATGCGGGCCTATTGGCGCGCCCGCCCGGGCGTTCGCACCGCGGCGGCGTTCCAGGCCTGGGAAAAGCGCTACGTCTGGGCCTCGGCCGTCTATGTCGGCCTGATGGGCGCGTGGTGCCTCGCCTGCTTCGTGGTGACCACGGACCCGTTCGTGCGCTTCTTCGGCTTTACCTCGGTCGTCGCCTACATGATCGGCGTCCACGGCCGGAACTTCGCCAGCAATTCGCTCGTCACCACGCAGATCGTCGTCGGCGGCGTGCCGCTCGCCTTGTCGCTGGTCTGGGCCGGGGGCTGGTACCTCGCCATCCTCATCCTGCTCCTCGTCCCGTTCCTCATCTCGATCAAGCTGATCTCCGTCCGGCTGCGGAAGCAGCTCCTCGACGCGGTGATGTCGGCGCTCGACATCACCGAGCTGGCGGGGCGCTTCACCACCGCGCTCAACAACATGCCGCACGGCCTCATCATGCTCGATGCCGGGCGCCGGCTCGTCGTCGCCAATGAGCGGATGATCGAGTTCCTCGGCCTGCCGCGCGATCTGGAGCTCACCGGCCGCACGTCCAACGAGCTCTGGGCGATGAGCACTGCGCTCAGCGACGTGCCCGATCTCGAAAAGATGGACCGCGAGCTGGAGCGCCGCCTGCCGGAAGGCGCCGAGCAGGTGGTGGTCGGCGTCAGGGGCGACCGCTGGCTCGCCTTCACCGCGCGTCCGATGGACAATGGCGGCTCGGTCGTGATCGTCGAGGACATCACCGAGCGGCGGAATGCCGAGCAGCACATCCAGCACCTCGCGCGCTACGATTCGCTGACCGGCCTCCCCAACCGCAACCACTTCCACGACATGCTCAAGCAGGCGCTCGCGGTGCGTCCCGAGGAGGAGCCGCTCGCTGTCCTCTTCATCGACCTCGACGAGTTCAAGCAGGTCAACGACACCCTGGGTCACCCCCGCGGCGACCTGCTGCTGATCGCCGTCGCCGACCGGCTGCGCGCGGTGGTCACCGCGCCCGACACCGTCGCCCGCTACGGCGGCGACGAGTTCGTCGTGCTGCGCCATGTCGGCGAGGAGGACATTGCCGGCGTCGAGGAGCTGACCCGGCGCATCCTGGAATCCGTCTCGCAGCCCTACGACATTGACGGCCACCAGGTGGTGATCGGCGCCAGCGCCGGCATCGCGCTGGCGCCCAAGGACGGCGCCGATCCCGACCTGATGCTCAAGAATGCCGACATGGCGCTCTACTACGCCAAGGCGGCCGGCAAGGCGGTGTGGCGGCTCTTCGACCCGTCGATGGACGACCAGGCGAAGGCGCGCATGGCGCTCGAGCACGATCTTCGCCAGGCGGTCGCCGAGGAGCAGTTCGAGCTCTACTACCAGCCGCTCATCAATTTGCGCACGATGCGCATCCAGACCTGCGAGGCGCTGCTGCGCTGGAACCACCCGGTGCGCGGCAGGGTGTCGCCGGCCGAGTTCATCCCCGTCGCCGAGGATATCGGCGTCATCGTCCAGATCGGCGACTGGGTGATCCGCCAGGCGTGCCTGGAATGCGCCAAATGGCCGTCGGACGTGCGGGTCGCGGTCAACCTCTCCTCGGTGCAGTTCAAGCGCGACCAGCTTCTCGTGGTGATCTCCGAGGCGCTGGAGGCGGCGGGCCTGCCGCCGCACCGGCTGGAGATCGAGATCACCGAATCCGTGCTCCTCAAGGACACCGACGACGTGCGCGCGCTGCTCCAGCAGCTCGTCGAGCGCGGCATCCGCATCTCGCTCGACGATTTCGGCACCGGCTATTCGAGCCTGTCCTACCTCCACACCTTCCCGCTCTCGAAGGTGAAGATCGACCGCTCCTTCGTGACCGCGCTCCATTCCGGCGACCGGTCGCTGACGCTCCTCAAGGGGGTGGCGCGGCTCAGCGCGGCGCTCGGCCTCCGGATCACGGTCGAGGGCATCGAGACGGCCGAGCAGCTGGAGATCATCTCGTCGGAATCCTCGGTCGACGAGGCGCAGGGCTTCCTCTTCAGCATGCCGCTGCCGGCGCGCCAGATCCGGCAGCTGATCGCCGCGCAGTCGGGCGACACCGACCGCCATGGCGACACCGATTCCACCGGACGTAGCAGCCGCACCCAGGCCGCCTGACCGCGCCCGCCGCGAAGCGACGCGTCCGGCACAAGTCATTGCGGGCCCGGGAGCGTTAACCTTAATAGATCGTAGTTGCCCGAGGTTCGACTCAAAGCGCTTTGTTTTCGGGTAAGGATTTGTTAACCTTCACGCAATGGGCACTGGCGGCTGTGCCCTGCGAGGAGGTGTGGCATGGGTGCTCCCGCGGCCAAGGTCGACTCGAAAAGCCTGAATGATCGGCTCCTCGACCTCCTGGACATCGTAGACTACAAGATCGTTGCGACCGACGCCGAGCGCGAGGAAATCTTCCGGCTGCGCTACGACGCCTATATCCGCGACAATGGAATAGTTCCGCGGTTTGATCGGCGATTGAGCGATCGCTACGATGATCTCGACAATACGACGATCTACGCCCTCTATATTGGCGGTCGACTGGCCACAACCATTCGTTGCAGCATCGTCTCGGAAGAGTTCCCCGAATGCCCGTCGATGGAGGTCTTCGGCGACCTGCTCGAGCCCTACCTCAAGGCGGGGCAGATCCTGATCGACCCGACCCGCCACGCCAATCATGACGAATTCTCGGTCGCCTATCCCGGCCTCCTGCCCTACATGACGCTGCGGATCCCGTGGATGCTGGCCGAGCACTACGGCGCCGACGCCGTCCTCGGCGGCGTCCGCGCCGAGCACCGGGCGTTCTACCGCCGCACCTTCGGCTCGCGGCAGCTCGGCGAGGCCCGCCTCTATCCGACGCTCGTCCGCCCGCACTACCTCACCTATGGCGACTACAAGGGCGTCCGCGAGCAGGTGCACCAGCGGTTCCCGAGCTTCCGGTCGAGCGCGTTCGAGCGGCGGATGCTGATCGAGGGCGTCGCCAAGGCCGCGGAATCCACCGGCCGCACCACCGTGCATCGCCGCGGGGACGCCGCCGCCTGAGCGGGGCGGCCGGCGCCCGTCGGGCAAACAGCGCATCGGACTGCGCCTCGGCTCCCCATGCCTATGGCCAGCACTGGCGCCCATGATAGGGTGCGCGCCCCTGTCTCGCCCCATCCCCCAGGTGCTCCCACGATGCGTAAGGTCGCGGTCCTCGGTTTCGCTCTCGCCGCTCTCGTTTTCGCCTCTGGCGTCCAGGCGCTGACCATCACCGGGACCGGCGAGGCGACGCGCTCCTACGCCTTCCGCCTCGACGGCCATGAGGTGTTCGTCCTCGGCGTCGATTCGGTCGAGGAGCGGCAGAGCTGCACGATCAACCGTCAGCCCTGGGATTGCTGGGCGCCGGCGATCCGCTCCCTGCAGCAGATCCTCTTCGAGGGCGGCGAGGTGACCTGCGAGACCATCACCGAGCCCGATGAGGACCAAAGGGTCCTCGCGACCTGCACCACCGTCCATGGCGATGATCTCGGCCTCCTGATGATCGAGTCGGGCTTTGCGGTCGCGCTGCGGCGCGAAACCACGCGCTACAACGACGCGGAACAGGCCGCGCGCGACGCCAGGATCGGCCTGTGGCAGGGCGAGTTCGCCCCCCCCGCCATCTGGCGCGCCCGGCCGATGTCCCCCCCCTCCGAACGCCCCCGCTTCCCCTTCGACGAGCCGCTGCCGTAGAGCCGGGACTCGTCGCGGCGAACCAATCCCCGCGCGTCACGCCGGCGAAGGCTGGGGTCCAGAATCGCCAGATTCCGCGCACGCGGCTCCCGGATTTCGGCCTCCGCCGGAATGACGAAGAGGGTGTGGCTAGTGCGCGTGGCTGTGCGCCATCGCGCCGGCCGGCTCGACGAGGACGTGGATCTCGACCGTGCCGGCATTCTCGAACGTCAGCGTGAGCGCGAATTCCTGGCCGACGACGAGCGCGGCGGTCAGGCCCGCGAGCGACAGAGCGAGCCCGCCGGGATCCATCTCGAAGACGCCGGTCGGGACCTCGACCGGGCCGACCGGCACGGTGGTGATGACGTCGCCCGCGATCACCAGCCCGACGATCGTCACGTCGCGGGCGGCGTCGGTCGTCGCCCCGGCGAGCACGTCCGGCGCGCCTTCGTTCTCGATCTCGAGAAACACCAGCGTGTCGGCCCCTGCCGGCGCCGCACGCGCCCAGACGTGCTCGATGACGAGGTCGCCGAACACGACGACGTGCTCGTCCTCGGCGTGATCGTCCTGCGCGAAGGCGGCGCCGGCGAGCGCCAACAGCGCCGCGGTCGTGGTCAGCATGCTGCGGATCGTGGTCATGGCAGGCTTCTCCTTGCTTCGGTCAGGTGCCGCGGAGCGCCTCGACCACCGGCCGGCGGTAGAGGAGGGCGGCAGGGATGAGGGCGAGGACGGCACCGATCGCGGCGAGCGCGAGCGCCAGCAGGATCTCGGTGCCGCCGAGGCGGGCGGAGAGCGCGATGCCGCTGGCGTTGGAGAGGATCGCGGACACCGTGCCGCTCAGCGCCGCGGCAGCGCCGAGGCCGAGGAGGCTGCCGAGGCCGATCAACCCGAAGCTGAAGGTCCACGCCACGGCGAACACGTAGATCCGCGGCGCGCCGAGCGCGCGCAGCACCGCGAAGCGCTGGCGGTAGAGCCGCATCAGGATGAGGATGCCGGCGAGGATCGCGGCCACCAGCAGCACCGCCGTCGCGATGGCCAGCGCGCTCATCACCACGCGAGCGTCGCCGAGCAGCGCGTAGAGCTGCACCAGCACCTCGGCCGGGAAGAACGCCATCGTCTCGGTGGTGCGGTACTGGCTGCGAAGGCCGTAGGCCGCCGCGAGCGATTCCGGCTTCATCACCAGCGCCGGGACGCCCGGCATGGTGGCAAGGTCGAAGGGCGGGCCGATCGCATAGGCGCCCTCGCCATGGCCCGAGCCGAGGCCGTGGACCTCCCAGGTGAGCTCGATCGGCGTCAGCACCGCGCGGTCCCACGGCGTGCCGGTCTCGGTCATCCGGCCGACGACGACGAGCTCCTGGGCATGCTCGGTCTCGGCGAGCTCGTTGGGCAGCCCGTGCGTCGCCTGGAAGGTATCGCCGATGGCAAGCGGCGAACGCGCCCCGACCACCACCTCGGTCAGCGCACTGAACATCCGCCCTTCGGCGAGCGCGCCGCCGGAGAGATGCTCGACCAGGGCCGCGATCGTGCCGACCACGGGATCGCCGCGATAGCTGTCGCCGAAGCCGATCGGTGCAACGAAGGCGGCGCGCTGCTCGGCCATCGCGCGCTGCAGCGGCTCGCCGGCGAGAAGCTCGACCGAGCCCGGCTGGAGGAAGACGACGCGCAGCAGCATGTCGGTCTGGCTGCCCGGCGCGGCCACGATGAGGTCGAAGCGGTCGGACGCGCGGGCGCTGCCGCTGCGGAGCGCCCGTTCCTGCGCCGTGATCGCCGCGCCGATGCCGATCGTGAGCGCGATCAGCACGACGAACGCCGTGCACACCACCGCGTGCCGCCGCGCCAGGGCGATCACCAGCGGCAGCGGGTTCATGCCGCGGTCCGCAGCTTGCCATGATCGAGCCGCCAGTGCCGGTCGGCGGCGGCGAGCAGCGTGTCGTCATGGCTGGCGAGGACGACGGTGCGGCCGTCTTTGGCGAGCCGCCGCAGCACAGCGGTCAGCTCCGTCGCCGCCGCCCGGTCGAGCGAGGCGCTCGGCTCGTCGGCGAGGATCACCGGCGGGTCGAAGAGGAGCGCCCGGGCGATCGCGACGCGCTGCCTTTCGCCGCGCGACAGGAGCTCGATCGAGCGCCGCGCGGTGGGGACGCCCAGTTCGCCGAGAAGTGCCGCGGCGCGCTGCCTTGCGCCGCCGGCGCGGGCGAAGGTGGCGGGGAGCGAGGCATTGGCGAGGGGCGACAGCTCGGGGACGAGGTGGAAGTCCTGGAAGATGAAGCCGATGCGCCGCCGCCGCCAGGCGTCGCGCCGTCCTTCGCGGAGCTGGTAGATCGACACCGCGTCGTCGCGCACCGTGCCGCGCTGCGGCGGCAGGAGGCCGGCAAGGACGTAAAGGAGCGTCGACTTGCCCGAGCCCGACGGTCCGCTGATCGCGGTGATGCGGCCCGGCTCAGGGGCAAAGCGCGCCACGTCGAGCGCGGTGAACGAGCCGCCGCCGGCATCGGCGAAGGCGAGCGCGATGTCCTCCGCCACCAGCATGGTCAGGCGCGGGCGAAGGTCGCGTCTTCGATCCGGATCAGGCTGACGAAACCGGTCTCGGGGTCGATCTCGAAGCCGGTGTCGAGGACGCCGCGCGCCACGATCGGCACGTTGAACGGCACTGCGGTGATGATGCCGCGCGTCAGCACCAGGACGATGTCGTCCGGCCACTGCGCCTCGGTCTCGCAGAACGGGCAGACCGCCAGCGGGGTCTTGGTGAGGACGAAGAAGCTCGCCTCGGCCTTCAGCGGCGGCGCCATGAAGCCGGTCATCACCACCGGCTGCCCGGTGAGCGCCTCTGTCAGCGCGCTCAGCTGCGCCTCGCGTTCGTAGAGGTCGTTGAAGGCGAGCCTCGTCTCCGCCGCGAAGGATGGCCGCACGGCGAAGGTGAGGCCGGCGGCGGCGGAAAGCAGGAGGAAATCGCGGCGGCTGGGCATGGCTGGTCCGATCCTTCGGCCGACTGTGCCGCGCATCCGCGACAGCTTGATGAACGGAAAGGGGCGCGCCGCAGCGCGCCCCTCCCGCAGGTCGCGGCTCCTACTCGCGGCCGAGGCCGGACGCGTAGGACATCACGTGGTAGATCAGGTTCTGCTCGACCGTGCCGCTGAACAGATGCGCCCACGGACCCCACGCATAGATCGCGACGTCGTCGCCGGTGTGGGTCTCCGAGCCGATCGGCACCAGAGCCTGCTGGAGATAGTCGATGTCGGTGGTGTCGACGTCGGTCAGGTCCTGACGCGGCGCCGCGCCCTCGGCCTCGGTCTGGCCGTCGGCCAGCGCCGGGAACACGCCGCCCGGGCCGTTGGCGTAGGACAGGGTGGTGAAGGGCTTGCCGTCGGCGGCCAGGACCACCTCGCCGCCCTCGCGCACGACGCCGAGGATCGGGTTGCCGCGGTCCGGATAGCCGTTGATGGTCATCGAGTGGCTGTGGTCGGCGGTGACGACGATCAGCGTGTCCTCGCGGCTGGTCATGTCGAGCGCGGTCTGGATCGCCGCGTTGAAGGCGATGGTGTCGTAGAGAGCGCGCGCGGCGTTGCCGGCATGGTGGGCGTGGTCGATGCGGCCGCCCTCGACCATGAGGACGAAGCCGTTCTCGCTCTGGAGGAGGCGCTCGATCGCCGCAGCGGTCATCTCGGCGAGCGACGGCTCGCCGCCGGTGTCGCCCTCGCGGTCAGCCTCGTACTCCATGTGGCTGCCCTCGAAGAGGCCGAGGATCGATTGTCCGGCCGACAGATCAAGCGCGGCGAACTGCTCGGCGTTCCAGATGAAGACGTGGTCGTTGCCGATGCTGGTCCATTCGGCGGTCAGGTCGCGGCCGTCCTGACGGTTGCCGGTGCGGCCCTCGTCTTCCGGGTCGGCCATGGTGTTCGGCATGAAATAGTTGCGGCCGCCGCCGAGGACGACCTCGAAGCCGTCGCCGAAGGGCCACTCGATCAGCTGCGCGGCGATGTCGCGGCAGCCTTCCGGCGCGCTGCTCTCCCAGTTGCGGTCGGCGGTATGGGCATAGGCGGCCGCCGGCGTCGCGTGGACGATGCGGGCGGTGGAGATGATGCCGGTTTCCCAGCCGGCCTCTTCGGCCATCTCGAAGATCGTCTTCACTTCATTGCCTGCCGCGGCGGCGCAGTCCTGATACGCGACCGAGCCGTTGAGGCCGATGATGCCGGCATTGGTCTTCACGCCCGAGACCATCGCGGTCGCGGTCGGGGCGGAGTCGGAGACCTGGGCGTCGTTGCCATAGGTGCGCGACAGCGCGACGTAGGGGAAGGTGTCGACCGCGAGGCTGTTCGACTCGCCGTCGACGCCGCGATCCTGACCCTCGAGGATGCGGGCGGCGGTGGTGGTGGGGATGCTCATGCCGTCGCCGACGAACAGGATGATGTTGCGCGCCTGGCCCTCGATCGGCTGGCGGGCGAGGATCTCCTCGAGGTCGGCAGCGGCCGAGGTGAAGTAGGAATCATTCGCCTGGGGCAGGTCCTGGGCGATCGCGGCGCCGGCAAGACCCAGCGTCGAGACGCCCGCAAGAAGGGCAGCGGTGTGGCGGAGCATGGTTTCGTTCCCTCGGGTTGGAAATCGGAAGGAACCGCGCGGCGGCTCCCGCGTCCGTGCTAGGAGCCGGCCGCAACACGCCCGTGAAAGGCCCGTGAACCGGCGATGACGGCCGGGTGACCGGCGCGCGACGCTGCCGCGACGGTTCGATGAAACCGGAGGGCGATCAGGCGCGTAGAGCGACGCAAAGGCGCCCGGCGAAGCGCGATCGGCGGCGCGATCGCGGTGGACGACCGGCGGCGCGATCGACGCCCCCACCGCGCATGGCCCGCGCCGCCGCCATGCGCTAGCTTCGGCGGACGGCGCGCCAAGTCGCCGGCCGGAGGGGGGTGATGGCGGGCTTCTTCGACGCGTTGCCGAACGGGCTGTCGAGCACGCCCGCCCTTGTCGCCTACGCGGTCACGCTGGTGGTCGTGGTCGTCTACGTCCTTCGCCTGGGGCGGCTGACGGCGCTTCGCGGCAGCGCCGCCGCGCTCGCGGGACCGGAGCGGCGGGCGGCGCTGGTGCGCGGTCTCCGCCTCGGCGCCGGGACGCGGCTCGACCCCGAGCGCGTGCTGCGCGGGCGCATCCTCGCGTCACGTCTTGCCATCGGCTTCGTCATCCTGGCGTCAGTGGCGACCGTCGTCATCGTCACCGCCAACGCCAGGACGAACCTGCCCGCCGCGGGCGACCGGCTTGCCCGTGCGGTCCTCCGCAACCCCGGCGCGGCGTACCAGGCCGACCGCACATTTCTCGCCACCGGTCCCGCGCTTCTCGCCGAGACCGGCACCGACCTTCGGCCACGGCCATCGTCGGAGGAGATCCAGGCGGCGGTCGACGCCGAAGCGCTGGCCGGCGGCGGCGTCGGTCGGCAGGGCGCGGTGCGTGCGGCCCTCCTCAACCTCGGCGCGTTCCAGCGCGCCAATACCGATTTGCTGAGTGCCACCGCGCGGATCGACGCCGCTTATGCGCCCCTTGCCCAATGCTTCGCCGGGAACGATTGCCGCCGCGGCAGCACGACGGCCGATCTCTGCGTCCAGCTCGCCGCGATCATCGCCGATGTCGCCGCGGTCAACGCGGCGGCCGCGGCGGTGCCGAACGTCCGCGTCGCCGGCGTCTCGATCGCCGGCGACGACGATGCCGAGCCGGAAGTCCTCTTCGAGGGCCTCCGGCTGACGTACGTCCCGGCGCTCGCCGGAAGGCTGTGCAATTGAGCCGGCCGTGCGGCCGGCTCAATTGGGGCTAAGGCCGCCGCTGCAGGATCGCGCGCGAGGCGCGGAACGCGGCGGGCTCGACGAAGGTGCCCTGCCACAGACCGACGCGGGCGGCGCGCGCCTCTTCCTCGATCGCGGCATATTCCGGCATCTCGTCCTCGATCGCGATGGCGAAGCCGCTGCGGATATATTCCTCGTTCAGCACCCTGCCGTCTGCCATCGTGCAGATCGCAAGCTCGCGGCGGTACGCATCCGGCGGCGCCTGCGGCACGCAGGACAATGCGCCGGCCTCGGCCAGCATCGTCTGGAGCGTGCGGACGGCGGCCGCCCAGCAGCCCCAGGGCCGGCCCTCGATGCGGCAGTCGCCATTGTCCTGCGGCGGATAGACGGTCTCCAGGCCGTAGAGCATGACGCGCGTGGCGTCGCCCATCTCGATCACCGCCGCTTCCCTCGCCGTCGCGACGCCGACGATCGTGCCGTCGGCGAGGCGCTCGACGGGCGCCGCGGCCCCGACATCGCCCACCGCGCCGGGGCCGCCGGCCGCGGACTCGTCTTCCGCCGCATCGTCGGCCGGCTCGTCGGCGGCCGGCGCCTCTTCCGCGGCCGGCGCAGGCTCCTCGGCGGGCTCCTCCGCAACCGGCTCGGCGGCGATTTCGTCCGCGGGCTCGGCCACTTCGGCGACATCCGCGGCCGGCTCGTCGTCGTCCGAACCGCACGCCGCAAGCGTCAGCACGGCCGGCAAGGCAAGGAGAATCAGGAGGTTACTGCGCTTCATCCCACTTCGACCTCTCATCGGGGGGTTAGGTCCTCGGCGCGAACCATAGCATTGCCGCGGCCCGCCATGACAATGGCGGCGGCGCAGGCAGTCAGCCTGCGTTCAGCTTGCGGCTGCCAGGACGAGGCATCGGATGCTCACCGGAACCCGCCGCCATGTTCTTCCGCCTTCTCAGCTCCGCCCTGACGCTCGCCGCGATCATCGCCTTGCCGACCCTCGGCTCGACCGCCGCCAAGGCCGATCCGGTGGTACCGTTCGAGGAGCATTGCGTCGTCAATGTGCGCACCAATGACGTCCTCAACATCCGCAGCGGACCCGGGACCTTCGCGCCGATCGTGGCGATCCGCGCCTATGGCACCTGCGGCATCGTCGTCACCGGCGACCCTGTGGGCAGCTGGTACCCGATCGACGACGGCCACTATGCCGGCTGGGTGCACAAGCGCTACATCGCCATGGTGTCGCCGGCGCTCTATTGCGTGACCAATGTCGCCTGGAACGACGTCCTCAATCTTCGCGCCTGGCCGACGCCCCAGTCGCAGATCCTGGTCGGTCTGGCGCCGAACCAGTGCGGCATCGCCTTCCTGCCCTACGCCACCGGCACCTGGCAGAAGGTTCGCGTCGCCGGCTGGGAAGGCTGGGTCAACCGCAACTACGTCAGCGGCCAGTAGCGCTCACGCGCCGCCAAGCCGCCCCAGCAGCGCCGCCACGATCGGCACCTGGCCGGGCAGCAGCTTCCGCGCCGCGGCGTCGGGATCGAACCAACCTGCGCGGTCGGCTTCCGGAAATGCCGCCATCCGCTTCGACCGCGGCGGCCACTCCATGGTGAAGCTGTTGCTGCGGAAGGCAGCGAGGTCGAAGTCCCCCTCGACGGCGAAGGCGACCACCACCTTCCCCGCCGGCTGGCGAAACCGCCCGAGCTCGACGGCGGGGCCAGCAGCGATGCCGCCGGTCTCCTCGCCGAACTCGCGCCGCGCCGCGTCGAGCTCGGCCTCGCCGGGATGGACCAGCCCCTTCGGGATCGACCAGGCGCCGTCGTCTTTCTTCGCCCAGAACGGCCCGCCGGGATGGACGAGCAGCACCTCGAGCGCCGGCATGCGCCGGTAGAGGAGCAGGCCGGCGGAGAGCGTGGCCACCGGTGAGCCGCGTTCAGCTGTTGCAACGAACGAGTTCGAGCACGCCGTCGGTGCCGCGATCGACCCGCACCGCCGCAGTCGCGTCCTCGCCCAGGGGTTCGATCACCCAGATGTCGATCAGTTGCGGCGCCGGCATCGGCCAGGCGACCGGGAGCTGGCCTTCGGCGCCGGCCTCGCAATAGAGATGGATCGCCAGCGGTCCGTTCTCGTCCGCGCCCTCCGGGGCTTCCCCGACGGGGTCGCTGGAGAAGACGACGCAACGGCTGTCCGGTGTGTAAACCGAACGCCCGCCGAAGTGATATACGGCCGGCGTGCTACAGGAGCCGGCGTCGGGTGCCCAGTCGGCGGCAAACCGCGCCAGCGGAAGCAACGGGTTCGTCACCGTGACGGCAGCGGCGGCCGGCCTGTCTGCCTCCGCGGCTTCCACGGGCCGGGCATCCGCTGGCGTGTCATCCGCCGGGCGTGGTGCGACCGGCGATGCCTCCCCGACGTCAGCATTGCCGGACGGCCTTCCATTCCTCGCATCGTCCTCGCCGCATGCGGCAAGCGCAATGGCCAGCGCGCCGAGGAGCGCGGATGCTCCATATCTCATTGACGTCTCCCCCCTGCATGGTGGCCGGTTTAGCGTTGAACGGCACGAGGCGTGCCGTTTGCCCGGCTCGATGACCCGGTCGCGGGTTTGCCTGACGGGCGGTGAAGATCGCGATCGGAGCAAACCGCGACGAACGACGCGGGACGCCCCGGTTCCCGACCTCAGGGCCCCGACCGGAGTGCCTTTTATACGCCCTGCGCGGCGCGACTGAAGAATGGCTTGTCTCCGATTGGGTCGAAGCGCGAGGCGTCGCGCGGTTGCACCATACGCCGGCCGGCGACGCGATCCTCATGTCGATCGTGCTGTTCGCGCAGTATTGACCGCCGCCTCGCCTGCGGTTAGGCGTGCGCCGAAAGCGTTAGACAATCAAAGACTTGGAACAATGAAAATCTACGGTCGCAGACCAGCGTAGTCTGGAACAGTTCGACTGTAGATCATCTCAACCAGCGCCGGATCGCCGACGGGAGCCTCCCGGCGGACGGTTTCGTGCGCCCCATCGCCGGAGAATATCCATGAAGATCACCGCCATCCTCGCCGGAGCCGTCGGCGGCAAGGAGCTCTCGGTGCTGCTCCAAGAGTAAGAGTCCGCCGGCGCCACGCCATGGCTGCGGTCGCCGATATGGCGACGGACCGCCCGGCCGAAGGCGAGCGGGGCGGTCTCGCGCACAGCAACGCCACGCGCGGCTTCTGGCTCCTCGTCGCGATCGGCGCGTTCGTCGCGGTCGTGCTTCTGAGCATCGGCGTCGGGTCGCGCAACATCCCGCTCGCCACGGTGTTCGACGGCCTCTTCCACTATGCCGATACGGACGAGCACGCGATCATCCAGGGCCTTCGCCTGCCGCGGACCGTGCTCGGCATCCTGTGCGGCATCGCCCTCGGGCTGTCCGGCGCGCTCATCCAGGCGCTGACGCGCAACCCGCTCGCCGATCCCGGCATCCTCGGCGTCAATGCCGGCGCGACCTTCTTCATGGTGCTCGGCATCGGCCTGTTCGGGTTCACGACGCTCAGCTCGCTGATCTGGTTCGCCTTTGCCGGCGCGGTGGTCACGACGCTCGTCGTCTACGCCATCGGCTCGTCCGGGCGCGGCGCGGCGACGCCGGTGCGGCTGACGCTGGCCGGCGTCGCGATCGGGGCGATCCTCGGCGGCATCGGCACCGGCCTCACCATGATCGATCCGCAGACCTTCAACGCGATGCGCCACTGGGTCGGGTCGCTCGCATCGCCGAATTATCCGGACATCGTCACGATCCTGCCGTTCTGGACGGTGGGCGTCGTCCTCGCGATCGCCGCGGCGCGGCCGCTCAATGCGGTCGCGCTCGGCGAGGACCTCGCCGCCGCGCTCGGCGCCAGCCTGGTGCGGACGCGCGTGATCGTCGTGGTCGCGGTGACCCTCCTTGCCGGCTCGACCGCTGCGATCGCCGGCCCGATCGGCTTCGTCGGCCTCATGGTGCCGCATGTCGCCCGCTGGATCGTCGGCCCCGACCAGCGCTGGATCATCGCCTTCACCATCGTGCTGGCGCCGATCCTCCTCCTCGTCTCCGACATCGTCGGCCGCATCGCGATGCGGCCGGGCGAGCTCCAGGTCGGGATCGTCACCGCCTTCGTCGGTGCGCCGGTCCTGATCCTTCTCGCCCGCCGCAGGAAGGCGAGCGGCCTGTGACCATCGCCCACACGCCAGCGGTCGACTTCGGCCGCGCCGTCCGCATCGTCCGCATCGCCGGCGGGCGCGTCGCGGAGCGCATCGATCTTCGCACCGCCGCGGTGTGCCTCATCGTCCTGGCGTTCACCGCGGTCGTGGCGGTGTGGACGCTGATGACCGGCGATTTCCCGGTGACGCCGGGCGAGGTGCTGCAGGCGCTGTTCGGCGAGGCGTCGCGGCGCGTCGAGATGGTCGTCGTGGAATGGCGCCTGCCGCGCGTCCTTCTCGCGGTCGTGCTCGGCGCCGCGCTCGGCATGAGCGGCGCGATCTTCCAGTCCGTGACCCGCAATCCGCTCGGCAGCCCGGACGTCATCGGCTTCGAGGCCGGCGCCTATACCGGTGCGCTCTGCGTGATCATCCTGTGGCATGGCGGCTATTACGAGGTCGCCACCGGGGCGCTGGCGGGCGGCATCCTCACCGCGGTCGTCGTCTACTTCCTCGCCTACCGGCAGGGCGTCCAGGGCTTCCGGCTCATCGTCGTCGGCATCGGCGTCGGCGCGATGCTCACCGCGCTCAACACCTATCTCATGCTGAAGGCACAGCTGCAGGTCGCGATGACCGCCGCGATCTGGGGCGCCGGGACGCTCAACGGCGTCGGCTTCGACAAGCTCGTCCCGGCGTCGATCGCCATCGCCGGCCTGATGCTGGTGGCGGTCTTCCTCGCCCGTCCGATGCGCCAGCTCGAGATGGGCGACGATGCCGCCGGCGCTCTCGGCATCCGCCCGGAGCGGGCGCGGCTCGCCCTGATCTTCCTCGGCATCGGCTTCACCGCTACGGCCACCGCGGCCGCCGGGCCGATCTCCTTCGTGGCGCTGGCCGCGCCGCAGATCGCGCGGCGGCTCGCCCGCTCGCCTGGCGTCGCGCTCGTTCCGTCTGCCTGCCTCGGTGCGCTGCTTCTTGCCGTCGCCGACCTTGCCGGCCAGCGGACCTTCGCCCCCACCCAGCTTCCCGTCGGCGTCGTCACCGTCTCGATCGGCGGGCTCTATTTCGCCTGGCTCCTGATCCGCGAGGCGCGCCGCAAATGACCTTCAACCCGGAGAAAGCACCATGAACCGTCTTACCATCACCATTGCCCTCGGCGCCGTCACGCTGGCCGGCCCCGCGCTTGCCCAGGAATTCCCCGTCACCATCCCGCACGCCCTCGGCGAGGCCGTGATCCCCGAAGCGCCGCAGCGCATCGTGACGCTCGGCTGGATCTCGCAGGACGTGGTGATCGCCCTCGGCGAGGTCCCGGTCGGCATCGCGCGGCAGGACTGGGGCGGCAATGCCGACGGCTACCTGCCCTGGGTGGCGGACGCGGTCGCCGCGACGGGCGCGCCTCTCCCGGTCGCGCTCGACACCTTCGACGGCACGCCGTTCGAGGCGATCCTCGCGCTGGAGCCTGACCTCATCCTCGCGCCCTATGCCGGCCTCAGCGACGCGGACTATGCGCGGCTCTCCGCGATCGCGCCGACCGTGGCCCATGCCGTCGAGCCGTGGGTGGCCGACTGGCGCGACGTGGTCCGCACCGTCGGCCGCGCCCTCGGCCAGGAGGAGGAGGCGGAAGCGCTCCTTGCGGAGACGCTGGAATCGATCCGCGCCATCGGCGCCGGCCATCCCGAATTCGCCGGCCGGACCTTCGCCTATGCCGCGGGCGACCTCTCGGCTGGCACCGTCGTCTTCTACGGTCCGACCGACCCGCGCGTGCAGCTCATCGAGGAGCTCGGCCTCGCCTCGGCGCCGGCGATTGCCGGCCTGCCGCGCGACACCTTCTTCTACGAGGTCAGCATCGAAGGTCTGACGGGCATCGAGACCGACATTCTCGTCACGTGGCACAACAGCGACGAGGACGTCGAGACCTTCCGCGCCAATCCGGTGGTCGCGCGCTACCAGCCGGTCGTCGAAGGCCGCTTCGTCCCGCTGGTGGACCGCAGCCTCATCATGTCGACCACCGCGCCGTCGCCGCTTTCCCTGCCGTGGGGAATGGACCGGTTCGTCCCGCTGCTTGCCGCGGTCCTGGCCGAATGAGGGACGCGCCGGGCGCGGCCGCAGGGAGCGGCGGGATCGTGGCGCCGGCGGACACCGGCACCGGGCGGGAGGCGCGGCTTGCCGCCCGCTCGGTGACCATCGGCTACGACCAGCGCGTCATCTCGCGCGACCTGTCGGTCGCGATTCCCGACGGATCGTTCACCGTCATCGTCGGGCCGAATGCCTGCGGGAAATCGACGCTGCTGCGCGCGCTGTCGCGGCTGCTTCGCCCCAGCGGCGGCGAGGTGATCCTCGACGGCGCCAGCATCGCGTCCTATCCGGCGAAGGAGGTCGCCCGCCGCCTCGGCCTCCTGCCACAGACCTCGATCGCGCCCGAGGGCATCCGGGTCGCCGACCTCGTCGCACGCGGCCGCTATCCGCACCAGAAGCTGCTGCGCCAATGGTCGCGGGAGGACGAGGCGGCCGTCGTCGCGGCGATGGCCGCGACCCGGGTCACGCCGCTGTCGGGGCGGCTCGTCGACGAATTGTCGGGCGGGCAGCGGCAGCGGGTGTGGGTGGCGATGGTGCTGGCGCAGGAGACGCCGCTCCTCCTCCTCGACGAGCCGACGACGTTCCTCGACATCGCGCACCAGATCGAGCTCCTCGAGCTGCTGCGGCAGCTCAATCGCGAGCGCGGCCACACCGTGGTCGCGGTGCTCCACGACCTCAATCATGCCTGCCGCTACGCCTCCCACATCATCGCCATGCGCGAGGGTGCGATCGTCGCCGAAGGCGCGCCGTCGGCCATCGTGAATGCCGATCTCGTCGAGGCCGTGTTCGGGCTCCCCTGCATGGTGATCGCCGACCCGGTGTCGCACACGCCGCTGGTCATTCCGCGCGGAACCCCGGTCGAACAGCCGGACTGACGATATCTTGGGGAAGGCACAGTACTACTTGAAAAATAGAATAAGTATCATGAAATGCTGAGAACAAAGACCTTGATCGGGCAAGCGTCGATGGTTAGTTCGGCCGCCAAGTCTTCCGACAATCTGGAGATAGACTAATGTCGAACGACACCCGGACCATCCGGCCGTTTCTGCCCCTGACCCGCCGCGGCTTCATGGCCGGGACCGCAGCGGCGGGTCTGCTCGCCGCGACCGGCGTGCGGGCGCAGGGCGCCACCCGCAGCATCACCCACAAATTCGGAGCCACCGAGGTCCCGGCCGATCCGCAGCGCGTCGTCAGCGTCGGCTGGGACGAGCACGACATGATGCTGACCTTCGGCGTGGTGTCGGTGCTGCAGCGCGACGCCTGGGGCGAGCAGCCCTACGGCACCTGGCCGTGGGCGATCCCCGCCCTTGGCGGCGCGCAGCCCGAGACCTTCTCCGACGACATGCCGTTCGAGCGCATCCTCGCCATGGAGCCCGACCTCATCATGGGCACCTGGGCCGGGATCGACGAGGACACCTGGCGCCGCCTTTCGGCCATCGCGCCGACCGTTGCCGGCCATCCGGGTTATGACGACTGGGCAACGCCATGGGACGAGCGCGTGCGCTTCATCGGCGCGGTGTTCGGGCAGGAGGAGAAGGCGGAGGCCGAGATCGCCGCGATCGCGCAGCGCATCGCCGACATCCGCGACGCCCATCCGGAATGGCAGGCGCTGGAAGCCGTCTCGGTGACGGTGGACGACACCAATTTCTACGTCGCCGCCGAGGGCCACAGCCGCGGCAAGCTCCTCCTCGACCTCGGATTCATCCTGCCGGACGAGATTGCGGCGGTTGCGGTGGACGGCAACGCCGCCATCGCGCGCGAGAACGTCGCCATCCTCGACCGCGACCTCGTGATCTGGGTCAACGGACAGGACGACTCGTCCAACATCGTCAACATCCCGCTGCGCACGCGTCTCGCCGCCCATGCCGAGGGCCGCGAGGTCTATTGCGACAAGGTGCTGACTGCGGCGTTCTCGATCCAGAGCCCGCTCAGCTACAACTTCCTGCTCGACACCCTCATCCCGGAAATCGAACGCGCGGTCGACGGCGACCCGGCGACGCCGGTCGAGGCGGCCGTCGCCTACGGCATCGCCGGCTGACGAAAAGGACGAAGCGTGCTGCTGCCCGCCGAAACGCCGCGTGACTTTCTCGACGGGCCTTATGCGCGCTTCTTCCGCCCGCATTTCGAGGAGGCGTCACCCGAGCGGCCGCATCGCGTCCTGTCACTGGCGGAGATCGTCGCCGACGATGCGGCGGCGCTCCGTGCGGTGCATGACGGACTGACGGGGCGCGGCTCGCCGCCGCCCGCGGCCTCCACCTATCTCGCCGGCTGGTTCGGCGGCATTGCCGCTGCGGTGACCGCCTACGCCATGGCGGCCGGGGCCGGGGCGGCCTTCCTGCCCCGCGACGGCGGCATCGCCTGGTACTTCCACCCCGCAGGCTGGACCGACCGCGTCGCGCTAGCCGAACCCGAGGTGCTGGTGCCCGACGGCCATCCCTGGACGGGGCGGCCCGACGTGACCGTGGTGGCGGACGACGCCGAGCGCCATCGCCGCACGGTCGACGCGCTGGTGACCGCGGTCGAGCCGATCATCGCCGCCCTGACCCGGCTGGCCAAGGTGAGCCGGACCAATCTCTGGCACGAGGTCGCCGACGGATTCGCCAGCGCCCTGGTCTACCAGGCGCAGATCCCGGTGACGCCGGAGGGCATGGCGGAGGTGCGCGCTCTCATCGCCGTTCCCGGCGCGCCGTGGCGGCGCAAGCCCGTGATCGAGCGGATCGCGACCGACTGGGGCGCGGTCTGCGCCATGCACAAGGCCGGGTGCTGCCTCGCCTATACCGAGCCGCACCACGCGGATGGCGGGGAGGAACACGACCATGACCATGACCACGAGGAGGATGACGATCACCGCCTCTTCCATCAGCTCTTCCCCGACCCACCCGGCGCACCGGCCTATTGCGCCAATTGCCGGCTGCGGCCGATCGAGGACTGCTTCGAGCGCCAGCTGTGGTGGCGAAATCGCGAGCACCAGCACCGGGTTGCCGCCGGCGCGCCGGATCCGCTGAGCACGGTTCCCGACGCTGCGGCGCTCGGTTAGAACGCTGCTCGCGCCCCCACCGCACCAGCCCTATCGTCATGGACCTGCTTCGCCGCTTCTTCTCCTACTACCGGCCATACCGGAAGCTGTTCGTCCTCGACTTCGGCTGCGCGCTCCTCGCCGGGCTCCTCGAGCTCGCCTTCCCGCTGGCGGTACAGGCCTTCATCGACGACCTTCTGCCGAGCGCCAATTGGGGCTGGATCCTCACCGCCGCCGCGGCGCTTCTCGGCGTCTACATCTTCAACGCCGTGCTCAACGGCATCGTGAACTACTGGGGCCATGCGCTCGGCGTCGGCATCGAGACCGACATGCGCCGCCAGGCCTTCGACCATCTCAACAAGCTCTCGTTCCGCTATTTCGACGACAACAAGACCGGCCAGATCATCACCCACGTCACCAAGGATCTGGAGGAGGTCGGCGAGGTCGCCCATCACGGGCCGGAAGACGTCTTCATCGCGGTGATGACCTTCATCGGCGCCTTCATCCTGATGCTGGCCGTCAACTGGAAGCTCGGCCTGATCACGCTCGCCATCGTCCCGGTCGCCGCGTTCCTCGTCAGCCATTACGGGTCGCGGATGACGCTGACCTGGACGGAGCTCTTCGGCCGCGTCGGCGACTTCAACATCCGCGTTGAGGATTCCATCGGCGGCATCCGCGTGGTCAAGGCGTTCGCCAACGAGCATCACGAGCGCGGGCTCTTCGAAGCCGACAACCAGCGCTACCGCCACACCAAGCTGCGCGCCTATGCGATCATGACGGCGAGCATCACGCTCTCCTATCTCAGCACGAGACTGGTGCAGCTGGTGGTGCTCGTCGCGGGCACCTGGCTCGTGATCGAAGGCGAGCTGAGCTATGGCGGCTTCGTCGGCTTCCTCCTCCTCATCGAGGTCTTCTTCCGCCCGATCGACAAGATCACCGGCGTCCTGGAGAGCTATCCGAAGGGCATCGCCGGCTTCCGCCGCTTCACCCGGCTGATCGACACCCAGCCCGACATCGCCGACCGGCCGGACGCGATCGCGGTGAAGGGGCTGCGCGGCGACATCGTCTATCGCGACGCCACCTTCGGCTATTCCGGCGAAGGGGTCGTCATCGACCGGCTGAACCTCGCGATCGCCGCCGGCGAGACCGTTGCGCTGGTCGGCCCCTCCGGCGCCGGCAAGACGACGATCTGCTCGCTGCTGCCGCGCTTCTACGAGCTCAATGCCGGGTCGATCTCCATCGACGGCATCGACATCCGCGACATGACGCAGACCTCGCTGCGCAGCCAGATCGGCATCGTCCAGCAGGACGTCTTCCTGTTCGGCGGCTCGGTTCGCGAGAACATCGCCTATGGCAAGCTCGGCGCGACCGACGCGGAGATCATGGACGCGGCCCGGCGCGCCCGGATCGACGACATGATCGCGGCTCTGCCGGCGGGGCTCGACACCGTCGTCGGCGAGCGCGGCGTCAAGCTCTCGGGCGGCCAGAAGCAGCGCGTCGCCATCGCCCGGATGTTCCTCAAGAACCCGCCGATCCTCATCCTCGACGAGGCGACCTCCGCGCTCGACAGCGCCACCGAGCAGGCGATCCAGCAGTCGCTCGCCGAGCTCTCCGAAGGCCGGACCACGCTGGTGATCGCCCACCGCCTCGCCACGATCCAGAACGCCGACCGCATCGTCGTGGTGGATGATCGCGGCATCGTCGAACAGGGCTCGCACGACCAGCTCATCGCCGCGGGTGGCGCCTATCGCGCGCTCCACGAGGCGCAGTTCGGCGAGCTATCCCGCCGCCGCAAGGGCTGAGGACCGCTCGCCGCGACGGCCCCTTGGTGTGATTACTTGAGGTGATTTATAGATGACGGTTGTATTGAGTTAGACAAATTCTAGTGCTTGCCGAATTTCATTGACCGGGAGTAGTCAGGTGAATATGCGGGCGAGGCTTCTCGCTTCTCAAATACCGTTAGAGCAATTCGAATGACTTACCGCACTACGGAGACCCACACTCCGCGTCGTGAAATCCGTCCTTCCCATCGGCCGTTCGCGGTTTCCCGGCGGACGTTCGGCCTCGGCGCGCTATCGCTCGCCGCCTCCGCCGCGCTCCTTCGCGGCGCGAACGCGCAGGCGGCGATGCGGACGGTCTCGACGATCCTCGGCGAGACCGCGATTCCGGTGGACCCGCAGCGGGTGATCGCTATCGACAGCCGGCTCGACCTCGAGCCCGCCGTCGCGCTTGGGCTCCCCATCGCCGGCTATTGCGACGCGGTTGCGCCCTGGGTCCCGGTCGCCGCCTCGGCGCGCCAGCTCGCTTTCCCGCCGAACATCGAGGAGATCCTGTCGCTCGACCCCGACCTTGCCATCTGCACCGATGTCGAGGGCGCGGAGGACATGTGGCCGCTGCGCCGGCTTTCCTCGTTCATGCCGACGCTGCCGATCGACTATGAGGCGACCTGGCAGGAGAACCTGACGCGCCTCGGCGGCTGGCTGCAGCGCGAGGCGGCGGCGGCGGAGTTCATCGCCGGCTACGACGCCGCGCTCGAAGCCATGCGTCAGCGCCACGGCGCCAGGATCGCCGACCGGAAGGTGGCCGCGGTCTACTACAATGTCGGCGAGGGGTCGGTGAACATCCTTCTCGGCGCCAACACGGTGAACGTCACGCTGGCTGGACAGGTTCTGGAGGATCTGGGAGGGCGCACGGTACCGGCCGAACAGCTCGGCGAAACCCCGACCGTCAGCCTCGAGAATATCGGCATCATCCTCGGCGACGTCGAGGCGATCCTTGTCGACTGGTACACCGAGGTCGAGAAGACCGAGCTCGCGGCCAATCTTGCCTGGCAGCGCCTCCCCGCAGTCGCGGCCGGCCGCGTCCGCTTCTCGACCAACATCTACTACGGCGGCTGCTACAGCGCGCTGCATCTCGCGGACGAGTGGGACGCCCTCTACGCGATGATCCCATAGATCGCCGCCGATCGAGAGATTGGCGCGCCCGAAGAGATTCGAACTCCTGACCCCCAGATTCGTAGTCTGGTGCTCTATCCAGCTGAGCTACGGGCGCCTGCGCGGGGCATAGGTACTGACAGGCCGGGGCGATTGCAAGGCGAAGGGCGGCGGCTGTCAGCTTGCCCGCGCCTTTCCGGCCGTGAGGAAATCGAGCGGGCGGTCGGGGATGGTGATCTCGAAGGTGGTTCCGGGGCCGGCCTGGGCTTTGAGCTCGATGCTGCCGCCATGGGCGCGGATCAGCTCGGCGGAGATGGCGAGGCCGAGCCCGGTGCCGCCAACCTTGGACGAGCCTTGGAACGGCTGGAACAGGAAGGCACGCGCCTTTTCCGGGACGCCAGGTCCGGTGTCGCGTACGCGCAGCGTCGCCACGGCGCCGGTGCGCTCGGCTTCGATCGTGAGCCGGCGGACCACGGCGGGCGGCTCGTCGCCCTCCATCGCCTGCACCGCGTTGCGAGTGAGGTTCATCAGCACGCGGAACAGCTGGTCTGGATCGGCGTCGACCTCGAGGCTCGGCGGCACCTTGTTCTCCCATCGCACCGTCGGGTGGGTATCGAGGCTGAGCGTCTCCGCGACCTCGGTGACGACGGCCGCCAGCCGCAGCAGCCGGCGCCGCGGCGCATCCTCCTGCGGGCGGCCATAGGTCAGCGTCGACTGGGCGTAGCCGATGGCGCGGTCGAGCGCGGCGATCAGCTTCGGCGCGAAGCGCTGTACCGAGGGGTCGGGGAGCGCGGAGATGCGGTCGGAGAAGAGCTGCGCGGAGGACAGCATGTTGCGAAGGTCGTGGATGATCTTCGACACGCCGAGGCCGAGATCGGCGAGGCGGCGCTGCTGCTGCAGCGTGGCGCGAAGGTCGGTCTGCATCGTCGCGAGCTCGCCCTCGGCGATGCCGATCTCGTCGCGGCGCCCGGTGGGGTGGATGATGCGCGAGGCGTCCTCGGGCGCTTCGCGGAACGACACCATGTTCCGCGACATCCGCCGCACCGGCCGCACGAGGAGCCGGTTGATCACGAAAAACAGCACCGCGCCCGCCGCGACCGAGAGCCCCGCTGCAAGCCACACCGTGTTGAACGACGCCGTCACCATCGCGGCGCGGAGCTCGTCGTCATGCATCACCAGCTCGAGCTGGCCGCCGCTCTGCGTCTCGCCGATGACGCGCAGCACCCGGCCGCCACCGTAAAGCAGCGTGTCGAACGCCTCGCCGATCCGCGTCCACAGCGCCGGATCGCGCGTGTCGGTGGTGACCTCGGCGCGCGGCGGGGTGCGGGCGGCGGAGATCAGGCGGCTGACATTGCCTTCGCGGATGATGATGGCGTCGGCACGCACCGTCTCCAGAAGCCGCGCCTGGATCTCGAGCGGTACGTCGACCTGGTCGGGCGCGGTGAGGATGACGCCGGCGGCCGCCGCGCTCGCCAGCCGGTCGCCGATCCAGGACGAGCGGAAATTGGCGATCGACGGCACGTAAATGAGGACGAGGCTCACCACGACGAAGATCGCGGCAAGACCCAGCACCTTCCACGACAGGCCGAAGCGCGGTCGTCGGGGCGGCCGCGCCGGCACGATCGCCTCGGTGGTTTCCGACACCGTGCGCCTCACATGACAGTCTGCGTCACAATGATGCGGGGAAGGCCCGTTGCGGTCAAACCGCGGTGTCGCCCTCATCCCCGGCCGATGCGGCGTCGGCGCGCGCCTTGCGGCGGTGCCGCCACGACAGGAAGACGACCGGGACGATGGCGAGGAGCGCGATGGCGATCCCGGTCAGCACCTGGCCGCTGGCGAGCGCCGCCGGGTCGATGGTGCAGGTCCCGGCGTCGGCGCAGCCCGGATTGGCGAGCTCCTGCGCCGCGATCGCCTCGTCAAGCGCGACGCCGAAGAACGCGAAGCTGACCGTCCACGGCAGAAGCCCGACCAGCGTCGCGGCAGCGTAGGTCGGCAGCCGTACCCCGAGCGCCGCAGGCAGCACGTTGGACGCCCAATAGGGCATCACCGGCACCAGGCGGAGGAAGATGATGAAGACCAGCGCGTTCTCGCGCATCCGCTCGGTGAAGGAGGCGATCCGCGGTCCGAGGCGCTCGATGCGGCGCAGCAGCCCGTCGCCCAGCGCCGACCGCGCGACGAGGAAGACGATGATCGAGGCCGCCGTCGCGGCGAAGGTCGTGATCAGCCCGCCGGCGACGCCGCCGAAAAGGACACCGCCGACGATGGTGATGACCGACCCGCCGGGGATCGAGAAGATGACGGCGAGGATGTAGATCGCCGCATAGGCGGCGGCGGTCGTCACCGGCTGGTCGGCCACGAAGTCGAGGAGCCGCGCCCGGGCCTTGATGATCTCCGACAGCGACAGGTAGTCGCCGACCCCGAAGAAGAACGCCGCCAGCCCGCCACCGACGAGGATCGCCACCGGCGCCCAGCGCAGCGCCGTCTGCCACCATGGCCGCGGCGGCCGGTCCGGCGGGGTCAGCTCGGGCACGACCGATCCCGCGACGTCGTCATTGGCCTGGCCGGGTGGCATCAGCGGCAAGTCCTGGGCAAGCGCCGCTCGCGCGACGCATTGGCGCAACCCTTACATGGTACCGACGGCCGGCGCTTGTGAGACGGCGGTTCCGTTGACGGAGCGGGGCTTAGTCCGTATAAGCCCGGCGCGGTCTGCCGGGCCCCGGAGCCCAGGCAAGCCGCCCTATCCGGCACTACTCGGACTTACCTTCGGCCTTCGGCCGCTGACGCGGGCATTTTCCATGAAACGGACCTATCAACCGAGCAAGCTCATCCGCAAGCGGCGTCATGGCTTCCGCGCCCGCATGGCCACGGCGGCCGGCCGCCGCGTCCTCGCCGCGCGCCGCGCCCATGGCCGCAAGCGTCTGTCCGCCTGACGCGTTCTCCTTCTGCGACGGGAGCGCCCCGGTTGGAACGGCTGCGCAAGCGCTCCGAATTCAAGGCGGCCGCGAAAGGCCGCCGCGTCAACCGGCCGGGCCTTGCGCTGCAGATGGCGCCGGGTGAGCCCGGCGCCGGCCCGCGCTTCGGCTTCACCGTCACCCGCAAGGTCGGCAATGCGGTCGTGCGCAACCGCATCCGCCGGCGCCTCCGCGAAGCCGTTCGCGTCGGAGCGTTGCAGAAGGCGCGGCCCGGGACCAACTATGTCGTGATCGGGCGCGAGGCCGCGCTGACGCGGCCCTTCACGGAGCTCGTCGCCGATCTGGAGGCCGGGCTCGCCGCCCTTGCCGGGACACCGGGACGTCGCGATGGGTAACAACCGCAATTTTATCATCGCGATCGCCCTGTCGATCGTCGTGCTCTTCGCCTGGCAGTATTTCGTGGCGCAGCCGCAGATCGAGCGCGCCCAGCAGGATGCCGCCAACCAGGTCGCCGCGTCCGAGCCGCTCGCCCCGGCCGGACAGCTCGACGGCGGCGCGGCCGTGGTGCCGCAAATCATCGCCGAAACCCGCGAGGAGGCGATCGGCGAGACCGCGCGCATCCCGATCGAGACACCGTCGCTGACCGGCTCGATCAACCTTGTCGGCGCCCGGATCGACGACCTCTCGCTCAACGACTACCGCGTGACCATCGAGGACGGCAGCCCGAACGTCGTTCTCCTGTCGCCCGCCAACGGTCCGGGCGGCTATTTCGCCGAGTTCGGCTGGCTGGGCGGCGCGGGTGTCGCCGCGCCCGGCTCGGCCACGGTGTGGACCGCGCCGGCCGGCGCGGTGCTGACGCCCGAGACGCCGGTGACGCTGACCTACGACAATGGCGCCGGCCTCGTCTTCACCCGCATTGTCTCGGTCGATGCGGAGTATCTCTTCACCGTCGCCGACTCCGTCGCCAATACCGGCGAAGCCGCCGCGACGCTGACGCCCTATGGCCGCGTCACCCGGCTCGGCGAGCCGGAATCGCGGGGCTTCTTCATCCTCCATGAGGGCATGATCGGCTTCCTCGGCGATGACGGGCTGGTCGACGTCGACTACGCCGTCCTCGAGGGCGAGCCGCGGCAGGACTATACCGGCGCGCCAGGCGGCTGGCTCGGCATCACCGACAAATACTGGGCGACCGCGCTGATCCCCGACCGCGACGACGCTTTCAGCGCCTCGTTCCGCCGGCCGACCGAGGGTGGCGTCCGCTACCAGGCCGACTATGCCGGCGCGGCGGTTTCCGTGGCGCCCGGCGCCACCGCCGAGACCACCAACCGGCTCTTCGCCGGCGCCAAGGAAGTGGCGGTGGTCGACGGCTATGACAGCGCGCTCGGGCTCCAGCGCTTCGAGCTCCTCGTCGACTGGGGCATGTTCTATTTCATTACCAAGCCGATGTTCCACATGCTGGACTGGTTCTATCGGCTGATCGGCAATTTCGGCGTCGCCATCCTCCTGGTGACGGTCGTCATCAAGCTCCTGTTCTTCCCGCTCGCCAACCGCTCCTACCGGTCGATGGCGTCGATGCGGAAGGTCGGCCCGCAGCTCACCGCGATCCGCGAGCGCTACAAGGACGACCGCGCCAAGCAGCAGCAGATGATGATGGAGCTCTACCGCAAGGAGAAGATCAACCCGATCGCCGGCTGCTGGCCGATCCTGATCCAGATCCCGGTCTTCTTCGCGCTCTACAAGGTGCTCTACGTCACCATCGAGATGCGCCACCAGCCCTTCTTCGGCTGGATCCAGGACCTCTCCGCGCCCGACCCGACGTCGTTCATCAACCTCTTCGGCCTGCTGCCCTTCGAGGCGCCCGCCATCATCATGATCGGCGTCTGGCCGATCCTGATGGGCATCACGATGTGGGTGCAGATGCGGCTCAATCCGCAGACCCCCGGCGCGCCGCAATGGATCTTCCACCTGCTGCCGATCGTCTTCACCTTCATGCTGTCGTCGTTCCCGGCCGGGCTCGTCATCTACTGGACGTGGAACAACCTCCTGTCGATCGCGCAGCAGAGCTTCATCATGCGCCGCCACGGCGTGAAAGTGGACCTCCTCGGCAACATCCGCGCCTCGTTCCGCCGCAAGCCCAAGGTCCCCGCTGCAGCGAATTCCGACTCCAAGGCGAAGTAGGCCCCACTTCTTTCGTCATTCCGGCGAAGGCCGGAATCCAGTCGCTTGTGCGGGAGCCCGCGGCTCTGGACCCCGGCCTTCGCCGGCGTGACGGACGGCTGGCGGCGATCTCAGATCGCCTGCGCCGCCCAGCGGTTGACGTCGGTGCCGACGACGTCGGCGATCGACGCCATTCCCGCTTCGGTCAGCCGCCGCGCGAGGTCGCGGTTGATGGCGGCGGCGATGCCCTGACCTTCGTAGATCATGCCGGTATAGACCTGCACGAGGTTGGCGCCGGCGGCGAGCTTGGCCCAGGCGGTCTCGCCGGAATCGACGCCGCCGGCGCCGATCAGCGGCAGCTCCGGCCCGACGAGGCGCCGCACCTTCGCCAGCAGCGCCGTCGAGCGGCGGAACAGCGGCGGCCCCGACAGGCCGCCGGCCTCGGCGGTCTTCGGATCGGACCGGAGGCCGGCGCGCGACAGGGTGGTGTTGGACACGATGATGCCGTCCGCCTTGCCGTCCGACACCGCGGCGGCGATCGCCGGCAGGTCGGGCTCGGCAAGGTCGGGCGCGAGCTTGACGAGGAGCGGCGGACGCCGCCGCCCTTCGGTCGCGGTCAGCAGCGCCGCGCGCACCTTCTGCACGAGCTCGGTCAGCACCTCCGCGACCTGGAGGTCGCGAAGCCCCGGCGTGTTCGGTGACGAGACGTTGATGACGAGATAGGAGGCGACGCCCGCCATCGTCGTGACGCCTTCGACATAGTCCGCGATGCGGTCGGCGCTGTCCTTGTTGGCCCCGAGATTGACGCCGACGATGCCGGGCCGGTTGCCACGCGCCCTGAGGCGGCGGAGCGCGGCGTCGAGGCCGTCATTGTTGAAGCCCATGCGGTTGATGATGGCGCGGTCGCCCTGCAGCCGGAACAGGCGCGGCGGCGGGTTGCCGGGCTGCGGCCGCGGCGTGATCGTGCCGACCTCCACGAAGCCGAAGCCGAGCTTGAGCAGCCCGTCGACCGCCACGGCGTTCTTGTCGAACCCCGCCGCCAGCCCGACCGGGCTCGGGAAGTCGAGGTCGAAGACCCGCGTCCGCAGGCGCGGATCGGGCTTCGGCGCGGTGGGGTGCAGCGCCAGCGACAGGCCCCGGATCGCCAGCTTGTGCGCGGTCTCGGGATCGAGCGCGAAGAGAAGCCGCTGCCCCAGCCGGTCGAGGAGGCCCATCAGTCGAGGTCCGGAAAGCGGTGGACGCCGCTCTCTTCGCGCGGAAGCGGCTCCACCTTGCGCACCGCCGCCATCGGCAGCGGACCGTAGAGATGCGGGAAGAGGGCGCCGCCGCGCGACGGCTCCCAGCGCAGCCGGTCGCCGAGCGCCGCGCTGTCGACGGCGACGATCACCAAGTCGTTGAAATCCCTGAAGTGCCTCGCCACGGTCTCCCGCACCTGCTCCGCGGTCGAGAAATGGATGAAGCCGTCGCGGTAGTCGACGGGCGAGCCGTCGTAGACGCCTGCCATCTCGGCCGCGCGCCACGGCGCTGCGTGGCAGACTTTATAGACCATGACCATCGCCCGGCAGGCTAGCCGCGCCGGCGGCAACCGCAAGGGATCGCGGCTGTGGCGGGCGGTCACGCCATGCTAGGGTCGGGTCGCGGCAGGTTGAGGAGTGGTGCGCGTATGGTTCGCCTTGCCGGGTTGTTCGCTCTCGCCGCGATGCTGATGACTGCGGCGCCCGCCGCGGCGCAGCAGGCCGGCGGACGGTTCCAGCTGACCCAGGAGGGCGACGGCTTCCTCCGCCTCGACACCGAAAGCGGCGCGGTGTCGTTCTGCCAGCAGGTCGAGGGCGCGTGGCGCTGCGCGCCGGCCGACATGACCGAGCCGGGCGAGCAGCAGGCCGAGTTCGAGACCGCGCTCGCCGCCCTGACCGAGCGCCTCATCGTCATCGAGACACTTCTCGCCGATCTTACCGCTGCACCGGCGGCCGACGCGTCGTCCGAGATCGCCGCGCTCCGCGACGAGATCGCGCGCCTCACCGAGGCGCAGGCGGCGCTCGCCGCGACCATCGCCCCGGTCGAGCCGGTGGCGCCGCCGGTCGATCCGACCGAGGCGCTCGCCGCGCTCGGCGCCGAGATGGCCCGGCTCGTCGAGGCGCAGGAGGCGCTGGCTTCGACGATCGAGGCACAAGGGCTGCCGGCCGACCCCGGTGAGGATCTCGCCGCGTTGCGGGCGGAGGTCGCCCGGCTTGCGGACGCGCAACAAGCGCTGGCGGGGGTGATCGACGCGCAAGCCCTGCCCGCCGATCCGACGGAGGAGCTGGCGGCGCTGCAGGCCGAGGTCGCGCGCCTTGCCGCTGCGCAGGACGGCCTCGCGGCGGCGCTGGCGGAGAGCGCTCCGGCACCGGTCGCCGACCCTGCCCCGGCGCTGGCGCGGATCGAGCAGATGCTCGCGACCCTGCGCGCCGCGCAGGACGCGCTCGCCGGGGACCAGCGTTCGCTGGCGACGGCACAGGCCGCGCTGGAGGTTCAGTGGGCGGCCTTCGCCGCCGAGGATCGTCTGGCCGGGATCGAGGCGACGCTCGTCGCGCTGGCGCAGGAGCAACACGCCATCACAGTGGCGATCGCGGATTCCGCCACGGCGGCCGAACTTGCCGCGCTCGCCGAAGCGCAGGCAGCGCTCGCCGCCGACGTCGCGCTCCTGCGTGAGACGCTTGCCGAGATCGTGGCGCTCCTCATCCCGCCCGAGAGTGCGGCACCGTCGGAGGACGCCGCCCCGACACCCGGCTTCGCCGACGAACTCGTCGGCCGGCTGACGGAAATGGTCAACCGGCTCCGCGGCAATTAGCCGGGCTACTCGCCACACCCACCCCTCGTCACCCCGGCGAAGGCCGGGGTCCAGCGCAACACGACGAGCCGTCGCAAGCGGCGCTGGATTCCGGCCTTCGCCGGAATGACGAAAGGGAGGAAACCTTCGCGGTCGAGAACAGACCCCCGGTGCTAGTGCAGGCTCACCGTCTCGAGGTCGTGCTCGCGGGCGTTCTGCAGCGCGGCGTCGCGGCTGTCGGTCACGAGGATCGGCGTGCCGTCGGCGTTGAGCAGGGCCCACAGCGACAGGCCGGGCGCAAGCGGGGGTACCGCCGGGAAGGCGGCCTTGATCGCTTCGGAGGTCATCGGCCGCACATAGGCGATCTGGCCTCCGCCCAGTCCGGCGAAAGCAGCGTCGGGCATGATCGGATGACGTTCCATGTCAGTTACCTCCAGGCTCGGCGGTCCCACGGCTCGCGCCGTTGATCGCCACCCTTTGAACGCCCCGCTCCTTGAACGGCCGCTGAAGATCGATCGCGAGGAGCCCGTCCTTCAACGTGGCTCCACCGACTTCAACTCCGGCGGCGAGCAGAAAGCTCCTGCGAAACCGCCGCGCCGCTATCCCGCGATGGAGATAGTCGCGCGGCTTCTCCTCGCTCTGACGGCCCTGCACGATGAGTTGATTGCCATCGGCGGTGACCGTGAGGTCGTCGGGCGAAAAGCCGGCGACCGCGAGGACGATGCGCAGGGTCTCGCCACGGCCGTCGGCCGGAGCAAGGCGCTCGACATTGTAGGGGGGATAGCCGTCGCCACCCTTGCGGGTGACCTGCTCCAGCGCCCGTTCGACCTCTTCGAAGCCGAGAAGGATGGACGACGAGAACAACCCTGGACCCGACATGACAAAGCCCTCGCAAGCGACTTTGCACTGGACCCGGACCCGCCCTGCGGCATCCGGCAAAGCCCCGTTGAGCGGGATGTGGGAATTCCCGCCCAACGGTTCAAGCAGATCAGCCGCTTAGCCAGCCGGTTCGTCGGGAACCACGGGCGCGGGCGCGTCTTCCACGACCGCCGGCGTGTCCTGGATCTGCCCGGCGGGCGGAAGATCCTCGGTCCCGGACCAGATCTGCATCGCGATGACGAAGATCGCGGCGAGCACGAGGCCGGCGATCAGCACCACCAGCATCGGCCGGTCCAGCCAGCCCTGACGGGCCTCGACCGCGGTCTGGGTATGCTGCACCGGCGTCGCCGGATCGCGGGGGTAGGGCGGCTCGGCGCGGCGGTCGAGGCCGAGAACCTCCGGCTCCCGCTCCCAGCGCTGCGGTGTGTCCTGACGGATCGTCATATGCCTTTCCTCCAGAGCCGAGTGATTCAGCGTGAAGGAAAACGCACGC
The DNA here is from genome assembly GCA_026126025.1 of Bauldia sp. Lineage (GTDB taxonomy): Bacteria > Pseudomonadota > Alphaproteobacteria > Rhizobiales > Kaistiaceae > JADLGL01. Next base: position 262,213 of record JAHCJZ010000003.1, on the reverse strand, counting down.
GGCGCAGCCGGGTTCCCGGACGCTGCTTCGGCCTGTGTGGGATGGTAGCTCGTCGCCGGAATGACGAAGAGGGAGAAGCTTAAAGGGGAGAGGCTTGCGGTCGCTTACGGAACGCTAGGGGCGGCGGGGATTGCGGTTGTGCACCAGGAGGCCGGCGCGGCGGCCTTCTTCGGCGACGGTGCCGGCGATGTCGTCGTGGGAATAGCCGGTGCCGGGGTGGCGCTGCGAGATGTCGGCGGCGATCTTGGCCGCATCCAGCGTGCCGCCGCCGGCGCGGAACCGCGTCAGCGTGCCAGCAATGTCGACGGCGAGATCGAGCGGTGTCGACACCGGGGACTGCCTCCACTCAACGAGTAACCGCTTGAACGCGGTTCTTCTGAACTTGTGACCGACCTATCTCATCAGTTTAGGGCCGAATTATGAACGAAACAATGACACGAATACTCAGCGATTGCGAAAAATCGGCGGTTGCGGCGCGTGGCCGCGTCAGAGATAGGGCGAGGCGAGCCAGATCAGGCGGTTGCGGAAGCGTACGGGGAAGGCGCGCTGGTGGAGCGTCTCCAGCGTTTCCTCATGCGCATTGGCGATCTGGGCCTCGATGCGGCGCTCGATGAGGAGCGCGGTCGGCCGGTGCATGATCTCGACGTCGAGCTCGAAATTGAGCCTGAGCGAGCGCGGGTCGAGGTTGGACGACCCGACCAGCGCCCACCCGCCGTCGACCACCATCAGCTTGGAGTGGTCGAACGCCCCTTCGGCGCGCCACACCCGGCAGCCCGGGATAAGCACCTGCTCCAGCTGGCCCGCCACCGCCCAGTCGATCAGCCGGAGGTTGCCCTTCTTCGGCAGCACCACGTCGACCTGGATGCCGCGCCGCGCGGCGGTGCCGAGCGCCGCGGTGAGCCGGGCGTCGGGGAGGAAATAGGGCGTCGCGATGCGGATGCGCTCCTCGGCGACGGCGAGCGCGCCGAGGATGATGGCGTGGGTGCGCTCCAGCCCTTCGTCGGGGCCGGAATCGATCGGCCGGCACGGCACCGGGCCCGGCTCGTCGGGCGAATGGGCGCGCCACGGGGCGGTGCCCGTCAGCTTCTCGCCGGTGGTGAACAGCCAGTCGCCGGAGAAGATGTGGAGGAGCTGCGACACCACCGGCCCCTCGAAGCGGAAATGCGTGTCGCGCGCGGCATGCGCGCCGGCGATCTCGGTGGTGAACTCGTCGCGGACATTCATCCCGCCGGTGAAGCCGACCGAGCCGTCGACGATGAGGAGCTTCCGGTGGGTGCGCAGGTTGGCATAGGGGAGCCGCATGGGCAGGAGATTGCCCATGAAGAGCCCGTATTCGAGGCCGGCGTCGCGCAGCTTGCGCACGATCGGCGGCCGGGAATAGCGCACGCCCACCGCATCGAGGAGGATGCGGACCTCCACGCCGCGGTCGCGCGCCGCGGCGAAGGCCTCGACGAAGCGCCGCCCGATCGGGTCGTCGTCGAGGATGTAGGACTGGAACGCGACCGACTTCTCCGCCGCCGCGATCGCCTCCAGCATCGCCGGGTAGGTCTGGTCGCCGCCTTCGAGCAGTGTGACGGTGTTGCCGTCGGTGTAGGGGAAGGCCGCGACCGTGTCGCCGACGCGCTTCAGCGACACCAGCTGCGGCGCTGCGGATTGCGCGATGCGCTCCAGCGAGACCTGGTCCCACGTCGAGCCGCTGCGGTCGAACCGGCCGCGGCGCTTGGCGACCCGCGAGCGGCGGATGCGGTTGACGCCGGCGACGGCATAGACCGTGGCGCCGATGAACGGCGAGAGGATCGCGACCGCCGCCCAGCCGAGCGCGGCGCGCACTTCCTCCTTGGTCATCGCGGCATGGATCGCGGCCGCGCCGCCGACGAGGACGGCGAGGATCGAGACGAAAACCGGCCAGTATTGCGCGAACCAGTTCACCGCTCGGGTCTATCGGCCGGCGTTCCGGCTGGCAAACCGCCGCGGTCAGGCGGCTCTTGCGCCGTGCAGCGAGAGCGCCGCCATCACCGCGCGCTCGAAATCGCCCGGCGCGCGGCTCGCCGCGGCAAGCTCCGCGCTGTCCCAGGCGCCGGCGATGCGGCCGTCGGCGAGGAACAGCGCGCGGGTGCATACCACCGGCACCGTCTCGACGACATGCGTGGAGAGGATGATCGCGTGGCCCGCCGCGGCGAGCGTGCCGAGGAGCTGCTTCATCGCGAACGCCACCACCGGGTCGAGCCCGTTCAGCGCCTCGTCGAAGATGAGGAGCGGCGGCGCGCCGAGGAGCGCAGCGGCGATCGAGACCTTCATCCGCGTCCCCAGCGAATAGGACGCCACCGGCCGGTCGAGCCAGGGCCGGAACTGCAGCAGCGCCACCATGTCGCCCGCGGGCCAGGCGTCGGGCGCGCAGCCGCGGATCGAGGCGACCAGCTCGAGATATTGCCGTCCGGTCAGCGCGGCGGGAACGTCAGGCGCGTCGACCGCGAGGCCGAGCTTCGCTTTCGCCGCGACCGGGTCGGCTGCCATGGCGACGCCGCCGACCGTGACGCTGCCCGCCATCGCCGGCAGCTGCCCGGTGATGGCGCGGATCAGCGTCGACTTCCCCGAGCCGTTGGCGCCGAGAAGGCCGAGCACCTCGCCGCGATGGAGCGTGAGGTCGATGCCCCCGACGACAGGGCGGCCGCCATAGCCGGCCGCGAGGCCGCGCATGGCGAGGATCGGGGCGTCAGCCATGAAGGTATCTCCGGCGGGTGCGGATGAAGACAAAGACGACGAGCGCCGCGAGGCCGAGAAGCACGCTGCGGCCATATTCCAGCGTCTCGTAGGCGGTGAGCGCGAGCGCCAGTAAGAACGCGATCGCCGCGAACACCGGCGCCGTCGCGAAGAACGCCGCGAACACGGCATAGATGCTGTTGAGGATGAGGAGCCCGAGCCCGCCCGAGAGGGGCAGCGTCCACGCCCCGGGCTCCGCCGCCACCGCCGGTCCAGCCAGCACGGCGAAGAATGCGACCGAGAGCGCGAGCGGCAGCTTCGCGATGCGGAGCCACGCGCGGCCAAAGCGGAGCGGCGCCGTCCGCAGCACGGGCGACACCAGCGGGTGGTAGCGTGCCGTCGCCATGAAGAGGATGAGGCCGCCGACGAGCCCGGCGATGACCGCAGGCGCCGCGCTCGCGCGGGCAAGGCTCGCGACTGTCGCGAGGAGGCCCGCCGCCAGCAGCGCCAGCGCGAGGACGACGCCGCGGCCCGACAGCGTCAACCGCCCCGCCGGGAGGTTCCACGCCCAGCTGCCGACCCAGCGCGGCCGCGACCGGTCGAGCGGGGCGACGGGAAGCGTGATGCCGGCGGCGGAGCCGGGGAGGGCGAGCCGCTCCTCCGGCGCGACGTAGGGCCGGCGCAGCCGTAGCGCCACGCCCGCCGCGAGCGCGCCGAACGATAGCAGCGCCGTGCCGACCACCCACAGCGCGGCCGCCGGCTTTGCCACCGCGAGGCACGCCGCCAGCATCAGCGCCGCGCTCAGCATCGCCGGCGCGACGCCGATGGCGAACGCCGCGCTGGCCGCCATCGCGCGGCGCCGGTCGTCGGAGATCGGCAGCGCCGCGAGGAACCGCGCATGCGCCCGCTTCTGCGCGGGGCGCGCCAGCAGCATCCCGTCGAGAAGCCCGGAGGCCGCGACAAGCGCCAGCGCTCCGAGCCAGGCGCCGTGCGCGTCGCGCACCCAGTCCGCGTTCCGCACCAGCCACGCGACGTTGATCGCGAGCCCATAGGCGAGGAGGCCGCCGCCGCCGAGGACGATCCACGCCGCATCGCGCTTGCGCATCCCCGCCAGCGAGCCGCGGAGCTCGCGCCACATCAGCGAGAGGACAAGGCCGTCAAATCGCAAGGGGAACTCGCGCGGTGGGTCTTCGGCGCGGCGACCATAGGCTGCCGCACATGGCAAAGCCAAGGCGACCGCGCCTTGACCCGCCTCGCCCCCGCCGCGACAGTGCCGCGGGGCAAAGCGGAGGCGATTCGATGCCGCGGAAGCATTTCATGGCCGGCCTGGCCCTTGCCGTGGGACTGGCCGGTGCGGGGCCTGCGCTCGCCCAGTCCTGCCAGAACAATCCCGGCCAGTTTCCCGCCTGGCTCGATGCCTTCCGCGCCGAGGCCGCCGCAGCCGGCATATCGCAGAACGCGATCGCCGCGCTCAACGGCGTCGGCTACCGCCAGGACATCGTCAATCGCGACCGCGCGCAGGGCGTCTTCTCGCAGACCTTCCTCGAATTCTCCGACCGCATGGTCAGCCAGTACCGGCTCGACACCGGCTTCGCCCGGCTCAACCAGTACGCCTCGCTCTTCGCCTCGGTCGAGCAGCAGACCGGCGTCCCGGGCGCGGTGATCGTCGCCTTCTGGGCGCTGGAGACCGATTTCGGCGCCAACACCGGCGACGAGAACACCATCTCCGCGCTCGCGACCCTCGCCTTCGACTGCCGCCGGCCCGAGCAGTTCCGGCCGCAGCTCCTCGACGCGCTCCGCATCCTCGACCGCGGCGACCTCACCCTGTCGCAGCTGCGCGGCGCCTGGGCCGGCGAGATCGGCCAGGTCCAGTTCCAGCCGACCGACTATCTCCGTTCCGGCGTCGACGCCGACGGCAATGGTCGCGTCGATCTCCTCAACGACACCGCCGACATCATCGCCTCGGCCGGCAATCTCATCGCCTATCATGGCTGGCAGCGCGGCCAGCCCTGGCTGGAGGAGGTGACGCTCACCCAGGCGCTGCCATGGGAGCAGGCCGACGTCTACAACATGCTGCCGCGGTCGCAATGGGCGGGATGGGGCGTCGTGCGCCGCGACGGCTCGGCCCTGCCGAGCGATCGGACGCCGGCGTCGCTGCTGCTGCCGATGGGCCGCAACGGCCCGGCGTTCCTTGCCTACGACAATTTCCACGTCTTCCTCGACTGGAACGAGTCGCTGGTCTACTCGACCACCGCCGCCTATCTCGCGACGCGCTTCGCCGGCGCGCCGCGGGTCAGCCGCGGCGGCACGGTCAACTCGCTCAGCCTCGACCAGATCCGCGAGCTGCAGCGGCTCCTCGTCGGCCAGGGCTTCAATGTCGGCGCGATCGACGGGATCATCGGCGCGCAGACCCGCATCGCGGTGCGCACCATGCAGCAGCGCCTCGGCCTCCCCGCCGACGGCTACCCGACCACCGAGCTCCTCGGCGCGATGCGCGGCACGCCGGTCCCGGCCGGGCTGTCGCAGAGCCAGATCGCCGAGCTCCAGTCCCTCCTCGCCGCGCGCGGCTACGACGTCGGCCCCATCGACGGCATCATGGGCGCCCGCACCCGCGCCGCGATAACCGCCGTCCAGCAGCAGCTCGGCCTCCCCGCCGACGGCATCCCCACGGAGGAATTGCTGGCGCGGCTGCGGGGCTGACGCATCCTCATCTTGAACCTCCCCCTGGTGGAGAGGTCGAAACCGCGCAGCGGTTTCGGGAGGGGGGCACGGCCGCGCCCCCTCCCCAAAACCGCGATGCGGTTTTGACCCTCCCACGAGGGAGGGTTCAACAAAAACAGCCGCCTGGCTTACTCCGCGGTGTAGATGCCGAGGATGCCGACCTGCACGTCGCCGGTCAGCACCGTCCGCAGCAGGGCGACGAGACCGGCGGAGCCGGTGTCGCCCGACAGCGCCCGGAGGCCGGCGCGAAGCGCGTCGGGGCGCGTCTCGGTCAGGATGGCGACGAGGTGCTCGGCGCCGTAGGGCGGCTGCGACACCTGGAGGCGCTCGATCGCGGTGCGGTCGGTCCAGTCCATCGCCGCCTCGTCGGCGCCGATCGGGCGGAGGAATTCGACGCGGCCGTTGGGCGCGAGGTTGAACATCGTCAGGTGCGGATGCGTGCCGCCGCCGAGCGTGATCGTCAGCACCTCGCCGCGATGGTGGATCGCATTGCCTTCCTCGAGCGTCATCTCGAACGGCGCCAGCATCCCGTAGCGCTGGAGGAGCGCCAGCGCCGCCCATTTCGACACGATCGCCGGGAGGTCGCCGGCGGCGACGTTCTCCGCCACCGCCCCGGCCACGCTGTGCGTCACGGTTCCGGTGGCGGCGTCCCAGACGAGGTCGGCCGCCGCCGGATCGAGCACCAGCCCGACGCCGTCGATCGCCGGGAGCGCGGCGGCGTTCGGCACATAGACCCGCAGCAGCACCTCCGGCACCGCGACCGGGCGCGGCGCGCCGGCGCCGATGACGAGGAGCGGCTTCGCCTGCGCCGAGATCGGGATGACCTGCGGCCGCTGCTGATTTTGCGCCTGCATCTCCACCGTCGGCACGAGATAGGCGATCAGCTCGTGCTGCGTCAGCGACCCGTCGCCGTCGAGATCGGCTGCGCCCTCCAGCGCTCGGGCGAACGCCCAGGAGAGGGCACCGCGGCGGACACCGTCGATCATCAGCTCGGGCGTCAGGCGGTCCTCCTGCGTCGCGCCGATGAAGGTGACGTTCTGGAAATCGTCCTCGGTGGTGACGGCGAAGGCGATGTCGGGAAGGTCGGTCGGCTCCTCCGCCGGCGGATCGAAATCGCCGAGCCGGTAGCGCAGCCCGTCGCCGACCGCCCGGTACATCGTGCCGGAATGGCAGGAATCGGCGAGGAAGATGACCGAGATGCCCTTGACGTCCGCGGCCGTGAGCCAGGCGAAGATCTCGTCGTCGATGATCCGCTCGGCGACGCCCGGTCCGATCGAGGAATAGCCGCCGAGGACGAAGGTCTCGTTGAGCCCGTCGGTCTCGCCGCCGCGGCCGTGCGGCTCCGGCTCCTGCGCGCCGTGGCCGGCATAGGTGAAGACGATGGTGTCGCCCGGCTGCGCCTGCTCGACCAGCTTGAACCACGCCTCCTCGATCGCCGCCTTGGTCGCGCCATGGTCGGTGAGGAGCAGCACATCCGCCGCCCCGCTTCGGACCAGCGCCTGCGCGATGTCCTCGGCGTCCGCGACCGCGCCCTCAAGGTCGTTGGAGACGCCGGCATAGTCGTTGATGCCGACGACGAGGCCGTAGGTCTCGGCCGCGGCCGGGCCGGCGGCGAGGAGGCTCACGGCGAGCCCGGTCGCGATCGCTGATCTGCGCATGCTGATGTTCGCTTCCCTTCGCCCCGCGCCATTCTGCGGAGCCGCGGGCGGTGCAGCAAGGCCGCACGCAAAAAGGGGGAAACCGCGCGGCAGGCCGCTCCCGCGAATCGGCGCCCGTGCTAGCGGACGGGGCGGCCCACCGTGCGTCCGAGGTCGCCATGGCCTTCCTGTCGAACCCCTACGTCCTGCCGATCGCGCTCCTCGTCGTCTCCAACGTCTTCATGACGGCGGCGTGGTACTGGCACCTTCGCTTCACCGGCTTCCCGATCTGGGGCGTGGTGCTGGCGAGTTGGGGCCTCGCCTTCGTCGAATATTGCTTCGCGGTCCCGGCCAACCGGCTCGGCTACCGCGTCTACAGCGCCGCCGAGCTGAAGACGATCCAGGAGGTCATCACGCTGTGCGCCTTCGTCGTCTTCTCCTGGCTCTACCTGAAGGAGCCGCCGACCTGGAACCACCTCGTCGGCTTCGCCTTCATCGCCCTCGGCGCCGCCTTCATCTTCCGCGGCACGCCAGCGGCGTGAGTCTTCGCCCCCTCCATTGTCGTCATTCCGGCGAAGGCCGGAATCCAGCTCCGCTTGCGCGGCCCGTCATGTGGCTCTGGACCCCGGCCTTCGCCGGGGTGACGAGGTGGGGGCGTGGCTACCTGACGGCCCGCCCGAACGCCCGTGCGCCGATGACGAGGAGCAGCACGGCGAGCGCGGCCATCAGGCCGACGCCGATCCACAAATTGGAGTTGCCGAAGTCGCCGACGAAGAGGGCGCGGACGCCTTCGACCGCGTAGTAGAACGGGTTGACCTTCGCGATCGCCACCAGCCAGCCCGGCGCGGTGAAGTCGTTGATCGGCAGCAGGATGCCGGAGAGCAGCATCAGCGGCAGCGAGAACATGTTGATGAAGCCGGCGAAGCCGTCGAGCGTCTTCACAGCGAGCGCGATCGCGTAGGAGAGCGGCGCCAGCACGAGGCCGATCAGGATCAGCATCAGGAAGGTGAGGATCGCGCCGCCAACATTGACGTCGAGCCCGAAGGGGATCGCCAGCACCAGCAGGATCAGGCTCTGGAAGAGAAAGGTGGTGATGTCGCGGAAGACGCGTCCGAGCAGCATCGACAGCCGGCTGATCGGCGTCACCCGCATCCGCTCGATGACGCCCTCGCCGAGCTCCTGAAGGAGCCCGAAGCCGACGAAGAGCGAGCCGAACATCGCATTGAGGACGAGAAGGCCGGGGACGAAGATGTTGTAGGCGTTGGCGCCGAGCCCCATCCCTTCGAGGAGCGGCGCGAAGAGGACGAGATAGATGATCGGCTGGAGGAGGCCGATGATCACCCAGAACGGGTTGTTGAGGTTGATCGTCATCGCCCTGGTATAGATCAGCCAGGTGTCGCGCACGGTGCTCATCGGACGGCTCCGGAAGGCGGTGGGATCAGGCGGCGTCGCGCAGCGACCGGCCGGTCTGCTGCAGGAAGACGTCGTTGAGGCTGGGGCGGTGATAGGCGATCGTCTCGACGGGAATGCCGGCGCCGTCGACGAGGCGCAGCACCTGCGGCAGCACCGCCTCGCCCTGCTCGACATAAAGGCGGATCGTGTCGTCCTCCTGCAGGGCCTTCCGCACGAAGGGCTGCGCCGCGACCAACGCCAGCGTCTCCTCGCGCCGGTCGGCGGGAACGCCGAGCGTGATCACGTCGCCGCCGATCTGCCGCTTCAGCTCGTCCGGCGTGCCGAGCGCGACGATCTTGCCGTGGTCGATGATCGCCACGCGGTCGCACAGCGCGTCGGCCTCGTCGAGATAATGCGTGGTGAGGAAGACGGTGGTGCCGGAATCGCGAAGCCGCTTCACCTCGTCCCACATCCGCGCCCGGGCCTGCGGGTCGAGGCCGGTCGTCGGCTCGTCGAGGAAGAGGATCGGCGGCTGGTGGATCATCCCCATCGCGACGTCGAGCCGCCGCCGCATGCCGCCGGAATAAGTCTTGGAGCGCCGGTCCGCCGCGTCGGCAAGGTCGAACGCCTTGAGGAGATGATCGGCGCGCGCGGCGGCCTCGGTCTTGGAGAGGCCGTAGAACTGACCCTGATAGACGATCTCGCCGCGGCCCGTCATCGACGAGTCCGAGCCGGTCGTCTGGCCGACGAAGCCGATCCGCTCGCGCACCTTGCCGGGGTTTTTGAGAAGGTCGACACCGGCGATCCGGGCGCTGCCGCCGGTCGGCGTCATCAGCGTGGCGAGGATGCGCAGCGTCGTCGTCTTCCCCGCGCCGTTCGGCCCGAGAAACCCGAAGCTTTCCCCGGCATGGACGGTAAGGTCGATCCCCTTGACCGCCTCCACCGTCCCGGCGCGCGTCTTGAAGGTCATCTTCAGATCGCGTGTTTCGATGATGGGTTCGCCTGCCATGACGCCTCTCGCTAACGTCGTTAGCTAATGGAAACATTGTTCGCATATGCCAACTATGTTAGTCTGTCAATTGTCCGAAGAGGGGGTGTGATCGATTGAGTTTTGTTCCCTTCGCCGAGCGCGAACGTCCGCCGAAGCGGCCCGCCATCGACCGCGACCGCGTGGTGGCGGCGGCGCTTGCGCTGCTGGGCGAGGTCGGCCTCGACGGCCTGACGATGCGGCTCCTCGCGTCACGGCTCGGCGTGAAGGCGTCCTCGCTCTACCGCCATGTCGAGCACAAGGACGAGCTCCTCATCCTGATCGCCGACGCGATCGCGGCGATGGCCGCCGACGTCCCGACCGACATGCCGTGGCGCGAGCGCGTGATCGCGCAGCTTCGTGAATATCATGCGTCCCTGCGACGGATCCGCGACGCCGCGCGGGTCCTGGCGGAAACCCCGCCCGCCGGACGCAATCGGCTGAAGAAGATCGACGCCCTTTTCGGCGCGGTGCTCGCCTCGGGCTGTTCGCCGAAGGCGGCGGCGGACGCCTGCTACCACCTCAACAATCTCGTCGTCAGCTACGCCGCGGACCAGGAGCGCGCGGCGGCCTGGACCGAGCGCGCCGGCATCTCCGAGGCGGACCTCGCCGAGCGGAAGCGCGCCTTCACCCGGATGCTCTCGGTCGACGAATTCCCCAACCTCGCGGTGATGGCGGAGTTCGCCGGATCGAACGACCCGGACGCGGTGTTCTGGTTCGGCATCGACCTCCTCCTCGACGGCCTCGAAGCGCATGTCGCCGCCGCCCGCGGCGAGCCGGCTGTCGAAAGCCGCGCGCCGCGCTAGGATGGGGGCGAGTCGGAGACCGTGATGCCGGGTCCTCAGCCGCCCTCCGGACGGATCGATCGTTGAGCGCGCAGACGGCCGAAATCGGCCCGCGCGAGCGCGCCTTCGTCCTTGGCGCGACGATCCTCGCCTCGTCGCTCGCCTTCATCGACGGCACCGTGGTCAACGTCGCGCTGCCGACGATCCAGGAGGCGCTCGATACCGATTTCAGCTCGGCGCAGTGGGTGCTCAACGCCTACATGCTGATGCTGGGCGCGCTGATCCTCGTCGCCGGCGGGCTCGGCGACCGCTACGGCCGGCGGCGCATCTTCCTCATCGGCATCGCACTCTTCACCGCCGCGTCGATCGTCTGCGCCCTCGCTCCGGGCGTGTCGGTGCTGATCGGCGCGCGGGCGGTGCAGGGCGTCGGCGCCGCGCTCCTCGTGCCGCAGAGCCTTGCCATCATCACCGCGACCTTCCCGCGCGCCGTGCGGGGCGCCGCGATCGGCACCTGGGCCGCGGCGTCGGCCGCGACCACCGCCCTCGGCCCGCCGATCGGCGGGTTCCTCGTCGACCTCCTCGACTGGCGCGCGGTGTTCTGGATCAACGTGCCGCTCGCCGCGCTCGCGATCTTCCTGACGATCCGCGCCGTCCCCGAAAGCCGCGACCCGGCGGTGGAGGGCAAGCAGGACTGGCTCGGCGCCGCGCTCGCCGTCCTCGGCTTCGGCGCGCTCACCTTCGGCCTCACCGGCTTCTCCAACGGGGTGGAGAATGTCGGCGCCGCGGCCTATGCCGCGATCGTCGCCGGCGCCGTCGCCATCGCCGCCTTCGTCTTCGTCGAGATGCGGGTGGCGCAGCCCGTGGTGCCGCCCTCGCTCTTCCGCAGCCGCGTCTTCACCGGCGCCAACATCGTCACCGTCTTCCTCTATGGCTGTCTCGCCGCGGTCGTATTCCTGCTGCCCTACGAGGTGATAACGCGGCGCGGAATGTCGACCGCGGAAGCGGGGTTCACGCTGATGCCGGTCGGCATCATTATCGCGGTCGCCTCGCGCCTCACCGGCCGCCTCTCCGACCGCATCGGACCGCGCAGCTTCCTCATGGCCGGCACCGCGATCGTGACGCTGTCCTGCATCGTCTTCGCGCTCGGCATCGCCAACTACTGGATCGGCATCATCGTGCCGGTGGTGCTGCTGGCGCTCGGCATGGCGGTGGTGGTGTCGCCGCTGACGACGGCGGTGATGAACTCGGCGCCCGAAGGGCGGTCGGGCGCCGCCTCCGGGGTCAACAATGCCGCCAGCCGCATCGCCGGCCTCATCGCGGTCGCGGCCTTCGGCGCGCTGGCGAGCCTCATCTATTTCGCCAGCGCCGGCGATACCGCCGAACGCTTCGGCGTGCTGCCCGAGGCCGGCGACCCGCTCAGGCCCGAGCTCGAGCTCGCCTTCGACAGCGCCTATCGCGGCGCGATGTGGTTCGCCGCGCTGTGGGCCGCACTGGCGCTCCTCTCAGTGTGGCTCTTCGTGCGCAACGACGAAAGCACGGCGGGCGCCGCCCGCGCCTGAGTCGCGGCCAAAAAGTCACGACGCACGGCGTCGCGAATGTCTCGGCCGGGCGATTCCCAAAACGATTCCGCTGCTTACGCTGCAACAGAAAATTCGCTCGCGCCGGCGGCCCGACAGGCGTATGCCATTGCGCCTCGCGCCCCGGACATCCTCTCCGCCCCCGGCGCTCCGTCACCCCAACACGCACATCGTCGACAGGAAAGTGGGCATCCATGTCCGAAGCCGCTGCGTCTTCCGGCGTCCATCCGCACGCCACCCACAAGGGCATCATCCTCCTCGTCCTCGGCATCAGCCAGCTGATGATCATCCTGGACGCCACCATCGTGAACACCGCTCTCCCGAGCATCCAGGTCGCGCTCGGGGTCCAGAGCTACGGTGACCTCCAGTGGATCGTCACCGGCTACACCCTCGCCTTCGGCGGCTTCCTGTTGCTCGGCGGCAAGCTGGCGGACCGCATCGGCCGCAGGCTGGTCTTCACGATCGGCGCGGGCCTGTTCGGCCTTGCCTCGCTCGCCGGCGGCTTCGCCAATGACCTCGGCCTCCTCATCGCCGCCCGCGCGCTCCAGGGCCTCGGCGGCGCGCTGATGGCGCCGGCCGCCCTGTCGCTCCTCACGGTGGTGTTCGAGGAAGGCCGGGAGCGCGACCGCGCCTTCGGCGTCTGGGCGGCGATCTCCGCCGGCGGCGCCGCGCTCGGCCTCATTCTCGGCGGCGTCCTCACCGAATGGGCGTCGTGGCGCTGGGTGCTGTTCGTTAACACCCCGATCGCGCTCTTCGCGGTCTGGGGCGTCCTGCGCTACGTGCCGGAGAGCCGGGACGAGAATGCGCGGGGCTTCGATTTCGTCGGCGCGGTGCTGGCGACCGCCGGCCTCGCCGCGCTGGTCTACGGCCTCGTCAACGCCAATGACGTCGGCTGGGGCTCGGCCCAGACCCTCCTCACGCTTGCCGGATCCGCCGTGCTTCTGGTGGCGTTCGTCCTCCTCCAGCAGCGCCTCCGGTCGCCGCTCCTGCCATTGTCGCTGTTCCGCTCGCGGTGGGTCACCGGCGCCAATCTCGGCGGCTTCCTGATCGCCTGCGGCCTCTTCTCGGTGTTCTATTTCGTGGTGCTGTGGATGCAGCAGATCAACGGATGGACGCCGATCCAGAGCGGTTTCGGCGCCCTGCCGATCACCGCCTTCATCGTGGTCGGCGCCGGCATCGCCTCGGTGATGCTCAACCGCGTCGGGCCGCGGCCGCTGGCGACGATCGGGCCGTTCATCGCCGCGGCCGGGCTCCTCTATATCGGCATCTCCCTCGAGCCGGATTCGCGCTACGTGTCGGACATCCTTCCGGGCTTCATCCTGCTCGCCACCGGCATGGGCCTCGGCTTCGTCGCGCTGACCAGCGCGGCGGTGTCGGGCATCCCGCAGGAGAATGCCGGCAGCGCCTCGGCGGTGCTGAACGCCAGCCAGCAGATCGGCGGCTCGGTTGGCCTTGCGGTCCTCCTGGCCGTCGCCATCGGCGTCACCAACGCCAACCTGCCCGAGGGCGTGCCGTTCGACCCGGCCGCGACGGTCCAGGGCTGGGGCACCGGCCTCATGGTCGGCGCCGGGCTGATCGCCCTCGCCGGCATCGTGATGTTCCTCATCCTCCCCAACGGCCGGCCCACGACGCGGCCGGGCGCGATGGCGCTCTGAGCCTTCGCATTGCGCTTCCGGAAGGCCGCGGACCGCAAGGTTCGCGGCCTTTTCCATTCCGGCAGGCCGGATGCTAGTCTCCGTCCAAGATCGGGAAATACCGGCAGGGAGGAAGACCGTGACCCGTCGCAGGGGCATGGCGCTGGCCGCGGGCCTCGTGGCGGCCGCGCTCGCTATGGCGTCCGCCAGCGCGCATGACGTCGTCGCCACCGCTCCGGCCGATGATGCTGCCGCGAGTCTGATCGACGAAGGCGGCGCGCTGTTCCTGACCCATTGCGCGCGCTGCCACGGCGAAGGCGCCGAGGGCGGGATCGGCCCGAGGCTCGTCGGCAATGCGCGCCTCGCCCGGCCCGACCGCGTCGCCACGCAGATATTGCGCGGGTCGATCTACATGCCGTCCTTCGCCACCCGGCTCGACGACCACGAGATCGCGGCCATCGCAACCTTCGTCCTCAATCTGGGGAGCAATGATTTCGGCATCGTGAGCGAAGCGGACGTTGCGGCCCTTCGCTAACGGACGCCGACCTGCTAGAGGTGGGGGCGGATACCCCAGATGGGGGTCCGGATCAGGAAACGGCGGGTCGCCCGGAGACGGCGGCAACCCCCGATCCGCATTGAATCAATAAGGCCGATAACGGCGAATCAATAAGGCCGATAACGGCCTGTCTTTGGGAGGAATTATGAGCACTATCGCGAAGTCGTCGCGTCGTCTGGCGCGACTTGGTTTTGCCGCGGCCGGCCTGCTCGCCACCACGGCGATGGTTCAGGCTGCCGACGTCGCCTTCGACCGCCTCGTCAATCCCGAGCCGGAGAACTGGCTCTCCTACGGCCGCACCTATGACAGCCACCGCTTCTCGCCGCTCGACGAGATCAACACCGACAACGTCGCGGGCCTGCGGGTAAGCCACATGCTGCCGCTGGCGCTGCCGGAGGCCGGCGGTTTCGCCATCTCCTCGCTGCACGCCACGCCGCTGGTCGACAACGGCACGATGTACATGGTCGACGGCTGGGGCCGCGTCTATGGCATCGACCTGACGGCCGGCGACCGCGCCTTCATCCGCTGGGTCATGGACCCGCAGACCCCGCGCGAGACCGACGGCATCACCAACAATCGCGGCGTCGCCCTTCTCGGCAACACCATCTACAGCATCGGCCTCGACGGCTATCTGTTCGGCACCGACGCCACCACGGGCGAGCTCATGTGGGCGGTCCCGACCGAGCGGAACCCGGTCGAGTACTTCACGATGGCCCCGCTCGCCATCGACGGCAAGGTCATCATGGGCCCCGCCGGCGGCGACGGCCCGATGCGCGGCCGCCTCGAAGCGCGTGACGCCGCCAATGGCGATCCGGTGTGGACGTTCTACACCATCCCCGGACCGGGCGAGCCCGGCTCCGAGACCTGGGTCATCCCCGAAACCGCGGAAATCGGCGGCGGCGCTGTCTGGGCGACCGGCTCCTACGACGTCAACCAGAACCTCGTGGTCTGGGGCATCGGCAACCCGCAGCCCGACTGGGATCCGACGCTCCGTCCCGGCGACAATCTCTACACCGACAGCACCGTGGCGCTGAACGCCGATACCGGCGAGCTGGTGTGGTACTTCCAGTACACCCCGAACGACAGCTGGGACTATGACGAGGTCGGTACCCAGCTGCTCTACGAGGTCGACGGTCGTGCGACGCTGGCCCATTTCGGCCGCAACGGCTTCTTCTACCAGCTCGACGCCATCACCGGCGAGTTCATCAATGGCGGCCAGTATGTCGAGCAGCTGACCTGGTCGGAGGGCCTCGACCCGAAGACCGGCAAGCCGGTCGAGTACGATCCGAACCTCGACGTTCAGATCTATCGCGGCGCGGGCGAGCTGCTCGAGCTGCCGGGCTTCGGCGGCGCGCCGCAGATGATGCCGGACCGCAACCTGAACTTCTGCCCGTACTGGGAAGGTGGCGTGAACTTCTACCCGACCAGCTACAGCGAGCTGACCGGCTACGCCTATGGCTCGGCGATGGAAGGCTGCAACGACTTCGCCACCGGCTTCGCCGGGTTCGGCCAGGTCGGCGGCGTCACCGGCGACACCCCGCTGACCGGCAGCGTGACGGCAGTCGATTCGGCCACCGGCACGGTCGTCGCGCGGCACTCGATGCCGTATATCGGCCGCGCCGGCGTCCTGACCACGGCCGGCGGCCTGGTGTTCAGCGCCTCGCTGAACGGCGACTTCTTCGCCCTCGACGACGAGACGATGGAGGTGCTGTGGAACTTCAACACCGGCACCGGCATCGAGGCGCCGCCGATCAGCTTTGCGGTGAACGGCAAGCAGTACATCGCCCTCCCGGTCGGTCCGGGCGGCGTGGGTGCCGACTTCCACCGCTACGCCGAGCATGGCGACGACCCGAACGCTTCGGCGATGGCGAACGCCAATCCCGCGGCGATCATGCTGTTCTTCTCGCTCTAGGCGAGCGTCGATGAACTGGAGTGCGGCGGCCATTGGCCGCCGCACTTTTGCCCGGCTGGGCGTTTGTTGTTTTCGCATGAGCATCGGAGTTCGACATTCATGAGCCTTCTTGCACGATGGGGCGCAGTCATCCCGGCCGGCGGCATCCGCCGGACGGTCCTTGCCGTCTTCGCGGTCGCCCTGATCGGCGGCGCCGGCACGGCGATCGCGGTCGCGGAGGACGATCCGCCGGCAGCCGGCGAGGAAGCGCCCGCCGACGGGGACGCGGCCGTCACCTATGACGAAGCGCAGGTCGAAGCCGGCCTCCAGGTCTACAAGGAAGGCGGCTGCCGCGCCTGCCATGGCTGGGCAGCCAATGGCGTGCGCGAGGGTGAGAACCCGCAGGGGCCGTCGCTGCGCGCGTCGCTGCTGACGCCGGAGCTGCTGCGGCTGACGATCGCCTGCGGCCGCCCGGGCGCGATCATGCCGCGCTACGACCAGCAGGCCTACAACATGGACGGCCGCTGCTACGGCATCGACCGGTTCAATGTCGGCGACATGCAGCTGCCGCCCCGCGGACGCACCAATTTCAGCCAGCAGCAGCTCGACGACATCGTCGTCTATCTGATGGCGCGCGTCGTCGGTCTGCCCAACCAGCCGACCTACGATGAGTGCCTGCTGTTCTTCGGCGACGAGGCGCCCTGCGACGCCATCTTCCGCTAGCGCCATGGGTCCTGGCCGGGCATCCGCCGCGGTTCTGTCCGGCCGCCGCCAGGGGTGGCGGGCGGCGCGCCTCGTCGCGGCGGCGCTCGCCGCGATGCTGCTTCCGGCTGCCGCCTCCGCGCAGCATGCCGCGTCGGGTGCGCAGGGGCTCCGCATCGACGTTCCCGACTTCTGGAACCTCGCCGTCGGCGTGCACTGGTCGCAGCAGCCTCAGGCGTTCCAGGAATTCGCCTGCGGCACCAATGGCGGCCCGCCGTCGCTGCGGCTGGCGGGCTTCGCCGACTTCGCGACCTGCCCGGCTGACGCCAACGGCCTCCACGAAGTCACCTTCAACTATGACGACGCGCTGGAATACTGGGCGCGGGCGATGGAGTTCGCCCCGATCGTCGAGCGCACGCAGGGCACCCGCCTCCTCACCTACGAGGTGGTGCTGTCGGTCCTGATCGACGATGACGGTATCGTTCGCGGCATCCGCGCGGTCACCGACAACCGCGTCTCGATCGCCCGCCGCCAGCTCGCCTATTCGATGCCGGGCGGGGTGCGCACCTATCTCGGTGCCGGCGGGTGGGAATGCGTCGACGTCCCGCCCGAGCCGGGCGAGGAGCCGCTGGGCGCCTTCCTGATCAAGGAAGACTGCACCAAGGCCTTCGACGATGGCCGCGTCGCCTTCACCGTGTCGCGGCTTCTGCGCAAGCCGGGCCAGACGCTGGTCGATCCCGCCAACGCCCAGATCCGCGTCGGCTATTTCGAGAGCATCGGCCGTCTGGAGATCTACGATTCAGCCCTCTTCGGCGGTTCCGGGGTCGTCGCGGCCGAAATCGTCGACGAGACCGTCGAGGACCTTCCCGCCGACGCCACCGGCCGCGAGGCCTTCCTCGCCGGCCTGACCGATGATTGCCCCGACTGCGACCTTGCGGGTGTCGATCTGCGCCGCCGCAACCTTGCCGGCGCCGATCTATCCGGCGCGAATCTCTCCTTCTCGATGCTGCACCGCACGATCCTCGCCGGCGCCAACCTCGAAGGCGCCGACCTTCGCGGCACCGACCTCAACCTCGCGGATCTGAAGCGGGCGAACCTTTCCGGCGCCGATCTCACCGAGGCGCTGATGTATGGCACCGATGCGGCGGCGGCAGTCTTCGCCGGCGCCGTTCTCGACCGCACCCGGGCGCAGAGGGCGCGCTTCACCGGCGCCAACCTCACCGGCGCACAGTTCCGCGGCTCGCTCGCCCGCAACGGCAACTATGCCGGCGCGAACCTGACGGGCGCGGTGCTGACCGAGACCTTCTTCGCCGAATCCGATTTCCAGCGCGCCACGCTGGTCGGCGCCGACCTGACCGGGGCGTCGTTCTACCAGGTGCGGTTCATCAGCGCCGACCTCTCCGGCGCGACCGCTACCGGGGCGGACCTCCGCCTGACCGACCTCACCAACGCCGTCCTGGTCGGCACCGACCTCACCGACGCCACCCTGAACCTCGCCCGCTCCAGCGGCGCCGACTTCACCGATGCCATCTTCGCCGGCACCATCATGCCCGACGGCCGCCCCGCGCAGTAGGCGAACCGCCGGCCGCGAGCGAGGTGGAGCGAAGGCCGAGCACGCTGGAATCAACCCTCCCCTTGCGGGAGGGTCGAAACGCGCAGCGTTTCGGGGAGGGGTCTGCCCAGCGACGGCGCCGCTGGTAGACCCGCTCACGCCAGCGAACTGACGAGCGGCCGGTCATCCCTACTGCGCGACTGCCATGTGCGCCTTGAGGGTGAACCGCACGCCGTCGCCGTCACGATAGCGCGCCAGCGCCGGCGCGAGATCCGCCGCCACCGCCGCGACGAACGCCTCGAACGCCGACGGGTCGTCGACGAATTGCGGCATGACCGAAGCATAGGCCGTCTCGACGTCGCGCACGAAGCGGTCCGCGGACGGGAACGAGGCCGTGATCGTCGCCTCGCTGATCGTGATCGCGGTGAAGCCGCCGGCGGCGAGCGCGGCGCGGATCTCGCCTTCGTCCCCCATCAGGAACGGCAGCGCGATCTCCTCATAGCTGACGCCGAGCTTCGCCAGATGGCGGGCCTCGGCCTCGGTCAGCTCGCGAAACAGCGTCAGATGCTCCAGGCCCCGCCACACGGCGAGGACTGCGCGCCCGCCGTCGGCGAGGACGCGGCGCATCTCGGCCGCGGCCGCCGTGCGGTCGGGGAAGAACTGGAGGCCTTGCTGGCACAGCACGAGGTCGAACGTGCCGGCGGCGAAGGGAAGCGCTGTCGCGTCGCCCTCCCGCCAGTCGATCGCCGCGCCCTCCGGCGCCGGCAGGGACCGCGCCTTGGCGATCATCCCCGGCCGCAGATCGAGCCCGACGACGCTGCCGCCATCGCCGACGAGCGGCGCCGCCCGCCGCGCCACGATGCCCGTGCCGCAGGCGAGGTCGAGCACCCGCTCGCCAGGCTGCGGCCGCGCGAGGTCGAGCGTCGCCCGCGTGAGCGGCTCGAAGATCGCCGGCACGAACACCGCCTCATACACATCGGCCGGACTCGCCGGCCGCTGCTCCTGCCCATCCCCCATTGGCCCCTCCCGCTTCGGCCGCCGCGGCTTCCCGCTCAAGCGCCACGCCAAGCGTGACACGCCCGCCCCCGCCGCGAAAGCAGCCGCGTCCGCCGCCGCGGCGCGAGCCTGCGCCGCGGTTGTCCCCCCGCCGGCCTTCCTGTATCAACCGGGCGGACGCCCGCTTGCGCCGAAGCACCCGTAGCTCAGCTGGATAGAGCGCTGCCCTCCGAAGGCAGAGGTCACAGGTTCGAATCCTGTCGGGTGCGCCATTTTCTCCTACAATTTCATGCGTTTAGTAAGGCATCGTTTCGTTCGCGTGGCGCTTATAAATGCGTCGCGGAAGCACTGCGTAAGCAACAGATGCCCCGTCGCTCAGTTGGATAGAGCGCCACCTCGGTAGATGTCCCGCGTTCGAAATCACGGCGGTGCGCTACTCACAAGCTAAAAAATACGTGCGTCTCTCAATGGCTCTTGGGACGACGTTGGGTCTCAACCATCGCCCGCGGCGAGCAGACGATAGTGTGGCTGACGTGCCGAGCTGACGGCGACGGACATCCTCCCGGCCAGACTCGTCATCGTTGCATTGGTAGAGACGCGGCGGGATTCGCGAAGCGGAAGCAAAAAGAGCTTTCCGTTTGATCACGTAGGCTCAACCTCAGAGTGACAATCCATCGAGCGCCGGAGGAGCTAGCTCCTGCAGCAGGCTTTCGATCCAAACTGGCGCGACATCTCGGATTTCGTCGGGCAGCCCGCTCGCGTCAAAAACTATGGCAATCTGCTTGTGTACTTGGCGTTCATTCAAACGAGTGGTCTGGCGGTGGATGTCGCCGCATATGATCATAGCCACCATCCCGCACAGATGGACGAACGGACCTTCTAGTGCCGGCTTTAACCGACGTGGGCGCTCAAAGTCGGAAAGCTCGATATGCAGTTCGATCTCCGTTTCGAGGTCTCGGATCGCCCTTCGCAGCACTAAGGATGCCGCGTCTCGCGCCTTCGGATCCAACCAGCTATCGTGATACTTCAAGAGAACCTCCGACACTCCGTTATAGCCGCCAGCCTTCAACGAAGACGGGCGCCAGTCGTGCCAGCGGAGTTCGGTATCATCGGTCATCACGAAGGAGCCCGAACCAAGAACTGTCCGCTTCTCGGTGAACAGCCGGCGGGGATAGATGCGCCCGTCGACCTTGTATGAAGACATCCAACGAGCATCCATGGGCCTCGGTACCGAGGAAAGTGGTGCGAGGTCGGGCAGTTCCCTTGGAGCATCCATCTCGTTGCTGCGTCCGGGAGAGTCTGGGTGCCGGGGGACTACTTCGTCATCAACCCTGCCGCCCCTGCTTCGGTCAAAGATAAGTTGGCAGGGCACACCCATTCGCCGGAGTTCGTCTGAACCGATGTGAGCGCCGGCCAAGAGTGGATGTCGGCGTTCGCCAAAGATACCTCGCTCCTCGTGCCAGCTGAGTTTCCGGAAATACAGTAGATGACCCGGCGCCTGATCAACCAGTTCACGAAGTCGCGCCGAACGCGATGCGTCGTCACTAAACGCGGGATTATGGGCGGTTTCGATTGCGAGGTCGATATCCCCAACTGTATCATGCCCACGCATGACCGATCCGAATAGCCAAACCCGCTGCACAACGTTGAGCGGCGCGGAGTGCTCATTCATCTGTTCAATTCGGGCCAGTAGATCATGCAGAACCCGACGGGCGGTGCTCAGCGGGCTACGACGCATTTTCCCTTCCGCAATCGCAAGGCCGGCCTCCGTCAAATAGTGCTCGTAGGATAGGGCCTTCGGGTCGATGAGCTTTCGTTCGAGCAGTTCCTCGTAAAGCGCGGCCGCTTCCATTCGCGAGGACGCGAATGACTTCGCCTCGAAGAAATTCTCCTCTTGGCCGGTTCGAGCGTATGTTTTCAAGGCCTGCTTGACCTGTGTCAGCTGAAACCCTGCCAGCGTCCTGTCCTTCGGTAGATTGACGCCCATCGCTACCTCCAAGTGTAGTTCGCCACAACGGAAAAGGTCATTCAATACCGAAGAACCAGAGCAATGTGATCGACAAGACCTGATGCCCATCAGACACGCTAGTCGAGTTGGCCCACGCCACTCGTCGCGCGCAAGGTTCAGGCATATCGGCTCAGTTCCTGGAAAGCCGAAGATGCGGTTATCCGCGTTCCGGCTTTGCGGAAAATCAGGCTGCCCAATCGAGCAGCTTCGCTTGAACTCCACGCCGTCGAGCTGGCCCTGGATATAGCCGGCGACGGCATCTGCGGCCATGATCAAGGCGGTATCGACCCTATGGATGTAGGCGCTGGTCACGGTGCCTTGGGCGTGGCCAAGCAGCGCTGCCACGGTCGATTCCGTGAACCCCAGGTCGTTCGCTACACCGGCGTTGCTGTGCCGAAGTCCGGTGCGCCAGTCTTTCGTTTCGCATTTGCCCGGGGAGCCTCGAGGACGGGAACCGCAAGCTGAGGAAGCTTCCGACGGATCAGACGCCTAGCTCCCGAAAGGGGTCAGGGTGATCGTGTGATCGTTGGTCCGGCAACTGTTCGGCACCCCGTCCACGCAGCCGGAGGTGGTCTGCTCGATGACATAGACATCGCCGGGCAGCCGGGTCAGCGAATACAGACCCTCCACGAAGGCGGTCGCACCGCCCCCTTGCAGGTGGCCTTCCACGATGCCGCCTCCGCCGAAGGGCACATATCTGAACACGCAGGTGCCGCCGGGAAAGCTGCATTCCAGTGTGAAGATCTGCGACACCGACTGGACCATGCCGGTAACCACGGTTCCATTGCCGCCGCCGCTTGCCGTCCACGGGCCGGCATAGGCGCCGTCGCCGCCGATCCTCGGACACAGGTTTTCGAGAATGGCCAGCGTCGCCGCCGACACGTCCCCCGCCGGCCCGGATACGGTGGCCAAGGGGTTATCGGTGGGGCCAAGAGCCAGCGTCCAGCCCGGCGGCGGGCCGGGATCATGGGCGACGCTGGCCAGGATCTCGCCGGTTGCGGACAGGACCACCGGGCAATCCGCCCGGTCTCCTCCGGGCGCCAGCGCGTCGGTCAGGGCGGCGCCCAGGGCATCGGCATCCGCCTGCGCCTCTGGTGTTGCCGCGATGATCTGAACACCGGTATCGGCCAGTGCCGGAACGGCAAGCACGCCGAGAAAAAGGCAAAGCACGAGACGCATTTTCCAGGTCCTGCATGAATGGAAATGAAATCCGTGCCCCAGCTGTCGAGGCTAGCACGCACCCGCCGCCACACAAGTCATGAAACCACACCACGGGTCTGGCGGAGTCGATGCTGGATGTCGCCACGCTTCGCGAGGGGCGCGGGCACGTCTGAGAGCGGCCGACCCGAGCTTCCAAGTGATTGAAATGATGGTGCCAGGGCGGAATCGCAGTCGCACCCATCGTTTTGACAAAAGAGCATTTCTGCGCGCCGACTGCCGGTGGATACCCGCATTTGCGGCGCGAGCCTAACGCACCAGCAACTACCTTCCGCATAGGCGCCTACGCGCGGCCCAGCGTCACTGACGCGAAAGCCGACTAAGATGCGGCCGGCATCATCGGATTCTGGAGGCGGACGTTGCGCGGTTTTGATTTTGGCTCCTGGCAGGGCGTGCTGACGACGCTGATCGGCCTGGCGTTGCTGGCGCTCATCGGCGTCGGCCTGCGCCTCCTTCTCATGGTCACCATCCAGCGGCGCCGCGAGCGCCTCAACCGTCAGATCAACGAGCGCCTCCGCACGCTGATCGCAGCCTACAAGGTCCTGGGCGGCTCGTTTACCGGCGACTTGATCGTCGACCCCAGCCATCGGCGCGACCGGCACCGGCCGGCTGGTCCGGCGAGCGAGGAGGAGTCGTCCGCGGCCCTGCCCGAAACGTCCGGCGACGGCGACCTGTCCGAGCGCCGCCGCCGCATCCGCGACGCGGTCGAGGCATCCCTCTCCGACATCATCCTGCTCGGAACGGAGGAGCAGGTCCGGCTCGCCGACCAGGTTGCGCACGATCTCGTCGCCGGCCGCCCCGTGCGCACCCGCGACCTCGTCATCTCACTCCGCGATTTCATCCGGAAGGCGCTCGACATCGACCCGATCCCGTCCGACCTCGCCATTCCCGAGCAGGGGCCGACGCGCCCGTCCGGCCAGGGCGGACGGGGAGGCGGCGAGCGTGGCAGGGAAGATCGGCAAGGGGGCGGCGGCCGGGGCGCCGGGGGAGAAGGCAGCGGCAGTGGTGGCGGCGGGATGGCAGGCGGCATCGGTGTGGGCGCGATTTCTGGAGCCGGGGACCACAGCTAGCCCCCACCGCCGATCGCCGTGGCTGGTTTGGGTCTCTATGATCTCTGATGAGGAGAACAAATGGTGCCCAGGGGCGGAATCGAACCACCGACACGCGGATTTTCAGGCTTTTTCCGCGCCTTCTCAGGGTTGCGCAGGGTATCTCATAAGCCATTCTATGGACTTGCTTTTTGCCCGATTTTTCCGACATAGGAGAACGTCCGGAAACGCCCCTACGCGCCCCTCGAAAGAGCCTATAGCGAGCCTAAGAATGGCCCCCTTTCGCCTGACAGACCTTGCCCTTCGGGCGCTCAGTCCGCCCGGAAGCGGCCAGCAAACACATTGGGACGAGAGCCTACCCGGCTTCGGCGTTCGCGTCTCCCAGGGCGGGACGAAGACGTTCATCGTCATGCACGGTGCCGACCGACGTCGCATCTCGATCGGCCGCTATCCCGTCGTGTCGCTGACCGACGCTCGCGCCGAAGCGAAACGGCTGCTTGCGGAAGCCACCCTCGGCCGCACGCGGCCGGCCACCATTTCGTGGGAGAAGGCCACGGCCGAGTTCCTCGAAATGTGCGATGGGCGGAACAAGCCCCGGACCGTCGCTGGCTACCGCCGTTTGCTCAACCGGCACTTCTCGTCCCTGGAGCGGATGCAGATGGCCGAGATTCGGTCAGGCGACGTGACGAGACGGCTCGATCGTCTGAAGGACACGCCGTCGGAGCGCCACCATGCCTATGTGGCGGTCAAGGTGTTCTTCCGGTGGGCCATGCGCCGCGGTTACGTTCACGCGAACCCCTGCGACCAGGTTCAGCTTGCGCCGGTCAAATCCGAACGGGAGCGCGCATTGTCCGACGCGGAGCTCGTGACCGTCCTTCGGGCCGCTCGCGGTCAGCCCTTCCCGTTCGGGCCGCTTGTTCAGCTCATTGCCCTGACCGGGCAGCGGCGCGGTGAAATCGCGACGCTGCAATGGGATTGGATCGACACGGCCAACCGGACGATCACCCTTCCCGCGGCCGCCACCAAGAACCGGCGGGCGCACACGTTTCCCTACGGCGACCTCGTTGCCGGCATCCTTGAGCGTCTGCCCCGGACATCGGAGTTCGTCTTCCCTGCCGCCCGGCCGATCGCCAGGGGTAGGGAGACGACAATCTTCAACGGATGGGGCAAGGCGAAGGATGCCCTGGATGCGGCCATTGCGACTGCGTTGGCCGAGCAGGGTCACGGGGACAAGCTACTGCCGCACTGGACTTTGCACGACCTCCGCCGGACCTTCGCCACACAACTAGCGGCCTTGAGCATCCCCGTGCACGTCACCGAGAAGCTGCTCAATCACGTCTCAGGCACTATTTCCGGTGTTGCGGCCGTCTACAACCGCCACAGCTACATGGGCGAGATGCGGACGGCGGTCGCCGCTTGGGAGGCCAGACTGACCGCACTCATATCGTAGCGGGGAAAGCGCGGCAGAGCGTCGCATCGCGTTGGCCTCCGATCGCAAGGCCCGCGCGTCGCGATGTTGCTGCTTGTGTCGCTATGCGCAGTGCCTCTGAGCGAAGGCCGCCGTCTGCGCGGCCGCATCCCCTTCGCGGCGCAGGCCAATTCCAGCCAGATTGGTCCGACCTTAGCGCTCGGAGCCTAGCGTGCCCCCCCCGAATCGCGCTACTCATGCATCTTGGTTCGCCGTCATCGAACCTCCTGTCTGTCCGTGGGTGCTCAAAGTCCGAATCCACAGCGATCCTGTGGTTTTTTGCGCCTCACGACAGGAGACGAATATGCCTATTATCGATGACAACCACTTCCGGATTATCGACAAGAAGGAACTGCGGAAGCTCGTGCCCTACTCCCTCCAGCACATCGCGCGGATGGAGAAGGCCGGCCAGTTCCCGCAACGCATCCAACTCGGCCCCAACCGAGTCGGCTGGTACGAGCACGAGGTGCTGGCCTGGATGCGCGACCGGCCGCGCGCGGCCGAGTTGAAAAGCCGCGCATCGCTCAGCCTCTCCGCTTCGCCGGCTTAGCGTCAGACCAAGGCGTCGCTGCCGGGCTCCGGCAGGGCCAGAGGCAGCGACGCCTGCCCTGTATCGGCGTTCTTGAGGCGGTAGCCCTTCACGAAGGCCAGCCGGTCGCCGTTGAACATGAAGCGGATGTTGACGAAGAAGGTGCCGTCATAGGGGCTGCGGAACAGGAACTCCTTTTCCAGCAGTTCCCGTAGGCCGCGCCGGAACGTCGCCGGCGCCAGCGGGCTGGCGTCCTGGCTGAGGAGCACGGTGTCCCTGCCAGGCGATCCGCGCAGCTCGTTGTAGACGATCTCGAACACCGCCAGCCCGGCCTTGGATAGCCCGGATGCCTGCTTCAGGCCGGCAAGGTAGAGCTTCACGAAGCGCTCCTTGTCCACCTCCTCGAACTCGTAGGAGATGGCGCCGCCGTGCCCCAGGATTTCCCCGGTGCCGCGATCGACGACGAAGCCCTTGTAATCGTCGCCGATCTGCACCCGCTTGGTGCGGGCGATCTCGCCGGTGCTGGGGACGCTCGGATTGGAGCGATAGACCGGCATTCCGTGTTTCTTGCGGATGACTTCGGAGTTCTGTTCGATTTTGCTCAGTTTCGGCCTCCTGTTCTGTACAATTACAGACATGAGCCTGACTGTATTTGTTCAGTCTGACAAGTGTATTTTGAGCATATTTGAACAGGAATTGAGCAAATTGAATCAGAAACTGATTCTTTTCTGACGGTTTTCTGCGGGTTTGCAGGGATTCCCTTCTTATAGACTCAATAAGGAGGCCCGAAGGAGCGCGCGCCCCCACAGCGCGCCGTAGCGACTGAGGGACGACGAAGAACCGAAAGGCTCTACTGCCCAAGTTCGGAACGGGTGTTTGGCACGCTCCCCCGTCACTGCCGGAGCTGCGGACAGTCCGAAAAGGCATCCGGGTGGTCTGGACTTGGGGTGTACTCCAATGCTCTACAATCATATATCAGAGCAAATGTAGATTTGCATTGCTGGTCAAGAATCGGCTTGTTCATACAAGCAAAGCCATGAGACACTATTTGCAGTTATATTCACTCACCCAAGCAGATTGTTCTTCATGATCGTCACATTCGCATCCTCCAAGGGAGGGGTCGGCAAGTCCACCACCTGCGCCGCCGTTGCGGCCCATCTCGCGCTCGGCGGGGAGGGGGTCCAGGTCATCGACCTCGACCAGAACGGCACCCTCAAACGGTGGGCACTGCGCACGTCTATTCCGAATCTCACCGTTACGGCGATCGAGCCGCCGGCCTTCACCGCGTTCTGCCGCGAAAGTCAGGAGTCGGGCGAGTTCGACCACATCCTGATCGACCTGGCCGGCAGCCGCGAGGTGACGCTGCTCAAAGCCCTGGCGCGGGCGGACCTTGTCATCATCCCTGCCCAGGCGTCCGAGCCGGACATGCGGGAAGCCCTCGTCATCGCTGACGACCTGCGGGACGTGGCGGAGACGGCCGGCCGGGAGATTCCGTTCCGCGTCCTGCTGACCAAGATGTTCCCGCTGCGCACCCGCGTCAGCGAGTTCGCGTTCGCCGAACTGGAGCGCCACAGGCTGCCGCGCTTCGAGACGGTGCTGATCGAGCGTGCGTCTTACCGGGAGATGTTCCTCAACGGCGAGCCGCCGACGCTGACCGAGCCCAACCGGGCAGGGGCCGAAATTGCCGCGCTCGTCGCCGAAATGAAGGCCGTCGTCGGGGCGGCTTCCGTCACTAGGAGCGCCGCATGAGCCAGCGTTCCCGCGCCCCGTTCCAGCCCCTCGACAAGGACCCGCTCGATGCCGGCATAGAACGGCTGGCGAAGGAGAAGGGGGTCGCCGCCCTGGTCGCCCCGCAGCCGACCGTAAAGGCGTCCCCTGACGCTTCAGGTGGGTTTCCCCACACCCGCACCAAGCCCCTCAACATGGTGCTTCCCGATTACCTCTGGACCGAGTTGAAGATTCTGGCCGTCCGGCAGGAGGCGAGCGTCCGCCATGTCGTCATGGACGCCCTCCGCCAGTACGGCCTCACCATCCGAGACGAGGACATGATCGAGGATGGACGGCGGCTCAGGGGCAGCCGGCAACCCGAGTCCTGATGCGCTACCATTCAAACGGTCGGGAGTTCCATTGACAACTGACTATTGTCAGTTTACATTGATTGCGAGGCGGGCATGATCCGGACTTTCAAGAGCAAGAAGCTGCGGAACCTGTTCGAGAAGGGGGATAGCCGCGGACTTCCCGCCGACCAGATCAGCCGTATCGAGAACCGCCTCGCAACGATCGAGGCCGCGCGGCGGATCGAGGATTGCAACGTGGCGGGATACCGGCTGCACGCGCTCAGTGGTGACTACAAGGGCTTTCATGCCGTCTGGGTCACCGGGAACTGGCGCATCGTGTTCCGTTTCGTCGATGGCGATGCCTTCGACGTGGATCACGTGGACTACCACTAGGAGATTGGCAATGCGTATGAAGAACCCGCCCCATCCCGGCCGCATCGTCCGCGAGGACTGCCTGCCGGAGTTGAACCTGACCATCGGCAAGGCGGCCGAGGCTCTTGGCGTCAGCCGGCAGACCCTCGACAAGATCGTCAACGAGCGCGGCAGCGTGACGCCGGACATGGCGATCCGCTTCGAGAAGGTGTTCGGGTCGAGCGCCGACACCTGGCTTGCGATGCAGACGGCCTACGACCTGGCTCAGGCGCGTGAGCGTGAGGCGGAGATCGTCGCGACGATCCACGTGCCGGCGGTGAGCTTGCCGAGGCCGGGGGTTGCATGACGACACTGCGGGTTGGGATTGCCACCTACGACCAGTACAAGGCCAGGACCATGGCGATCGCCCGCGGCGCGTTCAAGCCGGCGGCCGATGATCCGAAGGCATGGTTCACGTCGGTCGAGAGCTTCGCCAAGGTGCTGTCCGACGAGAATCGGGCACTCCTGGCGCTGATCGCTGAGACCGAGCCGGCGTCGATGAACGAACTGGCCGAGAAGACCGGCCGTGCGCCTCTAACCTGTCCCGGACCCTGCGGACGATGGAGCGTTACGGCTTGGTGCGGTTCGAGAAGGGCCGCGGTCGACAGTTGGCACCGCGCGTCGGCTACACCGACATCGTGCTCGCCATGCCGCTGCGCTCCATGCAGCCAGGCTAAGGGAGTGGAGGAACCGTGAATCGTCAGCTCATCCCTGTCACTGAGGCCTTCGCCGAATGGCGCAAGGACCCCGAATACGTAGCGGCCTACGACGCCTTGGAGGCGGAATTCGTCCGCGCAGCAGCACGGACCAAGGCTGGCAGCAATGACGGTGCCGTCGACGATGGCGAGGCAGGGACACCATGACCAAGCCATTGGCCGACGCCGAGAAGGGGTACATCGGGACGACGTTAGACAGTTTCCTGGAGCAGCAGGGGATAGCCGCTGAGGCAGAGGCAGCCGCGGCAAGCCGCGTCGCTACCTGGCTGCGCGCTCAAGATAGGGCCGCCGACGAGGTCGTCGGGACTCCGCGACCGCGTGCGCAGAGGAACGCATGAACGCAGTGGAGATTGAGGAAGCGATATCGGCGCTCGCCGAGCAACCGTTTGACGCCGCCGAGTTCCCGTTCGCCTTTCTGCGAGCCTTCGGCAACAAGGAAACCACGATCAAGAAGCTGCGGGCCGGAGCGTCGAACAGCTCCGATCTGGGCGGCGTCCTGCAACGCAATCACATCCATATCGCCGTCGCCGCGCCGGGCACGGTGACGAAGACCTTGGCCGCGCTGAAAGCCAGCCCCGCCACGGCGAAGGCGAAGGCGCGCTTCATCCTCGCCACCGACGGCGCGGACTTCGAGGCTGAAGACCTGGATACCGGCGAAACTGTCGCCTGTTCCTATGCCGACTTCCCCGATCATTTCGGATTCTTCCTGCCGCTCGCCGGCATCACCACCGTCAAGCAGGTCCGCGAAAGCTCCTTTGATATCCGCGCCACGAGCCGCATGAACCGGCTCTATGTCGAGCTTCTGAAAGATAACCCCGATTGGGGCACCGCCGCGCGCCGCCACGACATGAATCATTTCATGGCGCGGCTGATCTTCTGCTTCTTCGCCGAGCGCACCGACATTTTCCACGGCATCGGCCTGTTCACGCAGACCGTCGAGCGCATGAGCGCCAAGGATTCGTCCAACACCCATGAAGTGATCGGCGAGTTGTTCCGCGCCATGAATACCAAGCGCGAGGACCGCGCGAGCGCTGGCGTTCCGCGATGGGCCGACGCCTTTCCTTATGTGAACGGCGAATTGTTTTCCGGCAGCGTGGACGCGCCGCATTTTTCCAAGATCGCGCGCTCCTACCTCATGCACATCGGCAGCCTCGACTGGACGAAGATCAACCCGGACATTTTCGGGTCGATGATCCAGGCCGTCGCCGAGGACGAGGAGCGCGGCGCGCTCGGCATGCACTACACGTCCGTGCCGAACATCCTGAAAGTGTTGAACCCGTTGTTTCTCGACGATTTGCGGGCGCAGCTGGAAGAAGCGGGCGACAATTCCCGCAAGCTCTTGAACCTGCGCAACCGCATGGCGAAGATCAGGGTCTTCGACCCTGCCTGCGGCTCAGGCAATTTCCTTGTCATCGCCTACAAGGCGATGCGGGAGATCGAGGCCGAGATCAACAGGCGGCGCGGCGAGGCCGACCGCCGTACCGAAATCCCGCTCACGAACTTCCGAGGCATCGAGTTGCGCGACTTTCCGGCCGAGGTTGCGCGGTTGGCGCTCATCATCGCGGAGTTTCAGTGCGACGTGCTCTATCGTGGGCAGCAGGAAGCCTTGCAGGACTTCCTGCCGCTCGACGCGCAGAACTGGATCACCTGCGGCAATGCCCTGCGGCTCGACTGGCTGAGCATCTGCCCGCCGACCGGAACGGGTGTGAAGTTGCAGGCAGAGGACTTGTTTCACACGCCACTGGATCAGGCGCAGATCGACTTCGAGAATCAGGGTGGGGAAACCTATATCTGCGGGAATCCGCCATATCTCGGAAGCCAAGGACAATCTGACGATCACAAGTCCGATCTCAAGACGATCTTCGACCGGCGAGTGAAAAGCTGGAAGTCGCTCGACTACGTGGCGGGCTGGTTCATGAAGGCGGCCGACTACGGCACACAGACCGCTTCTGTCGCCGCCTTTGTGGCCACAAACTCCATCTGCCAAGGAAAGCAGGTTCCTATCCTTTGGCCACTCATCTTCAAGACCGGACACGAAATCGCTTTCGCCCATACTTCATTCAAATGGGCCAATCTTGCTAGCCACAATGCCGGCGTCACAGTTGCTATCGTCGGCATTTCCCGTCGGGCCGGACGAGTCAGGACTCTCTATTCGCTCACGCAAACAGGAGAGGTAACCGCGCGTGAGGCGGAGAATATCAATGCCTACCTGGTTCCCGGCAGGAACATCGAGGTAGAAAAGTCGTCAAAACCCATATCGGCGTTGTCGACCATGACGTTCGGCAACCAGCCTATCGACGGTGGCCACTTCACCGTCCTACCTTCGGAGAGGGAAGCGATACGAAAAGAGGGCGATGAGTTTGAACAGTTTGTTCGCCGATATGTTGGGTCGAGAGAGTTCATCAATGGCATCGAGCGATGGTGCCTTTGGATCAATCCCGAGGACGAAACCACCGCCAAGACGAATGGCACCATCGCCTCCAAGGTCGCCAGCGTAGCGAAATTCAGGGCGGAAAGTGATCGTGCAGAAACTGTCGAGCTTGCTCGGTATCCATTCCAGTTTGCCTACCGCCCTCATCGAGAATGCGCTTCGACGGTAGTTGTTCCGAGCGCGTCGTCAGAGCGGCGTCCATTCCTTCCATGCGGGATACTTCCCAAGGGCACAATCGTGTCCAACCTAGCATTTGCACTCTATGACGCGCCGCTCTGGACAATGGCACTGATCGCATCGCGCTTGCATCTTGTCTGGATCGGCACCGTCTGCGGCAAACTGAAGACTGACTATCGCTATTCCAACACACTCGGCTGGAACACCTTCCCGGTCCCGACGCTCACCGAGAAGAACAAGGCCGACCTGACCCGCTGCGCCGAAGACATTTTGCTGGCGCGCGAGGCGCATTTCCCGGCGACCATCGCCGATCTCTACGACCCGGAGAACATGCCGGCCGATCTGCGCGCGGCGCACGAGCACAACGATGAGGTGCTCGAGCGCATCTATGTCGGCCGCCGCTTCCGCAACGACACGGAGCGGCTGGAAAAGCTGTTCGATCTTTACACCAAAATGATTGTGTCGCCGGTGCCGGCAAAGAAACGCAGGGCGGGGGCGGCATGAGCGAGTTCAATCGCATGACAATCGTTGCCGCGGCCGAGGTGGTCGCCGACTTCAATTCGCACAGCGATATGGAAGTCTTGGAGGTTCAATGGGGCATTGATGGACGATGCAGCGCATCCAGCAAGCCCGCGCGCGTTGCGAGCTGGGCGAAACTCGCCTGCGACGAAGAGCTTACCGTGATGACCGAGAATGGCCGTGTCTCGCTTGATCGGGCGTTGATCGAAACCGCAATCACCGCTCCCGAGGCGGGCCGAGATTCAGTATCGTGGAAGAAGCTGGTCGCGGGCCTTCGGTTCGATGGCTTCGAGGTTGTCGAAACGGAGGTCAGTGTTGCCTCTAGGTTTTCTTGGGATGGCGAAGCGACCAAGAAGATTCTGACGCTTGTCCGGATGCTGCCGGAAGACATTCCTGGATTGGATTTTCGGGAGGCAGAGAGCGAAGTCATCGCCCTTCTGGATGACAGCGGATTCACCGTTGCCAAGGGGCATCTGAAACAAGCGGTGTCGGCATTTCAGAGGGGCGAATGGTCGTCCGCGAACGGCGAGCTTCGCAATTTCTATGAGAGCTATCTAAACGAGATCGCCGTCGCTCTCGGCTATGTCGGCAGCGATGACAGCAGGGCAAAGCGCGATTTCCTTGGCGCTCGCGTGCAGCCGCCGTTCTTGCTCGCGGATTACAACGAGTGGAACGCCAACAACCAGAAGCCCCAGTACGTTCAGGGGCTAATGAGCCGGATGCACCCGCACGGTGGGCATCCAGGTCTATCCGAAGAAGAAGATGCGACTTTCAGGCTTCAGATAACACTGATAACCGCCCGCCTTTTCCTTCGCCGATTCAGTCAACGAAAGGCGGCTTGATATGGTCAGCACCGTCCCCTCCGTCTCCGTTTCCTATGCCCGCAACGGCTCATCGACCAAGGCCAATGCGCTCGGTATGCGTCCGATGCAGGAGCGCGCCTTCGAGCGGCGCGGCGAGCAGTATCTTCTCATCAAGTCGCCGCCGGCCTCCGGCAAGAGCCGCGCCTTGATGTTCATCGCCCTCGACAAGCTCGCCAATCAGGGATTGAAGCAGGCCATCATCGTCGTTCCCGAAAAATCCATCGGCGCGAGCTTTAACGACGAGCCGCTGACCAAATACGGCTTTTCGGCCGACTGGCATGTCGAGCCGAAGTGGAACCTCTGCAACGCGCCCGGCGCGGACAATGGCGGCAAGGTCAACTCGCTCGGCGCATTCCTTGACAGCGATGACAAGGTGCTGGTCTGCACCCATGCGACCTTCCGCTTCGCCGTGGACAAGTTCGGTGTCGAGAAGTTCGACGGAAGGCTGATCGCAGTGGACGAGTTCCACCATGTTTCCGCCGATCCCGACAGCAAGCTCGGCCAGCACCTTGGCGCGTTCATCGCCCGCGACAAGGTGCATGTCGTCGCCATGACCGGCTCATACTTCCGGGGCGACGCCATGCCCGTGCTGGCCCCGCAGGACGAAGCCAAGTTCGACACCGTCACCTACACCTACTACGAGCAGCTCAACGGTTACGAGTTCCTGAAGCAGCTCGATATCGGCTACTTCTTCTATTCCGGCTCCTATGCCGACGACATTCTCGCCGTCCTCGACCCGGCCGAGAAGACCATCATCCACATCCCGAGCGTCAATTCGCGCGAAAGCACGAAGGACAAGATCAAGGAGGTGGAGCACATCATCGAGGCCCTGGGCGACTGGCAGGGGACCGACCCCGCCACCGGCTTTCAGCTGGTCAAGACGCCCGACGGCCGGACGCTCCGCATCGCCGACCTGGTCGATGACGACGCCGGCAAGCGCGACAAGGTGTCCGCCGCGCTGAAGGACCCGGCGCAGAAGAACAACCGCGACCATGTCGACATCATCATCGCACTCGGCATGGCGAAGGAGGGCTTCGACTGGATTTGGTGCGAACATGCGCTGACCGTCGGCTATCGGTCGAGCCTCACCGAGATCGTGCAGATCATCGGCCGCGCCACCCGCGACGCGCCGGGCAAGACCCGCGCGCGCTTCACCAATTTGATCGCTGAGCCTGATGCCGCCGAGGATGCCGTCACCGAGGCCGTCAACGATACGCTGAAAGCCATCGCCGCCAGCCTGCTGATGGAGCAGGTGCTCGCGCCACGCTTCAACTTCACGCCGAAGAATCCGCAGAGCGGCCCGGTCGAAGGCTTCGACTATGGCGAAGGCGGCTACAGCGCCGAGAAGCCCAATGTCGGCTTCAACGAAGACACCGGCCAGTTCCACATCGAGATTAAGGGCCTCGCCGAACCCAAGAGCAAGGAGGCCGAACGCATCTGCACCGAGGATCTGAATGAGGTCATCGCCGCCTTCGTGCAGGACAAGACGGCCATCGAGCGCGGCCTGTTCGACGAGGAACTGATCCCCGAGGAACTGACCCAAGTGAAGATGGGGAAGATCATCAAGGACAAATATCCCGAACTCGACGAGGAAGATCAGGAGGCCGTGCGCCAGCACGCCATTGCCGCCCTCAACATCACGCAAAAAGCCAAGCAGATCGCGCTTGGCGGCGACGGTGCCGGGCCTCGCGGCGAGGACGACCAACCGAGCGCCAACACCGCGCTGATCGACGGCGTGCGCAAATTCGCAATGGACGTGCGCGAACTCGATATCGACTTGATCGATCGGATCAATCCGTTCGGCGAAGCCTACGCTATTCTCGCCAAGACCATGAGCGAGGACAGCTTGAAACAGGTCGCCGCGGCGATCGCCGCCAAGCGCACTAGTCTGACGCCCGATGAAGCGAAAGAGCTTGCCGTTCGCGCCTCGCGGTTCAAGAAGGAGCGCGGCCGGCTGCCCGCCATCGACGCGCAGGACCCTTGGGAAAGACGCATGGCCGAAGGGGCAGTAGCATTCATGCGCTTCAAGAAGGAGGGCCGATATGACGGATGACCTCGATCTTGACGAGCTGGCGGCGGACCTTGCCGACTTCGCTCCGCCGGAGAAGAAGGGCGGACGCAGCCCACGCGAGGAGCGCATTATCGCCGGCTTCGAGGAGATTCAGCGTTTCGTCGAAACCTACGGCCGCGCGCCAGCGCATGGCGAGAACAACGACATTTTCGAGCGGCTGTATGCCGTGCGCCTCGACCGGCTGCGCGGGCTCGAGGAATGCCGTTCGCTTCTCGCACCGCTCGACAAGCAGGGACTGTTGGCCGGTGCGGTTGCGATCGCGGCCGAACCCGCCGAGTCGATAGATGACGACGAACTGCTGGCCGAGCTGGAGGGGATCGGTGACTCCGACATCACCGAGCTTCGCCATGTCCGCACGGCCGCCGACAAGCGTGCCGCCGAGGAAATCGCCAACCGCACCCCCTGCGCGGACTTCGAGAGCTTCAAGCCGCTGTTCGCGCAGGTGAAGAAGGACCTGGACACCGGTGTTCGTCAGACGAGACGTTTCCAAACGATGGCGGAGATAAGGCAGGGTGAGTTCTTCATCGTCGGCGGCCAGATCGCCTATGTCGCGGAAGTCGGCGAGGAATTCATGACCGAATACGACCGGCGCGACAGCCGGTTACGCGTGATTTACGACAACGGAACCGAGAGCGACGTGCTACTGCGCTCGTTGCAGCGCGCTCTTCACCGCGACGAAGCCGGCCGGCGCATCACCGACCCTACCGCGGGTCCGTTGTTTTCGGGGGAGAGCGAGGACGGCGACCTCGCCAGCGGCACAATCTACGTGCTGCGCAGCAAGTCCGACGATCCGGCCATCGCCGCCAGCCGCGACGTGCTGCACAAAATCGGCGTGACCGGCGGTGATGTGAGAGCCCGAATTGCTGAAGCCAGGAATGATGCGACCTACCTTCTCGCCGACGTGGAAGTCGTCGCCACATACAAGCTGGCCAACATCAATCGAATCAAACTTGAAAACCTGATCCACCGCATCTTCGATCCAGCGCGCCTCGACATCGAGATCAAGGATCGCTTCGGCCGCCCGGTGATCCCCCGCGAATGGTTCCTGGTCCCGCTGTTCGTCATCGACCAGGCAGTCGAGAAGATCAGGGACGGGACGATCACCGACTATGCCTATGATCCACACTCGGCATCGCTCAAGCGGATGGTCGTGTAGTCGCGCACCCACTTGGACATCATCAGGCGACTAGACGGCGCCGGGCAACGCGCCGCGAGGCTCCGCTCACATTCAGCCGCATCCTCACGAGGGGTTGGCTCGCGCCGTAGCGGTTCGACGCTACCTGAAGCGAGAGCCCACGCTCCGCGATGTGTATCGCTGCCTCATCCGATATCAACAACGCGGGACCGAGCCAGTTCGCCTCCGCCTCGCGATCGGCGTCGTAGTGACGAGACCCGTGTTTGTCGAATGGCGCCTTCGGCGGATGAAGTAACAGCCCGTGCGCAAGTTCGTGCGAGATATCGGCGGCCTGCCGCTTTGGATCGTGACCGTCGTTGTAGATGATCCAACGCTCCTGACCAGCGAATAGTGTGATCGCGGAGAAATCGTTCTGCCCGGCGGCCGACCGCAGATAGCGAACCGCGTCGGGAATTGTGGACGCGTATTCGCTCAATGGCAGTACCGGGAAGCCAAGATGTTCCGCGAGTTGCCACGGGTTGATCGGAGCGTGCGCCATCAGCCCGAGTTCGCGCCGAACCTCACGGGCATACCAATTGGCTTCGGCCTTGAACCCTCGTCGCAACCCCATTCCGCCTATCTCTTCCGGAACTGCTGATACGCCGTCTTAATAAGCGTCTCTAGGGCGACGGCGCTTTCCTTGGAAAGGTTTGGGTCGGCCCGAAAATGGGCGGTCAGTTTTGCGAGTGGTTCGGCTGATCCGCGTGATGCTGCTTCCACCCGGAAGAAATCATCGGCGCTGATGCCTGACCAGACACAAAGCGCCGACAATGAATCAACGTCCGGCCGGCGACCCTGGGACATCCTGGTCAGCGTGGATGCGGGGACTTGCGCCTGCTCCGCTACCTTCTTCCATGTCAGGCCGCGGGCCACCCGCTGTGCATCGATTGCCGCGAAGAATGCCTCTCCATCGAACTTTCCCGTTGGCATCAGAATTGCGCTCTTGCAATCACGGTTCTCTCCAGCAATAAGAGGACAAGAATTGCTGCCTAGCAATTCGATTCCCCTCTGGCAACAGCTGGAGCCTGAACAGGAGATCAAGTTGGCTGGAAAGTCCTCATCCGGCGGCGGCTATCGCAGCGCGATCAGCGGCCGCTACGTCACTTCGAAGCATGGCAAGGCGAGCCCGAACACGACCGTGAAGGAATCGCCCGGCCCGAGCGGTTCGAGCGGGCCGCACTACCGGAGTGCGATCAGCGGCCGGTATGTGACGACCAAGCACGGCAAGGCAAGCCCGAGCACGACCGTCCGGGAAGACTGACGATGTTCGATGAAGGGGGGCGTCTCGCGCGCCCCCCTCACAATACGGAGCAACCACCATGAGACGTATACCGCGCATCCGTCCGCCCAGGCCTCCCAAGCCACCGGATCGTCTTCAGAACCTCCAGACCATTCGCCCGATCGGCAAGACGAAGTGGGTCCGGGCGCACTGGCGATGGGATTATGATCGCCACCAATGGGAATGGGTTCTCGGTCACTGGGCAAAGTAATTCTGTCTTATGGAAGCTATCGCGGAATTTGCCCACAGCAGCATGAATGTATGATAATGTCCTTTATCATAGGACTCCATGCATTCACGCCTGCCGCTAGCACCTTTACGTAATACTTCTCTTGTCATTGCTGCCGATGACGTAACGCGGCGACGCTTCATCGAGTTCTTCACCGCCCGCATCCGCAACCCGAACACCAGGCGCGCCTATCGACGTGCGGTCGGCGAGTTCCTGCTTTGGTGCGAGGCGGCCGGCATCGCGTCGATCACCGCGGTCGAGCCGGTCCATGTCGCCACCTATATCGAGGAGCTGACGGAGACGCGCTCGGCCCCCACAGCCAAGGCGCGGCTCGCAGCGATCCGGCATCTGTTCGATTGGTTCGTCACCGGCCATGTCGTGGCGGTGAATCCCGCCCTTTCGGTGCGCGGGCCAAGTCACGTCGTGCGCAGCGGCCGCACGCCCGTCCTGACCCCCGCGGAAGCGCGTCAGCTCCTCGACGCGATCGACGCCGGCTCCGTTGCCGGCCTTCGCGATCGCGCGCTGATCGGGATAATGGTCTACTCGTTCGCGCGCATCGGCGCGGCTCTGCGCATGGATGTCGACGACCTGTTCATCCAGAATCGCCGGCTTTGGGCACGGCTCCTTGAGAAGGGTGGCAAGCGGCATGAGATGCCGTGCCACCACAATCTTGAAGCCTACCTCCAGGAATACGTCGACCGCTGCGGGCTGACGGCCGATCCGAACGCACCGCTGTTTCAGACGATCGACCGGAAGACCAAACGTCTTTCAGGCCGCTCAATGTGCCAGTCGGATGCGTGGCAGATGGTGCAGCGACGCGCGACCGATGCCGGCATCGCAACGAAGATCGGCAATCACACGTTCCGCGCCACCGGCATCACCGCCTATCTCAAGAACGGCGGCACCCTGGAGCGCGCCGCCGCGATGGCTAACCACAGCTCGACGCGCACTACGCAGCTCTACGACCGCCGGCGCGACGAGGTCAGCCTCGACGAAGTCGAGCGCGTGCTGATCTGATGAGTCGGTACCCGCCTGTCCAGGGCTGCCTATCTGATAGCCGCCGACGGCGCGCCGACGCTCCCGACCGATGGTCGTCCAGCGAGGTGGCGTTGCGTGAACTGCTTCTTGATGCGGTTGAGATAGCCGCGCGCTTCAAATCGACGTAGCCAATGAGGAGCGGTAACGATCAGTGCCGCAATCCCCCCAAGAAGGGCCAAGCCTGGTGGTCCGCTCAGCGTTCCCAGGATGTCGCCGGATCGTCCAAGTTCGCCGCTCGAAATGTATCTCAAAGAGTACATGATGCCCATGGCAAACCCCAGAATGGGCAAGCCTATCAGTACGATCGCCGCCCATGGCTGATTTACCAGTATTTTGGGTGTCGTCCCCAGGTCGGAAGAACTGCCGGTCTGGCGATTGACGATCATGACGGGCAGGAGGTTCTGTCCTCGCCGTACCCACAGCGCCTCGACCCGATCGCCCACTTCGACCTTCAGAGAAGCGCCAACGTTGTAGACGCGACGCACGTCACTCCCAACATCGACGTAGACGCTCCACCGATGCCGTACGGTACCCACTGACTTTCCACGGCCGCGGAGATCGATTCGTCCCCTGCCGTGGAAGGCATCGGTCGTGCTCGCTCCGGTCGCAGAGAACTTCATCTCCGCTTCCGTCTCCGAGCCGATCCGGTCGACCTTGGTAACGACGCCGCCTTCCTCGACAGTCTCCAGCTTGTCAGCGAATCCCATTCCTACCCCCGGCAGCCCAGGTGAGCGCCACGCACAATTGCCTCTGACCCACAACTCTGTCGCAATACAGACGAACGACTAGGTTCATCGTTCACCTGTGAAACAGAATTGCCTATTCCGTTGCGTCTGGCAGTTTCCCGCGCAATGCGGATTGTCAAACTCGAATCGCATTGCTACGAAAGTGGGGCGGACTCCCTCCGAAGTGGCGGAAGACCGCATTTTCAGGAGCGTTCAACACTGTAGGCAATTCTGTCGCGTCCCGCCGCCGGCTTGCCGGGAGCGACGAACATGCAGGAGCGACGCGGGGAGCGCGGCTCTCTCTACACGCCGGGAGGTCAGCGGAAGTATCTCACCGCCGACGAACGCCGGCGCTTCATTGCCGCGGCGCGCGGCGACGCCCGCGACGATCTTTGCACCCTCTGCCTCACGCTCGCCTACACCGGTTGTCGCATATCGGAGGCCGTTGCGCTGGTGGCGTCGTCGATCGAGGTCGACGACGGCTTCATCGCCATCCGCTCTCTCAAGAAGCGGACGCGCGCGGCGGTCATGCGCGAAGTGCCGATCCCGCCGGACCTCGTTCGCGTGCTCGGCGAGGTTCACGGCCTCAACGAAAGTCATCCGGGCAAGAAGCTGTGGGCGCTGTCGCGCAGCCAGGCCTGGCGGCTGGTTAAACGCGTCATGGATCGGGCCGGCATCGCGCCGGGACCGCACCGGACCGCCAAGGGCCTACGTCATGGCTTCGGCGTCCATGCCGTGCGATCCGGCGTCCCGATCAACCTCGTGCAGCGCTGGCTCGGCCACGCCAGCCTGTCCACCACCACTATCTATCTCCAGGTTATGGGTGACGAGGAACGCGCGATCGCGGCGCGGATGTGGGCTAGCAATGATCCCCTAAGCCTTGGACGCTGAAGGCTTGTTGTCGCTGCGCGCATCGATCAGGACAATGTCGGGATTGTTCTCCAACTTGAGGCGCTTCAGGATGTCCTGTACGCGCTTCAGTTGTTGATAGCTAAAGAAGACAATGGCTTTGATCCCTCGCTCGGCATCAGCCGCGACCTGGTAGGTTTCGACCTGCTTTTGAAGGTTGGCTTCCAGCTTGCTATTCTTTGCGAGCTTCATCTCTACCAGTGTCTTGTTGCGCCCACGAGACACCTTGAAATCGACCGGCCCTCTCCCATCGTTTGCTTCTGCACCGATATCCGATTCTGTGCCAAACCAAACGAGCCGGAAGAGAACCTGAACGTCTCTTTCGCGCTCGACCGGGTTGTCATCCTGATCGTAGAAGATGCGCCAGCAACCTTGGTCTTCGATCGCGTGCTTCAGATAGGCAAGGCGCGCGTGAGCTTCCGCGTATGTCCCTCCGGCGATTTGGTAGAAGCCGGCTTGCTGGAGCTGTGGCCGTAAGATTTCACGGAGGCGATGCGAAAAGAATATCTCAGTCAACAATACCTTCTCGGCGCTCAAATCAGCGGCGTCATCGCCGGTCATCTCCTTGAGCTTGATGTAGTAATCTATGAGCGCGGGGAATTGCCTGATGGTGTCGGCCGCTGCGGCGTGCCGCTCCGCCGCCGTAGGCGGCTTCTTCGGCTTTGCCCGGCGGCTGAGGGCCAAGCGGAAGTAGTTCGCCACCGAAGCCCGAAGCTGTTCATCAGGGATCGCGGTTGGAATTCGTTCAAAGCCTTCAATCATGTCTCCGCGGTTGATCCAGTTCTCATCGCGCGTGAGCATGTCTTTGGGCGTGAGCAGGATGAAGTCGCCTTGGTGCCAAGGCAGCCGGTATGTCCGGCGCTGCCAGCTTTCGGTGTCGAGATTGAACACGGCCCGATCGATTGATACCGACCTCACCTGATCGGCGCTCAGGTGTGCCTTCGCGAATTCTTCAGTGTAGAGACAGAGGAAGTCCTGAATAAGATTGGTGACGAAGTCGCTGATGTTATCTCTGCCGACACCGTCGGCGATCAGGCATACCTTCTCCAAATGGCTGCTCTCTGTAATCTTTTCGCCGCCAAAATCGCTGAACACGGCACCGAGGTTCGCATGCAGTTCTCGGGCAAAGTCGATACCGAGGCCGCTCCCTCCGTTGCCAACCAATGAGAAACCCAACCAGTTCTGCTTGATCTCGGGAAAGCAGTACCAGTTTCGCAACATTCCCTCGCTCACGGGCCCCGCCGCCGCTCGGTCTCGCAGAAACACCAGATAGTCGATGATCTGCTGGTGGAGGGCCTGGTATTCATCCCTCTCGCTCTGAAACAGCAGAAACGGGTCGATGAAAAGGGGCAGGTCGTTGATCAACGAGATATCGAAAGCGCCGTAAGCCTCAAGAGTCTCCTGATCGACGCCAAACGTGTCGGTAAAGAACGTGCCCACGAATCCACCTAGGCTGTTCGGTCCGCCGACACCGCCGGCCGACTCGCAAGTGCTGTGTGGATAGCGTTACTCAAATCGAGCAACACGGCCACCACGTAACCAAGGCGTCCGCACGATTGCCCTCGGTCTTCTCGTTGGGACTGGCCCTAGCGTCCGGCTTTCCGTGGTCGGGCCTTACCCTGCCTCTGCCGTCCGCGAGAGCGGCGGATAGACTGTCTCAGGGAATCCATGTGAGGCGTAGTCGGTGTGCGGGCCGCGATATCCGATCAGATGAAACACGATCTGGTAGAGGAGCGTCGTCACGCTATGCAGCTCGTCAACGACCTTCTGAAAGTCGAGCGATGCAATGTCGAAATCGCGTCCTATCGGATGGACGCTCCGATTGCGGAGGCTCCTCCAAGCATCGATGAGGGCAGGATTGGCTCCGCCGTTGTCAGCCAGCCACTTCATCCGATCGATCGCCCGCACCGAGGTCAGCCCTCTCACGAGCCCCCGAATTCGATCAACAAACACGTCGAACTGGCTATGGCCTGCGATCTGCCCAACGATGAATTTCTGGAGTTGCTCTAGCTGCTGCCTTTCCGTGTCTCGTCCGTCGGCTCGTTCGACATCAACAAGACTAGCTAAGCCTTCGACCGCTACCCCGAGTCCTGTGGCCCAGACGTCCAAGGAGCTCGCGCTGGCCTGTTGAGCCATATGCAGATAGCCCGTGCACGGATGCCAACCTGTTTCCTTGGCTTCGCGAGCGACAAAGGCGAGATACGCGCCAAGAAGGTCCCAGGAGTGCTCGTGGAAAGCGGCAGTCCCGCGAGAGATTGGTGGACCCAATCGGACCTCGGACGAGTTCGCCGGCTTCGATCTTAAGGCTACGCAGCCCGGATGAATTAGAGCGCGCACGGCGACGGGCTGTGCCAGAAGGAACCGCAGGGCTTCCTCTACGCGAACGTCGAAATAGTCCGGGAGCACAGTCTCGGAATTCACTCCGACGATGAAGCTATCATCGCTCTTCTCGACATGGAATTGGTAGCCGGCGGCTGTAAACGTCGCTTGGCTGGTCGGCACGGGAAGATCGGCCTTCTCGAAGAAGTGCAACACGAATTTCGATGGGTGAGGTGACAGGTCGCCAACGACTATCGTTGAGAGGCTACCGTGGACCACGGGATGGCTGTGATTTGTGCTCCAGTCGCACGCAGGTAGAACCTGGTCACACTTCCACACCGCACCGTCAGCCGCTATGCCACTGAGAGTGTAGTAAGATTCGTTTGAATAGAGCTCTCCCGCCTTCGTCGCATTCAGGTGATTGAAACTGGAGGCGAAGTCTGTGTTGTTTGTTTCGTTGGGATATAGGCGAAAGGTAAGAACGTCAGCACTGGTTTGTGCGATGTAGCCGTTGCCACGATACAGGATTTTATTGTCACTAATTTTGTTTTGTACCAAAGACATTTCGTGAAGATCGATGTGAAGCGTCCGTTTCTTGAATTCAGTGATGATCTGACCTGATTGCACGGCGGGTCCATCCAGCAATTTATTGTGAACAATGTAGGTCAATTTAAAGCTAGCATAGTTTCAGCCAGCGCCGGCTGCGCTGTCGTGGCGCGCCCGCCTTCGGCGGTCGGGCTCTACTCGGCCTTCGGCCTCACCGGGCCGCCGCCAGATCCGCTCCCGCGGATGCGCGGCGTCCCGGCCATCCGGTGACGATCCCTCGCGCAAGGGCGATGCGGCGCTCCTCGCCGGAGGCAGTCGGTCCCGCTCGGCAGACCTCGCTCCTGCGGCTGCCTTTGATTCCGGTCTCGTCACCCCAGACGATCCCGCGTCCCGCCGTGCCGGCGGCCGCGATGCTGACGCTCCTGCGACTGCGCTTCTCCTGAATTGAAGGATGGGGCCTGCGGCCCCCCGGCCGTCAAGGCCAAGCCCTTCGGGCGGAAAGCGCGGGCCGTGTAGTCGGCCTCCGGCCTCCGGCCCGCCCCACCCCCACGCTTTCCGGCCTATGACGGCCAACCCCCGCTCATTGCCGCTCCGGCTAGTCGGGTTGCATGGCGCAACCCGCTTTCAGACTGGAGAAAGAGCAATGAGAACAGATGTTTATGAGCGCATCACCGCGCAGATCGTGGCCGACCTGGAACAGGGCGTCCGGCCCTGGCACAAGCCCTGGAATGCCGAGCACGCGGCCGGGCGCATCACACGGCCGCTGCGATCCAACGGCATCCCCTATCGCGGCATCAACGTCTTGATGCTGTGGGCGGCCGCGGTCGGTGCCGGCCACGCCGCACCTATCTGGATCACCTTCAAGCAAGCCCAGGAACTCGGCGGACATGTGCGCAAGGGCGAGCGCGGCAGCACGGTCGTCTACGCCTCGACCTTCTCCCGCACCGAGACCGACCCGGACACCGGCGCTGAGGAGGAGCGCGATATCCCCTTCCTCAAGGGCTACACAGTGTTCAACGTCGAGCAGGTCGACGGACTGCCGAAGCACTTCTACGGCAAACCCGCGTCGCGGCTCGATCCGGTGCAGCGCATTGCGACGGCAGAAGCCTTCTTCGCCGCGACCGGCGCAATCATCCGGCATGGCGGCAACATGGCCGCTTACCGCGCTGTGGACGACGTCATCCTCATGCCGCCCTTCGAGGCTTTCCGCGACGCGGAATCCTACTGTGCGACGCTCGCCCATGAGGCGACGCACTGGACGAAGCACCCGGACCGCCTTGGCCGCGACCTCGGCCGCAAGCGTTGGGGCGATGAAGGCTATGCCATGGAAGAACTGGTCGCGGAGCTTGGCGCAGCGTTCGTCTGCGCCGACCTCGACCTGATGCCGGCAACGCGCGAGGAGCACGCTTCTTATATCGCGTCCTGGCTCAAGGTTCTGAAAGGCGACAGCCGAGCGATCTTCACGGCCGCCGCGCACGCGCAGCGGGCGGCTGACTTCTTGAATGGGTTACAGCCCCATGAAACGGAGGCCGCGGCGTGAGCCGCGGCTTCTTCTACGGCAGGACCCACACGCGAACCTCGCCGCGGGCACCGGCGCCGCCGTTGGCCGTGCCGGAAGTCGTGCGATAGCCACCCCCACCGCCGCCGCCAGGCGCGCTACCGGCGGTGCCGGCACCGGTCGCGGCATTGCTTTTACCGGCACCGCCCGCACCGCCCAAGACCGATGTGCCGCCCGCCTTGTTGCTGCTGCTGCCGCCGGCGCCGCCGCCCCCGCCGCCGCAGTAGCTCGAACCGCCCACGCCGCCAGCGCTGCTGTATGCACCTCCGCCGGCGCCGCCGCCCCAGTGAGAAAGGCCGCCATCCAGATATTCGGCGTCATTGCCTGAGACGAGCCCCGATCGCCCGCCGCCCGCAGCGGCATC
The DNA here is from genome assembly GCA_026126025.1 of Bauldia sp. Lineage (GTDB taxonomy): Bacteria > Pseudomonadota > Alphaproteobacteria > Rhizobiales > Kaistiaceae > JADLGL01. The sequence continues at coordinate 217,385 of JAHCJZ010000003.1, read as the reverse complement.
CTTCTGATGGATGACAAGATCGACATATTCGCAGGTGTCTTCATCCTCGCACTGGTAGATGGCGTCAGGGACGATGAAGCTGAGCGTCTCGTTTGGTTTTCCTGGCGTTTTCAAAGCACCCGCGCCAAGCGTTCCTCCGCCGCCACCACCGAAAGTGCCCCCGAAGCCATTCGAGGTGCCGCCTGTACCGCCACCGCCGCCATAGGCCGTGAGATGCGATCCGAATGTGGTGTTGCCGCCGTTGGCACCGTTGCCGGTGCCGCCGGCGGTCTGTCCGGCAACCGTCACCGCGACGCTGCTGCCGAGGTCGCCGGCGCGGAAGTGGCCGAGAACGCACGCCCCACCGCCGCCACCGGCGCCGCCGTGATTGTTGACAGAGCTTCGCCCGCCGCCGGCCCCGCCGGCGCCCCAGGCCATCACCATCACGACTTCGTTGCCGGTCAGGCCGGCAGGTTTGTTCCATGTCCCGGTCGCCGTGAACGCCTGATAGTTGGTGCTGCCCCCGCCTGCCGGCGTCGCCCACGTGCCGTCGCCGCGCAGATAGTTGCCCGACCCCGGCGTGCCGGAGCCGAGGATTGCGCGTAGCTGCGCCATGGTCATATCGACCGGCGCAGCGGCAGAGCCGGTGTTGTTCCCCTTCACCGTGTTCGCTGCCATGTTGGCGAGCTTGGCGTTCGTGACGGCGCTGTTGTTGATCTTGGCGGTGACGACGGCGTTGCTATCGATGCTCCAGGTCGCGCCCGAGCCGGACACCGTGATGTCGCCCTTGTCGCCGTCGGTCAGTCCGGCGCCGGCCGCCAGTGACACCCATGCGCCGTTCGCGCGAAGCTTCAGTTGGTGCAGGGAAGAGTCATAGGCGACCAGGCCGTTGGCAGGTGATGCAATTGCGTTCACCTGGGCAGTCGTCATCCGCGGCGGCAGAAAACCGAGCGTCGTGGAGGTGAGGTCCATGATCGCGGAAGCATTGGGGTTGGTGGTACCCAGACCCATCTGATTGTCGGAGGTCAGGCGCATCACCTCGGACGCCGCGGCGCCGTTCACCATGGTCAGGAAGCGGATGTCGAAATCCTCCGATGCGGCCGTCACATCGGTGGTCACCGCCTGGATGGCCGCGCCGACCTCGTTATTGCCGTCCGCCGTCTCGACCGTGAACTGAAGGCTGGCGCCGATACCCGCTGCCGGCGACGTGCCGGATGACGTGCGCGTCAGATTGAGAATGTTGAGCACGTTGTTCGTCCCGGCGTTCTCGCCGATGACAGACAACGTTGTTCCGTTGAGAAGCATCTTCTCGGTGCCGGTGGTGGCCGAAGTGCCACCGGCACGCCATCGAAAATTGGCCGGCGACCATTGCGTGACCGTGCTTGATTCGATGCCGACGCCGTAGGTGTTGCCGTTGAGGTTTATCTTGTCTCCGGCACCGCCGGCGAAGGACAGCAGGTTGCTGCCCATGGCGAGCGTCGTTGTGGCCGTGTGGTTGCCAAGATTGTCCCCGGCTGGCGCAGCCCAGGTGCCATCGCCGCGCAGGAAAGTCGTGGAATTGGCCGTACCCGAGCCGAGGATGGCGCGGAGCTGCGCCATGGTGAGATCGATCGGTGCAGCGGGCGAGCCGGTGTTGTTTCCTTTCACGGTGTTGGCGGCCATGTTGGCCAGCTTCGCATTGGTTACCGTGCCGTCGCCGACACTCAGGCCGAGCGTGGTCCAATTGTTGCCGTCGGCGCAATAGACGGCGCTGCCGCCGGTGAGGGCGAAGACCTGCCAGGCGTGCGGGGAGCCGGTGCAGGCGGCGAAGGCGGGCAGCGGAAGCGACAGAAGGGCGACGGCGGCGACGGCCGCCGGGAGCCTCACAGCGCCTCCGTGTTCGTCGGATCACTGTCGGACTGCTTGCGTGCCGAAGGCTCGTTGACGCGAAGCTCGATCACGCCGCCGACCGGCACGGCATCGAGCTTGAGGCGGAAGCCCCTGCCGTCCTTGTGCGGCCAGGCGACGCCGCATTCGGTCCAGAAGCTGCGTTCGGCGCCGTCCTTGACAAAATACGCTATGTGGGAAGGTTTGTTCGATACTCCGCTTTCATCTGCTGCCAAATAGCCTCACTGGTCGATGGTTGTACGGATATCTCTTAGAACATCCGTTCCGATCTTGTGAAGGGCCTAAGTTTTCGGTCGATCTACCCAAATCTACATTTGCCGGTTTGCGCGTTGCGGTGGACGCTGGCGGAAGGTCTGCGGACCTTGCGCCGCCCGCCCAGGACGCCGCCCGGGAGCGCCAGCCATGCGCTCGTCGCCCTGCCTTCGCCGCAACAGTCCGCGCCGCGGCGGGGTGCGGCCGGTCCCCTCGATTCACTGCGACGACGATGCGGACGGCGGTCCTTCGCTCGTCATAGTCTCCCCTCGTCCTCGTGAGTGCCGGGCAACCCGGGCCTGGCCTTGATGGATGGGGTCCTGACCGCGCCCGGCCGTGTGTTCAACGCGGCTCGCTTCCGCGCTTCGCTTGTGCAGCTCCGCCCCTCCGGCCCGCTTCGCAGGGCGTTTGATCCCCCGTCCTGTGGTCGCGGTCCCTTCGGCCCCCATCAGGCCAGGCAATGGTGCCCGGCTGACAACGAAGGAGAAGACCAATGACCAAGGAAAACGAACACAACCGCCCGACCCACATCGTCTGGCAGGTAAACGGTGAAGGCGACAAGGCCCGCTGGACCCGCCTCGGCGCCGGATGGGCAAACAGCGACGGCAAGGGCATCAGCCTGCGTATGGACGCAATCGCCCTCACCGGCCGCACCGTCATCCGTGAGGTCGACGTGGAAGGAGGTCAGCAATGACCTCCCTTTCCCACCTCCACCGCGCCGCGCGCATCCGCGGCCTCAACGACCGCTTCCGGGCCGACCCGGACCCGGTCGCGGCCAGCGAGACCTTCATCCTGACATTCGGGAGGATATCGCTACCGTACTTCATCGAGCAGGTGCGCAACTATGAAGGCTTCACGCCCGGCGACGACTACGCCGAGCACGAGACCGGAGCCTTCGACGTGGCGGACCATCAGGTCTACTGGTTCATCGACTATCTGACGCCCGACCTGCGGCGTCCGTCGACGGACCCGGCCGACCCGGCGAAGACCCGCCGGGTGCTGCGGTTCGCCCTGGCCGAAGAGCTGAACGAGGCCGCTTAAGTGAAGGCCGGACGCCGACGCGGCGTCCGGCCATTTTCGGCTCAGTCGATCAGCACCGTTACCTCGACCCCTGCGGCGGGGGCGTCCGCTCCAGCGGCGACGGCCTCGCGGATCGCGGCCAGCGCGCGAGTGAGTTGCACGGCGATCTTGCGCGACGTGTCGGAGTGAAGACGGCCGCCGGTCAGGTAGAGTTTGTCGCCGCCGCGCGAGAACATCACCACGCGGGACCAATGGTCCCGATCGGCTTCCGCCTCGATCGAGACGAGGTTGGCGTGGTCGCCCGGTATAGTCCTCTTCCAGCCCCACGGTCGCAGCCGCCAGGGCATGGTGATGCGGCCGTCCTCATGGAACAGCAGCAGCCGGTCGCGCCGCGCCCGCCAGGCGTCGAAGAACAGAAGGCCGGCCATCGTCAGGAACAGGACGGACGGCCAGGCGGCGTCCGGGCGCAAGTTGAACGCAAGCCAGGTGGCGAGTGCGACGATGACGATGATCACGCCCGCCAGGGCCTGGCAGAAGGTGGATAGCGGGTGCAACTCCTCCCAGTGGACACCGGCGGCGATGAGGCGGCCCGAAGCGTCCGTCTGGCGGACCTTGTCGAGATAGCGGCCTTGCCTAGTCATCGCGGCGGCTCCGCATGAGATAGATCGGGGGGCGGCCGGGAACCAGAATGAGCTGGCGGCCCGTCTCGCGGGCGAAGTGCAGCGTCACCTCGTCCGGCGTGAGCAGCGGCACGGAGCGGATGTGCTCTCGCTCGCCGAGATCGCCGTGCTGCATGGCTTGGCCGGAGGTGGGCCCCTGCTGGCGCTCGACCACGGTGGTTGTGCCCATCCGCTTCGACAAATAGTCGGCGGTGGTGTGGTCGGCGTTGGCGAAGGCCTGGATGACGCCGGCATTGCCGAGGAATGTCTCCCAGGACTTCGGATAGAGGTTGCGGAGTTGGCTCAGGTCCTGAAGGACGGTCCACAGCTTCACACCGAAGCCGGCGATGAAGCCGGCCGCCGTCTCGATCGAGCGCATGAAGCCGAGCGCGGCGAACTCCTCCAGCACGAACCACACCGGCAGCGCGTCCCGCGCCGACGCGGTGCGCTCCATGGCGATCAGCGCCTGCTGCACCTCAAGGCGCAGCCAGCGGAAGTGCGTGCCCATCCGCATTCCCGGCAGCACGAGATAGATCGTGGTCGGCCGGGCCTTGAGGTCGGACAGCCGGAAGTCCGAGCGGTCGGTGACGTGGACGATGTCGTCGAGCGGAGCGGTCTGCTCCTGCACGGTGGAGAGGATGCCCTGAAGCTCACGCTCGCTCGCGGCCGCCTTGCCGAGAAAGGCGCGGCCGATGTTCCGCACCACGCCGTCATATGCCTCGGAGTCCGCCATCGCGCCGAACACCTCGTCCAGCTCCGCCGGAGTGCCGTTCACCAGCCGGCGGATGTCGCGCAGCGTGGGCGTCGTCGCCGATGTGCTGCGCAGGTGTAGCGCCAGGCCGCGGATCAGGTTGCGGCCGGCATCGGTCCAGTGCGGGTCGCGCTCGTTCGGCACCAGCAGTGCGTCAGCGAACTGGGCGGCATTGGCCGCCACCGGATCGGTGCTGTCGCCGCCGAGTTCGTCGAACGGATTGTGGGCGGCGGACGGCCTGCCCGACGCGCCGAACGCGTCGAGGACGAACACGTCCTGCCCCATCGCGCGGCGCGCGGCAGCGGTCGCGCGCGCCAGTTCGCCCTTCGGATCGATCACGAGGGCCGAGCCCGGATAGCGCAGGAGGTTGGGAATCAGCACGGTCGAGGATTTGCCCGCCCGGCTGCCGGCCTTGGTGACGATGTGCCGGTCGTCGCCCTTGCCTTGCGTGCCGTCGCGGTCGGGGTCTCCGATCGGCCGGCCGTTCTCATCCTCACCGAGCAGCACCTTGCCGGGCCGCCAGTCCCATCGTTTGCTCAGCGTCTGCGGGTGGCCCCAGACTGCGTCGGGCGGTGTCTCGTGCCGGCCGGGCGTGCCCGAGCCGCGTGGTGGAAACGAATCTGACAAGGCAACCTCCGCGATTCGCGTTGCAGGAGGTTCCTACATATTTACGCACCTTCCATAAGTAACCGTTCTGCCACGCGCTACGATGTTCAGTATCGTTCTCGAATGCGCACGCATGTTGATTTGGAGTCTGTGAAAAGAATCTTCTGGATAGAGGATTGATGCTGACTCACGCCGGGGGATACATGAGAGCACGCTTGCGACATGAGAGCAGAACGCCTCGCAAGATGGACAAATTCGCCTGCGGCGAATGTTGTCGGAGGGCCCAGAACGTGATCCCGCGCGTCGCTCAGTCAGGCATCTCGATCGGCGAGGCGGGCGCCTACTACCTCATGGACAAGGCCGACCACGACGCCTGGATCAAACAGGTGGAGGCCGACTACGAGACGGAGGCGTTCAGCCGGTTCGGGGACTATGCCCTGCACGACAAGGGCGACCGGCGCACCGCCTACCGGGTCGGCTTCACCGAGATCATGAACATGGAGGCCGAGACGCCGGAGCAGGCGATCGGCCAGATGAATGCCAGCTTCGAGCGCTACCGCGAGAAGGAAGCGCACAAGCGCGGCCGGAAGCTCAGGAAACCGCTCTTCGCCTATTCGCTGTCATGGGCGCCGGACGAGAATCCGTCGCGCGAGGAAATGCTCGACGCGGCGCAGTCGAGCCTCAAGGCGCTGCGGCTGGAGGGCTTGCAGACCCTAGTCGTCCAGCACCTCGACGAGCCGCAGCCGCACATCCATGTCCTGGTCAACCGCATCGAGCGGGACGGCTCGCGGCCGCGGCGCGTGTCCTTCGACAAGATCGTGCTGTCGCAATGGGCGGAGCAGTACGAGCGCGACCACGGCGGCATCCGCTGCGAGCAGCGCGTGCGCAACAACGAGCTTCGGCGCGGCGGGAAGCCGGTCAAGGATTTGGTGTCGCTGAATCGCCGGCAATACGAGGCGCAGGAGCGCGCCGAGAAGGCCCGGCAGGATCGTCTCCGTGCGGACCAGGACCGCTATCGCGGCCTGGTGCATCAGAAGCAGCGCGGCGACATGGCGGAACGGCATCGCGCCGAGCTGGCCGCCCTGAAGGCGCAAGCAGCAACCAACGCCGAACGCCGGCGCGCCGAGGCGAACGCCAAGCTGAGGCCGACCTGGGACCGTCTGGAAATCCGGCAGGCTGACGTTCAGCAGGAGCTGGGGGTGCGGTGCCCGCGGGGACCGCTGCACCGCGCCGTGTTCATCCGGCAGCACCGCGACCTGCTCTCCTCCGCCGGCCCGCTGCGCAAGCGCGACATGCTGATGATGGCGCTGTCGGGCAAGGCGCTGACGCAGCGCGTCCAGAAGGCGCAGGAGAAGGAACGGGTCCAGCTCAAGGACGAGAACCGGAAGTCGGTCGAGGCCGCGATCGGCGCGGTGCGGCAGGAGCACCAGATCGACCTGCATAGCCTTCAGCAGCGCCAGCAGCTCGAAGCCGACCTCCTCGATCACACCCTGCGGTCGGAGAACGAGAACGTCATGCGGTCGCGCGCGGCGGAGGACCTCGCGCAGGCGCCCGCCGCGATCGTCCTCCAGCCGCCGGCCGCCCCGTCCATCGGTCCCGGCGGCGACATCGCCATCGCCGATGCCGGCGGCTTCTTCGCGGACACGCCCAAGGCCAGGGATCAGTTCGCCAAGGCCGCCGATCCCGCCCGCGCGCCCGAGAAGGAGTCCGACCGCATCCGCCGCGAAATGCGCGAATGGCGGAAGAAGCACCCTGGTCGGGACTTCGGACTGGAGCTGTGAGCGGCGCCGGTTCTCACAATTGCGTAATCGCGCGCAGCGCAGCGCATGGAAACGCCGCGTTGAGGAGAGCCTAGGGCGAGCCTAAGACCATCGCCTCTTCTCACTAAGTCATTGAAAAGAATGGTGCCCAGGGGCGGAATCGAACCACCGACACGCGGATTTTCAGTCCGCTGCTCTACCAACTGAGCTACCTGGGCGCGCCCGGTCCGGGCCGTGCGGCCCAGCGAAGCCCGCGGTTTATAGGGGAGGCCCAAAAAGCTGTCCACCCTGCCGATCGGCGCGGTACCGGCCGTTTCGGGAGCGGCCGCGGATCGGGAAGGGGAAAGCCGGCGATGCGGGGTTGACCCGCACCACCGGCTTGTCAATGCCGGCACCTCTTGGGGGACGAGGGGGGATAGCGGTGCCGGCTGGTCAGCGGGTCAAGCCCGCCATCCGAAGCTATCAATGCGCGACCCCGCGGCGGAGTTCCTGCGGACGCCCGACTTTTTTCTGCGGCAGGCAAGCCCTTGCCGGGATTGCGGAATTCTTCCCTTCCCTTCGTCATTCCGGCGAAGGCCGCAATCCAGAAGCCGCGCGCGCCGGGTCTGCCGCCCTGGAGCCCGGCCTTTCGCCGGGGTGATGAGGGTGAGGTCTTTGGCGGTCCGTGGCCGTTGGCTTCACAGCGTGGCCACGCTACCGCTTCCGCCGACTGGCGGACGCCGCTAGCGCGGGCCGCCCGCCACGATGCCGATCGTGGCGCCGTCGAGGCCGAAGGTGTCGGTCTCGTCGAGCTTGAGCTTGCCGGACAGCGTCGCGCGGGCCCGGTTGACGCGGCTCTTGATGGTCCCCACCGCGCAACCACAGATTTCCGCGGCTTCCTCGTAGGAAAAGCCGGAGCCGCCGGTGAGGATCAGCGCCTCGCGCTGTTCGGCGGGAAGCTCGGCCAGCGCCTTGCCGAAATCGACGAGGTCCATGTGGCCGCCTTGCGAGGGCGGGGTGGCGAGCTGCTGGGCATAGGCGTCGTCGGCGTCCTCGACCTCGCGCCGGCGCTTGCGGAGCTGGGTGTAGAACTCGTTGCGCAGAATGGTGAAAAGCCAGGCGGTGAGGTTGGTGCCGGGCCGGAAGGAATGCTGGTTGGCCCAGGCCCGGGTCAGGGTCTCCTGGACGAGGTCGTCGGCCCAGCCGCGCGTTCCGCCGAGCGATACGGCGAAGGCGCGCAGGCTCGGAATGGCGGCCAGCATCTGGTCGCGGATGGCGCCGGTCATGGCTTGCCGTCAGGCCCGCCGTCCAATTTTGCGACCAGGGCGAGCAGATGATCGGGAACCGGTTCGGTCAGTACGCCGTCATACATCTCGCGCAGCCGACGTCCGATGGCGGCTGCCGATTCCTGGCCGGGGGGCCGGCCGGGGCTCCCCTCGCGCGGTTGGCGTTGACGCTTCGGATCGGTGGGCTTCATATTTATGCCGTCATGGTGCGCTAGCGACACGATCTGCCCCGGCGTGCCAGCGCAGGCGGGGAACAAGCCCCTATACCCCCTCGCCCTGCTTCGCATCGGGGATGCAAGCAAAGGGGCGTTTTTCACATGTCTGTCAAGCAGGAGGCCTGAATGACCCTCGCGCAGGAACTGGCGGCGATGATCCCGCATCTCAGACGCTTCGCCCGCGCGCTGACCGGTAGCCAGGCCAGCGGCGACGCCTATGTCGCCGCGGTGCTGGAAGCCATTGCAGCCGACCCCAAGAGCCTCCCGGCCGGCGCGAGCCGGACCGTGGCGCTCTACACGATGTTCTACCGGATCTGGAACACGGTCCCGCTGAACGGCAAGCCCGACCCCGCCCCGGCGGCGTGGGAGGCGAATGCCGACCAGCGCCTTGCCGCCATCCTCCCCGCCGAGCGCGTGGCGTTCCTGCTGCGGGTGCTGGAGGGCTTCCCGGTCGCCGACATCGCCGAGATCATGGGCATCGACGAGACCGAGGCGAACCGCCTGATCGACCAGGCGAATGCCGACATCGCCGGCCAGATCGCCACCCGCGTCCTCATCATCGAGGACGAGCCGCTGACCGCGCTCGACATCGAGACCCTGGTGACCGGCCTCGGCCATGAGGTGATCGCGACCGCGCGCACCCATAAGGAGGCGATCGAGGCGATCCGCCGCGAACGCCCGGGCCTCGTGCTGGCCGACATCCACCTTGCCGACGGCAGCTCGGGCATCGATGCGGTGAACGACATTCTCGAGCAGTCGTCGCCGCCGGTGATCTTCATCACCGCCTATCCGGAGCGGCTTCTCACGGGCGAGCGGCCGGAGCCGACCTTCCTCATCTCCAAGCCCTACGATCCCGCCGCGGTGCGGGCGATGATCAGCCAGGTGCTGTTCTTCGAGACCGCGGCGACCAGCAAGAAGGTCGCGTAGGTCAGGCCTCGTCGGCGATCGGGTTGCGCAGCAGCCCGATCCCTTCGATCTCCACCTCGACCACGTCGCCGCCCTTCATGTAGAGCGGCGGCTTGCGGGCCTGGCCGACGCCGCTCGGCGTGCCGGTGGCGATGACGTCGCCGGCCGACAGCGGGGTGAAGGTCGAGACATAGGCGATCAGCGCCGGCACGTCGAAGATCATGTCGGATGTCTGCCCGTCCTGCACTACCGTGCCGTTCAGCCGGGTGACGACCGTGAGCGTCGACGGGTCGGGCGCCTCGTCGGCCGTCACCAGGAACGGCCCCATCGCGCCGGAGCGGTAGAAGTTCTTCCCCGCGGTGAACTGCGTGGTGTGGCCCTGCCAGTCGCGGACCGAGCCGTCGTTGAAGCAGGTGTAGCCGGCCACATAGGACAACGCGTCCCCGGCCTTCACGTGGCGGGCGTCGCGCCCGATCACCACCGCCAGCTCGCCCTCATAGTCGTACCGGGTCGAGACCTTCGGCCGGATCATCGGCTCGCCATGGCCGGTCTGGGCGTCGGCGAAACGCACGAAGACGGTGGGATGCGGCGGCAGCGCCTTGGCCACTTCGGCGGCATGCTCCCGGTAGTTGAGCCCGATGCACAGCACCTTGTCGGGATGGACGATCGGCGGAAGGAATCGCAGCGCGTCTGGCTGAAGGTCCGGCGTCTCGTGTTCGATCCCGCGGAGCCAGTCGAGGCCGCCGATCATGGCGAGCGCCGATTTGAGGTCGGGGATCTCGGGGAGCCGCCGCGGCACGTCGATCACGCCCTCGCCGGTGACGATGCCGAAGGACGGCCGTCCGGCGACCAGGTAACTCGCGAGCTTCACGGGCTTCTCCACCGCTTCGGTTGAGCGGCGATAGCCGCCGGCCAGCGGCAAAGCAAGCGGGCCGGATGACACGCTGAAGCACGTCCGGCGCATGCTGCCCGCGCTCGCCGCAGGGGCTTTCAACGCGCGAGCGCAGTCGTCCTGATGCGATGAACGCCGATTTAGCCTAAAGTGAACGGAACAGAGGCTAGCCGAGGACTCCTCTATGCGTCTGAAACCTTTCACAGTGCTGCTTGCGGCGATCCTCGCCGGCACCGCACCCGCATCCGTCGCGATCGCGCAGCAGGGCTCGCCCTACGCGGCGCTCAACCTGCCCGAGGGACAGCTCGACGGTGCGCAGGTGCGCGCCTTCCTGCTCGCCGCGCCGATCCGCGGTGCGGACTACATCTATACTTACTTCGCCAACGGCACGTGGTCGGGAGCGGCGGTTCGCAATGCGATTTCGCCGCAGACGCTCACCGGCACATGGTCGGTATCGCCGGACGGCGTCGTCACACGGATCGGCGAGACGGTGCGCACCTTCACCATCGAGCGCAACGGCAACCGCTACTTCCGGATCGAGAACGGCCAGCGCACGCGGCTGGAGCCGGCAGTCTAGGCTGCGCTCCGCGCAGGCTGCCACCATCATTTCAACCTCCCCCTTGCGGGGACCGTTGCGTTACGGCTCACGGTTGCGACGGACGGGCATGCGGCGAGGTCAGGCTGCCGAGGAGCCCCTTGGTAGGGTTCGTTTTGAGCTGGTTGGGCGGGTCCGGGGGCGATGGTGGACGGAGTGCGGGCGTGATCAGCCCGGGCTGAGCACTGTCCAGCGCCGCAGGTTGAAGGCCATCGCCGCCAGCGTCACCTGGGCCGTCGCCTTGGCAAGGCCGATGTAGCGGATCGCGACCAGGCCCATGCGCCGCTTCCATGTGGCGAAGGTCGTCTCGACGGCTGCCCGCCGCCGGGCGATCAGGCGGTTGTAGCGCTTCAGCCGCGGTGGCAGTTCGGGATGGTAGCGGTTCGGCCGCCGTGCCAGACGCGGCTTGATCCCCCGCGCCTTCAGCGCCGCTTGACGTGCCCTAGTGTGGTAGGCCGCATCGCCCCACACCACCGCCTCGTCTCCGCGGATCAGGCCATCGGCCATCACCGTGTCGTTGACGTTGGCAGGGGTCGTGGCAACCGACCGGATCAGGCCGCTGCCCTCGTCCACACCGACATGGGCCTTGTAGCCATAGGTCACTCCGCGTTTGCCCTTGCGGGCGGTCAGCCGCGCATCCGGGTCCCGCGGCGCTTCGTCCTCGCCCGGCTGTCGCGCCACCGTCTCGATCAGCGTCGCGTCCAGCATCGTTCCCCGCTTCAGCACCAGACCGGCCTGCTCCAGCTGCCGGTCCAACTCGCCGAACAGCTTCTCCAGCAAGCCTTCACCGATCAGCGCCAACCGGAACCGGCACAGCGTCGTGTGGTCCGGGATCGCGTCGGTCAGGCTCAGCCCGGCAAAGCGACGGAACGACAGCCGGTCCCCCAGCGCCTCCTCCAGCTCCGCATCCGACAGACCGTAAAGCGACTGCAGCAACAGCGCACGGAACATCACCAGCGGAGGATAGCCCGCCCGACCCGGACCCTCGTCGCGAAGCCGCCGCAGCACCTTCTCAAACCGGTACCACTTCACCACCTCCGCTAGCCGGTCCAGCCGGCTCGCCGGACCCAATCCCTGAGGTAGCAGTGCTTCAACGAAGCTGAACTGACCCGTCTTCCTCACCGCCATCGCGACTCATCCCCCGCCGATCCAAGCAGAGCGAATCACAGACAGCGAATTACGCAACGGTCCCCCTTGCGGGGAGGTCGAACCGGCGCAGCCGGTTCGGGAGGGGGTGCTGCGCTTGCGTTCAGCCTCGGACTCAGCACCCCTCCCCGAAACGCTTCGCGTTTCGACCCTCCCGCAAGGGGAGGGTTGAAGTGAGCGGTGCGTGAGATCCCGTCGACGCTAGCTCTTCCGCTTCGTCGGGGGCTTACGCACGCGGCGGCGGGTGGGTGCCTTGGCGGCCTCCTCGGCTCCTTTCGGGTCGGGATCAGGCGCGGCTTGGCCGGGAAGGGGTAGGGCCGAATTGTCGAGCTGCTCGCGCTCGTTGAGGAGCTCGGCGACGTAGAACTCCCGCACCAGGATGTAGAGCGCGATGGTCAGCGGCGCGGCGACGATGATGCCGGGGACGCCGAACAGGAGGCCGAAGGCGACGAAGGCGAAGAGGAGGAGCACCGGCGGCACCGCCGCGATGCGCTTTTGCATCAGCGGCGTGATGAGGTTGCCTTCCAGCTGCTGGACGAAGACATAGAGGAGCACCGTCCAGACCAGCGTCGGCGTGTCGATGCTGGCCGCGATCAGCACCGCCGGCGCCGCGCCGGCGAACGGTCCGATGATCGGCACGAATTCGGTGAGCCCGGCGATCAGGCCGAGCGCCAGCGGCGACGGCAGGCCGATGATGGTGGCGCCGATGCCGACCAGCGTGCCGACGATCAGCATCGTCAGGAGCTGGGCCTGCAGCCAGAGGCGAAGGCCGCGGCCGGTCTTGTCGAGGGCGGCGCGGACGATGTCGTGCCAGGTCTTGGGAAAGAGGAGGACGAGGCCGGCCTTGTAGGTCGCGGGGTCGGCGGCGATGAAGGCGCCGGCGATGACGACGAGGAAGAAGCTGGTGACGATGGTGACCGCCGCCTGCGCGACGGTGACCATCACCGACCAGACCCGGTCGACGATGCCGCCGAAGTCTGCGCCGACCTCCTCGGCCGAGGAAGGCAGCTGGATGCCGAGAATGTCCTCCAGCTCTCCGATCGAGGCCTGCAGCCGCACGAAGAGGCTGGACATCTGCTCCTCGAAGGCCGGCCACGACAGGCCGATCGTGCCCCCGAGGATGAGGACCGTCAGCGCCCCGGCGATCGCGAGGGAGGTCTTGTGGCCGAGGCCGGTAACCCGGCGGATGAGGCGCGTCTCCGCCAGAAGCACGATCGCGACCAGCACCGACGCGAAGGCGAGGAGCGCGACGTCGCGCAGCGCCCAGATCAGGAGCGCCAGCGCGATCACGATGATCGTCAGGATCAGCCGTCGCAGATACGGCAGCAGGTCGGCCTTGATCGATTCCCAGGATTGCGGCCTTGGTGCCATGATGCGCTCGCGGTTGGGTGGGATTAATCCTGCCGCGCGCCCACACTAGCACTTTCGCGGCGGTCCGCCGCCGGGCGCCCGGGGGGAATGCCGGCGGCCGGGGCGCGGTTCCCGGCCACTTTCCCTTTTCGCGGACAGGCTGTTAGACGGCTCCCCATGGCCGAGCCGCCGCTCCTCACGCTCCAGGACATCCGCCTCACCTTCGGCGGAACGCCGCTGCTCGAAGGTGCCGACCTTCTGGTCGGGCAGCGCGACCGCATCTGCCTGATCGGGCGGAACGGATCGGGCAAATCCACGCTCCTCAGGATCGCGGCCGGCGCGGTGGCGGCCGATGGCGGCGCGCGCTTCCTGCAGCCGTCGGCGACGCTGCGCTACCTGCCGCAGGAGCCCGACCCGGCGGGGTTTCCGACCGCACGCGCCTTCGCGCTTGCCGGCCTTGGCCCCGGCGACGACCCGCACCGGGCCGATGCGCTGCTGGCGTCGCTCGGCCTGACGGGCGAGGAGGATCCGGCGCGGCTTTCCGGCGGAGAACTCCGGCGCGCGGCGATCGTGCAGGCGCTTGCCGCGGAGCCCGACATCCTCCTCCTCGACGAGCCGACCAACCACCTCGACCTCCCGGCGATCGAGTGGCTGGAGGAGCGGCTTCGCGCCCATCGCGGCGCGCTCGTCTTCGTCAGCCACGACCGGCGTTTCCTCGAGGCGCTGTCCTCGGCGACGGTGTGGATCGACCGCGGCCGCACCCGGCGTCTCGACAAGGGCTTCGCCGCGTTCGAGGCGTGGCGCGACGCGGTCCTCGAGGAGGAGGAGCTCGCCGGCCACAAGCTCGACCGCAAGATCGCGCGCGAGGCCGACTGGCTGCGCTACGGCGTCAGCGCGCGGCGAAAGCGCAACATGCGCCGGCTGGGCGCGCTCCACACGCTGCGCGCCGAGCGCCGGCAGATGCTGTCGCGTGGGCCGGTCGGCGAGGCCGCGCTCTCCACTGAAGCCGGGCCGCGCTCGGGCAAGCTGGTCATCGAGGCGAGCGGCATCACCAAGAGCTATGGCGGGCGCGCGGTGGTCCGCGATGTGTCGATCCGCATCGCGCGTGGCGACCGGCTCGGCGTCATCGGGCCCAACGGCTCCGGCAAGACCACCCTGGTGAACCTCCTCACCGGGCGGCTCGCGCCCGACGCCGGCACGGTGCGGCTCGGCGCCAATGTCGAAATGGTGACGCTCGACCAGACCCGCGAAAGCCTCGACCCCGACGTTTCGCTAGCCGACACGCTCACCGAAGGCCGCGGGGATTCCGTGCAGGTCGGCAGCAGCCAGCGCCATGTGATCGGCTACATGCGCGACTTCCTCTTCGTGCCGGAGCAGGCGGGAACGCCGGTCGGGCGGCTCTCCGGCGGCGAGCGGGCGCGGCTGATGCTGGCGCGGGCGCTCGCCCGGCGGTCGAACCTCATGGTGCTCGACGAGCCGACCAACGATCTCGACCTCGAGACCCTCGACCTCCTGCAGGATTTCCTCGCCGACTATGACGGCACGCTGATCCTGATCAGCCACGACCGCGATTTCATCGACCGCATCGCGGGATCGGTGCTGGTCGCCGAAGGCGACGGACGCTGGACGGAATATGCCGGCGGCTATTCCGACATGATCGCGCAGCGCGGCGCGCGGCCCGGCGCGACCGCGGAGGCGGCGGTTGCGCCGCGTGCGAAGGAGCCGGCTGCGGCGCGGCCGAAGGCGGCGGCGCGGAAGCTCTCCTTCAAGGACCAGCATGCGCTGGCAACGCTCCCCGGCCGCATCGCCGCGCTGAGCGAGGACGCCGCGCGCCTCGAAGCGCGCCTCGCCGATCCGGGCTTCTATGGCCGCGATCCGGCCAGCTTCGCCAATGCTTCCGATGCTCTCGCGGCCGCGCGCGCCGCGCTTGCGGCCGCCGAGGACGAATGGCTCCGCCTCGAAATGCTCCGCGAGGAGCTGGAGAACGGCTGATGTTGCGCTACCGCATCACCGTGGAATATGACGGCACGCCCTTCGTGGGCTGGCAGCGCCAGGCGAACGGCCTGTCGGTGCAGGGCGCGCTGGAGGCCGCGATCCTGAAGCTGACGGGCGCGGAGGCTTCGGTGCGCGGCGCGGGGCGGACCGACGCCGGCGTCCACGCCTATGGGCAGGTCGCGCATTTCGATCTGCCGCGCGCGGTTCCGACCGACACCATCCGCGACGGCCTCAACGCGCATCTGCGGCCGCACCCGATCGCCGTCCTCGACGCGGCGCCGGCCGCCGCCGATTTCGACGCGCGCTTCCGCGCCGTCGCGCGGCATTACCTCTACCGCGTGCTCGACCGCCGCGCGCCCGCGGTGCTCGACCGGATGCGCGTCTGGCACGTGACGCGCCCGCTCGACCTCGCGGCGATGGGGGAGGGCGCCAGGGCTCTGATCGGCCGGCATGATTTCAGCACCTTCCGCGCGGCGGAGTGCCAGGCGAAATCGCCTGTGAAGACGCTCGACCGGCTCGACGTGGAGCGCGTTGGCGACGAGGTGTGGTTCAGCGCCTCGGCGCCGTCCTTCCTCCACAGCCAGGTCCGCTCGATGGTCGGCACCCTGGTCAAGGTCGGCACCGGCGCGTGGCCGGCTTCCGCGGTCGGCAATGCCCTCGCCGCCCGCGACCGCACGCGCTGCGGCCCCCTCGCGCCACCCCATGGTCTCTACCTGATGCGCGTGGACTATCCCCCGGCGGCGCCCGCCGCGCCGTCACCACACCGCCGAAGGCCGGCACCCGCTCCGACCTCAGGACGAGGGCCTTGAGTCTGCCCCAGATAATTAGCCGGCGAAGAAACGGTTGATGAAGCCGCGGTAGATGCGTGTCAACATGCGCACATCCTCGACCGATACGCGTTCATCCACCTGGTGGATGGTGGCGCCGACCAGACCGAACTCCACGACCGGGCAATAGTCCTTGATGAAGCGCGCGTCCGAGGTGCCACCGCTGGTCGAGCGCTGCGGCACCTTGCCGGTGACCGCCGCGACGGCGTCGGAGAGCGGGCCGATCAGGCGGTCGGCGTCGGTCAGGAAGGCCGGGCTGTTGAAGGGCTCGAACACGATCTCATACCCCGCCGCGCCGCGCGGGCTCGCGCCGTCGAGGATCGCGCGGAGCCGCGCCGTCAGCGTCTCGCCGGTCCAGCGGTCGTTGAAGCGGATGTTGAACCGCGCCGTCGCTGCGGCAGGGATCACGTTGAAGGCCGGATTGCCCACATCGACGCTGGTGATCTCGAGGTTCGTCGGCTGGAAGTCCGCGGTGCCCTCGTCGAACATTTCGGCATCGAGGGCGGCGAGCAGCGCGACCATGCGGGGCACCGGGTTGTCGGCCCATTGCGGGTTGGCGGCGTGGCCCTGCCTGCCGCGCACCGTCAGCGTCGCCGACAGGCTGCCGCGGCGGCCGACCTTGATGGCGTCGCCGAGCGTCGCGGGGTTGGTCGGCTCGCCGACGAGGCAGGCGTCGAAGCGGTGGCCGCGCTCCGCGGCCCAGCGCAGCAGCTTGACCGTGCCGTTGACCGCAGGCCCCTCCTCGTCGCCGGTGATGAGGAAGGACAGCGTGCCCGGCAGCGAATTCGCGGCGAGGCGGTCGAGCGCCGCGGCGACGAAGGCCGCGATGCCGCCCTTCATGTCGGCGGCGCCGCGGCCATAGAGCCAGCCGTCGGCGATCTCCGCGGCGAAGGGCGGATGGCTCCAGTCCTCGGCGTGGCCGGGTGGCACGACGTCGGTATGGCCGGCGAAGACGAGATGCGGCTTGCCGCTGCCGATCGTGGCGAAGAGATTCTCGACATCCGGCTGGCCGGGTTCGGAGAAGACCGGGCGGTCCACGCGAAAGCCGGCCGCAGAGAGCACACGCTCAAGATAGGCGAGCGCGCCGCCTTCGGCCGGCGTGACCGAGGGGCAGCGGATCAGATCCTGAGCGATGGCGACGGGATCGGCGGGCATGGATTTCGCGCGGCCAGGGTCTGTACTCAACCCGAGTCCTCTCTTTTCGTCATTCCGGCGCAGGCCGAAATCCAGAGAGCCGCACTCTTCGAACCTGCGTGTGGTCCTGGACCCCGGCCTTCGCCGGGGTGACGAGGGTTTGGTGGTTGGGTGAAGCGGGTTGCGTTCACGTCCTAATCGCGCAGCAACTCGTTGATGGAGGTCTTGGAGCGGGTGCGCTCGTCGACGCGCTTGACGATGACGGCGCAGTAGAGCGACGGGCCGGGCGAGCCGTCGGGCAGCGGCTTGCCGGGCATCGAGCCGGACACCACCACCGAATAGGGCGGGACGCGGCCCATATGGACCTCGCCGGTGGCGCGGTCGACGATCTTGGTCGAGGCGCCGATATAGACGCCCATCGACAGCACCGAGCCCTCGCCGACGATGACCCCCTCGGCGACCTCGGCTCTGGCGCCGATGAAGCAGTCGTCCTCGATGATCACGGGCGCCGCCTGCAGCGGCTCCAGCACGCCGCCGATGCCGGCGCCGCCCGACAGGTGGACGTTCCGGCCGATCTGCGCGCAGGAGCCGACGGTCGCCCAGGTGTCGATCATCGCGCCGGAGGCGACATGCGCGCCGAGATTGACGAAGCAGGGCAGGAGCACCGCGCCGGGCGCGATATAGGCCGAGCGGCGGACGACGCAGCCGGGCACCGCGCGGAAGCCCGCGGCGGCGAAGCGCGCTTCGTCCCAACCGGCGAACTTCTGCTCCATCTTGTCGTACCAGACCGCGCCGCCAGGACCGCCTTCGATGACGTGCGTCGGCGTCAGGCGGAAATGGAGGAGGACCGCCTTCTTCAGCCATTCATGGACGATCCAGTTGCCATCGACCTTCTCCGCGACCCGAACCGTGCCGTCGTCGAGGAGGGTCAGCGCCCGGTCCACGGCATCGCGCACCGCCCCCCTGGTGTCGGCGGTGATCGCCGTGCGGTCTTCATAGGCCGCCTCGACGGTCGTCTTGAGGGCGGCGATGTCGGCTTGGTTCATGGGGCGCTCCGATTGTCGGCGCCCTTATAGGGGAGCCGCCTCGCTGCGCCAAACGCGGTCGTTCACGGCGTTTCGAGCGTCGCCAGCACGGCCTGGAGGAAGCCGGCGAGGTCCTCGGTGAGGAAATCCGCCTCGCGGTCGGCGCCGCTTTCGAGATCCCACCGGCCGTAGAACAGCGGGCGCGTGCCGGGCGGCAGCACCATCACCGTCGTCATGCCAAGCTGACGCGGCACTGCGAGGTTTCGCGCCAGATCCTCGAAGATCGCGACCTCGTCCCCGGTCGCGCCGGTCTCGGCGACGAGCTGCTCGTAGACCGCGGCGAGCGGCTTTGCCGTGTGCTTCGCCCAGACGATGTCGAAGATGCCGTCGAACGGCGCCTCGATGCCGACGCGCTTCAGGACGCGCTCGGCATGGACGCGCGAGCCGTTGGTCAGGATGTAGCGGCGTCCCGGAAGCCGCGGGATGACCGCGGCGAGCGCCGGGTCGGGCGCGACCACGCTGTGGTCGACATCGTGGACGAAGCTGAGGAATTCGTCCGGGCTGACGCCGTGCTCGATCATCAGCCCGCGCAGCGTCGCGCCGTAGCGGATGTGGAAGTCGACCTGGAGGTGCGCCGCCTCCTCCGCGCCGACGCCGAGCCGGGTCGCGATGAAGGCGCGGATGCGGTCCTCGATCTGCGCGTAGAGGTTGGAGCTCAGCGGGTAGAGCGTGTTGTCGAGGTCGAACACCCACGCCCGGACGCTCCGGAACGGCCGCAGGTCGTCGCCGGGATCGGTGCCGCGGGGGTGCGCTCCGCCCGGCGCCGGGGAACGGGTCATTTCGCGGCGACGACCCCGATCTCGACCAGCATGTCGGGATGCGCGAGCTTGGCCTCGATGCAGGCGCGGGTCGGCATGTCGCGGCCGCCGGTCCAGGTCTGCCACGCCTCGTTCATCGCGTCGCGGTGGCGGATGTCGGAGAGCCAGATGGTGGCGGAAACGATGCGGCTCCTGTCGGTGCCGCACAGCGCGAGCAGGCGGTCGATCTCGGCGAGGATCTCCTCGGTCTGGCCGGCGACGCCGGCGTCGAGCCGGGCGGCGACGATCCCGGCGGTGAAGACGAAACCGTTCGCCTCCACGACCTTGGAGTAGACGGCGGAGGATTCGTGGCGGGTGATCGTCGCGGCCATTGGGGTTCCGTGTGGGTCAGCGGGTGATGAGCGTGCCGGCGCCGTGCTCGGTGAAGAGCTCCAGCAGCACGGCATGGGGCGTCTTGCCGTCGAGGATGACGACGCCTTCGACGCCGCGGTCGAGCGCCTCGATGCAGGTCTCGACCTTGGGAATCATGCCGCCGGTGATGACGCCGGAGCCGATCATCTTCTTCGCCTCGCTCACCGTCATCTCGCGGATCAGGGCGCCGTCGCGGCCGAGGACGCCCGGCACGTCGGTGAGGAATAGAAGGCGCGCCGCCGACAGCGCGCCGGCGATGGCGCCGGCGAAGGTGTCGGCGTTGACGTTGTAGGTCTCGCCGTCGCTCCCGGGCGCCACCGGGGCGATCACCGGGATCAGCCCGGCATGGACGACCATGTCGATCACTGCGCGGTTGACGGTCTTCGGCGTGCCGACGAAGCCGAGATCGATCACGCGCTCGATCGCGGAGTCTGGATCGACCTCGTGCCGCGTCAGCTTCTCGGCGAACACCATATTGCCGTCCTTGCCGCAAAGGCCGACGGCCTTGCCGCCCTCGGCATTGATGGCGAGCACGATCTCCTTGTTGATCGAGCCGGCGAGGACCATCTCGACCACCTCCACGGTGGCCTTGTCGGTGACGCGAAGCCCGTTGCGGAACTCGGACTGGATGCCGAGCTGCTGCAGCATCCGGCCGATCTGCGGACCGCCACCATGGACGACGACCGGGAAGACGCCCGAGGTCTCCAGGAGGGTGATATCGCGGGCGAAGGCCTTGCGCAGCTCCGGGTCGCCCATCGCCGAGCCGCCATATTTCACCACGACCGTCTTCTGGTCGTAGCGCAGCATGTAGGGCAGGGCCTGCGAGATGATGCGCGCCCGCGCGACGGAATCGGCGTCGTCCGGTACGGTCGGCGCGGTCATGACGATGGCTCTTCCCCGGATATGGCGGCAGATGCTATCGCCGCGCGGATGCTGATATAGCCCCCGCCGCTGGCCGGACCAACCCCCGAGGATGCGCGCCGCCGATGAGGTTCAACCCGATCTCGATCAGGACCGGCCAGGCCGAGGAACGCGCGACGCTGGAGGATCTGCAGCGCCGCGCCTCGCTCGCCAATCCCGGCGATCGCGAGACGCTCCTGGCCCATCCCGATGCGATCAGCCTGCCCGAGGCCTTCCTCGCCGCGGGGCAGGTGCATGTCGCCGAGCGGGGTGGGGCGATCGTCGGCTTCACGGTGATCCGGCCGCGCGACGACGGCGACTACGAGCTGGAGGGCCTCTTCGTCGAGCCCGAGCAGTGGCGGACCGGCGTCGGCACCGCGCTCATCACCCATGTCACCGAGATCGCACGCTCGGCCGGGGCGAACGGCGTCGTCACCATCGGCAATGACGACGCACTGCCGTTCTACGTCGCGTTCGGCTTCGGCCGCATCGGCACCGCGGAGACCCGGTTCAGGCCGGCGCCGCTGCTGCGGCTCGACATACCGTAGGTCAAGCGTCGCAACAATTTCCGCGTCACCCCGGCGAAGGCCGGGGTGCAGAAGGCGGCAAGCGCCGCGCTCTCGGCTCCTGGATTCCGGCCTTCGCCGGAATGACGAGAAGAGAGGGGCGTGGATGCACCTCGGACCGTCAATTGGCGTGGCCCGACTGCCGTCGGCGCATTCTCCGGCAAGTTGAATCATCTTTACGGGTTCACGCAATCGAAGGGCAACCCCGATGGCCTAGGGTTGGTCAACCGTTGGGAGGTGCCGCATGTTGACCAGCGAAGGACTGATGAGCCGCGCCCTCAATCTCCTCGTCGCCGACGACGATCCGGCGAGCCGTGAAATGGTCCAGGCCGCGCTCAGCGCCTATGGCTACAACATCGACACCGCCGGCGACGGCCTGACGGCGTGGAACATCGTCCAGGAGCACGTGGTCGACCTCGCGATCGTCGACCTCAACATGCCCGAGCTGTCCGGCTACGACTTCATCGCGCGCTGCCGCGTCAATGACGATCTGATGCGGCTGCCGATCATCGTCATGTCGGCCGCCACCGAGGACGAGGTCGCCGAGCGCGCCTTCGGGCTCGGCGCCACCGGCTACGTCCACAAGCCGATCAGCTGGCCGATCCTGTCGCACCAGGTCTGGTACGTGCTGCACAACGAAGCCCGGGCCGCGGAGCTGCGCGCGCTCAAGGCCCGCATCGGCATCACCGCCCCGCTCCCCATCGAGCTCGCCCACTAGCTTTCACCGCTCGTCCCGGACAGCGCGCGGCGCAGCCGCGTCGCGTGATCCGGGACCCAGCGGAAGACTTCGCGGCAAAGCCGCGTCCAAAGGCACGACCAGTGCCATGGCGCTGGCCGCGCCACATGCGTCGCTACGCGACGAGTTTCACGCTGGGTCCCGGCTCTCGCGATGCAGCTGCGCTGCACGCGGGCCGGGATGAGCGGTGAGTATGGGACATCGGGATATTCGGCGCACGAGCGGCCGTCATGCCCGCAGCCGGTCGATGAACCAGCGGGTCAGCTCGACCCAGACCTGGTCCTTCTCCGACGCGTCCTCGACGCCGTGCTCGATGTTGGGGTTGTCGTTGATCTCGACGACGAAGAGGCCGTCGGCCGTCTCCTTGATGTCGACGCCGTAGAGGCCGGCGCCGATCAGCGACGCGGCGCGGAGGCCGATGTCGATCACCGCCGGCGGCGCCTCGCCGATGGTCATCGATTTGAAGCCGCCCTCGACCGCCGTGCCGTCGGGCTGGTGCTTCACGATCTGCCAGTGGCGCTTCGCCATCAGATATTGCACGACGAAGAGCGGCTTGCCGCCGAGGACGCCGACCCGCCAGTCGAACGTCGTCGGCATGTAGGCCTGCGCCAGGAGGAGGTCGGCGTCTTCGAGCCACGCCTTGGCGAGCTCCTGGAGCTCGGCCATCGATTCCGCCTTGCGGACGCCGCGGCTGAAGGACGAGTCCGGTACCTTCAGCACCATCGGGAAATTCAGCGTGTCGGCGGCGCGCTGGAGGTCGGCCTGGTTGGCGACCGTCATCGTCGGCGGCACGCGGATGCCGTTCCCGTTCATCAGCTCGTGCATGTAGATCTTGTTGGTGCAGCGGATCATCGACACCGGGTCGTCGATGACCGGCATCCCCTCCTGCACCGCGCGGCGCGCGAAGCGGTAGGTGTGATTGTCGATCGAGGTCGTCTCGCGGATGAAGAGCGCGTCGAACTCGGCAAGCCGCGACAGGTCGCGTTTGGTGATCGGCTCCACCTCGACGCCGAGCTTCTCGGCGATCTTGGCCCAGTGCTTCAGCGTCTTGAGGCTCGACGGCGGCATCGCCTCCTTCGGATCGTAGAGCGTGGCGAAGGAATAGCGCGCGACCGCCCGCGCCTTGTTGGAGCGCCATTGCCGCCTGGTGTGGCGGTGCATGGCGTCGTGGAAGAAGCGGAGCTCCTGCTCGGTCAGCCGCGTCACCGACAGCGGCGACAGCCGGCGGATCTGCGGCCGGTCGCCATTCTCGATCGTCACCTCCAGCGCCGGGCAGCGATACCAGTCGAAGAGGAGCCGCGCGAAGCGGTCGAACCGGCTGTCGGCGGCGAGCCCGAACATGACCACGATCCGGCCCGGCGGCTCCTCGGTGAGGGTGCCGATCGCCTTGGCCAGCGCGTCTTCCAGCTCGGGCAGGGCCTGCGCATAGAGCTGCCGCGTGCCGAGCTCGATCATCGTCTCGACCGACGGCATCATGCGATGGCCGCGGGCCTCGGCCAGCAGCGCGCAGTAGTATCCCCGCGATTGGTAGGCGAACGACCTGGCTAGATTGATAATCTGCGGCCGACTTCCTTGAAACAACTGCGGACGTGCCAGGTAATCCTTGGTGGTAATCACCTTGTGCGGCGTCGCGGCATTCTCGAAATCGCGCAGCGAGTCGACGAGGATAATCCAGCTTGACATCGATCAGGGCTTGTCGATAGACCGCGAAATGCTTTCGGCAACAGAGGTCATCCACCGCCATCGGCAGCGGTGACTTTGTTCGGCGTATCGGGATATGCAGCTGCTTCCGTTCACATGCGGACCCGCCGCACTGATCCGCCTGCTACGCGACCGCGGATTCGATACGCCGGATAGTTTGCAAGAGCAAATCGCCATCTGGCGGACCGCAAATATTGTCGCGGTCTCCGACGAGCCGGCCGCCTGCAGCGGCGAAGGCCTCGTCATCGCCGCCGACGATCGCGGGCTGCGCCTTCGGCTCTATTCGGCGCGCCCGCTCGATTTCACCGACACGCTGCGCGATCCCGACAAGCGCGAGCTGATCCAGACCGTGGTCGCCGACCAGCGCGCCGAGCTCGTCCGCCGCGGCCTCGCGCCGGAGCGCTTCGACCTCGCCGAGCCGGCTTTCGCGGCCAGGCTCGATGCCGCCGAGGATTTCATCGTCCTGGTGCGGCAGACCTATCTGTCGCGCCACCTCGACTATCACTGGATCTTCGCCCGCAGGATCGGCGCCGACGTCCGCGTCTACGACCCCTACCTGCCGCACTATGACAACGTGAAGCGCGACCTCGCCCGCAGCGGCGACTGCTTCACCGTCCCGTTCGCCCAGCTCCTCGCAATGTCGCGGCTCAATGGCGGCCGCGACCGCCTGTGGCTGTTCTAGCCGGCACGCCGGCGAGGGCCTTCTCGAAGCGCAGCGCCGCGGCGCCGTCGTCGTAATACGCGGCGACTGACCCGGCCTCGGCGAAGCCATGCGTGCGGTAGAGCGTGATCGCCGCGGCGTTGTCTTCCCGCACTTCGAGGCCGAGGCGATGCCCGCCCGCGGCGCGGGCCCGGCGTTCCGCGTCGCGCAGCAGCAGTGCCCCGATACCGGCGCCTTGGTGAGCGGGGCCGACCGCCAGTGAATAGAGCCTGCAGCGCCGGCTGTCGCTGCGAAGGAGGACGAGCGCGTAGCCGGCGACCACGCCGCCAACCTCCGCGACCCGCAGGATGTTCGCGCCGGCGAGGTGACGCCGGAAGCTCCGCAACGACATGCGGTCGCCGGGAAAGGCCGCCTGCTCGATGGCGAACAGCGCCGGCAGGTCCGAAGGCCGGGCGTTGCGGATGCGGGCGGAGCCCGGCTTTGTGGTCCGTCTCCGGAGACCGGCGCCCCGTCCTGCCCTCAAGGCGACGACCTCCCGCAAGGGCGGACGATTTAGCGGCTGCGGAAACCGCCGCCGCCGAAGCCGCGTCCGCTGCGGAAGCCGCCGCCGCCACCGAAGCCGCCACTGCGGCCGCCGCCGAAACCGCCGCTGCGGCCTCCGCCGAAGCCGCCGCCCCACCCGCCGCCGCCCCAGTTGATGCCGCTGCCGGCGCTCGGTCCACGGTGGCTGCGGGAAATGGTGCCCCACAGGGCGTTCGAGGTGATCTGGCCGATGAGGAAGCCGGTCAGCACATTGCCGAAATCGAAGCTGTGGTCGCGGCGGTTCCAGCCCTGCGACCGGAAATTGCGCGACACCTTCAGCAGCTCCTCGCGGCGGCGCGCGACCTCCTCGAGCTTGGTGCGCAGCGCGCGGGCGTCCGGCTCGAGCCGGGCGATCTCTTGGCGCGACCGCGTCATCAGGTCGACGAAGCGCTCGTCCTCCGGCGACGGCGTGCGCTCCGCCTCGGCGCGAAGCGCCGCCACGTCGTCGGCCGACAG
The DNA here is from genome assembly GCA_026126025.1 of Bauldia sp. Lineage (GTDB taxonomy): Bacteria > Pseudomonadota > Alphaproteobacteria > Rhizobiales > Kaistiaceae > JADLGL01. Next base: position 192,290 of record JAHCJZ010000003.1, on the reverse strand, counting down.
CGACTTCGACAGCGCCTCGATCGCCTTGCGGAACTCCTCGTCCTCGCCCGCGGCGAAGGCCGCGGCCCGCGCGTCGAGCGCGGCGAGCTCCGCCTGGACCGGCTCGATCGCCTCGTCCTGGGCCTCGACGCCCGCCTCAAGCGCGGCCCGCTTCCCGGCGATGTCCTCGCCGGCGAGCTCGGCCAGCGCCTGGTCGGCCGACTGGTCGACCAGCGCCGCGGCGGCGTCGGCCTCGGCGTCGACGCGCGCGGCATGCGCCTTGAGGCGCACCGGAATCTCGTTGAGGAGCGCGTAGGCCGGCCGCGCTTCGAGGAAGCCGATGAGGTTGGAGACCCAGCGGTCGAGCGTGCGGGTGAGGCCGCCGAACCGGTATTGCGGCGTGCCGAAATGGCGGCGCCAGAGATAGATGAAGAGCGGATCCTGCTCGTAGGCGACGCTCTTGGCGGCGCGATCGGCCTCCGCCTGCTCGGCCTTTTCCGCGGCCGCCTTCGCGACCGCGTCGGCATCGTCGGCGGCCTTCACAAGCGCCATGTGGTCGCTGTTGGCGGCAAGGCGCGCTTCCAGCTGGGCGCTGAGCGCTGCGATCCGCTGCTCGACCGCCGCAAGGTCGGCCTTCAGCGCCGCGCGGTCGCCCTCATGCTTCGCCAGCGCCGCGGCGCGGGCGTCGCGGTCGCGCGTCAGCTCCGCCTGGGCGGCCGTCCGCCGCTCCATCAGCGCCTGGGCGTCGCGGGCGGCGGCGTCGAGCCGCGAGGCGACGCCCTCGCCGTTCTTCAGCCGGAAGCGCGCGAGATCGCTGAGGGCGCGGGTATCATCGGCGCGGGCGCGGGCGATCTTGTCGGTGACCGCGGCGAGGTCGGCCGTCAGCCGATCCTCCTCCTTGCGCAACGCCTCGAGCGCCCGGTCCATTTCGGCCATGGCCTCCGCGCCGTTCATCGTCGCGGTGCTGACGGTTGAGAAAACGACCAACGCCTTCGCCTCCTACCACTCGGTGATCATGCCGCCGAGCACCGGCTTCGCCCATTCGATCGCGAGGTCGCCGCGCTCCTTCTCGCCGACCAGCGTGTCGTTCACGATGCCGTCGTCGAAATAGTCGTCCTCGACCGCGGCATAGACCGCCTCCGGCACCCGCACGCCCCACATCGTCACCGTGCGCGTTCGCTGGTCCTCCTCGCTGGTGATGGCCCGCGGAATGGCTTCGCCATCCGGGCCGATCGCCTCGACGATGAGGTAGTAGTTCGGCGTGTCGCTGCCGTCGGGATAGCGGTCGATGCCCGACAGCACGCCCGGCCGCGACACGATACGCACGTCGAAGGTGAGCCGCAGCTCGCCGAGAAGCTCGCGAAGGTCGGCGACCGCCTCGCGCGCTTCGGCGGCGTTGCCGGCGGCGGCGGCCGCGGTGCCGTCCCGCGCGGTCTGCGCCGCCGATGCGGCCACTGCCGGGTCGTTCGCCTCGTCGGCGATCGCGGCCGAAAGCGTGGCGAGGTCGGCCGGGATCGTTTCGCTGAGCTCGATCCGCTCCGCCTCGGCGCGCTGGTTTCCCGGCCGCTCGATCAGGAAATACCAGCCGAGGATCAGAACCAGCACCACCGCCGCGATGATGCCGACGCGCCGGCCGATCGCGCCGCGGCGGACGTAGAGCCGCGCCAGCGTGAAGGCGAAGCCGCCGGTCCGCGGCTTGTAGACGAACCGCTCCTGTTCGAGGGCAGCGACGCCCTCGGCGAGGATGCGGTCCGGCACGGTGATGCCCTGGCCGCGATAGATTTCGCGCAGCCGCTCGATCATCCGCACACGGCGCGCCTCGCCGGAGAGCTCGCGCTCGACCACGAGGTCCTGATGGCGAAGGGTGTCGACGACATCCATCGCCAGCATGACCTCGTCGAGCGGCGGCGCCTCGACGGTGGCTACGGCCGTGTCGGCCATGGCTGCGGCTGATCCTTCGGGCTAGGCGGCGGCCGGGGCAGGCGGCGGCAGCGCGGCCGCCTCCTGGGTGAGGCGCGCGAGGCGACGCTTGCCGTCCTCGACCGAGTTGCGGATCTCCTCGGCGTTCTTCGTCGCGAGCTCGCGCATCTCGGCGATGATCTCGCGCGAGCGCTCCTGGAAGCTGACGACGGAATCGACCAGCTTCTGCACCGCATCGGCGCGGACCGTCGGGCCGTAGCCGGCCTTGAGCGCCGCCTCCTGGACCTTGCCGCCGATCTCGGCGAGCGTTTCGAGGCTCTTCGAGACGCCCTCCTTCATCTCCTCGACCGTGCGGGTCGATTCATGAAGGCCGGCAATGCCGGTGAACGACGCCTTGAGCGCGGTCAGCACCGTCTCGTTGGTCGAGAAGAACGACACCGCCTGCGCATAGACCCGCTCCTTGGCGCTGGTCGTCTGCATCAGCCGCGCCATCACCACCTCGGAGGTGTTGTAGCCGATGGTCAGATTGTCGGAGAGATCCTTGGCGATCTGGTAACGTCGTTCCATGTCCTGGAGCGCGCGAAGGGCTTCGTCGCGCATGAGCTCGCGCTGCGAGCGCTCGACGGCATCCTCGGCCGGCGCCTCTTCGGCGGCCGCGCCCTTGGCGGCGAGATCGGCCTTGGCGTCGTCGAGCTTCTTCTCCGCGGTCTTCAGCACCTCGAAGGCGAGGACCTCGGACTGCTTCAGCGCGCCGCGGAAGTCGCGATAGGCTTCGAGGATGGTGTGCTCGCGCTCGATCTGGACGCGGGTGTCGCGCGCCACGTCGAGATAGGTCTTGCGGATCGTCTCGAAGCGGTCGGCGATGTCGCCGCGGCTGACCTTGGTCCACATATTGGCGAGGCGCTCGCGGAGCGAGATCTTGCCGTCCTCGAGCTGGTCGACCATCGCCTTGGCGTCGTCGCGGATCGAATCGAACGAGCTGGAAATCTTCTCGTAGCGCTCGCCGATGTTCATCGCGGCGATCTGCTCGCGGACCACGTCGTTGAAGACCGAGGTCTGCGACAGCGTGCGGGAAATCACGACGACTCGGTCCTGGTCGAGGTCGGAGATCTGTTCGAGAAGATGTGTGATCGGCGCCTCGGTCGGCGTCGTGGGCAGAAGCCCCATGTCGCGCAAGGCGCCCATCGCCTTGTCGAGATACTGCATCGGGCTCGGCAGAGTGCTGGCCATTCCCCATCTCCCCTCATAGCGGCGCGCGTCGCCGCCCGTTCTATCTAGGATGTCGTGACGGCTGTGCAATCGGTTACGTGAGTATGCTGCAAAAATGTGCCGGCCGCCGGGTGTGCCGTGAAGAAATACAGCAGGGAGGATCAGGTGCTTCTGGCGCGCTGGGCGCTCGACTGCGCCGAACGCGTGCTCGGCCTCTTCGAGGCGGCCGCTCCTCATGACGACCGCCCCCGCCGGGCACTGGAAGCCGGGCGCGACTGGGTCCGCACCGGGCAATTCAGCATGTCGACCATCCGCCGCGCGTCGCTCGATGCTCATGCGGCAGCGAAGGACGTGAAGGCGAACCCGCCGGCCGCTCATGCCGCACACGCCTGCGGGCAGGCCGTCGCGACCGCCCATGTCGCGCAGCACGCCTATGGCGGCGCCTATTACGCGCTGAAGGCGATTGCCGCGCTGGACCATGAAGACGCGGTCGGGCGCGTCGGGAGCGAGATGCGCTGGCAGTTGCGTCGGCTTCCTCCGCATCTCCGCGACGAGATCATGGGCCGGATCGTGGTGGAGAAGCGCCGCGGCGGTCTCTTCATCTCGATCGGCAAGGATGCCGGCTTCTGACGCGGCTCGACGTGCCGGTAACGAATTGCGCGCCGTGACGCCATTCGGCGGCGGCCGGCCATTCCAAACCCGTTCCGGGCCATGTTAGGCTTCCGGCTCGGGGGGATCTTCGCCCGGCTCCCGCGGGCGCGACACACCAGGAACGGAACGCCATGCTTCGCAGGTTGGTCGTCACCGCCTCGCTGCTGATGCTCGGCATCGGCGCGGCGCAAGCACAGGACTGGACCCTCAATCCGGAGGCCGGCTCGATCAAGCTCGCCACCGGATTCACACCCGATCCGTACACCGTGGATCTTTTCGGGGGCGGGCCGATCGACGCCTCATGGCTCGGCGGCGACTGCTTCGGCTACATCACCGAAGAGCCGGACCTGCGCGTCTTCTACACCGCCGGCTCGATGCCGCTGAGCTTCTCGGTCACCTCGTCGCGGGACACGCTTCTCCTCGTCAGCGATCCGCAGGGCAACTGGTTCTGCAACGACGATTCCGGCGGCTCGCTCGACCCGCGCGTCACCCTCGAATCCCCGCTGTCGGGCCAGTACGACATCTGGGTCGGGACGTTCGGCGACGAGAACATCCCGGCGACGCTCTGGCTGTCGGAATTCCCGCCCGAGTCCAGCCTCAACTGGAACCTCGATCCGGAGTTCGGCGTCGCCACCCTCGTCGCCGGCTTCACGCCCGATCCCCAGCAGTACTCGGTCAACGCCGGCGGCAGCGTCTACGCCTATGGTGCGCTCGGCGACTATTGCTACGGCTACGTCACCGCAGCCCCGACCTACAGGCTGTTCTACACCGCCGGAAGCTTCCCGCTGTTCATCTTCGCCGAAGCGGCGAACGACCTCACACTCGTCGTCAACACGCCGAGCGGCGAGTGGCTGTGCGACGACGACAGCGGCGTCGGCCTCGATCCGCTGATCTCGATCGACGCGCCGCTGTCGGGCCAGTACGACATCTGGGTCGGCACCTTCAGTTCCGACAGAGCCAGCGCGACGCTGAGCATCTCGGAGATCGGCGGTCCGGAAGACGAGGACTTCTCCGCGGTCGGTCTCAACTGGGATCTGCCGCCCAATTTCGGGACGGTGGACCTCGAGGCCGGCTTCCTCCCCGACCCGCATGTGATCGAGGTTGCGCCGGGCGGCTCGATCGACATCAACGCCGATCTCGGCGGGAACTGCTACGGCTACGCCAGCGCGGCGGCGGACTATCGGCTGTTCTACATCGCCGGCGGCTTCCCGCTCACCTTCGCGGTCGATTCAGGCACCGACACCACCCTGGTCGTGGCAGACCCCGAGGGCACCTTCCACTGCGACGACGACAGCGGCCCCGGCCTCAACCCGACGATCACCTTCGACCCGCCGCTCGACGGTCAGTACGATGTGTGGATCGGGACCTACAGCTCGTCGGGAGGCGGTTCGGCGACGCTGTCGATCACCGAACTCGGGCCGCCGTCGGACGACTTCTTCGACCCGCCGCCGGACATCATCCCGTCGATCCCGCCGGTGATCCCGGACGATGTCGAGCTGCCGGACTTCGTGGAGGATGAGCCGGTCGCGCCGCCGGTCTCCGACGGCGCCGGGCTCGACTGGACGCTCGACCCGGCGTTCGGCGCGCTCGACCTGTCGTCGGGCTTCGCGCCCGACCCGCAGACCGTGTTCGTCGACGCCGGCGGGCCGCTGAGCGCCGGCGCGGCGCTCGGCGCCGCCAACCCGTCCTGCATCGGCAATGTGACGGCCGCGCCCACCGCGCGGATCAACTATGCCGCCCAGTCGTGGCCGCTGATCATCTCGGTCGCGTCGGAGAGCGACACCACGCTCGTCGTCAGCGACCCCGACGGCAACTGGATCTGCGACGACGACAGCGGCGGAGGTCTCAACCCGTCGGTCCGCTTCGATACGCCCGTCGCCGGCCAGTATGACGTGTGGGTCGGCTCGTTCACCGACGCGCCCACCGCGGCGACGCTGTTCATCTCGGAGATGACTAGCCAGTAGGGCAGTCACGGGCGGCCGGAGGGGCATCCCTTCGGCCGCGCCCTTCGGTGCCGGAGGATTGAACGGGCGATGGCGGCCGGTCATGGAACGGCCAGCGCCTTGCGCCATATAGTGCGGCACCCCGCGGGGAGGCGGGGCTGCATGCAGCGCGTTGGCGTCCCGCTTCTCGTCCTGGCCGGCCTCGCGACCATTGCGGCGTCGCCCGGCCATGCCGCCGTCATCGGCGAGCCGGACCGGCGGACCTTCACCGAATGGGCCGAAGAGAACGGCCTCCCCATCGCCGAGGTCGAGGCGCGCTACGCCGCGTCCGGCGAGGTGGTCTGCTACTGGGTGGACGACCTCGACCGCGACCGCTCCAGCTTCTCCTCCGCGCAGGTGACCGCGCGGGCCGACCTCATAACCATGAGCGGCCACGTCTTCATCGACCTTGCCAGCTGCGAGGACAAGGCGCCGGCGCGGTCCTGCACCTTCTCGACCGAGCGGAACGGCGAGACCCTGACGGCCGCGCTCGACGAGATCGTCGATCTCGGGCCACCCTGCGCCGGCAATTTCCCGCCGCCGCTCCGCGAGCGCCTGCTCCAGGACTGGGCGGTGATCCGCCTCGCGCACCCGATCGACGTCGTGCCCTATGCCGTCGACGGCGCCGACGCGATGGTCGCGCCGGGGCTCAAGGTCACCTCGGTGATCCGCAGCCAGGACTATCTCGTGCCGCTCGACGACGGCACCACCGAGCACCCCGAGACCATCGGCGAATGCACGGTGCGCGACACCGTGGTGCAGTTCGGCCGCACCACCTATTTCGCGACCGACTGCGACGGCGCCCAGCGTTCCTCGGGCGGGTCGGTGCTCGACACCGACGACGAAGGGCCGCCGCGTCTCCTCGGCATCTGGGCCGCCTCGACCGAGGAGCGCTACCAGCTCGACGAGGCGGTGGCGCGGATCATCGAAGCCGGCGCCTATCGCGACGACCTCGTCAACATGGCCGAATACGACCCCGCCAACTGGTCGTCCCGCCATGTGCCGGTCGCCGGCGGTTTCCTGCGGGCGATCCTGCGCGCCGTCGCGGAAACCGACCGCGCCCGGTTCGAGGCGTCCGGCGACGGCGACGACGCGGTGCCGGAGGTGCGTCCCGGCCCCGGTCCGGCGATCCTCGACGACATCTGAGCGCGCCGGTCAGCGCGGCTCCGCCTCCAGCGCGGTCATGACCGCGGCGAGGCTCTCCCGCCAATGCGGCAGCGTCACGCCGAACGTCTCGCGGAGACGTGTGGTGTCGAGGCGCGAATTCATCGGCCGCCGCGCGGCGGTGGGGTATTCGGCAGTGGTGATGGCGCGGAACACCGGTGGCACGCGAAGCCCGCGGGCGGCGCGCTCCGCGAAGACGGCGCCCGCCACGTCGAACCACGACGCCGTGCCGGCGCCGGCAAGGTGGAACGTCCCCCGGACCGCCGCCCCGCCGACGAGGACCTGCTCCGCAATCGCGCCGATCGCCACGGCAATGTCGCCCGCCGCTGTCGGCGAGCCGACCTGGTCGGCGACCACCGCGACCTCGTCGCGCTCCTCCGCCAGCCGGCGCATGGTCTTCACGAAATTGGCGCCGAACGGGCTGTAGACCCACGCCGTCCGCAGGATGATGTGGTCGCCGGTCGCGCGCCGCACCGCGTCCTCGCCCTCCGCCTTCGACCAGCCATAGACGCCGAGCGGCGACGGCTCGTCGTCCTCGACATATGGGTCAGGCTTTGAGCCATCGAACACGTAGTCCGTGGAGAGGTGGATCAGGGGAAGCCGCCGCGTGGCGGTGATGGCTGCAAGCGCCGCCGGCCCGTCGCGGTTGAGCGCGAAGGCAGCGTCGGGCTCGCTCTCCGCGCGGTCCACCGCGGTATAGGCCGCCGCGTTGACGACAAGGTCCGGCCCGACAGCGGCGACCGCAGCCTCGACCGACCGCGCGTCGGTCAAATCGAGGCCGTCGCTCCGACCGCGGTTGATGAAGTCCAGCGTCGGCAACGCGGTGCGCCCGAGGGACCGCGCCACCTGCCCCTCCCGGCCGATCACGAGAACACGGGGTTTCGCGCTGCCTGGTGAACGATCCGTCATCGCGTTCGATAGAAAACCGGGCTCGGCCGCGAGCGGGCTCAGAGGCCGACCAGAAGCGCGGCGCGCAGCAGCGTGTCGTCGATCCGCTGCTGGCGGAAGATGCGGCGGTCGAAGGCGAGGCTCCTGTCGCGATCGGCGAAGCGCGTCGCGAGCGCGCGCTTCTCGTCCTCCAACTGCTCGCCATAGCGCCCGAGGAACCCCAGCGCCTGATTCCGCATGCCCGACAGGAGGCGGCCCGGGCTTTGCCGCTTGATCTTGGCCGCGAGAGCCTTCGACCCGCCGGGCACCACCCCGACGCTGTTGGCGGTGTGCTGGCGGTAGAGCACCGACGGCTTCGCCTCGACGATCACCGACCCGAGCGCCGAACAGGCAAGATAGCACCACCAGTCATAATAGAGGACGCTCGACAGGGGCGGATCGGAAAGGAGGCGCACGGCCGCCCGGTTGAGGACGATCGTGCAGCCCGCGGCGATGTTCTCGACCAGTGCATTGCCGAGGGACGGACGATTGATCGGCATGGTGGGCTGGAGGGGCTGCAGCGCGGCGTCCGCGATCATCAGGCGCGAGCACCAGAGGGCGGGGCGGTCGTCGTCAACGCCGGCGAGCGCCTCCGCGGCACGGGCCAGCTTGCTGGACAGCCAGAAATCGTCCTGATCGGCGAACGCGACGTAGTCGGCCCGGTGCCCGTGATCTCGCAGCAGCGAAAAGAAGCTCTCATTGATCCCGATATGCCTGCCGCGATCGACCACGACGTTGCTTCGCGCGCTGGCAAGCCGCTCCAGCCAGGCAACCGTCGCGTCGTCCGAGCCGTCGTCGCGAAAGACGATCACGCTCGGCTGGTGGGTCTGGCTGTCGATGCTCTCCACCATGCGCGGCAGATAGGCCGCCCCATTATAGGTGGAGCAGAGCACCGCAATCTCGGGTCGAGCTGTGACCATGTCTGGAGCCGCCGTGTGGCCAACTGCGGATCGTGGACCGTCGTCAGGACGAAAGCTTACTAGCGACTGGCTCCGAGGCAAGGTCGATGCTCGCCGGGACGTGATGGTCGCGGGGTTGCTCGGGGGCCAGAAGCTGTCGTCCTCGTTCATCGCGTGTTTCATACCCGTCTGCGCTGCAGATCGCGGCAAAGAGCCTCTCCACAGCATGATGAAGGCATCCGTCGGTCTGCCCGGCCTCGGCCTCGAAGGCCGACGCAGCGAGCCTTGCCCGTCTCAGGCGCGCCAGGGCCTGCGGGCGGAACCAGAACATCGACCCCTCGAAAAAGGCCGGTGATGCCGGCGTCTCGATCCCGAGCGTATCGGCGAGCGATTCGATATGGTCGCGATTGCTCATCCAGTAGAACGCCCCGGTGCGCCATGACCGGCTCCAGCCGCACATGCCCACCGCATCGTTCTCGAACTGCCGCAGGACCCTCGTGACCCGGCTTCCCCGGCCGGCGAGGCTCTGGAACAGGAGCCGCCGCCGCACGTCCCCCGACCGGATGTGGGGGCTCTTTTTTGTGTGCAGCTTCAGCACCGCGTCGTAGCCGTCGAACGCTCCGGTCTGCAGGAGGGTCACGAAAGGGGAGATGTCCCGCCCGCGATTGGGCAGCGCGAACAGCTCGCCTTCGGGGACCGAGGCGAAAGCGGCGCGGGTGGCGTCGATCCTGTCTTCGGGGGTCGTGATGAAGAGGGCGGCGCCGGCGGGCAGGTTCCGATAGCAGTCGAGGATTTCCGGCGCGAGATCGGGGTAGAAGACATGGGCCACCAGAGCCGTTCGCGCCGTCGCCCGCGAGCGCCACCGGACGACCCGGCTGACCGCCAGATCGCCGGCCACGGCAAAGCGGCCGACGCTTCGGAGCATCGCCTCCTCCCGCAAGCGCCGGTCCCGTTCGGCGACGATCTCCGGCGGGGGACCGTCCGGGACCGCCGCCGGTGCGGCGCGGACGAAAAGCCGGCGCGCGAGGCGCGCATTGTGGATGATGCCGCGCAGAGGCGCGGTCATGCGCCAGGCGGTGGAAGCCAGCAGCGCATCGCGATGTTCGAGAAACCGGTCGCGTTCCTCCTGCAGCAGCGCGTTGTTGCCCCGAAGCGCCTCGTTGGCCTCTCTGAGCTCACCGGTCTCCCGCCTGGCTTCTTCCAGACGGTCGTGCAGGCCCCGCTCGACCCTCTTCCACCAGCCACGGAGTTCGCCGTTCTCGTTGTGCAGGTCGTCGTGATACGCGGCGAAGCGGTCGCATTCTTCCCGCAGCAGCCGGTTCTCGTTGCGAAGGACGCCGATCTCCCGCTCGGCCTCGTCGCGCGCCTTGCGCAGCTCCCCGGTTTCGTCGCGCAGCCGGCTTGCTTCTTCCTGGGCATTGCCGTTGGCGACCTGCAGCGCCTCGATCTGCCGACCGACCTCGTCGCGCGCCTTGCGCAGCTCTTCGTTGTCGTCGCGCAGCCGGCCTGCCTCTTCCTGGGCATGGCTGTGGGCGGCCTGCAGCTTTTCGATCTCCTCGACGGCCTTGCGACCGGTGGCGTCCCAGCTTTCCAGGCCGTCGAGATACCCCTGGTGGCGGGTGCGGAAGAGGTCACGCAGCATCTCGCGCCTTGCCTCATCCTTGCCTTGCTCGATGAGGAACCTGACCGGCTCGGTGAGATCTCCCCCGACGGCGAGGACGCCCAGCCCGTGCGAGTGGACGAACTCGAAGCTCGGATGGCGGTCGCGGATCTCTTCCCAGAACCGCCACACCCCGAAGTCCTGGATGCGGGACTGGGTGTCGTGGAACAGGACGATGGCGCGCTGCGACAATTTCGGCAGCCACGACGCGAAGTCGTGCTCAACCGCCTCGTAGGTGTGGAGCCCGTCGATATGAAGAAGGTCGACGGAGCCGTCGGCGAAGAGCGGGAGCGCGTCGTCGAACGTCATGCGCAGGAGGCTGGAGACCTTCGACCAGTGGCGCTCGTGGAACGCATTCCACTCCGTGAACACCTCCTCGCCATAAGAGCCGGAGTGGCGGTCGCCCGCCCAGGTATCGACCGCAAAAGCCCGCGTGCCGGTGTTTTCGCTGACGATCGCCTGACAGAAGGCGCTATAGGAATTCCCGGAATGCGTTCCGAGTTCGACCAGCACCGCGGGGCGGTGGACTTTCACCAGCCAGCCCGCAAAAGGGATGTGTCCCGTCCAGCCATGGGGCTGGACCATCCGCAGCGGCGGGCGCCAGAGCTCGTCGGAAAGCGAAAGCCCGGCGACAAGGTTGGCCAGCCTGTTGCCGCTCATGGCCCCCTGCGTGTCGGCATCGGTGTCCGGTCCAGTATCGCGCCGCAAAGCGGCGCTGATGCGGCGGGCGCGGAGAAAGGATCGGCGTGACGAACTCGCGGCAGGATGCCCCCGTGAAGGTCGGCCTGATCGCCGATCTGCGCCGGCCCATCAATCCGCTGCGCCGGTTCCTCCGCGTATTGACGTGGCAGCTGCGCTGGGCGGCGACCCATAAGCCCGGGCTCCTCATCGTCGTCCAACTGGCGGCAGGGCTGCGCACCCTGCTCCAGGGTGGTGTGATTCTCCTCCTGCGATCCGGCCTGAGCAATCCCGAACAGAGCCCGACCGGGCTGATCATCGTCGCGATTGCGCTTCTTGCTTGCGCCAGCCTGGCAGGCTTCGCGTTCCGGTTGGGAACCAACCGCCTTGCGGTGCTCTTCGAAACGCACGTGACCAGACTGGTGCTGAGCCGATCGTCAGGACTCGCGGACGACAGGCTGGCAGCGATTGCATTCCCCGGGGCGCGCTTCACCGGCCGGTCGGCCGCGATCGCGTTTGCGGGCGTGGCGGAGGTGCTGCGCGCACTCGTGCTGTTCGTCCTCGCGGTGTTTCTCGACGCCACCCTGGTCCTCGTGGTGATGGCGCTCGTGGCGCCGACCCTGCTCATCCAGGTCGTCCTCAACCGGCGCGTCCACCGCAACGCGGCCGGCAACAAGGCGAGGGCGGGGCGCCTGCGCAACGCGCTGCGCGCGACGCTGTCCGGCGACGACGCAACCCGCGCCGAACCTGGCTTCGTCGAGCAGCCGGTTTATCAGGACCAGCTCAGGGGGTATGAGCGCTACCTCAACACCTCGGCCTACGCCGAGGTGACGGGCAGCGTTTCCATCGTCATCGGCATAGCATTCGCGGCGTTCTGGCTGTTTGTCGAAGGCGATGCGACAAGCTCTGTCACGGGAGACACTGCAGCGCGCGCGGTGGCCCTGATACTTTTCCTGCAATGCATGGTTGCAGTTCTAAGGAGTATTGCCGGTTTCACGCGTCTGTTCAGTCGCTCCGAAGCCGTCTATTCGTTTGTCTTCAACGGCATCATCCCCGTTCGGATCGACGACGGCGACGGCAGCGACGACGACATCTAGCGACGGACAGCGGTTTGCGGAAACAGGTCATCGTTCATGCCGGCTTTCCAAAGACGGCATCATCGGCTCTTCAGCTGTTCTTCAGCCAGAACGTCAGGCGCCTTCGCGCAGCCGGGGTCGCCTATCCCTCGCCCGACCGGGCGTCGGTCATTCGCGGTGGCGGCGGCACCGGCAATCTCGTCCATATCCTGGCGCATGACGGCTTCATCCGGCGATTCGAAGACCGCCACCGCGAACAGGAGGTGCGCGTCAGCACCGTTCGCGTGATCGACCGCGCCTATTGGGAAAGGGTCGAGGAGCTGGTTCGCGAGAGCCGCGAAAGCCGTGTCCTGCTGTCCGGCGAATTCGTCGGCAACCAGACCGCGGACCAGCTGGCCGTCATGCGCGAAACGCTGGTCGCCCGGCACGACGTCCATGTGATCGGCTTCATGCGCGATCCGTTCGACTTCGCCTGGTCGGCCTGGAAACAGCAGGTCAAGACGAACGTGCAGCGACGGTCCTTCGCCGAGCGTATCGCCATGATCCGCTACGGCGAGAGGCGACTCAACATGTTCAGCTGCTTCGACGCCGTGAATGGCCTCGGCTGCCGGGTGTCGATCGTCAATTACGACACCTTCAGGGACAACCTGCTCGCGGTGTTCCTTAAAACGGCCGGAATATCGATCGCTCTCCGCTTCCCGGCGCTGCGTGCCGACAACCGGTCCCTGACCGATTCGGAGGCGGAGGTGCTCCATGCGGTCAATGTGCGGTTCAACGGCAAGCACCTGCCCAAGGCGCTCGCCCGCGGGATGCTTCGGCGCGACGCAGCCCCCGGCGGCAGGCGCTATTATTCGCGCGGGGTTCATCAAATGCTACTCGAGGCCGAGCCGGAGACGCTGCGACAGATCAACGACGTCATCATCGGCGATCCGCTGAAGACGACGCTTCGTGATGCGCCGGACGCACCCGTCGAGATCGACATCCGCGACATCGAGCTGTTGGCGCGCATGTCCGCGCACGAAACCAGGCGCCGCGAGCCGCGAAGGCTGGCAAGGGCGATCCGGCGCATGAAGCGGCAGATCATCTAGATACGCGCCGAGCGGGACGAGCCAGTGAAGAAGCGCGTCATCATTCATATCGGCTTTCACAAGACCGGATCGTCGGCTCTGCAGGCCTTCCTCACGCAGAACGTCGCTGCGCTTGCCGTCGGAGGCGTGGACTATCCGTATCCGGAACCCGACTCCGTGGTGGCGGCGGGCGGGTGTAGTGGCAACCTCATGCAGATCCTCTATCGCGACGGCTTCATGGATGGCTTCCGTCGCGGCCAGGATCACGCCTGGCAGAGGGTCACCCCTTCGTTCATCCGGCGAATCCGTGAAGTCGTCGACTCGTCTCCGCACGACACGGTGATCTTCTCCAGCGAGATGCTCAGCAACGTGCCTCAAGAGGTCGTCAGCGGCGTGCTCGCTGCCCTCAATGCGCACGACGTTTCTGTTGTTTGCTTCGTCCGCGATCCCTTCGATTTCGCCTATTCCTGCTGGCGGCAGGTGGTGAAGACGAGCGCGCGGAGAAAGCGGTCCTTCAACGAGTACCTCAGCCGTGTTCCCCAGACACACCGGGGCCTGTCGATGTTTCAGGGATTCCCGCGATACGTGGCGCTTGGGGTGCCGCTCACGGTCCTGCGCTACGAGACCCACCGGAAGAATGTCGCCAAGGCCTTCCTGGCGGCGACAGGCCTCACCTCTGTGCTTGCCGATCATCCGATCACGTCCGAGCGGGAAGTGAATCGCTCGCTGACCGGGTCGGAGGCTGCGATGACATGCCTTCTCGCCAAACGGCACAGCCCCGATTTTGTGGCGACCTACATCCGTTCCGCCCTGACGAGGGACGGCCGCGACAGCGTCTTCTATGACAGGGCCAGCCATCGCATCGTGCTGGATTGGTTCGCCGGGCCGATCGCTCAGATCAACGAGCGGCTGCCCGAGGCGGAGCGCCTTTCGACCGTGCTGCGCGATGAGCCGGATGCGCCCCTTTCCATCGAACCCGGCGACGTCGAGCTCTATCTCAACCTTCTCGAGCAGCATCCGCTGCCCGGCCGGACCGCGCGGATGAAGCTCGCCCTTCATCCGGTCCTCAACTGGGCTCGGCGGACGGTGGGCCTTCGACCGGCGCTCCCTCCGGACTTCGACGGCGAAGCCTATCTCTTCCACAACCCGGATGTCGCCGCCGCCAACATGGATCCCGTCAAGCACTACCTCGCGGCGGGACATGCCGAGGACCGGCGCTACCGGTTCAACTAGCCGGCGCGATGCCCGCCGGAGCGACGGGCGCCTTCTTCCGCGGCGGCGATCCCACGCGCACCGGCTGACGACGCGGTCACGCCCGCCCCGGTCACAGCATGCGGCGGAGCGCGTTGAAGATGAACACGGCGGCGATGAAGAACGCCGCCCACTTCGCGATGCTGCGAATCCGGCCAAGCGACGTCCCGCCGACGGCTTCGCCGCGCGCCTCGGCCGCGTCGCGCTCCGCCTGCCAGCGGACCGCGTCCTCATAGTCCCGCTGCTCGATCTCTTCCTTGGTCAGTCGGGCCATGGACCGGCCTTCTCCCGGTTGGCGGCGGCACCGCTTCTGCGGCGGATCATACCAAGTCCGCGGCGGGGAGCCATGCCCCGCCGCGCCGCGAAAGGGCGGGGGCCTCAACGGCGTGCCGGCGGTCTGGTAAGAGAGGCGTCATGAGCGTTCGGATCACCGGCGGGTGCCAGTGCGGGGCGGTGCGCTATGCGCTCCACGAGCCGCCCGGCAACCCGCATATCTGCCATTGCCGGATGTGCCAGAAGGCGTTCGGCTCGTTCTTCGCGCCGCTTGCCGGTGTCCCGCGCGAGGCCTTCGAGATCACCCGCGGCGAGATGGCGATCTTCCGCAGCTCCGACCAGGCGGAACGCGGCTTCTGCGCCGCGTGCGGGACGCCGCTCTCATTCCGCTACCTCACCTCGAAGCGGATCGCGATCTCCCTCGGTTCGCTCGACGATCCCGCCGCAGTGAAGCCGGCGCACCAATATGGCATCGAGGCGCGCATGCCGTGGTTCGCGGAGCTGGCCGCGCTGCCGGGCGAGACCACCGAGGACAGCGACCCGAAGCTTGCCGCCGACATCAAGTCCACCAGCCACCAGCACCCCGACCACGACACCACGGACTGGCCGCCGCGATGATCCGTGGCGCGGGGCGCGTCATGGCCGCCATGGCGGCGCTCTGCGCGGGTGCCGGCTCCGCTGCGGCCTTCGACGCCCTGGAGGACATGGTGGGCCGGCTGCCTGCATCTCCCGGCGGGATCGTGGCGTCTGGCGAATGGTACTTCATCGCGCCGGCCCTTCTCGCGGACATGCCCCGCACAACGTGGCCCGGCGTCGGCGACGCCGACCTGTCGCCGTCGCTCCTCGATGCCGCGGTCGGCCTCGAGACGGTTGGCATCGACTTCACGGTCCTCGACGGCATCCTCAACTACGGCACCCCGCCGAACGAAATCCTCTACCTTGCCGGCGACGGCATCACGCCGGAGGCGGTCGGCACGGCGTTGCTTCAGCGCGAGGGGATGGCGCGCTCCGAGCTCGGCGGCTTCGTCGTGTTCTCGGAAAGAGAAGACGGCACCCTCAACCTGAACGCCATCGAGTCCGGCTACCCGTTCGGCATGCGCGGAGCACAGGCGCACCGCGTGGCGGTGACGGACGGCGCGGCGATCGTGACCGCTACGACCCCACTGCTCGCCGATGCAGTCGCGGCCTTCGCCGCGGAAGACAGACGCCTCCTCGCCGAGCTCGTCGAAGCCGCCCGGGCCACGGTGCCGCCGGGTCTCGCGGCCTTCGGCGCCACGGGCATGCCGCGGCGGCTGCTCTTCCCCGACCGGGGCGACACCGCGCCCTTTGACTATGTGATGCTCATTGCGTCGTCGGGCGAGAACGGAGAGGCGGCGCAGGCCGTGCTCCTGTTCCCGGCGATCGCCGCCGTCGAACTTGTCATGGCGCCGCTGGTCGAGCGCCTTCAGGCATTCCACGACGATACGGCGGGGAAGATCGTCTGGGTGCCGGTTCCGACGAGTGGCGGTGCCGCGGCGATCGTCACCCTGGCGTTCCCTCCGGGCACGTCCGGCCAGCCCGCGGCGGCCGCCTATCGGAACTGGATCGGGTCGATCTTCCGGCGGGGCGACCTCTTCCTCGGGCCATAGCGCAGCCCGGCCGCTCCCGTGCTAGAAGCCGCGGCTTCAGCTCGGGAGCCTGCCATGGAAGAGTTCTTCGCCGCCAACCGCGCCCGCTGGGACGAGCTCGTCGGGCTGCATCTGCGTGACACCACGGGTGTCTACCCGCTCGACGAGCTGCGCGCCGGCGGCGATCTCCTCTGCCCGATCGAGGCGTCCGAAATCGGGGACATCGCCGGTAAGAAGGTCGTGCATCTCCAGTGCCATTTCGGAGCCGACACGATCTGCCTCGCCCGGCGCGGCGCAACGGTGACCGGGCTCGACTTCTCGCCCAGGGCGGTCGCGACCGCCCGGGCGCTCGCCGCGGAGCTCGGCGTCGACGCCACCTTCGTCGAGGGCAACGTCTTCGATGCCCCCGCGCTGGTCGGCACCGGCTTCGACATGGTCTACGTCACCTGGGGCGCGCTCGGCTGGCTGCCCTATGTGCGCCGCTGGGCGAAGGCGGTCGCCGACTGCCTTCGCCCCGGCGGTGTCCTCTACCTCGCCGAGGGCCATCCCTTCATGTTCATGCTGGAGGAGCGCGAGGGGCGGTTCGAGATCGACTATGAGTGGCGCACGCCGCCCGAGCGCCCGATCCTCGAGATCGCTCCGGTGTCCTACGCTGGCGACGGCACGCCGGTGGCGAACGAGCGCGCCTTCGGCTGGAACCATCCCTTCTCCGAGATCATCGGCGGCCTCCTCGAGGCCGGTATGGCGCTGCAATATCTCCACGAGCACGAGATGATCCCGTGGCGCGCCTTCCCCTCGATGGTGCCGCAGGGGCGGATGTATGTGCAGGCCGAGGGCCAGAAGAAGATGCCGCTCGCCTTCTCGCTGAAGGCGGTCAAAGGAGGTCCGGCCGCGGATCCTCGGGCGTGAAGCCGGGCTTCTGAACTTCCTCCAGCCGCAGCTCGGCCTCCGGGGAGGGAACGTCGCCGGCGCCGGTCGTGGCGCGTGTCGCCGCCGCGAGCCCCTTCTCGTCGATCTCGCGCCAGCGGATGCAGGCGACCACCCGCTCGTCGCCGGCCGGCTCGAGCGGCGGGCGCGCCTTGGCGCAGTCGTCGATCGCATAGGGGCAGCGGGTGCGGAAATGGCAGCCCGATGGCGGGTTGATCGGCGACGGCACCTCGCCGACGAGGCCCTCGATCGTCCGCTCGCGCGCGCGCTTCGGGTCGGCGATCGGCACCGCGGTGAGGAGCGCCCGCGTATAGGGGTGCTTCGGCGCGGCATAGAGCGCATCGCCCGGCGCCATTTCCACGATCCGCCCGAGATAGAGCACCATGATGCGGTCGCTGACATGCCGCACCACGCCGAGATCATGGCTGATGAAGACCAGCGTCAGCCCGAACTCGTCCTTGAGATCGGCGAGGAGGTTGAGGATCTGCGCCTGGATCGACACGTCGAGCGCCGACACCGGCTCGTCGCAGACGATCAGCTTCGGCTCCGTGATCAGCGCCCGCGCAATGCCGATGCGCTGCGCCTGCCCGCCGGAGAATTCGTGCGGGTAGCGGTTGATCATCTCGGGGAGGAGGCCGACCGCCTCCATCATCCGGATCACCCGCGCCCGCCGTTCGGCCCGCGACAGGTCCGGCTTCAGCGCCCGCAGCGGGTCGGCAATGATGTCGCCGACCGTCATGCGCGGATTGAGCGAGGCGAGCGGGTCCTGGAAGATGACCTGGAGGTCCTGCCGCCACAGCCGCATCGCCTCGGCCCTGAGGCCGACGAGATCCTGGCCGAGCCACAGCACCTTGCCGTCGTCGGGCTTGAGGAGCTGGAGGATGCAGCGGCCGAGCGTTGACTTGCCGCAGCCGCTCTCGCCGACGATGCCGAGCGTCTCCCCGGTCTTGACCGTGAACGTCACGTCGTCGAGCGCGGTGAGCGTCAGCGGCTTGCGGAAGAAGCCGCCGCGGATCGAGAACGTTTTCCGAAGATTCTCGACCGAGAGCAGCGTGTGGTCGACCGCGTTCATTCGGCGGCGTCCTCGACCAGCGTCTCGACCTTGAGCTCGCCCTCGTAGAAGCAGGCCGACAGCCGCTCGCGCACCCGCGGGATGAGGAGCGGCCGCTCGCTCAGGCAGCGGTCGAAGCGGAACGCGCAGCGCGGGTTGAACGCGCAGCCCGGCGGCAGCTGCTCCAGGCTCGGCGGCAGCCCCTTGATCGGGGCAAGACGCACGCCGCGCTCCTCGACATGGGGCGTCGAATGGAGAAGGCCGAAGGTGTAGGGGTGCCGCGGATCGTAGAAGAGGTCGTCGACCGTTCCCTTCTCCACCGCCCGGCCGGCATACATCACCATCATCCGGTCGGCGATGCCGGCGACGACGCCGAGGTCGTGGGTGATGAGGACGAGCGCCGTGCCGAAATCGTCGGTGAGCTCCTGGAAGAGGTCGAGGATCTGCGCCTGCACGGTGACGTCGAGCGCGGTGGTCGGCTCGTCGGCGATGAGGATCTTGGGCTCGCACAGGAGCGCCATCGCGATCATCACGCGCTGCCGCATCCCGCCCGACAGCTCGTGGGGATAGGCGTTGGCGCGCTTTGCCGGCTCGGGAATGCCTACGCGCTCCAGCATCTCGATGACCCGCGTCGCCGCCCGCTCGCGCGAATAGCCGCGATGGCGGATCAGGACTTCGGCGAGCTGCTTCCTGATCTTCAGGCTCGGATTGAGCGACGTCATCGGATCCTGGAAGATCATCGCGATGTCGCGGCCGCGGCGCTTGTCGAGCTCGCGCCGCGACAGCGCGAGGAGGTCGGTCCCGCCGGCGATCGCCCGGCCGGTGGCGCGGCCGTTGCGGGCAAGGAGGCCCATGATCGCGAGGAAGGCCTGGCTCTTCCCCGACCCGCTCTCGCCGACCACCGCCAGCGTCTCGCCTTCGCTCAGCTGGAAGGAGAGGTCGGCCACCGCCTTCACCTCGCGCTGGTGCAGCGCGAAATTGACCGAGAGATCCTGGACGTCGAGGACGATCGCGCTCACGGGCTAACGGTCCTTGGGGTCGAGGGCGTCACGCAGACCGTCGCCGATATAGGTCAGCGCCAGCAGCATCAGGACGAGGACGACGGCCGGCGGCACCAGCAGCCACGGCATGACCTCGAACACCCCTGCGCCGTCCGAGATCAGCGTGCCCAGCGAGGTCTGCGGCTCCTGGACGCCGAGGCCGAGATAGGACAGGAAGCTCTCGGTGATGATGATCTCGGGGATCGTCAGCGTCGCGTAGATCACCACCGGCCCGGTGAGGTTCGGGACGATGTGGCGCAGGATGATGCTGAGCGGCCGCACCCCGCTCGCCCGCGCCGCCTCCACGAACTCCTTTTCCTTCAGGCTCAGCGTCTGCCCGCGCACGATGCGCGCCATCGTCAGCCATTCGATGGCGCCGATGCCGATGAAGAGCAGGATCGGCTTGCGGCCGAAGATGACGACGAGGATGATGACGAACAGGATGTAGGGCAGGGCATACATCATGTCGACGAACCGCATCATGATCGCGTCGACCCGCCCGCCCATATAGCCGGCAATGGCGCCATAGAGGATGCCGATCGTCACCGAGACGAAGGTGGCGACGATCGCCACGATGATCGACATCTGGGTGCCCTGCAGGAGCCGCGCGAGGAGGTCGCGGCCGTTCTGGTCGGTGCCGAGATAGTGCAGGGTGTCGGCATTGGGCGGCGAGCGGAACGCCGACCAATCGACCTGCCGCGGCTGCCACGGCATGAACGCCGGTGCGACGAAGGCGATGACGACGATCGCCACCAGCACGAAGATCGACACCATCGCCGCGCGGTTGCGCAGGAGGCGGCGGAGCGCGTCGCGGCTGAGTGACCGGCCTTTCGGCGCATCGGCGCCGCGGGCGAGCTGCTCGGCATATTCGGTGAGGATCGCATCCTTGCCCGTGATCCCGGCCATCAGCGGTACCTCACCTTGGGATCGAGCCAGGCGTAGATCATGTCGACGATGAGGTTCAGGATCAGGATGAGGATGACGTAGAGGATCGTCGTGCCGAGCACGAGCCCGTAGTCGCGGTTGAGTGCCGCGTTGATGAAATAGCGGCCGATCCCCGGCAGCCCGAAGACCTGCTCGACCACCAGCGAGCCCGTCAGGAGGTAGGAGAGGCCGGGCCCGAGATAGGACACCACCGGGATCAGCGCCGGCTTGATGGCGTGCCGCGCCAGGATGAGGCGCTGGCCGATTCCCTTGGACCGCGCGGTGCGGATGTAGTTCGTCCCGAGCACCTCGATCATCGAGCCGCGCATCAGCCGCGAGATGCGCGCCGCATGGGGCCAGGCGAGGACGGTGACCGGCAGCACGAGGCTGGTGATCTCCCCGGCCCGCCACCCGCCGGCGGGCAGCCATTGCAGATAGACGCCGAAGACGAGTTGCAGGATCGAGGCCATCAGGAAATTCGGGATGATGACGCCGATCATCACGACCAGCACCAGCAGGTAGTCCGGCCAGCGGTTCTGGTTCACCGCGGCGACCATGCCGGCGACGATGCCGATGAAGGTGGCGATGACGAAGGCGCTGAATCCGAGCGTCAGCGTATAGGGCAGGCCGATCGCCAGCAGCTCGCTGACCGAATGGTCGTAGCTCGACATTGACGGGCCGAAATCGCCCCGCAGCACGCCGCCGACATAGATGAAGTACTGCTCGATGAGCGACTTATCGAGATGGTAATAGGCCCGCACATTCGCCAGCACGACCGGCGGCAGGGGCCGCTCGCCATCGAAAGGGCCGCCCGGGGCGGCCCTCATGATGATGAAGCACACGGTGATGGTGATGAACGCGATCGGAAGCGCGCCGAGGATGCGACGGATGGCGTATTGGAGCATCGGCACCCCCTCTCCGGGCGCCCTCGGAAGGGCGCCCGGCGGAGAACCCGGCTTCGGCGGCCGCGGTCAGAAACCGCGGCCGCCGATGGGCCGGACTACTCGGTCAGCGTGAGCCAACGGGTGCGGTGGATGTCCTTCGCGTTGTCGTTGAAGCCCTGGACCCGGGGCGAAACAACGTTCTTGGACACGTAGTAGTAGATCGGGAATGCCGCGACATCCTCCATCGCGATCACTTCCGCCGCCCGAAGGAGCTCGGAGCGTGCATCCATGTCGGTGATGTTGGCGCTGTCGCGCACCAGCTGGTCGAACTCGGGGTTATTCCAGCGGCCGTAATTGTAGATGATGTCGGAACGCAGCAGCTCCAGCATGTTGATGGCGTCATTGTAGTCCATCAGCCAGCCGGCGCGGCCGACACCGGCGAAGTCGTTGTTCTGCAGCTGGTCGTAGTGCACCGCGACTTCCGCGTTGACCAGCTCGACATCGATATGCAGCGGCTCCCACATCGCCGCGATCGCGACCGCGATCCGGCGGTGGTTGTCGTTGGTGTTGTACTTCAACTCCAACGTCAGCCGATTGCTTGCCGAGTAGCCCGCCGCTTCCATCATCGCGACCGCCTGGGCGACCCGCTCTTCGTAGGGCAGGGCGACCCAGTCGGGCTCGTAGCCCTCATAGTCGTAATTCGCGGTTCCGGGCGGCACCCAGCCATAGGCCGGGAGTTCGCCGGTGCCGAGAATCTGCGGACCGATCACGTCGCGGTTGATCGCCATCGACATGGCGGTCCGGACCTCGACCTGGTTCAGGCCGTCCATGTTGTGCTGGATGACATAGTAGTAGAGGCCGAGGAACGGCGCGACGTGAGCCTGACCGGGATACTGGTCGAGGAGCAGCTGATACTGGTCCGTCGGGAAGTCGGTCAGGATATCGAACTCGCCGGCCCGGTAGCGCTGCAGCGCGGCGGTGATGTCGTCCATCGAGTAGTAGTAGACCTCCGCGATCGCGACGTTCGCCGCGTCGTAATAGGTGTCGCTCCTGACGGCGCGGATGTAGCTGTTCGGGATCCACTCGACGATGTTGTAGGGGCCGTTGCCAACGATGTTGGCCGGCTGGATCCAGGCGTCGCCGAACTCCTCAAGCACGTGCCGCGGCACCGGATAGGCGGTGTAGTGCGTCAGCGCGTCGATGAAATAGGGGGTGGGGCGCTCGAGCGTAAACTCGATGGTCTTGTCGTCGATCACGCGGACGCCGAGCTCGTCCATCTCCATGGTGCCGCCGTTGATCGCCTCGGCATTGAGGATCGGGTACTGGAGATAGGCGTAATCGGCGGCTGTCGCGGGGTCGAGCAGGCGCCGGAACGCGAAGTCGAAATCCTGCGCGGTGACCGGCGTGCCGTCGCTCCACACGGCGTCGCCGCGGATGGTGAAGGTGTAGGTCAGGCCGTCTTCGGAGATGACGTAGGATTCCGCCTGGCCGAGGATCGGCTCGGCGTTCTCGTCTTCCGTCATCAGGCCTTCGATATAGTCGCCGACGATCCGGTTTTCCCAGTCGCCCGAGACCCGGTGCGGGTCGAGCGAGGCGGGCTCGCCGCCGTTGAAAGTGCGCAGCGTCTGCGCCTGGGCGGCGGCGGTGCCGGCGGCCAGTGCGACGGCTACGGCCGTTGCTGTGATGATCGGTGTAAGCTTCATGACTGGAGTCTCCTTGTCCCAGAGTCTCTTTTTGAACGCCCCAAAGGCCGGACCAAGCAGAGGACACCCGTCCGGAAGGTTTTTCCGTCCACCGCCAATAGGTTGACGCTATCAGGTTGGATTTCGTGCGCAAGCAGTCCTTTTCAGCAACCGTTTCTTCGATCGCCTGTTGACGCACCATCGGCTGTTCGCGCAGGGCAGAAGGAGGGGGCGAAAGTTGCTGAACCGCCACACTCGGCGGGAAGTCGCCGAACCCGCTCCGCAGGCTCTGGCAAATCGGGATCGGCGGGCGTATAGCCGCGGCGTCCGAACCAACCCCCGAGGAAAGGAGGGCTACATGATGAAATGCATGATCGCCCTCAATGGCGGGGTCCATCGAGGCGTATGCCTCATGACGTGGCGCAGCGCGTAGCCATTAGCGCCCCGGTTCCCCGGAACCGATTTTCGGACTCCCCAGCACTCTAACGCCATCGCGGATTCTAAGCCGTTCCCGGAGCGATCCTCCGACCGGCCCCGCATCCGCTCCGAGCATTCCAGACAGGGGAACGTCCGCACGCAAAGTGCGGCGTCAGCACCAATGTCACTTGCAAGCGCATCCAGTGGCAGATCCGACATTACCGGCCAGTCCTCCGCGCCGCTGCGGCGTCTCGTCCTGACCGGCGCCTTTCTCGCCGTCGCCTTCTCCGCCGTCCGCCTGTGGCAGCGTCTTGCCGAGGGCCCGGAGGACGAAGCCGGCAGCGAGGTTCCCGACGCGCTCCGCAGCGACGTCGGCCTGCCGCCGCGGGAGGAGCTCCGCGGCTGGTGGGACTTCCGGTAGTGCAGACCGGCCTCACGATCGGCACGGCGGGTGTCAGCCGGACGCCCGCCGTGTCGGCATCCTCCTTGTCGGTCGCCGCGGGTTGTGGCGCGAATCCGGGCAGCATGCCGGCTGCGCGGGCTGTCACATCACGTCATGCCCATTGTCACCGCGCTGCAAAACGAATCGCGTAGGCCGGTCTTCGACGGCGATCTCGCCCGACGGAGACCCTCGCGATGCTCCATCGCCCGCTGCCGGTCAGACTGCGTACGCTCTTCGTCTCTGATCTTCATCTCGGCACGCGCGGGTGCCAGGCGGAACGGTTCCTCGCCTTCCTTTCCCACTATGAGGCCGACACGATCTTCCTCGTCGGCGACATCGTCGACGGCTGGAAGCTGAAGCGCGGCTGGTACTGGCCGGAATCGCACAGCGCGGTGATGCAGGCGCTCCTCGAGCGCGCCGCCGCCGGAGCGCGCCTCGTCTACATCCCCGGCAATCACGACGAGTTCATGCGCAACTACGCCGGCACCCAGTTCGGGCCGGTCGAGGTGATCGAGAGCGCGGTCCACGAGACCGTCGACGGCCGGCGCTTCCTCGTCATCCATGGCGACCAGTTCGACGTCGTGGTGCGCTGGGCGCCCTGGCTCTCCGCGCTCGGCGCCCAGATCTACAATGTGACCCTTGCCGCCAACGGCATCGTCAACCGCGTCCGCCGCAGCCTCGGCATCGGCTACTGGTCGCTCTCCGACTGGACCAAGCGGAAGGTCAAGAACGCGGTCAACATCATCGGCGACTACGAGCAGGCGCTGGTGACCGAAGCCCGCCGCGTCGGCGCCGAGGGCGTGATCTGCGGCCACATCCACCACGCCGCGATGCACGACCGCTTCGGCATCGCCTATGTCAACACCGGCGACTGGATGGAGAGTTGCACCGCGGCCGTCGAACATCATGACGGCCGCCTCGAGATCATCCGCTGGACCGAGCCCCTGCCCGCCCGCCGCAAGACGCCCGCGCAGGTCCCAAACACCTCCGGCGCCGTCGAAGCCGACGCCGCCTAGCGCCGGGGGTTGCCGGCACCTCTTTTCAACCCTCCCCTTGCGGGAGGGTCGAAACCGCGAAGCGGTTTCGGGGAGGGGTGCTGACGCCGTGAGATGCTGGGAGTCAGCACCCCCTGTCGAACCGGCTGCGCCGGTTCGACCTCCCCGCAAGGGGGAGGTTGAAAATGGGGATGGCTTAGCCGTCTGTCGCTTCCGCGCCGATCGCGCGGCGGCCGGAGGGCGACACCGTCATCACCTGGCCGCGCCACTCGAAGCGGTTGCCGATCCACCCGCCGACCCACACCGCCGGCAGCAGCAGGTCGCGCAGCACGAGGGCGAACGGCGTCCGCCACGACACCGGCCAGCCCACCGCGGCGGTGACCGCGGTCTCCGCGCCGTACCACAGCACCGCGAAGCCGAGCGCCGCCGCGACGGGAACCGCGCCGGCGACGGTGAGCGCCGCGGCGATCGCCATCGGAAGGGCGCCGCCAGAGAGAAGCTCGGCGGCGTAGATCGGCTTGAGGCCGGAGCGCCGCAGCCGCGCCCACCGCACCTGGCGCTGCCACACCTCGGCGAGCCGCCGCCGGCCGATCGGCTGGCGCACCGGCTGCTGTGCGAGGCGGATGCCAAGCCCGGCCTCGCGCATCACATGGGTCGAGGCGATGTCCTCGGCGGCCTGCTCGGCGAGCCGCGGCAGGCCGCCCAGCGCATCGAGCGCGGCGCGGCGATACATCAGCGTCTTGCCGAGCGCGTAGCCCATGCCGACGCTGTCGGCCGCGAGCACCCACCGCGCCTGCAGCGCGTTCATGAACGCGCATTCCAGCGCCGCGGCGAAGCCCTCCGGCCGCGTCACCGCGGCCGCGGTCGAGACGACGCCGGTGTCGGCGCCCCAGCGCACCAGCAGCCCCTCGACATAGTCCGGAGGGAGCAGCGCGTTGCTGTCCGACATCACGATCCAGTCGTGCTTCGCCGCGTGCCAGCCCTTGACGAGATTGTTGAGCTTCGGATTGGCGCCCACCCGCTCGCGGCCGAAGATCAGCCGTGCGTCGACGGAGGGGTGCGCCGCCATCAGCCGCCGCACCATCGGCACCGCGTCGTCGTCCTCGTCCTCGATGCAGAAGATCACCTCGTAGCGCGGATAGGTCAGGCGAAAGCTCGTCGCGACGCATTCCTCGAGATGGTTCTCGAGGCCCTTCATCGGGCGGAGGATCGAGACCGCGGGAGGCTTGTCGCCGAAGTCGGGCCGTTTCGGCCTTCGCAGAAGCCGGACGGCGGCGATGGCGAGGGTACCGGCATGCGCCACCGCGGTGACGGCGAGCGCGGCGAATCCGATGATGGTCAGCATGGCGCGACCATCGTCCCGACACATGACGCGCGCATGACTCCCGCCCGCGGGCGGGTTTCCTTGCCTTCCGCCCGATGCTAGCGTGCCGGCCGCAGCCCGTGCGGCCGCTTGCCACCCACAAGGATCGTTCCATGCATCGTGCCGTGCTGCTCGGGGCCGTGCTTGCCTTTATGGCCGCGGGATCGGCGGTCGCCTGTCCGGACCCCTCCGCCGCCCCGTCCGGCCGCAGCATCAGCCTCACCGAGAATTTCCCGGACGATCCGCACACCGTGAACGCGGCCGCCGGTGGCGCGTACAGCCTCGCCGAATGCGGCTTCGGCGTCACCGGCTGGGTCGCCGCCGCGCCGGATTTCGTCCTCTCCTATTCCACCAGCGGCGGCCTGCCGCTCACCATCGCGGTCAACTCCTCGGCCGACACGGTGATCCTCGTCCTCGCGCCCGACGGCCAGTTCTATTTCGACGCCGACGGCGCGCCCGACCTCGGCCTTGCCGCGGGCGCCCTGGTGTTCTTCCCGCGCCCGATGGCCGGCCAGTACCGCATCTGGATCGGCAGCGCGGCAGAGGCCCGCGGCCTCCCCGCCACGCTCACCATCACCGAGCTCCTGTCCTAGCCGCAGCGCTTCACGTCACCACTCCACTCCCCACCCCGACCTCATCCTGAGGTGCCCGGCGCAGCCGGGCCTCGAAGGACCTGCGGTGTATCGCCGATGGTCCTTCGAGGCTCGCTGCGCTCGCGCCTCAGGATGAGGTCGGGGAGGGATCGACTCTTCACTCGCTGTGTCGGGTTCAGTTGACCCGAAATCCGCTAATCCAGACATGATGTAAAACATATTTGACATCACGTCCGCTTTGGCATACATCGCTCCCAACCTCGAACGGGAGCAATCGACATGAGTCACAAGCAATGGAGCGCGGTGGTGATGATCGCCGTGCAGCTGGCCGTGGTGGCCTGGGTGGTCTACGACCGCAACGCCAACCCTGAGCAATACGGGACGCTGCGCGACGTCGCGGTGCAGCTCGCCTGGGCGATCGGCTACGCCATCGTCCTCAACATCGTCACCATCATCGTCGTGGTGATCCTCGTGTCGATCGCGCGCGGCGAGGAACTGAAGGACGAGCGCGCGGACGAGCGCGACCGGGCGATCGCCGCGCGGAGTCTCCGCAACGCCTATTTCGTGCTGTCGGTCGGCGGCCTTGCGGCGCTGCTGACGATCGCCTTCGCCTACAGCCCGATCGCCGCGCTCTACGTCCTCTTCGCCGCGATGGCGCTGGCGGCGCTCACCGACAGCGTTTCGCAGCTCGTCTACTACGGCCGCGGCTAGTCATCATGGGGAAGGGCAGGCCGCATATCACCAACACCATCCGCGTCCACCGCTTCAACGCCGGCGAGATGACCCAGGCGGCGCTCGCCGAGAAGGTGGGGGTGACGCGGCAGACCATCGTCGCCATCGAGCAGGGGCGATATTCGCCCTCGCTCGAAGTCGCCTTCCGCATCGCCGACGCGTTCGGCGTCCCGATCACCGCGGTGTTCGGCTGGGAAAGCCCCGCCGACACCGCCGAAGGAGAATGATGAGATGACGAACGCAACCATGAAGGCCGTCGTCGCCCCGCGCTATGGCAGCCCCGACGTGCTTCGCTATGTCGACCTGCCGAAGCCGTCTCCGAAAGACGGCGAGGTCCTCGTCCGCATCCGCGCCACCACCGTCAATTCCGGCGACGTGCGGATGCGCGGTCTCAACGTCCCGCGCGGCCTCGGCCCGCTGGTCCGCCTTCGCATGGGCATCACCCGCCCGCGCCAGCCGGTGCTCGGCATCGACCTTGCGGGCGAGGTCGAGAGCGTGGGCCGCGCCGTCACCGCCTTCAGGCCGGGCGACCGCGTCCTCGGCTCGCCGGGCTTCGCCTTCGGCTGCCACGCCGAATATCGCTGCCTGCCGGGGGACGGCACGATCGTGAAGATCCCCGACGCGCTCTCCTTCGAGGACGCGGTGGCGCTGCCCTTCGGCGGCAGCACCGTGCTCGCCTTCTTCCGCCGCGCGCAGCTCAAGCCGGGCGAGACCATCCTCGTCAACGGCGCGTCCGGCGCCGTCGGCACGGTCGCGATCCAGCTCGCCAAGCACATCGGCGCGACCGTCACCGCGGTCGCGAGCGGCCGCAACGCCGATCTCGTCCGCTCCCTCGGCGCGGACGACTTCATCGACTACACGACGACCGACTTCGCGGCGTCCGGCGCGAAGTGGGACGTCATCATGGACAATGTGGGCAACGCGCCCTACGCGCGGGTGAAAGGCGCG
Source organism: Bauldia sp. (assembly GCA_026126025.1). Taxonomy (GTDB): domain Bacteria; phylum Pseudomonadota; class Alphaproteobacteria; order Rhizobiales; family Kaistiaceae; genus JADLGL01. The sequence goes on along the minus strand of JAHCJZ010000003.1, from coordinate 163,949 downwards.
CTGAAGCCGGGCGGCCGCTTCCTCCTCGTCATCGGCGGCCTCGGCCAGATGATCGGCGCCGGCCTCAGCAAGGCGATCGTCACCGCCGGCCCCGAGAAGGACGCCGTCAACGCCCGAATCTACGCCGAGCTGTTGCGGCTGTGGGAGACGGGCGCCCTCCGCCCCGTCATCGGCGCCCGCTTCCCCCTGGCGCAGGCCGCCGACGCCCACCGCCTCGTCGACACCGGCCACAAGGTGGGCAGCGTGGTGCTGGGGGTGTGACGCACGGCGCCCACGCCATGCCGCTTAGTCTTTTCAGGAGGACAAGGCTCCGACGACCCACACCCATCGCCCCGGCGACAGCTGGATCCTACGCCGTCGCGAGTGCTGTGGTCGCGTTCGCGCGGGATCTACACGCAATGATCGGAATCGCTAGTCGTCCCGCGGAGGCCATTCCATTGGGAGTTCTAGTAAGTCAGCAAGACTGTGACCCGGATGGCGTTCGTAGACGCCTCGCTCCGGGTTCATCTCATAAAAAGGGATTGGGATAAAATCGCGGCGAGGCAGCGGGAACTCCGCCCAAGGGTTAACTGCCAGAATCGGCTGCCACTTAGGGTCTCGAAGAGACCAAAGGTCAGCTCGAGGCAACAGTACTACCGCCGTTACATTCGTATTTCTTGCTTGACCACCATGCCCAAAAAAGCCGTTGCGCTGTCGAACTAGCCTCAGCTCGCCGGAATCATCACCGGGGAACTGATAGGCTTCGTCCCCAAAAAGAGCCTCAACTAGCTCGACTTCGTTTGCCTCACCGCCGGTTAACTCGCCTTTGTTGTCGACAACGGCGATTACATAAGGAGCGCCGAGATTCCCATACCTACGGGTTTTGACTTCCAACGCCCCTTTTATTTCCTCCGCGCCCGATACCCATCGAGTTTCTCCCATAGCCGCGCCGATGGTGCGGCGTTGGGCGTCAGGATCGACCTCTTTCCTCCGACCGAACAGCATCACCTCGATCTGCCAGTCGCCAAACGCGAAGATTTTACGTGGCGGGTCAGACGGGTCCGATTCGTCAAAGTCTGCGGCCCAACCTGTTATCGCGCCGGCGACATCACGAAGGCGAGGATCGGACTCCCCATATTGGACAACATCATAACCGACTAACATCCCTCCCAAGTCCAAAGAGTCGATGGCGTTGTAGAGCCGCGCCTCGCGGTTGTTTCGCGCGATATGCTCGCCGGATGGATTAAAGCTCGTAACTTCAACGAACGCTCCGTGACTGGGGCGCTCGGCGTCAAAGACCCAAAAATCAGGTCGCCTTCCATTGGGCGAGATTGGGTGGGTTTCAATGGCTCGACCAGCGCGAGTTAGGGCGGTTCGCACCATGAGCTCAGAAAGCGCCGCCGCGTAGCTACCGAAATTGGTTGAGCGGAGACGAGAGACAAGCTCCGCTTCTTCCGCCGGGGGCAGTGCCGACAGCCAGTAGTTCAGAAGGTTGCGATAGACCTCCATCGCTGGGCGCGCAGAAGCATCGTAATACGAAAATGCGCTCTCTCCCTGACGCATTGGCCCGTGTCGAGTCCTCGGTCTGGTCTCAAACAGGGGCACTCGCTAAACATCCAAATTCGCGACGCTGAGCGCGTTGTTCTGGATGAAATCCCGCCGCGGCTCGACTTCCTCGCCCATCAGTTGGGCGAACAGCGAGTCAGCTTCGTCGCCCTCCTTGATGCGGACCTGGAGCAGGGAGCGCGCCTCGGGGTCGAGGGTGGTTTCCCAGAGCTGCTCGGCGTTCATCTCGCCGAGGCCTTTGTAGCGCTGCAGTGAGAAACCCTTGCGGCCGGCGGCGAACACCGCCTCCAGGAGGTCGCGGGGGCCGTGGACGAGGGTCTCCTCGCCCTTGCGGCGGAAGATTGCCGGCGCAGCGTAGATCTCGCGCAGCCGGGGGGTGAGCGCGTTGAGGCGCCTAGCGTCGGCCGAGTCGATCAGCGCCACGTCGATCGCGGCGGACTCCGTTACGCCGCGGAGCGTGCGCGAGAAGGTGACGCCCCCGCCGCGCATCGCTTCGCCGGTCCAGCTCCGCTCGGTCTCCTCGGCGACCTCGTTGAGCCGTGCCGCGAGGACCGCGGCGATCTCGGCGGTCTGCGCGAGGTCGTCATAGACCGCGCGGTCGAGCGCGCCGACGATGGCGGCCTGCTCGACCAGCGCGCGGTTGTAGCGCGAGTGGAGGGCGCGCAGCATGCCGTCGACGGTGCGCGCTTCCTCCACGACGCGGCGCAGATCCTCGCCGGTCAGCGTCTCGCCGTCGCCGAGGCGAAGCATCGCGTCCTCGATACCGCCGCCGATGAGATAGGCTTCGAGCGCCGCCTCGTTCTTGAGGTACTGCTCGGAATTGCCACGCTTCACCTTGTAGAGCGGCGGTTGCGCGATGAAGATGTGGCCGCGCTCGATCAGCGCCGGCATCTGGCGGAAGAAGAACGTCAGAAGCAGCGTGCGGATATGCGCGCCGTCGACGTCGGCGTCGGTCATGATGATGATCTTGTGGTAGCGGAGCTTGGCGATGTCGAACTCGTCGGCGCCGATGCCGGTGCCGAGCGCGGTGATGAGCGTGCCCACCGTCTCCGACGAGAGCATCTTGTCGAACCGCGCGCGCTCGACATTGAGGATCTTGCCGCGCAGCGGCAGCACCGCCTGGTTCTCGCGATGGCGGCCCTGCTTGGCCGAGCCGCCGGCCGAATCGCCCTCCACGATGAAGAGCTCGGACTTTGCCGGGTCGCGCTCCTGGCAGTCGGCGAGCTTGCCGGGCAGCGAGTTCACCTCCAGCGCGCCCTTGCGCCGCGTCAGCTCGCGGGCCTTCCGCGCCGCCTCGCGCGCCGCGGCGGCTTCCACCACCTTGCCGACGATGATCTTGGCCTCGGCCGGGTGCTCCTCGAACCACGCGCCGAGCGCCTCGTTGATCGCGCCTTCGACCACCGGCCGCACCTCTGACGAGACGAGCTTGTCCTTGGTCTGCGACGAGAATTTCGGGTCCGGCACCTTGACCGAGAGCACGGCGGTCAGCCCCTCGCGGCTGTCCTCGCCGGTGAGGGCGAGCTTGTCCTTGCGCGCCGGCGCGTTCCGTTCGGCATAGGACGTGACCTGCCGCGTCAGCGCGCCGCGATAGCCGGCAAGGTGGGTGCCGCCGTCGCGCTGCGGGATGTTGTTGGTGAAGCAGAGGACGTTCTCGTGGTAGCTGTCGTTCCACCACATCGCGACCTCGACGGTGATGCCGTCGCGCTCGGCGCGGATCACGATCGGGTCCTTGACCAGCGGATGCTTGGCGCGGTCGAGCCAGCGCACGAACGCCTCCAGCCCGCCCTCGTAATGCAGCACCTCGGTCTTCTCCTCGACGCCGCGGCGGTCGGAGAGGACGATGCGCACGCCCGAATTGAGGAAGGCGAGCTCGCGGAGGCGATGCTCCAGCGTCGCATAGTCGAACTCGACGATCTTGAACGTCTCGGGCGAGGGCAGGAACGACACCTCGGTGCCGCGCTTGCCGTCGGGCGCCGGACCGGTGACGGCGAGCGGCGCGACCGTGCGTCCGTCGCGGAACTCGATGAAATGCTCCCGGCCGCCCTGCCAGATCCGGGCGCGCAGCCACGTCGACAGCGCGTTCACCGCCGAAACGCCGACGCCGTGAAGGCCGCCCGACACCTTGTACGCGTTCTGGTCGAACTTGCCGCCGGCATGGAGCTCGGTGAAGACGATCTCCGCCGCCGAGCGCTTCGGCTCGTGGTCGTCGTCGGCCTTGAGCGCGGTCGGGATGCCGCGGCCATTGTCGGTCACCGTCACCGAGCCATCGGCGTTGAGCGTGACCGAGACCTCCGTGGCGTGCCCGGCCAGCGCCTCGTCGATGGCGTTGTCGACCACCTCGTAGACCATGTGGTGGAGGCCGGAGCCGTCGTCGGTGTCGCCGATATACATGCCCGGGCGCTTCCGAACCGCATCGAGGCCCTTCAGGACCTTGATGGACTGGGCGCCATATTCCTGGGCGGCCGGGGACTGCGGCGTGGGGGTATCGGTCATGCGGTCGAAAGCTCGCTCGAAGGTCGGGCTGAAATTGCGTTGAAATGGCGGGAAACGGCCATTCCGCCGCGAGGGCGGAATGCCCGCAGGAATCACATTGTTATATAGGTGATCCTGTGGCGAATTGCGCGCCCGCAAAGGCGCTGGGAATCACGGAATTCCGCGCCTCGGACGCCGCGAAAGGGGATAACCGGCATGTACTTTTCGGTCTATGCGCTCGACCGCGCCGGCGCAGGCGAAATCCGCGCCGCCAACCGCGATGCGCACCGCGCCCGGCTCAAGGATCATGACCACCCGGTGCGGGTGGTGATCGCCGGCCCGCTCCTCGCCGAGGATGGCACGACCATGATCGGCTCGCTCCTCGTCTTCGAGGCGGCCGACAAGGCCGCGGTCGAAGCCTTCCTCGCCGACGACCCCTACGAGATCAACGGCCTCTTCGAGCGGACCGAGATACGCCCCTTCGCCTGGGGCATCGGCGCGCCGGGAAGCTAGGCCGGTGCCCGCACCGAAGCCCGGGCACCGGAGCTCGATCGTCGGAACAAACCACACGCATCGTCACCCCGGCGAAAGCCGGGGTCCAGAAAGCCGCACACACGGCGCTTTCGGCTCCTGGATTCCGGCCTGCGCCGGAATGACGAAACGAGGTGACGGTCCCGAACGTCGCTCCTAGTAGCTGAGCTCGGTGATGATCAGGCGCGCGGGGATGCCGCTGGCGCGGTTGTAGGTGCCGATCCAGATGTCGTAGAGGCCCGACCGCGGATTGGTGAAGGTGATGCCGCCGCCGAGGCCGTAGCCGCCATCATCGTCGAAATACCACCTTCCGTCCGGCGCGTTGATGAGAAGGACCGTGTCGGCATTCGACTCGATCGCGATCGTCAGCTGATAGGTGCCGTTCGTTTGGTAGTAGAGGTCGAAGTCCGGCGCCGCGGCGACCCAGCCCCAGGCGTTGTTGAGGCAGGTCTGCAAATTGTAGCTGCCGCCGGCCGTCACGTTCCGGGTATAGGGGTCGGGCAGGAAGCCCGCGGAGAGGTTGATCTGCCCGAAGGCCGGTGCGAGCTGCCAGTTCGGGCAGGCTTCGGCGACGCCGGCCGCCGCCACGATGCCCGCGAAGGCGAGCGCATAGCGCATAGGACGCATTATGGGAATTCCCCCGTGTCGGTATGACAAGCCCCCGCGGATTACTAGCAGCTGTGTCGATTGTGGCAAGGCACGCCGCCTTGACCTTGCCATGATGGGAAGGTCTGGACGTCTTGAACCCTCCCAGCGAAGTCGGATGTTTCCGACTTCGCCATCTTGAGAGCCCAACGCGGGTAAACCCGTGTTGGGTGGGAGGATCGAAAGCCGCAGGCTTTCGGGGACGGGGGCCCGGCCGTCCCCCTCCCGAAGCTCGCTGCGCGACCTTCGACCGCCCCACGAGGGGGCGGTTCAAAAGAGAAGGAAGCGCGCAGCAGCCCAATGGCACGCACGACCAGGGAGAGCGCCATGAACATCGGTCAGGCCGCCCGCGCATCGGGCATCTCCGCCAAGATGATCCGCTACTACGAGTCGATCCGGCTGATCCCGTCGGTGGTGCGGAGCGAATCCGGCTACCGCCACTATGCCGAGGCCGACATCCATCGCCTCCGCTTCGTGCGCCGCGCCCGCGACCTCGGCTTCCCGGTCGAGCAGATCGCCGCGCTGCTGCGCCTTTGGGACGACCGCTCGCGGGCGAGCGCCGAGGTCAAGGAGATCGCGCTCGGCCATGTCGCCAGCCTTCGCGACAAGGCGCGGCAGCTGGAGGAAATGGCGGCCGCCCTGCAGCACCTCGCCGCCACCTGCCACGGCGACGACCGCCCCGACTGCCCGATCATCGAGGATCTCGCCGGCGGCGCCGCGCGCGGCCATCAGCATCACGCCCGCAATGGCGGCGCCTAGTCGTCGGGCACCGCGTTAAGCCTTTACCCTTCCCTAGTGATATTCGCGGAAGATCGTCGGCGGATCGGAGGGTTGGGGGCTCCGGCGTTCCGATGGATGTGTCTGTCGATGTGTTGACGGCGGCCGGCCGCGGCCTCGCGCGGATGGCGTTCGTCGTCCTCATCTATGCGAGCATCTGGCACTGGCTGCGCGCGCTGCCGCTGCTGCGCCAGGTGGCTGTCGGGCTGCTGTTCGGCCTTGCGACCATCTTCTCCACGCTCGAGCCCGGCCAGTTCACCGCCGCGATCATCGTCGACGTGCGGGGCGTTCCGCTGATCCTCGCCGCCCCGCTCGGCGGGCCGGTCGCCCTGGTGGTCGCGGCGATCGTTGCGGCCGCCTATGCCGCGCTCGCCGGCGACCCGAACCTCTGGTCGACCGTGGCGGCGATCGTCGCCGTCTCGGCGGTGAGCCTCGTGTGGTACCTGCACTATCCGCGGCAGGCCGCCGACCTTCGCTGGCGCGACCTGATGCTTCTCGGCGCGCTGTCGGGTGTGTGGTTCCTCGCCATCATCGCGACGCCCTGGACCGCCGCCGCCGCCGCGGTGATGCCGCAGGTCGCCACGCTCGCCGTGCTGGCGGCGCTCGGCGTGATCCTGATGGGCGCGATGCTGGTGCGCGAACGGCGCCGGCTCCGTGCCGAGGCGCGCATCCGCGCGCTCGCCTTGACCGACGCGCTGACCGGCCTCCCCAACCGCCGCGCCTTCCAGGACGAGCTGACGCGCGCGATCGGCCTCGCCCGCCGCACCGACACCACGCTCGCGCTCCTCACGATCGACCTCGACCATTTCAAGGAGATCAACGACCGCTACGGCCATGCCGCCGGTGACGAGACGCTCACGGCGTTCGGCAGGCGTCTCATCGCCTCGCTGCGCCAGGGTGATTTCGCCGCCCGCGTCGGCGGCGAGGAGTTCGCGGTGCTGATGCAGACCGGCGGGGCGGCGGGAGCGCAAGCCTATGCCGAGCGTCTCCTCGCCATGGTCCGCGCTGCGCCGATCCGCGCCGCGCGGCAGGCGCCGCCGCTGACGATCAGCATCGGCATCGCGTCGGGACCGGGCGCAGAGATCGACGAGGACTGGCTGGTCGCCGAGGCCGACCGTGCGCTCTACGCCGCCAAGGAAGGCGGCCGCGACCAGCTATACGCCGCGCCTGAACGCTCGCCCGATCTGGAGTTCCCGTCTCTGCGCATCGCCCCGATCCCCCAGGCCGCGATCGACGCCGCGTGACGCCGTGGCGTCTACGGCTCACGCCGCAGGAACCCCTCCCATCCTCCCCTTTTCAAGGGGAGGGGTCGCAAGCGGCGGGGCTGAGCTCCGCAGGCGCCGGCAACTGAAGCCGGCCTAGGGACGGGGCGGCCCGCCCGGGGGCGGCCCGTCCGGCCCCGGAACCGGGCCGTCCATCACGGCCGGCGGCTCCTCGCCGGGCGGCGGCGGAGGCGGGTCGTTGCCGCTCAGCCAGCTGATCGCGGCGTAGATGAGGCCGCCATAGATGATCGTCACCACCGCGACGGCGACGATGCCGAGCCCGATTCCGGCGAGCGCGGCGAGGCCGTCGCGGCGGAACAGCGCCAGCGCCATCACCGCCACCGCGATCCCCGGTATGAAATTGCCGAACGGGATCGGCGCCACGATCAGGCAGCCGAGGAAGAGGCAGATGGCGCCGACCAGCCGGCGCCCGCGCGGGCCGAAGAAATTGGGCGCCCGCGGCCGCAGCAGGCGCTCGACCCGGCGCAGCCGTGGAAGCACCTTGTTGCGCAGCGCGTTGAAGATGCCGGGCGGGATCTGCCGCCTGGCGAAGGTCTCGGGCAGCCACAGCACCTGCCGCCCGAGCATCAGCTGCCAGGCGACCACCACAATCGGCGCCCCGGTGATGATCGATGTACCCGGCGGGACGGCTGCGACCGTCACCAGCCCGAACACCAGCATGATCAGCGCGAAGGCGCCGTCGCCGAAGGCGGTGGCGAGGTCCCCCAGCGACACCGGCTCCTCGCGCATGGCGAGAATCCGCAGGATGGTCGATGGCCGGCGCGAGCGGATGCGCGGCCATGGCTTGCCCGTGCCAAGATCGGTGACGTGTTCGTGCGGCGCCGCGGTCATCGGCGTGCCATAGCACGGCGAACTGGCGAGAATCTTACCGATCGGCAGTCGCGGAAAAAAAGTCGGGCCCGAATGTCGAACCTTTCCCCCCTGGCTCGTCGTTCCTATGAGCAAGGGTTCAGAAGCCGGCCGAGATCGCCCGGCGCCCGCTCGCAGAAATGGGAGAAAGACGATGCGTTTTGCAGTTCTGGTGAAAGCCGACGAGCGCACTGAGGCCGGCGAGCTGCCGAGCGAGCAGGAGCTCCGCGACATGGGAAATTTCAACGACGAGCTCGTCAAGGCGGGCATCATGCTGGCGGGCGAGGGGCTGACTGACAGCAGCAAGGGCGTCCGCATCCGCTATGAGGGCGGCCGCAAATCCGTGATCGACGGCCCCTTCGCCGAAGCCAAGGAGCTCGTCGCCGGCTTCTGGATCCTCGAAGCGAAGTCCAAGGAGGAAGTGATCGAATGGATGAAGCGCGCGCCATTCCAGAGCGGCGAGATCGAGATCCGTCCGATCTTCGAGGCCGATGATTTCGGCGAGAACCTCACCCCCGAGCTCCGCGCCCAGGAAGACCGCCAGCGCGAGACGATGAAGGCCCGCCAGGAGGCCGCCAAGGGCTAACGCCCCGCGGCAGTCGGCAATCGGCAGTCGCGGGACGCGGCCGGCTCCCTCCCCCTTGTGGGGGAGGGCTGGGGAGGGGGCCACGACGGGCGGCGGCGGTGAGGTTCCCGTCGCGAAAAAAAAACTTCGGCACCGATGTCGATTCCGCGATCCCCCGCTCGTCGTATGGGCAGGAGAGGGATCGCGGAGCCGGCACCGGCGCCGCGCCTTCCCGGAGCAGGATCACCTCGAAGGAGTGACGACATGAAATACATGACCCTGGTGAAGGCCGTGGAAGGCAAGTTCGGCGAGCCGCCGCCGGCGCTTTACGACGCCATCATGAAGCTCGGCGAGGAGGCGGCGCAGGCCGGCGTCTTCGTCTCGATGGGCGGCCTCAAGGACACCGACGCCGGCGCCGAGCTGACGCTGAAGGGCGGCAGGATCGAGGTCACCGACGGCCCCTTCGCCGAGTCAAAGGAGGTGCTCGGCGGCTGGGCGGTCTACGACACCAAGGACAAGGCCGAGGCGATCGGCTGGGCGCGGAAGTTCCTCGAGCTCCACATCAGGCACATGCCGGGGTTCGAATGCACCGTCGAGGTGCGCGAGGTGATGACCGGCACGCCCTGACGCGGCGATGGCTTGGCTCCGCCCTGCGGCGCCGTCGCGGCGTCCGCCGGGCGGGCCAGGGTCGGGCGCGGACCTCCCGCGGCCGCGCCCGGCTGCCGGGGTGACGACGCCGGACCGATGCCCTAAACGGGCGTCGTGGCACCGCCCGACATCAACCGCACCATCGACGCCGTCTGGCGCATCGAAGCCTCCCGCCTCATCGCCGGGCTGGCGAAGATGGTGCGCGATGTCGGCCTCGCCGAGGAGCTGGCGCAGGAGGCGCTGGTCACCGCAATGGCGCGCTGGCCCGACACCGGCGTGCCCGACCGGCCCGGAGCCTGGCTGATGGCGACCGCCAAGCGCCGCGCGATCGACCTCTTCCGCCGCGACAAGCTGCTGGCGAAGAAGCACGCCGAGCTCCAGCGCGACCTCGAGGAGGAAGAGCAGGAGGCGCCTGACTATGCGACGGCGCTCGACGACGACATCGGCGACGAGCAGCTCGCGCTCGTCTTCACCGCCTGCCACCCGATCCTCACGCCCGACACCCGCGCCGCGCTGACGCTGCGCGTCGTCGGCGGCCTTGCCACCGACGAGATCGCCCGCGCCTTCCTCGTGCCGGAGCCGACGATGGCGCAGCGCATCGTGCGCGCCAAGCGGACGCTGTCGGAGGCCGGCATTCCGTTCGAGGTGCCGCGCGGCGCCGAGCGCGCCGAGCGCCTCGCATCGGTGCTGCAGGTGGTCTACCTCATCTTCAACGAGGGCTATGCCGCGACCCGCGGCGACGACTGGCTCCGGCCCCAGCTCTGCGCCGAAGCGCTCCGCCTCGGCCGCATCCTCGCCGGCCTCGCCCCGCGCGAGCCCGAGGTCCACGGCCTCGTCGCGCTGATGGAGATCCAGGCCTCGCGCACCGCGGCGCGCACCGATGCCGCCGGCGAGCCGATCCTCCTCCTCGACCAGGACCGCCGCCGCTGGGACCGCCTCCTCATCGGCCGCGGCCTGGCGGCGCTGGCCCGCGCCGAGCGGCTCGGCGGCGAGCGCGGCCTCTATGTCCTGCAGGCCGCGATCGCCGCCTGCCACGCCCGCGCCCGCCGCGCCGAGGACACCGACTGGCGCCGCATCGCCGGGCTCTATGGCGTCCTCCACGCGCTGGCGCCGTCGCCGGTGGTCGAGCTCAACCGCGCCGTCGCCGTGGCGATGGCGGAGGGACCGGCGGCGGGCCTCGCGATCGCCGATCCGCTCCTTGCCGAGCCGTCACTCGCCGGCTACCACCTCCTCCCCGCCGTGCGCGGCGACCTCCTCTTCAAGCTCGGCCGACGGGAGGACGCGCGCGCCGAATTCGAGCGCGCCGCCGCGCTGGCCAAAAACACCCGCGAACGCACCCTGATGCTCCGCCGCGCCACCGAGGCCGCGAACTGACGCGAGGCCGTGTGGACCCCGGCTCTGCGGTGCACCACTGCGTGCTGCACCGCGTCCGGGGAACGAATGGTCCCCTCCCGCCAGTCAGCGTGTCCCGGGCGCAGCGCAGCGCGAAGCGGTGCGCTGCAGAACCGGGACCCACGCAGCGCCTCAGAGATCCTCCGGCACCGCGAAATGCTGCGCCGCGTCGCCGAGCGCGGTGAAGGGCGCGGGCTCGGTGCCGGTCATCCAGGCCTGGCAGCCGAGACCGACGAGGATGGCGAAGAGCGCCGCGCGGCGCTCCGGGTCGAGATGCGCGGCGACCTCGTCGAGGAGGACGATCGGCGTCCGCCCGCTGAGCCGCGCCACGAGCCGCGCATGGGCGAGCACGATGCCGATGAGGAGCGCCTTCTGCTCGCCGGTGGAGCAGCTCGCCGCCTCCATCGCCTTCGGCGCGTGGACGACGGCAAGGTCCGAGAGATGCGGCCCGTCCAGCGTCCGCCCCGCGGCGCGATCGGCGCCGCGCCCCGTGGCGAGCGCGCCGCGATAGCGGTCCTCGACGCCGCTCGCCGGCGCGCCGTCGAGCGCGGTCTCCAGCGTCCCCTCCAGCGCGAGCCGCGCGGCCGGGAAGGGGCCGTCAGGCTGCGTCTCGGCGATCGCGCCGGCGAGGAGCGCCACGCATTCGCGGCGCGCCGCGGCGACCGCGACGCCATGCTCGGCCATCTGCGCCTCGATCGCGGTGAGCCAGCTGCGGTCCGCGGTGTGATCGGCGAGAAGGCGGTTCCGCCCCCGCATCGCGCGCTCGAAGGCATTGACCCGCTCGCCATGGCGCGGATCGACCGCCAGCACCAGCCGGTCGAGGAAACGGCGGCGGTCGGAGGCCGGACCGGTGAAGAGCCCGTCCATCGCCGGCGTCAGCCACACGACGCGGAGATGCTCCAGCAGCGCCTGCGTGCTCTCCGCCGGCGTCCGGTTCAGCCGGAGCTGGCGCGTCGCCTCCGGTCCCTCCGGCCCCAGCGCGATGCCGGTGCCGATGGCGACGTCGTCCCCCGCGCCGCCGAGCGTCGCCGTCACCGCCCAGCTGCCGTCGCCGCCCCGCCGCGCCACGTCGGCTAGCCGCGCCCGGCGCAGCCCGCGCCCCGGCGACAGGAACGACACCGCCTCCAGGAGATTGGTCTTCCCCGCGCCGTTCGGCCCGGTCAGCACCACCGGCCGCCGGTCGAGCGCCAGCGACAGCCGCTCATAATTGCGGAAATTCGCCAGCCCGAGCGCGGACAGCCACAGCGCCTCCGCGGCGCCGGTTTCGCGGCCAAGCTGGGAATCGTGCAACGTCACACGGTGCTTATAGCCGGTGTGGTGCCAGCTCCGTCAGGGCTCGCCGGGACCGGTCGAGGCGCCTGACCGCTCTCTCGTCATCACCGGGCGGCGCGGTGACCGCTTTCTCGTCATCACCGGGCTTGACCCGGTGATCCATACCAGCGAGGCGCATGGATTGCCGGATCAAGTCCGGCAATGACGAAGGGAAAGGGGGCGATGAGGTGGAGACATCCGTCACCCTCGGGGGCCTTGCGCGACCCGGCCCCTGACCCCATAGTTCTCCTCCCATCAACTGATCGAAAGGAGGTGATCCAGTGTCTCATTGTTCCTCGCCGCGTGCGGCTGGAGTGGCCTGGATTCTCGCTTCCTGCGAGGTTCGCGCGTAAGCGCAGCCGGTCACTTGCCGGCCCCACCGGTCGGACAATGGAAGGGCCGCCCCCACGGGCGGCCCTTCGCATTTTTTGGCAAGTCGGTTGCCGAGCTATCGCAAGACGGCGGCGAGTAACCGCGAAAGAAGGCGGCCCAGCACGTCCGGATGACGCACATCCTCAAAGTGCTCCATTACATGACGGCCGTCCGGCATGAGAATGTTGAAATCGGCCATGCCTGACTCTCCCAAGCAAGAACCTCAGCCTCTACCGCGCCTCGTCGCAGCAGGAGATGACAACCCACATCGAGACGATCGGACGGAGACCGTCGAAAGTGCGCGGTCACGCCCATGGGCTCAAAGGTACTCTGCACTGAGAGCCACCAAGCCTCGACAAAGTCGACAATGGTCATATTGCCGTCTCCGCGCCCAATGCCTCACCGCGCTGAGTTGTTCTCCAGAATCTCAGCGATCTTCCTAGTGGTCTTCCAGTTGCGCATCGTGACCTTCTGGTAGAGCGGCTTCTGGATGATGCGGTTGAGCCAGCTCTTGGTCGCAAGGCCGCTCTTCAGGGACGGCAGGCGGAAATAGATCGCGCCGGGCCCGGTCCAGGCCGCGTCGATCTCCGGCCGCACCTCGACATCCTTCATCGCCGCGTTCGCCGTGATGTCCTTCAGGAACAGCACGTAGTAGCGATACGCCTCGTCATCCGTGCCGAATTCCTTCGGCGCGGCGGCGGCGATCTTCCCGAACGCCGCGCGCTCGATCGCCACCACCATCACCAGGGCGTCGAGCGTGAACGCCGCCCGCAGCACCGCCTCGACCTTCTCCGCAAGCGCGCCCGCCGCGAGCGTCGTATCGAGGATGACATTCCCCGCGAGGCTGTGCGTGACGACGTTGGCGAACCCCGCCTCCTCCAGCCGCGCCTTCAGCGCCGCCATCCCGATCTTGTTCTTCCCGCCGACATTGATGCCGCGGAGGAGGAGAACGTATGTCTTCATGCCCGAACTCCAGAGTGTCAGGCCGCCCCGCGATGGGTCAGTCCTTGAACGGATCGAACTCGCCCGATCCGGCCATGACTACAGCGAACGGCCGGAGCGTGTGGAGGACACGCACCGAGCCGGCGTGGTGCGCCAGCACTTCCGGCAGGCGGCGATAGGCCATCGGTGATTCGTCGAGATCGCCGCCATAGAGCGTCACGCCGCGGCCGCGGAGCCATTCGTCCATCTCGCTGCGCGAGAAGCGGCGGATCGCCTCCCTGCGACCGAAGAGGCGCCCCGCGCCGTGGACGGTCGAGTAGAGCGCGGCTCTGGCGTCCTCGCTCTCCACGCCCTCGATGATCACCGCGTCGTCGCCCATCGAGCCGCCGACGAAGCCGCGCTGGCCCGGGAACGCCGGCGTCGCGCCCTTGCGCACGACCCAGAGGTCGCGGCCATTGTGGGTTTCCCGCCACGCATAGTTGTGGTGGTTGTGCACCATGTCCGTCACTGTGCCGCCGATGATCCGCCGCACGCGTTCCACGACCCATTCGCGGCCGGCATAGGAGTAGCGGCCCGCGAGCTCCATCGCAGCGATGTAGCGCCGGCCGAGCTCGCCGTCCTCGTCCACCACGGCGGGCGGAACGTTCATGCCATCCTTGCCGCCGGCTGCCTTGAGGTAGCGCGTCGCGCTGGTGTGGCCGAGGCCGCGGCTGCCGAAATGGACGCCGATCCACACGAGGCCGTCCCCGTCATTCATCAGGTCGACATAGTGGTTGCCTCCGCCAACCGTGCCGAGCTGCGCGGCGGCCTTCTGCCGGTACGCATTCATGTCGGACGCGCGCCAGGCGTCGTCGTCGTCGAGGAGATCGTGCTCCGCGCGCTCCTCGTTGGCACGCCCGACGCCAAAGGAGATCGCGCGCGCGATGTCCGAAACGATGGGACCGACGCGATCCTTGATCGTCTCGAACGGCACGTCGAGCCGCACCGCCATGTTGCCGCAGCCAATGTCGAAGCCGACGCCCGAGATGCTGATCTGCTTCTCGTAGGCGATGACGCCGCCGACCGGCTGCGCATAGCCGAGATGGCCGTCGGCGCAGATCACGCCGGCGACGACGTTGCCGACGCCCATGCAGTTGCGCATCTGGTCGATCGTCGCCTCGGCATGCTCGCCAAATACCTTCAGTGGCGCGTTGGCGAACGCCGGCGGCTGCGGCCGCAGCGTAGCCACGCTAGCCTCGATCTCCTCCCTCATCGCGGCGTCGCGGAACGTGCACCAGAGCGGCATCGAACGCTGTCCCGGACGCTCCACGCGCGCATCGGGATCGAGGCCGGCGGCAGTCGCCAGCTCGCGGGCACGGATCTCGTGACGATCGGGCTTGCGCATCGAACTCTCCACGGGGGCTGCTCCCCGATTTTGGTTGTTGCATATCGCAACAAACTCCGTTAGACGCAACCCCGCCTCTGGTGAGGGTCGCGGCTCCTTCGCCTGTCACGCACGCCGCGACCGCTGTTTCCGGGGCGACTGTGTTCAGTGTGGAATCCCTGGTGCAGGGTCCAGGCTACTTCGCACATGGAGGTCGCGGGTTCGAATCCCGCCACCGCAGGCAACTGCGGTGTGGCGCAGCGGCAGCACACCATGAGCCCGACTCGATCATTCCGGGATTCCACCCTGAACCGGCCGGTCGTGTGAAGCGCTGGTTAAGGCGCGGGTTACGTCGATAGCCGTGCCGGGCCGTCTGGCAGGCACCAGGCTGAAGACCCGGGAATCCGGCAAGTCCCGCGCCGCCTATTCCGCGTCTTCGCCCGACCGGCGGTCGCCCCGCTCCGGAGCCGATGGAGTGGGAACGATGAGAACCAATCTGCTCGACCGGATCGCCGGCGGCGTCCGCAAGGTCACCGGACGGACCACCCATGAAGGCGCGCCGGCCCCCGCGATCTCGCCCGAGGCCGCGCTCCGCCGTTCCGTGCTGTCCTGCTTGCTCTTCGAGGACGAGTTCTACGAAGACGGCGAGAAGATCGCCGCGCGCATCTGGCGGCTCGTCGCGGCGGTGGCGCCGGAGACCGTCGCCGCGCTCGCGATCGAGGCGCGCACCGCCGGCAACCTCCGCCACGCGCCGCTCCTTCTTGCCCGCGCGCTCGCCGCGATGGCGTCCGGCCCGATCGTCGGCGACACCATCGCTGCGGTGATCCAGCGCGCCGACGAGATGGGCGAGTTCCTCGCGCTCTACTGGCGCGGCAGGCGCGCGCCGCTCGACCACCAGGTCAAGCGCGGCCTTCGGCTGGCCCTTCCGAAGTTCGACGCTTATGAGCTCGCCAAATACGACCGCGATGCGCCGGTGAAGCTGCGCGACGTGCTGCGGCTCGTCCATCCCAAGCCGAAGGACGAGGCGCAGGCGGCGCTGTGGAAGCGCGTCCTCGACCGCTCGCTCGATCCGCCCGACACCTGGGAGGTCGCGCTCTCGGCCGGCGCCCGCAAGAAGGAGACCTTCGAGCGGCTGATTGGCGAGGGGAAGCTCGGCTACCTTGCGCTGCTGCGCAACCTTCGCGGCATGGCCGAGGCCGGGGTCGACTCCGATCTGATGCGGCAGGCGATCATCGCCCGGCGTGGAGGGGCGCAGCGTGTCCTGCCGTTCCGCTATATCGCCGCGGCGCGCGCCTGTCCGCAGATGGAGCCGGCGCTCGACGAAGCCCTCGGCGAGGCGATCCTCTCTGGGCCGGTCCTCGATGGCAGGACCGTCGTCCTCGTCGACGTTTCGGGGTCCATGGGCGCCCACCTGTCGCGCCGTTCGGACATGACCCGGATGGACGCCGCGGCCGCACTGGCGTCGGTGATCCATGGCGACCGCCGCGTCTTCACTTTCTCCGACCGCGTGGTCGAGGTGCCGCCGCGTCTCGGCATGGCTGGGGTTGACGCCATCATGCGGTCGCAGCCGCATGGCGGAACGCAGCTCGGCGCCGCCGTCGGGAGAGCCAACCGGAGCGGTCACCACGACCGGCTGATCGTCGTCACCGACGAGCAGTCCGCGGATCCGGTGCCGAATCCGTTGGCGAAGCGCGCCTACATGATCAACGTCGCCTCCAACCGGAACGGCGTGGGTTACGGTCGATGGACGCATATCGACGGATTCAGCGAGTCCGTCCTGCGCTTCATCCACCGGTTCGAAGCGGAGAACGCCTGACACCATGCCGGCCGGATTGGCACCGCTCCGCAACGTGCCGCCAAGGCCGACACGGATGACTGCCGAGGAGTTCCGACAGGCCGGTCTCCTCCTTTTCGGTCCCGAACGCGGCTGGCAATCCCGCTTCGCCGACGCGCTCGGGACCGACCGTGCCTCGATCTCGCGCTACCTGTCGGGAACCGTGCCGATTCCCGGCCCGGTCCTTGCCGCGGTGCAGTCCTGGCTCCGGGCCTTCATCGGATCGGCTTAGCGGGACGCGTCTGGATCCGGCCGGCCGCATCGCCCGCGGCGGAGGTTTCGACGGCACCAGGACCGCCCGGTTTCGAGTTGATCGAACGCATCAGCCCGTGAATAGCCCCGGCCCCGGTTGGCAGGACATAGAGCGACACAATGAAGAGGGTGCGGATGAACGGTTCTTCGTCGAAGCCGGACGTGAAGGACCATTCGGCGATGGCGAAGACCAGCAGGAAGGCGAGCAGCGCGGCACCGCCCGTCGCGTAGCTCAGACGGTTGATCCGCAACAGGATGGCTGCAACCGGGACAACGACGAGGACGAACGCCAAAACCACGACCGGCAGCCCGAGGAGAAAGACGATCAGCCCGAGGCCCGGGGAAGACGTCCATGGCTCAAGAGCACCGGCTGCCATTGCCGCCACCGAGCCGACAAACCAGCCGGGCAGGCACCAGGTCAGGGACGCCCAGAGCGTCGTATCGCCCGCCACCTTTGGGGCCTTCCCGAGGAGGACCCGCCAGATCAAACCCGGAAGCAGGAGGATCGCCACAAGAAACACCACTGCCCCGAGTGGCGAGAACAGGAACACAAACACGGACGATGCGAGTTCCATCGTGGCCTCCATCCATCAGCGGGTCGAGGAGGGGCGCGCCAGCCGTCAACTTGCGCCTGCAACGCCCGCTAGGGGCTCCCCAGGCGCCGCCGGGTTCGGCCGGATCGGTACCTACCGTGTTTCCTCTGCTCGAAACCACGTAACGATATAACTCCAAAGTTAATTAGGCAAGTGGCTTGCCTTTGCGGCGCGGCGACCTATCTTCCGCGCATCGTAAGAGGTTCGATTCCATGGCTTCGGTAGAGAAGGTCTTTGAGGCTTTGGCATCGGCGCACCGCCGCCGAATCCTTGCCTATCTCTCGAAGACCGACATGACCGCCGGCGAGATCGGCGAGCGCTTTGCGGGAATCATGTCGCAGCCGGCGATTTCCAAGCACCTCTCCGTGCTCGAGCATGCCGGCGTCGTGTGGCGGCAAAAGCGCGGCATGAACGTCCACTACGGCCTCAACGAGGACGCCCTCTCCGGCACGCTGGTGCACTTCCTTGCCGAGGTCTGCCCGGTCGGCCGCCCGCTCAAACGGGAGAGCGCTGCCGCCGCGCGTCGCAAGCGCGTCGCGCTGGGTGAGCCCGAAGCCGAGGTGCCTGAAACGGCTCGGCTAGCGCGGAAGAAGAGCTAGTCCGCGCGATCGAACGACTCGGTACACCACCACGCTTTGGCGGCCGGTCGGGCCTCGCAGATGCGCGCCCTTTCCACCCCGCCTGCCGGAGCAGCTGATCTTCTATCCGGTGACGCGCTCACACCCGCATCGGCATCAGCACGTAGAGCGCGTCGGGGTTGTCGTCGTCCTGGATCAGGGTCGGGGAGCCGGGGTCGGCGAGCTTGAAGACCGCGGTGCCGGAGCGGAGCTGGGCGCCGATGTCGAGGAGGTATTTGGAGTTGAAGCCGATCTCGATCGGCTCGGCGGCGAAGTCGACGCCGAGCTCCTCCGTCGCGCTGCCGGAATCGGGGTTGTTGACGGTCAGCACCATGCGACCCTCGCCTAGGGCGAGCTTCACCGCGCGGCCGCGCTCCGACGCGATCGTCGACACGCGGTCCACCGCCTCGGAGAAGGCGCCGCGGTCGACCTTCAGCACCTTGTCGTTGCCGCGGGGGATGACGCGGACATAGTCCGGGAAGGTGCCGTCGATCAGCTTCGAGGTCAGCACGATGTCGCCCTCCGTGACGCGGATCTTGGTGTCCGACACCTCGACGGTCACCTCCGCGTCGGGCGATTCCAGGAGCTTCTGCAATTCGCCCACGGTCTTCCGCGGCACGATGACGCCCGGCATCGCCTCGCTGCCGGCGGGCGCGGCGATCTGCGCCTGCGCGAGGCGATGGCCGTCGGTCGCCACCGCGCGCAGCAGCTTGTCGTCGCCGCTCGCCACGATGTGGAGATAGATGCCGTTGAGATAGTAGCGCGTCTCCTCGGTCGAGATCGCGAACTGGGTGCGCTCCATCAGCGCGCGGAACTGCGCTGCCGCCAGCGTGAAGCGCACCGCGAACTCGCCCGCCGTAAGGTCGGGGAAGTCGGCCTCGGGCAGGATCTGCAGCGAGAAGTGCGAGCGCCCGGACTGGACGGTGAGGGTGCGGCCCTCGGCGTCGGTGTCGAGCGCCACCTCCGCGCCGTCGGGAAGCTTGCGCACGATGTCGTAGAGCGTGTACGCCGGCACGGTCGTGCCGCCCGCCGCGCGCACCTCCGCCGGCACCGTCTCCGTCACCTCGAGGTCGAGGTCGGTCGCCTTAAGCCGGAGCCGCCCGTCCTCCGCGCGCAGCAGCACGTTGGAGAGGATCGGGATGGTGTTGCGCCGCTCCACGACGCGGTGAACATGGTTCAGGGCCTTGAGGAGATTGGAGCGCTCGAGCGTGGCGCGCATCGGTCCGTTCTTGTTCTTGAGGCGGCCGGAGCGAGTGTCCGGCCATGGGTGGTTACGGACCCGGGACCGTGGCCCGAAGCGAGGGTGAAAGCAAGAGAGGCGGACGATCCCTCGGGGCGTAAGGGGCTTCCTTCGCGAGATATGTCCCTCGCGCGGGAAGACGCCGGAGGCGACGCCGCTGTCGCGGGCGCAAGGCCCGCGCCGTCGTGCCGCCTCCGGCTTCCCAGGTCCGCCGACCGGGAACTGCGATGCCGGCGTTTGAGTATAACGCGAAGCGCGCTAAGATGGCGGCTGGTCTTCGATCATGCGACGCAGCATTTCGATCTCGTCGGACAGCTGCCGGTTGGCATTCATCAGCTCCTCGACCTTCCGGACTGCGTGTAAGACCGTCGTATGATCGCGGCCGCCGAAGCGCCGCCCGATTTCCGGCAAGGAACGCGGTGTCATGATCTTGGAAAGATACATCGCGATCTGGCGCGGGCGGACGATCGTTCTTGTCCGGCGGCTCGACAGGAGGTCCGCCTTCGAGACGCTGAAGTGGAGCGCCACCGTCTTCTGGATGTCCTCGATCCGCACCCGGCGCGGCTCGCGGACGCCGACGAGGTCGCGGAGCGTGATCTCGGCCGAGGCGAGCGTCACCGGCGCGTTGGTGAACTGCCACTGCACCACGAGGCGGTTGAGCGCGCCTTCGAGATCGCGGCCGTTCGACACCACGGTCTGCGCGACATAGTCGAGCACCGGCTCGGGCACGTCGAGATGCGGCAGGTTCGCCTTTGCCACGGCGAAGCGGCTGCGGAGGATGTTGCGCCGGAGGTCGAGGTCGGGCGGCCCGATCTCGAAGGCGACGCCGCCGCCGAGCCGCGAGCGCACCCGCTCGTCCAACGATTCCAGCTCCGCCGGCGGCCGGTCGGCCGCGACCACCACCTGCCGCGCCCCGTCGATGAGGACGTTGAGGAGGTGCCCGAACTCCGCCTGGGTCGACTTCCCCTGCAGGAACTGCACGTCGTCGATGAGGAGGAGGTCGATGTCGCGCAGGCTCTCCTTGAAGGCGATGCCCGACTGGCTGCGGATCGCGGCGACGAAGCGGAACATGAAGTGCTCCGCGGTGAGGTAGACGACGTTGCTGAATGCGCCGCTCCGCCGCGCCGCCTGGGTGATGGCATGGAGAAGGTGGGATTTGCCGCGGCCGACGCCGGAATGGATGAAGAGCGGGTTGAACGGCGCGACCGAGCGCGTGCCGGATTCCGCCACCACCCGCGCCGCCGCGAGCGCGACGCGGTTGGCCGCGCCCTCGCAGAACGTCGCGAAGGTGAAGCGCGGGTCGACCGGCGAGCCGCCGAGCGGGCCGGATACCGGCGCGGGCATCGGCCGCGGCGGGGCGGGCAGGCGCGCCGCCTGCGGCAGCATGGTCGGCATCGGCCGCTCGGCGCTCTGCTTGATCGGCTCGGGCACGGCCGCCGCCGGCATCCGCGCGGCGCTCCGCACCGTCAGGTCGACGCGGCGGATCGCCGGATGGCCTTCGTCGTGCCACAGGTCGAGCAGCCGGTCGCGATAATGGCCGGTGATCCACGACTTCAGGAACCGCGTCGGCACCGACAGCTGCACCGTCGAGCGGTCGGCCTGCTCGAACTCGACGCGCGCGAACCAGCTGTTGAAGACGTCCTCGCCGAGCTCGCTGCGCAGGCGCGCCCGCACCCGCGCCCAGTTCTCCGCGCTCGGCTCGGTCTGCACCCTGGCCTCCCCCTTCTCGGCGCGGCCATTCCGCTTCCGGGCGCCGCCGTCCTCCTCTTCCGCCGCGCCGTCGGCGGCGTCCGCCTCGTCGGGTTCCTGGGATCGCTGCGCCAGCTTGCTCATCGTCGCTTGCCCCTCGTTCGTCACGTTTGCTTCCACGGCAGCCCCTCCGCTTTCCAACCCGCCGCTCCGCCGCGGTGGCGTTCCGGATCGAGGGGGCCTTCAAAACCTTCGGTGACGTTGAAACACTGCGAATACCCCACCGAGGTCATCACCATCGCCGCCGACCGGCTCCGCTGGCCGGAGCGGCAGATGAAGTAGAGCGGCGCGTCGGTCGCCACGCCCATGGCCCTGAGGTGCTCCGCGAGCGCATCGGCGAAGGCCGATGGGTCGGGGCTCGAGCCGAAGGCGTGCCACTCGATGAGGACCGGCTCCTTGCCGACCGCGTCGAGCGAGGGGATGCCGACATAGCTCCATTCCGCCCGGGTTCGGACATCGATCAGCACGGCCCTTGGGTCGCTCGTGAGCGCCTCGAAAGTCGCGGTGACCGTGACGTCGCCGGCATAGCCGCCGAAGTCGGATGAAGACATGGAGAACCCCCGTGCCAGCGAGATACTGCCGCTGGCGCGCCGTAAATCGTTTACTGCGTCAAAGTGAAAGAAAGAACTCTCGACCCGACGATCAATAAGTCGGACGTAGAGCCTTCAAACGGTGCCCGCCACGGGCCCGCCTACTCGGACTATGAACTGGATACAGATGGCCGGTGACATTCTCACACATGCCGCATTCCCTTAGGTGTCGGTGGCGTGCACCCGAAAGACTGTTCCGGCGCCGACCCCTGAACGCTAGCGTCCGCCTCGGACGCATGCAACGCGGAAGTGAGCGCGTCGAAGAGGCATCGCTGCCCATGCCGTATGCACCCCGTCCTAAGCCGTTGGGGATTCGCAAAATCTGTGGATGCAACACCCCTCGAAAAATTTTCGATGGCGCTTCCGCCGCCCGTCGGACCGCGCCGCCAAGTCGACATTTTTTTGACGCGCCGGGCGACGCCGCGCCGACCCCGCGCCAACGCCATGAAGGACAACGTAAAACGCTAACATGGTGGTTTTACACAACCGTCATGGACCGCGGCGGCGCTGTCGTCGGCCACGAAAAAGCCCGGCGCGAAGGCCGGGCTTGGGAACGGGTGGCGTGGTCGCGACGGTCAGATCGCGCGCAGCCTTGCGGTGAGGCGCGACACCTTCCGCGACGCGGCCTTCTTGTGGAATACGCCCTTGCCGGCCGCGCGCATCAGCTCGGACTCGGCCTCGCGGAGCGACGCGGTCGCTGCGTCCTTGTTGCCGGAGGCGATCGCCTCCTCGACCTTGCGGAGGAAGGAGCGCACGCGGCTGCGGCGGATGCGGTTGACGGCGGTCCGCTTCTCGGTCTGCCGCGCCGCCTTCTTGGCGGAAGACGTGTTCGCCATGGGTATCCTGATCGGGCTGAAACGAAGACGGCGGCGGACAGGCCGCCACCGCGATTGGCCGCGCTTATAGTTTGAGCCGGGCCGGGCGTCAAACGATGCCTCGGGGTCCTCAGTTCTGGCACACCGGGCAATAGAAGGTGGAGCGTCCGTTCTGGACGATGCGGCGGACCGTGCCGCGGCAGCGCGGCTTGTGGCAGGGCTGGCCTTCGCGGTCATAGACGTGGAAGGCGTGCTGGAATTCGCCGAGCCGCCCGTCGGTGCGGGCGTGGTTGCGAAGGCTCGATCCGCCCGCGGCGATCGCCGCTTCGAGCACCTTCGGGATCGCCGCGGCGAGCCGCTTCAGCGCCGGTGTGGGCCGGCCTGCCGGGGCAAGATCGGCCGCGATGCGCAGCGGCGAGATGCCGGCGAGCCACAGCGCCTCGCACACATAGATATTGCCGAGCCCGGCGATCATCCCCTGGTCGAGCAGCGCCGCCTTGATCGAGGTCTGGCGCTTCTGGAAGCGGCCCGCGAGGAATTGCGCCGTCAGCGCGCCCGACAGCGGTTCGATGCCGACGCCGGCGAACGCCGCCTCGAGCGCGGCGTCGGTGAGGAGGTCCATCAGCCCGAAGCGCCGCGGGTCGTTGTAGACGATGCGGGTGCCGTCGCTCATGCGGAAGACGACATGGTCATGCGCGGCGTCGGCGTTGCGCGGATGGTGGAACCGCCCCGGCGTCTCGCCCTTGCCGCCGGCCTCGATGCGGAACGATCCCGACATGCCGAGATGCATCACCAGGGCAAGGCCGCCTTCGAGCTCGGCAACGAGATATTTCGCGCGCCGCCGCAGGGCCGCCACCTTCCTCCCGGCGATCCGCCGCGCGAAGGCAGGCGGGAACGGCCGGCGGAGATCGCCGCGGCGCAGCTCGACCCGCGCGATCCGCTTGTTCACCATGGCCGGCTCGAGGCCGAGCCGGACGGTCTCCACTTCGGGCAGTTCGGGCATGATGCGGGCCGATTGGCGCGGCGAAGGTCGCTCGGTTATGGTCCGCGCCACGGCCGGTGGCAAACGTCCGCAGCGGCATGGCGGGCCAGCCGGACCGGAGCGGCCGACGGAGTTGTGATGCGTAGCCCCGAAGAGCGGGCGTCCGGCGGGACGGCCAGAACCACCCATTTCGGCGATCGTACCGTCGGCATCGACGAGAAGCAGGGCCTCGTCGACGAGGTCTTCGCGCAGGTCGCCGGCCGCTATGACCTGATGAACGACCTCATGTCCGGCGGTCTGCACCGGCTGTGGAAGTCGGCGCTGGTCGACTGGCTGTCGCCGCCCGCGGCCGGCCGGCCGTTCCGTGTCCTCGACCTAGCCGGCGGCACCGGCGACGTCGCCTTCCGCATCGCCGGCCGCTCCGAGGTCGCGAGCATCACCGTCGCCGACATCAACCCGGCGATGCTCGACGTCGGCCGCGCGCGCGCCGCCGATCGCGGCCTCGCCCGGCGCGTCAGCTTCGCCGAGGCCAATGCCGAGAGCCTCCCGTTCGCCGATGCGAGCTTCGACGCGGTGACGATCGCCTTCGGCATCCGAAACGTGCCGCGGATCGACGCGGCGCTGGAGGAGATGCACCGCGTCCTCGCGATCGGCGGGCGGGCGATGGTGCTCGAATTCTCCACCGTCGACATTGCCGGCCTCGACCGCCTCTACGACCTCTATGCCGACCTCGTCATCCCGCAGCTCGGCGCGCTGGTGGCGGGCGACGCCGAGCCCTATCGCTACCTCGTCGAATCGATCCGCCGATTCCCCAATCCCGACCGGTTCGCCGGGATGATGCGCGCCGCGGGGTTCGATCGCGTGGCGTGGCGCAGCCTTTCCGGCGGCATCGTCGCCATCCATTCGGGCTGGAAGCTCTAGGGCGGGCCGGTCGGCAATGAACAACCCACCCCCCTCTTCGTCATTCCGGCGAGGGCCGGAATCCAGCGCCGCGCGCGACGGCCCGTCGTGTTGCTGGACCCCGGCCTTCGCCGGGGTGACGGGACGCGGGTAGCGGCGTGGGCGTCGCGTCGCTGTTCCGCCTCGCGCGGGCCGGGCTGGTGCTGGCGCGCGAGGGCGCGTTCAGCCTGGTCGAGCCTGACCCGCTGCCCTTCCTGCCGCGGCTGGCGATCCGCGTCGGCCGCAAGCTGGAGCGGCGCCGGGTCGCCGCGCGCGGCAAGGCGGAGCGCCTGACCACGGCGCTGAACCGGCTGGGCCCGTCCTGGGTGAAGCTCGGCCAGTTCCTCGCGACCCGGCCCGACCTCGTCGGTGCCGAGAATGCCGAAAGCTTCGGCCGGCTGCGCGACCAGATCGCGCCGTTCCCGCGGGCGGAGGCCGAGGCGACGATCGCAAAGGCCCTCGGCGCGCCCGTCACGACGCTGTTCCGCACCTTCTCCGATCCGGTCGCGGCGGCGTCGATCGCGCAGGTCCATCGCGCCGAGGTCGAAGGGCCCGACGGCATCCTGCGCACCGTCGCGGTGAAGATCCTCCGCCCCGGCATCCGCCGCCGCTTTGCCCGCGACCTCGACACCTTCTTCACCGGCGCCCGGCTGATCGAGCGGCTCGACCGGACGGCGCGGCGCCTCAGGCTCGTGGCGTCGGTCGAGCGGCTGGAGCGCTCGGTGATCCTGGAGATGGACCTTCGGCTCGAAGCCGCCGCGCTCTCCGAGATGGCCGAGACGATGGCGGGGGAGGAGGGCTTCCGCGTCCCGAAGGTCGACTGGCAGCACACCGCCCGCGACGTGCTGACCCTTGAATGGGTCGACGGCATCAAGCTGTCGAAGGTCGCCGAGCTGGCGGCGGCCGGTCACCGGCCGGCGGCGCTGGCGCGGCGGGTGCTCCAGATCTTCCTCAGCCAGGCGCTCCGCGACGGCTTCTTCCATGCCGACATGCACCAGGGGAATCTCTTCGTCGACCGCGCGGGTAATATCGTCGCGGTCGACTATGGCATCACCGGACGACTCAGCCGCGCCGAGCGCCGGTTCCTCGCCGAGATCCTCTACGGCTTCCTCCGCCGCGATTATCGCCGCATCGCCGCGGTGCATCGCGAGGCGGGCTATGTCCCGGCACGCCACAGCACCGAGGATTTCGCGCAGGCGCTCCGCGCCATCGGCGAGCCGATCCACCGCCTCCATGCCCGCGACATCTCGATGGCGCGAGTACTCACTCAGCTCTTCGAGGTGACGGAGATGTTCGACATGGAGACGCGGCCGGAGCTGCTTCTCCTCCAGAAGACCATGATGGTGGTCGAGGGCGTCGCACGCTCGCTCGACCCCGATTTCGACATGTGGTCGGCCTCCGAGCCGGTGATCGCGGAATGGGTCGCGCGCCACAAGGGCCCGGTCGGCATGGTCGAGGATGCGGTGGAGGCCATGGGCTCGATCGGCCGGCTTCTCACCGCGGTGCCGGTTCTTGCCGACCGCGCCCAGCGCCTCGCCCGCGAAAGCGAGCATCTCGACGACCTCCCGCCCGGCGACCGCCGCGACGCCGAGGATGCGGAGCGCCGGCGCTGGCTGCCGCGCTCTGCCAGTGCCGCCGTGTTCTGGGTGATCGCCGGCGCGCTGGTCGTCATCGCGATCACCGCGGTTTGGTAACTCCGCCGAACTGACAGCATTGCAGTCATTGCTGTCACGCCCTATATCCATTCTGCACCTACAAGGAGCCGCCAATGGCCACGCTGACGATCCGCCGCTTGGATGAAGACGTGAAGCGCCGCTTACGCCTCCGGGCGGCCGCCAAGGGGCGCTCGATGGAGGAGGAGGTGCGGTCGATCCTTCAGCGGGAACTGAAGGAAGCCCCGCGCGACGAGGTCGACCTGGGCACAGCCATTCGACGGATTTTCGAGCCGCTGGGGGGCGTTGAACTCGAGCTGCCGCCGCGTGACGGTTTTCAGCCGCGCGTGGATTTCTCGGGCCCGGAATGGGGGCCGGAGGAAGAGTAGGTGATCGTCCTCGACACCAATGTCCTGTCGGAAATGATGACGCCGCGCCCGTCACCGACAGTCACCGCGTGGCTTGCGTCGTTCCGGCCGAGCGACCTCTGGACCAGCGCGATCACGAGGGCAGAGTTGATTTTTGGCGTCCGCTCCATGCCTGACGGCCGTCGCCGTGGGGAGATTGCGCGCGGGATGACGACGATGTTCACCCTGCTCGAGGGACGATTCCTTCCGTTTGCCGAAGACGCCTGCGAGCCTTTCGCGGAGATTGTTTTGAACCGCCGTCGGATGGGTAGGCCCATCCCGACTCCGGACGCCCAGATCGCCGCCATCGCCCGCGCCGCGGGTATGGCCGTCGCCACGCGCGACGTGAAGGATTTCGCGGATTGCGGCATCGACATCATCAACCCGTGGAGCGCGGCATGACCGGCCTCACCGGCAAGCGCATCCTTCTCGTCGTCAGCGGGGGCATCGCCGCATACAAGGCGCTGGAGCTGATCCGGCGCCTGCGCGAGCGCGGCGCATCGGTGCGTGCGGTCATGACGGCGGCGGCGCAGGCCTTCGTCACGCCGCTCTCGGTCGGCGCGCTCACCGGCGGCCGGGTCTTCACCGACCTCCTCGACCGCGAGGACGAGCACGATGTCGGCCACATCCGGCTCGCCCGTGAATGCGACCTCGTCCTGATCGCGCCGGCGACGGCGGATCTTCTCGCGCGGATGGCGCAGGGCCTTGCCGGCGATCTTGCGACGACGGTGCTCCTTGCCACCGACCGCCCGGTCCTGGCCGCGCCGGCGATGAATCCGCGGATGTGGGCGCATCCGGCGACGCAGCGGAACCTCGCGACGCTCCACGCCGACGGCGTGCATTTCGTCGGCCCCGAGGTCGGCGAAATGGCGGAGAGCGGGGAGGCAGGCCTCGGCCGGATGGCCGAGCCGGCCGACATCGCCGCCGCCGCCGAGGCGCTGCTGACACCGCGCGCCATCATGGCCGCGACCCTTGCCGGCCAGCATGTGCTGGTCACCGCCGGCCCGACCCACGAGCCGATCGACCCGGTGCGCTACATCGCCAACCGCTCCTCCGGGCGCCAGGGCTTCGCTGTCGCCGAGGCCGCGGCGGCCGCCGGCGCGCGGGTGACGCTGGTGGCCGGGCCGGTCGCGCTCGCCGATCCGCCGGGCGTGCGCACCGTGCGCGTCGAGACGGCGGCCGAGATGCTGGCGGCGGTCGAGGCCGCGCTCCCGGCCGACGTCGCGGTGATGGCGGCTGCCGTCGGCGACTGGCGGCCGCAGGAAGCCGCGCCGGGCAAGCTGAAGAAGAAGGCCGGCGAGGCGGCAAGGCTGGACCTGACCACCAACCCCGACATTCTCGCCGCGGTCGCACAGCATGCGACGAAGCGCCCGCGCCTCGTCGTCGGCTTCGCCGCGGAGACCGACGACCTCCTCGCCAATGCCGAGGCGAAGCGCGCCGCCAAGGGCTGCGACATGATCGTCGCCAACGACGTGTCGCCCGGCACCGGCGTAATGGGCGGGGCGCGCAACACGGTGCATCTCGTCACCGCCGCCGGCGTCGAAAGCTGGCCGTCGATGCTGAAGACGGCGGTGGCCGAGCGCCTCGTCGCGCGCATCGCCGAGACCCTCGCCCGCAGCCGCGCCGCCGCCGAATGAGCGGGCCGGTCGTCCGCGTCAGCCGGCTGCCGCACGCCGCGGACCTGCCGCTCCCCGCCTACCAGTCCGCCGGCGCGGCGGGGATGGACCTCGCCGCGGCGGTGCCGGCCGACGACCCGGTGACGATCGCGCCCGGCCGCCGCGCGCTCATTCCCACCGGCCTCGTCCTGGCGCTGCCCGCCGGCTACGAGGCACAGGTCCGGCCACGCTCCGGCCTCGCGCTCCGCGAGGGGCTGACCGTCCTCAACACGCCCGGCACGATCGACGCCGACTATCGCGGCGAGGTGAAGGTGATCCTCGTCAATCTCGGCGAGGCGCCCGTGGAGGTGGCGCGCGGCATGCGCATCGCGCAGCTCGTCGTGGCGCCGGTGACGCGCGCGGCGCTGGTCGAGGCGGCGGTGGACGAGACGCCGCGCGGCGCCGGCGGCTTCGGGTCGACCGGCGCAGGCTGAGGCGCATCGCGCGCAAAGGCATGCTGCGCGGCCTTGCCGCGGCGCAACGCGGCACGTTCCTTTGGGCGGTGAAGCGCCGTAGCATGCCCGCGGCGCAACGACGGGCGACAGCGATGAGCACCACGAGTTCCGGCGCGGGGAAGCCCCCTGGCCGCGGCCGCATCTTCGATTCCATCACCGACACCATCGGCGACACGCCGCTGGTCCGCCTCGACAAGATCGCCGCGCGCCACGATGTCGGCGCGAGGCTCGTCGCCAAGCTCGAATTCTTCAACCCGATGGCAAGTGTGAAGGACCGCATCGGCGTCGCGATGATCGACGCGCTGGAGGCCGAGGGGAAGCTCACGCCAGGCGTCTCCACCATCGTCGAGCCGACCAGCGGCAACACCGGCATCGCGCTCGCCTTCGTCGCCGCGGCCCGCGGCTACCGCCTGATCCTGGTGATGCCGGAGACGATGTCGGTCGAGCGGCGCAAGATGCTGAAGATCCTCGGCGCCGAGCTCGAGCTCACCGAGGGGCCGAAGGGGATGCGCGGCTCGATCGCGCGGGCGCAGGAGCTGGTGGCCTCGATCCCGCATTCCGTCATGCCGATGCAATTCGCCAACCCGGCGAACCCGGCGATCCACCGCGCCACCACGGCCGAGGAGATCTGGAACGACACCGCCGGCGCAGTCGACGCTATCATCATGGGCGTCGGCACCGGCGGCACCATCACCGGCGTCGGCCAGGTGCTGAAGCCGCGCAAGCCCGGGCTCCGCATCGTCGCGGTCGAGCCGCAGGGCAGCCCGGTGCTGTCGGGCGGCGAGCCGGGCTCGCACAAGATCCAAGGCATCGGCCCCGGCTTCGTCCCGCCCATCCTCGACACCCACATCTATGATGAGATCGTCACGGTCTCAAACGAGGAGGCAGTGGCGATGGCGCGGCTCTGCGCCCGGCTCGAAGGCATCCCCGTCGGCATCTCGTCCGGCGCCGCGATCCACGCCGGCATCGCGGTCGGCCGGCGGCCGGAGATGTCGGGGAAGCTCATCGTCATCGTCATCCCGTCCTTCGCCGAGCGCTATCTCTCCACCATCCTCTTCGACGGCCTGGACTAGGGACGATCCGTCCAGACGCCAGCGCAGCCCTATCTTCCGCTCATTCTCGCGAAGGCGGGAATCCCGCCCGCGAAACGGAGTCCGCGGTGTGGACTCCCGCCTACGCGGGAGTGAGCGGACGGATTGACCGTGCCGCGTTTGCGCGGCCGCTTGACGCCGCCGCGCCTCAGGCCGCAACTCGTCAGCGAGATTCGCGATCAACACCAGGAGTGACGATGTTTCCCAAGCCGGCCGATGCGCTGCGACCCAAGAGCTTCGAATTCGAGACGCAGCCTTTGGTCAAGGCGACCGGCTTTCGCGAATATGACGCGCGCTGGTGGTTCGGCCTGCCGGAGGGCGGCAAGGCGCCCGAGCTCAACCTCATGGGCGTCCAGGCGCTCGGCCTCGGCATCGGCACGCTGATCCACGAGAAGGGCATCCGCCCGGACATCGTGACTGGCCACGACTACCGGCAATATTCGCAGAGCATCAAGATCGCGCTGGTCAGCGGGCTGATGAGCGCGGGCTGCCGGGTGAAGGATGTCGGCCTTGCGCTGTCGCCGATGGCGTATTTCGGCCAGTTCGCGCTGGATTGCCCGTCGGTCGCGATGGTCACCGCCTCGCACAATGAGAACGGCTGGACCGGCGTGAAGATGGGCTATGACCGCCCGCTCACCTTCGGCCCCACCGAGATCAATCGCCTCAAGGAGATCGTGCTCGGCGGCCTCGGTCAGGCGCGGCCCGGCGGCTCCTACGAGTATGTCGCGGATTTCGCCGAGCGCTACATCGCCGACCTCGCCGATCGCCCGAAGCTGAAGCGGAAGCTCAAGGTCGTCGCGGCTTGCGGCAACGGCACCGCGGGCGCCTTCGCGCCGGAGGTGCTGCGCCGCATCGGCTGCGAGGTGATCCCGCTCGACGTCGAGCTCGACTATGCCTTCCCGCGCTACAACCCGAACCCCGAGGACATGAAGATGCTCCATGTCCTCGCCGATACGGTGAAGCAGACCGGCGCCGATGTCGGCTTCGGCTTCGACGGCGACGGCGACCGCTGCGGCGTGGTCGACAATCTCGGCCGCGAGATCTTCGCCGACAAGGTCGGCGTCATCATCGCCCGCGACCTCTCCGCCCAGCACCCGGGCGCGAAGTTCGTGGTCGACGTGAAGTCGAGCGGCCTCTTCCAGACCGATCCGGTGCTGAAGGCCCAGGGCGCCGAGACCGACTACTGGAAGACCGGCCACTCCTACATGAAGCGCCGCGTCGTCGAGATCGGCGCGCTGGCCGGCTTCGAGAAGTCCGGCCATTTCTTCTACAACCCGCCGATCGGCCGCGGCTATGACGACGGCCTCCTGACGGCGCTGACGGTGTGCGACGTGCTGGAGCGGAATGCCGGCCGGACGCTGGCCGACATCTACGATGCCCTGCCGCAGACCTGGGGCTCGCCGACCATGGCGGCGCATTGCGACGACGAGACGAAATACGGCGTCGCCGACGCGGTCTCGGCCCGCTTCCAGGCGATGCGCGACGCCGGTGAGGCGCTGGCCGGCCACGCCATCACCGACCTCGTTACCGTCAACGGCGTGCGCGTCGTCACAGACGACGGCACCTGGGGCCTGGTGCGCGCATCGTCGAACAAGCCCGAGCTGGTGGTGGTGATCGAGAGCCCGGTGTCGGAAGCGCGCCTTCGCGAGATGTTCGCGGCGGTCGACGCGGTGCTGCGTCAGCAGCCCGGCGTCGGCGCCTACAACCAGACGATCTGACCCGAGGCGGAAGCCGGATGAGGCTGACGAACGTCCCGATCGCTGCCCTCGCCCTCGCGGCCGCGCTGCTGTCGTCGGAGGCGATCGCGCAGGAGGAGGCGGACTGGCGGGAGGAGGTGCCGGTGCTGCGCATCGGCATCGTCACCGGCCCCGCGCCCAACACCGATTTCGCGCTGGGGCAGGCCGAGCCGTTCCGCGCTGCGCTCGAAGCCCGCCTCGGCAGCAGCGTCGCCCTCGTTCCCGCCACGGACTATGCCCGGCTGATGGAGGCGCAGCTCACCGGGGTGCCGGTGGCGTTCCTGTCCGCTACCGCCTTCGCCCAGCTCTTCGACCTCTGCAGCTGCGTCGAGCCGCTCGCCGTGCCGCGCAACGCCGACAATAGCCTCGGCTATCGCTCGGTCCTGCTGGTTCCCGCCGGGTCGCCGATCGGCACCGTCGCCGCGCTGCGAGGGATGCGCCTCGCCGTGTCGGCCGCCGATTCCATCGCCGGCCGGCTCCTTCCGCTGGCGCTCTTTGTGGAAGAAGGCCTCACCGTCGACGCGCTGGGTGCGCTGGTCGAGCGCGCTTCACCGGCCGCCGCCGTCGAGGCGATGCTGGCCGGCGAAGCGGATGCCGCGCTCGCCTGGTCGAGCCTCACTGGCAGCATGAGCGCCGGCTACAGCCGGGGCGTGATGGCGCAGATGGTCGCCGACGGCCGCCTGTCGATGGACGACGTCCGCGTCGCCTGGCGCTCGCCCGTCATCCCCAACGGTCCGGTCGCCATCCGCGCCGACGCGCCGGACGACCTCAAGGCCGACTTCCTCGCCGCGCTGATCGACCTTGCCGCATCTGAGCCCGAGATCGTCGCCCTGGTCGACGGCAGCTTCGCCGGCGGCTACGTCCCCGCCGAGCCGGCGCTCTACGATCCCCTGATCCTCATGATCGAGAACCTCCCCCTCCTCGAGCCCCCCACACCCGAAGCACCCGCCGACGATGCGGCCGACCCGGCGTAGCGCCGGCAATCGCATCTGGATGTTCGATCTATGTCTCTGAGGTAGCAGCAGAAATCACACCCTCCCCTGGAGGGGGAGGGTCGGCGCGCAGCGCCGGGGAGGGGTGAGCGGCGGTTCGGCCTACCCTGACGGCAATGCATTGCACGCCTCTGATAGCCGATCCCCGCAACAAACAGACCGAGTGCGCTGATGGGCTGTCACCCCACCCCGCCGCGCTGGCGCGCGGCGACCCTCCCCCTCCAGGGGAGGGTGATTATGCACTTGATCTGAAAGGTAAATTCTTCGCGTGCGAATGGCCCTGCCCACAAGGGGTAGGTGAACCGCCCGCAATGAAGGACCTATCCGATCAACGCGCTAGCACGCGTCCGGGCCGGTGACGCCGGCGGCGAAGCGGGGGCGCAGGTAGAAGGTGTCGGTGAGGTCGATGTCGCCGGTCACCACCTGCCCGAAGGGCGGCGTGTAAGGGTAGTGCACCTCGGCGATCACCAGCTCGGTGTTGGCGACGTTGATGTCGGCCGGGATGACGATGGTGTCGTTGCCGCCGAGCGCGGTGGTGTTGCGCGCGCAGCTCCACTCGACCGTCACGTCCGAATCCTCGTCGATCGAGACCAGGCTGATCCGCAGGGTCATCGCGCTGGTCGGGTAGGGGTTCATCACCGCTTCGGCGGCGGTGAACACGTCGCCCATCTCGCTGGTCGAGACCGATTCGGTCTGCGCGACGAGGTCGCCGAGGACGCTGGTGACATGGGTGACCTTGCGGCTGATCGTGACCGCCTCGGTCAGCTCGTAGCCGCCGAGATAGAGCAGGATCATGATCGGCGCGATCAGCGCGAACTCGACCGCCGAAACGCCGGAGCGGCTGCGCCGGAACCGGCCGAGAAGGCCGGTCGGCTGCGCGCGCGAAGGGGAGAGGCGCCACCGCATCAGAACGGCTCGTTGCGGAACGCCGTCGTGGCGGCGATGAGATGCTTGCCATTGCCGAGCGTGGCGAGCCCGAGCCCGAGGAGATTGGTGAAGACCGGCCATTCGTAGAAGGCGCGGACCACGACCAGCTCGCCGCCCTCGCCCGGATCGTAGTCGAAATCGTCGATCAGATTGCCGTCCTCGTCGATCGGGTTGCCGAGGTCGATCGAGGTGAAATTCGTGTAGGTCCGCACGTCGACGCGGAGCTTCGCCTCGCAGTCGAAGATCAGCGACATCTCCTCGCAGATCACCCGCTTGAAGTCGGTGTCCGAGATGTTCGCCTCCTGGGCCTGGCCGGTGCGGATCAGGCGCGCCCCGCGGGCGACCGCATCCTCGATGGTCTGCGTGGCGAAGAAGGTGAGGCCGGTCTCGAGGACGGCGAAGAGGAGGGCGAAGAACGGAAGCGCGATCAGCGCGAACCCGACGACCGTCGCGCCGCTCTTGTCGCGGCGGAAGCGCCGGATCGTCGCCTGCCGCCCGACGGCCCGCAAGGCACGCCACGCCCCCCGCGCGGGGACGCGCGCGATCCTGCCGAGCGAAGCGGGGAGGGTGGCCATTGCATCCGACTAGCAAATGGCCGTTGAAGAACCCTTGCGGCGCTTTATGCGAAAGCGCGGGGTGCTGTCAGGGATTCGTTCACCATGCGGATCCCCTTCAGGCTCCAGTCTCTCGTCACCCCGGCGAAGGCCGGGGTCGAGACCACGGGCGCGGCACAAGCGGCGCTGGATTCCGGCCTTCGCCGGAATGACAAATGGGGAACGGCGAAACTGCGGCCCTAGTTCTCGATCGCACCGTTGCGGACGCCGATCTGCTCCTGATTGTCGCGGAAGACGTCGACGTCGTCGCCGATGGCGAGCGTCGGCTGGCAGATTGGGCTGCAGCTGTAGGTCTCGCGCACCGAGCGGCGGTAGACCGTCACCACCAGGTCGGTCGAGCCGACGGTGACGAGCTCCTCGGTGATGATCGCGCCGTTCTCGTCGAGGACGATGAGATTGGTCGTGCCGAAGCTCTTGCCGGTCAGCACGATGGTCTGCGCGTTCATGATCGCGACATCGGCGATCGCGGGGTTGCCGATGATCACGGTCTCGGCCGCGCGGTCGAAGCGCAGCAGCGTCGCCTGGTCGAGGATGACCAGGACGGGCTCGCGAACCTTGTCCCCCTCCTGCGCTGCGGCGCCGAACGCGGCGGCAACCAGCGCCGCCACGGCGATCGCGCCGGCGACGAGGGAGGAACGGACAGGGCCGCCATGACGCATGTGTCCCGACTCCGGACAGGCTTCGAAGCGGCGCCAGTCTGGCCCGGAATGGTGAATCAGGTCTTAAACCGCCGGCCCGGCGGCGTTGCCGGCTCGCCGCGATGACGCTTCCGCGACTGGTGAATCGAAGGTTTCTCCGTTCTGTAAAGTTCTAGATAATATTCGTGACAAGAGTTGGCAGAAAATGGCCAAATAGCAACAGGTCTTATGAATAACGCCTGTTAGCGCTGCCCGCTGCACGGTTAACAACTCTAAAACGACACCCCTGAATACTGGGGGTCGGCTTAACCAATGTTCAGCGTTTGCCCGGTAGCTTCCGCTCCAGTTTCGGCCCGCGCTCGCAAAAGCCAAAGAAGGCGGACGGTCGGAACGGAGCCGTTCAAACATCTGGATAGGAGCTACCTTCATGAAGACCCTGCTTGCCCGGTTCGCCAAGAACGAATCCGGCGCGACCGCGATCGAATACGGCCTGATCGCGACCCTGATCGGCGTCGCCATCATCGCCGGCGCCACCGCCCTCGGCGGTGCCCTCAACGGCACGTTCCAGGGCATCTCCGACGACCTCGGCGGCTCGGCCGGCGGCAGCGAAGAGGAAGAGCCCGAGTAGGCCTGCCTTACCAAGCTTGAGGCCGCTCCGGGTCGGACCCCCGGAGCGGCTTCGCCTTAACCGATCGACAGGGAATGGCGGGCGAGGCTCGTCCCGTCTCGCAGGAACCGGAACAATGACGGCGGTCCACTACGCCGCTTTCCTCTTCTTCCCGCTGGTCATGGCCTATGCGGCCGTGTCCGACCTCCTGTCTATGACCATTTCCAACAAGGTGTCGCTGCTTCTCGTCGCGGGCTTCCTCGCCATCGCGCCGCTGACGGGAATGCCGCTCGGCGCGTTCGGCTTTCACCTTGCGGCGGGCGCGATCGTGCTGGTCGGCGGCTTCGCATTCTTCGCCGCCGGATGGATCGGCGGCGGCGACGCCAAGCTTGCCGCGGCGGCCGCGCTCTGGCTCGGCTTCTCGCATACGCTGGAGTTCATGGTGGTCGCCGCGCTGTTCGGCGGCACGCTGACCATCGCCGTGGTGCGCCTCCGGGCGCGCTGGCTACCCGCCTTCGCGCTCCGCCAGCAATGGCTGGTGCGCCTCCACGACCCGCAGAGCGGCGTCCCCTACGGCCTCGCTTTGACCGCGGCCGCGCTCGTCATTTATCCCAAGACCGCCTGGGTCGCCCTCGCGATCGGCTGACGCGCCGGCGCCACCGGCATTTCCCGACGCCCGGCATCTCCCCCACCGCTCACTCCCGCGAAGGCGGGAGTCCGTGCGTCGAGCACGGTGCCCGCGGCTGGATTCCCGCCTGCGCGGGAGTGAGCGGAGGTGTTGTGCCGAGCGTCGGGTTAGCCGGCTTTGCCGGCGCGGTTACCGCTCGTTAGCTAAACTTCCTCACCGCTGATTAACCATAAGTACACCATTCACCGGCGACATTGCGCCCTGTCGAAGGCGGGATTCCGCGTCCTTCGTGAGGTCGTCGCATGAACGTCGCGCGTATCCTTGTGCTGGTCATTGCCCTCGCGGCAGGCGGTGCGGCCGCCTATCTCGCGATGAACCTGATCAACCGGGAGCCGGAGACGATCACGGTGATCGCGGCCGCCGAACCGGTGGTGCCGATCGCCACCGAGGAGGTTCTGGTCGCGCGGGAAAGCATCGCCCTCGGCACCACCCTCGAGCGCGACCATTTCAGGTGGCAGGAATGGCCGGCTGAGACCGTCGGCCGCGGCTACATCACCCGCACCGACCAGCCCGACGCCATCAGCGAGTTCTCCAGCACCGTCGCCCGGTCGAGCTTCCTCGCCGGCGAGCCGATCACGCCGGAGAAGCTGGCGCGCACCGATGGCGGCCTTCTTTCGGCGCTGCTGCCGGCCGGCTTTCGCGCCGTCGCCACCTCGATCAGCGCCGAGACCAGCGCCGGCGGCTTCATCCTTCCCAATGACCGCGTCGACATCCTGATGACCCGCAATCTGGAGCGCGGGACCGTCACCGAGGTGATCCTCAACAACGTCCGCGTGCTCGCGATCGACCAGCAGATCCGCGACCAGGACGGCGAGCAGGTCGTCGTCGGCAACACCGCCACGCTCGAGCTGACCGCGCAGCAGACCGAGATTCTTGCCGTCGCCCAGCGGCTTGCCAACCGCGACGACGGACGCCTGACTTTGGCGCTGCGCAGCCTCGAGGATGCCGACGAGGTGCTGCCGGAGGGCCAGGGCGATGCGGTGCATCTCATCGAGGGCGAGAACACGCCGGGCGGCGGCATGACCGTCATCCGCAACGGCGTCGTCACCCAGGTGAGCCCCGGTCAGTGAGCGCGGTCGAGTCAGCAAGGAGCCCCAGACACATGCTCGCCTCCGCCCTCCGCGCGACGCTGGCCGCCGGCCTCGTGGGGCTCTCGCTGGCCGCGATCGCGATGCCTGCCGCGGCGCAGAGCTCCGGCGTCGTCTGCAGCAGCGCCAACGGCACCGTGCAGCGCGCCTGCACCATCGGCCTCAACAAGTCGCTGATCCTCGACCTGCCGCGCGACGCCTTCGACGTGCTGGTCTCCAACCCCGCGATCGCCGACGCCGTGGTGCGCACCCCCCGGCGCATCTACCTCACCGGCGTCGCCGTCGGGCAGACCAATCTCTTCGTCTTCGACCGGCTCGGCGACGTCATCGTCAGCCTCGAGCTGTCGGTCGAGCGCGATATCGGCGGGCTGGAGGAGACGCTGCGCCGGCTGGTCCCCGGCTCGTCGATCCTGGTCGAGATGATCAACGACAACATCGTGCTGTCGGGCACGGTGCAGAACGCCGCCGATGCCGGCCGCGCCTCCGAGCTTGCCGGCCTCTTCGCCAATGGCGGGGTCAACGCGTCGTCGAACCAGGCCGGATCGCCGGTGGTGCTGCCCGAAAGCCGCATCGTCAACCTCCTCACCATCGAGGGCGAGGACCAGGTCCATCTTCGCGTCACCGTCGCCGAGATCGAGCGCAACACCATCAAGCAGCTCGGCATCGACTGGAGTGCGCAGAACCTCCAGTTCGGCGGCGGCTTGGTCTTCTCGGCCGCCGGCAATTCCGCGTTTCCCGGCGCCTCCAATCTCGGCGTCGACCACGTCACCAACATCCTGGTGCCGGAGCCGGGCGGCGGGCCGGGCGACGTAATGAACGCGCGCTCGATCCTCGGTTTCAACATCGAGGCGCTGGAGCGGCAGGGCCTGTTCCGCACCCTCGCCGAGCCGACGCTGACCGCGATCTCCGGCGAATCCGCGTCTTTCCTCGCCGGCGGCGAATTCCCGATCCAGGTCGTCGAGGACGGCACGGTCACGATCCAGTACAAGCCGTTCGGCGTCAGCCTCAATTTCACGCCCGTCGTGCTGTCGGCCGGGCGCATCAGCCTTCGCGTCGAGACCGAGGTCTCTGAGGTCACCAACGACCAGGGCGCGCTCGCCGTCCGCCGCGCCTCGACCACGCTGGAGCTGCCCTCGGGCGGTTCGATGGTGCTCGGCGGCCTCATCCAGGACAATGTGCAGCAGGTCGTCCAGGGCCTCCCCGGCGTCCGCGACGTGCCGGTTCTCGGCGCCCTTTTCGGCAGCCGCGACTTCCAGCGCCGCGAGACCGAGCTGGTGATCATCGTCACGCCCTATCTGGTGCAGCCGGTCGCCCGCTCCGAGCTCGCGCGGCCCGACGACGGCTTCGCGCCGCCGAGCGACGGCGCCCAGATATTCCTCGGCCAGCTGAACCGCCAGTACGGCGTCCTCGACGAGGGTGTGCTGCGCGGATCCTACGAAGGCAATGTCGGCTTCATCTTCGAATGAGCCGGCCGCGAGAGGTGGAGTTGAACGATGATTGAGTTGGCAACGATGCGGCGGTCCGGAGGCTTGCCCCTTCGCCGGTTGCCGATGGCCCTCGCGATCGGCCTGATCGGCGTCAGCCTCGCGGCCTGCAGCTCGGCCGGCACGCAGCGGGTGATGGTCGGCGCCGTGCCCGACGACTACCGGGTTAACCATCCGATAACCATCTCCGAAACGCTGGCGACGATGGATGTGCCGGTAGGGCGCGAAACGCCTTATCTCGCGAGAGGCATGGACGAAAACATCCTCGCATTCGCCGCTTCCTTCCTGAACGCCCGCTCGCCCGAGATCGCCATCGTCCTCCCGAGCGGCGCGGCCAACACGCACAACGCCAGCTCCATCGCGCTGCAGATCGAATCGATCTTCCTCGGCGCCGGCATTCCGTCCTCGGCGATCAGCTTCCGCGCCTACCCCGCCCATCCCGGCGAGGCGCAGGCGCCGATCCGGCTCGCCTATGTGCGGATCAGCGCTGAGACCGCGCCCTGTGGTCCGTGGCCGGACGATCTTTCCGACGACAACGACAACCGCAACTACGCCAATTTCGGCTGCGCCACGCAGCAGAACCTCGCCGCCATGGTCTCGAACCCGCTCGACCTCCTCTATCCGCGGGTGATGACGCCGCCGAGCGCGGCGCGCCGCACCGGCGTGCTCGGCGCCTACGAGTCCGGCGCGGACACCGGGACTGCCTATGACGACTTCCCGTTCGCGCTCGGAGAGCTGTGATGAGCAGCCTCGCCTTCGACAGCGTGCCGGCTCCGGTCGAGGAGGCCGTCCCCGCCCCGGACAGCGCCACGATCCGGCCGGTGCCGCGGATCTCGATCCAGGCCTTCTGCGAAGGCCATGAGCTCGCCGAGACGATGGAAGCCGCCGCCGCCGACCGGCGGATGGCGCGCGCCCATGTCAAGGTGCATATGGGCGGCATCGCCGCCGCCACCGAGTTCTATTCGGCCGCGCCGACACCGAACCTCATCCTGGTCGAAAGCCGCCATTCCGGCGAAAAGCTCCTCGGCGAGCTCGAGCGCCTCGCCGCGGTCTGCGACGTCGGATCGAAGGTGGTCGTGGTCGGCCAGACCAAC
This sequence comes from Bauldia sp., assembly GCA_026126025.1. Lineage (GTDB taxonomy): Bacteria > Pseudomonadota > Alphaproteobacteria > Rhizobiales > Kaistiaceae > JADLGL01. The sequence continues at coordinate 124,515 of JAHCJZ010000003.1, read as the reverse complement.
GACGTGGAGCTCTATCGCGAGCTCAGCCGCCGCGGCGTCAGCGAGTATCTCGTCAACCCGGTCGGCGTCCTCCACATCATCCGCGCCATCGTCGATCTCTACACCGACCCCGCCGCGGACCCGCTCGGGCGGACCATCGCCTTCGTCGGCGGCAAGGGTGGCGTCGGCTCGTCGACCGTGTCGCACAGCGTCGCCTTCGCCATCGCCCGCAATTTCGAGAACGACGTCGTCCTCGCCGACCTCGACCTCGCCTTCGGCACCGCCGGCCTCGACTTCAACCAGGACCCGGCGCAGGGCATCGCCGAGGCGATCCACGCGCCCGAGCGGCTCGACGACATCTTCCTCGACCGCCTGCTCGCCCGGTGCACCGATCATTTGAGCCTCCTCGCCGCGCCGGCGACCCTCGACCGCACGCTCGACCTCGGCGAGACCACCTTCGAGCCGGTGATCGACATCGCCCGCAACAGCGTGCCGTCGCTGATCCTTGACCTTCCGCATCTATGGACCGGCTGGGTGCGCCGGACGCTCATCGCCGCGGACGAGATCGTCCTCACCGTCGAGCCCGACCTCGCCAATCTGCGCAACGCCAAGAACCTCCTCGACCTGCTGCGCCAGGCGCGGCAGCACGATTCGCCGCCGAAGCTCGTCATCAACAAGGTCGGGATGCCGAAGCGGCCGGAGATCAAGGCCGAGGAATTCGCCAAGGCGCTCGAAATGGAGCCCACCGCGATCATTCCGTTCGAGGCGCATCTCTTCGGCACCGCGGCCAACAACGGCCAGGTGATCGCCGAGGTCGACCCGAAAAGCGCGGTCACTGAGCATTTCCATAAGATCGCGCAGTCCGTGTCGGGCAAGGCCGAGCCGCGGCGCAGCAAGCGTCCCGCCCTCTCGTCGGTGCTCTCCCGGCTGCGCGGCAAGAAGACCTGACGGGGGCCTGAATGTTCGGCAAGCGGGGCACACCCGGCGAGGGGCCTGACCAGAAGCCCGTCGGCCGGCCCGAAGGCCCGGCGGTTCCGCCGCCGGCCACCGAGCGCGCGGCCGCGCCTGCGCGGCCGACCCCGCCGGCCGAAAACCCGCGGCCGGAGGCGCCGCCCGCCGCCGCTCAGAAGAGCAAGCCGGTCGCCAGCGCGGCGCCGCCTCCGCCGCCTGAGTCGACCCGCGGCCATGTGCGCCGCTCCGAGAACTATTACGACATCAAGTCGACGGTGTTCTCGGCGCTCCTCGACACCATCGACCTGTCACAGCTCGCGCGCCTCGACCTTGAATCGGCGCGCGAGGAAATCCGCGACATCGTCAACGACATCATCGCGCTCAAGAACATCGTGATGTCGATCTCCGAGCAGGAAGACCTGCTGGAGGACATCTGCAACGACGTTCTCGGCCTCGGCCCGCTGGAGCCGCTGCTGGCGCGCGACGACATCTCCGACATCATGGTCAACGGCGCCGGCACCACCTACATCGAGGTCGCCGGCAAGGTGCAGGAGACAGGTGTCCGTTTCCGCGACAACACCCAGCTGATGAACATCTGCCAGCGCATCGTCAGCCAGGTCGGCCGCCGCGTCGACGAGGCGAGCCCGATCTGCGACGCCCGCCTCCCCGACGGCAGCCGCGTCAACGTCATCGCCCCGCCGCTGGCGATCGACGGTCCGGCGCTCACCATCCGCAAATTCAAGAAGGACAAGCTGACCCTCGACCAGCTCGTCCGCTACGGCACGATCACCCAGGAAGGCGCGACGATCCTGGAGATCATCGCCCGCTCGCGCTGCAACGTGCTGGTTTCCGGCGGCACCGGCTCGGGCAAGACCACGCTCCTCAACTGCCTCACCTTCTATATCGGCCACGACGAGCGGATCATCACCTGCGAGGACGCGGCCGAGCTTCAGCTGCAACAGCCGCATGTCGTGCGCCTCGAGACCCGCCCGCCCAACATCGAGGGCGAGGGCGAGATCACGATGCGCGACCTAGTGCGCAATTGCCTCCGCATGCGGCCCGAGCGGATCGTCGTCGGCGAGGTGCGCGGACCGGAGGCGTTCGACCTCCTCCAGGCGATGAACACCGGCCATGACGGCTCGATGGGCACGCTCCACGCCAACTCGCCGCGCGAGGCGCTGTCCCGTATCGAATCGATGATCACCATGGGCGGCTTCACGCTGCCGTCGAAGACGATCCGCGAGATGATTTCCGGCTCGATCGACGTCATCGTCCATGCCGCGCGCCTTCGCGACGGCTCGCGCCGCATCACGCAGATCACCGAGGTGATCGGCATGGAAGGCGACGTCATCATCACCCAGGATCTCTTCCGCTACGACATCATCGGCGAGGATTCCTCGGGCCGCATTCTCGGCCGGCACGTCTCGGCCGGCATCGGCCGTCCCGCGTTCTGGGACCGCGCCCGCTACTTCAACCTCGAGGGCCGGCTCGCCGACGCGCTCGACAAGGCGGCGGAAGTCGACGCCGGCGCCGCATGACCGAGTTCCTGACGCCGCAGATGACGGTGATCGCGCTGGCGGTGCTCGCGATGCTCGCGGTCGGCGGGCTGACGGTCGCGCTGTTCTACGGCCGGATCCGCGGCGTCAGCCAGGCCGAGAAGCGCCAGGCGGCAATCGCCGACCGCTCGGCGGCCGTGGTCAACCGCGCCAAGGGCGTCGACCAGGCGGCGCGCCGCCGCAAGGCCGTGCAGGACTCGCTGCGCGACCTCGAGGCGCGGGAGAAGGCGCGTGCCCTCCGCCACTCCTCGCCGCCGCTCGAGCTTCGCCTCGAGCAGGCGGGGCTCGACTGGTCGCGCCAGACCTTCTTCCTCGTCGGCGCCATGGTTGGCCTCGTCGTCGCCATTGTCGGCTATCTGATCCTCGGCCTGCCGATCTACGCCATCGCTGCGTTCGGCGTCGCCGGCGCCCTCGGCTTCCCGTTCTGGCTGGTGAACTGGCTGCGCAAGCGCCGCATGAAGCTGTTCCTCAACGAGTTCCCGGCCGCGGTCGACATCATCGTGCGCGGCGTGAAGGCGGGCCTGCCGCTCAACGACTGCCTCCGCATCATCGCCAACGAGGCGAAGGAGCCGGTCCGCACCGAGTTCCGCCTGATCCACGAACGCCAGACGCTCGGCCAGTCGGTGACCGACGCCGTCACCAAGCTGCCCGAGCGCGTGCCGGTGCCGGAAGCGAACTTCTTCGCCATCGTCGTCGCGATCCAGCAGAAGGCCGGCGGCAACCTCTCCGAGGTGCTCGGCAACCTCTCCAAGGTGCTGCGCGAACGCGCCAAGATGCGCGGCAAGATCCGGGCGATGAGCATGGAGGCGAAGGCCTCCGCCTGGATCATCGGCTCGCTGCCGATCGTGGTGATGGTCCTCGTCTACCTCACCAGCCCCGAATATATCATGCGCCTCTTCACCGAGCCGGTCGGCCACATCATCCTCGGCGCTTCGGCGATCTGGATGGGCATCGGCGTCTACGTCATGCGCCGCATGATCAACTTCGACTTCTAGCGCGATGGTCGAGACCCTCACCGATTCCACGGTCATCGTCGCGGTCCTCGCGGCGGTCGCGGTCATGGCGACCATCGTCACCCTGGCGCTGCCGCTGCTGGCGACCGACAAGCTGTCGCGGCGGATGAAGACGGTCGCGATCGAGCGCGACAAGATCCGCACCCGCGAGCGCGCGCGCCTTGCGACCGAGCAGAAGCGCGCGAGCCTCCGCAACGAGCCCTCGGCCTATGTCCGCCGCGTCGTCGACCGCTTCAATCTCCGCAAGGCGCTGGCCGACGAGAACACGATCAACCGGCTGCGCATGGCAGGCTTCCGCGGTCAGTCGCCGCTCTTCATCTTCCTGCTGCTGCGCCTGGTGCTGCCGCTCGTCCTGTTCGGCTTCGGCGTCATCTACCTGTTCGTCCTCGGCGACTTCCAGCAGCCGCTGATCTTCAAGGTCGCCGTCGCCATCCTCATCGGCTATGTCGGCTTCTACGCGCCGAACCTCTACGTCAGCAACCGCGTCCAGAAGCGGCAGCAGTCGATCAAGCGCGCCTGGCCGGATGCCATCGACCTCCTCCTGATCTGCGTTGAATCCGGCATGTCCGCCGAGGCGGCGTTCCGCAAGGTCGCCGAGGAGATCGGCATCCAGTCGTCCGAGCTCGCCGAGGAGCTGATGTTGACGACCGCCGAGCTCTCCTACCTCCCGGATCGCCGCCAGGCTTACGAGAACCTCGCCCAGCGCACCGGCCTCGAAGGCGTGCGCGCGGTGATGACGGCGCTGATCCAGGCCGAGCGCTACGGCACGCCGCTCGGCCATGCCCTTCGCGTGATGGCGCAGGAGAACCGCGACATCCGCATGAACGAGGCCGAGAAGAAGGCGGCCGCGCTCCCGCCCAAGCTCACCGTCCCGATGATCCTGTTCTTCCTGCCGGTGCTGTTCGGCGTCATCCTCGGCCCCGCCGTCATCGAGCTGATGGACCAGGGCTTCCTGTAGGCGCCGCCTCGTCGAGGGCTGGAGCACATCGGACCATCGGCTGGCGCGCCTCGGCGCGGGAGCGTGAGCTTACCCCTCACTGGCGAGGGCGCTCCACGAATCCTGGCTGCCCAGCATCTGCCGGAGGTAGGCGACGTTGGCCTCGGCCTGGGCGGGCGACAGCTCCTGCCGCGCGATCCGCTCGGCCTCGTCGAACCGGCCCTGGAGGCCGACGACGAGCGCGAGGTTCTGGCGGACGCGGCTGTCGGCGCCGGGCAGCGTGATGGCGTGGCGAAGCTTCTGCTCGGCCGTCACCAGATCGCCGGCCAGCGCGTAGGACATGCCGAGATTGGACCACAGCGAGGGCTCATTGGGCGCGAGGTCGAGCGCCTGGTCGTAGAGCGCGCGTGCCTGGCCGTGCTGCCCGATCTGATCGAGGATCGCGGCCTCCGCGGAGAGGAGCCGCCAGTCGGGCCGGTCGGGGAGCTGGGCGCGGCGGATGATCGTCAGCGCCTCGCTGAAGCGGCCCGCCGAGGCGAGCGCCTTGCCGTAGGCGGCCATCACGTCGCGGTCGTCGGGGAAGTTGAGCGCGGCGCGCTGCAGCACGGCGACGGCCTGCTCGGTCCGCGACAGGCGGGTGAGGATGGTGCCGTAATTGAGCGCGGCGGTGCGGTCGTCGGGATTGGCGGCGTAGCGCTCGCCCCAATAGGCGGCCGCGGCGCCGAGCTCGCTCTCGCCCATCCCGGCGATCGAGATCGCGCCGGTCTGGATCGGGTCCGGCGCCGCCGCCCGCTGCCCGGCGCAGCCACCGAGGCCGAGCGCCAGAATCACCGGGACGAGGATGGTCGCGCGCCGGAGCCGGCCGGGGAGGGTGGGCTGAAAGCCGCGGCTGGAACGAAGCATCGGCGGACTCGGCAATTGAGCTGCAGCCATTGGTCTGGCCTCCGCGTCTCAATAATCCGTTAACCCTAATGCTTGGTTAAGACCGCCCGCCCCGCCTTGCCGGGCTTCGCCGCAAAAGCCATGATCGCGGCCCCTTTCCACGACAAAACGGAGCCTCCGCCGCGTGCCGAAAGCCCTGCTGATCGACCCGCAAACCGGGGCCGTCGCCATTCCCGTCACCGCCGTCACCACCGAAGGCCTCGAGGCGGCGGCTGCCGCCCTCGACGCCGGCCAGCGCGCCTGGGTGGAGGCGAGCGGCTTCACCGCCAAGGCGGGATCGACCCTGCTCGTGCCCGGCGCGGCGGGCGCTGTCTCGGCCGTGCTGTTCGGGCTCGGCAAGGAGGGCGCGCCCGACGCCGATCCGCTCGTGGCGGGACGCCTGTCTGCCCTGCCGGCCGGCACCTACCGGCTCGCCGGAGGCTTCCCCGACCCGTCCCTCGCGGCGCTCGCCTTCGCCCTGGGCGGCTACCGCTACACGCGCTACCGCACCGCGGAGGAGGGCGACACCGCGCTCGAGATTCCCGCCGAGGTCGACGGCGCCGAGCTCCGCCGCACCGTCGCCGCCGTCACCCTCGCGCGCGACCTCATCAACACCCCGTCGAACCGCCTCGGCCCCGCCGATCTCGCGGCGGCGATCCGCGAGGTCGCCGCGACCCATGGCGCGACGGTGGCCGAGACCGTCGGCGATGCGCTCCTCACCGCCGGGCTCCCGATGATCCACACCGTCGGCGCCGCGGCGATCCCCGAGCGTGCGCCGCGGCTGGTCGACCTCGCCTGGGGCGATCCGGCGGCACCGAAGGTGACGCTCGTCGGCAAGGGCGTGGTGTTCGACACCGGCGGCCTCGACCTCAAGCCCTCCGACGCGATGCTCCTGATGAAGAAGGACATGGGCGGCGCCGCCAACGCGCTCGCCCTCGCCGCGATGATCATGGGCGCCGGCCTGAAGCTGCGCCTCCGCCTGCTGGTGCCGGCGGTCGAGAATGCGGTCTCGGGCGCCGCGTTCCGCCCGGGCGACGTGCTGGAGAGCCGCAAGGGCGTCTCGGTTGAGATCGGCAACACCGACGCCGAGGGCCGCCTGATCCTCGGCGACGCACTGACGCTGGCGTCCGAGGAGAAGCCGGAGCTCATGATCGACTTCGCCACGCTCACCGGCGCGGCGCGGGTCGCGCTTGGTCCCGACATCCCCGCCGTGTTCACCGACGACGATACGCTCGCCGCCGACCTCGCGCGTCACTCCGCAGCGCTCGGCGACCCGACCTGGCGGCTGCCGCTCTGGGCGCCCTACGCCGCGATGCTGGAATCAAAGGTGGCCGACATCAACAATGCCGGGACCGGCGGCTTCGCCGGATCGATCACCGCGGCGCTCTTTCTCCAGCGCTTCGTGGGCGAGGACATCCCCTGGCTCCACGTCGATCTCTATGCCTGGAGCCGGTCGTCGCGGCCGGCGCGGCCGGAAGGCGGCGACGCCCAGTCGATCCGCGCGCTCTACGCGCTGCTGAAAGAGCGCTACCGCTGAGCGCCAAACGAAAACGGCCCGCCAAAGTGACGGGCCGTTCTTTCGATCGCCGACCGCTGATCAGTACGCGGTGCGGTTGGCGAGAACCGAGATCGGCTGGTAGCCGGCGACCGCGGGCTGGTAGGTGCACAGGATCTGGTTCGCCGAGGGCGGCGGGGTCGGAACCGGAATGGCGACGTTCGGGACCGCAATATTGGCCGGCCCGGCATTGCCGGCGCCCAACCGCGGGTCGTACTGCTGCTGGTAGCTGTAGGTGTTGGTGAACTGGCACACCATCCTGTCGGCCGACCAGCCGATGCCGCCGCCGCAATTGGTGTATTGCAGCTGGATCACCGCCTGGTTGCCGCTCTGGTACCAGGTGAGACCGCCATTGCAGTAAAGGCCGCCGCCCTGCACCTGGTAGGAGCCGCCGCCATACTGGCTGAGCCGGAAGCTCACCCAGTAGGGGCCGTAGATCGGCTGGTTGATCTGCCAGCTGCCGGCGAAGGTCGTCACCGGGACCGGCACCGGAACGGGCACCGGAGCCGGGATCGCGATGTTGTTGGGCACGTCGCCGGGCTGGGCATTGGCTGCGGCGAGCGGAACCAGCACGACGCTGGCTGCCAGGGCGACGCGGGTGAAGATCTTGGGAAAGCGGAACATCATGCGGGCTCCCGTTGGATTGCGCGCGCATCGGAGGAAATGCGCACCTGCCCGCTTGGATATAGGGCCGGCATCGAACCGGTCCTGAATACCCCGTTCAGCTGAGGTTCAGCCGGCCCGCGACGAGCCGGACCGGCTTGATTGCCGAGGCTCAGTTGGCGCGCACGGCCACGATCTGGCGCGGCGGAATCCCGCGCTCGGCTTCGAGGATGCAATGGAGCGCGCCGCCGGAGCCGATGGTGCATTCCGCATCGTCGGTCATGATCTGGTTGGCGTTTCCGCAGGCGCGCAGCCTGTGGAAGTCGATGTGGACCTTGCCGTCATGATGGTCGCCCCAGTCGAGGCGATTCTCGCAGCGGAAGCCCGGCATCGCCACGCCATAGGTCCCGTCATGGTCTGGGTTGAGGCAGAACGCCATGGTGAACCCGTCCGGCAGCCCGCTCACCACCTGGTAGCAGCCGGGGATGCCGAGGATCAGGTCGTAGACCGGCGGCGGCGGAGGCGGCAGCGGGGTGTCCGCGGCCGAAGCCGCGGCGAACGGCAGGGCCGATGCGCCGATGACGACGGAAAGGGCGCGAAGGGTCTTGGATGCGGTGAACATGGCTGGTCTCTTCCATGGTTGCGATCGCCGGATCGGCCGGCGGCCGGCTGCATTACCGCGCGAACTGACCTGGCCGGACGCGTAGCCGGCTCAGTTCACGCGGCGGACGGTGACTTCGCGAAGCGGCAATCCCCGCTCCACGTCGAACGTGCAGTTCAGCCCCCCGGCACTCGGTCCCGACGAAACGACGCCGCAATAGATATCGTCCGTCAGCTGGTCGGCCACCTCCGGGCAGCCCGGCCCGAGGAAGTGGATGTTGAGATGGATGAAGTCGGCCGGCCAATCCACCGGCGTCACGCCGTCGGGCCGCGGCGACCAGCTCATGCGCCGGACACACGCACCTGCGGGGCTCGTCGCGTTGAACTCGCCGTAATAGTCCGCGGTCAGGCAGAACGAGGCGGTGAAGTTCGCCGGCAGTCCGCTGGTGATCTCGTAGCAGCCCGCGATGGCGTTGGGGTCGTGGATGACCCCCTGGGCCATCGCCGGCACGGTCGGCAGAGCAGCGGCGCTCAACGCCAGCACAAAGGGTCGCAGCGCTTTCAACATCAGTGACAGCCCCCAGGGAAACGCCGTCGGTGACAGTCGACGACACAGGTTGAAACAGTCAGCCGGCTAAGCCCGGCTTCGATCCGAAAACAAATGTTCGACCGAATGGTCAAGTTCCTGCGTGGGTACGTAGTTACCGGCGCCGCATGGCGCGCACGCAAGGAATGCGCCGACCACTGTGACGAAATCGCGTCCGAAACGGTCGGAATTTACGGAATCGGCGAATTGAGGGGAGGCGTGTCGCGGCGGTCTCAGCGCGCCGGGCGGCGCGCCCAGGGCCGCGTTCCGGCGGGAATTTCGCCGGCGATCCCGATCGGCTGGAGGTATTCCGCGACCTCGGGCCACACGCCATTCTCGAACGCCCGGATGACCGTCTCGTTGTCGGTCGAGAACGCGTCGATGCCGACCCGGCGCATCAGCGGCACCTGGTCGATATAGAAGTCGCCCACCGCGCGGACCTCGCCGGTGAAGCCCTCGCGGTCGCGCAGCAGCCGCGCATAGGAGAAGCCGCGGCCGTCGGTGAATTTCGGGAACGACACCGCGATCACCGCGAAGCGCGAGAGGTCCGCGGCGATGCTTTCCCACTCGTCGCCCGGTGCGATGAGGAGGCCGAGCGGCGCGTTGCGGCCGGCGAGCGTGTCGCGCTCCGCCTTCCAGCGCGCGACGCTGACGATCACCGGCTCGTCGACGCCGATCGGCGAATCGTCGGCCGCCAGCCGCCACGGGTCCTCGACGAACCCGCCATCCTTCCACAACGCCATCGCTAGATGCCGCTCCCGTCGCTCTCGATGCCGAGATGGATGCCGCACTCGGTCTTGTCGAGTCCGCGCCACCGCCCCGCGCGCGCATCCTCGCCCGGCATCACCCGGTCGGTGCAGGGAACGCAGCCGATCGAGAGATACCCCTTCGCCAGCAGCGGATGCGGCGGCAGGCTGTGCTGCGCGGCATATTCGCCGAGCTGCGCCGGCGACCAGTTGGCCAGCGGGTTCACCTTGATCCGCGCGCCGTCGGCCTCGAAGACCGGAATCTCCGACCGTCCGCTGGACTGGAAGCGCTTCCGCCCCGTGAACCAGGCGTCGAAGCCCTTGAGTGCACGCCCCAGCGGCTCGGTCTTCCGCACCTGGCAGCAGAGGTCGGGGTTGGTCATCCACAGCGCCTTCACCGGATCGACGTCGGCAAGACGCTCCGGCTCGGGCTGGATGGTGCGCACGTCGGTCAGGCCGAGCCGCCCGACGACCTCGTTGCGATATTCCAGCGTCTCCGGAAACAGGCGTCCGGTGTCGAGGAAGAGCACCGGCGCGTCGCGGTCGACCGTGGAGAGGATGTGGAGGAGGACGACCGATTCCGTGCCGAAGCTCGACACCAGCGCGATGCGGTCGGGGAAGATGTCCTCGACCGCGAGACGGATCACCTCGCGCGTCGGCAGGTGGCCGTAGCGGGCGTCGAGCGCCCGCGCCTCGCCCGCCGTCCCGGTGTCGACGACGCCCGCCGGCGCCGTGGCAAGCGCCTCAAGCGGTGGCATAGAGCGCCTCCTTGAACGGCGCCTGCCCCAGCCGGCGATAGGCGGCGAGGAACGTCTCGCCCGGGTCGGTGCGATGGACGAGGTAGGTCTCGATGATCGTCTCGACCGCGTCGATCAGCTCGTCGGCGGCGAAGCCGCGGCCGATGATCTCGCCGATCGCGGTGTGCTCGTCGCCCGAGCCGCCGAGGGTCACCTGGTAGAACTCCTCGCCCTTCTTCTCGACGCCGAGAATGCCGATATGGCCGACATGATGGTGGCCGCAGGCGTTGATGCAGCCCGAGATCTTGATCTTGAGCTCGCCGATCGTTCGCTGTCGGTCGAGATCGGCGAAGCGCTCGGCGATCTTCTGCGCCACCGGGATCGAGCGCGCATTGGCGAGCGAGCAATAATCGAGGCCGGGGCAGCAGATGATGTCGGAGACGAGCCCGGCATTGGAGGTCGCGAGGTCGTTCGCCTGAAGGATGGCGTGGATGTCGGCGAGGTCGTCGAGCGCGACATGGGGGAGGACGAGATTCTGCTCGTGCGACACCCGCACCTCGCCCGCGCTGTAGCGCTCGGCGAGATCGGCCACGACCTCCATCTGCTCGGCGGTCGCGTCGCCCGGCGTGCCGCCGATCGGCTTCAGCGAGATGGTGGCGAGCACATGGCCCGTCACCTTGTGCGGCACGGTGTTCTGCCTGACCCAGGCATCGAGCGCGGCGTCGGCTGCCCGGGCGCGGTCGAGGCTGGGGCTGACCGGCGAGCGGTTCGGCAGCTCGGGCAGCGCGAAATAGGCCTCGATGCGGCGGACTTCGTCCTCGGGCAGGAAGAGCGCGCTGTGGCGGATGCGCTCGAACTCCGCTTCGACCTTGTCGCGGATGGCGTCGGCGCCGGCCTCGTGGACCAGGATCTTGATGCGCGCCTTGAACTTGTTGTCGCGCCGGCCTTCGAGATTATAAACGCGAAGGATCGCCTCCATGTAGCTGAGGAGGTCCTCCTCCGGCAGGTAGTCGCGGATCTTGTGCGCGATCATCGGCGTGCGGCCGAGCCCGCCCCCGACATAGACCGCAAAGCCGACTTCGCCGTCCGGCCCGCGCTTCGCGTGGACGCCGATGTCGTGGACCTGGACCGCGGCGCGGTCGCGCTCGGCGCCGGTCACGGCGATCTTGAACTTCCGCGGCAGGTGGACGAACTCCGGATGGAGCGACGACCACTGGCGGAGGATCTCCGCATAGGGCCGCGGATCGAGGATCTCGTCGGCCGCCGCGCCCGCGAAATGGTCGGCGGTGACGTTGCGGACGCAATTGCCGGAGGTCTGGATGGCGTGCATCTCGACCGTCGCGAGATCGGCCAGGATGTCCGGCACGTCGCCGAGCGCCGGCCAGTGGTACTGGATGTTCTGCCGCGTGGTGAAATGGCCGTAGCCGCGGTCGTACTTCCGCGCGATGTGCGCCAGCATCCGCATCTGCGCCGGGCTCAGCGTCCCATACGGCACCGCGACCCGCAGCATGTAGGCGTGGAGCTGGAGATAGAGGCCGTTCTGAAGCCGCAGCGGCCGGAACTGGTCCTCGGTCAGCTCGCCGGCGAGCCGTCGGCCGACCTGCTCGCGGAACTGCGCTACCCGGGCGTTGACGAAATCATGGTCGAACTGATCGTACCGGTACATGGCGTCTTACCTTGATCCCGCAGTCAGCGGGGCGCGTTCCGCTTCCCCATAGGCGACCGTCGGCCCCTCGGCGCGGATGCGTTCGCGAAGCCGCACCGGCACCGGCCCCTCCGGCGTCACCTCGACGTCGATCGGATAGAGCTCGGTCACCTGCCGGGCGGCGATCTCCGCCCGACCGAAGGCCATCGCGGCTTCGAGCTCTGCGCCGTCGTCGAGGACCGCGGCCTCGGTCACATGCATGACCCAGCGATTGCCCGGGCCGAGAAACATGACCCGGCCGTCGATCAGCCGGTTGACCGTGACGATCTTCTTCTGACCTTCGGTGGCGGCTTTGAACATGGGCTATGCGGCGAGTTGGGAGAGCGACGCGGTTTCGGCCGCAAGGTTTCCTTGCGCCACCACGTCGCCGATGAGGATGAGCACGGGACCGGCGATGCCGGACCTGCCGACCAGCGCCTGCAGCTCGTCGAGCCGCCCGGCATAGGCCCGGGCACCGGGCAGCGAGGCGCTGTCGATCACCGCGACCGGGGTGGATGGCGGAAGGCCCGCGGCGTGGAGTTGCGCCGCGACCTTGGCGGCGACGGAAAGGCCCATATAGACCGCGACCGTCGCGCCCGACAGCGCGAGGTCGGTCCAGCCCGGCAGCGTCTCGCCGTCGACGTCGTGGCCGCTGGCGAAGACGAGCGACGACGCGACGCCGCGGAGCGTCAGCGGGATCTCGGTCTCGGCGGCCGCGGCGAAAGCGGCGGTGATGCCGGGAACGATGTCGAACGAGACGCCGGCAGCCCGCAACGCGGCCATCTCCTCGCCGGCCCGGCCGAAGATCAGCGGATCGCCGGACTTCAGCCGCACCACCCGGCGCCCGGCCTTCGCCTCGCGCACCAGGATGGCGTTGATCTCGTCCTGCGGCAGCGCGTGATGACCCTTCGCCTTGCCGACATAGATGCGCTCGGCGTCGCGGCGGCCCTGCGCCACCGTCTCCGCCGGCACCAGCCGGTCATAGACGATGACGTCGGCCTCCTGGAGGAGCCGCTGGGCGCGCAGCGTCAGGAGGTCCCACGCTCCGGGACCGGCGCCGACGAGGGAGACATGCCCGCGGCCGCCGGTCGGATCGGCGATCTCGGCCTGCGCCTCGGCGGCGGCTTCCGCGATGCGCCCGGCAAACACCTTCTGCGCCACCGGCCCGGTGAAGAAGCGCGACCAGAACCGGCGGCGGCCCTCGCCGGTCGGAATCGCGGCGGCGACGCGGTCGCGCAGCTTATCCGCGAGGCGCGCAAGGTCGCCCAGCGCCGGGGCGAGGACGGTCTCGATCCGCGCCCGCACCTGGCGCGCCAGCACGGGGGCGGTTCCCGCCGTGCCGATCGCCACCGCCAGCGGCGCGCGGTTGATGAGGGCAGGGGTGTGGAAGTCGCACAGCTCGGGCCGGTCGACGACGTTCACCGGCACGCCGGCCGCCCGCGCCAGGGCGCACACCGCGCGGTCGGTCCCGATCGCGCCCGTCGCGATGAAGACGAGCGCGGCGCCGGCAAAATCCGCCTCGGTCGGAAGCCGCGGGATCCAGCTGCCGCCCGCCGCGATCAGATCGACCCCGACGGCATCGCTGATTGCGGTCGCGTAGACGACGATGGCGGCCGAGGTCTCCCCGACGAGACGCACCTTCGCGGCGGCTTCATCGCCGCCGCCGACGATGACGACGCGGCGCCCTTCCACCGTATGGAAAGCCGGGAAGACCGAGAGCTTCTTCGCCGCGTCCATGACCTGAGGCTCCATGCAGCACAACCGCCCGGCCGGTTCGACGGGGCGGCGTCAGTCCGATCCGAATGTAGGTTCCGGGCGACGATGCTACGACGCGAACGGTTCCAAACAGTTGAAAGCGCGCGGAAAAGAATTCCGCGGCGCTCGGGACGGGGAAACCGGTTTCACAGCTGCGGCTCGCGCGCAACACCCGTTCCAACTTCGCCGCCGTCGCCAAACAGTCACCGGCTTGTCGGGAATCCGCCCGGATTCACTTTACCCTGACGCGCCGTGGGCCGCCCGGACGCCTTTACGCAACCGCCGGTCGCACATAGAACACGGGATGCCGCTCCTTTCGCGGTACTCGGGGGCGAGGGGACGTCGATGATCGATTTCGTGCGCAAGCTCGCGCTCGCGAGCATTGGCGCGGTGCTCATGGCCGCGCTTGTCACACCTGCCGCCGCCCAGTCCGACCTGCTCCGGCGCCTCATCGTCACCGAGGACGCCGATTATGCGGGGAACGACTACCAGACCCTCCGCAACATCGACCTCGATGCCTGCACCGCGGCCTGTCTCGACGACATGGCCTGCCGCGCGCTGACCTACAACGTCGCCGCCGGCTGGTGCTTCCTCAAGAACGACTTCGGCGCCCTCGCGATCGTCGAAGGCGCGGTCGCCGCCCGCGTCGTCACGATCGCCCCGATCCCGCAGGATGTCGTCGCCGGTCGCCAGGCTGAGCTCCTGGAGTTCCTCGCTTCGGATTTCATCGACGCGTCGCGCCGCTTCGAGGGATCGCTCGGCACCACCTTCCCGCCCGGCACCCGCACCTACAGCCAGCTGATCGCCGCGGCCTCCACCGCGCTCAACGCGGACGACCAGGCGCTGGCCGCCAATCTTTACGGCGCCGCGCTCGCGATCGCGCCCGACGACATCAAGGTTTGGATCGCCTTCGCCCGCGCCACGCTGTCGCGTCCGGTCCCGGATTCCGACGCCCGCCGCCAGATCCAGGAGCGCTCCATCGCCGCCGCGGTGAGCGCCTATCTGCGCGCCACCGACAATTCCCGCCGCGCCGAGGCGCTGACGCTGGTCGGCCTCGCCATGGAGTTCCGCGAGGCCTATCGCACCGCGATCCGGGCCTATCGCGCCAGCCTCGCGCTGGAGGCCAATCCGGTGCTGGAGGAAGACCTCCGCCAGCTCGTCGCGCAGCACGGCTTCCGCATCGTCGACACGACGGTCGACGCCGATTCCGCCAATCCGCGCATCTGCGTCGTCTTCTCCGATCCGCTCCCGGTCTCGCAGCCCGGCCTCACCGACTATGTCGTGGTCGAAGGCGGCAGCGGCCTCGCGCTCGAACCCGAGGCGAACCAGATCTGCGTCGACGGCGTGCGCCACGGCCAGCGCTACGACATCCGCGTCCGCCCCGGCCTGCCCTCCGCCGACGGCGAGATGCTCGGCGCGATGGTCGAGCTCAGCCTGTTCGTGCGCGACCGCGCGCCCTGGGCGGGCTTTGCCGGCAACGCCTATGTGCTCCCGGCCGTGCAGGAGCCGACCATTCCGGTCCAGTCGGTCAATGCCGACAGGCTGGAGGCCGAGATCTACCGCATCGGCGACCGCGGCCTCGTCCGCGCCCTGCAGCGCGGCATCTTCCTCCGCCAGCTCGACGGCTACGACGCTTTCCAGATTGCCGAATGGGACGGCGAGCTGGTGTTCGAGGGCGAGATCGATGTCGCCGCCGCGCAGCTGAACGAGATGGTGACGACCGCCATCCCGGTCACCGACGCGCTCGACGCGCTCGTGCCAGGCGTCTACGCCATCACCGTCCGCCCGGTCGGTTCCGAGCGGCAATACTGGGAGCCCGACGCGACCCAGTGGTTCGTCGTCTCCGACCTCGGCATGACGGCGCTGTCCGGCTCGGATGGAACCCATGTCTTCGTCCGCTCGCTGCAGACTGCCGAGGGCATCGAGGGCGTCCGCCTCAGCCTCGTCGCGCGCAACAACGACATCCTCGGCGAGGCGGTCACCGATGCCGACGGCTACGCCGCCTTCGCGCCGGGCCTTACCCGCGGCCAGGGCGGCCTCACTGCCGAGCTGGTGGTCGCGGAGACCGCGGCCGGCGACTACGGCTTCATCGATCTCACCCGCAACGCCTTCGACCTGACCGACCGCGGCGTCGACGGCCGCGCACCGCCCGACGGGCTCGACGTCTACCTCACCACCGAACGCGGCGTGTACCGGCCGGGCGAGACGGTGTTCGCGACCTGGCTCGTCCGCGACAGCCTCGCCGACGCCGTGACCGGCCTGCCGCTGACGGTGGTGGTCGAGCGCCCCGACGGCGTCGAGCATCGCCGCGACGTCGTCGCCGATGGCGGTCTCGGCGGCTATGTCCACGAGCTCGTCCTCCAGCCCGACGCGATGCGCGGCTCGTGGCGCATCGCGGTCTATGCCGATCCCGACGGCGCTTCGCTCGCCGAGCGCTCGTTCCTGGTCGAGGACTTCGAGCCGGAACGCCTCGCCTTCGAGCTCACCACCGACGCGACGATGTTCGATACGGAAACGACGACGCCGATCGAGATCGCCGCGCGCTATCTCTATGGTGCGACCGCGCCGGGCCTCACCGCCGAGGGCGAGATCGCCATCACCGCGGTAAGCACCCTTCCGGCCTATCCCGGCTACCTCTTCGGCCGCGAGGACGACCGGTTCGACCGCATCCTCGAGCCGATCGACGCCTTCGCCGAGACCGACGAGGAGGGCAACGCCGTCCTCGACGTGGCGCTGCCGTTCTTCCCCGACACCACGCGGCTCCTGCGCGGCGAGGCGATCGTCCGCCTCACCGACACCAGCGGCCGTGCCGTCGAGCGCCGCATCGTCCTCCCGGTCCGGACCGACGGGCCGCATATCGGCGTCCGCCCGCTGTTCGACGGCTACGTGCCGGAAGGCGCGCCGGCGGAGTTCGACGTCATCGCCGTCGATCCCGACGGCGGGCGCACCGCGCTGGAGGACGTCGCCTGGACGCTGCTGCGCGTCGAGGTGAACTACCAGTGGTACAACACCAACGGCGTCTGGCGCTGGCAGGCGGTGACCACCACCCAGCGCGTCGCCGACGGCACGATCGACCTCGAGCCCGGCCAGCCGGCGCGGATCAGCGCGCCGGTCGACTGGGGCAGCTACCGCCTCGAGCTCGTCAGCGCCGGCAGCGACCCGACCTCGACCACCTATGAATTCTGGGCGGGCTGGTACTACGTCGCCGCCGGCACTGACACGCCGGACGTGCTGGAAGTCGCGCTCGACAAGCCGGCCTATGCGCTCGGCGAGACCGCGATGCTGCGGCTCGATCCGCAGTTCCCCGGGATCGCGCTGGTGACGGTGGTCGACGACCGCCTCATCACCATGACCACGGTCGAGGTCCCGGAAGAAGGCACCATTGTCGAGCTGCCGGTCACCGAGGAATGGGGTCCGGGCGCCTACGTTACGGCCACGCTCTACCGGCCGATCGACGTCGACGCCGGCCGCATGCCGGCGCGCGCTCTCGGCGTCGCCTGGGCCGATGTCGAGCCCGGCGATCGCGACCTCGCGGTCTCGATCGACCTGCCGGAGGAGGTGCGCCCGCGCGGCCCGCTGACCATCCCGGTGCAGATCGACAATCTTCAGCCCGGCACCGAGGCCTATGTCGTGGTCACCGCCGTCGACCTCGGCATCCTCAATCTGACCAACTACCGGCCGCCGGCTCCGGACGACTGGTATTTCGGCCAGCGCCGTCTCGGCATGGAGTTCCGCGACCTCTACGGTCTCCTGATCGACACCATGCAGGGCGCGGCCGGGGCGATCCGCTCCGGCGGCGATGGCGGGCCGGTGCGCCTCGGCGCCCCGCCGCCGACCGCGAAGCTCGTCGCCTTCCATTCCGGCATCGTCGAAGTCGGCGAGGACGGCACGGCGACCGTGTCCTTCCCGATGCCCGACTTCAATGGCACCGTCCGCGTCATGGTGCAGGCCTGGTCGGCGGAAGGCGTCGGCCACGCGGTCGAGGACGTCTTCGTCCGCGATCCGGTCGTGGTCGTCACCACGACCCCGCGCTTCCTTCACCTCGGCGACACCTCGCGGCTTCTCGTGGAGATCAACAACGTCTCGGGTCCTGCCGGCGACTATCGTCTGCTGATCGACGCCGATGCCGGCGTTGCGGTCGACGACGCCGATGGCGACCGCACGTTGACGCTGGCGGAGAACCAGCGGGTCACGCTCGCCATCCCGATCACCGCGGCTGCGATCTCGGACACCGAGTTCCGGCTGACGCTGGTGATGCCCGGCGGCGAGCGGCTGCCGAAGGACTTCCTCCTCGGCGTCCGCGCGCCCGGAGCGCCGCTGACCGAGCGGACGATCATCGAATCCGCCGGCGAGCCGGTGACGATCGACGCGTCCTTCCTCGACGGCTTCGTCTCGGGCACGGCGACCGTGACGCTCGCCGCCGGCTCGACCGCGCAGCTCGACCTGCCGGGCGTTCTCGCCTCGCTCAGCCGCTATCCCTATGGCTGCGTCGAGCAGACCGCGAGCCGCGCGATGCCGCTCCTCTACCTCAACCAGGTGGCGGCCTCGATTGGCATCGGCGCCGACGCGGCGCTGGAGGGCCGCATCCGCGATGCGATCGCCGGCGTCCTCGCCAAGCAGGCGTCGAACGGCGCGTTCGGCCTCTGGGGCCCGTATGACGACGGCGACCTCTGGCTCGACGCCTATATCGCCGAGTTCCTGACCCGGGCGATCGAGGCGGGCTACGAGGTGCCGCAGCTGGCGATGACGCTGGCGCTCGACAACCTCGCCAACAACGTCGCCTTCGCGGCGGACTTCACCAATGGCGGCCAGGACATCGCCTACGCGCTCTACGTGCTGGCGATGAACGGCCGGGCCTCGATCGGCGACCTTCGCTACTACGCGGAGGCGCGGCTCGGCAATTTCGGCTCGGCGCTCGCCAAGGCGCAGATCGGCGCCGCGCTCGCCCTCTATGGCGACCGCAACCGCGCCGAGGCGGCCTTCGCGGCCGCGGCGGCGCACCTTGCGACCGCCGTCGATCCGGTGAATGGCTGGCGCCTCGACTATGGCACGGTGCTCCGCGACCGCGCCGCGGTGCTGGCGCTGGCGGCCGAGGCGCGCGTCGCGTCGGTCGACCTCGATGCGCTCGCCGACCGCATCGTCGAGGACCGCGCAATGCGCCGCTGGACCTCGACGCAGGAGGACGCCTGGACGCTGATGGCGGCCGCGGCCCTCCTCGACAGCGCCGCCGATGCCGGCCTCACCATTGACGGCATGCCGGTCGAGGGCGAGTTCTTCGCCAGCTATTTCGACACCGAAATCGCGGCGAGCCCGGTCGTCGTCGCCACCGAGAGCGGCGATCCGTTCGACGTGGCGGTGACCGTCATCGGCGTGCCGGAGGTCCAGCCGAAGGCGAGCAGCGACGGCTTCACCATCGAGCGGCGCTACTTCCTGCCCGACGGCACGGAGACCGACGTCTCCGTCGTGGCGCAGAACGACCGCTTCGTGGTGACCCTCACCGTGACGGCGAGCGAAGGACGGAACGGACGGCTCCTCATCGTCGACCCGCTGCCGGCGGGCTTCGAGATCGAGAACCCGAACCTCTCCTTCTCGGGCGACGTGTCGCGCTATCCCTGGCTGGTCGCGGAATCCTATGTCGACCACACCGAGTCGCGGACCGACCGCTTCGTCGCGGCCGTCAACCGCTTCGCCTCCGCGCCGCTCCAGTTCACGGTGGCCTATACGGTGCGGGCGGTGTCGCCGGGCGTCTTCATCCATCCCGGCGCCACGATCGAGGACATGTACCGGCCCGAGCGCCGGGCCAACACCGATGCGGGCACCGTCGAGGTCGTCGGCCCCACCCGCTGAGGCGATGAGCGATGTCCGCTCCTGACCTGACCCTTCCCCCGCCGGGGGGAGGGTCGCCGGCGCAATTCCGTCCGCCGTCGCGAGCGTGGTCGCTGGCGTTCCTCGCTTTGTGGCCAGTGCTCACCGCCATCGGCGCGGCGGCCGCGTGGCTCGCCGTCTCGGCCGCCGCGATCCGCGCCGACCTCCCGCCGGTGCCGGACCCGGCGGCGGTGATGACCTCGGCGCTGGTGGTCGACCGCGACGGCGACCTGCTGCGGCCCTTCACCACCGCCGACGGCCGCTGGCGCCTGCCGGCGACGGTGGACGACGTCGATCCGCTGTTCATCGAGATGCTCCTCGCCTATGAGGACGAGGATTTCCGCAACCATGGCGGCGTCGACTGGAGCGCGCTGCTGCGCGCCGCCGGCCAGTTCGTCGGCGCCGGTGGCCGCATCGTCTCGGGCGGCTCGACCATCACCATGCAGGTCGCGCGCCTCCTCGACGGCGCCGACACGCGCAGCATCGAGGGCAAGCTCAGGCAGATCGTGTTCGCCCGCGAGATCGAGGCCGCGCTCGGCAAGGACGAGATCCTCGACCTCTACCTGACGTTGGCGCCCTATGGCGGCAATCTGGAGGGCATCCGCGCCGCGACGCTCGCCTATTTCGGCAAGGAGCCGAGACGGCTGACCCCGGCGGAAGCGGCGCTCCTCGTGGCGTTGCCCCAGTCGCCGGAGGCGCGCCGCCCCGATCGCGACCCGGCCGCCGCGCGGGCCGCCCGCGACCGCGTGCTCGCGCGGATGGTCGATGAAGGCGTCCTCACCGAGGAGGAGGCCGCGGCGGCGATGACCGAGCCGGTGCCGACGCGCCGTCGGCCGTTCCCGATGATCGCGCCGCATCTCGCGGCGGCGGCGCTCCGGGCCGACCCGGCCACGCTCGTCCACGAGCTGACCATCGACCGCACCCGCCAGCTGGCGCTGGAGGCGCTCGCCGCCGGCCGCGCCGCATCGCTGGGGGAAAGGGTCTCGGTCGCGATCGTGCTGGCGGACCACCGCACCGGCGAGGTGCTGGCCTCGGTCGGCTCGGCGGGGCTCTTCGACGAGGCGCGCGCCGGCTTCATCGACATGACCGGCGCGATCCGCTCGCCCGGCTCGACGCTGAAGCCCCTGATCTATGGCCTCGCCTTCGAGATGGGCCTCGCGCTGCCGGCAAGCCTGATCGAGGACCGCCCGACCGGCTTCGGCGACTACGCCCCGGTCAATTTCGACGGCTTCTATCGCGGCACGGTGACGATCCGCGAGGCGCTGGAGCAGTCGCTCAACATCCCCGCCGTGATCGTTCTCGACGCGGTCGGCCCGGCGCAGCTCGTGGCGCGGCTTCGCCGCGCGGGCGCCGCGCCCCAGCTGCCCAACCTCTCCGTGCCCGGCCTCGCCATCGGCCTCGGCGGCGTCGGCATCAGCCTCAACGACCTCGTCGCGGTCTATGCCGCGATCGCGCGGGGCGGCATGCCGGTGGCGCTTCGCGACGGCATCGCCGATCCCCCGATCCCGCAGGGCGGCAGCTCGGCGCCGCCGGTGCTCGACCCGCTGTCGGCCTGGTACGTCACCGACATTCTCGCCGGCGTGCTTCCGCCGTCCAACGGCACGCCCGGCCGCATCGCCTACAAGACCGGGACCTCCTACGGCTACCGCGACGCCTGGGCGATCGGCTATGACGGCCGCCACGTCGTTGGCGTCTGGGTCGGCCGCCCCGACGGCTCGCCGATCTCCGGCCTTTCCGGCATCGGCGCCGCGGCCCCGATCCTGTTCGAGGCGTTCGACCGCATCGGCCTTCGCACCGAGCCGCTGCCCCCGGCGCCGCGCGGCGCGGTGCTCGCCTCGACCGCCGAGCTGCCCGAGCCGCTGCGGCGCTTCCGTCATGCGGAGGCGTCGCTGGTCGATCGCGATCCGTCGCCGGAGATCACCTTCCCGCAGGACGGCGTCCGGGTCGATCTCGGCCTCGGCTCGGGCAGGGAAATGCCGCTGGTGATGGCGCTCCGCAACGGCTCGCCACCCTTCACCTGGCTCGCCGACGGCCTCCCGATCGCCTATTCCCCCTTCGCCCGCGAGGGCACCTTCACGCCCACGGGCCCGGGCTTCGTGACGCTGGCGGTGATCGACGGCGCCGGCCGGACCGACCGCGTCACGGTGTTCGTGGAGTAACTTTGCGCGAATTGGTGGCTCAGCCGAAGAGTATGCCCAAAGCGGGTAGCGACAACCGCGGAGCAACACTGTGATGCGCCGATTCCAGATGATTGCTTCTGCCATCGCGGCCATCGTGCTTACTGCGCCGGCCTTCGCGCGGGAGTGTTCAGCTACGAGGCTCACCGGCTCCACGCCGCAAGGCGTTTTAGTGACCGCCACATCGGCGGTTGCGGTCTCCCTGATGGAGGGGCGCGCCTACCAACTACTCGTCGCTGACTACGAGCTGTCGTTGGACGAGTTCCGCGCGTTCCTGCCCTTGGCCGAACCGCCGCGTCCTGGTGTCGGATGGGGCGTCGATATTTCGGTTTACGGCTCCGCCGATCTACGCGCCTTTTCTCCGCTTGAAGTAGGTCAAGTGATTGAGGCGGGCCTTCCCTTCGGCGAACGCCAACTCCACGTGACCGCGTTCGGGCCCAACTGGTTTGCCCATGACGGGAGCGGTGCGCAGGGTGCAGTGATACTGACGGCGGTCGGCGACATGCTATGCGGAACGATCGACTACTCCGATGGCGAGAAGTGGATACGTGGCACTTTCGCGGCTCCAACCAAGCAGGAATTCAGCCTTCTCCCTTGACGCGTTTGGATGCCAGCAGCAGCACGACCGCCCCGGCGATGGCGGACACGGCCGAGCCGCCGAGGATGCCGAGCTTGGCCTCGTCGACGAAGACCGCCGACGCCGGGAAGGCGAGGAGGCTGATGAAGAGGCTCATGGTAAAGCCGATGCCGCACAGCAGCGCGACGCCGTAGAGCTGCGGCCACGTCGCGCCTTCGGGCTTCGGCGCTGCGCCGGTCCGGATCAGCGCATAGGCGGCGCCGAAGATGCCGATCTGCTTGCCGAAGAAGAGCCCGGCCGCGATCCCGAACGGCAGCGCAAGGTCGAGATCGCCCGTCAGGTCGCCGAACGCCACGCCGGCATTGGCAAGGCCGAACAGCGGCACGATGACGAACGCGACCCAGGGCTGGATCAGGTGTTCCATCTGCCCCGATGGCGAGTGCGCCTCACGCCCCGGCCGGAGCGGGACCGCCATGGCGAGAATGACGCCGGCCAGCGTGGCGTGGAGGCCCGAATTGAACACGAACACCCACAGCACCACGCCGACGGCGAGATAGAGCCAGATGCTGGTGACGCCGACGCGGTTCATGGCGACCAGCACGAGGACCGTCGCCGCCGCGAGCCCCAGCATCAGGAAATCGAACTCCCCGGTGTAGAAGAGCGCGATCACCAGCACCGCGCCGAGATCGTCGAGGATCGCGACCGCGGCGAGGAAGATGCGCAGCGACACCGGCACGCGCCGGCCGAGCAGCGACAGGATGCCGAGCGCGAAGGCGATGTCGGTCGCCGACGGGATCGCCCAGCCGCGCAGCGCGACCGGATTGTCGGTGTTGAAGGCGACATAGATCAGAGCAGGCACCGCCATGCCCGCCGCCGCGCAGGCGCCCGGCAGGATGCGCTGCCGCCAGGTCGCGAGCTGCCCTTCGACCAGCTCGCGCTTGATCTCGAGCCCGACGAGCAGGAAGAAGACGGCCATCAGCCCGTCATTGATCCAGTGCCCGACGCTGAGGCCGAAGACATCCTCGTGCAGCAGCCCGAAATAGTCCTCGGCGAGCGCGCTGTTGGCGATCGCCAGCGCCACCGCGGCGGCGATGATGAGGACGATCCCTGACGATGCCTCGGACCGGAAGAAGGTGCGGAACAGCGATGTCGGTCGGAGTCTGGCGGCCATGCGGTATTCCGGACCTGTCTGGGGTTTGATCTGGGTTAACCCGTTGGGCGCGATCGGGGGTTAACCGGTAACGGCTGCGCCCGCTATTGTCTCAATGGCGGCTCAGCCTTTCGACAGGATCCGGAGCCATCGCTGGAGAAATGCCATTGTCCGAGACCCACCCGGTAACCGACATCGTCCTGGCGACCGACATGGATGCCCGCTGCGATCGGGCGCTGTTGCGCGCCTTTGCACTGGCCCGGCGTTGGAACGCCCGTCTGCACATTGCCCTCGTTGTCGCGGGGGAACCGCGTCCGTCGTGGGATGACGCGAGGATCGCGCATCGCGCTGCCGAGGATGTCGCAGCATTGGCGCAGGGTGCGGTTGCTGATGTTTCGTGGCGGGTCGTGGTCCGAACGGCCCCGGTGTCCGATGCCATTTGCGACGTTGCCGAGGCCACGGGAGCGCAGCTGATCGTCACGGGCGCGGCGTTGAACGAGATGCTGGGCAAATCCCGACCAGGCCAGATCATCGCCGCACTCATCCGCACCGCCAAGGCGCCCGTCCTGATCGCGAAGCGGCCGGTCGGTGACGACTACCGCGCCCTGATCGCACCCACTGACTTCTCGGACGTATCCGAGGATGCCATCGCCCGCGGTGTCGCCCTCTTCCCCGATTCGGCGCTCACCATACTCCATGCCTATCGGCTTCCGTTCTCGGCCTTTCTCGGCGAGCAGCACAAGAAGGACATCGTCGAGACGGCCATGCAGCAGACCGTCGGATTCGTGCACCGCCTGGGCGATCGGCTGGATTTCCCCCAGCCGCCGTCGATCCTGCTCGAGGAGGGGAATCCGGACTCGCTTCTGCATTCGGTGACCACAGAGCAGCCCTTCGACCTCACCGTGCTCGGCGTCCATGGTGCCTTCGATCTCGACCGGCATGGCGGCGACCTCGCGGGCAGGCTCCTGCTGGCTTCGGCTTGCGACGTCCTTGCGGTTCCGGCGCGCGGGGCGGAGTAGGCTTCCTTTAAGGAAGCGAAGGACATTTCGACCCGGCACCCTTCGGCAGCTAGCCGAGCCGCGTTCCCGCCGGAACCGGTGCGCCGCGGAGGAACGCCTCCGCGGCCATCGGCCTGCCGCCGCCACGCTGCACCTCGACCAACTGCACCGCGCCCGACCCGCAGGCGACCGTCAGCGCATCGTCGAGCACGGTGCCCGGCCCGCCCGAGCCGGACGCGAGGCGCGATCGCAGCACCTTCACCCGCTCCGCCTTGCCGCCGATCGGGATGTCCGTCCACGCGCCGGGGAAGGGCGAGAGGCCCCGGATGTGGTCGTGCACCTCCGTGGACGGCCGCGACCAGTCGATCCGGGTCTCGGCCTTGTCGATCTTGGCGGCGTAGGTGACGCCTTCCGCCGGCTGCGGCGAGAGCCGAAGCGCCCCGCGCTCGATCGCGGCGAGCGCCCGCACGATGAGGTCGGCGCCGAGGCGCGCCAGCCGATCGTGCAGCGCGCCGGCGGTGTCGTCCGGCCCGATCGCGACGCGCTCCGCCATCGCGACGGGGCCGGTGTCGAGCCCGGCTTCCATCCGCATCACCATCACGCCGGTCTCGGCGTCGCCGGCCATCACCGCGCGCTGGATCGGCGCCGCGCCGCGCCAGCGCGGCAGGAGCGAAGCGTGGAGATTCCAGGCGCCCTCAGGCACCGCGTCGAGGATCGCCTGCGGCAGGATGAGCCCATACGCCACCACGACCGCGGCGTCGGCGCCATGCGCCGCGAAGGCGGCCTGCGCCTCCGCGGAGCGGAGCGACGTCGGCGTCAGCACCGGGAGGCCGAAACCGGCGGCCGCCTCGTGGACCGGCGAGCGCCGCTCCGCCATGCCGCGGCCGGCGGGACGCGGCGGCTGCGTATAGACCGCGGCGACGTCGTGACCCTGCCCGACGATCTCGCCAAGGGTGGGCACCGCGAAATCGGGCGTCCCCATGAAGACGAGGCGGAGCGGCATCGGTCAGCCGGCCGCGAACGGATTGATGAGGCGAAGGCCAAGCCCCGCAAAATCCGTCGCGTCGCGCGTCGCGACGTCGGCGCCGTGGACCCGGGCGATCGCCGCGATCATCGCATCGAAGGCGCCGATCGGCCGGCCGCGCCGCTCGCGCTCCCCCACCATGGCGCCGAACGCGAAGGCGGCGTCGGCGTCGAAGCTGAGCACGTCACCGCGGAACATGGTCGTCATCGCCCGGAACTTGTCCTCGAGGCGGCTGCGATTGCGCGAGACGGGGAGGCGCTCGATGCCCTGCCGGAGCTCGGCCAGCACCGGCGCCGCGAGCCGCAACCCTTCATCGGCGTTGCGATCGAGCCAGTCCACGACGACCGGGTTGGGGTGGTCGCGCATCCCCTCCGACACGACATTGGTGTCGAGGACGATCACTTGAAGTCGGAGAAGTCGGGCGGCTCGCCCGGCAGCTCGTCATACTCGAACTCGAAATCGTCGGGGACCGGCGTATCGCGGAACAGCTCCACCAGCTGCGTCCCCAGCCCCTTCTCCTTCTTCGGCGCGAGGGTCTCGGCAAGGATCGCGGTCGCCTCCGCGGACAGGCTGCGCTTGTGCCGCTTCGCCTGTTCGGCAAGGCGACGCTTCAGCTCCGGGTCGATGTTGCGCAGCAGGAGGTCCGACATGGCCGCGATGATATCACGCCTGATATCAGCCTAGAAGACCGGCTTGCGGCCTTCCTTGGCCGCCTTGGAGAACTTCCGCACCACCATGTCGCGCTTCAGCTTCGACAGGTGGTCGATGAAGAGCTTGCCCTCCAGATGGTCGACCTCGTGCTGGATGCAGGTAGCAAGGAGGCCATCGGCCTCCATCTCCTGCTCCCTTCCGTCGCGGTCGAGATATTTCACGCGCACCTTCGCCGGCCGTTCGACCTCGGCGTAATATTCCGGGATCGACAGGCAGCCTTCCTCGTAGATCCCGGTGTCGTCGGAGCGCCACAGGATCTCGGGATTGATGAGGAAGATCGGGCTCTTCGTCCCCTCCTCATTCTCCTTGTGCGCGACGTCGATCGTGATGATCCGTCGCGGTTCGCCGACCTGCACAGCCGCCAGCCCGATGCCGGGCGCCTCGTACATCGCCTCCAGCATCCGGTCGAGGAACGTCCGCAAATCGTCGTCGATCCGCTCCACCGGAGCGCTCTTCCGGCGGAGCGAGCGGTCCGGCAGCGTGATAATGTTCAGTTGAGCCATCGCCGTCAGATATGGGCTTCCCCCGACAGGGTCAACGGAAGCCGCACGGCGCCTTGATGTTCCTGTTTTGATCTCCGCTCCCGAATCGCGTAATGTGGTGCGATGGACCGTGTCGTCGTCACCCTCGGCAGCCAGCCGGTCACGCTCGCTGCCGTGCTGGTGGCGGGTGTGGTCGTGCTCGCTTTGCTTGTGCTGGTCGCCATGCTCGCCGGCCGGCGCCGTGGCAGGCCCAGGGCCGAGGCCGAGATGGAAGCCCGGCTCGCCGACTTCGCGCGGACGCAGAGCGAGCTGTCCGGCCGGATGCAGACGATCGCCGAGGTGTTCGGCACGCGCCAGGCGGACCTTGCCCGCGCGATCTCCGAGCGGATGGACGGCCTCGGGCATCGCCTCGGCCAGTCGATGACCGACCAGGCGCGCTCCACCCACGACAATCTCTCGCGGCTCGCCGAGCGGCTGGCGGTGATCGACCGCGCGCAGGCCAACATCACCCAGCTGTCGAGCCAGGTCGTCGAGCTCCAGCAGATCCTCGCCAACAAGCAGAGCCGCGGCGCCTTCGGCCAGGCGCGGATGGAGGCGATCATCCAGGATGGCCTGCCGTCGGGCGCGTTCCGCTTCCAGCCGACGCTGTCGAACGGCAAGCGGCCGGACTGCCTCGTCTATTTCCCCAACGGCGCGCCGGCGCTCGTCATCGACGCCAAGTTCCCACTCGAGGGCTGGAGCCTCCTCAAGCGCGACGCCAACGCCGATCCGCGCGCGGCCGAGGGGCAGTTCCGCCGCGACATCCACGCCCACATCACCGCGATCCGCCAGCGCTATTTCCTGTCCGGCGAGACGCAGGACACCGCCTTCATGTTCGTGCCGTCGGAATCGATCTTCGCCGACATCCACGAGCGCTTCGAGGATGTCGTCCAGCACGCCCACCGCAATCGCGTCGTCATCGTCTCGCCGCAGCTTCTGATGCTGTCGATCCAGGTGATCCAGTCGGTGCTGCGCGACGCCAATATCCGCGAGCAGGCGCATCTGGTGCGCGACGAGGTGGTGCGGCTGATGGAGGATGTGGGGCGGCTCGACGAGCGGGTGCGGAAGCTTCAGACGCACTTCGCACAGGCCAATCGTGACATCGACGACATCCTCGTCTCGACCCGCAAGATCGGCCAGCGCGGCGAGAAGATCGACGCCCTCGATTTCGGCGACCCCCCGGCCCAGCAGGCGCTCCGTCTCGCTGGGGAATAGCGCGATCTCACTCATGGTTTTCAACCTCCCCCTTGCGGGGAGGTCGAACCGGCGCAGCCGGTTCGGGAGGGGGTGCTGAGCTCGCGTTGCACCTCGGGCTCAGCACCCCTCCCCGAAACCGCTGCGCGGTTTCGACCCTCCGGCAAGGGGAGGGTTGAAGAGCAGCGCGGATCGGCAGCGCTCTAGTAGCCCCGCCCATGCTCCTTCATGAACGCGGCCTCGTCCGGCGTCGTCTCGCGACCGATCATGATGTTGCGGTGAGGGAAGCGGCCGAATTTGCGGATGAGGTCGCGGTGCTTGGTAGCGAAGTCGAGCGCCATCCGCATGCCGTCGACGAAGCCTGGTCCCGCGGCCACCGCCGATTGCGCCGCCATGAACACCGCAAGGTCCTGGTCGCCGACATCCTCCGAATGCTGGAAGGGCAGCGCGATGAAGAGCTGCTCAGCCGGGTGGAAGGTCAGCAACCCGTGCTTCAGCACGGCGCGCGCCGCGACCCGCGCCTCGTGGTCGTGCTCGAACGCGGCGCCGCTG
Source organism: Bauldia sp. (assembly GCA_026126025.1). GTDB lineage: Bacteria > Pseudomonadota > Alphaproteobacteria > Rhizobiales > Kaistiaceae > JADLGL01. Next base: position 96,123 of record JAHCJZ010000003.1, on the reverse strand, counting down.
GTGCGATGGATGTTGCGCGGGAACTGGTCGAGGAGAATGACGAGCCCGACCTTCTGGCGCGGCGACAGCGTCGCGATCTCGACGCCCTCCTGATCGACGCGGTCGATCGTATCGGCATAGCGCTCGCGGATCTCGGCGTCGAACGCAGCCGGTCCCTCGAACCACAGCCTGATCTTGTCGCCGGGGAAACGGTCGGGGTCGAGCGCGCCGAACCAGAAGCGGTGCACCTCGTCGAAGATCGTGGGGTCCATGCGGGTCCTCAGAACGGCGTCCGCGAGCGGATCGCGGCCGAGAGCGTGCCTTCGTCGAGATAGTCGAGCTCGCCGCCGACCGGAACGCCATGGGCGAGCCGTGAGACCTTCACCGGCAGCCCGGCAAGCCGGTCGGTGATGAAATGCGCGGTGGTCTGGCCCTCGACGGTCGCGTTTACCGCGAGGATCACCTCGGTCACCGCATCCGCCGAGACCCGCTCGACGAGCGCGTCGATCGAGAGGTCGTCCGGCCCGACGCCGTCGAGCGGCGACAGCGTGCCGCCGAGGACGTGGTAGCGCGCATTGAGCACGCCGGCGCGCTCCAGCGCCCAGAGGTCGGCGACATCCTCCACCACGACGAGCATGTGCGGATCGCGGCGCTGGTCGCTGCAGATCGTGCAGGGATCGCTGGTGTCGACATTGCCGCAGCGCGAGCAGACGACGACGCGGTCGACCGCGACCTCCATCGCCTGCGTCAGCGGGACGAGGAGCTGGTCCTTCTTCTGGATGAGGTGCAGCGCCGCGCGCCGCGCCGAGCGCGGGCCGAGCCCCGGCAGCTTGCTGAGGAGCTGGATCAGGCGCTCGATCTCCGGGCCCGCGACGGCACGGCTCATGAAAAAGCCATGGCGACGCCGAACCCGACCAGCGCCACGCCGGCGGAGATGACCACGGCAAAGAGGTTGAGCCGCGTCGCGGTCGCCCGGTCGCGCGCGAGGTCTTCCGGGCGCGCCACCGGCTGCGCGTCCCCGATCTCGCCGAAATTCTGCAGGCCGCGGCGGGCATAGCCGACGCAGAAGCTGTGGATCGCCTGCATGTAGCCGATCACCGCGGTGAAGGCCGGGAGAAAGAGGAGGAGGTACCACCACGGCTCCGCGCCGACGAGGAGCAGCCCGACGAGCAGCGCGCCGCCGAGCACGACGCCCATATGGCCCATGTTCCTCCGGCGCTGGCGCTCCGCCGTGCCGATATTGCAAAGGCCGGCGACGTATTCAGCTTGGGCAGCCATCACGGGGTCCTAGAACGGGAGCTTCATGCCTTCGGGCAGCGCGAGGCCGCCCGTCAGCTGCTGGGCGAGCTCGGCGGTCTTCGCCTCGAGCTTGCCGCGCGCGTCATTGTGCGCCGCGACCAGGAGGTCCTCGAGGATCTCGGCCTCGTCGGCCTTGAGAAGCGACGGATCGACCTTGGCGGACTTCATGTCGCCCTTGCCCGACAGCATCACGGTGACGAGGCCGCCGCCCGAGGTGCCGGTCACCTCGATCGCCGCGATCTTCTCCTGCATCTCCTGCATCCGCGACTGCAGCTCTTTGGCCTGCTTCATCATGCCGAGAATGTCACGCATCGGGTTGGTCCTTGTGCAGGCTAGCGGTCGTCGAAGTCGCTGACGCCGGGGTCTTCGGGATCGAACAGGCCCATATCGGCGGGCGCCGGTTCGGGCTTCAGCTCGGCGTCGCGGATGCGCACGTCGACGATCTCCGCGCCGGGGAACTGCCGGAGGACCGCGAGGACGAGCGGGTCGTTCTGGGCATCGCTGACGAGCTTGTCGCGGGCCGACTGCTTCTGCTCGGCCAGCGTCGGCGCGGCGGGGCCGCGTCCGACGGAAACGCCCCACCTCGTTCCGGTCCATTCGCGCAGGCGCTTGTCGAGCTCCCCGGTGAAGCCCTGCGGCATGTCGCCGGCCGGCTCGAATTCGATGCGGCCATGCTCGAAGCGGATCAGCCGCACATGATGCTCCAGCCCGTGCATCATCTTGAGGTCGCGCTTCTGCGTGGCGAGCGCCACGAGGTCCTCGAAGCGGTCGAGGCGGGGACCGGCCGGCTCAGGCTGCAGCGCGGAGGCGGTTTCGCCGGCGGGCGCGGTTTCGGCGCGTGCCGTCGCGGCGCCCCGGCCCGACGCCATCGTCACCGGCTCCGTGCGCCGCATCGTCGGCGCGGCGCCGGATGTGGCCGTGCCGTGCCCGGCGCCATTGGTCGGCGGGGCGGTGGGAACCGCGCCGGTGAGCGAGCCGCCGCCCTGACGCAGCTGGCGAACGGCGTCGTCCGGTGCCGGCAGGTCGGCGGCATAGGCGATGCGCACCAGCACCATGTCGGCGGCCGCCTGCGGCCGCGCCGCGAGCTTGGTTTCCTCGATCCCCTTCAGCAGCATCTGCCAGGCGAGCGACAGAGCACGGAGGGAGAGCGCGCCGGCGAATGCAGTGCCCCGCACGCGCTCCTCTTCGGTGATAGCTGGGTCGGACGCGGCGTCCGCCGCGACCTTGAGGCGGGTCACGAGATGCGCGAAATTCGCGAGGTCCTGCAGCACGACCACCGGATCGGCGCCCGCCTTGTGCAGGGTCTCCAGCGTGGCCAGTGCCGCGGTCGCGTCGCCGCGCATCGCCTGTTCGAAGAGGTCGATGATCCGCCCGCCATCGGCGAGGCCGAGCATGGCGCGGACCTCGTCCGCCGTGACGCCTTCGGCGCCGGCATGGGCGATCGCCTGGTCGAGCAGCGAGAGCGAATCCCGCGCCGAGCCTTCCGCGGCGCGCGCGATCATCGCCAGCGCCGCCGGCTCGGCCTTGATCGATTCCCTCGCGGTGATGTCGCCGAGGAGGCCGACCAGCCGGTCGGCGTCGATGCGGCGAAGGTCGAAGCGCTGGCACCGCGACAGCACCGTCACCGGCACCTTGCGGATCTCGGTGGTCGCGAAGACGAACTTCACATGCTCCGGCGGCTCTTCGAGCGTCTTCAAGAGCCCGTTGAACGCCTGGTTCGACAGCATGTGCACTTCGTCGATGATGTACACCTTGAAGCGCGCGATCGCCGGCTTGTAGCGCACCGCCTCGATGATCTCGCGGATGTCGCTGATGCCGGTATGCGACGCAGCGTCCATCTCGATCACGTCGACATGGCGGCCTTCCATGATGGCGAGGCAGTGCTCGCCCGGCTCGGTGAAATCGATGCTCGGCCGGTCGACGCCCGCGCGGGTGTAGTTGAGCGCGCGGGCGAGGATGCGCGCCGTCGTGGTCTTGCCGACGCCGCGAACGCCGGTCAGCAGGAACGCCTGCGCGATGCGCCCGCTCTCGAACGCGTTCGTCAGCGTGCGCACCATCGGCTCCTGGCCGATCAGCGCATCGAAGCTCTGCGGACGGTATTTCCGCGCCAGCACCCGATAGGCGGCGCTCGTCGTCGGCGCGTCGGGTGGGGAGGGGGCATCCATCGCGGGTTCCTGAGGGGCCGGTCATGCAACCGGTGAGCGGGCGACGCCTGCCGCCACCGACCGGATCCGGGAGAATACGGAGTGGGAGGCTGACGCATGACCCGCGCCGGACTCGTTAGGGCTGCTTCCTTCCGGACCTGACCCGGTTGGCGAGGGACGCGTCCACAGCCAACCTCCCACGGCACCATATCATGCGGCCGGCGCGGCGAGGCAAGGGCGGGAGGCGCGCGCCCGCCATCTGGTCGCGGCCGCGCATTACCGCTACGCATGGCGACGGGGAGGGAGAACCCATGGCTACACCGACCGACGCCGACAGGGATGTCGACCGGCCGCTGGACCCTGCGCGCTGGCGGCGGACGCTGTTCGAGGCGCTGACCGAGAATGCGCTGCGCGACGGCAGGGCAATCGCCGTCGAGGACCAGGAGCGCCAGCCGATCAGCCGCCATCGCCTGGTGCTGGCGAGCCTCATCCTCGGCCGCAAGCTCGCCGCGCTCGGCCGGCGCGGCGAGAAGATGGCGGTGCTCCTCCCCAATGTGAACGGCGTCGCCGTCACGCTGTTCGCGCTCTTCGCCTATGGGCGCGTGCCGGCGATGCTCAATTTCACCGCTGGCATCGCCGACCTCGAGGCGGCGACGGCGAGCGTCGAGGCGAAGACGCTGATCACCTCGCGCCGCTTCGTCGAATCCGCGAAGCTCGAGGATAAGGTCGCCGCGCTCGGCCGGACTCTGAGCGTCGTCTATCTTGAGGACGTGCGCGCCGGCATCGGCTTCTTCGACCGCATCCGCGGCGTTCTCGCCGCCCGCAATCCGGACCGCGTCCATCGCCGCCACCGCCCCGATCCGGACGACGTCGCCATCGTCCTCTTCACCTCGGGCACCGAGCGCCAGCCCAAGGCGGTGGCGCTGACCCACGCCAACATCATCGCCAATGTCGAGCAGTGCCTGCGCGTGCTTGGCTGCAGCGAGGCCGACATCCTCCTCAACCCGCTGCCGGTGTTCCACGCCTTCGGCCTCACCGGCGGCCTGCTGCTGCCGGTCGTCCGCGGCTTTCGCGCGCTCCTCTACCCGTCGCCGCTGCACTACGAAGAGATCCCGAAGCTCGCGCGCGAGGCCGAGGCGACGATCATCATCGGCATCGACACCTTCGCCGCCGGTTGGGCCAAGGCGGCGAAGGACGGCGATTTCGCGTCGATCCGCATGGTGGTCCTCGGCGCCGAGCGCGTGCGCGACGCCACGCGGCAGGCGTGGCGGGAGCGCTTCGGCATCGAGATCCAGGAGGGCTATGGCGTGACCGAGGCGTCGCCCGTCCTGGCTGTGAACCGCGAGACCGACAACCGGCCGGGCAAGGTCGGGCAGCTCCTCCCGGGCGTCGAAATGCGCCTCGTCCCGGTCGAGGGCATCGCCGCCGGAGAGCGCATGCATGTCCGCGGCCCCAACGTGATGGCCGGCTACTACTTCCCCGACGCGCCGAACCGCCTCGAGCCGCCGCCCGACGGCTGGCACGACACCGGCGACATCGTCACGCTCGACGCGGACGGCTTCATCACGATCGTCAGCCGCGCCAAGCGCTTCGCCAAGATCGCGGGCGAGATGATCTCGCTCACCGCGGTCGAGGCGATGGTCAACGAAGCCTGGCCCGATCACGCCAGCGCCGTGGTGGCGATCCCCGACCCCCGCCGCGGCGAGGCGATCGTCATCATCACCACGGCCGCCGCGATGACGCGACAGTCGCTCCTCCCCACAGCGCGGCGGATCGGCCTCGCCGACCTCGCCATCCCCGACCGCATCATCAGCATCGAGGCGCTGCCGCTCCTCGGCAGCGGCAAGACCGACTACCCCGCCCTCGAACGCATCGCCGCCGCCCACACCGCCCAGCCCCGCTAGGGTCCCCTCCCTTTAACTCTCCCCTTGCGGGAGGGTCGAAACCGCGAAACGGTTTCGGGGAGGGGTGCTGAGTCCGAGATTGAACGCGGCCTCAGCACCCCCTCCCGAAGCTCGCGACGCGAGCTTCGACCTCCCCGCAAGGGGGAGGTTGAAGCGATACCGGAGGCGCTATCGCGCCGAGACCGTCGCCCGGAACGGGTTGGCGGGGTAGACGCCGAGGATGCGGACTTCGGCCGAGAAGAAGCGGAGCTCCTCGAGCGCGAGGGCGAGCGGGCGGTCGTCGGGGTGTCCCTCGACATCGGCGTAGAACTGCGTGGCGAAGAACCGGCCGTCGAGCTGGTAGCTCTCCAGCTTGGTCATGTTGACGCCATTGGTGGCGAAGCCGCCCAGCGCCTTGTAGAGCGCGGCCGGAACGTTCCGCACCCGGAAGATGAAGCTGGTGATCACCGGCCCGTTGCCGGGCGTGGCGTGCGCCGGCTCGCGCGCCAGGACGATGAAGCGCGTGGTGTTGTGCGCCTCGTCCTCCACGTCCTCGGCAAGGATCGCAAGGCCGTAGAGCGACGCCGCGAGGCGGGGCGCCAGCGCGGCTTCGTGACGGTTCCCCTTCTCCGCGATCTCCCGCGCCGCCCCGGCGGTGTCGCCGGCGACGACGGCCTTCCAGCCATGCTGGCGAATGATCCGGCGGCACTGGCCGAGGGCGTGGACATGGCTGTGGACGATTCGGATGTCCTCGATGCTGCTGCCCGAGGGCGCCATCAGCTGGAAATGCACCGGAAGGAAGTGCTCGCCGATGATCGAAAGGTCCGATGTCGGCAGGAGATGGTGGATATCGGCGACCCGGCCGGCCAGCGAGTTCTCGATCGGGATCATGCCGAGATCGGCTTCGCCGCGGGCAATGGCGGCAAAGCAGTCCTCGAAGGTCGCGGCCGGCACCGCCTCGGCTTCGGGGAACGCCTCGTTGCACGCGATGTGGGAGTTCGATCCAGGCTCGCCCTGGAACACGATCTTGGTCATGGCCCTGTCCGCTGCGCGGCGGCCTCGGCATGCGCCGGAGCAGCGCCCTGCCGGTGCGGCGGACTATCCCGCCCGGGGTGTTGCCGTCAACACGTTCGAAATGGCGGGATTGTGCGTCGCGGCGCGCAGAAGCGCTGCCTTGTCGCAGGCCGAATGCGGTTGCATCCTTCCTTAAAACCCCTATAGCTAGCGACCACTCAAGGGGGAGGCTCGCGGCGCTTTGCGTGGCTTTTGCTTGCCCTATGTCTTCTGAATCTATCGCGATTTGCGGAGCTCGGGCGCACGATGTTCAACAAGATTGCTGGCGCGGTTTTAGGCACCCTGCTGGTCCTGCTGGCCCTGCGAATCGCCGCTGAGGAGATCTTCGAGCCCGAGGAGGCCGGCCACGAGGAAGTCGCCGGCGCCGAGCATGAGGGCGAGGAAGGCGCCGCCGGCGAGGAGGGCGGCCAGGAAGTCGCCGACATCGGCAATCCCGTCGTGATGTCGATGATCGCCGCCGCCGACGTTGACGCAGGCCGGTCCGCCGCCGCGGGCTGCATCGGCTGCCACAGCTTCAACGAAGGCGAGGCCAACCGGGTCGGCCCGAACCTTTACGGCGTGGTCGGCGCCGCCATCGGCCACCGCGACGATTTCAACTATTCCCCGGCCTTCCGCGCGCTGCACGACGCCGGCGCAATCTGGACCTATGCCGAGCTCGACGCGTTCCTGCTGAACCCGATGCAGCACATTCCGGGCACCATGATGGGCTACCCGGGCATCGCCAACGACCAGCAGCGCGCCAATGTGATCGGCTATCTGCGCTCGCTGTCCGACGACCCGCTGCCGCTGCCTGAGGCTGGCGCCGCGCCTGCCGAGGAAGCCCCAGCCGACGAAGCTGCCGAAGCACCGGCCGACGAGGCTCCGGGCGACGAAGCCGCGAGCGCCGAGGGCGATCCGGCCTTCATGGCGGCGCTTGCCGCGGCCAATCCGTCCGCCGGCCAGGCCGCTGCGGCGCGCTGCATCGGCTGCCATTCCTTCAACGAGGGCGACGCCAACCGCGTCGGACCGAACCTCTACGGCGTCGTCGGCGCCGCGATCGGCCACCGCGACGACTTCAACTATTCCCCGGCCTTCGTCGCGCTTCGCGATGCCGGCGCGACCTGGACCTTCGCCGAGCTCGACGCGTTCCTGCTCAACCCGATGCAGCACATTCCGGGCACCATCATGGGCTTCCCGGGCGTGCCGAACCTCCAGGACCGCGCCAACATCGTCGCCTACCTCAACACGCTGTCGGCTGATCCGCTGCCGCTGCCCGGCGCCGGCGAAGAGCCCGCAGCTGAGGAAGAGCCCGCCGCGGAGGAAGAGCCCGCGGCCGAGGAACCCGCCGCTGAGGAACCGGCGGCCGAGGAACCGGCGGCCGAGGAAGAGGCTGCTGCCGCTGAAGAGCCGGCCGCCGAGGTGGCTGCGGCTGAGGAGCCGGCCGCCGAGGAACCCGCTGCCGAGGAGCCCGCTGCGGAAGAAGTCGCCGCCGCTGACGCTGGTGCCGGCGCTGAGGATCCCGCGGTCGTGTCGGCGGTCGCTGCCGCCAACGCCGACGCAGGTCGTGCTGCCGCGGCGCGCTGCATCGGCTGCCATTCCTTCAACGCGGGCGACGCCAACCGTGTCGGCCCCAACCTCTACGACGTCGTCGGCGCCGCCATCGGCCACCGCGACGACTTCAACTATTCGGACGCCTTCGAGGCGCTCAACGAGGCCGGCGAGACCTGGACGATCACCCGTCTCGACGCCTTCCTGACCAACCCGATGCAGGACGTTCCGGGCACCGTCATGGGCTTCCCCGGCGTGCCCAACGCACAGGACCGCCACAACATCGTCGCCTACCTCGTGACGCTCTCCGATTCGCCGGTGTCGCTCGACGCCGCGCCGGGTGATGCCGCGGCCGAGGAAGAGCCCGCTGCCGAGGACGAGCCTGCCGCCGAGGAAGAGCCTGCCGCCGAGGAAGAGGCTGCGGCCGGCGAGGACGCCGAGTTCGCGGCCTTGGTCGATGCCGCCAATGCCGACGCCGGCCGCGGTGCCGCCGCGCGCTGCATTGGTTGCCATTCGTTCAACGAGGGCGAAGCCAACCGCGTCGGCCCCAACCTCTACGGCGTCGTCGGCGCCGCCATCGGTCACCGCGACGACTTCAACTACTCCGACCCCTTCGACGCGCTGAAAGCCGAAGGCGAGATCTGGACGCTGGCGCGCCTCAACGCATTCCTGACCAATCCGATGCAGGACATTCCGGGCACCATGATGGCGTTCCCGGGCGTGCCCAACGAGACCGATCGGCTGAACATCATCGCCTATCTGGCGAGCCTCGCGCCGGCTCAATAGGCGCAGCGCAAAACGGCATCCGGGAACGGCGGGGTCTTCCCCGCCGTTTTCGTTTCAGAGCGGCAGGCCGGAATGGCGGCGCACGATCGCGTCGCCGAGGCGCTCGACCGCGATCGACCCGGCGAGCGTCCGCTGCACCATCACATTGCGCCGGTCGTTCGGGTCGTGCCGCCGCGTCAGGAGGCCCATGCGCCCCATCGTGTCGAGCGCGCGGGTGATCACCGGCTTGGTCACACCAAGCTTCTCCGCGAGCCCCCGCACCGTGTGCGGCGGCGGCTCGAGATAAACCGTCAGCAGGATCGCCTGCTGCCGCGGCGAGAGATCGGCGCCCGGTTCATGGACGAGGTCCATGATCACGTCGTGCCAGAGACGAAGGGCCTGGCTCGGTCTCAATTCGGCGGGCATCGCGACGGCACCGAGGATCATTTCGGTTCCGTATCGTTATGCCGCATCGATTGCGGCCGCAACGCGACAATCACACCACCGCATCGCCGCCATTGATGAGGCTCAGCACGAGCAGCACCAGGAACACGATGATGAAGATCGCGAACAGGAAGCGCGAGATGGTCGCCGCGCCCGCCGCGATCCCCGTGAAGCCGAAGAGACCGGCCACGATCGCGACCACGAGGAAGATAATGGCCCAGGTCAGCATGCGATGACGCTCCGTCACCGTCCCCGCCGGTCAACGGCAGTTGGGCGGAACGGTTCCGCGACGTCGGCTTCTAGCCGATGGTCAGGCGGCGGCGGTGGACGGGGTAGACGCTGCCGGCGCCGAGCACGAAGGCGATGAAATTGGCGCCGAAGAGGCCGTCGAACGGGGCGTCGAGGACGTTGAGCCCGCCGGCATAGGCGCCGAACGCCGGAAGGATCGCCCGCGCGCCATCGGCGGCGAAGCATTTGCGCCGCACCGATCCGGCGCGGCCGGCGACCCGCGCCGCCGGGTGGAGGTGCCCCGCGATCTCGCCCGCCGCCGCGCCGAGCTGCGGCTCGTGGCGGAACAGCAGCGGCCCGATCGTCGCCTCGGCGGTGCGCTCGCCGCCCGCGCCCTGCGGCAAATCGGGATCGTGGTTCCCCGCGATCCACACCCATTCGCGGCCGAGCTGCAGCCGGTGCAGCATCGCGCGGTCGAGGTCGTTCAGCCGGTCGGCGCCCGCGCTGTCATGGAAGGAATCGCCGAGGGCGATCACCGCGCGCGGGTCGAGCCGCTCGATGACCCGCGCCAGCGCCGACAGCGTGGCGACGGTATCGTAGGGCGGCACCATCTGCCCGCGCCGCGCGAAGGCCGAGCCCTTCTCGAGGTGAAGGTCGGCGACCACCATGAGGCGGCGCTCCGCCCACCACAGCACCCCCTCGGGGAGCCCGGCGAGCGGCACGCCGGCGACCTCGATCAGCCGCGCCCCGGGCAGCGCGCGGATCGGCGCCGTCGCGTCGGGCTGCGCCAGGGGGCGGGCGGTGGCCTCGCCGGTCATTCCATCGCCTCGCGCACCAGCTCGTCCGCCGCGTCCTTCAGGATGTCCTCGCGCGCCTCCCCGCCGACGGATTCCTTCCCGATCTCCATCATGATCGGGACGGCGAGCGGCGAGATGCGATCGAGGTTCTTATGGATGATTCGCCCGTCGATGCGCGAGAGCATGTCGCTGAGCCGCGCGATGTCGAGTAGCCCGGTCGCCGCGTCCGCCCACGTCGCCTGGAGGAGGATGTGGTCAGGCTCGTGGCGGCGCAGCACGTCATAGACGAGGTCGGTCGAGACCGTGACCTGCCGGCCGGATTTCTCCTCCCCCGGATGGCGCTTCTCGATCAGCCCGGAAATCAGGGCGACGTTCCGGAAGGTGCGCTTGAGGAGGTAGCTCTCGGCCATCCACGCCTCGAGGTCGTCGCCGAGCATATCGCGGTCGAACAGCGCGGCAAGCGCCGGGTCGCCGGCGGCGAAGGCGCTGCCGAGATCGCCCAGCGCCCACACCGCGACCGAATAGTCGGTCGCAACGAAGCCCATCGGCTTCAGCCGCGCCCGTTCCAGCCGCCGCGTCAGCAGCATGCCCAGCGTCTGATGCGCCAGCCGGCCCTCGAAGGAATAGGCCACCATGTAGTGGCGCCGGCCGTTGGGGAAGGTCTCGACCAGCAGCTCGTCGAGGCGGGGGAGCACCGAGCGTTCCTGCTGCAGGCGAAGCCATTCGGCGACGTCCGCGGGAAGGCGGCTCCAGCTCCGCGGGTCGGCGATGAGCGCGCGGACGCCCGCGGCGAGATAGGTGGTCAGCGGGAACTTGCCGCCGGCATAGATCGGAATCTTCGGCGTGGCGTCGGCGGTGCGCGTCGCCACCACCTCGTTGTCGCGGATGCCGCCGAAGGCGAGCACCTGGCCGGCGAAGAGGAAGGTGTCGCCCGGCGCCAGCGTGTCGATGAAATATTCCTCGATCTTGCCGAGCACCTTGCCGCCGCGGAGCGGCACGCCGCCGCGGCTCGTCCGCGTCAGCCGGACATTGAGGAGCGGCGCCTCGATGATCGTGCCGACATTGAGTCGGTATTGCTGGGCGATCCGCGGATGGGTGAGCCGCCACAACCCGTCCTTGCCGCGGCGGATCTTGGCGTAGCGCTCGTAGGACCGCAGCGCGTAGCCGCCAGTCGCGACGAAATCGACCGCGCGCTCGAAGGTTTCCCAGGGAAGGCCGCGATAGGGATAGGCGGACGCCACCTCGTCATGGAGCGCCACCGCGTCGAACGGCGCGGCGCAGGCCATGCCGAGAATGTGCTGGCACAGCACGTCGAGCGCGCCGGGGCGTATCGGCGGCGTATCCTGCGCGCCGAGATAATTGGCGTCGAGCGCCGCGCGGCATTCCAGCACCTCGAACCGGTTCGCCGGCACCAGGAGCGCCTCGGATGGCTCGTCCATGCGGTGATTGGCGCGGCCGATGCGCTGCGCAAGCCGGCTCGCCCCCTTCGGCGCGCCGACATGGATGACGAGGTCGACATCGCCCCAGTCGATGCCGAGGTCGAGCGTCGAGGTGCAGACCACGGCGCGAAGGAGCCCCGCCGCCATCGCCGCCTCGACCTTCCGGCGCTGGCCGGCGTCGAGCGAACCGTGATGCAGGGCGATCGGGAGGTCGCTCTCGTTGAGCCGCCACAGCTCCTGGAAGATCAGCTCGGCCTGGCTGCGCGTGTTGACGAAGATCAGCGACATCCGGTGCGCGGCGATCGCCGCGAGGATGTCGCCATAGGCGTAGCGGGCCGTGTGCCCCGCCCACGGCATTTCGTTCTCCGAGGCGAGGATCGAGATGTCCGGCCGGGCGCCGCCCTTGACCACGACGAGCTCGGCGGCGGGCGCGGGCTGCGCCGCCTCGCCCGGCTGCGGCACCAGCCACGCCCGCAGCGCATCCGGGTCCGCCACCGTGGCCGACAGGCCGATGGTGGTCAGCCCCGGCGCCAGCCGCCGCAGCCGGGCGAGGTCGAGGGCAAGGAGATCGCCCCGCTTGGTGGTCACCATCGCATGGAGCTCGTCGAGGATGACAGTGCGCAGCCCGCCGAACAGGCGCTCGGCCTCGGGCGCGGCGAGGAGGAGGGCGACCTGCTCCGGCGTGGTGAGGAGGATGTCGGGCGGGTCGTATTTCTGCCGCCGCCGCTTGTGCTGCGAGGTGTCACCGGTGCGGGTTTCGAGCCGCAGCGGCAGGCCCATCTCACCGACCGGCGCCTCCAGATTGCGCGCAATGTCGACCGCGAGCGCCTTCAGCGGCGAGACATAGAGCGTGTGGATGCCGCGCGGGCCCAGCGACGGGGCCGCTTCGGCGAGGTCGACGAGGCTCGGCAGGAAGCCCGCCAGCGTCTTGCCGGCGCCGGTCGGCGCGATCAGCAGCGTCGACAGGCCCTTCGCGGCGTTCGCCAGCAGCTTCAGCTGGTGCGGCCGCGGCGCCCAGCCGCGCGCGGCAAACCATGCCGCGAACTGGTCCGGCAGCGTTCCGGCGCGGGTTCGGCGCCGCGTCGGGCGGGCGCGGGAGGAAAGGGCGGTCACCGGGTCTTGCCTGAGGCCGGCCGTCGGATGCTAATGGCGGCGCTGGAGGCGATCATGTCCCGGATCGCAATCAAGGACGAGGAAGAATCGTCGCCGCCGGGCCGGCTGGCGACGGCGGTCATCGCGGTCGCGACCACCGGCGCCGGCTTCGTCGACCTGACGCCGGCGATCGAGGCCTGGCTGGAGCGCCAGGGCATGCGCGACGGGCTGCTGACGCTCTTCATCCGCCACACCTCCGCCTCGCTGACCATCCAGGAAAACGCCGATCCCGACGTCCGCAAGGATCTCCTCGACGCCCTCGGCCGGCTCGCGCCCGAAAGCGCGCCGTGGCGCCACGCCAGCGAAGGCCCGGACGACATGCCGAGCCACGTCAAGGCCGCCCTGACCGACACCAGCCTGTCGCTTCCCGTCCTCGGCGGCGAGCTGACGCTGGGCACCTGGCAGGCCATCTACCTCATCGAGCACCGCACCGAGCCGCAGGATCGCGAGGTCCGGCTGCATTATCTCGGCTCGTAACGAACCTTTGCACCGGTTCCTGCGTCATTCCGCCTCGCCGTCCGGCCGCGGGTCCGCTAGCGTATCGGACGGCGGCGCCGTGCCGTTTTTGAGCGGGATACTGGGGGCCCGATCATCCGATGCTGAAAGAGTTCAGGGAATTCGCGATCAAAGGCAACATGGTCGACCTTGCGATCGGCGTCATCATCGGCGCCGCGTTCGGCGGGTTGGTCAATTCGCTGGTGCAGGACATCCTGACGCCGATCATCGCGCTCCTCACGGGCGGGATTGACTTCACAAACCTCTTCGTCCAGCTGCGCGGCGAGGAGCAGACCACGCTCGATGCGGCGCGCGAGGCCGGCGCGACGATCGCCTACGGCAACTTCATCACGCTGCTGATCAACTTCATCATCGTGGCGTTCGTCCTGTTCCTGATCGTCCGTGCGATGAACCGCATGCGCCGCAAGCAGGAAGCCATCGCCCCGCCGCCGGCCCCGCCGCCGCGCGAGGAACAGCTCCTCGTCGAGATCCGCGATCTCCTGAAGGAGCGCCCCTCGGCCTGATGGGCCAGGGAAGGGAAAAGCGGCGAGGCAGCACAAGCACGCGAGCCTCGCCGCTTGCGAACCCCTCCTCTTGAAAAGGGGAGGATGGGTGCGGTTCCTGCCGCTGGCGTCGTCTATTTCGGGTCGAACTGCCAGAGCAGCGAGAAGCGGAGATCGAGCCGCCGCGGCTGCAGCGTGATGTTGCCGCCGTCATAGGGAAGGTCGGCGAAGCGGCCGGACAGCACCTCGAACCGCGCGATCATCGTGTCGTTGATCGGCCGCTCGACGCCGGCGCCGAAGGCAAAGCCGGGGTGGACCTGGGTGTGCGGGCTGGCCGTGATGCCGACACCGCTCGCCGTCACCCGCTGCCATGCCGGACCGGCGGTGGCGTAGACCAGCCAGTCGTTGAAGAGATAGCCGGCGCGCACCCGGAACGAGCCGTACATGGTGAGGCTCGTGGCGGTCGCCGTCGCCAGCGCCGTGCTGCTGCCGGCCGCGAAGAACGTCCAGCCGACCTCCAGCTGAAGGCCGAGGAAGAGCGGACTGAACTGCGACCAGTTCATCCCGGCGGTGATGCCGACATTGAGGCCGTTCGCCGACCAGCTGTCGGTGACGCCGCCCTCGGTGCCGGCAACGGCGCCGAAGCCCCAGCCGACATTGGCGCCGAGATAGAAGCCGGACCAGTCGTGGACCGGCGTCGGCGTGAAGACCATGGTTTCAACGAACGGCGCCGCCGCGCCGGGGGGCTGATAGACCGGGAGGGGCTGCGCCAGGCCGGCCGTCCCCGAGAGAAGAACCGCCCCGGCAGCGAGGCCGAGCACCCTGCGACGCGACATGTTGAGGCCCCCTGAAGCCCGCTTCTTGTTGCCGCGGACTATGCCACAGGGGTTAACGGCAGGCGAGTGGGCGTCTAGCCCCCGGCGGGCGGAAACACCGCAACCTGTGCGTTGCCGGAGGCCTGGGCCGGGCGGTCCTCGGGAACCGGCTCGCCCTGGAAGAGCGGCAGGCCGAGGGCGTGCCAGACCGCGACCAGCGCGTCGCGGAGCTCCGCGATCAGGGCCTCGTCATGGAACGGCGTCGGCGTGATGCGGAGCCGCTCCGTGCCGCGCGGCACGGTCGGGTAGTTGATCGGCTGGATGTAGAGCCCGTGCTCCTCCAGGAGGATCGCGCTCGCCTTGCGGCAGAGCTCGGCGTCGCCGATCGCGACCGGCACGATGTGGGTGTCGTTCATCATCACCGGCAGCCCGGCCTCGCGCAGCACCGCCTTGGTGCGCGCCGCGGCCTGCTGGTGGCGCTCGCGCTCCGCGGTCGAGGCCTTGAGGTGGCGGATCGAGGTCGTCGCCGCGGCGGTCAGCGCCGGCGGCAGGGCGGTGGTGAAGATGAAGCCCGGGGCGTAGGAGCGGATCGCGTCGATCGCGATGCGCGAGCCGGCGACATAGCCGCCCAGCGTGCCGAAGGCCTTGGCGAGCGTTCCCTCGATGAGGTCGATGCGGTGCATCACGCCGTCGCGTTCGGCGATCCCGCCGCCGCGCGGCCCGTACATGCCGACGGCATGGACCTCGTCGACATAGGTCATGGCGCCATATTCGTCGGCAAGGTCGGAGATCGCGCCGATCGGGGCGACGTCGCCATCCATCGAATAGATCGATTCGAACACGATCAGCTTCGGCCGGTCGCCGGCCGCCTGGAGAAGCTGCTCCAGATGCTCCAGGTCGTTGTGGCGGAAGATGCGCTTCTGCGCCCCCGAGCGCCGCACGCCTTCGATCATCGAGGCGTGGTTCAGCTCGTCGGAGAAGATCACGCAGTCGGGCAGGAGCTTGGCGAGCGTGGAGATCGACGCCTCGTTCGACACGAAGCCGGAGGTGAAGACGAGGGCGGCTTCCTTGCCGTGGAGGTCGGCGAGCTCGGCTTCGAGCTGGACCAGCGGGTGGTTGGTGCCGGAGATGTTGCGGGTGCCGCCGGCGCCGGCGCCCATCTGCTCGGCGGCGGCGGTCATCGCGGCGATCACCGCGGGATGCTGGCCCATGCCGAGATAGTCGTTGGAGCACCAGACGGTGATTTCGCGGGCTTTTTCGCCCGACCGCCAGATCGCCCGCGGGAACCGCCCGGCGATCCGCTCCAGATCCGCGAAGACCCTGTACCGTTTCTCCGCGTGGAGC
The DNA here is from genome assembly GCA_026126025.1 of Bauldia sp. GTDB lineage: Bacteria > Pseudomonadota > Alphaproteobacteria > Rhizobiales > Kaistiaceae > JADLGL01. Next base: position 80,235 of record JAHCJZ010000003.1, on the reverse strand, counting down.
GCTGCGATCGCCGCAGCGAGCGTGGCTTCGTAATCCATGAACACCGTCCAGACTGGAGTTAGTGGAAACTAGTGACCGGACGGCCGGAAGTCCACAGCGGTTGTAGTCATGAGATTGTCATCGGGATGATCGCTTTGCCGCACCCCGCGCGCGTCGCCCGATGTTCGGGCGCGAGGGTGAATTCTTCGTCACCCCGGCTGGCCGAGCCGGGCCATCAGCGACATCGCCGCTGCCGGTGCGCGCTCCTTGGCGCCGTTGATCATGTAGACGAAGGTCGGCCGCGGCGTCTTTTCCGGCGCCGCGGCGAGAAGCGGAAGGTCGGCCGGCGCGCCGCCGCTCGCCCAGGTGCGGCAGCGCTCGGCCCACTGGTCGAGGTCGGCGGGCGGGTAGCCGAGCTCTTCGCGGGGCGCCGCGTTCTGCAGCCGGGCATAGACGAACGGCCCGGTCACGTCGGCGATCGCGGGATATTTGACGCTGTCGGCATAGACGACCGCGACCCCCGCGCCGCGCGCCAGCGTGACGAAGGCCGGGTCGACGAAGGTCCCGTGACGGACCTCGATCGCATGGAGGAGTGGCGTGCCGCCCAAATCGCCCGGCAGCGCGGCGAAGAAGGCGCCGACATCCTCCGCATCGAACTTCTTGTAATGCGGCAGCTGCCACAGGATCGGCCCGAGCTTCGGGCCGAGCTCGGCAAGGCCGCTGTCGAGGAACCAGCGCACGCTCTCGCCGGCCTCCGCCAGCTTCGCACGGTTGGTGACGGAGCGATGCCCCTTCACCGCGAACATGAAGCCGTCAGGCGTCTCGTCGCGCCATTTGGCGAAGCTCGCCGGCGACTGCGTGCGGTAGAATGTGCCGTTGATCTCGATCGAGGTCAGCTGGCTGGCGGCGTAGGCGAGCTCGTCCTTCGCCTTCACCTCGGGCGGATAGAACGTCTCGCGCCACGGCGCGTAGTTCCAGCCGCCGATGCCGACGCGGATCGGGGCCGTGCGGGGGGCAGGAGCCATGACGACCGTCTAGCGATGGCGGGCGCGGCTTTCAATCCGCTCTTGCCGGCAGCGCGCCGCGCCGCCATCTCCGCTTGCGGAGGACGATATGGCCTGGCTCCTGTGGCCGATCGGTATCGGCGCTGCGCTGTTTGCGCTCGACCGCCTGGCGCTTGCGGCCGAGGCGCGCGGCTGGATCTACTGGCGGCGCCGCAAGCCGACAGGCTCGGGCGGCGACCCGATGATCGTCGACCTCTCTTCACTAACCCCGCGGCGCGCCACGTCGTCGAGGCGCGCGAGGACACCGCCGCCGAAGAGCGCAAGGCCGACAATCCGCCTTAGGGTCTCCCACCTTCGCCGGGGGTGACGAGGGGTTGGGGTCCGCGCCCTAGCGTTTCGCCTGCTGCTTCTTCATATGCGCCACCGAGCGCGACACGAGCTCCTCGAGGACGCCGCGGTCGACGTCCGCGAGCTTGTTGATATAGAGGCAGGACTTCCCCGTCCTGTACTTGCCGAGCTTGTCGAGGAGCGCCGGATAGGTCTCGGCGCCGGTGGTGATGTAGAGGACGAGATTGGCTTTCCGCGGCGAGAAGCCGGCGAGGAACCAGTCGCCCTCGCGCCCGCTGGCATAGGCGTAGTGGGTCGCGCCGTAGCCGACGATCGAGTCGCCCCACATCCGCGCCGGCTCGCCGGTGACGCGGCGCATCATCGCGTCCAGCCATTCGGCGTCGTCGCGCTTCGCCGCCGGGTCGACCGCCGCGAGGAATCCCGCGACCGAACCCGCATGGGGCTTCGTCTTGTTCTCGGCCATCAGCGCAGCTCCGTTGGTTTCCCTGCATTCTGGCGGTGATTCGACCACCGACCAAGACGGCTCTGTAGGGCGCTTGTCAACGCAAGTTGACAATGACTTGACGAAAACCTGAGTGCAGCGGACAATTCACGCGCCCGTGACCAGCGACACGCTGGGGACAAGGAACGCCGCTCAGTCGGGCAAGCGGCCGGGAGGAATCGAGAATGACCCATACCCATCGCGCGGTCCGGGGGGGCCGCGTATTGCTGACTATCGCCGGAGCGATGATGGCGACCGCGCTGGCCATGCCGGCGAGCGCTGCCGACATCACCGACGACCGGTTGCGCAACGCCGACTCCGAGCCGCACAACTGGCTCACCGCGCTGCAGAACTATGGCGGCCACCGCTATTCGCGCCTCGACGAGATCAACGCCGACAACGTCGCCGGCCTCCGCGTCGCCTTTACCTTCCCGATCGCGACCGCCCTGCAGGGCCGCAACAGCGTGACGCTCGACGGCAGCCCGCTGGTCGACGACGGCATCATGTATTTCGACGATGGCGGCGGTGTCTTCTACAAGCTCGACGTGTCGGCCGGGAACCGCGCCTCGCTGGTGTGGACCGCGGACGCCACCGTCGGCAAGGACGTGCCGGCCACCAGCCGCGGCATCGCCATGTGGGGCAACGCCCTCTATCACGGCCTCCGCGACGGCCGCGTCGTCGGCGTCGACCGCGATTCGGGCGAGTTCCTGTGGGACGTCCAGCGCGCCGGCATCGATCATCCCGGCGGCTCGGGCATCAACATCTCATCCGAGACCTTCTCCGGCGGCACCTCGGCGATGGGCGGCTACGTCATCGTCACCAACTCCAACGGCGACGGCGGCACCCGCGGCTGGATCGAGGCGCTCGACACGGAGACCGGCGACGAGGTCTGGCGCACCTATGCCATCCCTGGCCCCGGCGAGCCCGGCCACGAGACCTGGGCCGACGAGCACAATGCCTGGAAGACCGGCGGCGCCGGCATGTGGACGCAGGGCACCTACGACCCCGATCTCGGCCTGCTCTACTGGGGCACCGCCAACCCGGTGCCGATGTTCGATCCCGAGTTCCGCCCGGGCGACAACCTCTACACCAACTCGCTGCTCGCGGTTGACGTCGCGACCGGCGACATCGCCTGGTACTTCCAGTACGTCCCGAACGAGTCGTGGGACTATGACGAGCAGGGCGTCCACTTCCTGGTCGACACCGAGGTCAATGGCGAGACGCGCAGCACCGTCCAGCATTTCGCGCGGAACGGCTTCTACTACATCTTCGACCGCGCGACCGGCGAGTTCCTCGCCAATGGCCAGTATGTCGACGAGCTGAACTGGACGGCGGGCCTCGATCCGAAGACGGGTCTTCCCGTCGAGTACAACCCGGATCTCGCGATCCAGGAGTACATCCCCGAGACCCGCTGGTTCGCGGGCGAGGAAGGCCAGACCCCGGCCTGTCCGCACCTCACCGGCGGCACGCGCTGGCAGTACCCGGCCTACAACCCGGATACCGGCATCGCCTACTCGGCCTCGAACGACGGCTGCTTCCTGCTCGACGTCGTCAACACGCTGCCGCTCGGTCCCGATGGCGGCATCAATGTCGAGGAAGGCGGCGGCATGTTCGGCTTCAACCCGGGCGCCGACTTCGGCGGCTTCGCGGCCTCCACCGTCGACTACTACGGCTCGCTGCGCGCCGTGGACGGCTCGACCGGCGAGCGCGTCGCGGTCCATACCCGCGACTTCGAGTACCTTGCGGGCGTGATGGTCACGGCCGGCGGTCTCGTCTTCACCTCGACGATCGACGGCTTCGTCGTCGCCCACGATGCCACCACCCTCGACGAGGTCTGGTCGTTCCACACCGGCATCACCGGCCGTGGCTCGCCGATCAGCTACTCGGTCGACGGCAAGCAGTACATCGCCGTGCTGATGGGTGCTCCGCCGCAGACCTTCCTGCAGCCGAGCCTCGCCAACATGCTGCCGGGCGCGATGCTCTACGTCTTCTCGCTCTAGGACGCAGCGATATCGGAACCGGAAGGGCGGGCTTCGGCCCGCCCTTCTTCTTTGCCGTCGCCTTTGTCCCCCAGTTGGGGAAATGGCGGTAATCCAACGGGTCAACGTGCGTTCACTTTCGATCAACATCTATTGACTTGATCGATGCCTTCGATGAAGGCTCCGGCTGCCCTTTGTCCGATCCGGACACAGCAATCAACAATAGGCCGCTCCACGGGCAGGCGGCCGGGGGGAACGTGAAGATGACCCATACCCGTCGCGCGGCCCGCGGGGGCCGCGTCCTGATGACGCTCGCCGGGGCGATGATGGCCTCGGCCGTCGCCATGCCGGCGCTTGCCGCAGACGTCACCAACGACCGCATGCGCAACGCCGATTCGGAGCCGCAGAACTGGCTCTCCGCCCTGCAGAACTACAGCGGCCACCGCTATTCGCGGCTCGACGAGATCAACCGCGACAATGTCGCCGGCCTCCACGTCGCGTTCACCTTCCCGATCACCACGGCGCTCCAGGGCCGCAACAGCACGTCGCTCGATGGCAGCCCGCTGGTCGACGACGGCATCATGTATTTCGACGATGGCGGCGGCGTCTTCTACAAGCTCGACGTGTCGGCGGGCGGCAGCGCCTCGCTGGTGTGGACGGCGGACGCGACCGTCTCCAAGGACGTTCCCGCGTCGAGCCGCGGCATGGCGATGTGGGGCAACGCGCTCTATCACGGCCTTCGCGACGGCCGCGTCGTTGCGGTCGACCGCGACTCCGGCGAGTTCCTGTGGGACGTGCAGCGCGCCGGCATCGATCATCCCGGCGGCGCCGGCATCAACATCTCGTCCGAGACCTTCTCCGGCGGCACCTCGGCCATGGGCGGCCACATCATCGTCTCCAACTCGAACGGCGATGGCGGCACCCGCGGCTGGATCGAGGCGCTCGATCCGGAGACCGGCGCGGAAGAGTGGCGCACCTATGCCATTCCCGGCCCGGGCGAGCCCGGCCACGAGACCTGGGAAGACGACCACAATGCGTGGAAGACCGGCGGCGCCGGCATGTGGACCCAGGGCACCTACGACCCGGATCTCGACCTGCTCTACTGGGGCACCGCGAACCCGGTGCCGATGTTCGACCCCGAGTTCCGTCCGGGCGACAACCTCTACACCAACACGCTGCTCGCCCTGAACGCGTCGACCGGCGACATCGCCTGGTACTTCCAGTACGTCCCCAACGAGTCGTGGGACTATGACGAGAACGGCGTCCACTTCCTCGTTAACACCGAGGTCAATGGCGAGACGCGCAGCACGGTCCAGCACTTTGGCCGCAATGGCTTCTACTACATCTTCGACCGCACCACCGGCGAGTTCCTCGCCAACGGCCAGTATGTCGACGAGCTGAACTGGACTGCGGGCCTCGACCCGAAGACCGGCCTCCCGGTCGAGTACAACCCGGATCTCGCGATCCAGGAGTACATCCCCGAGACCCGCTGGTTCGCCGGCGAGGAGGGCCAGACCCCGGCCTGCCCGAACTTCCAGGGCGGCACGCGCTGGCAGTACCCGGCCTACAATCCGGATACCGGCATCGCCTACTCCGCGTCGAATGACGGCTGCTTCATCCTCGATGTCGTCAACACCCTGCCGGTCGGTCCCGATGGCGGCATCAATGTCGAGGAAGGCGGCGGCATGTTCGGCTTCGATCCGGGCGCCGATTTCGGCGGCTTCCCGGGGGCTTACACCGCCTGGTACGGCTCGATGCGCTCGGTGGATGCGTCCACCGGCGAGCGGCTGGCGGTCTTCACCCGCCAGTACCAGTATCTCGGCGGCGTGATGGTCACGGCCGGCGGTCTCGTCTTCACGACGACGATCGACGGTTACGTGGTTGCCCACGATGCCGATACGCTGGAGGAGGTGTGGTCGTTCTACGCCGGCATCGCCGGCCGCGCCTCCCCGATCAGCTATTCGGTGAACGGCAAGCAGTACATTGCGACGTTCATGGCTTCCGGTCCGCAGACCTTCGACCAGCCCTCGCTGGCGAACATGCTGCCGGGCGCGATGCTCTACGTCTTCTCGCTCTAAGCGAGCAGCAGGATTTGGGGAGGGGCGGGCCATGGCCCGCCCCTTTTCTTTGGCTCAGACGATGAGCGGCTCGAGGCGGACGATGCCGCCCTCGTCGGGACCGCAGATGTCGAAATCGTCGCTGGCATTCGCCTCGATCCGCTCGCGCTCCGCGGCGAAGATCGCGACCGGCAGCTTCTCCACCGGGTCGGCCGCGACCGCGATCAGATAGTCGCGCGCCACTTCGCAGGGCACGGTGCGCCCCTTCTCGTCGACCATCGCGAAGTAGACGTCGCCGTTCACTTCGGCGATCGGCGACTGTTCGGCGCGTATCAGGGGCATCGTCGGCTCCGCTTCGCGTGGCACTACTCGCGGCATCAACGCGCGAATCCTCCGATCGGTTCAGCACACGGACGGGAACTCTCGCGCGCGCCGCCCGTTTGACTCCGCACCACAGGAGGGGAGGTGTCCCATGCCCAGCCCGAGACAGACCGGAGCCCAGGCCGCACGTGCGACCTCGGCCCAATCGCGCCGCGCCAACGGCCTCGCCGCCGTCACGGCCGACGACATCCGCTACCGCGGTGAAAGGCTCCTCCACGATTTCGAGGAGAACGTCGCGCGTTCGCCGCTCACCGCCGCCGCCATCGCACTCGCGGTGGGTTTCGTCATCGGCCGGATGTGGCGATAGCCGGCCCCACAACAGGAGAAAACATCATGAGCGCTTCCAGCACCGCACGCCATCTTCGCGACGTCGCCGAGGAGCAGGCCGAGTCGGTCGCCTCGATGGCCCGCTCGGCCGGCGAAACCGTCGGCACCTACGCCGCCGAAGCGACCGAGATGGCCCGCCACGCCGCCGACACGGTGAAGCACGCCGCCTCCGAGGCCCGCGACCGTACGGTGAGCGGCGTCCACCAGCTGCAGGACACCATCGCCCACCGCCCGCTCACCGGCGCCCTCGTCGCCGCCGGCATCGGCTTCCTCGTCGGCGCCGCCATGATGATGACGCGGCGGCACTAGCCGGCCCCTCCCACTGGCCTCCCCCAAAAAACGGGAGGCCAGTGGGTTACGCGGCCTTGCGCTCGGAAGATGGGTGACGGGTAGGGGGTGGTGCTGCCGGACAGGATTGAACTGTCGACCTCTCCCTTACCAAGGGAGTGCTCTACCACTGAGCTACGGCAGCGGAATGCGTGGCGCGGCCCGCGAGCGGGTCGGCAAAAGCGCGGCAGTCCTGCCATATCGATCCTGAGCGTGCAAGGTCGCGAGGCCGTTCCCGAGGCCGAAGAGACGGCGTTGCCAAGGCGACTGCCGACACCCTACGCTGGCAGCCGTGACGGACCCGGATCGAGAGAACCCGCGCCCGGGGAAGGGCGACGCCCGCGCGGCGCGCAAGGAGCGCCTGGCAGCGGCGCTGCGGGAAAACCTCAAGCGCCGCAAGGACGCCGCGCGACCTGCGGCAGGCGGCACCGGGACGGCTGCGACAGGCGAAGCCCGGCCGCGAGAGGACGCGGACTGAGCCACGCGACCGCATGCCTTGTGGCGGCCGTGATCGTCCGCTAGAGCCGCGTTCATGCCGCGTTCCGGCGGCGATTCGAGGGACAGACCCCGGGGGACAATGGACCAGATCAGGATCACGGGCGGCGCGCGCCTCAACGGCCGCATCGCCATCTCCGGCGCGAAGAACGCGGCTCTGCCGCTGATGATCGCCAGCCTCCTGACCGACGAGACGCTGACCCTCGACAACATCCCCCGCCTCGCCGATGTGGCGCTCCTCAAGCGCATCCTCGGCAATCACGGCGTCGACTATTCGGTCGACGGCAAGCGTCCCGGCCAGGACGTGATGACCGGCGAGACGCTGCACCTCTCGGCCAAGACCATCGTCGACACCACCGCGCCCTACGACCTCGTCTCGCGGATGCGCGCGAGCTTCTGGGTGGTCGGGCCGCTGCTCGCCCGCATGGGCTACGCCAAGGTCTCGCTGCCCGGCGGCTGCGCCATCGGCACCCGGCCGGTCGACCTCTTCATCGAGGCGCTGCTGAAGCTCGGCGCCGACATCGAGATCGACGCCGGCTATGTGCTGGCGGCGGCGCCGAAGGGCCTTCGTGGCGGGCGCATCACCTTCCCCAAGGTCACGGTCGGCGCCACCCATGTTGCGCTGATGGCGGCGAGCCTTGCCCGCGGCGAGACGGTGATCGAGAACGCCGCGCGCGAGCCGGAGATCGTCGATCTCGCCGCGTGCCTCACCAAGATGGGCGCCGCGATCGAGGGCGCCGGCACCTCGACCATCACCATCTCTGGCGTCGAGCGGCTCTCCGGCGCGCGTCACACCGTCCTCCCCGACCGCATCGAAACCGGCACCTATGCCTTCGCTGCCGCGATGACCGGCGGCGACGTCCTCCTCGAAGGCGCCCGCGAGGATCTCCTGCAGGCGCCGATCGAGCTCCTGCGCGGCATCGGCGCGGAGGTCGTCGTCACCAATGAGGGCATCCGCGTCGTCCGCAACGGCGCCGGCCTTGCCCCGGTGCGGGTGACCACCGAGCCGTTCCCCGGCTTCCCGACCGACCTCCAGGCGCAGCTGATGGCGCTGGTCTGCCGCGCCGAGGGCACCTCGACGATCCGCGAGACGATCTTCGAGAACCGCTTCATGCATGTGCAGGAGCTGGCGCGGCTCGGCGCCGACATCCAGCTCGAAGGCCAGGTCGCGACCGTGAAGGGCGTATCGCGCCTCCGGGGCGCGCCGGTGATGGCGACCGACCTTCGCGCCTCGGTGTCGCTGGTGATCGCCGGCCTCGCCGCCGAGGGCGACACCACCGTCAACCGCGTCTACCACCTCGACCGCGGCTTCGAGCGGCTGGAGGAGAAGCTCGGCCGGTGCGGGGCGCAGATCGAGCGGCTGGTCGCCGCCTGATCCGTTGAACGGGGCGGAGCGCTGCACTACCTCTCCGGCGCAGCACAAGAAGACCGCCCCGATGAGCCGCCCCGACGACCTCAAACTGATCGCGCTCGACGCCGAGGACCTCACGGTCATCTCCGCGCACGTCCAGGATGCGGTGCTGAAGGTGGGCGACCTCGCCTTCGAGCCGGCGCGCCACCGCTTCTCGCTGGCGATGAACCGCTTCGCCTGGGAAGCCGCGTCGCGGCGCACCCGCGGCTTCGAGCGCCGCCGCGCGATGCTCCATTTCGACCGGGTGCTGAAGGTCGCCTCGTCGCGGATCGACCGGCGGGCGCCGGACGTGGTTCTGGAGCTGCTGGCGATCTCCTTCGCCCCGGACGACGAGCCGGCGGGCGTCATCGTCCTCCACTTTGCCGGCGGGCCGGAGATCCGGCTGACGGTCGAGTGCATCGAGGCCCAGCTTGCCGATCTCGGCGCTGCATGGCAGACGAAGGCCAGACCCGCCCACGACCTGCCCGCCTAGCCGCACCGAGCCTGCCGCCATCCTTCGAGGCTCGCTGCGCTCGCACCTCAGGATGAGGGTGGAGATGGGGAAGGTGCGCGCAGTCGGGCCATTGGTCAGGCAACAACAACTCAACCTCATCCTGAGGTGCCCGGCGAAGCCGGGCCTCGAAGGACCCGCGGCTCACGACAGGCCGGCCAGCCTGCCGAACAAGGACATGAAATGCCCGTCAGGCTGAATGCCGGAGAGGCGGATTTCGAGGCGCGGTTCCGCGCGCTCCTCGACGCGCGGCAGGGCGCGGCGGATTCCGTTGACGCAACGGTCGCCGCGATCATCGACGACGTGCGCCGCACCGGCGACAAGGCGCTTCTGTCCTACACCGAGCGCTTCGACCGCATGCGCCTGACGCCCGACGGCCTTGCGGTGAGCCCCGTGGAGATCGACGTCGCGGCGGCCACCGTGCCGGTCGAGACCCGGCAGGCGCTTGCGCTGGCGCGCGACCGCATCGAAGCCCATCACCGCCGCCAGCTGCCCGCCGACGACCGCTATGCCGATCCGATCGGCGTCGAGCTCGGCTCGCGCTGGACGCCGCTCGACAGCGCCGGCCTCTACGTGCCCGGCGGCACGGCGGCCTATCCGTCGTCGGTCCTGATGAACGCGGTGCCCGCCCGCGTCGCCGGCGTGAAGCGGCTGGTGATGGTGGTGCCGGCGCCGGACGGCCGGCTCAACCCGCTGGTGCTGGTCGCCGCGCGCCTTGCCGGCATCGACGAGATCTACCGCATCGGCGGCGCGCAGGCCGTCGCCGCGCTGGCCTACGGCACGGCGACCATCCCCCCGGTCGACAAGATCGTCGGCCCCGGCAACGCCTATGTCGCCGCCGCCAAGCGCCGCGTCTTCGGCAAGGTCGGCATCGACATGATTGCCGGCCCGTCCGAGGTGCTGGTCGTCGCCGACGAGGACAACGACCCGTCCTGGATCGCGGCCGACCTCCTCGCGCAGGCCGAGCACGATGCGATGGCGCAGGCGATCCTGATCACGACCTCGGCCGATCTCGCCGACCGCGTCGCGGAGGCCGTCGAGGGCCAGCTCCGCACCCTGCCGCGTTCCTCGATCGCCGGCGACAGCTGGCGGAACCACGGCGCGCTGATCGTCGCGCCCACGCTTGAAGCCGCGATGGAGCTCGCCAACCGCGTCGCGCCGGAGCATCTGGAGCTCGCCGTCGCCGATCCCGAGGCGCTGCTGCCGCTGGTGCGCCATGCCGGCGCGGTCTTCCTCGGCCACTACACGCCCGAGGCGATCGGCGACTATGTCGGCGGCTCCAACCATGTGCTGCCGACCAACGGCGCCGCGCGCTTCTCCTCGGGCCTCTCGGTGCTCGACTTCATGAAGCGCGTGTCGGTGCTGAAATGCGGGCCCGAACAGCTGCGCGCGCTTGGCCCCGCTGCCATGACGCTTGCCGACGCCGAGGGGCTTGCCGCCCACGGCCGCTCGGTCTCGATCCGGCTCAATCTCTGACCATGGCCGAGGCAGAAGCGCCCCATGGCCGGCTGGTCGCGGTCGAGCTCGACCCGGCCTCGATCGCGCGCTCCAACCCCGACGTGGAGCACGAGCGCGCGGCGGCGATCTACGACCTCATCGAGAACAACCGCTTCGACCCGGTCGGCCACCCGCCCGGGGCGTTCCGGCTGCATCTCTCGGTGATCGAGAACCGCCTCGTCTTCGCGATCACGACGCCCGACGGCGCCGAGGTGATGACCCACATCCTGTCGCTGACGCCGCTCAGGAAGGTGGTGCGCGACTATTTCCTCATCTGCGACAGCTATTACGCCGCGATCCGCACCGCGACGCCGGCCCAGATCGAGGCGATCGACATGGGCCGCCGCGGGCTCCATGACGAGGGCTCCGCGATCCTCCGCGAGCGGCTCGAGGGCAAGATCGACGTCGACCCCGATAGCGCCCGTCGCCTCTTCACCCTCGTCTGTGCGCTGCACTGGAAGGGCTGAGCGGTGGGCGTATCCGGCCAGCCTCGCTCGGTGCTCTTCGCCTGCAAGCTGAACAGCGTGCGCTCGCCGATGGCGGCCGCTCTGGCGCGGCGGCTGCTGCCCGGCGTCCACGTCGCCTCGGCCGGCGTCTTCCGCGGCGAGCCCGACGCCTTCGCCACCGCGGTGATGAGCGAGATCGGCCTCGATCTCTCCGCCCACAAGCCGCTCACCTTCGAAGACCTGAAGGACGGCTATTTCGACGTCGTCGTCACGCTCGCCCCGGAGGCACACCACCGGGCGATGGAGCTGACCCGCACCGACGCCGTCACGGTCGAGTACTGGCCGACCCTCGACGCCACCGCGGTCGGCGGCAACCGGGAGCAGATCCTCGCGGCCTATCGCCAGGTGCGCGACCAGCTCGCGGGCCGCATCGAAGCCCGGTTTTCCGCCGGCGAAAGCGCCGATCCGCCACCGCCCGCGGCCTGACCCGGGCCGCGCGGTTCCGGTTCACTTCCGGCGTCGGATCGCGTATAGCTCCGGCACCTTTTGCCCCCAGCAAGGACCTGCATGCCCAAGGAAGACATCATCGAGTTCGCCGGTGTGGTCACCGAGCTTCTGCCCAACGCCACGTTCCGGGTGAAGCTGGAGAACAATCACGAGATCATCGCCCACACGGCGGGCCGGCTGCGCAAGAACAGGATTCGCGTCCTGGTGGGCGACAAGGTCCAGGTCGAGATGACGCCCTACGATTTGACCAAGGGCCGGATCAACTACCGCTTCAGATAGGCGGCTGGGCATGCGCCTTCGCCGATCGCCCGGGAGAGACCGGTGACCGAGCGGATCCCCCTCGTCCTTGCCTCCGCCTCGCCCCGCCGGCTCCAGCTCCTCGGGCAGATGGGCGTCGAGCCCGACCGGCTGCTGCCCACCGCCGTCGACGAGACGCCGCGCCGCGGCGAGATCCCGCGCAATCATGCGACGCGCCTTGCGAAGGCCAAGGCCGAGGCGGCGAAAGCGCTGCTCGCGGCCGAGCCCGGCGGCTTCTCCGGCTGCATCCTCGCCGCCGACACCGTCGTCGCCGTCGGCCGCCGCATCCTGCCGCAGGCAGACACGCTCGCCGCGGCCGAATCCTGCCTCCGGCTCTTGTCCGGCCGCAACCACCGGGTCTTTACCGGCGTTGCGCTGGTGACGCCGAAGGGCAGGCTGCGCCAGCGCGTGGTCGAAACCCGCGTCCAGTTCAAGCGGCTGTCGCATGACGAGATCGAGGCCTATCTCGCCTCGGGCGAGTGGCGCGGCAAGGCCGGCGGTTACGCCATCCAGGGTTTCGCGGCGGTGTTCGTGCAGCGCATCATCGGCTCCTACAGCAACGTGGTGGGCCTTCCGATCGCCGAGACCGCGGCGCTCCTCGACGGCGAGGGCTACCCGGTCCGCCGCGGCTGGCTGGTCGGGGCAGGCGGCTGATGACGAAGAAACCGCCCGCGACCAACGACGCCGTCGTGCCGCTCCGCCCGACGCGGCCCTGCCCGATCTGTGGCAAGCCGTCGGACCGCACCTACTACCCGTTCTGCTCCAAACGCTGCGCCGACCGCGACCTCCACGGCTGGCTGTCGGGCGCCTACGCCATCCCCGCGGTCGAAGCCGAACGCGAAGACGAAGACGAACGCGGCGACTGACCCCCCCTCTTTTCAACCTCCCCCTTGCGGGGAGGTCGAACCGGCGCAGCCGGTTCGGGCGGGGGTGCTGCGCTTCGGCAGAGTTTGAGCCTGCGAGTCAGCACCCCTCCCCGAAACCGCTCCGCGGTTTCGACCCTCCCGCAAGGGGAGGGTTGACCTGTGGAAACGTCCGGGAGCGAGAGCTGAGCCGGAAAAAGGATCGCTCACGGCGCGAAGTCCGCGATTTCGGCGCGGAGGAGGTCGATGCCGGCGCCGGTTTCCGCCGAGGTGGTGAGCACGACCGGATGCGCCGCCGGCCTTTTGCGGATCGCTGCCGCCGTCGTCGCGGCGACGGTCTCGGCTTCGCCGGCGCGGAGCTTGTCGGCCTTGGTCAGCACCAGCTGGTAGGAGACGGCAGTCTTGTCGAGGAGGTCGAGCACCTCGCGGTCGTTCGCCATCAGGCCGCGCCGCGCGTCGATCAGGACATAGGCGCGGCGAAGATTCGGCCGGCCGCGCAGATACGCGAAGACGAGCCGCGACCAGCTGTCGGCAAGCTTCTTCTCCGCCCGCGCATAGCCGTAGCCCGGCATGTCGACCAGCGACAGGCCTGGCCCGGCCGCAAAGAAATTCACCTCGCGCGTACGCCCCGGCGTGTTGGAGGTACGCGCCAGCGCCTTCTGCCCCACCAGCGCATTGAGGAGCGACGATTTCCCGACATTGGAGCGCCCCGCGAAGGCGACCTCGATGCCCTCCGGCGGCGGCAGGCCGTCTGGTTTCGCGACGCCCATGACGAACGTCCACGGCCTCGCGAAAAGGAGGCGCCCCTTTTCGATCCGCGCAGCCTGCGCGGCCTCGGCATCGTCGTCCGGAACGGGTGAATCGGATGGCATCATGGAGTGGGTTATAGCCCATCCATCCCTCGTCACCCCGTCGAAGGCCGGGGTCCAGCGCCACATGACGGGCCTCGCAAGTGGCCCCTGGATTCCGGCCTTCGCCAGAATGACGGGAACAAGAACGGGGCCACAGCGTCAGTCCCGCAGCAGCGCCTCCAGCGTCTCCAGGCGGTCGGCTTCCGCGGGGGGCTTGTCCCAGCGCAGCCGCGAGATCCGCGGGAAGCGCATCGCGACGCCGGATTTGTGCCGTGACGAGCGGTTGAGGCCCTCGAACGCTACCTCCAGCACCAGCCCGGCGTCGGCCTGGTGCACCACTTCGCGCACCGGCCCGAAGCGCGAGATCGTGTTGTTGCGCACGAAGCGGTCGATCTCGAGGAGCTCGGCATCGGTGAAGCCGAAATAGGCCTTGCCGACCGGCACCAGCTCCGGCCCCTCCGCGCCGTCGCGCCAGACGCCGAACGTGTAGTCCGAGTAGAAGGACGAGCGCTTGCCGTGGCCGCGCTGCGCGTACATCAGCACCGCGTCGATGGTGTGCGGGTCGCGCTTCCATTTGAACCACGGCCCCTTCGGCCGGCCGGGCTCGTAGACGCTGTCCCAGCGCTTCAGCATCAGCCCCTCGATCACCTCGGCCGGCGGCGCGGAGCGGAGCGACGCCAGCTCGGCGCCGTCGCGATAGGGCACGAGCGGCGACACGTCGATCCGCACCGAGGGCGAGCGCGCGACCAGCGCTTCGAGGCGCTTCCGCCGCTCCGCGAAGGGGAGGGTGCGAAGATCCTCCTCGCCGTCGATGAGGAGGTCGTAGGCGCGCAGGAACGCCGGGAAGGCGTGCATCACCTTCTCCGACACCGCCTTGCGGTTCAGCCTCTGCTGCAAATCGCCGAAGCTGCCGAGCGCGAAGCCCTCCATTCGTTTGCCGCCGATCAGGAGCTCGCCGTCGATCGCGCCCTCGAAATCGAGGTCGTCGACGAGGTCGGGGAAGGCGCCGGAAATGTCCTCGCCGGTACGGCTGTAGAGCCGCTTCACGCCGCGCTCGACCACCGCCTGGACGCGGATGCCGTCCCATTTCCACTCCGCGGCATAGGCATCCGGCGTGATCAGCGCGAGCTCGGAATCGGCGATCGCATGCGACAGCATCACCGGGCGGAACGGCGCGAGCGACGCGGATTCCGGCTTCGCCGCGCGCCCTTCGAGCCAGGCGAAGAGGTCGCGATAGGGCGGCGTCAGCCCGTGCCACATCTCCTCGATCTCGTTGACCTGGCGGCCGCCGAAATCGGCGATCGCCTGCTTGGCGAGCCGGGCCGACACCCCGACCCGCAGGCCACCGGTGGTGAGCTTGATCAGCCCCCAGCGGCCGGTCGGGTCGAGCTGGTCGAGCCAGCGCTCGATCCACCGCGGCGCCTCCAGCTTCGACGCGGCGTTGAGCGTCTCCACCACCTCGCCGAGCCCGAGCGGCGGCGCGTTGTGCCCCATCGGCGGCGGTCTTTCTTCACCTCTCTCCGGCGGGGAGAGGTCGGGCCGAAGGCCCGGGTGAGGGGGCTCCGGCGTTTCAACCATGGGCTCCGGGGCCCCCTCACCCTTCGGACCTAAGGCTTCGCCAAGGTCCGAAGCCCTCTCCCCCTCGGGGAGAGGGGAGGAACCCCCGGACACCTGCGGCAGCCTGGTGCGTCGCTTGCGCTTCTTCTTCGGCTCCTCGGGCATGATCGGCGTGAAGTCGGCGAGAAGGCGCGCCGAGTTGGGGCTTTCGACCACGCCGTCGGCGACCTTCGGGTCGGGCCAGGCGAGGGCGATCGTCTCGGCGAGGTCGCCGACGAAGTCGTAGGAATAGGCGAACAGCACCTCGTCGAGCCGCTCGGCGATCATCGCCCGCAGCATCGCCGGCTTGACGCTGGCGATGGAGAGATCGCCGGTCAGCGCGGCAAGCGCATAGCCGCGGTCGGGGTCCGGCGTCTCGCGGAAATAGTCGGTCATCAGCCGCAGCTTCACATTGCGCTGCGGCGACAGCACGAGCCGGTCGAGGAGCGCGGCGAACGCCTTCATGCGGCGATCGAGGCTCGCGCCGCGTCGCACTCCGCGCAGCCATCTTCCGGCGCGTGGAGGAAGACGAGCGGGTCGCGCGCCAGCGCCTCGGTCGCGACCGCCACCACGGCGCGCGACCGCGCCAGCAGCGCGTCGGCATGGCCGACCTTGCCACGGCGCTGCAGGCCGCGCGCGTCGAGCCAGTCGCCGACCAGCGCGAAGCGCCGGCAGCAATGGTCGTTCTCGCGATAGGCGATGCGCGCCGGCCCGCCCGCGCTAGCCACCGTGACATGATGCTCGACGCCATACGGAACGCTGGCGATCAGCTCCGCGAGGTGGATCGTGGTGTCGGCGTCATGGCCGACTCCGAGCAGCAGCACCTGGCCGTCGAGATCATGAACGCGGCCGACCGGGCTCGCCGGGATGTGCGGCGGCAGGGGCAGCGGATCGGCGAGGAGCGCCGCCGCTTTTGGGCCGCGCGCCGCGAAGGCGAAGGGATGATCGCTGCGCAGCACGCCGGGGAGCCGCCAGAAAATGTCCGCCACCACCCCGAGATCGGTATTGGCGCGATCCGCCGCTGGATCGAACGGCGCGTCGTCGCGGTCGGTCCAGGACGGCATCACCAGCGTGCCTTCCGGCCCGACCGCCGCCTGCAGCGCCGCGATCAGTCCCCCCGGCCCGCCCTCCACAGGCCGCACGGCGCGAAACGAGGTGTGCACCAGCAGCACGCCGCCCGCCCCAACGCCGAGCGCGCGGAGCTGGCCGGTCATCGCGTCGATCGTGACGGGAGCCTCGGTCATCCGCCCTATTTAGGCGGTCCGGACCGAAACAGGAACGCATGGAGCGCGGCCCACCAGCCCGGTTCCCTCCCCCTTTATGGGGGAGGGGTAGGGAGGGGGCCACGGCGGATCAGCCGGGCGGGACGCCAAAGGGTACCGCGACCTTCTCGCCCGAGCAGTGCCCCGCAGTCTGCGCGCGCGCCGCACCCGTCGGGAGCAGAGCCCGCTGCGCGACCCCCCTCCCAACCCTCCCCCACAAGGCGGGAGGGAACCACAACTGGGACTGCGCCGCATTTGAGCTCGCTCTGCGACGCGAATCCGTGCGTGCCGCCGTTGCTTCGTGCAAACCGCGACCCCAGAGTGCGCCTATGCCGGACCCGATGGTGCTCGCGACCCCTCTCGCCCCTCCCGGGGCGCGCAAATCTTGAGCGAAACCGCGAGCCCCTATCGCCGGCTCCTCGCGCTGCCGGCGCCGCGGCGGCTGGCGCTGGCGTCGGTTCCGGCGGATTTCGCCGACTGGCTCGACTATGCGGCGGTGATCGCGCTGCTGGTGTTCGTCCGCGGCGAAGGCCCGTTCGCGCTCGCCTTCTTCGCGGTCGCGCTGGTCGTACCCTATGTCGTGATCGGGCCGCTTTTCGCGGTGCTGGTCGACCGCACGTCGCTTCGCCGCGTGCTCGTCCTCAGCAATCTCGGCCGCGCCATCGTCACCGCGTTCCTGCTTCTGCAGCCGTCGACGGCGCTGGTGCTCGCCCTCGTCTTCCTGCGCGCCTCGGTCGATTCCGCGTTCACGCCGGCGCGGCAGGCGGCGATCCAGGCGTCCACGCCCGTCGACCTCCTCAGCGCCGCCAACGGCATCCATCAGGCGATCAACCAGACCTCGAAGATCGTGGGCCCGGCGCTCGGCGGCATCTGGATCGCCGCCTTGCCGATCCAGTCGGTGTTCGCCGCCAACATCGTGCTGTCGCTGGTTGCCGCCGCCGTCGCCGCGCGCGTGATCCTCCCGGCGCGGGAGACGGCGCCCGCTGCCGAGCGGGAATCGTTCGTCCGTCAGGCGACGGCCGGCATTCGCGAGTTCCGGCGGAACCGCCTCCTGATGGCGGTGCTGATCTTCGTCTGCATCACCTATTTCTCCTACTTCCTCCACGACGCGCTGATCGCGCTGCTCGCGGCCGATCTCAGCCTCGGCGCCGACATCTTCGGGCTCAGCATCGCGGCGTCCGGCTTCGGCGGGCTGGTCGGATCGCTGCTCGCCGGCCGCTGGTCGGCAACGCACCCGATCCTGTGGATGGCGGCCTTCGCGGTGCTCGGCGGAGCGGTGACCGTGACATTCGCCAGCCTCGTCCTCGCCGGCGCGCCGCTCGGTGCGGCCGCCTTTCTCGCCGCGACCGGCATGATGGGCTTCGCAAGCGGCGCGACGCTCGTGCCCTATCGCACCATCGTTCAGCGCGAGGTGCCGCCCGACCGGATCGGCCGGGCGTCCGCGGCGGGCGAGGCGGCCATCACCGGCGCGATGGTGATCGCCCCGTTCGGCGGCAGCGCGATCGCCGCGGCCTTCGGCACGGCGGCGGCGTTCGTGGCCGGCGGCGCCATCCAGCTCGTCCTCGGCCTTGCGACGCCCTTCGTTCCGGCACTGCGCGGCCGCCCGAAGGCGGCGGCGGATCACTCCGCCTCTTCGTCCTCATAGCCGACGAGGTGGAGCGGCCGCGCCGGGATGCCGTTGAGCCGGCACCAGTGCACCAGCGCCTCCTCGCGGCCATGGGTGACCCAGACCTCGCCGGCGCCGGTCTCGCGGATCGTCCGGCAGAGCTCGTCCCAGTCGGAATGGTCGGAGATGACGAGCGGCAGCTCGACGCCGCCCTGCTTGGCGCGCTGGCGCACCCGCATCCAGCCCGAGGCCGCAATGATCAGCGGGTCGGCGAAGCGCCGCGACCAGCGGTCGTCATAGGAGCCCGACGGGCCGATGACGATCTCGCCCGCGAAATCGGCGCGGCTCTTGCGGTTGTCGGTGGCGGGCGCCAGCGGGCCGAGCGCGACGCCCTGGGATTCGTAGAGCCGGCACAGCGTCTCGGACGCGCCGTGGAGATAGATCGGCTTGTCGTAGCCGGCGTCGCGCAGGAGCCGGATCACGCGCTGCGTCTTGCCGAGCGAGTAGGCGCCGATGAGATGCGTGCGTTCGGGAAAGAGCGCCAGCGAGTCGATCAGCCGTCCGATCTCGGCCGCGGCGTCGGGGTGGCGGAACACCGGGAGGCCGAACGTCGCCTCGGTGATGAAGACGTCGCATTCGACCGGCTCGAAGCCGGCGCAGGTCGAATCCGGCTGGCGCTTGTAGTCGCCGGAGGCGACGACGCGGCAGTCGCCATGCTCGACCACGATCTGCGCCGAGCCGAGGACGTGCCCGGCAGGCACGAAGGTGACGGTCGCGCCGCCGACCTTCATCGGCTCGTGGAAGCGTATCGCCTGCGTCGAGCGCGCGAAGTCCGCCCCGTAGCGCGCTTCCATGATCGCGAGCGTCTCGGCGGTGGCGAGCACCGCCTCGTGCCCCGGCCGCGCATGGTCGGAATGGCCGTGCGTGATCAGCGCCTTCGGCACCGCTTTCGTCGGGTCGACATGGAAGCCGCCGAGCGGGCTGTAGAGTCCGCCGGGTCCGGGGCAGAGGAGGTCTTCGGCACGCATCAGGGCTTCGGCTTCTTCGGCCGCGTGGTCGGCTTCGGCTTCAGCGTCCGGGTATAGCGGAAGGCGTGGTCGATCAGCGCCGCAAGCCGCGGCGTGTCGGCCAGCATCGCTGCGGGAACCGCGACGAACTCCTTTGCCGGCGGCCATGCGGGATCGCCGCGGAAGAGCTCGGTGCCGTGCTCGGCCATGAAGGCGTCGCGCTCGTCCGGCGGCAGGCGTACGCCGACGAGCCCGTGTTTGGAGATCATCGAATACATGTTGCCGTTGATGGCGGTGTACGCCGCGCCGAAGTTGGACTTCTCCTCCAGCCCGGGCACCGCCTCAAGCGCCGCGCGATAGAGCGCAAGCGCACGCTCGGGGACGCTGGTCTGCTTCGCAGTCGCCATCGCGCGAGTCTACGCCGCGATGACTGCGCCGCAAATGTCAGGCGGCGCTCGGCGTCGCGGTCTCGGTCAGCACCGCGTAGAGCGCGTTGGCGTCCGACGCCATGCGCAGGCGATCGGCGACGCCGGGCTCGCGGAGGATCCGCGCGATGCGGGCGAGCGCCTTCAGATGGTCGGCGCCGGCATTCTCCGGCGCGAGGAGGAGGAACACGAGGTCGACCGCCTGGTCGTCGAGCGCCTCGAAATCGATCGGCCGCGCCATGCGCGCGAAGACGCCGTGGATGCGGTCGATGCCGGCGAGCTTGCCGTGCGGAATCGCGACGCCGCCGCCGACGCCGGTCGAGCCGAGCTTCTCGCGCTGCAGCAGCGTGTCGAATATCTGGCGCTCGTCGAGCCCGGTAAGCTGGGCGCCCCGGGCGGCAAGCTCCTGGATCGCCTGCTTCTTGCTGTTGGCTTTCATCGCCGGGACGACCGAGTCCGGGCGGATGAGGTCACTCAGATCCATGGTGCGACGTCCCGAAGAATGCTGGAGCTGGCCGTTGCCTTCGCTGCCGGCCGGAACGGCGGCGGCGTCGGACGGCCAGGAATGAAGCCCGCGGCGGACCGCGAACGCCTGCGCTTGAGTCATGCCCGACCCGCTGTCCCGCCGCAGCCCGCGCGCGAACGGCGCAGGTCGGCGAATCGGAATTCCCGCTGCAGGAAGGTCATCGGAAGCTGACTTGTACCCTTGCTGCGTTGACGTGCCGGGCGAACTGCCGCGGCTGGCTTCGTGTACCGCGTCCGCCGCCCCTTTGGGGCCGATCACCTCCTCCTGCGGAGGCGCCTGACCGGTCGCGTGCCGTCATGTCGGGCGCCCTTCTACGGACCACCCGCCACCAAGTCAAATGTGGCGGGGGAAGGCTGTGATCAGGCGCTTGCCGAAGCGGCGACCTGCTTGTCGCGACGGCGCTGCACCGAGGACGGAATCTGCATCGCTTCCCGGTACTTGGCGACCGTGCGCCGCGCGATATCAACACCCGATTGGCGCAGCAGTTTCACGATCGTGTCGTCGGAAAGGACGTTGACCGACTCCCCGTCGATGAGGCTGCGGATGCGGTGGCGGACGGCCTCCGCCGAATGCGCCTCGCCGCCCTGCGCCGAGGCGATCGCGGAGGTGAAGAAGTACTTCATCTCGAAGATGCCGCGCGTTGTCGCCATGTACTTGTTCGAGGTGACGCGGCTCACCGTCGATTCGTGCATCCCGATCGCCTCGGCGACCGCCTTGAGGTTGAGCGGGCGGAGGTGCTCGACGCCGTGGGCGAGGAAGCCGTCCTGCTGGCGCACGATCTCGGTGGCGACCTTGAGGATGGTCTTGGCGCGCTGGTCGAGGCTCTTCACCAGCCAGTTCGCGGTCTGGAAGCACTCGGAGAGGAAGGTGCGGTCCTTGTCGCCGCGCGCCTTGCCGGCGATCACGGCGTAATAGTTCTGGTTGACGAGAAGGCGCGGCAGCGTCTCGCCATTGAGCTCGATCCGCCAGCCGCCGTCCGGCGCCTCGATGACCAGCACGTCCGGCACGATCGACTGCACGGGCGCGTTCTCGAAGCCGCTGCCGGGCTTGGGGTCGAGCGAGCGCAGCTCGAACAGCATGTCGGCGAGGTCGGCCTCGTCGACGCCGCAGAGCCTGCGGAGCGTCGCATAATCGCGCCGCGCCACGAGGTCGAGATTGCCGAGCAGCGCCGCCATCGCCGGGTCGAAGCGGTTGCGCTCGCGCAGCTGCAGCTCCAGGCACTCGGCGAGGTTGGCGGCGAAGACGCCGGTCGGCTCGAAGCCTTTCAGCACCGTCAGCGTGCGCGCGACGAGCTCCGCCGAGGCGCCGAGCCGGGCCGCGAGCTCGTCGACCCCGGTGCGCAGATAGCCCGCCTCGTCGAGCTCGCCGATCAACGTCGCCCCGACGAGCCGCATCGCCGGGTCGCGCACCGCCAGTGCCAGCTGGTCGGTGAGGTGCTCCGCCAGCGTCTTCGAGCCGGCGACGAAGGCCTCCAGATTGTAGTCCTCCGCGCTGATCGGCTGCCGCGACGGCACCGACGACCAGCTCTCCTGCGGCAGGGGCGGTGGGGCTTCGGGGTGGACCGCATTGCCATTGTCGTCGGGGAAGACGTTGCCGAGGTCGGTGTCGAGCCGCTCGGCGATCGTCTCCGGCGGGGCGGTCAGCTCGGTTTCGAGCCAGGCGTCGGAGGCCGGGGCGGCCTCGGCGGGTTCCGCGGAGGCCTCCTCGCGCCGCGGGCCGTCGTCGGTCTCGGCGCGTTCGAGGAGTGGGTTCCGTTCGAGCTCCGCATCGACATAGGCGGAAAGATCGAGACTGGAGAGCTGGAGCAGCTTGATGGCCTGCATCAGCTGCGGAGTCATGACCAGCGATTGGGCTTGCCGGAGCTCCAGTCTCTGGGAGAGGGCCATAGAGGGGACGCTTACTCTAGGTTGGTCTGATTATTGCTTGCCCCTTCTCGTAGCGCATCCCGTCGCCAGTTCAAAGCGTAAACTGGTCGCCAAGGTAAAGCCGGCGAACCTCCGGGCTCGAAATCACCTCCGCGGGCCGGCCTTCCATCAGGACACGGCCGGAATGGATGATGTAAGCGCGGTCGACCAGGCCCAGCGTCTCGCGAACATTGTGGTCGGTGATCAGGACCCCGATGTCGCGCTGGGTCAAGTGGCGGACCAGGGCATGGATGTCGCCCACCGCGATCGGGTCGATCCCGGCGAAAGGCTCGTCGAGCAGCATGAAGGCCGGGCGGCCGGCGATCGCGCGGGCGATCTCGCAGCGCCGCCGCTCGCCGCCCGAGAGCGCGCGCGCCGGCGATTTGCGCAGATGCGCGATGTGAAATTCCTCGAGCAACGCGTCGAGCTGCTCCTCGCGCGCGCGCCGGCTGGGCTCGACCAGTTCCAGGATCGCCCGGATGTTTCCCTCGACCGTGAGGCCGCGGAAGATCGAGGCCTCCTGCGGCAGATAGCCGACGCCGAGCCGCGCCCGCCGGTACATCGGGAGCTTGGTGACCGGGTGGCCATCAAGGTCGATCGTGCCGCGATCGGCCGGAACGAGGCCGGTGATGAGGTAGAACACGGTGGTCTTGCCGGCGCCGTTGGGGCCGAGCAGCCCCACCGCCTCGCCGCGCGCCACAGCGATCGAGACGTCGTTGACCACGCGGCTGCCGCGATAGCTCTTCTGAAGGTGCCGCGCGACGAGCCAGCCCGGGCCGCCGGCGTCGGGATAGATGTTGGAAGGCACGCCCGATTGATAGGTGTGGGTGTCGTGCCGCTGCTCCCCCGCGCGCGGCGGCGGCATGCGCAGGCGCTCCGCGGGCGGCTCGTCGGGATAGGCCGCCGGCTCGAAGCGCTCGTCGGGATAGGGTGGCTCCGGCTGTTCCTCGGGATAAGCGTCGGGCGCGACCCGCTCCTCCGCGAACGGATCGTCCTCCTCGGGGCCTTCGTCCTCGGGATAGAGGGGATGCGGCGGCCGGCCGCCGGACCGCGCCGTCACGGCAGCCCCGCGCCGCCGCGCGGCGTGATGATCGCGCGGGTCAGCGGCTCCATGGTCATGACGCCGGAGTTCATGTCGACCGTTAGCCGGTCGCCCGACAGGGTCTGGTTGCCGTCGGTGACCGACACCGCGCCGGTCATCACGATCGTGCCGGCGGCCATGTTGAAGACGGCATTGGCGCCGGTCGCCGTCTGGCGATCCGCTCTGACCTCAACGCCGCCCGATGCCTCAATCCGCTCGAACGACGCGGAGTCCATCGCGCCGCCCGCCCCGCCCGGCACGAGGACCGTGAGGGTCGGCGCCCGCACGATCGAGCCGCCGCGATCGGCGACCACGTTCCCGGAGAAGGTGAGGAGGGCGCCGCCGCCGTCCCGGGGCGTCTGGCTGAAGCGGTCGGCGACGATCTCGGTCGGCCCGCCCGATCCGGTGCGGAAGGCTCCGAAAGCACCGCCGCCGCCGCCGCCACCGCCGCCCGCGCCGGGGCTGAAGAACCGCACCCGGCCGCCTTCGACCATCACCGTGCCGGCGGCCATGTCGGCGCGCATCGTGCCGCCGGAGAGCCGGCTTTCGCCGTCGCGGATCGTGGTTCCCCCGGTGACCCGGAGCGTGTTGGCGGCAAGGTCGACCTCGGCGTCCGTCCCGGTCACGCGCCGCCCGCCGGCGTCGATCGTCACCCCGCCGCTCGCGACCATGCGGTCGAAGGAAGCGCTGCCCTCGGCGCCCGGCGGCGCGCTGACGACCATCGTCGGCGCGGTGATCGTGGTGTCCCCGCGCACGGCCGCCACCTCCCCGGAGAAGGTGAATCGCGGTCGCCCGTCGACCACCACCTGCTCGAGGGAATCGGCGGAAATCTCGAAGCTGCCGCCGCCGCCAAGGCTGCCGAACATTCCGTCGCCGCCAGCGGGTTGCGCTGCCGCCGGCTCGGCCGCGGTGAGGATGACGCCGTCGGTGAGCGACAGCGCGTCGCCGCCTTCGGTGATGACGAGTCGGTTGCCGCGAATGACGCGCCCGTCGCTCTCGATCGCCACCGGCTCGTCGGACGTGATCGTCCCGGTATCGAGCGCGATCTCCGCGTTCTCGAAGCGCGCCGACAGCCCGGCATCGGTGGTGATCGTCACCCGCCCGTCGAGCGTCAGCATCGCCCCGGCGCTGTCATAGACGCCGCGGTCGGCGGTCACCCGCGCATCGCTGTCGTCGAGCGTGAACGCCGCGCGCACGGTCTCAAGCTCGATGAGGTCGGCATCGTCGGCGCGCTGCATCGCGCGCTCGGCCTCGATCCGGTAGGGCCGCCCGTCCTCCTGGAAGCCGGCCATCCGCGGCGCCTGCATCACCATCGCCTCGTCGGCGAGGATCTCCTCAGTCAGCGCAGGCGGATCGGCGGGCGGCGCCTCGGTCTCGCCGCCGCCGCGCAGCGTTGAGACATAGAGCGCCACGCCGGCGAGCGCGGCGACCGGCAGCGCAATGCGCAGGAGGCCGACGCGCCGGCTGTGGCGCTTCGCGCCGGCATGGTCGCGGCGCGCCGGCGCCACGGCGATCCGGCTTCCGGACAAGGCGGCCCGGCTTTGCGGTGGCGAATAGGGTTGGTTCATACGCTGGCCTCGGCGAGCCCGGCCGTCGCCGCCCGAGATGGCGCGCCCCCAGTGTAGCGAAGAACGTAACCCCTTGCCACCAGAGGGGGTTCCGCGTTCAGCTATGGGCGAAAATGTCCTCGTCCGCCCAGCCGGCGAGATCGAGCCTGACGCGGGTGTCGAGGAAGCCGAAGCAGGCCGCGGCAAGCTCCGTCCGCCCATCGCGGTCGAGCCGCGCCGCGAGTTCGTCGCGAATGCGGTGGAGATGGAGGACGTCGGAGGCGGCATAGTCGAGCTGCGCGCTGGAAAGCGTCGCCGCGCCCCAGTCCGAGCTCTGCTGCTGCTTGGAGAGCTCGATGTCGAGGAACTCGCGCGTCAGGTCCTTGAGGCTGTGCCGGTCGGTATAGGTCCGCGTCAGCCGCGACGCGATCTTGGTGCAGAAGACGGGCGCCGCCATCACGCCGAAGGTGTGGAAGAGGAGCGCCATGTCGAAGCGCGCGAAGTGGAAGATCTTCGGCCGCGTCCGGTCGGCGAGGAGCGCGAGGAGGTTCGGGGCCGGGCGCGGGCTGGCGTCGATCTGCACGATGTCGGCCGAGCCGTCGCCCGGCGACAGCTGGACGAGGCAGAGGCGGTCGCGGTGCGGGTTGAGGCCCATCGTCTCGGTGTCGATGGCGACGGAGCCGGGATAGTGCGACAGGTCGGGAAGGTCGTGGCGATGGACGCGGATCGTCACGCTCAGCCTCCGCCCGCGGGGCCGAGCACCTTCTCCGCGATGCGCCGCCCGCTCATCCCGCGGGTCGCGAGCCGCTCGGCGCCCGCGCGCCACGCTTTTGCGACCGCGTTGGGGAGGGTCCGGCGATGGAAGCGGCTCTGCCGCGCCAGCGCCGCCTTCACCCGCGGCACGGTCTTGGCTGGCGGCATCGCGCCTGGCACCGGCGTCGCGTTGCGCAGCAGCACCAGCGCGACGTTCTCGCCATTGAGGCGTCCGGTGAGGTCGGCGTCGATCGTGAAGCCGTGGCGGCGGGCGAGGGCGCCCAGCGTCTCGGCGGTGAAGCCGACGACATGGGCTGGGTGGAACTTGGTCGCGGTCGACTGATCGCGCGCCGTGATGTCGGGCACCTCGACGATCAGCTTCCCCTTGGGGGTGAGGAGCGCGTGGACGCGGTCGAGCGCCGCGCCCGGGTCGCGCAGATGCTCCAGCACGTGGAACGCCGTGACGGCGTCATAACTGCCGGGCTCGACCGTCGCCGCCTCCAGCGGTGCGACCGCGATCGGGTGACCGTATTCGGAGATAGCGTATCGCGCGAAGCCGACATTCGGCTCGACGCCCTCGGCGGCGTAGCCGGCGGTCGCGAGCGAGTGGACCCATTCGCCGCCGCCGGCGCCGAGGTCGAGGATCCGTCCGGTCTTCGGCAGATAGGGCTGCAACCCCTCCAGCCGGCGTTTGGCGACGCGGAAGGCGCGGATGATGTGCCGCGGCTTTGGCGTGATCGCCTTCTGGTATTCGCGGCGATAGTCGCGGGTGTAGAAATCGTCGAGCGCGGCGGCGACCGGCATCGGGTTGGAGAACACCAGCCCGCAGGCGGTGCACACCACGCTGCGCAGCGGCCGGCCGCGCCGGTCGGTCTGCGACACGACCTCATGCCGGTCGGCATGCGCGCCGCACAGCGGACAGTCGATCAGCGTCGATTCGAAACGGCTCAAGCGCGCGCTCCCCCGCCAACGCCCCAATTCGGCCGATAGACCTTCCGGGCGTGAAGGTCAAACCGGGCCGCGGCGGTCACGACCGCCGCCCGCCGAGGCGGCTGTGGATCGCCGCCACCAGCGCCTCCGGGTCGTCGCTGCCGAGGAACGTGACCTTGCCGCCGCGCTCGGTGATCTTCACCGCGGTCCCGCCGCGGAGATTGTAAAGCCAGCCTTCCGGCGCGCGGCGGATGCCGATGCCGTACCACCACGGGATCCGCACGGCCTCCGCGGTCGCGATCCGGGTGAGCTGCAGTTCCTTGGTCGGGATGCCGCCGCGGAAGCGCCACGCCACGACACCCTGGCCGACCGTCACCTTCAGTGTCGAGAACATCCACAGGACGAAGCCGATGATGACGAGGAAGGGAAGGAGGAGCAGCGGATAGAAGAAGAGCGACGCGACGAGCAGCACCGCCAGCACGGCGACAAGCGCGGTGACGAAGGGGCCGGGGTGCTGGACCTGCTCGAACATGGCCGGACCTTGCCACGTCGGGCCGCGTCGCGCGACCCGGCTTGAGCGCGCCGGGGCGCGCCGCTAGCGTGGCGCCATGGCCACCAACAATCTCGATGCCTACTGGATGCCGTTCACGGCGAACCGGCAGTTCAAGTCGGCGCCCCGCATGCTGGTCTCGGCGAGCGGCATGCACTACCGCAGCGACGACGGGCGGGAGATCCTCGACGGCACCGCGGGCCTCTGGTGCGTCAATGCGGGTCACGCCCGGCCGCGCATCGTCGAGGCGATCGCGCGGCAGGCGGCCGAGCTCGACTATGCGCCGGTGTTCCAGATGGGGCACCCCAAGGCGTTCGAGCTCGCAGCGCGGCTCGTCCAGTATCTGCCGGGCGGCCTCGACCACGTCTTCTTCACCAATTCCGGCTCCGAGTCCGTCGAGACCGCGCTGAAGATCGCCAACGCGTTCCACAAGGTGAGGGGGGAGGGGTCGCGCTACCGCTGGGTCGGCCGCGAGCGCGCCTATCACGGCGTCAATTATGGCGGCATGAGCGTCGGCGGCATCGGGCCGAACCGGCGGGATTTCGGCCCGCTGATGACAGGTGTTCTTCACCTGCGCCACACCCACAACCTCGCCGCCAACGCCTTCTCGCGCGGCCTGCCCGAGCACGGCGCCGACCTTGCCGACGAGCTCGAACGCCTCGTGGCGCTCAACGACGCCTCGACCATCTCCGCGGTGATCGTCGAGCCCGTGGCGGGATCGACCGGCGTTCTGCTGCCGCCGAAGGGCTATCTCGCGAAGCTTCGCGAGATCTGCACGAAGCACGGCATCCTCCTCATCCTCGACGAGGTGATCACCGGCTTCGGCCGTCTCGGCGCGCCCTTCGCGGTCGAGGAGTTCGACGTTGTGCCGGACATGGTGACCTGCGCCAAGGGGATCACCAACGGCACCGTGCCGATGGGTGCGGTCATCGTCCGCAAGGAGATCTACGACGCCTTCATGCAGGGGCCGGAGCACCTCCCCGAGCTCTTCCACGGCTACACCTATTCGGGAAACCCGATGGCCGCGGCGACGGCGCTTGCCACGCTCGACACCTATGAGGAGGAAGGACTGCTCACCCGCGCGAAGGACCTCGCGCCGGCCTTCGAAGCCGCGCTCCACGGGCTGAAAGGCCTGCCCAACGTCATCGACATCCGCAATTACGGCCTCGTCGGCGCGGTCGAGTTGGCGCCGCGCCCAGGCGCTCCCGGCCGCCGGGCGTTCGACGTCTTCCTCAAGGCCTACGAGCTCGGCCTCTTGGTGCGCGCCACCGGCGACACCATCGCCCTCTCGCCGCCGCTGATCATCTCCGAAGCAGAGATCGGCCGGCTCGCCGACCTCCTCGGCCAGGCGATCACGGCGGCTGCCTGACGCGACCAGGCGCCGGCTTGCCCTCGGCGCGGCTTTCGCTAGACACGCGGCCATGCTGACCGCGACGCAATCCTCGTCCGACCTGGCGCTGATCCGCGCCCTCCTGCCCGCCGTGCTCGAGGCCGGCAATCGCATCCTCGCCATCCGCGAGGCCGGCCATGCGGTCGAGCTGAAGGCGGACAGCACGCCCGTGACAGAAGCGGACCGGGCGGCGGAGGCGATCATCCTCGCGGCGCTGGCCGCGCTTGCACCCGGCCTTCCCGTCATCGCCGAGGAGGAAGCCGCCGCCGGCCGGTTGCCGCCGGTGGGGGCCGACTTCGTCCTGGTCGATCCGCTCGACGGCACGAAGGAGTTCGTCGCCGGTAATGCGGACTTCACGGTCAATGTCGGCCTCGCGCGGAATGGCCGCGCCGTCGCCGGCATCGTCCACGCCCCGGCGTCGGGCCTCCTCTGGTTCGGCGCGGTGGGCGAGGGCGCGTGGCGGGTCGGGGAAGGGCGCTTCCATGCCGCGGAGCCGATCGCGGTACGCGAGCCGCTGGAGGACGTCCTCGACATCGTCGCCAGCCGCTCGCACCGCAACGCCGCGACCGACACCTTCCTCGCGCGC
This sequence comes from Bauldia sp., assembly GCA_026126025.1. GTDB lineage: Bacteria > Pseudomonadota > Alphaproteobacteria > Rhizobiales > Kaistiaceae > JADLGL01. The sequence goes on along the minus strand of JAHCJZ010000003.1, from coordinate 51,332 downwards.
TTCGCCGGCAGCCGGATCGTCTCGGCCGGGTCGTCGCTGAAATTCGTCGCGGTCGCCGAAGGGCGCGCCGACCTATACCCCCGGCTCGGCCCGACATCGCAATGGGACACCGCCGCGGGCGACGCGGTGCTGCGCGCCGCCGGCGGCCGTGTGCTCCGGCTCGACGGCACCGACCTGACCTACGGCCCGCTCCCCGGCGCGGTGGGAGCGAAGGCGTTCCTCAACCCCTCCTTCGTCGCGACCGGCCCGCTCGACCCGTTTGCCGCCTGAGGGCGCAAACCTGTTCCGCTGCCATGGCGGAACGCGCCAATCTGATGCGCCCGGTCCGCCAAAGCCGCCCCGGCCTCGCTTGTGGCCGCACGGGGCAGCCACTACGTTCCGCGGCAGTTTGGACCCCGCCGGCGGCCCCGTCGCCGGCGCCGTTTAGTGTTGCCGATGAACGCTGCGCTCACCCACCTCAAGCGCCTCGAAGCCGAGGCGATCTTCATCATGCGCGAGGTGGCCGCGACCTTCGAAAAGCCGGTCATGCTCTATTCGATCGGCAAGGATTCGTCGGTGATGCTGCACCTCGCGCGGAAGGCGTTCTTCCCCGCGCGTCCGCCCTTCCCGCTGCTTCACATCGACACCGGGTGGAAGTTCCGGGAGATGATCCGCTTCCGCGACGAGACGGCGAAGCGGCTCGGCTTCGATCTCCTCGTCCACACCAATACGGAAGGCCGCGACCGGGGCATCAACCCGTTCGACCATGGCTCGTCGGTCTACACCCAGATCATGAAGACCGAGGCGCTGAAGCAGGCGCTGACCCAATACGGCTTCGACGCCGCCTTCGGTGGCGCCCGCCGCGACGAGGAGAAGAGCCGCGCCAAGGAGCGCGTCTTCTCGTTCCGTACCGCGGCCCATGCCTGGGACCCGAAGAACCAGCGGCCGGAGCTCTGGTCGCTCTTCAACACGCGGGTCAGTCCCGGTGAATCGATCCGCGTCTTCCCGATCTCGAACTGGACCGAGCTCGACGTCTGGCAATACATCCTCGCCGAGAGCATCCCGATCGTGCCGCTCTATTTCGCCGCGAAGCGCCCGGTGGTGGAGCGGAACGGCCAGCTCATCATGGCCGACGACGAGCGGATGCGGTTCCTCCCCGGCGAGACGCCGCAGCAGCGGAGCGTCCGCTTCCGCACGCTCGGCTGCTACCCGCTGACCGCGGCGATGGAGTCCGAGGCGGCCACGCTGGAGGACATCGTCGGCGAGATGTTCATCGCCCGCACCTCCGAGCGCCAGGGCCGGCTGATCGACCATGACGAGTCCGGCTCGATGGAGAAGAAGAAGCGCGAGGGCTATTTCTGATGGCCGGCACGATGACGGCCGAGCGCGCGGTCGCGCTCCTCGCCGGCGACCAGGACAAGAGCCTGCTGCGCTTCCTCACCTGCGGCAGCGTCGACGACGGCAAGTCGACCCTGATCGGGCGGCTCCTCCACGACACCAAGCGCCTGTTCGAGGACCAGCTCGCCTCGCTGGAGAAGGATTCGCGGCGTTACGGCACCACCGGCGGCGACATCGATTTCGCGCTCCTCGTCGACGGGCTCGAGGCCGAGCGCGAGCAGGGCATCACCATCGACGTCGCCTATCGCTATTTCGCCACCGAAAAGCGCCGCTTCATCGTCGCCGACACGCCCGGCCACGAGCAGTACACGCGCAACATGGCGACGGGCGCCTCCAATGCCGACCTCGCGGTGCTCCTGGTCGATGCGCGGAACGGCATCCTGACCCAGACCCGCCGCCACGCGACGATCGTGTCGCTGCTCGGCATCCGCCACGTCGTCCTCGCGGTGAACAAGATCGACCTCGTCGGCTTCGACAAGGCGGTGTTCGACCGGATCGTCGCCGATTTCGAGGCCTTCACCGCCGAGTTCGGCTTCGCCACCCGCGTCGCGATCCCGCTGTCGGCGCGGTTCGGCGACAATGTCGTCGGCCCGAGCGACCGCATCGCGTGGTATCGCGGGCCGTCGCTCCTGTCCTATCTCGAGGGCATCGAGATCGTCCCGCCCGCGGCCGACGGGCCGCTGCGCTTCCCGGTGCAATGGGTGAGCCGCCCGGACCAGAACTTCCGCGGCTATGCCGGCACCGTCGCCGGCGGCACGGCGCGGCCGGGCGCGCGCATCGTCGCGGCCGCGACCGGGCAGGAGGCCCGCATCGCGCGCATCGTCACGATGGACGGCGACCTCGACGCCGCGCCCGCCGGCAGCGCCGTCACCATCACCCTCGACCGCGAGATCGACCTCTCGCGCGGCGACCTCATGGTCGCGGCCGACGACCGGCCGGACGTGTCCGACCAGCTCGCCGCGCATGTCATCTGGATGAACGAGCACGAGCTCCTCCCCGGCCGCACCTATCTGATGAAGTCCGGGACCCGGACGGTGGGCGCCGCGGTCAGCGAGCTCAAGCACCGCGTCGACGTTGACAGCTTCAAGGAGCTCGCGGCGAAGACGCTCCAGCTCAACGATATCGGCTTCTGCAACCTGTCGCTGTCCGAGCCGATCGCCTTCGATCCCTATGGCGAGAACCCGACGACCGGCTCCTTCATCCTGATCGACCGCATCACCAACGCGACGGTGGCGGCCGGGATGATTCGCTTCGGCCTCCGCCGTGCGACCAACATCCACCGCCAGGCGCTGACGGTGAACAAGTCGGCCCGTGCCGATCTCAAGGGCCAGAAGCCCTGCGTCCTCTGGTTCACCGGCCTCTCCGGCGCCGGCAAGTCGACCATTGCCAATCTGGTGGAGGAGAAGCTCCACCTGATGGGCTGCCACACCTACATGCTCGACGGCGACAATGTCCGCCACGGCCTCAACCGCGACCTCGGCTTCACCGACGCGGACCGCGTCGAGAACATCCGCCGCGTCGCCGAATCCGCGAAGCTCTTCGTCGATGCTGGGCTGATCGTCCTCGTCTCGTTCATCTCGCCCTTCCGCTCCGAGCGCGCGATGGCGCGCGGCCTCGTCGAGGGCGGCGAGTTCGTCGAGGTCTTCGTCGACGTGCCGCTCGCCGTCGCCGAGGCCCGCGACCCCAAGGGCCTCTACCGCAAGGCGCGCGAGGGCCAGATCAAGCACTTCACCGGCATCGACAGCCCCTACGAGCCCCCCGAAGAGCCCGACCTCCGCCTCGACGCCGCAGAGGAGGCGCCTGACGCGCTCGCCGAGCGCGTGCTGTCCTACCTCGTCGCCAAAGGCTACGCCGGCACCCACCGCCGGCGCCGGTAGGCTTCTCTCTTTCGTCATTCCCGCGAAGGCCGAAATCCAGCGCCACGCTTCGGCCTTCACGTGGCTCTAGACCCCTGCCTTCGCCGGGGTGACGAGAGGTGGTTGCGTGCCCTCGCGGCGACCGGTCAGTCGATCGGCTCGATGCGGATGGAGCGGACGTCGACGGCGGTGCCGTCGCCGGGGATGCCGGGTTCGATGAGGAGGTAGTCTTCGCCGCCTCCGCCGCCGGCGGGGACGTCCCAGGCAATGCCGAGCGACTGGAACTCGGTGGTGATGTTCACCGTCCGCCAGCCGAGAATCTGGTTGTCGCGGAGATAGCCGAAGCGCAGCGTCGCGGCGGCCTGCGCCGGCGCGCCGCGCGCGTTCACCGTGACCACGATCTGCCGGTCGCCGAGGCCTCCGGCAATGCCGCGGCCGATGGTGGCGCGGGCCCCGGGATTGCTCGCCGCCGACGCGATGCGCACGAACGGCCCGGTGTCGTCAGTGAGGTACTGCACCGGATTGTCCGGCCCCGAGACGAAGACGCTGGGGTCCTCGCCGTTGAAGACCACCAGCCCCGACCCGCCTTCCGCCACGGTCGCGCTGCCCGGCTCGCCGCCGGAGAAGACGAGCGGCACGAACACATAGGCGCCCCACCCGAGGATGGCGATGCCGAGGATGGCGAGGCCGATCGTGACGAGGCGCCGGACCGGCCGGCGCGGTTCGAGCGCCTCGGCGAGACCATCGTCGCCCTCGAAGATCGCATCGTCGTCATCGCGGCGGCTGCGGCGGCCGCGGCGGGGCGTGTCTTCGTAGAGCTCGCCGAAGGGATCGCCCTCGGCATGGCCGCTGCGGTCGTCGGCCCGCAGGGAGCGGTCCTCGATCAGCCCGATCGGCGGATCAGGCGGCGGCGGTGGTGGGGACGCTACCCCCATTCCGGCCGGCCCGTCGAGGCGTGGCTCGAACGGTTCGTTCCGGCCGGCGCGTGCGGCGCGCCGTGCAAGGCCTGCCGCGAGGCGCTCGGCGGCGGCACCGCCAAGGCTGCGCCATCCGCGGCCGCGTCGCTCCGGCTCCTCCAGCGGATCGGCGACGGGCTCGGCCTGCGCATCCTCCAATTCCGGCTCGAAGTCCGGGTCGTCGACGAGCGGCTCGACATCGGGTTCGGGCTCCGCGACCGGGTCGCCGCTGAGATAGCCGCGCTCCTCGGCAAGCGCGACCCGAAGGCGCGTGCTCCACTCGCCGCCCGGAAGCGGCGGCTCGACGACCGGCGGCGGCCCCTGCGCGGAATCGTGCCACTGCTCGGTGGCGGCGTCCCATGCCATGTCGATCGCTGGTGCATCCCACACCGCGTCGGGGTTGGCCACGGGGCTCGCGCCGGCCACGTCGGCGTCGGCCACGCTGGCGACCAGCGCCGCCTCGGCTGCGGCGGGCACCGCAGGCGGCGAAGGCGCCGGGTCGAGGGCGTGCGCGATCTCGTCTTCGATCCGCTCGACGGCAGCGTCGAAGAGCGCCATCCGCTCTTCCGCCGCCTGGGTGGAAAGGGGCGGATCGAGCTGCTCGATCTGCTTCAGCATCACACCGCGCACATGGCGGTAGACGCGCCGGCGCTCGGCGCTGTCCTGCGCGCCGACCCTGTCGAGCGAGCTACGCAACACGTTGTAGAAATCTGTCATTCCCACCTGCTTCGGTGAGCAGTCGACCGGCCTTTGGCTCCGCCGCGGACGGCCGGGTCATGCTGGTCCCGGCTCCCCTGCAGTGATTCTTCGCATGCAGTCGGGCGTATATATGGCAGCGGGCACCTTGTCCCGGCTACGAATCGCCTCATTTTTCGGCGGATTCCCGGGAGTCGTCGAATAGTCACAGGGCGTGTGGTCAAACGGCGGGTTAGGGACGACGGGGGTCGGCGAGTCGGCAGGGAGACGACCATGGTCGACGGAGCGCTGGGTCGCGGCAGTCCGGGGCTGCCCGGAGTGATCGGCGCGCGCCTTCGCCGGCGCCGCTGGCTTCTGCTGGCCGTCGCGGCGATCCTTGTGGTCCTTTTCGTCGCCGACCATGTCAGCGCGCTGGGGGCGCTTCTGGCCCTTGCCGTGCTCGCCGCGGCGATCGGCGCGATACCGGACGAGACCACCGCCGACGACCCGCTGCCGGGGAACGCGGCGAACCTTCCCGACGGCCTCCTTCCGGGCACGCGGCTGTTCGCCCAGTCGCTCCCCGATCCGTGCTTCATCCTCGCGCGCGACGGCACGGTCCGCTACGCCAACGACCGGGCCGTCGCGGTCTTCGGCATCCGCCAGGGCGACCGCCTGCCGTTCCGCATGCGCTATCCCGAGCTGATCGCGGCCTTCGACCGCGTGGTCGCCGGCGACGGGCCGCAGCGGGTCGACTTCGTCGAGCGCATCCCGACGGAGCGCTGGTTTTCCGCCTGGTTCGCCGCGATCGACGAAAGCGGCCGGCCCGAGACGATCCTGCTGGTGATCGACGACCAGACCGCGGCGCGCGCGACCGAGCGCATGCGGGCCGACTTCGTCGCCAATGCCAGCCACGAGCTGCGCACGCCGCTCGCCTCCCTCGCCGGCTTCATCGAGACGCTGCAGGGCCCCGCCAAGGACGACCCGGCCGCGCGCGAACGCTTCCTTGGCATCATGCACGACCAGGCGACGCGCATGAGCCGGCTCATCAACGACCTCCTGTCGCTCAGCCGCGTCGAGATGAACGCCCACGTCCCGCCGCGCGGCCGGGTCGACCTCGTCAGCGTCCTCGGCCATGTCATCGACACGATGGCGCCGGTGGCGGCGGAGAACGAGATCCGGATCGAGGCGGAGCTCCCCGACGGCGAGGTCCTCGTCACCGGCGACCGCGACGAGCTGGTCCAGGTCTTCGACAATCTCGTGGAGAACGCCTGCAAATACGGCCGCGCCGGCGGCCGCGTCGTGGTCCGGCTCGATGCCGCCGAGCATCGCGGGCCGGCCACCGTCTCGGTGATCGACTTCGGCCCGGGCATCGCGCCCGAGCACGTGCCGCGCCTCACCGAGCGGTTCTACCGGGTCGATGCCGACGACAGCCGGCGCCACCGCGGCACCGGCCTTGGCCTTGCCATCGTCAAGCACATCGCGACCCGGCATCGCGCCCGGCTGCAGATCGAAAGCACCCCCGGACAGGGCGCGCGATTTTCGATCTATTTTCCCAGTTCAGAGACTGTTCACACTGCCAATCGGCCGAAACCGAAAGACGGTCAGCAGGTTGCGCTGTCGTAAGACTGTCACCCCGCCGTCATAGAACCATTGGCAGGCGCTCCTAGGGTCCGCTCGCACCGGCCGATCGACGGCCGCCCGAGATGCTCCAACCACAGGGAGACGAATGTGAGACTCTCCACCCTCGGCAGCGTTGCGACGCTGGCCCTTCTTTCGACGACCGTGATCGCCGTCGCGCAGTCGCGCAACACCATCCAGGTGGCCGGTTCGTCGACCGTACTTCCCTTCGCCTCGATCGTTGCCGAGGAGTTCGGCAATGCGTTCCCGGACTTCAACACCCCGGTCGTCGGCTCCGGCGGCACCGGCGGCGGCTTCCGCCAGTTCTGCGAAGGCGTCGGCGACAACACCATCGACATCGCCAACGCGTCCCGCCGGATCAGCGCCGCCGAGATCGCGACCTGCAACACCAACGGCGTCACCCAGATCATCGAAGTGATGTTCGGCTATGACGGTATCGTCTTCGCGACCCCGGTGAGCCAGGGCGACTTCGCGCTTGAACCGGTCCATGTCTACAAGGCGATCGCCGCCCAGGTTCCGGTCGACGGCGCGCTCGTCGCCAACCCGTACACCAGCTGGGACCAGATCGATCCGTCCCTCCCGGCCCAGGCGATCAACCTCGTCGTGCCGGCTTCCAACCACGGCACCCGCGAAGTCTTCCAGCTCAACGTCGTCGACGCCGGCTGCGAAGAGGCCGGCCTGCCGGAAGACCTGAGCGCCGAGGCCGCCACCGCCGCCTGCACCACCTTCCGCCAGGATGGCCGGGTGGTCGAGATCGCCGGCGATTACACCGAGACCCTCGCCCGCCTGCAGACGACCCCGTCGTCGGTCGGCGTGTTCGGCCTCTCCTTCTACGAGGAAAACCGCGACACCCTGAAGGTCGCCACCGTGGCCGGCGTCGAGCCAACCCTGGAGACCGTCGCTTCGGGTGAGTATCCGGTCTCCCGCCCGCTCTACTTCTACGTCAAGGGCGAGCACATTGGGGTCATCCCCGGCATCGAAGAATATGTCGCGTTCTTCCTGTCCGACGGCATGGCGGGTGCCGGCGGCCGTCTCGAGGACGCCGGCCTGATCCCGGCTCCGGCCGAGGAGCTCGCCGCCGCGCTCGCCGGCTTCGACGGCCGCGCGTACATCACGCCGTAGCCGCGCCGCCTCACGGCGGAACCGATCTGCCGGGACCCGTCCGCGGGTCCCGGCGTCCAAAAAGAAGACCGGGGTCGCGGGGGCGCTTCGTGAGCAGCTTGCTGGTTGTCGTTGTACTGCTTGCCCTGATTTCGATCGGCTACCGCGTCGGCCTGTCGCGATCGCGCCGGCGCTCGCGCGACGAGGGCACCAAGCTCCACTCGCGCTCCAACTATCACGGCGCGCTGGTCGCCATCTGGTGCGTCATCCCGGCGCTCCTCGTCCTCATTCTCTGGACGGCGTTCTCCGGACCGCTCACCCGCGGCTATCTGATCGGCCAGTTCCCCGACGAGCTCGCGGTCCTCTCCGGCACCCAGATCGATGCCCAGATCCGCCGCGTCGAGCAGATCGCCGACGGCATCGTGGTCGCCGGCCAGCCCGAGGAATGGGAGATCAGGGCCGCCGAGAATCTCACCAGCTTCAAGGGCCTGACCTCGATCGCCGCCATCGCCCTCGCGGCGATCGCGGGCGCCGCCGGCCTCTGGTATGCGCGCAGCCGCATCGCGCCGCGCATGCGGGCGCGCAACGAGGTCGAGCGCGTCGTCAACGTCCTGCTCCTCGTATCGTCCGGCATCGCGATCCTGACGACGGTCGGCATCGTCATCTCGCTGCTCGGCGAGGCGCTCCGCTTCTTCACCTTCGTCAGTCCGGTCGACTTCTTCTTCGGCACGCGATGGAGTCCGACCTTCAGCTCCACCGAATCCGGCGCCTTTGGCGACTACGGGCTGCTGCCGCTTCTCTCCGGCACGATCATGATCAGCATCATCGCGATGCTGGTGGCCCTTCCGATCGGCCTGATGACCGCGATCTTCATGGCCGAATATGCGCCGCGCTGGGTGCGTCAGTTCGCCAAGCCGGTGATCGAGATTCTCGCCGGCATCCCGACCATCGTCTATGGCTTCTTCGCCCTGGTGACGGTCGGTCCGTTCCTGCGTGAATTCGGCGAGTCCATCGGCATCAACATCAGCGCCACCAGCGCGCTCACCGCGGGCGTGGTGATGGGGGTGATGATCATCCCCTTCATCTCCTCGCTGTCCGACGACATCATCACCCAGGTGCCGCGGTCGCTGCGCGACGGGTCCTACGGCCTCGGCGCGACCCGGTCCGAGACCATCCGGCGCGTGCTCCTCCCCGCGGCGCTGCCCGGCATCGTCGGCGCCTTCCTCCTCGCGGTGAGCCGCGCGATCGGCGAGACGATGATCGTCGTGCTCGCCGCCGGCAACGCGCCGGTGCTGCGCGCCAACCCGCTGGAGCCGGCCTCGACCATGACCGTGAGCATCGTCAACCAGCTCACCGGCGACACCGACTTCGAGAGCCCGCAATCGCTCGTCGCCTTCGCGCTTGGCCTGACGCTCTTCGCGATGACGCTGATCCTCAACGTTGTGGCGCTCTATATCGTGCGCCGGTTCAGGGAGCAGTACGACTAGCCATGTCCGCCGCCGATATCATGGTCGATGCCCCCCCGCCGCGCGAAACCGGGCAGGCGCAGAAAGTCCGCGCTGGCCTGAGGCGCCGGCACCGCGCCGAGCTGCGGTTCCGCGGCTACGGCATCGCTGCGATCGTCGCGGCGCTGTCGTTCGTCGCGATCCTCTTCGGCACGATCATGGTCAAGGGCGTGCCGGCCTTCTGGCAGCCGGTCGCGACGCTCGACGTTCTGTTCGACCCCGAGATCATCACCGTCGGCGAGCGGCCGGAGCGGCAGGCCGGCCAGAGCGAGAACGACTACCTCATCGCGATCCGCAACTGGGAGCGCAACGTCGCGACGGCGCCCTGGAACCGGCTGATCGAGGAGGCGGTCCGCGCCAAACTGCCGCCCGGCGAGTACCAGGCGCGCGACCTTACCGGGCTCATCGCCGGCAACGAGCGCTTCAAGCTGCGCGACATGTTCCTGGCGGATTCCGACATCCTCGGGCGCACCGTGACGGTGAACCTCCTCGCCGACGCCAATGTCGACGTCTGGCTCAAGGGCAACATCGACCGCACGCTGCCCGACAGCCGGCAGCAGCTGTCGGCAACCACGCGCGCGATCGCCGACTCCTTCTACGAGGACGGCACGATCGACATGAAGTTCACTTCGACGCTGTTCTTCAGCGTCGACTCAAGGTCGTCCCCCGCCAATGCCGGCCTTGCCGGCGCGTTCGTCGGGTCGCTCTTCATGATGCTGGTGGTCGTGCTCCTCGCGGTCCCGATCGGCGTCGCCTCCGCGATCTATCTGGAGGAGTTCGCGCCCAAGAACCGCCTGACCGACCTCATCGAGGTCAACATCAACAACCTCGCCGCGGTGCCGTCGATCGTCTTCGGCCTTCTCGGCGCGGCGGTCTTCATCAATACCTTCCACCTGCCGCTATCGGCGCCGATCGCCGGCGGCCTGGTGCTGACGCTGATGACGCTGCCGACCATCATCATCGCGACGCGCGCCGCGTTGAAGGCCGTGCCGCCGTCGATCCGCCAGGCCGCCCTCGGCCTCGGCGCGTCGCGGGTGCAGACCGTGTTTCACCACGTCCTGCCGCTGACGGCGCCGGGCATCCTCACCGCGACCATTATCGGCGTGGCGCAGGCGCTCGGCGAGACCGCGCCGCTGCTCCTCATCGGCATGAGCGCCTTCGTCGCGGCCGTCCCGGCGACGCCGTTCGATCCTTCGACCGCTCTTCCGGTGCAGATCTTCCTCTGGCAGGGCAACGAGAACCGCAACTTCTTCGAGCCCCGCACCTCGGCAGCGATCCTCGTCCTTCTCGGGCTGATGATCCTGATGAACGCGGTGGCGATTTTCCTCCGTCAGCGTTTCGAGCGCCGGTGGTAGGCAACGGACAGGAGTAGAATGATGGTCATGGCCCCGATTCCCACCGCCAAGAGCGAGAACGGCACCGCCGCCGCGGCGACGGTTGCGCCCGGCGCGGTCGCCGGCGCCCATCCGATCGCGGTGAAGGCGGAAAACGTCAACGTGTTCTACGGCGAGAAGCAGGCGCTGTTCGACGTGTCGGTCGACATTCCCGACCGCACCGTGACCGCCTTCATCGGTCCGTCGGGCTGCGGCAAGTCGACGTTCCTGCGCTGCATCAACCGCATGAACGACACCATTGAAGGCGCCCGCGTCGAGGGGCGGATCACCCTCGACGGCAACGACATCCACGACCCATCCCTCGACGTGGTCGAGCTGCGCGCCCGCGTCGGCATGGTGTTCCAGAAGCCGAACCCGTTCCCCAAGTCGATCTACGAGAATGTGTCCTACGGCCCGCGCATCCATGGCCTTGCCCGCAACAAGGCCGAGCTCGACCAGATCGTCGAGAGCAGCCTCCGGAAGGGCGCCCTGTGGGAGGAGGTCAAGGACCGCCTCCACGAGCCGGGTACCGGCCTCTCCGGCGGCCAGCAGCAGCGCCTCTGCATCGCGCGCGCGATCGCCGTCAGCCCCGAAGTCATCCTTATGGACGAGCCCTGCTCGGCGCTCGACCCCATCGCCACCGCGAAGATCGAGGAGCTGATCGACGAGCTGCGCCAGAACTACGCGATCATCATCGTCACCCACTCGATGCAGCAGGCCGCCCGCGTCTCGCAGCTGACCTCGTTCTTCCATCTCGGCAAGCTGGTGGAATCGGGCACGACCGACCACATCTTCACCAACCCGGTCGACCAGCGCACCCAGGACTACATCACCGGCCGCTTCGGCTGACCGGAGGAGAAAGCTCACGCCAATGACCGACCATACCGTCAGCGCCTTCGACGACGAACTCAGGGAGATCGGCCGCTCCGTCGCCGAGATCGGCGGTCTCGCCGAGCAGATGGTCGAGCGGGCGATGTCGGCCCTTGTGCGCCTCGATGCCGAGCTCGCCCAGCGCATCATCGCCGACGACTACAAGGTCGACCGCCTCCAGCATGAGATCGAGGAGAAGGCGATCCTCCTCATCGCCCGCCGCCAGCCGATGGCGCGCGACCTGCGCGAAGTGGTTGCCGCGATCCGCATCGCCGCGGACCTCGAGCGCGTCGGCGATCTCGCCAAGAACATCGCCAAGCGCGTGATCGCGCTGCAGGGCCAGTTCCAGCCGCAGTCGCTGGTGCATGGCGTCGAGCATCTCGCCGAGCTCAGCCTCGAGCAGCTGAAGCATGTCCTCGACGCCTATGCCGGCCGCGACACCGACGCCGCAATGGCGGTGTGGCGGCGCGACGAGGAGGTCGACGCGCTCTACACCTCGCTGTTCCGCGAGCTCCTCACCTACATGATGGAGGATCCGCGCAATATCGGGTTCTGCACGCATCTTCTGTTCTGCGCCAAGAACATCGAGCGGATCGGCGACCACGCCACCAACATCGCCGAGACGGTGCACTACCAGATCACCGGCGTGATGCTGACCGACGAGCGGCCGAAGCGCGACCGCACGGTCGCCCCCGCCGACCTTCCGCAGACCGACGATTGACACGTGCCGTCAGAGGCTTGGATCGGAGCTGAACGATGACAGCAGCGCGGGTGATGATCGTTGAGGACGAGGAGCCGCTGACCACGCTCCTCCGCTACAATCTCGAATCCGAGGGCTACACGGTCGATGCCGCGCTGCGCGGCGACGAAGCCGAGCTGAAGCTGCGCGAAACGGTCCCCGACCTCCTGGTGCTCGACTGGATGCTGCCTGGCGTCACCGGGATCGAGCTCTGCCGGCGGCTGCGCGCCCGCGAGGACACCCGCGCTTTGCCCATCATCATGCTGACGGCGCGCGGCGAGGAGAGCGAGCGCATCCGCGGCCTCTCGACCGGCGCGGACGACTATGTGGTGAAGCCGTTCTCGGTGCCCGAGCTGATGGCGCGGATCCGCGCCATGCTGCGGCGCACCCGCCCGGAGGTGGTGGCGTCCGTCCTCAAGAGCGGCGACATCGAGCTCGACCGCGAGACCCATCGCGTCCGCCGCAACGGCCGCGAGCTTCACCTCGGCCCGACCGAATACCGGCTCCTCGAATATCTGATGCGCAGTCCCGGCCGCGTCTTCTCCCGCGAGCAGTTGCTCGACGGCGTGTGGGGCCGCGAGGTCTATGTCGACGAGCGGACCGTGGACGTCCATGTCGGCCGCCTCCGCCGCGCCATCAATCGCGGCCGCGCCCGCGACCCGATCCGCACCGTCCGCGGCGCCGGCTACGCCCTCGACGAGCAGTATTCGGGCTAGACCCGGACACCCTCTCGCAAGGGGGAGGTTGAAAGGATGTGGTTCAACAGCGCACCAGCCTGAGCGCTAAGTCCGCAGCGTCGCGCCGGTCGCCTTGGCGACCTCGGCGACCACCTTCGCCGACACCGCGTCGATCTCTGCGTCGGTGAGCGTGCGGTCGCGCGGCTGGAGCGTCACCTCGATCGCGACCGACTTCCGGCCGGCGCCGATCGCGCCGCCCTCGAACACGTCGAACACGGCGACGCCGGTGATCAGCGCCTTGTCGGCGCCCTCCGCGGCGCGGATGATTCGCGCCGCCTCCACCGTCCGGTCCATCACGAAGGCGAAGTCGCGCCGGACGGGCTGAAGGTCCGAGACTGCGAGCGGCGGTCGCGTCCGCGTCGGCCGCGCCTTGGCGACGGGGATCGCGTCGAGGATCACTTCGAAGCCCGCGACCGGCGCCGCCGCATCGAGGCGTTCCAGCACGGCGGGATGGAACTCGCCGAACCAGCCGATCACGGTCTTCGGACCGAGCTGCACGGTCCCGGCGCGGCCGGGATGGAACCAGGCGGGTCCACCGGCGACGACCTGCAGCCGGTCGACCGGCGCCCCGAGCGTCGCCAGGAGCGCGATGAGATCGGCCTTCGCGTCGAACACCGACACGCCCGGCGCGTTGCTCGACCAGTGGCGGCCGGCGGTCTCCGTTCCCGCATTGCCGCGGCGAACGCCCGAGGCCGCGGTCAGCTGATCCTCCGGCTTCACGCCGCGATAGATCTGGCCGACCTCGAACAGGGCGACATCGCCGAAGCCGCGCGCCGCATTGCGCTGCGCCGCAGCGATAAGGCCGGGGAGGAGGCTCGGCCGCATGTCGCTCATGTCGGTCGAGATCGGGTTGACGAGCGCCAGCTCCGGCGCGCCGCCGCCGAAAGCCTCGGCGTGCGTCTTCGGCAGGAAGGACCACGTCACCGCCTCTGTCATGCCGCGCGCGGCCAACGTCCGGCGCGCCAGGCGGACGCGGCGCTGCGCCGGCGTCAGCACCGGCCGCGGCACGCCCTCGGGCCGCGGCAGCGGGACGGCGGGGATGGCGTCGAGGCCGACCATGCGCACGACCTCCTCGACGAGGTCGGCCTTGCCCGCGACGTCCGGACGCCAGCTCGGCGGCTGGACCGCGACGGTGCCGCCGACGCCGGCGGATTCGAATCCGAGCCGGCTCAGTATCCCGCGAATGCGGTCGGTGGGAAGGTCGATGCCGGCGAGCCGCTCGACCTCGGACAGCGGGAACTCCACCATGTCCGGGCCGCCAGGCACTGTTCCGGCCACCACGACCTCGCTCGCCTCGCCGCCGCAGAGATCGAGCACCATTCGCGTCGCCAGCTCCAGCCCCGGCAGCATGAAGGCCGGGTCGACGCCGCGCTCGAAGCGGAACCGCGCGTCCGAATGGATGCCGAGCTTGCGGCCGGTCTGGGCGATGTTGAGCGGTTCCCACAGCGCGGACTCGATCAGCACGTCGGTCGTTCCCTCTGAGCAGCCGGTCTCCTCGCCGCCCATGATGCCGGCCAGCGACTCGACGCCCTTCTCGTCGGCGATGACGCACATCGTCTCGTCGAGCGCGTAGGTCCGCCCGTCGAGCGCCAGCACCGTCTCGCCGGCTTTGGCGCGCCGGACCGTGAGATTGCCGACGACCTTCCCCGCGTCAAAAACGTGGAGCGGCCGGTTGCGGTCGATGGTGAGGAAATTGGTGATGTCGACCAGCGCGTTGATCGGGCGCAGCCCGATCTCGCGAAGCCGCCGCTGCAGCCATTCCGGCGACGGGCCGTTCCTGACGCCCCGCACCAGCCTCAGTCCGAAGGCCGGGCAGAGCGACGCGCCCGCCGCGAAATCGAGCGTCACCGTCACCGGGCACGGGAAGCCGCCGGCGACGGCGTCGACCTCGGGGGTCTTCAGCGTCCCCAGCCCGACGGCCGCGAGGTCGCGGGCGATGCCGGAGACGCCGAGGCAGTCCGGTCGGTTCGGCGTGACCGCGGCGTCGATCACCGGGTCGTCGAGCCCGGCCCATGCCGCGTAGGGCGATCCCACCGGCGCGTCCGCCGGCAGCGCGATGATGCCTTCATGGGCGTCCGACAGGCCGAGCTCGCGCTCCGATAGCAGCATGCCGCGCGATTCCACGCCGCGGATCGTGCCGGTCTTGAGGTCGATTCCGGTGCCCGGGATGTGCGAGCCCGGCGGCGCGAACACCCCCTTCATCCCGGCCCGGGCGTTGGGCGCGCCGCACACCACCTGCACCGGCGCGCCGTCGCCGGCATCCACCATGCAGACGCGCAGCCGGTCGGCGTTGGGGTGCGGCTCGGCCGAGACCACCGACGCGATGCGGAACGGTGCAAGCGCCGTCGCCTTGTTCTCGACGCTCTCGACCTCGAGGCCGATCCGCGTCAGCGTCGCGGCGATCGCCTCGACGGAGGCGTCGGTTTCGAGGTGTTCCTTGAGCCAGGACAGCGTGAACTTCATAGGGCTACTCGGCGGCGCTCGGAAGGTCGGTACCCTCGGGCAGACGACGGCTGGCGCCGAGCACCTCGATGCCAATGAGATGCCCGGCGGCGTCGAAATCGAGCATCACGCCCGGCGCGACCTCCTCCGTCTCTGAGATCGGGACAGGGGAAAGGCGGATGTAAAGAGCGTCCGCGTCCGCGTCATAATGGGTCTTCATCGCGTTCGCCCTCGATCAAAGAACGCTGTTACGACAACTAGCTCGGCATGTGCCGTGTAGCGGACGCCGGCGATCACGAGCTCAGCCCTCCCGCCAGCGTCGGCAGGTCGAGCGGCCGGAAGCCGTAGTGATTGAGCCAGCGCACGTCGGCGTCGAAGAAGGCGCGGAGGTCGGGCATGCCGTATTTCAGCATCGCGATCCGGTCGATCCCCATGCCCCAGGCGAAGCCCTGGTAGCGGTCGGGGTCGAGGCCGCCATTGCGGATGACGTTGGGGTGCACCATCCCGCAGCCGAGGATTTCAAGCCAGTCATCGCCCTCGCCGAAGCGGATCTCGTTGCCGACCCGCCGGCAGCGTATGTCGACCTCCATCGACGGCTCGGTGAACGGGAAATAGCTCGGCCGGAACCGCATCTCGACGCGGTCGACCTCGAAGAAGGCGCGGCAGAACTCCTCCAGCACCCATTTCAGGTGGCCGATATGGGTGGTCTCGTCGATCACGAGCCCCTCCAGCTGGTGGAACATCGGCGTGTGGGTCTGGTCGGAGTCGCAGCGATAGGTCCGGCCCGGGATAACCACCCGGATCGGCGGCTTCTGCGTCTCCATGGTGCGGATCTGCACCGGCGAAGTGTGGGTGCGCAGCAGGAGGCGCTCGCCGTCGGCCCGCGGCGGCAGGAAGAACGTGTCGTGCATCTCCCGCGCCGGATGGCCGACGGGGAAGTTGAGCGCGGTGAAGTTGTAGGTGTCGGTCTCGATGTCCGGCCCCTCCGCGATCGCGAAGCCGAGATCGGCGCAGATGGCGGTGATCTCGTCGAGCACCTGGCTCACCGGATGGAGGCGTCCCGTCGCGATTGGCGCCGGCCGCACCGGCAGCGTCACGTCGACGGCCTCTTCGGTGAGGCGCCGGGCAAGGGCGGCCTCGCGCAGCACCGCGCGGCGCTCGGCGATCGCTTCGGTGACGCGGTCGCGAAGGCCGTTGATCGCCGGTCCCGCAGTCTTGCGCTCCTCAGGGCTCATCGCGCCGAGGCTCTTCAGAAGCTCAGATACCGAGCCCTTCTTGCCGAGAGCGGCGACGCGCGCCTCGTCCAGCGACGCCTCGTCGCCGGCGGCGGTCACGGCGGCGCGGATGTCGCGCTCCAGCGTTTCGATGTCAGCCATTGGTCCAGACCCTTCCGCGAGCGTTTCTGACCGGGCGGCGTGCCGCAATCAAGCGGCGCGCCACGTCATTGCGCGGCGGTCGCCGCGCTTCGGCCTCGGGCAGGGAAGGGGTCGCCGGCCTCAGGCCAGCGCGGCGTTCGCCTGGTCGACCAGCGCCTTGAACGCCGCCGGCTCCGCAATCGCGATCTCGGACAGCATCTTGCGGTCGACCGTGACCCCGGCCTTGCCGAGGCCGCTGATAAATCGGCCGTAGGTGAGCCCGTGCTGGCGCGCGGCGGCGTTGATGCGCTGGATCCAGAGGGCACGGAAGGTGCGCTTCTTGTTCTTGCGGTCGCGATAAGCGTACTGGCCGGCCTTGTCGACCGCCTGCTTGGCGACGCGGATCGTGTTCTTGCGACGGCCGTAGTAGCCTTCGGCGCGCTTGAGGATCTTCTTGTGGCGGGCGTGCGCGGTGACGCCCCGTTTGACGCGCGACATGGCGATTCTCCTGCGGTGACGTCAGCCGTTGGGCAGCCAGTATTTCTTCACGTTCTCGCCGTCCGTCTTGAACAGGACGTTGGTGCCGCGAAGATTGCGGATCTGCTTGTTGGTCCGCTTGATCATGCCGTGGCGCTTGCCGCTCTGGGCGTAAAGCACCTTGCCCGTGCCGGTCACCTTGAATCGCTTCTTGGCGCCGCTCTTGGTCTTCATCTTGGGCATTTTGCTCTCCTCGGCCCGGACCCGAAGGTCGGACACATTGTGGTTCTCGCGAACGAGCGAAAGAACCGCCACGGCATGCCCATCATGGCCGGGCGGCTCGGAAGGCCGGCTTTATAGTGGCGCGCCCGGTCCGAAGCAAGCGGGTCTAACAGGGCCCGCACTGAACCGGAGTCCCGTTCTTTCGTCATTCCGGCAAAGGCCGGAATTCAGAACCGCTCGCCCGAGCCCACCTCGCTGGACCCCGGCATTCGCCGGGGTGACGAGGGGCTGTGTGAAAGGAATGGCCGCGCGACAAGGACCGCCGCTAACGCGGCGCCAGCACCATGATCATCTGGCGGCCTTCGAGCTTGGGCTCGGCCTCGACCTTGGCGAGGGTCGTCGTTTCCTCGCGCACCTTGTCGAGGAGCTTCATGCCGAGCTCCTGGTGCGCCATCTCGCGGCCGCGGAAGCGGAGCGTGACCTTGACCTTGTCGCCCTCGTCGAAGAAGCGCCGGATCGCCTTCATCTTCACGTCGTAGTCGTGATCGTCGATGTTGGGGCGCATCTTGATCTCCTTGACCTCGACGGTCTTCTGCTTCTTGCGCGCCTCGGCGGCCTTCTTCTGGTTCTGGTATTTGAACCGGCCGAAATCCATGATCTTGGCGACCGGCGGCTCGGCGTTGGGTGAGATCTCGACCAGGTCGAGGCCGGCGGTCGTGGCGAGCTGCAGGGCTTCTTCGATCGGCGTCGCGCCGAGATTGCCCCCGTCTTCACCGATCAGCTGAACTTCTCGGACACGGATTTCCTGGTTGATGCGCGGTCCCTCCTTGGTGGGGGGAGGGGCTCGATGAGGTCGGCGAATGGTCGCGTTCTCCTGTGACGTTGACGATGCGCAATAGCGAAACAGACTCGGCGGACCTGCCGCGGAGCCGCAACGCTACTGGAGACCCTTGCGGATCGCCATGAAGGTGTGGCCCGCCGCACGGGAAGTCAACCGCGCGTGGCGGGACGGTCCCTGCTTTCGCGCCCGTTGTGGTAACTCCGCCGCGCCGACGCGACGGCCGCATGGTAAAGCCGGCCCATGAACGACACCTCGGTCGAAACCCTCACCATCGGCGACGAGCTGGAGACGCGAACCATCGCCGTGCTGCGCCGGCCGGGCGGATCGCCCGGCCTCCTCTGGCTCGGCGGTTACCGCTCGGACATGCGCGGCACCAAGGCGGAGGCTGTCGACCGCTATGCCGAGGCGAACGGCCTCGCCTTCACCCGCCTCGACTATTCCGGCCATGGCGCCTCGGGCGGCGACTTCGCCGAGGGCACGATCAGCCGCTGGCTGGCCGAGGCCGAGGCGGTGTTTGCGACCACGACCGGGCCGCAGATCGTCATCGGCTCGTCGATGGGCGGCTGGCTGGCGCTGCTTCTGGCGGCGGCCGAGCGCCGCCGCGGCTCGCGCCGCGTTGCCGGTCTGGTGCTGATCGCGCCCGCGGTCGATATGACGAAGGTGCTGATGTGGGACGCCATGTCCCGCGCCGTGCGCAAGACGCTGCGCGACGTCGGCATCTACCACACGGCCAACGCCTATGGCGGCGAGCCGATGCCGATCACCTGGAGGTTGGTCGAGGACGGCGAGAAGCACCTCTTCGGCGACAGCCTCATCGAGCCCGGCTGCCCGGTCCATATCCTCCAGGGCATGGAGGACAAGGAGGTGCCCTGGCGGATCGCCGCCGGGCTCGTCGAGCGCATCGCGAGCGACGATGCGGTCCTTACCCTGATCAAGGATGGCGACCACCGCCTGTCGCGGCCGGAGGATCTCGATCGATTGACAGCCACCATCGCCAGCCTTATCGCCGCAACAAAAGACGACAAGCACGGGGAGGACTGAATGGTCAGGTCACGGCAGGAAAACACCCATCGCGCATTGGGCGCCGTCCTCTTCGGCGGGGCGGTGATCTTCATCGGCGCCGAGGCGACCCGCGTCGCCGACGCCAACCTGTCCCGCGATTTCCTGCAGGCCTGGCTGATGACCAGCTACATCCTGCTGGCGATCGGCATCTGGTCGGCGGTCGCGCTCAAGCGCGACATGCTGGTGATCGCCGGCACCATCGCCGCCTCGCTTGGCGCGCTTGGCCTCGCCTATTCGTCGGGCGCCATGATCCCCAATGATCTCGACGGCATCCGGCTGATCGAGAGCTCGACGATCTACATCATCGAGCAGATCCTCGCCGTTGCCGGCGTGGCGGCGATCGGGGTCGCCCTTTTGCTGGGGCAGCGCCGCGGCACGCTGATGATGCCGCTCGGCGCGCTCCTCATCGCCGCCGCGGCCTTCGCCGCGGCGACCCATATCTTCAACCTCGCCTCGCCCTGGCAGCCGGTCAGCCTGATCGTGCTCGGCGTTGCGCTGCTGGCGTTCGCTGTCGCGGCGTCGTCGCCCGACCGCTGGCTGGTGCGCGAGGCCGTCGTCAGCCCGTCTTGACGCGGACCTTGGTTGCGATCGGGCCGGTGTCGCCAACTTCCTCGACGTAGCGCACTTCGTCGCCGGTCTTGAGGCGGTCGAAGTCGCCGGTCAGCAGGCTGTTGCGGTGGAAGTAGAGGAGCCCGCCTTCCTTCGTCAGGAGGAAGCCGTGGTCATCCGCGGGATGCATCTCGGCGACCTGGCCGAGATACTGGTTGACGTCGTCGTGGTAGCCTTCCTTGGTCCGGCCATGGCGCTGCTCCTTCAGCTCCAGCAGCTGGCGCTCCGCCACGCGAAACGCTTCGTGGATCGCGTTCCGCAGATCCGGCGTCTGGTAGCGGCGCTGCAGCCGTTCCGGCTCATGGCTGACGATGAGGTCGGCGCGGCCGGGAATGCCGAGCTCGATATGCACCACCGGCGGCACGCCATGCGTGTTGTTGTGCCGCTCGATGCGCACGCGGGCCGAGACGAGACGCCCGTAGAGCTTTTCGAGCTTGTCGATCCGCTCGCGGATCTCGACCTCGGCCCATTCGGTCGGGTCGACATGGTGGAAGGCTAACTCCAGCGGAACCTGCATGGTCCTCTCCCTATTCTCGTTCACCATCAGAACATGAGGAGGCGCCGCTGGCTCGGCAAGTCACCGATCGCCGCGGCCCTCTCCGGCGGCGAAGAGGGCCGTCAGTCCCTCGCGGTAGGTCGGGTAGGAAAGCGCCTTGCCGATCAAGGCCTTGAGCCGATCGTTCCGCACCCTCTTGTTCTCGCCATAGAACGACCGCGCCATCGGCGAGAGCGCCGCGGCATCGAACGGCACCTCCGGCGGCGCGGCGACGCCGAGCAGCGCGGCGGCGAAGGCGACAACGTCCTGCGGCGGCCCCGGCTCGTCGTCCGCGACGTTGAGCGGACCGTCTAAACGCGCGGCGAAGGCGGCGCCGATCGCGGTCGCGATGTCGGCGACATGGATGCGGTTGAACACCTGGCCCGGCTTGACGATCCGCCGCGCGGTGCCCTCAGCGACGTTCACGAGCGCGTTGCGGCCGGGGCCGTAGATGCCCGCGAGGCGAAGGAGCGCCACGGGCACACCGGCCTCGCCAAGCGCGCGCCAGCTCTGCTCCGCCGCGAGGCGCTGCACCGAGCGCCGCGACACCGGCCGCGTTTCGCTGCCTTCGTCGACCCACGCGCCGCCATGGTCGCCATAGACCCCGACGGTCGAGAGATAGACGATGCCGCGAAGCGCCGGTGCGGCTGCGATGTCGCCGGCGTGATGCCGCAGCACCGGATCGCCGGCCTCGTCGGGCGGCGCCGACACCAGGATGCGGGTTGCGCTGCGGATGGCTTCGCTCACCGCCGCGACCGGTTCGGTCCCGTCGAAGCGGAGCCAGGAAACGCCGGGGACGGCTGGCAGCGTGGACCGCGTCGTTCCGACGATCGACGCAGTGCCTCCGGCGCCGGTCGCGACGAACGCCGCCGCGCTGTAGCCGAGGCCGAAGATGAGCAGCCGGTCCCCGCTCATTTCTCCCCGGGCCGCCGCAGCGGGCCGACCTTACGGCCGGCTTCGGAATCGGCGATGAGCTGGGCGAGGCGGCGCTCGCGCGTCGCGTCCTGCCTGGCGCTCATCACCCACCAGATCGCGGGATGGCGGTAGGAACGCGGCATCGCCTCGAACCACGCCCAGGCCTTCCGCTTGCGGCGGAACGCAGCCTCGTATTCGGGCGCGAGCCCGGCGTCGCGGTTCTCGAACGAGTACTGGTCCTGGCGCTTGACATCGCGGGTCTCGAAGGTGTGGCGGCCCGGCGCCGCGAGGCGGCCTTCGGCCTCGAGCGCCGCCATGCGCTTGATGTTGACCTGGCTCCAGATGCTGCCGCGCTTGCGCGGCGAGAAGCGGATCATCCAGCGTTTCGCGTCGAGCGATTTCCGCGTGCCGTCGATCCAGCCGTAACAGAGCGCCTCGTCCAGCGCCTCGCGATAGGTGATGCCCGGCTCGTCGGATCCGGTCTTGCGCAAGCCCACCCAGAGCGCCGGCGCGCGGCCGTGGTTCTCCTCGAGCCACGCGCGCCATTCCTGCGGCGTTGCAAAGAAGATCGGCTCGCTCATGCCGCCATCCATTCGTCGCGGACGCCGGCGTCGGCTTCGTTCGCCGCGCTCCCCTCGCGAAGCGCCGCGAAGGCGGACGGCGGGAGAAGGCGCGACAGCGCCCACACTGCCGCGCCGCGGACCAGCGGCGACGCATCGCCGAGGAGCCGGCGCGCGCTGTCCGCGAGCGCCGGGTCGCCGGAATTGCCGATGGCGATGAGGACGTTGCGGACGAACCGGTCCCGGCCGATGCGCTTGATCGGCGATCCGGCGAAGCGCGAGCGGAAGCCGGAATCGTCGAGGGTGACGAGGTCAGCGAGCGCAGGCGCCGCAAGGTCCTCCCGCGCGGCCAGCTTCGCTTCGCGCCCGGCCCTGGCGAACTTGTTCCACGGACAGACCGCAAGGCAGTCGTCGCAGCCATATATGCGGTTGCCCATCAGTGGCCGCAGCGCGCGGTCGATCGGGCCGGCATACTCGATCGTGAGGTAGGAGATGCAGCGCCGCGCATCGAGCTGGTAGGGCGCGGGGAAAGCAGCGGTCGGGCAGGCGTCGAGGCACGCGGTGCACGCGCCGCAATGATCGGGCTCCGGCGCGTCGGGCAAAAGCTCCGCGTCGGTGAAGATCGCGCCGAGGAAGAGCCACGACCCGAACGAGCGCGACACCAGATTGGTGTGCTTGCCCTGCCAGCCGATCCCCGCGGCCGCCGCGAGCGGCTTCTCCATCACCGGCGCGGTGTCGACGAACACCTTGACCGCGCCGCCGCTCCGCGCCGCGAAGCGCGACGCGACCTGCTTCAGCCGGCCCTTGATGAGGTCGTGATAGTCGCGGTTGCGGGCATAGACCGAGATGGTGCCGCGATCCGCCCGGCCGAGCGTCGCGAGCGGATCGTCCGACGGGCCGTAATTGAGGCCGAGCATGACCACTGAGCGCACCTCGGGCCATAGCGCGCCCGGCGCGCCGCGGCGTGCGGCCGTGTCGGCGAGCCAGCCCATCGTCCCGTGGCGGCCCGCCGCGACGAACGCCCGCAGCCGCTCCGCCGCGTCCGGAACGGCGTCGGGCGAGGCAACGCGCACCACGTCGAACCCCTCCGCCAGCGCATCGGCGCGGAGGGCGCTCTTGAGCCCAGCCTGTGTCGTCAGAAGTCGAGATCGCCGTAATGCGGCGCCGGCACCACGCCCTTGATGCGGTCGGCGAGGAGGGGCCGGAACGACAGCCGCGATTTCACCCGGGCGTACCAGGTCTTCGCCGCGTCCTCGTCCTTCTCCCATGGCACTTCGCCCAGATAGTCAACGCACGAAATTTCGGCCGCGGCGGCCAGGTCGGCGAGGCTCATCTCGCGCCCGGCCAGCCAGTCCCGCCGCTCGGCAAGGTAGGAGATATACTGCACATGCGTGCGGATATTGGCACGCGCGGCGCGGATCGCCACCGAGTCCGGCGCGCCGCCGCCCTCGGCCGGGGGCGTGATCCGCTTCAGCGCCAGTTCGGTCACGAGGTGGCGCGTCGCCTCGTTGTGCATCTTGTTGCTGAACCAGTGGACGAGCCGCCGGGTCTCCGCCCGCTCCACCGCGGTCGCCGGCATCAGCGAATCCTCGCCGAACCGCGCCCCGCGCGTCTCCGCCAGATATTCGGCGATCACCGGCGCCTCGGCGATGACCGTGCCGCCATCCTCGACCAGCACCGGCAGCGTCCCGGACGGGTTGAGCATCAGCAGCGCCTCGCTGCGGATCAGCGGCGGCACCTCGTTGAAGGTGACCTCCTCGCCATATTCGGCAAGCACGAGGCGGACGAAACGGGAGGGCGCGGAGAGCGGGTGGTGATGAAGGACCAGCATCGGGCGGGGCGTTGGCGGGTGCCGAATACGGCCGGCGCCCGTCGATGCCGGCCCCACCCGCAGCGGTCCCTATACGGCCGGAGCCCCGCCGCGACAAGCGGACGGCTCAGCCTTCCGCCGCGATCGCCATGATGCCGTTGGGCCGGCCCTTGTGGTCGAGGCTGCGGCCGTCGTCGCCCAGCGTCGCCATCAGCCGCTTCCGCTTCATGTCGAACAGCGCCGACTTCGACACGTTGATCGGCTCGTCGGCCTCGACCGTGTAGGTCCGGCCGCCGAAATCATTGCCGGGGAAGGCAATGTCGACCACCGTTCCGCGGAACGGGTTGCCGAGATAGGTGCCGCTCACCCGCGCTCCGAGCTCCAGCCAGCCGGCCATTCCGATCACCTCTCCCGACAGCCCTTCCTTTACGCCTCCCATGCCTTATCCGGGTGGGCGACAGCAAGCGATTCGCCGCCGGGGAAGCCATGGACAACAGCCTGATCGACGCCGTCGTCCTTGGCCTGATCGAGGGGCTGACCGAGTTCATTCCGGTCTCCTCGACCGGCCACATCCTGCTCGCCGGCCATTTCCTCGGCTTCGACAATCCCGGCCGGACCTTCGAGATACTGATCCAGCTCGGCGCGATCCTCGCGATCCTCTCGGTCTATGCCTGGAAGCTGATCGCGATCGCCCGCGCGCTGCCGACCGACCCGAAGGCGCGCCGCTTCGTGGCCGCGGTGGTGATCGCCTTCCTGCCGGCGGCGGTGATGGGCGTCCTCCTCCACGACTTCATCAAGGAGGTACTGTTCGAGACGCCGCTCCTCATAGCGATCATCCTCGTGGTTGGCGGCGTCCTTCTCCTCATCGTCGACCGCCTGAAGCTGCGGCCGCGCCACAGCGACATCATGGACTACCCGCTGCCGATGGCGCTCGGCATCGGCGCGTTCCAGATGCTGGCGCTGGTTCCCGGCGTGTCGCGCTCGGGCGCGACGATCGCCGGCGCGCTGTTGCTGGGCGCCGACAAGCGCTCGGCGGCGGAGTTCTCGTTCTTCCTCGCCATGCCGACCATGGCCGGCGCCTTCGTCTACGACGTCTGGGCGAATCGCGACATCATCACCTTCGACCAGGTGCAGCTCGTCGCCGTCGGCTTCGTCTGCGCCTTCGTCACCGCGCTGTTCGTGGTCCGCGGCCTGCTCGACTTCGTCAGCCGCCGCGGCTTCGCCCCCTTCGCCTGGTGGCGCATCCTCGTCGGCACCGCCGCCGCGACCGCCATCCTCCTGGGGTACTAGCCCGCCGCGTCGTGCGGCACGGTGAACTCGCCGCGCACGCGGAACCGCGACAGATAGGTCGGCAGAATCGCGGCCATGGTGGTGGGGCGCATGCCGAGGCCGGCGAGCGTCAGGCCCGCCGCTTCGGCCTCGGCCGACACTACCGCGTCATAGCGGAGCTGGCGGACCTGGTCCGGCGTCAGCGGCTTGCCGGGGACGAGTTGCGCGACCGGCGCGACGATGCGGGCGATGCCGAAGGGGAGCGCCAGGATCGCGCGGCGGCGCTCGATCACCGCCAGCATCCGCTGCATCGCCTCGCGGAACGTCACCACCTCCGGCCCGCCGAGCTCGTAGACGCCGCCGGCGATGTCGCCGTCGACGGCGCGGGCGATCACCTCCGCGACGTCGCCGGCATAGACCGGCTGGAACCGCGTGTCCGGCCCGACGATCGGGAGCACGGGGGCGAGCCGCGCCATGCCGGCGAAGCGGTTGAAGAAGCTGTCGCCCTGGCCGAATTGGACCGACGGGCGCACGACGACGGCGGTCGGAAACTCGGCCTGCACCGCGGCCTCGCCCTCGGCCTTGGTGCGGAAATAGCGCGCCTCGGAGCCCGGCGCGGCGCCGAGCGCGGAGAGATGGGCAAGCCGCGTCACGCCCTCGGCGGCCGCAATGTCCGCCACCAGGCGGGCGCCCTCGGCGTGGATCGCGCGGAAGGTCTGCCGGCGGGTCTCGACCATGATGCCGACGAGGTTCACCGCGGCGACCGCGCCCTGCAGCACGGCGCGGATCGAATCGGGGTAGCGGAGATTGGCCTGTACCGGCTGCACCTGGCCGACCATGCCGAGCGGGCGGAGATGCCCGGCAAGGTCCGGCCGGCGCGACGCGGCGCGCACCCGGTAGCCGCGCTGCGCCAGCGCGCGCACGACGTGCCGCCCGAGGAAGCCCGAGCCGCCGAACACGGTCACCAGCTGGCCGTTGCCGAATGTCCCCTGCATCGCCTCGCATCCCTCCCGCGAGCCTTCGACGCCGCCGTCCCGCGGGCCGAAAACCTCCCATATCGGCTGGCTCCGGCGCTGTACAGGCAGGCGATTGCCGCGGCCAGCCGGCCGGCGCGATCAATTTGACAAGGCAGGGGGTGCTCTCTACATCGGCGCGCGTGCCCAGGTGGCGGAATTGGTAGACGCGCACGGTTCAGGTCCGTGTGCCGCGAGGCGTGAAGGTTCGAGTCCTTTCCTGGGCACCAATGATCTTTCCGGCCGCTTGCGCGGTCGGTCGGGCGGTCACCATCCCGCTGAATCCTCAACTGAAACGGAGACGGCCGCGATGCCCGGCATCGTCGTTGACGGTCTCCACCATGTCAGCCTGCCGGTGACCGACCTTGCCCGGTCCCGCGCCTTCTACCGCGACGTGCTCGGGCTGAGGGAGATCGCGCGGCCGGGCTTCGACTTCGCCGGGGCGTGGTTCGCGCTGGGCGCCGGGCAGCTCCACCTCATCGTCCATCCCGGCCCGTCGCTGCCGACCTTCCGCGACGGCAACGCGATCGATTCCCGCGACGTGCATTTCGCGATCCGCGTCCGCGATTTCCGCGCTGCTGTCGATCGGCTCCATGAGCTCGGCTATCGCGAGGACGCCGACGACCCGCTCGGCCGCCTCCGCGTCAGCGCCCACGCCACCGCCGGCTTCCCGCAGGTGTTCCTGCTCGACCCCGACCGCCACGTCATCGAGCTCAACGCCGCCAGCCTCGGCGATTGACGACCGCCTCACTCCACCCCTCGTCACCCCGGCGAAGGCGGGGTCCAGCGCCCCACGACGGGCCGCGCCCGGCGCCCTGGATTCCGGCTTTCGCCGGAATGACGAAGAGGAGCGTGACGGAGGTTGCGTGCGGACTACTCCGCGATGCGCCGGTGCACGACCGCGATGCCGTCGGCGTGGAGGCGGCGCCAGCCCGGGTCGCGGTCGAGATAGGCGACCGCGGGCGTCCGGGGATTGAGGAGCGTCGCCTCGATCCCGTTCTCATCGAGGAGAGCGAAGAGCGCGGGGAGGTCGGCGAGCGTCACGGCTTCATGGTGGCGCATGACGAAATCGGTGCCGTAGAGCTCGGTGCGGCCATCGACGAAGGGCGCGACGCCGCGGAAGATCATGTAGCCGCCGAAGGCGTAGTCGTTGAGGATGCGTTCCGCGCCTGCGGCTTCGATCGCGTCGAGCGCCGCCGCGGGCGTGTTCATCCGGCTCGGCGTCCAGCCTTGCATGGCGGCGAAGAGCCCGCCCGCGACGAGCGCCACCGCCGCCGGAGCGAACGAGATGACCGCACTCACCGGGCGCGAGCCGTCCGCTCCCGCCAGCGCAGGGACTTGCCGCGCCAGCGGCGCGGCGAGGACCAGCGGCGCGACGAGCCCGAGCAGCTCGCCATTGCGCACCGCCGAGAGCGCGAGGTGGAGGAGGCCGAGGAGCAGCAGGATACGCACCGGCGAGAGCCGGAAGCCGCGCAGCAGCGCCAGCCCGATCGCGCCGAGGAGCACGACCTCGAACACGCCGATGCTGCCGAAATCCTGCGGCTGCCATTCGCCGATGATCGACAGCGCATCGCCGAGCGCGAGGATGCGGAAGGTGACGAGCAGCGGCTCCGCGCCATAGGGCGTGACGCATCCCGCAACCAGCGCGGCGACGATGAATGCGCCCCAGCGCAGCGCCAGCCGCGCGCGTTCGGCGGGCGCGGCGGCGACGACCGCATCGAGCGCGACGCCGGCCGCGATCAGGATGCCGAACGGGAAGCCGGCATGGAGGTTGGCCCACAGCACCATCAGCGGCAGGAGCCAGAAGGACGGGGCCTTGCCGCGGTCGGCGGCGGCGACGATCGCGCCGACGAAAGCGACCATGACCGGCAGCGCCAGCACGTGCGGGCGCGCTACGATGTGCGGCGCGGTGAGGACGAAGGCGACCGCGACCAGCGCCACCACCGGGAGGACCGCGAGGTGCCGCCGCAGGAAATGGGCGAGGAGGCCGAACGCCGCCGCGCAGGCCGCCGCCGCAAGGACCACCACGCCGGGCCATCCGCCGATCGCATACGCGCCCGCATAGAAGAGCTGCGACAGCCATTCCTTGGCGATCCAGTGCTCGCCGCCGGCCGTCGCGGAGAAGATGTCCGCTGTGGGCAGCGTCGCGTTCTCGGCGATCCAGCGCCCGACGGCGACGTGCCAATAGGTGTCGGCATCGTTGAGAAGCGCCGCCCCGGCGACCACCAGCACCAGGAATACGACCCCGGCGACCAGCCCCGGCAGCAGGCCGGGCAGGATGTCGCTGCGGATTTGGGCGGAGGCGGGCGTGGCGGTCATCGGGCGTCCCGAACGGAACCGGATGGCCGGGATGTCTAGCGCAGCGAGGGAAAGACGCCGTTAAGAGCCGCGGCCGCCGATTTCCCGCCGTCGTCGCGGGAACAATGCGCCAGCCTGGGCGTTGCCGTGGTTTCGGGAACAGGGAAGGTCCAGACCATGACGATCCGCATCGGCGCGCTGGCGCTTGCCACCGCTTCCGCCCTGACGCTGGCTGCCTGCACGCCGCCGCCCGACGCACCTCCGGCGGGCGGTCCCCCGACGGTCGCCTGCAACGACGTCGCCGCCCAGGCCTTCATCGGCCAGCCCGCGACCACCGCCAATGTCGAAGCCGCGCGCATCGCGGCGGGCGCCGCGATCGTGCGCACCGTGCGGCCGGGAGAAGCGGTCACGATGGAGTATCGCGGCGATCGGCTGACGCTCCAGGTCGACGCCGCCGGCAACATCACCGGCGCCTCCTGCGGCTGATCAGAGCCCGATGTCGCGGCGGTAGAAGCCCTCAGGCCAGGCGATCGCCGCGACACCTTCATACGCCAGCCGCCGTGCTGCGGCGGTGTCGGTTCCCGTTCCGGTCACGGCGAGGACGCGCCCGCCGGTCGCGGTGAGCGCGCCGTTGCCGCCCGCCGTGCCCGCTTGGAAAACGGTGACGCCGGGCAGGGCGTTCGCCCGCTCGACGCCGCGGATAACCGATCCCTTGGCGATCGCGCCGGGATAGCCCTTCGCCGCCATCACCACCGTCACGGCCGTCTCGTCGCGCCACGCCGGCGATGCGGCGGAGGCAAGGCGGCCGTGGGCGGCCGCATCGAGCAGATCGAGAAGATCGCTTTCGAGCCGCCGCATCAGCACCTGGCACTCCGGGTCGCCGAAGCGGACGTTGAACTCGACCAGCTTCGGCCCGTCCGCGGTCAGCATCAGCCCGGCATAGAGGACGCCGCGGAACGGCGTGCCGCGCGCCCGCATCGCGGCGATCGCCGGGCGGACGATCGTCGCCATCGCGGTCTCGGCGAGGTCGGCGGACAGCGCCGGCGCGGGCGAGATTGCGCCCATGCCGCCGGTGTTGGGGCCGGTGTCGCCGTCGAACGCGCGCTTGTAGTCCTGCGCCGTGCCGAACGGGATCACCGTCGCGCCGTCGCTGAGCGCAAAGAGACTGGCCTCGACGCCGGTCATCTTCTCCTCGACGACGACCGCCGCCCCGGCGCTGCCGAACTCGCCCGAGAAACACGCATCGACCGCGGCCAGCGCCTCCTCCACGGTCTCGGCCACCACGACGCCCTTGCCCGCCGCAAGCCCGTCCGCCTTGACCACGATCGGCGCGCCTTCGGCCGTGACATAGGTCCGCGCCGCGGCCGCGTCGTGAAACCGTGCGTAGCGCGCGGTCGGTATCCCCGCCTCGTCGCAGAGCGCCTTGGTGAAGCCCTTCGACCCTTCGAGAGCCGCTGCCGCGCGGCTCGGCCCGAAGGCCGCGATCCCCGCATCGGCGAGCGCATCGGTGAGGCCGGCGACCAGCGGCCCCTCCGGCCCGATCACGACGAGGCCGATGCCCGCCGAGCGGCAGAATGCGACCACGTCGGCATGATCGGCGATATCGAGCGCCACCAGTTCGGCGTGCTGCGCGATGCCGGGATTGCCGGGCGCCGCATGGAGCCGGCCGAGGCGCGGCGACTGTGCGAGCTTACACGCCAGCGCGTGCTCGCGGCCGCCGCCGCCGATGAGGAGAACGTTGAGCTTCGGCCCTGTCATGCCCCCGGCGCGTTAGCAGCGCGCCCGGCCCAAGTCCACCGCGTCATTTGGCGCGGGTGAGGGCGAGCCACGCGCCGCCACCGATGAGAAAGAGGCCGCTGATCCGCCCGACGAGGCGCATCCGTGCCCGCGAGATCGCCCCCCGCGCCTTGCCGAACACCACCGCATAGGCGCCGTCGGTGATGGTCGCGATCACCATGAAGGTGGCGCCGAGGAGGAGAACCTGCCCGATCGTTCCCCGGTTCGGGTCGACGAATTGCGGGATGAACGCCCCGAACACCACCAGCACCTTCGGGTTGGTGAGGATCACGAGCAGCCCCTGCGGCACGAAGCCGCCGCGCGGCGGCGCCGGCGTGCCGCCGGCCTCGAGCCCCGGCGGATTGCGGACGAGCCTGATGCCGAGCCAGATCAGATAGGCCGCGCCGGCGAGCCGCAGCCAGTCGAACACCACCGCCATCTCGCCGACGATCCAAGACAGGCCGATGGCGAGGAGTACGATCATGACGCCGAGGCCGAGTTGCGTGCCGAGGATGTTCTTCCACCCGGCGGCGGAGCCGTGGGTGAGGCTGTTGGCGATGATGAGGGTCACCGTCGGCCCCGGCACGACCGTGATCGCGAGCGCGGCGGCGGCATAGGCGAGGTAGGTCTCGATCGGCATTGGGGCGGTCCCGGCGGCGATGCTGGCGGCCAGCAAAGCGCCGCCGGGATGCATCGTGTCAACTCTCCCGGTCCGCCAGGGATGGCGACCCGCGGCTGTTGTAAGACGGCGCCGGCGCGGCCATGAAGGCGCGATGCCGACACCGGACGCCGCCCCCCAGCTTCCCGACGCCGCCCGCGGCAACTGGATCGACGCCTATGCGCCCGGCTGGCTGAAGCCCTATGCGCGGCTCGCGCGCTGGGACCGGCCGATCGGCTGGATCCTGCTTCTCATCCCGTGCTGGGTCGGCGCGGCGCTGGCAGCGGATGTCGCGGACCGCGCGTTGCCGCATGTCGGCCATCTCGCGCTGTTCCTCGTCGGCGCGATCGCGATGCGCGGCGCCGGCTGCACCTGGAACGACATCGTCGACCGCGACCTCGACGCCCGGGTGGCGCGGACCCGGAACCGCCCGGTCGCGAGCGGCGCGGTCAGCGTGCGCAATGCGTGGCTGTTCCTCGTCGCGCAGGCGCTGGTCGGCCTCGCGGTGCTCCTTTGCTTCAACCGCTTCACACAGATCCTCGGCCTGGCGTCGCTGGCCGTCGTCGCGCTCTACCCCTTCCTCAAGCGCGTCACCGACTGGCCGCAGGTCGGCCTCGGCTTCGCCTTCTCGTGGGGCGCGCTGCTCGGCTGGTCGGCGCTTTACGGCAGCCTCGACTGGGCGCCGGTCGTTCTCTTTGCCGGCTTCGTCGTCTGGACGGTCGGCTACGACACGATCTACGCGCTGCAGGATCGTGAGGACGACGCGATCGTCGGCGTGCGCTCCACCGCGCGTCTCTTCGGCCGCAACGCAACCCGCGCGATCGCGGCCTTCTATGCCGCGACCGTCGTGCTGATTGCAGGGTCGTTCCTGATCGCCGCGGCCGGCTGGCTCGCTTATGCCGGCCTCGCGGCAGGCGCAGCGACGCTCGGCTGGCAGCTGTGGCGGTTCGACGCCGGCGATCCCGCCAGCGCGCTCCGCATGTTCCAGTCGAACCGCTGGTTCGGCGCCGCGCTGTTTGTCGGCCTCGTCGCCGATTGCCTCGCGACGCGCGCCTAGTCGCGGGCGATGATCTCGCGGCCGGCGATGCGGGTGGTGGAGGCGCCGCCGGTCTTCCGCCGTACCAGGAAGCGCGGCCGGCGCGCCGCGAAGTAGGAATGCCGCCGGCGCGGGCGCGGGTCGGCGGTGGTCACCTCGCCGATCCGGTCGATCGGCTCGACGATCCGCCCGTCGGCCTCGATCAGCAGCAGTGGCAGGCGAAGCCGTGCGCCCCAGGCCTGCCAGTCGGCGACGACGTCCGCGGGCTCGTCGGCGGCCGCAAGCGGGAGCGTGAGGTTCGGATCGTCATGGAGAAGCTCCATCACGACCTTCATCGTCATGCCGTTGGGCGCGATCGCCATGCGCACCGCGACGCCGCGCCAGGCGCGCACCGGGAAGGTCTGCCGCAGCATGCCGCCCGGCGCCGGCCGGTCGACGGTGATCATGTCGGGGCCGATTTCGGCCGCCGTCGCGGCTCCCGGCTGGCCCGCCATGGAAGGCACGGCGCAGCGCACCGGGAGCGCGAAGGGGTCGAGCCGCACAAGACGGCTCATGTCGGCGAGAGCCTCGCCGGCAAGCGTTTGACGCCTCAATTTTTTCGCCTCTCTGCTGGTCCGTTGGCCGGACCTTGTTCCGGGGCGGTTCCCGCTCCTCGGATGAGGCGACAATGCCATCGCAGCGCTTTGCGGCGGCTTAATCGACGCAGTTAAATTTGAATGACGCGAGAAAGGGTTAGCGGCTGGTCAAACGGTTAGCGGCAGGTCACCGGAGAGGGTTCACAGAACCTTGCCGGGGTTCATGATCCCCTTCGGATCGAGCGCCGTCTTGACCGCCCGCATCAGCTCCATCTCGACGGCGCTGCGCACCGTCGGCAGCAGCGCCCGCTTCATCTGCCCGATCCCGTGCTCCGCCGCGATCGACCCGCCGAAATCGGCGACGATCGCGTGGACCGTATCGGTGATCGCGGCCGCCTTCGCGCGGAAGGCCGCAGGATCGCCGCCGGCCGGCTGCGACACGTTGAAGTGGACATTGCCGTCGCCGAGATGGCCGAACGGGACAGGCCGCGCTTCGGGCTCGACGGCAAGGACGGCCGCTGTCGCCGCGGCGAGGAAATCCGGCACGCGGCCGACCGGCACCGACACATCGTGCTTCAGCGACACGCCTTCCGGCCGCTGCACGTCGCTGATCGCGTAGCGCATCCGCCACAGCGAAGCCGCCTCGGCGGCATCGATGGCGCCACGGCCGGTCTCGACGATCCCCGACGCGCGCGCGGCGCCGACGATCCCGTCCACCAGCGCGGATGCGGCGGCTTCCGACTGCCCCGACGAGACCTCGAACAGGACGTACCAGGCGTGGCGCTCGGGCAGCGGATCGAACGAGCCCGGAAGGTGGCTGATGCAGAAATCCACCGCGATGCGGGGCAGCAGCTCGAACGTCGTCAGCTCGAAGCCAGCGCGCTCCTTTGCGAGGTGCAGCAGCGTGAGCGCCGCGGCGGGCGACGCGGTTCCGGCGACGCCGGTCGCCTTGCCGCGCGGCCGCGGATAGAGCTTCACCGCCGCTCCCGTCACGATGCCGAGCGTTCCCTCGGCGCCGATGAAGAGGTGCTTCAGGTCGTAGCCGGCATTGTCCTTGCGGAGCGTCCGCAGCCCGTCCCACACCGCGCCGCCCGGCAGCACGACCTCGAGGCCGAGCACGAGGTCGCGGGTGTTGCCATAGGCCAGCACCGCGACGCCGCCGGCATTGCTCGAGATGTTGCCGCCGATCTGGCAATGGTCCATCGACCCGATCGCAAGCGGGAAGAGCCGGTCGGCGGCTTCGGCCGCGCGCCGCGCGGCCGCGAGCGTGACGCCGGCGTCGACGGTCATCGAGTCGGTGGCGGCGTCGACCGAGCGGATGGCGTCGAGCCGCGTCAGCGCGACCACGATCTCCGCGCCGGAGCCGTCGGGCATCTGCCCGCCGACGAGCCCGGTATTGCCGCCCTGCGGGACGATCGCCGTCCCCGTCTCCGCCGCGAGCTTCAGGATCGCCGAGACCTCTGCGACGGAGCCGGGCAGCAGCACCATCGCCGCCTTGCCCGCGAACGCGCCGCGCCGCTCGGCGTTGCGTTCGGCGAAGGCGGCGCCATCGCGGGTCGTGAGCGCGTTCGCGGCGCCGACGATGGCGGCGAACTGCCCCAGCAGCGCGGAATCGGGAACCGGGCGGGGGGATTTCGTCATGGCGGCGGGACCGTACTGGACGCCGCCGCCCGGCGTCGAGGGAGGAGAATCCCGGAGGTCAGCTGACCTGGTCGTAGATCGATCGCGACAGGTCGAGAAGCCGCGCCCGGTCGTCGGGGCCGCTGAAGACGTAGCCGACTTCGCCGTCCATCCACCACACCGCGCCGAAGTCGCGCTGCGTCGTGTAGCGGAACGCCGTGTTCGCTGCCTCGCGATAGTGGACGATCAGCAGCGTGAAGCGCTCGCCCGCCGCGTTCTCGTACATCAGCAGCGCCGCCGGCCAGCCATTCTCCGGCACGACGCGGCCACCGAGCAGCGCCAGCCCCGCCGCCGTCAGGTCCGGCGGCGCGACTTCGGTGTCGATCCGGTTGGAGAGCCAGCTCGTCAGGTGGTCGGCCTCGGCGACCGTCACCTCGACCGGATGCCGCACCTCCTGGATGTAGACCTGGTGCGCGGAAAGGCCGATGGCGACCATCTCCCGCGCCTGGAGCGGCACCGCCGATCCCCAGATCATCCAGCCGGCGAAGACGCCGCCGACGATCCCCGCCGCCACCGCGGCGATCGACGGCCATTGCCAGCGGGAGCGGGGCGGCGGTGTCAGCGCGGCGACGAGGGCGGGCGGCGCGGGCTCGGCCGCGACCGGGTCGAGCGCGCCGCGCAGCATCGCGCTCTGGCGCCGCCAGCCGGCGACACGGTCGCGTTCCGACGGGTTCTCGCCGAGCCACGCCTCCACCTCCGCGCTCCGCGCGGCGTCGAGACGGTCGTCGGCAAGCGCGACGAGATCCTCCTCGGTGACCGGACGGCCCAGCGCTTCGCTCACTTGACCCTCCTCACCGGGACGATCGGCGCGCCGTCGAGGCGCCGCGCGAGCTCGTCCCGCGCACGGGCGAGCCGGGACATGATCGTTCCGATCGGGACGCCAACGATCTCGGCGGTCTCGCGATAGGTGAAGCCTTCAACCGCGGTCAGCAGCAATACCTCCCGATGCTCGGCCTCCAGCGAGGCGAGGGCGGACAGAATCCCGATGCGGCTGGCGGGGTCGGTTCCGCCATCCGCGGTGTCGATGAGGGGGCCGACCGTGGGCTGCCGCCGCCGCGACCGCACCTCCGCCCGCGCGCCATTGGCGAGGATGGCAAAGAGCCATGCGGCAAGGTTGTCGCCGCGGAACTGGCGTTCCTTCCGCAGCGCCCGCCACAGCGCGTCCTGCACGAGGTCGTCGGCAGCCTGCGCGTCTCCCGTGAGGCCGCGGGCGAACCGCCGCAGCGACGGGATCAGGCGCTCCATCTCGTGCCGGTTGATCGCCATGCGGCGCCGGTGTCCCCCCTCTGGATGGCGGCGGCGAAGCGTCGCCGCCATCCGAAGCGTGTCAGCGCGGTTTACATCGCGTCTTCGACGACCACCACATGCCAGACGCCGCCGACGCCGTCGCCGGTGGTGTCGCCCGGCGCGGTGTCGTTGATCCAGTAATAGAGCGGCATGCCCTTGTAGGCCCACATCGCGTTGTCGTCGGTGCGCTCGACGATCGTCCAGTCGCCCTCGGCGACGGCGCCTTCCTCGACATAGAAGGGCGGCCAGTTGGTGGCGCAGCCGCCGTAGCAGTTGGAGACGTTCTCGTCGTCATTGTCGAACGAGTAGAGCGTCATCCCGTTCGGGCCGACCAGGATCGGGCCGAGATCGGTTTCCATCACCATTGCGGGTCCGTCGGGGGACTGCGCGGTCGCAACGGCCGTGACGGCGCCGATGGCGATGACGGCGGCGGCGACGGCGCCGATTGTACGAGACAGCATGCGTACCTCCTCTGTTGCGGAAGCGGGTTGCCCGCTCCGTTGAGTTAGATGCCGGCCGGTCGCTGCTTATTCCGCCGGCCGCGAAAAAGAGTCGGCGCGCCGCTTGCTTGAGCGCACGGCCGGGTCGTGCAATAGAGGCGCCCGCGCCCGCGGCGCGACACCCCGGACAGGATGGCTGAAAATGGCGGATGCAGGCGGCTTCATGCGCGGCAAGCGCGGCCTCGTTCTCGGCGTCG
Organism: Bauldia sp.; assembly: GCA_026126025.1. GTDB lineage: Bacteria > Pseudomonadota > Alphaproteobacteria > Rhizobiales > Kaistiaceae > JADLGL01. The sequence continues at coordinate 15,388 of JAHCJZ010000003.1, read as the reverse complement.
CCAACAACCGCTCCATCGCCTGGGGAATCGCCAAGGCCTGTCACGACCAGGGCGCGGAATTGGCGCTGACCTACCAGGGCGACGCGCTGAAGAAGCGGGTCGAGCCCCTGGCGGCGGAGATCGGCGCGCTGGTCGCCGGCCATTGCGACGTGACCGATCCCGCGACGCTCGACGCGGTCTTCGCCAGGCTGACCGAGGCGTGGGGGCGGCTCGATTTCCTCGTCCACGCCATTGCGTTCTCCGACAAGGACGAGCTGGCCGGGCGCTACCTCGACACCAGCCCGGGCAACTTCAACACCGCTCTCGCCATCTCCTGCTACTCGCTGGTCTCGGTGCTGCAGCGCGCCGAGAAGCTGATGACCGCGGGCGGCTCGGTGCTCACGCTGACCTACTACGGCGCCGAGAAATGGATGCCGCATTACAACGTCATGGGCGTCGCCAAGGCGGCGCTCGAGGCGAGCGTGCGCTATCTCGCGGCCGATCTCGGTCCGGCCGGCATCCGCGTCAACGCGATCTCCGCCGGTCCGGTGAGGACGCTCGCGGCGTCGGGCATCTCCGACTTCCGCTACATCCTCAAATGGAGCGAGCACAACGCGCCGCTCCGCAAGACCGTGACGATCGAGGAAGTCGGCGCCGCGGCGACCTATTTCCTCTCCGACCTGTCACGCGCCGTGACGGGCGAGGTCCATCACGTCGATTCCGGCTACCATATCGTCGGCATGAAGAACCCGGACGCTCCCGACATCGGCCTCGCGAGCGACTAGCGCCGCGCTATGGCGGATGCTCCGGTCCTCGTTTTCGTCCGCCATGGCGAGACGGACTGGAACGTCGAGGCGCGGCTCCAGGGCCAGCAGGACATTCCGCTCAACGAGCGTGGCCGGGCGCAGGCACGCCGCAACGGCGAAGCCCTCGCGCGCGCGGTTCCCGCGATCGCCGACTTCGCGTTCGTGGCGAGTCCGCTGATGCGGGCGCGCGAGACCATGGAAATCCTGCGCGCCGCGATGGGCTTCGACCCCACGGGCTACGACGTGGAGCCCGAGCTGCTGGAGATCACCTTCGGCGCGTGGGAAGGCTTCACGCTGGCCGAGCTCGCCGCGAAGGGCGGCGACGCGGTCGCGCGCCGCGCCGCCGACAAATGGGGCTTCGTCCCGCCCGGCGGCGAGAGCTACGCGATGCTGGCAAGCCGGATCGACCGCTGGCTCGGCGGCCTCGCACAGGACACGGTCGCCGTGTCGCACGGCGCGGTCGGCCGCGTCGTCGAAGGGCGGCTGCGAAACGTCGCTCCCAGGGAGGTCCCGATGCTGGAAGCTCCCCAGGATCGCGTGCTCATCTACAGTGCCGGCCGGGCCGAATGGCTCTGACCGGTGCCGCCTTGGCTAAGCGGCGACGCGCTCGCCGGCCTGGTTCACGCCGCCTTCGGCGATCTGCGTCAGCAGCATGTCGGCGTTCTTCTCTTCCTCCAGCGTCTGCCCGAGGATTTCCTTCGCTTCGGTGTAGCCGAGGGTCTTGGCCCATTCGCAGAGCGTGCCGTAGCGGGCGATCTCGTAGTGCTCCGCGGCCTGCGCCGCCGCGATGATGCCGACGTCGCGCACCGCCGGATCCTCCGCCTCGGCCGCGACCTCGTCGCCTTCCTCGATGATGCCGATGATCGCCGGGCACTTCTTCGCCCGCGGCTTCTCGCCGATCAGCTCGAACACCGTCTCCAGGCGCTCGACATGGGTCTCCGTCTCCGCCATGTGGTCGGCGAACGCGGTCTGCAGCTCCGGCGCGGTCGCCGTCTTCGACAGCTTCTTCAGCGTCTTCACCAGCTGCTTCTCGGCATAATAGACGTCCTGCAGCGTCTCGTGGAACAGGTGCTGCATGGTGTGCATGGGGAATCTCCTCTCGCGCAGCCGGGATGGTTCAGCGGGTTGTTGCGCCCGGCGGATGTCGTTCAACGCGGCGGCTCGCAGACCGTTCCGCTTGTTTGACCGGCTCCGGCCGCTCCCGTAAGAACCAGCCTCCGGCTCGGCGGGAATCCCATGTCCCACAACACCTTCGGCCATCTCTTCCGCGTCACCACCTGGGGCGAGAGCCACGGTCCCGCGCTCGGCTGCGTCGTCGATGGCTGCCCGCCGCTTGTGGAGATCAGCGAGGCCGAAATCCAGCACTGGCTCGACCGCCGCAAGCCCGGCCAGTCGCGCTTCACGACGCAGCGCCGCGAGCCCGACGCGGTGAAGATTCTCTCCGGCGTCATGCCCGCGGAAGGGAAGGAAGGGACCTACCTCACCACCGGCACGCCGATCGCGCTGATGATCGAGAATATCGACCAGCGCTCGAAGGACTATGCCGAGATCAGGGACCGCTACCGGCCCGGCCACGCCGATTTCACCTATGACGCCAAATACGGCATCCGCGATTATCGCGGCGGCGGGCGTTCCTCTGCGCGGGAAACCGCGGCGCGCGTCGCCGCCGGCGCGATCGCCCGCAAGATCATCCCCGGCGTCACCATCCGCGGCGCGCTGATCCGCATCGGCCAGCACGCCGTCGACCGCAGCCGCTGGGACTGGGCCGAGGTCGGCAACAACCCGTTCTTCTCGCCCGACGCCGGCATCGTCCCGGTGTGGGAGAGCTATCTCGACGGCATCCGCAAGGCTGGCTCGTCGATTGGCGCGGTGATCGAGGTGGTCGCGGAGGGCGTTCCCGCGGGCTGGGGCGCGCCGATCTACGGCAAGCTCGACCAGGATCTTGCCGGCGCGATGATGTCGATCAACGCGGTGAAGGGCGTGGAGATCGGCGCCGGCTTCGCCGCGGCCGGGCTCTCCGGCGAGGAGAACGCCGACGAAATCCGCCGCGGCCCCGACGGACGGCCGGAATTCCTGAGCAACAATGCCGGCGGCATCCTCGGCGGCATCTCCAGCGGCCAGCCGATCGTGGTGCGCTTCGCCGTCAAGCCGACCTCGTCGATCCTGACCGCGCGGCGCTCGATCGACCGCAACGGCGCGGAGGTCGATGTCTCGACCAAGGGCCGCCACGACCCCTGCGTCGGCATCCGCGCGGTGCCGATCGGCGAGGCGATGCTTGCCTGCGTGCTGGCCGACCATTATCTGCGCCATCGCGGCCAGGTCGGCTGACGGCTTCAGGATTCCCGAAATGATCACCCAACCCGATCGCGTCGAGGCGGCGCTGGCGGCTTTCGCCCGCGGCGAGATCATCGTCGTGGTCGACGACGACGATCGCGAGAACGAGGGCGATCTGATCCTCGCCGCGGTCCACGCGACGCCGGAGAAGCTCGCCTTCATCCTCCGCCACACCAGCGGCATCGTCTGCGCGCCGATCACCGCCGCCATCGCCGCGCGGCTGCAGCTGCCGCAGATGGTCGAGAAGAACGACGATCCCCACGCGACCGCGTTCACCGTGTCGGTCGACTATCGCCACGGCACGACGACCGGCATTTCCGCCGACGACCGCACCGCGACCGTGCGCAACCTCGCCAACTCCAATTCCGGCGCGGCGGATTTCGTCAAGCCCGGGCACATCTTCCCGCTGGTCGCGCGCGAGGGCGGGGTCCTCGTCCGCTCCGGCCATACCGAGGCGGCGGTCGATCTCTGCCGCATGGCCGGCCTCGCCCCGGTCGGCGTGATCTGCGAGCTGATGAACGAGGACGGCACCGTGAAGCGCGGCGCGCAGGTCGCGGCGTTCGCCGCCGGGCACGGGCTGCAGGTCGTGTCGGTCGCCGACATCATCGCCTTCCGCCAGCGCCGCGAGAAGCTGGTCGAGCGCGTCGCGGAGCAGGAGGTCGCGACCTCCGCCGGCCCGGCGCGGATGATCACCTACGCCACCCAGCTCGACCCTTGGCAGCATCTCGCCGTGGTCTTCGGCGACCTCGGGGACGGCCTGGCGGTGCCCGTGCGCATCCACCGCGAGGACGTCGTGCGCGACGTGTTCGCGGGGAAGGACCCGTTGGCGGGAACCCTGCCGCGCCTCGCGACCCGCGGCGTCGTCATCTACCTCCGCGAGGGCGCGGTCGGCGTCGCCCGCAGCGGCGCGCGGGCACGCGACCTCATCGAGGCCGAAGGCACCGACCATCACGAATCCGCCGAGCGCCGCGCCGACGAATGGCGCGAGATCGGCCTCGGCGCGCAGATCCTCCGCGACCTCGGCGTCCGCTCGATCCGCCTCCTCTCCACCAAGCCCCGCCGCTATGTCGGCCTCGAGGGCTTCGGCATCGCCATCGAAGCGACGGAGCCGCTCTAGCGGCGGATCGCGCAGGCTCGCGCACTGTCTTTTTCAACCTCCCCCTTGCGGGGAGGTCGAACCGGCGCAGCCGGTTCGGGAGGGGGTGCTGAGCTTCGGCAGAGGCCCAGCCTTCGCGTCAGCACCCCTCCCCGAAACCGCTTCGCGGTTTCGACCCTCCCGCAAGGGGAGGGTTGAAGAGCTGCGCTTGAGACCTCTCAACGCCGGCTTCTTCAAGGGAAGCGGTCCGCCGCCATAGGGTTTAGTGGCTGAACACCGCCACCGCTTCGACATGGGCCGACCAGAGGAACTGGTCGACCGGCGTGACGCGCTCCAGCCGGTAGCCGCCGTCGATGAGGATGCGGGCGTCGCGCGCCAGCGTCGCCGGATTGCAGGACACCGCGACGACGCGCGGCACGGCTGACTTCGCCAGCGCCTCGGCCTGCGCCTTCGCTCCGGCGCGGGGCGGGTCGAACACCACGGTTGCGAACGGCTTCAGCTCGGCCGGCGCCATCGGGTTGCGGAAGAGGTCGCGCACCCGCGTGGCGATCGGCTTCAATCCCTGCGCCCGCTTCGCCGACTCGGTCAGCGCGGTAAGAAGCCCGCCGTCGCCATCCACCGCGGTGACGGGTGCGCTCGCCGCGAGGCGAAGGCTGAGCGTGCCGATCCCGCAGAAGAGGTCGGCGACCGGTCCCCTGGTCTTGCCGACACCCGCCGCGACGAGGCCGGCGATTGCCGCCTCGGCCTCCTCCGAGGCCTGGAGGAATCCGCCCGGCACCGGGAGGAGGCTCGCCTTGCCGATCGCGATCTCCGGCCGCCACGCCATGGTCACCGCCTCGCCGTCGATCGACAGCCGGGCGAGGGCGGGGTCGGCGGAGAGCCCGGCGAGCCGCTCGCGGATCGCCCGTCCCAGCGGCCGGTCGGCGTCGATGGCGACGTCGAGGCCGTTGTCGGCGGCGACCACCGTCATGCGCGCGCTGCGCCCGCGCGGCACCACGGCGCCGGCCAGCGCCCGCAACAGGCCGAGGCGCGTCGCGATCGCCGGAACCGCCACCGGGCAGGCCGCGATTGCGACCACATCGTGGCTGGCGCGCCGGCTGAAGCCGAGCACCGGTCCGTCCGCTTCATGGACGATGGCGAAGGTGACGCGCCGCCGCGTACCCGGCGCGATCGCCACGGTCGGTTCGACCGCGGCGTCAATGCCGCGCTGCGCGAACGCCTCGACGACCTGGAGGCGCTTCCATTCGAGATAGGCCGGTGTCGCGAGATGCTGAACAACGCATCCGCCGCAATCCGTGAAGTGCAGGCAGGCCGGCACGGCGCGGTCGGCGCTCGCCGCGACCACGCGCACGAGCGTGGCGGTATCGCCGTCGACGGCGATCTCCACCGCCTCGCCCGGCAGCGTGAACGGGACGAATAGCTCACGGCCGTCCACGACCGCGACGCCGTCGCCCTTGTGCGCGAGCCTCTCGATGCGGGCGCGCACGATCTCAGCCACGACGGGCGCCGAGCAGGAATTCGCGGTTGCCGTCGCCGCCGGCAATCGGCGAGGGGATGAGCCCGTCGACTGTCCATCCCGGCTGGCCTGACACCCAGCCCGCGACGTCCGTCGCGGCGCGTTCGGCGAGCACCGGGTCGCGCACGATGCCGCCCTTGCCCAGGCCGTCGCGGCCGACCTCGAACTGCGGCTTGACGAGAATGACCGCGAACGCGCCCGGCCGGGCGAGCTCCAGTGCAGGCGGCAGCGCGAGGCGGAGCGAAATGAAGCTGAGGTCGGCCGTGACCGCATCGACCGGCGCGGCGATCATCGCCGGCGTCAGGTCGCGCGCATTGACGCCCTCCATCGCCACGATTCGGGCGTCGCCCGCCAACGCCGGCGCGAGCTGGCCGTGGCCGACATCGACCGCGAACACCCTCGCCGCCCCGCGCTCCAGCAGCACTTGCGTGAAGCCACCGGTGGAAGCGCCGAGGTCGAGCGCGACGCGCCCGGCCGGGTCGTAGCCGAAGGCATCGAGTCCGGCGATCAGCTTGAGCGCCGCGCGCGAGACATAGCCGGCCGAAGGATCGTCGACGGCGACCGCCGCGGCTGCCTCGACCATCATCGCCGGACGCTGCGCGGCAGCGCCGTCGACGGTGACGTGGCCGCGCAGGATCGCGTCACGCGCCTGCGCCCGGCTGCGGGCTAGGCCGCGGCTGACGAGGGCCTGGTCGAGGCGTTCACGGGTTGGACGGTCAGGGATCATCCGGCGACCGCCGGACCGGCGGCTCTCAGCTTTCCGCGATCAGGGCGCGGATCTTCTGCAGCGCCGCGTCCTGTCCCTCATCGTAACCGATGATGCCGTCGAAATTCCCCTCCGCGTCGAGGAGATAGAACGAGGCGGTGTGCTGCATGTTGTAGTTGCCGTTCTCGTCCGTATCGAGCTTCTCGTAAACCACGCGGTAGCTGTCGAGCATCGCGTGGACGTCGTCGACCGGGCCGGTGATGCCGGTGATGCGCGGGTCGAATACCGAGAGATAGGCGGACATCGCCGCAACGGTGTCGCGCTCCGGATCGACCGTGACGAAGAAGACCGAGATGGCGTCGCCCTCTTCGCCGAGCGCGTCGAGCCAGACGCCGGCTTCGGCGAGCGAGGTCGGACACACGTCCGGGCAATGGGTGAAGCCGAAGAAGATCATCGACGGCTGCCCGGTGAACGCGGCCTCGGTGATCGGGGCGCCGGTGTCGTCGACCAGCGCGAACGGGCCGCCGATCGTCACGGCCGCTTCGCCGGCCGCCTGCGCGCCGTTGGCGCCGTCCGGCGTCAAGTTCGCGCCGATCGTGGCGACGCCGGGGCCGTCATTCGTGTTGCCGGTGAGCCGCCATGTCAGGACGGCTGCGACGACGAGCACGAGGGCAACGGCGGCCCAGGTGATGTAGCGGACGGTGCGGAGGTTCATCGGCGGTCTGCCTGGCAGTGGTGGATCGCGAGCGGATCGGTCGCGCCCGCTTTCATCGCCGGCCTGCAACGGTCACCACGCCCGATTGCGCAATGGTGGGAAGGCGATGGCGGAAGCGTCCCTCCCTAGCATACCGGCCTTGCCGGCGGAGGCGTCAGGGTGTCGCGCCCCGGCTTCGCCGACCCAAGGTTGCTGCGTCCGGCCGGCCGAGAGCGGTGAGGACGGCCGAAACGATGCCCTGGCGATCGAGGCCGGCGGCGGCATACATCTCCGCGGGGCGGCCATGCGGGTCGAACCGGTCCGGCAGCGTCAGCGTCCGGATGCGAAGGCCGCTGTCGAGGAGGCCGGCGGATGCGAGATAGGCCAGCACATGCGCGCCGAAGCCGCCCTGCGCGCCTTCCTCCACGGTCAGCATCACCTCGTGCTGCTGCGCGAGGCGGCGCACGAGGTCGGTGTCGAGCGGCTTGACGAAGCGCGCATCGGCGACGGTGGCGGAAAGCCCCATCGCATCGAGCTCCTCCGCCGCCGCGAGCGCGGGGGCGAGGCGCGTGCCAAGCGACAGGATCGCGACCTTGGCCCCTTCGCGGAGGATGCGGCCTTTGCCGATCGGAAGCACCGAGCCGCGCTCCGGCAGATCGACGCCGACGCCGTCGGCCCGCGGATAGCGGAACGCAGACGGTCGGTCGTCGATCGCCGCCGCCGTCGCCACCATGTGCATCAGCTCCGCCTCGTCCGACGGCGCCATCAGCACCATGCCCGGCAGCGGCGCGAGATAGGTGATGTCGAACGCCCCGGCATGGGTCGGCCCGTCGGCGCCGACATAGCCGGCGCGGTCGACGGCGAAGCGGATCGGGAGGTTCTGCAGCGCCACGTCGTGGACCACCTGGTCATAGGCGCGCTGCAGGAAGGTCGAGTAGATCGCGCAGAACGGCTTGTACCCTTCGGTCGCAAGGCCGGCGGCGAAGGTGACGGCATGCTGCTCGGCGATGCCGACGTCGAACACCCGCGCCGGGAACCGCTCGCCGAAGAGATCGAGCCCGGTGCCGGTCGGCATCGCCGCCGTCACCGCGACGATCCTGTCGTCGGCCTCCGCCTCTGCGATCAGGGCATTGGCGAAGACGCGCGTATAGGACGGCGCGTTGCTGCCCACCGGCACCAGCCGCCCGGTCGGCACGTCGAAGCGGCCGACGCCGTGATATTTGTCGGCGGCCTTCTCGGCCGGTGGATAGCCCTTGCCCTTCTTGGTGACGACATGGACGAGGATCGGCCCGTTACGCATGTCGCGCACGTTGCGCAGGATCGGCAGGAGGTGGTCGAGATTGTGTCCGTCGATCGGGCCGACATAGTAGAAGCCGAGCTCCTCGAAGAGCGTGCCGCCGCGCTGGATGATGCCGCGGGCATATTCCTCCGACAGGCGAAGCCGCTCGCCGATCCGGTAGGGCAGGCGGCTGACCAGCCACTTCCCGAACGACCGGAATTTCCGGTAGGTCCGGCCCGACACCAGCCGCGCCAGATAGGCCGACATCGCGCCCACCGGCGGGGCGATCGACATGTCGTTGTCGTTGAGGATGACGATGAGGTCGGACTTGAGATGGCCGGCATTGTTCATCGCCTCATAGGCCATGCCGGCCGACATCGCGCCGTCGCCGATCACGCAGATGACGCGGTTGTCGCCGCCGTCGAGGTCGCGCGCCACCGCCATGCCGAGCCCGGCGGAGATCGACGTCGAGGCATGGGCCGTGCCGAACGGGTCGTAGGCGCTCTCCGAGCGCTGGGTAAAGCCGGAGAGGCCGCCGGGCTGGCGGAGCGTACGGATGCGGTCGCGGCGCCCGGTCAGGATCTTGTGCGGATAGGCCTGATGGCCGACGTCCCAGATCAGCCGGTCGCGCGGCGTATCGAAGACATAGTGGAGCGCAACCGTCAGCTCGACCACGCCGAGGCCGGCGCCAAGATGGCCGCCGGTGACGGAGACCGCGTCGATCAGCTCGGCGCGGACCTCTTCGGCGAGCGCCGGCAGGTCGGCTTCAGGAAGGCGGCGCAAATCTCCCGGCGTCGCGGCCTTGTCGAGGAGCGGGGTCGACGGGAGATTCGTCAAGGAATGTCACCGGTTGGTCGCGGCGAGGGTTACATGACGCGCCATTGCGACGCAAACCGGAAGGCTGCAGCGCTCGGCCTTGCCATCCGGTAAAGCCGGATGGCGGGTCAGGCGCCGTCGAGCGGCTCGACCCCGGCCGGCCGGCCGTCACCGCCGAGGCGGATCTTCTCGACGCGCGCCTCGGCCTCCTTGAGCAGGGTCTCGCAGCGCTGCTTCAGCGCCTCGCCGCGCTCATAGATCGCGATCGACTCGGCCAGCGGCACGTCGCCGCGCTCGAGCCGGCCGACGATCTGCTCCAGCTCGGCGAGCGCCTTCTCGAAGGTGAGGTCGGCAATCGGCGGAAGGGTGTCTGCCATCGCCGCTACTTAGGCGCTGCGCCCCGCCGGTAGCAAGCGCAGTATGCCTCAGGCCATCAGGGCCGCGACATGGGCCGCCACAGACGCGCCGAGGCCCTCGAGGTCGTAGCCGCCTTCGAGGACGCTGACGATCCGGCCCGCGCTGTGGCGGTCCGCCACCTCCCGCAACCGGTTGGTCGCCCAGGCGAAATCCGCTTCGTCGAGCTCGAGCGCCGCCAGCGGATCGGCCCAATGGGCGTCGAAGCCGGCCGAGATGAGGATGAGCTCCGGCGCGAAGGCATCGACGGCCGGCACGACCCGTTCGAGAAAGGCCGCGCGATAGGCTTCGCTGCCGGTGCCCGCCGGGAGCGGCACGTTGACGATGTTGCCGGCTCCGGTCTCGCTGGCATCGCCCGTGCCGGGATAGGCGCCGCGCTGATGCGTCGACACGTAGAGCACCGAGGGGTCCTCCCGGAAGATGTCCTCCGTGCCGTTGCCATGGTGGACGTCCCAGTCGACGATCGCCACCCGCGCGACGCCATGCTTCGCCTGGGCATGGCGGGCGGCGACGGCGACGCTGTTGAAGAGACAGAAGCCCATCGGCGTCCGGCGCTCGGCGTGGTGGCCGGGCGGGCGCACCGCGCAGAAGGCGTTCGCCGCGCGTCCGGCGACGACCGCGTCGACCGCGGCGATCGCCGCGCCGGCGGCGTGAAGCGCCGCCTCGACGCTCTTCGGCGAGAGGGCGGTGTCGGAATCGATCATCACGATCCCCGATTCGGGCACCGCCTCCTGGATCGCGGCGACATAGGCCGGGTCGTGGACCGCCTCGATCGCGGCGAGGTCGGCCCTCGGCGCCCGTTCGCGGATCAGGCCGGCAAAGGCCGGCGCGGACAGGCGCGAGGCGACGGCGGCGAGACGCTGCGGGCGCTCCGGATGCCCGGACGGCACAACGTGCTCGGCAAAGACCGGGTGCTCCAGAAGGAGGGTCGCCACTAGTCGGCGGTCTCGCCGGCGAGCCGGCGGAGCAGCGCGCCCGATGCATGCGGCGAGCGCTGGAGGTTGGGGAAGCCCGCGGCCTCGTCGGTGATGCGGGTGACGACGTCGCGACGGTCGCCGAGCATGAGGCGGCGTGCCATCCGCACCGCCTCCGGCGGCCGGTTGGCGATCTGCGCCGCCGCCCCGCGCGCGACGTCTTCCACCTCCTCCGGCGGCACCACGCGGTTGACGAGGCCCGCCTCGCGCGCCCGGCCGGCGTCGAAGGTAGTCCCCATCACCAGCAGCTCGAAGGCGAGGTGATGCCCGAGGAGCCGCGGGCCGAGGAGGGTCGAGGCCGAATCGAGCGGCAGGCCGAGCCCGACCTGGTCGGCACCGAACACCGACCATTCGCTCGCGACGACATGGTCGCACAGGAACAGGAGGGTGGTGCCGATGCCGAGCGCCGGCCCATCGATCGCCGCGACGACCGGCTTGTCGACGGTTGCGAGCGTCTTGAGGAAGCGCACCGTCGCGGCGGTGACGGCACCGGTCGCGACATATTCGCGGAGCTCGTCGACGTCGCTGCCCTCGGTGAACGCCCCCGGCATGCCGGCGATGAGGAAGACCCGGATTTTGCCGTCGCCTTCGCCGAGAACGAGGGCGTCGGCCGCGGCGTCGAGCATCTCGCCATTGAGGGCGTTCATCTTCTCGGGGCGATCGAAACGGATCGTCTGGACGGGTCCGGCAACCTCGACCCTGATCAAATCCGACATGAAACAAGTCCCGCCCCGTTGCGTGGCGACAGGTTTGGGCGAAGTCGGAGCGTCGCGCAAGCCGCGAACGGGCGCTTGACCACGTCCGCAAAGCCCCGAAGACAGAAAGCCGTGACCGCAATCTTCGACATGAGCCGGGAAGCCCCGCGCGCCGCAGGTCTTGCCACGGCAGTGGAGGCGCTGCGCGCCGGGCAATTGGTGGGGATGCCGACCGAGACGGTCTACGGCCTCGCGGCCAATGCCGCGGATGGCGCGGCGGTGGCGCGCATCTTCGCCGCGAAAGGCCGCCCGCGCTTCAACCCGCTCATCGTGCATGTCGCTTCGCTCGCCGCGGCGGAAACGCTGATCGAGCTCGGCGCGGCCGGGCAGGCGCTGGCGCGCGCGTTCTGGCCCGGGCCGCTGACGCTGGTCGCACCGCGGCGGCCGGGCGCGCCCGTCGCCGACCTCGCGACCGCCGGGCTGCCGACGCTCGCGGTCCGCGTTCCCGCGCACCCGGTCGCCCGCGACCTCATCGCCGCGTCGGGGATGGCGCTCGCGGCGCCGAGCGCCAACCGGTCTGGCCATGTCAGCCCGACGCTGGCGTATCACGTCGCGGACGATCTCGGCGACGCCGTCGCGGTGATCCTCGACGCCGGCGCGGCTCCGGTGGGGGTCGAATCCACGGTGATCGGCCTCGCCGGTCCCGAGCCGGTGCTATTGCGGCCCGGCGGTATCCCTCGCACCGACATCGAAGCCGTCCTCGGCCGGGCGCTGGTCAACCCCGCCGCGGACGCGGCAGTAGCCGGCCCCGGCATGCTGGCGCAGCACTATGCCCCGGCCGTGCCGCTGCGCCTGGCGGCGACAGACGTGCGGTCCGGGGAATCGCTCCTCGGCTTCGGCCCGGAGTTCCTCCCCGGATCGGACATGGCGAAGGCGATCGTGAATCTCAGCGAGACGGGGGATCTGGTCGAGGCGGCCGCCAGCCTCTTTACCGCTCTCCGGCGGCTCGAAGCGGTCGGCGCCCCGATCGCGGCAATGCCCATTCCCGACCACGGCCTCGGCGAGGCGATCAACGACCGCCTCCGCCGCGCCGCGGCAAAGGCGTAGCGGATGTCACCCAGCCTGGCCGAATGCGATCGCACGGTGATACCCGATTCACTGACGGGCAGGTTGACCAATGTATAGACATTTGTGTAGTCCATGACGCATGATCATCCCATCGCCATTGCCGGCATCGAATGGGATCAGGGCAACCGCGACAAATGCCAGCGGCACGGAGTGTCGCTGGCGGAGATCGAAGCACTGTTCCTCGAGAATCGCGTGCGGGTGCGGCCGGACCCCGCGCACTCGGAAGCCGAGGAGCGGTTTCATGCAATCGGCGCCACCGAAGCGGGCCGCTACGTGTTTCTTGTCTTCACGCTGCGCGAGCGCGAAACGGGTACGTTCGTGAGACCGATCAGTGCCCGGTACATGCACGGGAAGGAGATACGACGCTATGAGCAGCAGAGCGAAACTTAAGGCGCTGCCGCGGATCAAGACCGACGGGGAGGCCGAGGCGTTCACGGCGGAAGCCGACCTGTCCGAGTATGACCTGTCCGGGTTCGTCAGCCCGCGGTTCGAGTTTCAGGCCAAGAGCGAACAGGTCAATATGCGCATGCCGAAGGGCCTGCTCGATGCGGTGAAGGCGGCAGCGGAGCGGCGCGGCGTCCCGTATCAACGGTTCATCCGCGAGACCCTGGAACGAGCGGTGGCATCGCGGAAGCTCTAAATCTCCACTTCGCCCGGGCGCGGTTCGCCGCGGCCTTCCTCGCGCCAGCGGCGCATCAGCGCCTCGAGCTCGGGGTCGGGCTGCTCGGGCAGCACGATGCTCGGCGTTACCAGGAGGTCGCCGCGATCGCCTCCCGCGCGCGGCAGGCCCTTGCCCTTCAGCCGCAGCGCCCGCGCGCCGCGCGACCGCGGCGGGATCGTCATCGTCACCGGTCCGTCGAGCGTTTCCACCCGCACCTTGCCGCCGAGCACCGCCACGTCGAGCGAGACCGGGAGATCGAGGCGAAGCGCATCGCCGTCGATGCGGAACAGCGGGTGCGGCACGAATTCGACCGTCACCAGCGCATCGCCCGGCGCACCGCCGAGGAGCGAGGCGTGGCCCTGGCCCTTGAGGCGGATCGTCTGTCCCGACCGGGTGCCGGCCGGAAGCGCCATCTCCACCGTCTTGCCGGTCGGAAGGTCGACGCGCACCTTCTCGCTACGCGCCAGCTGCTCGAGCGTGACGGCCAGCTGCGCCGTGACGTCGCCGCCGCGCGGGGCGGCGCTTTCGGCGCGGCCGGTCCGGGTGCGGCCGGTGCGGGTGAAACCGCCGCCGAGAATGTCCGACAGGATGTCGTCGTAGCCCGCGGCGCCCGGACCCTGGCGGGTGCCGAAGCCGAAGCCGCCCGACCGGGCCTCGCCGGCGCGGAACCCGCCACCGCCCGCGCCGAAGCCTTCGAAGCCCTGGAAGCGCGGCTTGCCGTCGGCGCCGATCTCGCCGCGGTCGAACTGGGCGCGCTTGGTCTCGTCGCCCAGGATCTCGTACGCGTCGTTGATCTCCGAGAAGCGCTCCTTGGCCTTCTTGTCCTCGGGGTTCTGGTCGGGGTGATATTTCTTCGCGAGCCGGCGGAACGCCTTCTTCACGTCCGCATGGCTGGCGGTTCGGGCGATGCCGAGGACGTCATAGGGATCGCGCATGCGGCAACCTTATCCGTTCGGGCGGAATACCCGTAACGTTTCAGGCCGAAATATGGTCGTGCCCGGGAACGGATTCCAGCAGCCGCGCACGGCGTCAGAGGACTTCGGAATCCTCGGGCGACGCCGCGACGATCCGCCACTCGCCGGCTTCGTTGCGGCACGCCTCGCCGCGATAGCGGCGAACGCCCGACCAGTCGCTCATGGTGACCGCGAAGCTGCGGCATCCGGCGCCGCCCGCGGCGGGGATCGCCAGCGGCGACAGCGTGCCGCCGGTCCCGGTCAGCGGATTGTACCAGGACACGTCGGCGCCGCCGGCGAAAGCCTCGGCGGCAATTTCCTCGATGGCGGCCCAGTCGCTGGGATCGACGGCGCTGGCATAGCCGACGATCGGCGCCGCTTCGACCGGCGCGGGTTCGGGCTCGACGGCCGGGGAGGGGACGCCGCTGCTGGCGCAGCCGGCAAGGGCAAGGACGGCCGCGAGGGGCAGCACGCGACGCAACACTTCACCCCTCAGCCGGCTGAGACCGGCTGTTGCAGAAACGCAACGCACCATCGATATTGCCCTCGGCGCCCCCCGGCGACTCCACTATCGGAACCTTGCGTTAATGAAACCTGACTTCGCCCCCAATGTCGACCCGCTCGCTCTGTTTGCCGCCTGGCTGACGGAAGCGGAGGCCTCCGAACCGAACGACCCCGGCGCCATGACGCTGGCGACGGTCGATCCGGACGGGCGCCCGGACGCACGAATCGTTCTCCTGAAGGATTTCGACGACCGGGGCTTCGTCTTCTACAGCAATCGCGGCAGCGCCAAGGGGCGGCAGCTCGCCGCACGGCCGGAGGCGGCCCTGCTGTTCCACTGGAAGACGCTGCGCCGGCAGGTGCGGGTGCGCGGCAGCGTTTCGTCCGCCAGCGTCGAGGAGGCCGACGCCTATTTCGCCAGCAGGCCCCGCGAGAGCCGCATCGGCGCCTGGGCGAGCCGGCAGAGCGCGCCGCTCGCCGCCCGCGCCGAGCTCGAGGAGGCGGTCGCCCGCTACGTCGCGGAGTTCGGCGAAGGCCCGGTGCCACGGCCGGAACACTGGGTCGGCTATCGCCTCGCGCCGCGCGAGATCGAGCTCTGGGAAGACCGCCCCCACCGCCTCCACGAGCGCATCCTCTTCACCCGCACCGACGGCGGCTGGACCGGCACCCGGCTCCACCCCTGACGATGTCGGATCGGCATCAGCTCTGCTTCAACCCTCCCCTTGCGGGAGGGTCGAAATGCGAAGCATTTCGGGGAGGGGTGCTGACGCAGTGGCATACCGGGAGTCAGCACCCCCTCCCGAAGCTCGCTTCGCGACCTTCGACCTCCCCGCAAG
>JAHCJZ010000029.1 GCA_026126025.1 Bauldia sp. | reverse complement strand
GCGATCGCCGCGCCGCCCGAGGAGGCGTCCTCGAGGTCGGCCCATGCCGCTCGGACCGGCTGCGCCCGGCCGCGCGGCGGCGGCGGTGGCGGCACGTCGTCGAGATCGGCGACCTCCACGTCGATCACCGGCTCGGCGCGGCGGCGCGACACGGGCTCCGCCTGTGGCGCGCGCACAGTTTCGGAGCGGTCTTCCGCCAGCGGCTCGCGCCGGCCGGCGCCCTCCACGATCCGCTGCCCGGCGGAGCGCCGCGGCGGGGGCGGCGGTTCGGGCGGCGCGCCCCAGTCGGGATCGCGCACCGGTTCAGGCCTCCAGGCGGAAGCGCCGCCGGAGTCGGATCCAGCGGCGAGCGCCTCCTCCATCGCCCGGGCGGCCGCCTGCGAAATATCGCCGGTCTCGGCGGCGACACCGGCGGCGGCTTCGCGCTCGACACGCCGCACCGCCTCCTCCAGCTCGAGCCGCTGCTTGGAGATGACCGCGGCCGGCAGCGGCGGGTTGATCGCCTTCAGCTGCGCGATCAGCGCCTGGCGCGCCTTGTCGTAGACGCCGCGGCGCGCGTCGACCGTGTTGGGATTGAGGCCGCCGACCGCCTTCGTCAGCAGCGCGTAGTATTCCGCCATTTCACCACCCAGAGCGCGGCCGGACCGCGCCGGTACGCACCTCAATCCTCGAAGGGATCGCGAACAAGAATTGTATCGTCACGCTCAGGACTTGTCGAAAGAAGGGCAACGGGCGCCCCGATCAGCTCCTCGACATGCCGGACATATTTGATCGCCTGGGCCGGCAGGTCGTTCCAGGTCCGCGCGCCGCGCGTGGTCGCCTTCCAGCCTTCCATCGTCTCGTAGACCGGCTCGACCCGGGCCTGCGCGCCCTGCTCGGCCGGGAGGTAGTCCACCGCGGCGCCGTCGAGCGTATAGCCGACGCAGATGCGAATCGCATCGAGCCCGTCGAGGACGTCGAGCTTGGTCAGCGCGATGCCGTCGATGCCGCCGACCCGCACCATCTGGCGCACCAGCACCGCGTCGAACCAGCCGCAGCGCCGCTTCCGCCCCGTCACCGTGCCGAACTCATGGCCGCGCGTGCCGAGAAATTCGCCGATCTCGTTGTCCTGCTCGGTCGGGAACGGCCCCGCGCCGACGCGCGTGGTGTAGGCCTTGGTGATGCCCAGCACATAGCCGACCGCGCCGGGACCGACGCCGGACCCGCTCGCCGCCTGCCCGGCCACCGTGTTCGATGCCGTGACGAAGGGATAGGTGCCGTGGTCGACGTCGAGGAGGCCGCCCTGCGCCCCCTCGAACAGAATGCGCTGGCCCGCCCGGCGCTCCTCGTCGAGGAGCCGCCACACCGAATCCATGAAGGGCAGCACCGCCGGAGCCACCGCGGCGAGCTCGTCATGAACGGCGGACGGCGCGATCGCGTCCTGGCCGAGGCCGCGGCGGAGCGCATTGTGATGGGCGAGAAGCCGGTCGATCTTGCCGGGCAAAGTGGAAAGATCGGCGAGGTCCATCAGGCGGATCGCGCGGCGGCCGACCTTGTCCTCATAGGCCGGGCCGATGCCGCGCCGCGTCGTGCCGATCGCGTTGCCGGCCTCGTGCGCGGCGTTCTCGCGGAATGCGTCGAGGTCGCGGTGGAGCGAGAGGATCAGCGGCGCGTTCTCCGCGATGCGGAGCGTGTCGCGGGTGACGGTCACGCCCTGCTCGGCGAGGCGCCCGATCTCCGCGACCAGCGCATGCGGGTCGACCACCACGCCATTGCCGATGACCGACAGCTTGCCGCGCACCACGCCCGACGGCAGCAGCGACAGCTTGAAGCTCTGATTGCCGATGACGAGGGTATGCCCGGCATTGTGGCCGCCCTGGAAACGCACCACCACGTCGGCGCGCTCCGACAGCCAGTCCACGATCTTGCCCTTGCCCTCGTCGCCCCATTGCGACCCGACGACGACGACGTTCGGCATGAAAGATCCGGCCTCCCAGCCGGCTCGGGCCGGCCGCGGTGTTACAACAGGGCCGGCCCGGCCGGGCAAGGGAAATCCGCGCGAAGGGCGGCAGGATGCCCTCTGTTCCTCGCCATTCCGGCGAGGGGAGAGGCGAGCATCGTCACGCGCCCCACTTCCATCTTCCTCGTCATTCCGGCAAAGGCCGGAATCCAGAAGCCGCGAACGCCGAGCCCGCGGCTCTGGACCCCGGCCTCCGCCGGGGTGACGAAGGGAGAGGAGCATCGTCAACGCGCCCCGCTCCCATCTGTCTCGTCATTCCGGCGAAGGCCGGAATCCAGAAGCCGCGAACGCCGTGCCCGCGGCCTGGACCCCGCCTCCGCCGGGGGTGACGTGGCTAGTCGGCGCCGGAGATTGACAGGTCCGCGGGCCAGATCATCCGCCAGGCGATGGTGATCTCGCGGCTTTCGTCGGGCGCGTATTCGTAGCTCCAGGCGAGGACGCCGCGGAGGCCGTCGACGTTTTCCTCGGTCGGCTCGGTGGTCTGCGGCAGCCGCTCGACGGTGATCCGCTCGTCCTCCGCATAGGGGATGCGGTCGGTGACGCGGATCTCGATCGCCCGGCTGTGGCCATTGTCGACCGTGATGGCGTATTCGCGCTCGTCGGTCCGGTAGCGGGTGAGAAGGCCCTGCTCGCCGGTTTCCCGTGACACAAGGGCGTAGGTCACGCGCACCTGGTCGTCCGGCCCGAAGCCGAGCTCGACATCCTCGCCGGGATTGGTGAAGGGCAGCGAGCCCGTGCCGACATAGGCGCCGTCGCGGAAGAGATTGACCGAGCCGGCGAGGAACGGCGCCTCCTGCGGCGCGGTGAAGGCGGCAGTGAGGTAGGCCTGCTCCGAATAGCGCGGCGTGGCGTCGACGAAGAGCGTGGCGTCGAGCTCCTCGGTGCCGAGGCGGACCGAGCGAACCGAGCTGCCGCTCGCGATCGACACCGGCGTCGGGATGATGAAGTCGGCGCGGAAGTCGCCGAAATCGGCGATCGCCTGCTGCTCGCGCGCCACGACCGGCGCGGCGACGCCGCCCATCACCGCGTCCATCGGCGGCGCCGGGGCCATCGCGGGCATCGCGTCCGCCTCGCCGGCGAAGCGCCCGGGCTGCCAGACCTGGACCAGCCCCGGCCCGATCACCGGCGCTTCGGTCCCGCCGGCCGGCCGCGTGGTGGAAAGCGTCAGCTCCACGTCGGTCCAGTCCTCGCCGGTCTGCTGCACGATCTCGGCACGGCGCACGACCTCGATCGCCGGCTCGGTGTCGGCGTCGCCGGTGGTCAGCGTCGCGTCATAGGCGGGCGCCCAGCGGGCGCTGGCGACGCGATAGCTGAGCGTCAGCTCGCCCGACGTTGCCGCCGCCGCGTCGACCTCGACGCGCACCGCGAGCCGCTGGATGTCGACGGGCAGCGCCGCGATCTGCTGCATCAGCGCCTCGATCTCCTCGTTGATCGCGCGCTGCTCCAGCTGGATGCGGCGGATGCGCTCCATCACGTCGGCAAGGCCCTGGCCGAGGGTTTCCCACGCCCGCGACCATGTCTCGATGCCGCTGCCGTCGGCGCCGAGAAGGGCGCCGAAGCCGCGCGGCCCTTCGGTGATGAGGTTCTGGATGAAGCTCCGCTGCGCTTCGAGCGCGCCCTGGAGATCGCCGAGGCCCTGCAGCTCGTCGCGCAGCGCCTCGACCTGGTCGAGCAGCGCCTCGCGCTCCGGATCGCCGGCGGTGTCCGCTTTCGCAGCTTCCCCGGTCTCCACTGAGCGGATCTCGAGGCCGGCATCGGCCAGCCCCTCGACGCGGATGGAGCTGGTGTTGAGCCCCGCGGGGATGTCGGAAATCACCAGCGTCGAGGTGCCGGCCATCAGCTCGAAGGCGATGGACCGCGTCACCGACGCGCCCTGCGGATAGACGATGACCGACTCGATCGTCGACCCGACCGCGACATCGTCGGCATGCGCCGTGGTCGCGGCCAGCGTCAGGCCCGCGACGGCAATCAACCCGATGCGAAGCATGGAAACCCGTCCTCTCATCTTGAGAACCCCACCCGGAGCGAGGCTCTAATCGCCAATTGTGGCAGACCGAGAGCTGCCGTGAGGTGGGGCTGCGGCATCAACTCGAAATTGCGTGTACGAAACACGAATGCCCTTCCTCGGGCACCTTCTTCAACCCTCCCCTTGCGGGAGGGTCGAAACCGCGCAGCGGTTTCGGGGAGGGGTGCTGACGGGCAGGCTTTGACACCACCGAAGCTCAGCACCCCCTCCCGAACCGGCTGCGCCGGTTCGACGCCCCGGCGAGGGGAGTTATCACTTTGACTGCACATAGTCAGAATGGTAGGGTCGCCGCATTTCCACTTAAGCGGGAGGGCCGTCCGGTGAAGCGGCTGAACGTTGTTGATTTCTATGAGGTCGGCGCGGCGCTTCGGAGTCTCAGCAACCTCGCAACGTCCACGCAGAATACTAAGGTCGTCGATGCCTGGTTCCCACTCACTATGGCAGCGGGTGCACTTGATCAGTTTGCCAATCAAGATGCGTTCCAACTGGCCCGAGGTGAGGCGCGATCCCTAAGCGGAATAGTTAAAGGTTTGATCGAGCAACACATCACGACCAAGAACGCTGAAGGGCAAACCGTATTCCGAGATAGCAATACCGAGCTAGACCCTTGGGTCTTCTACAGCATCCGAAATGCACTAGACAGCTTCACTCACGTTTTCAAAGCTGAGTGTCGAGACAACGAGACGTACTTCATCGAAAAGAAGGCGATCTATGACACGGCCTCTCTTGTTAGCCGCGCCTCCGATAAGGTACATGAAAGTATGCGTCCTCACATTGCAAAAGAGGCGATGCAAGAGATTGATGAAGCTGGCCGATGCTTCGCAGTAGACAGCTATACGGCGTGCGGCTTCCATGCACTCCGTGGCCTCGAAATAGTTATGGAAGACTACTACGAGGCAGTCACGGGAAAGAAGTCCAAATTCAGAAGTTGGTACGACTATGTGAAAAGCTTCAAGAGCCTTGCTAATACTAGAAACAAACGAAAGTCAAAATATCCGTCTCCGAAAGTTGCGGCGATGATCGATCGTATCCGGGAGTTTGATCGAAACCCGTTGATGCATCCGCGCGACACCTTAGATGAGCCGGGCGCTGACACCGTGTTCAACATCAGCGTTGCAACGATTACAGAGATGGCAAAGGATATGCGCGATATCAAACAAAACCCCGACCAAGCGAACCTGCCGCTAAAGACCGATGAAAAAGCAGCCTAGCGACGACTATTCGGCCGAAGAAATAGCGAAGCGGCGCGACGAGGTTGTTCGCCGAATGGCGAATACCCCGCCGCAGCCGCGAGTCAATTCTCCTCCTCGTCGAGGAAAGAAAAAGAAAGCTGCCTCGGATCGCGCTCCTGATAAGGACCGCGCGGCCCGTGAGCGTTAGACCTGAACACCGTTCGGTCGGCTAGGAGATGACCGATAAGTGACGCGCTTGCCAATGACGCCGGCCACCGCCTTTGTGGCGCGCTCCGCATCGGTGACTGCAAGGGCGTCACGTTCGTTGTATCGGAAATCGAACTCCGCAAGATATCGCTTCAGGTGCTGTGGGCTGACGTGGTGATACACGCCCAAGATGCCGCGCTTCATGATCGAGAAATACCCCTCGATCGTATTCGTGTGAGCCTCACCACGAACGTACTCGCCAATGCCGTGGTTGACCGACTGGTGACCGGGCCTGCCGCGGCCGATCCGAGCGCCGCCGTCGTCACTCACCGTGCGCGTGTCTTCGGTGATCTGAGTGTTGAGGATCGGACGAAGCGTCTCGCCAGTGATGTCCGCGACGTGGTGCGAACGGACCTTGCCGCCACGCTCAACGAGAGAGAAGACGGCTTCCTTGCCGCGCCCGCCGATGTTGCCCTTCCGGCGCTGCCAGCCGTGCTTGTTCTTCTCCTTGCCACCGACAAACGTCTCATCGAACTCGACGGTCTTGCCGGAGCCACCGAGCGGGCCAGTTGGGTTCAGCTCGCGCATACCCTCACGAATGCGATGAGCCATGAACCACGCGGTCTTGTACGGCAGACCGAGCATCCGGTGGAGCTGATGCGCGGACATGCCCTTCTTGCTCGCGCACATCAGATGCGTCGCAAGCAGCCACTTCGTCATGGGAATGTGCGACCGCTCGTAGATCGTGCCGACTGCGGCAGTGAACTTGCGGCGGCACGACTTGCAGTGATACCAGCCCGGCCCCATCGAGTTGCCGCCAAGCGCCTTGACCGTGTCCGTCTGTCCGCAATACGGGCAGTAAGGACCGGTCGGCCAGCGGATCGCCTCGAAGTGCGCCCGCGCCGCCTCGGCGTCGGTGAAGATCGGGTTCGTCAGGTCAACGGTCTTAGCCATGGCGGCAACTCCTATGCCGACCAACCTACGGGTTCATGGCTGTTCAGTCAAGGTGATAATTCCCCCCGCAAGGGGGAGGTTGAAAGAAGATTCGAAAACCCTCCACACCCCTCCTCGTGTACCCCTTTTCAACCCTCCCCTTGCGGGAGGGTCGAAACCGCACAGCGGTTTCGGGGAGGGGTGCTGACGGGCAGGCTTTGACACCACCGAAGCTCAGCACCCCCTCCCGAACCGGCTGCGCCGGTTCGACCTCCCCGCAAGGGGGAGGTTGAAAAGATGCGGTTCCACGTCCGCCAACCGGAGACGAAGAGCGGCGTCAGAATGTCAGCCGCTTCGCCTGCACCACGCCGTCGAGCGCCTCGACCTTGGCGATCGCCGCGTCGCTGATCGGCTGGTCGACCTGGAGCAGGGCGATCGCGTCCTCGCCGGCGGCCTGGCGGCCGAGATTGAAGGTCGCGATGTTGACGTTCTCCTGGCCGAGCAGCGTGCCGAGGCGGCCGATGAAGCCCGGGCGGTCCTTGTTGGTGACGTAGAGCATCAGCGGGCCGAGCTCGGCTTCGAGATTGATGCCCTTGATCTGGACGATGCGCGGCTTGCCGCCGGCGAACACCGTGCCGGCGACCGAGCGCTCCTGCCGCTCGGTCACGACGGTGAGCCGCATGAAGGTCTCGTATGCGCCCTGCTGCTCGCGGCGCACTTCCTCCACCATGATGCCGCGCTCGCGCGCCAGCGACGGCGCCGAGACCATGTTGACGCTCTGGAGGAGCGGCTTCAGCACGCCGGTGAGCGCCGCGGCCGTGAGCGCGTTGGTGTTCATGCCCGCGACCGTCCCCTCATATTCGAGGCGGATCGCCTTGAGGCCGGTCTCGGTGAGCTGGCCGGCGAAGGAGCCGAGCTGCTCGGCGAGGCGGATGAACGGCGTCAGCCGCGGCGCCTCCTCGGCGCTGATCGAGGGCATGTTGAGGGCGTTCGACACTGCGCCGCTGACGAGATAGTCCGCCATCTGCTCGGCGATCTGCAGCGCGACGTTCTCCTGAGCCTCGCCGGTCGAGGCGCCGAGATGCGGCGTGCACACCACGTTGGGCGCGCCGAAAAGGACGTTCTCCGTCGCCGGCTCGACCGAGAACACGTCGATGCCGGCCGCGGCCACCTTGCCCGAGCGGAGCGCCGCGGCAAGGTCGTCCTCGACGATCAGCCCGCCCCGCGCGCAGTTGACGATGATGACGCGGTCCTTCATCGCCGCGATCGCGGCGCCGTCGATGATGTCGCGCGTCTTCTCGGTCAGCGGGGTGTGGAGCGTGATCGCGTCGGCGCGGCGGAAGAGCTCGTCGAGCTCGACCTTCTCGACGCCGATCTCCATCGCGCGCTCGGCCGAGAGAAACGGGTCGTAGGCGATCACCCGCATCTTGAGCCCGATCGCGCGGTCGGCGACCACAGAGCCGATATTGCCGCAGCCGATGACGCCGAGCGTCTTCCCCGACAGCTCGACGCCCATAAAGCGGTTCTTCTCCCATTTGCCGGCCTGGGTCGAGGCGTCGGCGGCGGGGATCTGGCGGGCGGCGGCGAAGAGGAGCGCGATCGCATGCTCGGCCGTGGTGATCGAATTGCCGAAGGGCGTGTTCATCACCACGATGCCGCGCGCGGTCGCCTTCGCGACGTCGACATTGTCGACGCCGATGCCGGCGCGGCCGATGACGCGAAGCTGGTCCGCCGCGTCGAGGAGCTTCTCGGTGACCTTGGTCGCGGAGCGGATCGCCAGCCCGTCGACGCCCTTGATCGCGGCGAGCAGCGCTTCCTTGTCGCCGCCGAGATCGGGCCGGTAGTCGACCTCGATGCCGCGGTTCTGGAGGATCTCGACCGCCGTCTTCGACAGCTTGTCGGAAATGAGGACACGGGGTGCCATGGGAGAATGCCTTGTGTCGGCCCACTTGGGAAAAACGCGGCGGCGAGGGCGTGGACTCAAACCGATCCCGAACCGCCCCTCAGCTCCCATCCCCGCGTCACCCCGGCCCCGGATCAAGTCCGGGGTAAACTCCGGCAGGGGTCCAGTGCGCCACGATCGGGAGGTGCCGGCTTCCTGGATTCCGGCCTTCGCCGGAATGACGAAAAGAGGGGAGGCGACTGAGGACTAGGCCGCCGCTGCTGCGAGGCCCGCCTTGTGCTTGGCGAAGGCCCAGTCGAGCCATTCGGTGAGGATCGCAAGGTCGGACGCCTCGACCATCGAGCCCGACCAGATGCGGATGCCCGGCGGCGCGTCCCTGTAGGCGCTGATGTCGTAGGCGACGCCGAGTTGGTCGAGCTCCGACACGATCGCCCTGGCGAGCGCCGCCTGCGCCTTGCCGTCCAGCGCCGTCACGTCCGGGTCGGCGAAGACGAAGCAGACCGAGGTGCTGGACCAGGTCGCGCGGTCGACCGGCAGCACGCCGAGCCACGGCGTGCGCTCCGCCCAGTCGTAGAGGATCTTGGCGTTGGCGTCGGCCCGCGCGATCATCGTCCTGAGCCCGCCGACCGACTTCGCCCATTTCAGCGCGTCGAGATAGTCCTCGACCGCGATCATCGACACCGTGTTGATGACCTCGCCGGCGAAAAGCGGCTCCATCAGCTTGCCGTGGTCGGTCATGCGGAAGATCTTCGGCAGCGGCCGCGGCGCCGGATAGGTGAGGAGGCGCTCGACGGCGCGCGGCGACAGGATGATCATGCCGTGCGCGGCCTCGCCGCCCATCACCTTCTGCCAGGAGAAGGTGACGACATCGAGCTTGTCGAAGGGCATCGGCTGCGCGAAGGCGGCCGAGGTGGCGTCGCAGATCGTGAGGCCTTCGCGGTCGGCCGGGATCCAGTCGCCGTCCGGCACCTTCACGCCGGAGGTGGTGCCGTTCCACGGGAAGATCACGTCGCGGGTGAAGTCGACCTTGGCAAGATCGGGCAGCACGCCGAACGCGCCGCGCATGATGCGGAAATCGGGAAGGTCGAGCTGCTCCTCGACGTCGACCGCCCAGTGCTCGCTGAAGGATTCCCATGCGAGCACATCGACGCCGCGCGGGCCGAGCATCGACCACATCGCCATCTCGACGGCGCCGGTGTCGGACGCCGGCACGATCGCGATACGGTAGTCGGCGGGGACCTCCAGCACCTCGCGGGTGAGGTCGATCGCCTGCTTCAGCTTCTTCTTGGCGATTTCCGAGCGGTGGGAGCGCCCGATCGCGGCATCCTTCAGCGCCGCCCAGCTCCAGCCGGGGCGCTTGGTGGTGGGGCCGCAGGAAAAATTCGGGTTCGCCGGACGGCGGGCGGGCATCGGCAGTTCGGTCATTCTACCCTCACAGATAGCTGCCCCTCGGTGGGGAGGGGTGTCCCGCCCGCGGCGTTACCCCACCGCCCGCGCGAAGGCAAGACGACGCTTGTGATTTTCGGCACAGCCGGTTCGGGAGAGCACGCTGAGCTCGCGTTGCACCTCGGACTCAGCACCCCTCCCCGAAACCGCTCGGCGGTTTCGACCCTCCCGCAAGGGGAGGGTTGAAAGAAGAGAACCGCGCGGATTTTCAACCTCCCCCTTGCGGGGAGGTCGAACCGGCGCTGCCGGTTCGGGAGGGGGTGCTGAGCTTCGGCAGAGGCGCCGTCTTCACGTCAGCACCCCTCCCGAAACCGCTTCGCGGCGACCTCTCCCCGGCGGGGAGAGGTGAACAAGAGTAGCCCCATGCGACACCGGTTCGGCTTGGCGACGGGCGGCGCCTGGGGTAACCGCTGGGCATGACCCGGCCGCGGTCCTTCCTCGCCGTTCTTCGCGTCGAGCGCGCGTTTGCCGCGCTCGCGCTGGCGCTGCTTCTCTTCCACACCGCGGTCGTCTCGGCCGGGATGGCGCAGGCCGCGACCGCCGCGGGCGACCCGCTCGCCGGCATGATCCTCTGCCTGCCGGAGGAGCCGGACGGCGACGGCGACGCGGCGACCCTGCCCGACCATTGCATCTGCGTGCCTTGTGCGCCGCAGGCGGTGCCGCCGGCTCCGGCCTCGGCCTTCGCC
>JAHCJZ010000028.1 GCA_026126025.1 Bauldia sp. | reverse complement strand
CTCTGACGGGCCTGCACGGCCTCGCGGCGGGCGCTGCCCACCCCCGGACGCATCCCGGCCGCGCGCGGTGGATCGGTGACCCGGGCCCGCGCCTCGCCCTCGACGTCCTCGTCGGCGCCGAAATCGATACGCAGTGCCTCCTCGACCGCGGACAGCGCCGCGTCGGATGGATTCCGGCTCTTGGGATTGATCGCCATTGGGTTCCGCCTCGCGCCCGTACTCGATACATGCTCCGGCCGCCGGTGGAGGACGGGCCTGACCTCGGCCCGCTGGGAATGCTTCGAACGGAAATCATTGCCGCTTTCGCGGCTCCCGCCCGCTTCCCTTTACCCCCTCGTGCCGCCGACCGCCGTCGGACCGTGGTGACGCCCTACACGCGCCGCCACTTGTTGGTAATGGCACATTGCCGAGGCCTGAACAAGAAAGTCCTACAATTTCAACGCTTATTGGGCGATGACCACGCATGGTAAAGCCGGCCAAAATGCGGCGCCCGCAGCGCAAACGGTGCTGTTAACGATATCTTAAGAAAAATGAAGCGCCCTTAAGCGAGACCGGCGGGATTCCGCGGCTTCGCAGCCCAAGGGCGATCGAGCGACATGGTTAGTAGCGTGGCCGGCGGAGCCGCATCCGCACCCGCCGATTCGCCGTCCGCCGGCAGCGCCGTGGACGAAGAGCACCTCCGCCGCCAGACCATGGGCGACCGCGACGTCGAGCGCCAGGCGCTGATTCTCTTCCGCGACAACGCATCGGCCGCGCTGGTCGCCATCGCCAATGCCGGGCGCATGGCCGAGCGCTGCGAGGCTGCGCACAAGCTCGTCGGCGCGGCGCGCGCGATCGGGGCATGGCGCCTCGCCGCTGCCGCCGCCGAAATCGAGGCGTCCGGCGCGCTGACGGCCGACGGCGTTGCCGTCCTTGCCGCCACCATGACCGAGGTGACCGACTTCATCGCGGCGCGGCTAGCGGCCTAGTCACACACCGATTGTCGCACGGGCTGGCTAGGGTCCGGCAAATCCCCTATATCCGGCGCCGTTCTCGCCGGCGGCCACGCTGGCGCTCTCCAACGCCCGGCGCCGCTTGCCCCGCAGCGCGCCGCAGTCTCACGGCAGAATGGCGAAGATCACCTACATCACGGCCGACGGCACGACCTATGAGGTCGATGCGGAAGACGGCTCCACGGTCATGGAAGCCGCGATCCACAACCAGGTGCCCGGCATCGAGGCGGAGTGCGGCGGCGCCTGCGCCTGCGCGACCTGCCACGTCTATGTCGAGGAGCCGTGGACCGAGATCGTCGGCCCACCCCAGCCGATGGAAGAGGACATGCTCGATTTCGGCTACGACGTGCGGCCGAATTCGCGGCTCTCCTGCCAGATCCGCGTCAGCGCCGCGATCGACGGCATGATCGTCCGCGTGCCCGATCGCCAGGGCTAGCCGGCCCGATTTTGCGCGCAAGCGACGCCAGCCGGAACGCATTTCCTTTGCATTCATTCGCTTAGTCGCTAACAACGCGCGCGAAATCGTCGCCGCAAAGAAGCGAGTGGAGCAGGAATGAGCGCGCCTATCGAAACGGATGTCGTGATCGTCGGAGCCGGCCCGGTCGGGCTTTTCTCCGTGTTCGAGCTCGGCCTCAACGACATCTCATGCCATCTGGTCGACATCCTCGACCGGCCCGGCGGCCAGTGCGCGGAGCTCTATCCCGAGAAGCCGATCTACGACATTCCCGGCTATCCCGAGATCACGGCGCAGGGGCTGATCGACAAGCTCATGGAGCAGATCAAGCCCTTCAACCCGACCTTCCATTTCAGCCAGATGGTGGAATCGCTGGAGCGCCTGCCCGATGGCCGCTTCGGCCTCACCACCGACGCCGGCACCACCTTCCGCTGCAAGGCGGTGGTGATCGCCGCGGGCGGCGGCTCGTTCCAGCCGAAGCGGCCGCCGGTCGCCGGCATCGAGGCCTATGAAGGGACCTCCGTGCACTATGCGGTGCGCCGGATGGACGATTTCCGCGGCCAGGACGTCCTCATCGTCGGCGGCGGCGATTCCGCGCTCGACTGGGTGCTCAACCTCCAGCCTGTCGCCAAGAGCATCACGCTCCTCCATCGCCGCGACGACTTCCGCGCCGCCCCACACAGCGTCGACCAGATGCGCGCCCTGGTCGCCGATGGGAAGGTCAGCCTCGTCATCGGCCAGGTGCAGAGCCTCAAGGGCGATAACGGTCAGGTCACCGCCGCGGTCGTGAAGGACAAGGACAACAACGAGCTCGAGATCGCCTGCACCAAGGTGCTGCCGTTCTTCGGGCTCACCATGAAGCTCGGCCCGGTCGCCAATTGGGGGATCAACCTCGAGGAGAATCTGATCCCCGTCGACACCGCGCGCTTCGAGACTTCCGAGCCCGGCATCTTCGCGATCGGCGACATCAACACCTATCCCGGCAAGATCAAGCTGATCCTCTGCGGCTTCCACGAGGCGGCGCTGATGACACAGGCGGTCTACAAGATCGTCTATCCCGAGAAGCGCCACGTCTTCCAGTACACGACCTCGTCGTCCTCGCTGCAGAAGAAGCTCGGCGTTCTCTAGCTTCTGCCTTGCCTCAAGCCCGTGCCGATGACAGTCGGCACGGGCTGTGCAACAGTGCCTCCGACCCGGGACAGCGGTGGGGAGGGGACCGCCCCGGCCTGTGAAGCACGGGGGCATCCATGATGCGGACGTGGAACGGCATCGCGCTGGCCGGCAGCCTGCTGGCGGCGCTGACATTGGCGGCCTGCGGCGACGACGAGCCGAACCAGACCGACGACGCTCAGGTCGAAGCCGACGTTCCGGCGATGGAGGCCGAGGCCCCCGCGATGGAAGCGGAGGGCCCCGCCATGGAGGCCGAGGCGCCTGCCATGGAGGCGGAAGCCCCGGCAATGGAGGCGGATGCGCCGGCGATGCAGGCCGAGAGCCCCGCCGGCGGCGGGCAGAACGCCGCCGACATCGTGATCAATCCGGACATTCTGCCGTTCGAGCCGGTCACGATGGAGGAGATCAGCGGCCTCTGGTCAGAGGAGCCGAGCTGCCCCGAAGGCACCGCCATGGTCATCACGACGGCCTTCATCGCGCTGCCCGCCGGTGCGCAATGCACCATTTCCTCGGTGACCGCCGACGGCCCGCAGACGATCGTCGACCTCCAATGCGCCGAGGGCAACGGCATGCGCGACGAAACCTGGACGATCAACGCCACCAGCATCGAGCGCCCCGCCACGTCCATTGAGATCGACCTCGGCGGCGGCAGCATCCTCCCCCTCAACCGCTGCGTCGGGGGGTAGGCGCGGCCCCTTTTCAACCTCCCGCTTGCGGGGAGGTCGAACCGGCGAAGCCGGTTCGGGAGGGGTGCTGAGCTTCGGCAGGGAGCAGACCTTTACCGCCGCACCCCGCCCCGAAACCGCTACGCGGTTTCGACCCTCCCGCAAGGGGAGGGTTGAAAGGCGGGGTGGCGGGGTGGACGCCGAAGCCTAGATTCCCGCGTACCACTCGTAGCCGTTGATGTCCTCGTAATAGCCGCCTTGGCCGCCATGGATCTGGTCGAAGCTCTCGACCACCTCGATCGAGCGGACGAATTTGGCGTGCTTGTAGCCGAGCTGGCGCTCGACGCGCAGGCGCAGCGGGGCGCCGTGGGGGATCGTCAGCGGCGCGCCGTTCATCTCATGCGCGAGGATGGTCTGCGGGTGGAATGCGTCCTCCAGGTCGATGCTCTCGTAATAGGGCACCGAGCCGGAGAAGGTCGCGAAGGTGTCCCAGCAATGGAACACGACGTAGCGCGCATTGGGCTGCAGCCCGACCTCGTTGAGGACATGCGCGAGCGCCGGCCCGGTCCATTTGCCGATGCAGCTCCAGCCCTCCACGCAGTCGTGCCGGGTGATCTGGGTGCGCTGCGGATAGGCCTTGAGCTCGGCCATGGTGAAGGATTTCGGCCGCGACACCAGGCCTTCCACCGGCAGCGGATAGTCGACGAACTCGGTCCGCGCGAACTGGTGGTAGATGCCGTTGGCGACGTCGGTATTGCCGTTGGCGCGGAAATAGCTCGAGATCGCAGACTCCGGGAACTCCCGCGCCAGCGTCTGCGGGCCGAGGACGAGTCGCTGCGCCGCCTGGGTGAGCTTGTCGGTCTGGCCGGCGAGGTCGCGGAACCATGGCGCGCGCGAGACCGCGTCGCAGCCTGAGAGCAGGAGCCCCGCCGCCCCGGCGCCCGACAGCGCCAGGAAGCGGCGGCGGTCAAGCCGAAGGCGGCTCATGCGGCGCCTCCTCCCTGACGACGTAGCGGCCGGTGATCATCGAGCGGATGTTGTTCCAGACGCCGGACACCAGCACCAGCACGATGTGGACCAGCGTGAAGAGGACGATGACCAGCATGCAGATGAAATGGATCGTCCGCGCCGACTGGCGTCCGCCGAAAAGGTCCGGCAGCCACGGCGCCGCGGCGTTGATCCCCGGCGACATCGACAGGCCCGTCATCACGATGAGGATGAGGGCGATGATGACGACGAGATAGCTGAGCTTCTGGATGATATTGTAGCGGCTGTCGCCGGGGCGGTGGAACCGGAACCGCAGATGGTCGAGCACGGTGCGCCCGAACGAGCGCCACTGGTCGCGGCTCGGGACGAGGTCGCGCCAGAAATGCCGGCCGCCGAGGCCGTAGAGGAGATAGACGAAGCCGTTGATGACGAATATCCACGCGAACAGGAAGTGCCACAGCCGCCCGGTCGCGAGGTCCCGCGTGCTCGGGATCGTCATCCATTGCGGGAAGCCCTGCCGCCGTTCCTCGCCATTCGCATAGGACAGGCCGAGGAAGCCGGTGGTGACGATCGTCCATTCGTTGAACAGCCGCACCACGCCCTGGCGCTCGCCCTCGACCGTGCGCGATCCCATTGAAAGCACGGTGTCGACCGGCACGTCGTTCTGGTTGAAGGTCGACGTCTCGCCCCAGTAGAGATGCGGGTGGGCGTTGAAGATCTGCAGCCCCGACATCACCAGGAACACGATGCAGAGCGCGTTGATCCAGTGGGTGACCCGCACCACCAGCGCGTGGCGGTAGACCTTGCGCTTCTGCGGCGCCGGCGACGCCATGGCGGCTTCGCTCATCCTGTTTCCTGCCCGGTCCGGTTTTCCCGAAGCATACCCCACCCGCGCGCCCGCCGCGCGTCGCCCCGGGTCAGAAGGTCGTGAGAGTCCGCGCGAGGTCCCAAGTGCAGTACGTGCGCGGCGGGGAGCGGGTTTCACTGGCGGGTCGGTGACGTCGACTGGCCGGCGTGCGCGGATCGTGTATCCCGGTGAGATGCGCACCGGTCATCGACACCGAACGACCGCAGGACGTCCCTTGCGAAGCGCTCGCCGTCTCGCGCTGCTCGCAGCGCTTGTGGTCATGGCCGCGGCCATTCCCGCCTCCGCCGCGCGCCTCACCGGCGCCGCCGAGGTGGTGGACGGCGACACCATCATCCTCCACGGCGTGACGATGCGCCTCCACGGCGTCGACGCCCCGGAGCCCGCCCAGCAATGCACCGACGCGGCGGGCGCGTCGTGGGAATGCGGCCTCGCGGCGACCGAGGCGCTCCGCGCCTTCCTCGCCGCCGGTGCGCCGGTCACCTGCGAGACGCTGGGCGAAGACCGGTTCGGCCGCACCATCAGCGATTGCCGCACCGCCGGCGGCGCGTCGGTGAGCGAATGGCTGGTCGCCGAGGGCTGGGCGCTCGCCCATCCCGGGCTCGGCGGCGAGGCGTTCGGCCTCCTCGAGCTCGACGCGCTTGCGGCCGGGAAGGGCCTGTGGGCCGGCCCGTTCACGCCGCCCTGGATCTGGCGCGGCCTTGCCGTGCCGGAGCTCGCCGAGCTTGCCGCCCTCTCCGACGAGGGCTGTCTCGTGAAGGGCGACGTCACGCCCGAAGGCGGCCGCGTCTATCGCCTGCCCGACTGGCCGGGCTACGCCGCCACGGTCATCGCGGCAGAGGAGGGCGACCGCTGGTTCTGCACCGAAGGCGACGCCATGGCCGCCGGCTTCCGCGCCCCGCGGGGCTAGGTCTCCGCGTCCTCCTTCTCCGCCTTCCGCGTCAGCTCGGCGATGACGTCGGCGAGCCGGGTCGGGCGGGCGAAGGTGAAGGGGAGGGGGCGGCAGACTTCGATGGCGGCAATGCCGACGCGGGCGGTGAGGATGCCGTTGATGACGCCCTCGCCGAGCCGGGTCGAGATGCGCGCGGCGATGCCGTGGCCGAGCACCTGCTGGAACAGCGATTCGCCCGCCGCCATGCCGCCGGTGACGGCGAGATGGCCGACGGCCTTCCGCGTCAGCCGCCAGAAGCCGAACATCCCCGGGCGCCCGCCATAGAGCGTGCCGAGGCGGCGGATCAGGCGGAGGATCTCGGTGAGGACGAACAGCACGTCGACCAAAGCGCGCGGCGAGATCGCCGTCACCACCGACACCCGCCGCGCCGATTCCATGACCATACGTCGCGCCGTCTCGTCGAGCGGCAGCATCAGCTCGGTCTCGGCAAGGCCGATGAGGTCGCGCCCGTCGATGATTTCGCGAAGGTGCCCGTCGAGCGCGGCGCGGCCATGGGCGGTTTCCGGCCGCGGCGCGTAGAGCGCCACCAGCTCGCGGCAGGCGGCTTTCGCCTTGTCGCGGCTATCCTCGGCGATCGCCTCCGCTGCGACCGCCTGGATGCGCCCGATGAAACGGAGCCGCACCAGCCCCACAACCTCCCGCGCGGCGAGGACGAAAAGCGCCATCACCGCCAGCGCGGTCAGGCCGAGGCCGACCCAGCCGAGCCAGTCGGTGCGCTCGAACAGCGACCGCACCAGCCGGTCCACCGCCAGCCCGAAGGCAAGCGCAAGGAGCGCGCCGGCGGCCGAGAAGAACAGCCGCGACCACAGATGCCGCCGCCGGCGCGGCGGGGCTGGCGCCGGCTCGGCCGTGGGCAGGTCGAACGGGTCCGGTTCCTCGTTGGAGAGACGGATGTCGTCGAGGCGAAAAGCAGTCGGCCGGCGTGGGGCGGTGCTCATTGGGCTGCCTCCGGTCCCCATCGCCTCTCCCATGGGGAGAGGCCGACACCCCGAAGCGGTGGCGGGTGAGGGGTTCGGGCACCGGCGACAGGCTCACGCCCCCTCACCCGGATCGACCCGGCGACGCCGGCTCGATCCGACCTCTCCCCGCCGGGGAGAGGTGAAGGAAAGCGTGCCTCGCTCATGCCAGCCGGTCCCCGATGAGGTAGTCGAGCGCGCGGTCGAGCCGGATATGCGGCAGCGAGAGCGTGTAGCCCTCGGCGGTCCGCTCCAGCGGCGGCG
This sequence comes from Bauldia sp., assembly GCA_026126025.1. Classification (GTDB taxonomy): domain Bacteria; phylum Pseudomonadota; class Alphaproteobacteria; order Rhizobiales; family Kaistiaceae; genus JADLGL01. The sequence continues at coordinate 4,250 of JAHCJZ010000028.1, read as the reverse complement.
GGCGGAAGCGCACGAAGCGGAGCGGCGCGGCGAGGCCCTTCTGGACCGAGCGCGGTTCGTCGAGGACGCCGAACACCGCCTCGGGATCGTCCGGAAGGTCGCCCGGGAAGAGCGCGATCTCGGTCGCGCCGTCGAAAATGTCGCCGTTGATCGTCTCCCCGTCGATCGGCGTCCCGATGATGCTCGGCAGCTTCTCGTGTCCCTCCAGTACCGTCCCTTCCTTCGTGGCGCGGACGGAGGCGAGCGCGAGCACGTCGACCCCGGCGCCGGAGATCGACGCCCGCTCGACCGCGCGGGCGAGCAGGCGCTTCAGGATCGCCTCCAGCCGGTCGTGATCGCCATGGTGGAGATGGTCGGCCTTGGTGGCGGCAAGGAGGATCCGGTCGATCCGGCGCGAGAGGAAGCGCGACAGCCAGTTGCCGCGGCCCGGGCGGAAGCAGGCGAGGATCTCGGTGAGCGCGTTTTCGAGGTCGGCGAGCGCCGCCGGTCCGGCGTTGAGCGCCTGCAGCGCGTCGACCAGCACGATCTGCCGGTCGAGCCGAGTGAAATGCTCGCGGAAGAAGGGCCGCACCACCGCGGCTTTGTAGGCCTCGTAGCGGCGGGCCATCATCCGGAACAGCGAGCCCTCCGGCGAGCCTGCGCCGACGCCTCCCGTGAGCGGTGAGAAGGTAAGCGCCGGCGAGCCTTCGAGGTCGCCCGGCATCAGGAACCGTCCGGGCGGCAGCGTCGACAGCGCCTGCCGGTCGTCGCGGCTCTCGCGCAGATGCTCGGTGAAGAGCGCGGCGAGCTCGCGCGCCAGCGTCTCGTCCTCCGGCGCGTCGGCGCTGACCGCGCCGATGCGCGCGAGCCAGGCTTTCGCCGCCGGGGCTCCGGAGGCCGCGGCCCGGGCGGTCGCCTCGGCCGACCAGGTGGCGAAGTCCTTGGCGAGGAGGGGAAGGTCGAGGAGCCATTCGCCGGGGTAGTCGACGATGTCGACATGGAGCCGGCCGCGGCCGAGCCGCCGGCCGATGAAGGTCGCGGATTCGTAGGCGATCGTGATGCGCAGCTCGCTGATGCGCCGGGTCGATTCAGGCCAGATGCGGTCGTCGACCAGCGCCTTGACGTGGTCCTCATAGGCAAAGCGCGGCACCGCGTCGTCGGGCTGCGGCTGGAGCTCGGCGCCGATCACCCGGCCCGAGGAATAGGCGCGAAAGAGCGGCAGCCGGCCGCCATGGATCAGATTGTGGACGAGGGCGGTGATGAACACCGTCTTGCCTGCGCGCGACAGGCCGGTGACGCCGAGCCGGACCGTGCCGCCGCGCACGCTCGCTGCCCGGTCGGCAAGATTGGCGAGCGCGATGCGCGTCTCGTCGGCAATCGTGGTCAGTCGCGCCATCGTCCCTCGTCAGCCCTAAAGGCCGCCCGCATGTAGGAACGCGGCCGCGCCGCCGGTAGCTCTAGTCGTCGTTCGGCGCGGGATCGGCACCGACCACCTCGAGGTCGCGCGGCCGGAAGAAGGCGACGATCCGTCCGCTGCCCGGCGTGATGTCCTTCCAGTTGTGGAGCTCGTCGACGTCGATCACCGCAAGCGCCGCGGTCGGAAAATTGCCCGACGCCTCGCGGCGGAGCGCGTCATTGCCGCTGCCGATAACGAGGTGCGCCGTCTCCTGGATCGCCGGGTTGTGGCCGATGAGGAGAAGGGTCCGCGCCGCTTCGCCGAAGCGGGCGATCGCGTCGAGGTAATTGCCGGACCGCGGCTCGTAGAGCGCGCCGGTGAGGCGGATCGACACGTCGCCCTCGAGATGGGTGAGAAGGCCGGCCAGCGTCTCGCGCGTGCGCCGCGCCGTCGAGCAGACGATGGCGGTCGGCAGCAGCTTGTGCTCGGCCATGTGCTGGCCGACCAGCGGCGCGGAGCGTCTGCCGCGCGCCGCGAGCGGCCGGTCGGCGTCCTTCATTCCCGGATCGCCGGGCGCCGACTTGGCGTGGCGCAGGAGCAGGAGGCGCGGCATGGCGGGCCCTTGATGGCGACGAGCCGCGGCAGTTTAGGCGGGTGCGCGGAAAAGGCGAGGGGCCGCGCCGGCAAAGAAAAAGCCCGGCCGCGAGGCCGGGCTTTCTCAGCGAAGATCTGCGCCGACTACGGAACGATGCAGGGATAGCGGCGTCCGTCGGCGGCCAGATAGGTGCCCGAGGCCGGGTCGAAATAGCTGCCATAGGCCTGCGTGCACCACGCGTACCATTCCGGCGAGCCCGCGACGTAGCGGCCGCCATTGAAGTTGTAGAGCCAGGGATAGGCGAGCTGCTGGCCCTGGAGGCACTGGCGGTAGGCGGCGTCATACTGCGCGCGCCATTCGGGCCGGTCGGCGAAGGCGCCGACGCCGGCCCCGACGCCCGCGCCGATCAGCGCGCCGGCACCGGGCCGGTTGCGGAAGATGCCGCCGAGAACGGCGCCGATACCGCCGCCGATGAGCGCACCCACCGCGGCGTCCTGGCCGCGCTCGGTGACCCAGTTGGCCCAGTCGCGGGCATACATGTCGCAGAACTGGCTGGAGCGCTGCGGGTTGCCCGGCCAGACGGTGATGTTGAGCGGCTGCGGCTGCGCCGACGCCACCATCGGCGTCATCATCAGCGCGGCGCAGGCCACGATTGCGGTGAGAAACTTCTTCATCTGCCCTGTCCTTTCAGCTCGCCGGGGATCCGCCCGGCGCCAGAATAGCCCACCCTTAAAACGCGGCAGCACCAGTGCCCGAGCTTTCCGTCCGGGTCCAGTGCCACGTCAATCCCAGTCATCAACGCGCGGTTTACGCTGCGTGTTCCGCAAGGCTGTGACGGCCGAGGCTGCCGCCATTGGCGATCGTCGACAGCATCTCGTCCGAGGCTTCGCGCGCCGTCGCCAGCGCGGCAAGGTTCAGCTGCAGCATAGCGCGAAACTCCGAATGTTTCCTGCGCAGCCGTCCGATCGCCTCCGGCGCGTTGAGTTCGAGCGCCGGGCGGATCTTCTTCACCGCCTCGAGGCCGTCGATGAATTCGCGCGCCGCGCGCGCCTTCCGCGGCTCGAGGGCGCGGAGCGCGAAGAGCTTTCCCTCGCGCACCAGGCGCGTCTCTTCCTCGACGAGCCTGAGGAGGAGCTCCATGCGCTTTTCCACGGCGGAGCAGAGGGTCTCGGCCGCGGCATGGACCTTGCGGCCGGCATTGGAGGAGGGGTCGATATGGGGGATGGGGTTCCGAAGGGGCATGGGCGTCTTTCGCGATGGGGGACTCGCGGCGCCGGTTGGGGGACTCCTGCGCCGCCCGGAACGAGGCAGTGGAACCGCACCACGGCTTTTGCGTGGCAGGCGCCGATGGTGGCGCGAGGTCCTTAACGAGCGCTTAACCATTGCGGCCCGATCGCGGATCGGCCGGAAATCTGCGGTTCCGCGGGGCCGTCGCTCTGTGACGTAACCGTCATCCATCCGCCATTGTCCGGGCGGAAAGCGGTGACTATATTCCGCGCGCTTTCGGACCGAGCCGGGACTGCCCATGCGAATCGACGTGATTGACGAAGACTATCGGCCCACCGAGTCGGAGCCATTCATGAACGAGCGGCAGAGGGAGTATTTCCGGCGCAAGCTGATGAACTGGCGCGAGGACATCCTGAAGGAGGCGAAGGAGACGCTCCAGCACCTTCAGGACGAGAACCAGAATCACCCCGACATCGCCGATCGTGCCTCGTCGGAGACCGACCGCGCGATCGAGCTTCGCGCCCGCGACCGCCAGCGCAAGCTGATCGCCAAGATCGACGCCGCCCTCCAGCGGCTCGAGGACGGGACTTACGGCTATTGCGAGGAAACCGGCGAGCCGATCAGCCTGAAGCGGCTCGACGCGCGCCCGATCGCGACGCTGTCCATCGAGGCGCAGGAGCGGCACGAGCGCCGCGAGCGCATCTACCGCGACGACTGACGCCGGCGGGCGCTACGAGCGCCCGGCGATCTCACCGAGAAGCCGCGCCATCTCGTTGTCGACCGCGGGGCCGCTCCGCGGCCGCTCGTCCTCCGGCGCCATCTCCGAAACGGTAGCGGCGGGCGCGTGGTCGGCGTCGTGGCCATCGCCTGGAAGCTCGCCGCGCTCGAACGGCCAGCCATTGCGGTCCACCGCGTCGTCGATGTCGTTGGCCGCAAGGTCCGGACGCCCATCGTCGAGCTGCGGCCGCGCGGGGGGGACGGCCGCGTTGGCTGCCGGGCGGACGGGCACAGGCGGTGCGGCTTGAGCCGGTTGCCGCGCGGGCGCCGCCGGCA
>JAHCJZ010000027.1 GCA_026126025.1 Bauldia sp. | reverse complement strand
GCCCTTGAGGTCGGCGGCGAGCACGTCGCTGGCCATGATATCGGGGTCGGGCGTCACGAACGCCCAGAGGGTGTCGCCGTCCTTGCCCGGCGCGGTGACGACGACGGCCTCCTCGACGGCGTGGTGCTCGCCGAGCGCGGCCTCCAGCTCGGCGCACGACAGGCGCTGGCCGCCGACGTGGGCCTCGTCGTCGTCGCGGCCGGCGCGGTTCTTCACGAGGTCGTCGACGACGGCGGGCTCGGCCAGCGTCGAGATGTCGCCCAGGTTGCCCAGGTCGTCCTCGGCGATCTTGCGCAGGATGCGGCGCATGATCTTGCCCGAGCGGGTCTTGGGCAGGCCGGGCGCGAACTGGATCACGTCGGGCGCCGCGAACGGGCCGATCTCGTGGCGGACGTGGCCGCGCAGGTCGGCCATCAGCGCCTCGGTCGGGTCGACCCCCACCTTCAGCGTGACGTAGCAGTAGATGCCCTGGCCCTTGATGTCGTGCGGATAACCGACCACCGCGGCCTCGGCGACGGCGGTGTGGCCCACGAGGGCGCTCTCGATCTCGGCCGTGCCCAGGCGGTGGCCGGATACGTTGATCACGTCGTCCACGCGGCCGGTGATCCAGTAGTAGCCGTCGGCGTCGCGCCGGGCGCCGTCGCCGGTGAAGTACTTGCCGGGATAGGTGGAGAAGTAGGTGTCGATGAAGCGCTGGTGGTCGCCGTAGACCGTGCGCATCTGCCCCGGCCAACTGTCGGTGAGGCAGAGGTTGCCGCTGACCGCGCCCTCCAGCACCCCGCCCTCGGCGTCGACGAGCTGCGGGTAGACCCCGGGCAGCGGCTGGGCGCAGGAGCCGGGCTTCAGGGCATGCGCGCCGGGCAACGGGGTCATCAGGCAGGCGCCGGTCTCGGTCTGCCACCAGGTGTCGACGATCGGGCAGCGGCCCTCGCCCACCACGCGGTGGTACCAGAGCCAGGCTTCGGGGTTGATCGGCTCGCCGACGGTGCCCAGCAGGCGGATGGTGTCGCGCGGCCACGTCTTCACCGGCCCGTCGCCCTCGCGCATGAGGGCCCGCAGCGCCGTCGGCGCCGTGTAGAATATCTCCACCTTGTGCTTGTGGCAGACCTCCCAGAAGCGGGAGTTGTCCGGATAGTTCGGGACGCCCTCGAACATCAGGCTGGTCGCGCCGTTGGCGAGCGGGCCGTAGACCACATAGCTGTGGCCGGTGACCCAGCCGACGTCGGCGGTACACCAGAAGACTTCGCCCGGGCGGTAGTCGAACACGACCTCGTGCGTCCAGGCGGCCCAGGCCAGGTAGCCGCCGGTGGTGTGCAGCACGCCCTTCGGCTTCCCGGTCGAGCCCGAGGTGTAGAGGATGAACAGCGGGTCCTCGGCGCCCATGGGCTCGGGCTCGCAGTCGGCGTCGACGGTCTTCTTGAGGTCCGAGAAGTACTGGTCGCGGCCGGCGACCATGGGCACGTCCCCGCCGGTGCGCTTGACCACGATGACGTCGGTGACGCCCGGGCAGGTCTTCAGCGCCTCGTCGACGTTGAGCTTCAGCGGCACGATGCGGCCGCCGCGCAGGCCCTCGTCGGCGGTGATGACGATCTTGCTGTCGCAGTCCTGGATGCGCCCCGAGAGGCTGTCGGGCGAGAAGCCGCCGAACACCACCGAGTGGATCGCCCCGATCCGCGAGCAGGCCAGCATCGAGGCCGCCGCCGCCGGGATCATCGGCAGGTAGATGGTGACCCGGTCGCCCTTGCGGACGCCCTTCTGCTTCAGCACGTTGGCCCAGCGGCAGACCTCGGCATGGAGTTGCCGGTAGGTCAGCGCGTCGTAGCTCTTGCCGTCGTCGCTCTCCCAGATGATCGCGACCTGGTCGCCGCGCTCGGCGAGGTGGCGATCGAGGCAGTTGGCGCTGACGTTCAGGATGCCGTCGGCGTACCAGCGGACGTGGAAGTCGGCCTTGTCGAAGGACACGTCCTTCACGACGGTGAACGGGGTCATCCAGTCGAGGCGCCTGCCGATGTCGGTCCACCAGCCGTCCGGATCCTCGGCGACCCGCTTCACCGCGGCCGCGTAGGCCGGGGCGTTCAGGATCGCGTTCTTGGCCCAATCCTCCGGGACCGGGAAAACTTCGCCGTCGGACACGCTGTCACCTCCGCAGGAACGCAGGAGACCGGAGTATCCAAAGTGACGTGGGGCGCGCAACCGCGACGCCAAGGACTCTTGAAGCGACTCGAGAGGCCGCAGAGGCTCCGGCGGATGATTCGCAAGCTTGCCGTCGTCGCCAGCGCGCTCGCCCTCACCGGCTGCGGGGCCGCCCCGCAGGGCGCCGCCGAGAGCGCGAGCCGTCTGCTGGCCGCCGCGCTGAAGGGCGACCGGGTCGCCTTCGAGGCCGAGATCGACCGCGCCGCCGTGCGCGACGACGTGCGCCGCCAGATCGCCGACGTGGCGCGGGGTTCGCTGCTGGACGTCGAGGGCGGGCCGTCCGAATTCGCGCTGGACCGCATGATCAGCCCCGCCGCCATCCGCGTGGTCCACGCGGGCACGGGCGAGACCCTGACCGCCGCGCCGACGCCGGCCCAGGTGGCGAAGCTGATGCGCGAGGTCGACGACAGGCGGGCCTGCGTGCGCGGCCGGAAGGGCGACTGCCTGCTCACCTTCGCCAAGGAAAAACGCGACTGGCGCCTCGTCGGCATGAAGGCGATGAACGTCGAGGTCGAGGTGGCGAGCGCTTCCCTCCCTTGATAGGGAGGGAACGGCGCTCAGGAAGGATCTCCCCATGCTGCTTCACCTGTCCACCTGGGCCGAGGTCGAGGGGTTCCTCGCGCGGTCGAGGACCGTGGTCATCCCGATCGGGTCGAACGAGCAGCACGGTCCCACGGGCCTCCTGGGCACCGACTGGCTCTGCCCCGAGATCATCGCCCACGAGGCGGAGAAGGGCGGCGACATCATCGTGGCGCCGACGTTCAACATCGGAATGGCGCAGCACCACCTGGACTTCCCGGGCACCATCGCGCTCCGGCCGTCCACCTTCATGCTGGCGATCGGCGACTGGTGCCGCAGCCTCGCCCACGCCGGCTTCGAGAAGCTCTACTTCCTGAACGGCCACGGCGGGAACGTCGCCACCATCGAGGCGGCCTTCTCCGAACTCTACGCCGAGGCGAGCTATGCCGGCCGCAACCGCGGCTTCGCCTGCAAGCTCAGGAACTGGTGGGACCTTAGGGGCGTCACCGCGCTCGCCAACCGCCAGTTCCCGGTGGGCCACGGAAGCCATGCGACGCCGTCCGAGATCGCGGTCACCCAGTGGGGCTATCCGGGCAGCATCAAGAGCGCCAACTACGCGCCGCAGATCGCCCCCACAGGCCCGATCCGCGAGGCCCGGGACTTCCGCGCCCGCTACGCCGACGGCCGCATGGGGAGCGACCCGGGCCTCGCCACGCCCGAGAAGGGCGGCGAGCTGGTGAAACTGGCCGCCGCCTCGCTGCTGGAGGACGTCGCGGCGTTCGGCGCCGAGCGCGCACCGGCCTAACGCGGTTCGGCCATAGCGGGCGAAAAAGCGCGCCATGAAGGGAAAAGCCGCCCTTTCGCTAATCCTATGCGCGAGTTCGGACTCCTGAGACGCGAACAGCCTTCGCCTTAGGGTGTCGCAGGGTTAACGCGCCTCTCGACTGCGAGCCGCGGCGTCGCCGCGCTCGCCGAGCGCCAGTAAGCACCCAAGCGTACGGAAGGGCGTCGTTCCTGTGTGGAACGGCGCCCTTTCGCTTGTCCGGCGGTCTTGCCGGTCAGGCGGTGAAGACCTCGCCGTCGCGCACGTCCACGGGCCAGGGCCGCAGATGCTCGCCTTCGCAGGGGCCCGCGACGCAGCGGCCGTCGAGCGAGAACAGCGCGCCGTGGCCGGCGCACAGGATGTGGCGCCCGTCGCGGGTCAGGTAGCGGTCGTCCATCGGCGCCAGGGGCCAGCCGGCGTGCGGGCAACTGTCGACGAACCCCCGGGCCGCCGCGCCCGCGCGCAGCACGAAGCCGGCGAACAGCTTGTCGCCCGCGCGGAACCGGAACGACTTGCCGCCGGGGTCGGCGATCTCGCCGAGCGCGCAGAGGCGCACGCCGGCGGCCGGCCGCGCCGGGTTGTCGCCGTCAGGGTTGGCCAAGGGTGATGCGGATGGGCCGGATCTCGACGCGCTCGAAGAGGCCCGCGAGGCTGTAGGGATCGGCGGCGGTGAACGCTTCGACCGCGGCGCGGTCGGCCACGTCGAGGATCAGCAGCGAGCCGGCCATGTCGCCCGCGTCGTCCGTCATCGGCCCGCCCAGCTTCACCACCTCGGCCTTGCTGCGGACATAGGCGAGGTGCGCCTCGCGGTTGGCCATGCGCAGGTCGAGCGAGTTCGGCTTGTCGACGCAGTAGAGCACGAAGGTCGGCAGTCAGGATTCCTCACGGAGCGGCCGGGACAGCAGGCCGCGGATGGCGTCGTCCACGGCGACCTCGCCGGCCAGGACGGCGGCGACGGCCTCGCAGATGGGGGTCTCCACGCCGAGCCTGCGGGCCAGGTCGCGGACGGCGGGGGCGGAGGCGACGCCCTCGGCCACAGAGAGCTTGCCGGCCAGCGCCTCGTCCAGCGTCTGGCCGGCGCCGAGCGCCAGGCCGACGGACATGTTCCGCGACTGCGGGCTGGAGCAGGTGAGCACCAGATCGCCGAGGCCGGAGAGGCCCATCAGCGTCTCCGGCCGCGCGCCGAAGGCTTCGGCGAAGCGCCGCATCTCGGCGAAGCCGCGCGCGATCAGCGCGGCGCCGGCGCTGGCGCCGAGGCGGCGGCCGGCGACGATGCCGGCGGCGATGGCGAGGACGTTCTTCAACGCGCCGCCGAGTTCGACGCCGATCACGTCCGTCTCGGCGTAGGGCCGGAAGGTCGGCCCGGCGAGGGCCCGGCAGAGCGCGAGCGCGAGATCGGCGTCGGCGGCCGCGAGGGTCACCGCCGTCGGCAGGCCGCGCGCCACGTCCGGCGCGAAGCTCGGGCCGGACAGCACCGCGGCGGTCGCCCGCGGCGCCGCTTCGCCGAGCACTTCGGTGAGGCGCCGCCCGGTGGCGCGCTCGATGCCCTTGGCCGCGATGGCGACCGGCGTTGCCGCGCGGAGGGTGGCGGCAAGCGCGGCCGCGGCGCCGCGGAGCGCCTGGGCCGGCACGGCGAGGATGACGAAGTCGGCGTCGGCGGCCGCGGCGAAATCCGCGGTCGCGGCGATCGGCGGGTCGAGCGCGAGGTCCGGCAGGTGCTCCGGATTGGTCGAATGGCGGTTGACCGAATCGACCGTCGCCTGGTCGCGAGCGTAGAGGAGCACCTGGCGCCCCGCGCGCGCGGCGACGAGCGCCAGCGCCGTCCCCCACGCGCCGCCGCCGATGATGCCGACGCGCTCGATCATGCCTTGGCGCCCTTCGCGCCGCCGCCGATCCCGGCGATGTCGGCGTCGAGCGGCCAGCGCGGCCGTGCCGCGAAATCGAGCCCGTCGGCGAAGCCTGCCGCAAGCCGCTCGGCGCCCGCCCAGGCGACCATCGCGGCATTGTCGGTGCAGAGGCGAAGCGGCGGCGCGATGAGCCGGAAGTCGGCAGCGGCGGCGACGGCGGCAAGGGCGGCACGCAGCGCGCCGTTGGCCGCGACGCCGCCCGCGATGACCAGCGCCGGCGCGGCGGGCGCGCCGTCGTCGCGGAAGCGCCGGATCGCGTGCCGCACCCGGTCGGCGACGCTCTCCACCACCGCGGCCTGGAAGCTCGCCGCGATGTCATCGACGTCACCGGTCGTGAGCGGCGCGATCGCCTCCGCCTCCATGCGGACGGCGGTCTTGAGCCCGGAGAGCGAGAAGTCGGCGCCGGGGCGGCCCAGCATCGGCCGGGGCAGCAGGAAACGGTCGGCCCGGCCGCGCGCGGCGGCGCGCTCGACCGCCGGGCCGCCGGGATAGGGCAGGCCTAGGAGCTTGGCGGTCTTGTCGAACGCCTCGCCCAGCGCGTCGTCGATGGTGGTGCCGTAGCGGCGGTAACGGTCGACGCCGTCGACGCGCAGCAGCTGGGTGTGTCCGCCCGAGGCGAGGAGGAGGAGATAGGGGAAATCGAGCCCGTCGGTGAGGCGCGGCGTCAGGGCGTGTGCCTCGAGATGGTTGACGGCGACGAGCGGCAGCCCGGTCGCGAGCGCGATCGCCTTGGCGGTCGACAGGCCGACCAAGAGCCCGCCGATGAGGCCGGGGCCGGCCGTCGCGGCCACCGCGTCGAGGTCGCCCCAGCCGATGCCGGCGTCGGTCATCGCCCGCTCCACCACGCGGTCGAGCGCCTCGACATGGGCGCGCGCCGCGATCTCGGGAACGACGCCGCCGAACAGCGCATGCTCGTCGGTCTGCGACAGGACGATGTCGGAGAGGATGCGGCCCTTGCCGTCGCCGTCGTGCGCCACCACGGCCGCCGCGGTCTCGTCGCAGCTCGTCTCGATGCCGAGCACGAGGCGCGGGCCTGTCGTCATCGTGTCGTCCGTGGCGGCTTTCACTGGGCGGGGCCGGCACCTATAAGGCGGGCATCCCGCCTAGCACCGGACCGATACGCCTTGCAAACGCCCGTCCTTCGTCTCGGCACCCGCGGCAGCCCGCTTGCGCTCGCGCAGGCGAACGAGACGGCGCTGCGCCTGTCGATGGCCCATGGCTGGCCGCCGGGCGCGGTGGAGGTGCTGCCGATCCGCACCACCGGCGACCGCATCACCGACCGGCCGCTCAGCGAGGCCGGCGGCAAGGGCCTCTTCACCAAGGAGCTCGAGGATGCGCTGGCCGACGGCCGCATCGACCTCGCGGTCCACTCTGCCAAGGACATGCCGACCGCACTGCCGCCGGGGCTGATCCTTGCGGCCTTCCTGGTGCGCGAGGATGTGCGCGACGCCTTCCTGTCGCCACATGCCGCCTCGCTCGGTGCGCTGCCCGAGAACGCGATCCTCGGCACCTCGTCGCTCCGCCGCAAGGCGCTGGCGCTTCGCCTCCGCTCCGACCTCCGGGTCGTGGAGTTCCGCGGCAATGTGCAGACGCGGCTGCAGAAGCTCGAGGACGGCGTCGCCCATGCGACGATGCTCGCCGTCGCCGGTCTGAAGCGGCTCGGGATGATCGAGAAGGCGACCGGCTTCACCGACCCCGAGACATTCCTCCCGGCCGTCGGTCAGGGCGCGATCGCGATCGAGACCCGCGCCGACGACACCCGAATCATCGACCTCCTGAAGCCGCTCAACCATCCCGAGACCGAGATCGCGGTGCGGGCCGAACGCGCCTTCCTCGCGGTGCTCGACGGCTCCTGCCGCACGCCGATCGGCGGCCTCGCGAGAGCGATCGGCAAGACCGTCACCTTCCGCGGCATCATCGTGCGGCCCGACGGCAGCGAATGGCATGAGGCCGAGCGCGAGGGCGCTGCGTCGGACGCGGAGGCGATGGCGCGCGATGCCGGCGAAGAGCTGGTGCGGCGCGGCGGCTCCGGCTTCTTCGACGAGGGCTGACGATGCGGCTTCTCGTGACGCGCCCCCAGCCGGAAGCGGACGAGACCGCCGCCCGCCTCGTGGAACGCGGCCACGAGGTGATGATCGGCCCCGTCCTCCATTTCACGGCGCTCCCGGCGCCGCCACCGATCGCCGACACGCCGGCGGCGCTGGTCTTCACCAGCCGCAACGCGGTGCGCGCCGTCACCTTGTGGCCGCAGAAGGACGCATGGCGGGGCGTCCCCGCCTTCGTGGTCGGGGCGGCCACCGCCAGGGCAGCCCGCGAGGCCGGGTTCTCCGACGTGCGCCCGGGCAATGGCGACGGGGTCGCGCTCGCGCTCCTCATCGTGGTGTCGCTCAATATCGATGCCGGGCGCGTCGTCTACCCGGCCGCGGAGGACCGCGCGCCGGCGCTGGAGCAGCGGCTGCGGTCGGCTGGCTACACCGTCGACGTGACGGTCGCCTACCGGATGGACGCGGAGACATCCCTTCCGCCGGAGGTCGCCGCCGCGCTGCGGGAGGGGGCGATCGACGGCATCCTGTTCTATTCCGGCCGCACGGCAGCGACGTTTCGCCGCCTCGTGAAGCAGGCCGGCCTCCTGCCGTCGCTGGCCGGGATCCGCGCTTTCGTCATGTCGGAATCGGTCGCCGCGCCGCTCGCCGGGCTTGCGCTGCAGGAGGTTGCGATCGCCGCGCGGCCGAGCGAGGGCGGTATCCTCTCCCTAATTCCATCCCCCGGCTAGGCCGGTCGAACCGGGACGGGCTATTCTCCGTTGGAATCGCTGCAAGATTCTTGGGACCGGCATGGCTCAAAACACGCGCCCTCCGTCGGGGGCCGGGACGCGAAAAGGCGGAACGCCACGGAAGGCGGTTACGCTGGACCTGCCGGCATCGCCGGTTGAGCCGGCCGCCGCGCCGCCGGAACCCCCGCCACGCCGGCCGACCGCGATCCCCGTCAGCGTGATGGCGGAAACCGAGCCGCCCCGCGCCGAGCCGTCACCACCGCCGCCGCGCGACCCGCCGCCCCGGCCGCGAGCCGCGGCGCCCGTCGGGCCGGGCTCCGGGACGAGCCGCGCCGGCTCGATCGCTTATGCAATCCTCGGCGCGGTCGCGGTCGTCCTCATCGGCTACGTCCTTCTCGCGGCCGGGCTCATTCCGCAGCGCGGCGATGCCGACGCGGACGCCGCGCTCGCGGCGGCCAGCGAAGCGTCCGCCGCGGTCGAGACGCTCCGCGGCGAGATCGCCGCCGTCCCTGCCCTCGACCTCGCGCCGCTCGCCGCGCGGCTCGACGCGCTGGAGACGGTGGCGCTCCCGGCGCTCGCGGCCGACATTGCGGCCCTTTCCGACCAGCTCTCCACGGCGCTTGCGGGCCTCGACACGGTCGGCCGCGAGCTGCCGCTCCTTCGCCGCGACGTCGATGCGGCGGCAGCCGCCGCGGGCGACCCGCAGGCCGCCGGCCGGCTCGGCGACCAGCTCGGCGCCCTCGACGAGCGCGTCGCCTCGCTCGAAAGCGCCAGCGACAGCATCGACCCGCTGCTCGGCGCGCGGATCGCGCGGATCGAGCGCGAGCTTGCAAGGCTGGGCGACACGATCGCCGCGCTGACCGCGGTGGCGGACCTGCAGGGCCGGACCGAGGCCGCCGCGGTCGCGCTCGCCTTCGGCAATCTCGCGGCCGCGGCCGGTGCCGGGAATCCGTTCCGGCCGGAGCTTGCGATGCTCACCGAGCTCGGCGTTGCGGCAGACGCGACGGCGTCGGTTGCAGCCTATGCCGCCGGCGTGCCGTCGGTGGAGGCGCTCGCCGCGGCGTTTCCGGCGGTGGCCGACGCGGTGATCGACGCCACCACCGAGGAGAGCGACGGCTTCTGGGATCGGCTCTTCGGCGCCGCGCGCGGCCTCGTCGAGGTGCGGCCGGCCGGCCCGGTCGCGGGCGACGATCCGCCGGCGATCCTGTCGCGCATGACGGCGGCGGTGCGGGCGGGCGACCTCGCCGCGGCGCTCGCCGAGCGCGCGGCGCTTCCCGAGGCCGGGCTCGCCGTCTCGGCCGGCTGGGCCGCGGATGCGGCCGACCGCATCGCGCTCGAAGCCGCCCTCGATGCGCTCGAAGCGGCACTTTCCGGCAGCGCGGGGCCTTGAGCGCGACCCGATGATCCGCGTCCTCGTTTTCGTCGCCATCCTCTTTGCGCTCGCGGTCGGCTTCGTCTGGCTCGCCGACAATCCCGGCTCGCTGACGCTGCGCTTCGCCGATCTCGAGATCGAGATGACGGTGATGGTCGCGGCGGTCCTCGCGATCGTCTTCATCCTCGTCGTCTGGGCGCTGCTCGGCCTGATCCGCGCGCTGCGGCGGTCTGCGCGACGCTGCCGCCGCGCGGCGGAGCGCCGGCGGGAGCGCGGCCAATTCGCCCAGTCGCGCGCCCTCGTCGCGGTCGGCGCGGGCGACGGCACGCTCGCGGCGCACTACGCCGCCGAGGCGCGGAGCTATCTCCGCGACGATCCGCTGACCCTCCTCGTCACCGCGCAGGCCTCGCAGCTCGCCGGCGACGGCATGGGCGCCAAGGCGGCGTTCGAATCGATGCTCGTCAATCCCGAAACGCGGCTCCTCGGCTTTCGCGGCCTCTTCATCGAGGCGCGGCGGCGGCACGATGTCGTCGCGGCGCGAAGCTTCGCCGCCGAAGCATTGCGGGAAAAGCCGAGCCTCGGCTGGGCCGGCAATGCGCTCCTCGAATACCAGGCGCGCGAGGGGGAATGGAGCGGCGCGCTGGCGACGCTCGACGCGATGGCGGGCGCCGGCGGCATCGAAACGGGGCGTGCCCACCGGCTCCGCGCGGTGCTCCTGACGGCGCGGGCGCTGGAGATTGAGGATGGCGAGCCGGAGGCGGCGCGCGACCTTGCCTTCGAGGCGCACCGGCTTGCGCCCGAGCTGGTGCCCGCTTCGGTGGCCGCGGCGCGGCTCGCGGTTCGCCTCGGCGACCCCAGACGGGCGGCGAAGGCGATCGAGGCGACCTGGCGGATCGAGCCGCATCCCGAGCTCGCCGCCGCCTATATGGACGTGCGGCCCGGCGAGTCCGGCCGCGACCGGCTCAAGCGGATGCGCACGCTGACGAAGCTGCGCGCCAACCACCTCGAGGGCCAGCTCGCCATCGCCCGCGCCGCGATCGACGCGCAGGACTGGCCGGCCGCGCGCGAGGAGCTGAAGGGCGTGATGGCGTCGCGCCCGACCGAGCGCGCCTATCTCCTGATGGCCGAGGTCGAGGAGGGCGAGCATGGCGACATCGGCCGCGCCCGCGACTGGCTCGGCCGCGCTGTGCGTGCTCCCGCCGATCCGGCCTGGATGGCCGACGGCGTTGTCTTCGACCACTGGGCGGCGGTGTCGCCGGTCACCGGGCGCCTCGACGCGTTCGAGTGGAAGGCGCCCGAGCACCGCCTGCCCGGCCGCGAGCCGCCGGTGGTGGATGACGCGCCGGCGGCCACGGCGATCGAAGCTGACAGCGAGCCCGCCGCGCCGGCCGAGGGCGGCGCAAACCTCCCGGTGCCGCTCCCGCCGCGGCCCGGCCCAGTCGTCGCGGACGATCTCGGCCTGATCCACCAGCCCGACGATCCCGGTCCAGAATCGGAGCCCGAGCCGCCGCCGGTGGAGCCGCCGAAGCCCCCGAGGCGTTTCCGGTTGTTCTGACCGGAGACCGCCATGGGCGACGACGCCGCGTAGCGCGCGCCGTCGGGCTGCCACCCCCGCCCCGCGGTATGGTACCGACTGGGCGAGGCCGGTGGTTGGGGAGGAAGGGCGTGGGCGATATTCCGTGGGGCGTGGTGGCTCCGGTCATTGTGATCCAGGTCGTGCTCGCGGTGATCGCGTTGCGCGATCTCCTGACGCGGCCGGCGGTCAACGGGCCGAAATGGGTGTGGGCGATCGTCATCGTGCTGTTCGGGCTGATCGGGCCGGTGCTCTATCTGACGCTCGGCCGCCGCGAGACGTGAGATGGCGGCTCTCGCCGAGATACGCGGGCTGCGGAAGACCTATGGCGACGTGACGGCGGTCAACGACGTCTCCTTCGCGATCGCGCAGGGGCGCTGCACGGTGCTGCTGGGGCCGAACGGCGCGGGGAAGAGCACGATCCTCAACATCCTCGCCGGGCTGCTGCGCCCGACCGCGGGCGCGATCGCCTTCAGCGGCCTTCCGCCCGAAGCGGATCGCCGGCCGCTCATCGGCTATCTGCCGCAGCAGGTCGCGCTGTTCGGCTGGATGACCGGCCTGGAATATGTCCGCATGGCGGGCGAGCTGACCGGCCTCGGCCGGGCGGCGGCGCGCGAGCGCGCGGCCGAGCTTCTCTCCATCCTCGGCCTCGACAAGGCGAAGGACCGGCGGATCGGCGGCTATTCGGGCGGCATGAAGCAGCGGCTTGGCCTCTGCCAGGCGCTGGTCAACCGGCCGCCTCTGCTGATCCTCGATGAGCCGGTGTCGGGGCTCGATCCCGGCGGCCGGCGCGACGTGCTCGATCTCCTCCGCGGCCTGAAGGACGAGAGCACCATCCTCTTCTCGACCCACATCCTGCCGGACGCGGAGGAGCTGAGCGACGACGTCCTCATCATCCGCGCCGGCGCGATCGTGGTCGACGACAGCCTCGCGACCCTGCGCGCCCGCCACGAGCAACCGCTCGTCGAGGTGGAGCTCGGCGACGAGGCGACGGCCGCCGCGTGGCTGGAGCGGCTCTCCGCCATCGGCGGCTTCGCCGAGCGGCGGGGGAGCGTCGTCCGCTGCCGGTTCGATTCGGCGGAGGCGATGCGCGACGGGGCGGCGGCCGCCTACCGGCTGGCGGCGGCGGAGCCGGGCCCGGTGCGCCGCGTCCACCTCGGGCACACCACGCTGGAGGACCTCTTCCTCCGGGCGGTGGAGTCATGAGCCAGTGGCTGGTCCTGTGGCGGCGCGAGCTGCTGGAGCTGCGGCGGAGCTACCGGTGGATCTGGGTGCCGCTGGTCTTCCTTGCGCTCGGCGCGATGCAGCCGCTGGCGAGCTACTACATGCCGCAGATCCTCGATTCCCTCGGCGGCCTGCCGGAGGGCGCGGTGATCGAGATCCCGCCGCCGGCGCCGGGCGCCGCGATGGCGTCGGCGCTCAACCAGCTCGGCACGCTCGGCGTGCTGGTGCTGGTCCTGGTCGCGATGGGAAGCGTGGCGACCGAGCGCAGCACCGGGCAGGCGGCGATGATCCTGGTGAAGCCGGTGTCGCATGCGGCGTTCATCACCGTGAAATGGGCGGCCTATGCGCTCCTGATGCTCGCCGCCGTGATCATCGGGCAGCTCGGCGCGTACTACTACACCGACCTCCTCATCGGGCCGCTGCCGCTGTCGACCGTCCTCGGCTCGGCGGCGGTCTTCGCCGCGTGGCTCGGCTTCGTCCTCGCGCTGCCGATCGCGCTCGGCGTCTTCTTCCGCTCCGCGGCAGCGGTCGCGGTGATGACGGTCGTGATCGCGGTGGTGCTGTCGACCGCGACCTCGCTCCTCGGCGACGCGATGGCGTGGAGCCCGGCGCTGCTCGCCGCGGCCGCCGCTGGTCTCCTCACCGGCGCCGGCGCCGACGGCATCGCGCTGCCGCTCGCCGTCACCGCCGCCGCGACCGCCGCCATCCTCGCCGCCGCCTCCGCCGGCCTCCGCCGCCGCCCGCTCGCGGCGGGGTGATATTTCACGCGATGGATCGGTTAACCCTCCCCTTGTGGGAGGGTCGAAACGCGAAGCGTTTCGGGGAGGGGGCGCTGACTCTCCCAGGCGGTGGCACTGCCGCCCCCCCCCCGAAAAACGCCACGCATCCCATTCCGATGTACACAACCCC
>JAHCJZ010000026.1 GCA_026126025.1 Bauldia sp. | reverse complement strand
CAAGCCGGTCAGCCGGCTCAAGGAGCGCTCCGAGCGCCTGCGCGAGATCATCCGCAAGCGCCGCGAGGGTTTGACGGACGATGTGTCCCTGACGCCGACGCCGCCTGTACCGCCGCCGCCTGCGGCCGACACCGACGACGCGGCCCTCTTCGACCTGCTGCAGCGGCTCGAGGCGAAACGCATCGGCGTCGCCGAAGCCTTGAGCGAGACCGGGAGATGATCGGCTCGTGTCGCTCCCAGCGGGCATGACAGATGACTGAGACTGGAAAATGATCGAGTGTTTCGCACCCGGCCTGTTTCGCGGCCGTACCGTGTTCGTCACCGGCGGTGGCGGCACGATCAACGCCGGCATCGCGCTGGGCTTCGCGCGGCTCGGCGCCAACGTGGCGCTGAGCGGCCGAACCGTGAGCCGGCTCGAGGCCGCGGCTGCGACGATGCGCGGCCACGGCGGCGAGATCATCGCCGTCGAGGCCGACGTGCAGGCAATCGAATCGCTCGATGCCGCGCTCGCGACCAGCGAACGCCTGCTGGGCAAGACCGACGTGCTGATCTGCGGCGCGGCGGCGAACTTCCCGGCGCCGGCCGAGCAGATGACGGCCGACGGATTCCGCAAGGTCATCGCGGTCGATCTGATGGGCTCGTTCAACGCCTCGCGCGCGGCCTTTGCGCATCTCAAGGCGACGCGCGGCAACATCATCTTCGTCTCGGCGACCAATTCGGTCATGCCGTTCGCCTTCCAGGCGCATGTCGGCGCGGCCAAGGCCGGCATCGACAGCCTGATGCGCGGGCTGGCGCTGGAGTGGGGCAAGTACGGCATCCGCAGCAACAGCATCCTGCCCGGGCCGATCGAGAAGACCGAAGGGCTGCGCCGTCTGCTGACCGAGGAGGACATCGCCGAGCTGCGCACCTACGTGCCGCTCGGCCGCTTCGGCACGATCGAGGATTGCGCGGCGGTGTGCTGCTTCCTCGCCTCGCCGCTGGCGTCGCTTCTGACCGGCGTCAGTCTCGTCGCCGACGGCGGCCAATCCTTCTCCGGCTCGGCAATGCTCGCCGAGCTGATGATGAACCCGTAAAGGTGAGTGCGATGGCCGAGCCCGGCACGCTACAGGAACTCGTCTTCCGCATGGTGTCGGACGGCGAGCTGACGGCAGAGCAGGCGATGGCGTTCATCCGCCGCTCGCGTGGCCTCGCCCCGCAAACTGCCGCCACGCAGCCTGCGACCGAACCGTCGCGCGACATCGCCGTAATCGGCATGGCCGGGCGCTTCGGCGACGCGCCGGACCTCGACGCCTACTGGCGCATGATCGAGGCCGGCCGGCACTGCCTCGTCGAGATGCCGCAGCGGCGCTGGCCCACCGTGGCAGGCAAGCGCCGGCACGGCGGCTTCCTGCCCGACGAGGACCGGTTCGATCCGCTGTTCTTCCGCATCTCGCCGACTGAGGCGGCGATGATGGATCCGCAGCAACGGCTCTTCCTGGAGACCGCCTATCACGCGCTCGAGGATTCGGGCTACGCGCCGGAGCAGCTTTCGGGCAAGCGCTGCGGCGTGTTCGTCGGCGCGGGCGCGGGCGACTACGCGCAGCGCTTCCGCGACCTCGGGATGGAGTCCAATCCGCTCGGGCTGATGGGCAACGTCACGTCGATCCTCGCCGCGCGCATCAGCTACTTCCTGAATCTCAAGGGCCCGAGCGTCGCGCTCGACACCGCCTGCTCCTCGTCGCTCGTCGCGGTCCATCTCGCCTGCGAGAGCCTGATCTCGGGCACGACCGACATGGCTCTGGCCGGCGGCGTGGCGGTGATCAGCACCCCGCAGTTCATCGTCGCGGCGACCGAAGGCGGTATGCTGTCGCCCAACGACCGCTGCGCCACCTTCGACGCGGCGGCCGACGGCTTCGTCTGCGGCGAGGGCAGCGGCGTGGTCGTGCTCAAGCGGCTGGCGGACGCCTTGCGCGACGGCGACGCGATCGCAGGCGTGATCCGCGGCAGCGGGATCAACCAGGACGGCCGCACCAACGGCATCACCGCGCCGAGCGCGCCGTCGCAGGCCGCGCTCGAGGTCGAGGTCTATCGCCGGGCGGGAATCGACCCGGCGACGATCAGCTATGTCGAGGCGCATGGTACCGGCACGCCGCTGGGCGATCCGATCGAGGTCGAGGCGCTGACCTCGGCGTTCCGCCGCTTCACCGACCGCACCGGCTTCTGCGCCCTGGGCTCGGTCAAGACCAACATCGGCCATGCGCTCACCGCGGCCGGCATCGCGGGCCTGCTCAAGCTTCTGCTGATGCTGCGCCATAAGCGTATCCCGCCGCTGGTCGGCTTCACGCATGCCAATCCGCGGATCGACTTTGCCGCCACGCCGTTCGTCTTGCCGACGAAGGCCGAACCATGGGAAGCGCACAGCCCGCGCCGCGCGGCAGTCAGCTCGTTCGGCTTCAGCGGCACCAACGCGCATATCGTCGTCGAGGAGCCGCCACCCGCGCCGCGCCGCGCGCCGGCGGACGGGCCGTTCCTGTTCGTCCTCTCCGGCCGCAGCGAAGAGGCGCGGCGCGCGCGTGCGACGGCGCTGGAAGCGCATCTTGCCGGCGCGGCGCCCGACCTGCGCGACGTGGCATTCACCCTCGCGGCGGGACGAGAGCACTATCCGCACCGTCTGGCCGTCGTTGCATCGGACGCGGCCGAACTGCGTGCGGCGCTGCAGGCCTGGCTGGCGGGTGAGCGCAGTCCCAATGTCCTCGCAGGCGAGGCACGTCCGGAAGGGCCCGGGCCGGCGCTGACGGCGCTGGGCGAGCAGATGGCGCAGCACGCGCCCGATCTCAAGGCGCTGCGCATCCTCGCCGATCTCTACGTGCAGGGCGCGTCGTTCGACTGGGCGACGCTGCCGGGCACCGCCGGCGGCCGCCGCTGTTCGCTGCCCGGCTATCCGTTCGAGCGGGTAGCCTGCAACATCGCGACCGCTAAAGAACAGGCCGCCTTAATGGACCGCGCGCATCCTGCGCGCCTCATGAGCCCGAGCGCGCAGGATGCGCGCGGTCCATTGAGTGACACACTGGCCGATCTCGAAACCGCCCTCGCTGCCCGGCCGAGCCCGGATCTCACCGATCAGGCCGCCGCTTTCCAGTCGATAGAGGCGTGGGGGCGGCGTGCCCTGGTCGGCGCCTATGCCGCGATGGCGTTGTTCGACCGGCACGTCTACACCATCGCCGGGCTGCGCAAGGCGGCCGGCATCGTGGCGGCAAAGCAGCGCCTGCACGACGCGCTGGTCGACATGCTGGTGCGCGAGGAGGTGCTGAAGCGCGAGGGCGACCTGCTGCGGGTGCGCGGCACGGCGCCGGAGGCGCAGGATCTGGCCGACGAGCGCCGGCGCCTCACCGAAGCCGCGCCCGAGCTCGCGCCGTTTCTCGCGCTTCTGGCACGTTGCATCGAATGCCTGCCCGACGTGCTGACCGGGCGCATGACGCCGACCGAGGTGCTGTTCCCCGACGGCCGCATGGACCTGGTCGAGCCGATCTATCAGGGCAGCCGGCTGTCGGAGCATTTCAACGGCCTGCTGGCCGACGCAGTGTCGACGCTCGCCGCGCGTCTTGGACATCCCGCCTGCATCCTAGAGATCGGCGCCGGCACCGGCGGGGCGACGGTCGGCATCCTGGCGGCGCTCGCCGGAACGGACTCCGTGGCGGCCTACCACTACACCGACATCTCGCGTGGCTTCGTGCAGCTCGGGCAGCAGCGCTTCGGCGCGCAGCATGGCTTCATGCAGTTCGCCACGCTCGACATCGAGCGCGATCCGCTGGAGCAGGGCTTCGGTGCGGGCCAGTTCGACATCGTCGTCGCCTCCAACGTGCTGCATGCCTCGCACGACATCGCGCGCGCGGCCGGGCATGCGGCGACGCTGGTCGCGCCGGGCGGAGTCCTGCTGCTGAACGAAGTCACGGCGCTGCAGGATTATGCGACGCTGACCTTCGGCCTGACCGATGGGTGGTGGGCGTTCGAGGATGCGCAGCGCCGCATTCCCAACGCGCCGCTGCTCGACGTGGCGGGTTGGCGTGGCGTGCTCGAGGCGGCGGGCTTTCCGCGGCTGGCGGCGTTCGGCCTGCCGGGCGAGGTGCGCGAGCAGGCGAGCCAGAGCGTGCTGGCGGCTGTGAGGGAAGGGACGATCAGTCGTCCTGAGCGGAGCGAAGGACCTGAGGCCAACCCCACGGGCGTTCTCTCCGGCGGGCGTGAGGTCCTTCGCTCGGCTCAGGACGACGGAGGTGAGCCATCGAGTCTTGCCGACATCGTGGCGTCCGAGGTGGCCGCGGCGCTGAGCATTCCGGTCGACCAGCTGGACCGGCGCGGGCGGTTCATGGATTTCGGAATCGATTCGATCCTCGGCGGGCAGGTGGTGGCGCGGCTCAATGCGGCGCTCGGACTGAAGCTGCGGCCGACGGTGCTGTTCGATCACCCCTCGGTCCGCGACCTCGCGCGCCATATCGAGCGCGAGCATGGCGGAGCGCTGGGAGCGCGGCTCTCCAGAGCCGCTCATGCAGCGACGCAAACGGTAGAAGGAGCGGCTCTGGAGAGCCGCGCTCCCAGCGAAGACTCTCCCGGCGAAGACCGGCGCATCGCCATCGTCGGGCTCTCCGCGCGCTTTGCCGACTGTCCGGACGTGCACGCCTTCCGGGCGATGCTTGCCGAGGGACG
Organism: Bauldia sp.; assembly: GCA_026126025.1. Taxonomy (GTDB): domain Bacteria; phylum Pseudomonadota; class Alphaproteobacteria; order Rhizobiales; family Kaistiaceae; genus JADLGL01. Next base: position 12,040 of record JAHCJZ010000026.1, on the reverse strand, counting down.
GAGCGGCATCACCGAGGTGCCGGCCGATCGCTGGTCGGCCGATGCGGGCAGCCTGCCGGACGGGGTGAAATCGGAATCGGCTTTCCTGCGCTGGGGCGGCTTCCTCAAGGACGCGGCCGACTTCGATCCGCTGTTCTTCCGCATCTCGGGCAAGGAAGCCGAGCTCACCGATCCGCAGCATCGCGTGTTCCTCACCGAGGCGTGGCGGGCGCTGGAGGATGCCGGTTACGGCGAGCGCGAGCTCGATGGCCGGCGCTGCGGCGTGTTCGTCGGCGCCTATGGCGGCGACTACACGCACCGCATGACCGACATCGGCATCGTGCCCGAGGCCTTCGCCTTCATGGGCAATGCGGCGGCCATCCTGTCGGCGCGCATCGCCTACGTGCTCAACCTCAAGGGGCCGAGTCTCGCGGTCGACACCGCCTGCTCGTCGTCGTTGACGGCGATCCATCTCGCCTGCCGCAGCCTGCTCGACGGCGAGTGCGACATGGCGCTTGCCGGCGGCGTGTTCCTGACCACGACCATGGGCTTCAACACCGCCGCAGCCAAGGCCGGGATGCTGTCGCCCGCCGGCGCGTGCAAGACCTTCGACGCCGACGCCGATGGCTTCGTGCCCGGCGAGGGCGCCGGCGTGGTCGTGCTGAAGCCTTACGCGAAGGCGCTGGCCGACGGCGATCATATCGAGGCCGTCATCCTCGCCACGGCGATGAACCAGGACGGCAAGACCAACGGCATCACCGCGCCCAGCCCCGAATCGCAGGGCGCCCTGGAAGTCGAGGTCTACGAGAAGGCGGGGATCAGCCCGGAGGCGATCTCCTACGTCGAGGCGCACGGCACCGGCACGAAGCTCGGCGATCCGATCGAGATCGAGGGGCTGACGCGCGCGTTCCGCCACTGGACAGACCGCACCGGCTTCTGCGCCATCGGCTCGGTCAAGACCAACATCGGCCATGCCGCGCACGCCGCCGGCATCGCCGGCCTGCTCAAGGTCGTGCTCTCGCTGCGCCATCGCACGCTGTTCCCGTCGCTCAATTTCCGCAGCGAGAATCCGGAGCTGCGGCTGGCCGAGACGCCGTTCGTGGTGAATACGACGCTGCGGCCATGGGAGACCGGCGGCAAGCCGCGGCTGGGCGCGGTGAGCTCGTTCGGCTTCAGCGGCACCAACGTGCATATCCTGCTCGCCGAAGCGGAGCCCCTGCCGGCACGCGCCGCCTCGTCCGAGCCGTGCCTGATCGCGATCTCGGCACGCGGTAAGGCGGCGCTGGCGCGGCGGCTGTCGGATCTGCGCGGCTGGCTGGACGCCAACAGCGCGGACCTGCGCGACATCGCCCGCACGCTGAGTGCCGGCCGGTGCCATTTCGAGCATCGCTGGGCGGCGGTCGTCGCGACGCAGGCGGACCTGCAGGCCGCGCTTGGCGGCAACGCCACCGGTGTGATCGATATGACGCGAGGCCGCCATCCGGCATTGCTTGCCGCAGCCGAGGACTACCTGCGCACCGGCGAGATCGCCGAGATGGTGATCCCCGCCGCGGGTCGCCGCATCTCGCTGCCGACCTATCCGTTCGAGATGCGGCGCTACTGGCTCGATGCGCCCGCAGCGGTCGTTCGAGTGGCTGGGAGCGCGGCTCTCCAGAGCCGCTCGGGGGATGCAGAAAACCGAAGGAAGAGCGGCTCTGGAGAGCCGCGCTCCCGGCACGACGCGCGCGCGACGTACTTCGCGCCCGATTGGGCATTGGCGCCGCTTTCTTCTGCCACGCTCCGCGGGCCGGTCTGGATCGTGGGTGATGGCGGCGTCGGTGCGCTGGTGGCGCGCTCGCTGCGCGCCGCGGGGCTGCGCGTGAGCGAGCTGGCCGGCGATCTGGCCGATGTCGCTCCGGTAAAGCAGCGGGAAGGAGTGCCCGAGACGATCCTGGACTTGCGAGGCCTCGAAGGCGGAAACGCTACGGACGCAACCCAACTTCAGGGTCTGTTCGCGCTGGCGCAGGCGCTGTTCACCGAGCGCACCCGTATCCTCGTGGTGCATCGCGGGCAGCCGATCCTCGAGAGCGTGCAGGCCTTCCGGCGCTCGCTGCATTTCGATGGCGCGACCGTTGACCTGCGCACGCTGGGCTTCACCGGCGCGCTGCCACCGGTCGAGGCGCTCGCCGCCCACATCGCGACCGAGCTCGGCGCACCACGTGAGGCAGAGACCGAGGTGGCGATCCGCGACGGGAGTCGATTCGTCCGGCGCATGGTCGCAGCGGAGCCGGCACGCGGTGCCGAGGTCGCGCTGCGCCGGGGCGGTCACTTCGTCCTCACCGGGGGCGGCGGCGTTCTGGCCGGCCTTTTCGCCCGACGCCTCGCCGCGTTAACGGACGGGCGCATCACGCTGCTCGGCCGCTCGCCCGCGACCGAGGCAGTGCGCGCCACCCTCGACGCGGTCGGTGCGGGCATCTATCGGCAGGTCGACGTCACAAACGAGACGGCACTCACCGCGGTGCTTGCCGAAGTGCGCCGCACGCACGGCCCGATCCACGGCGTGATCCATGCCGCCGGTGTGCCGGGCGGTGCGCTGTTCCGTAATGCCGACTGGGCCGGAATGGCCGCGTGCCTCGTCCCCAAGGTCGCCGGAACGGTGGCGCTCGACCGTGCGCTCGGCGAGGAGTCGCTCGACTTCTTCGTGCTGTTCTCGTCGCTGGCGGGCGAGCTGGGCGATTTCGGCCAGGGCAGTTACGCGGCGGCCAATTCCTTCTGCGACCGCTTCGCGGCGTGGCGCGAGACCGAGCGCATCGCCGGCCGCCGGCACGGGCGCACCGTCGCGCTCGGCTGGCCGCTTTGGCGCGAAGGCCGCGGCGTGCTGTCGGCCGAGGGCGAGAAGATCTATCTCGCCACGGCCGGCATGCCCTATCTCGAGACCGAGACCGGCTGGCAGGCGTTCCTCGATTCCCTGGCGATGGACGCACCGCAGCTCGCCGTCGTGCCGGGCGACCGTTCCGCCGCCGTCGCGCTGTTCACGCCGCCGATCGCGGGGACCGCTGCGCGTCCCGCCGCCGCCGTCCGCGCCCGACCGCAAGTCGCCGCTGCCGTAGCGCCCGTTGCGGTCGGTGACGATCTCGTGCCGGCGATCCGTCGCAATCTCGCGGCGATGATCTCGCGGCTGCTGAAGATCGACGAGGAGCTGCTGGCACCGGAAGCGGGGCTGGCCGATTTCGGCTTCGACTCGATCGCGCTGAAGGAGTTCGGCGCGCAGCTGAGCGACGAATACGGCGTGTCGATCAGCCCGGCGGTCTTCTTCGCGCGTGGCACCATCGATGCGTTGTCGAACTACCTGGCGCAAACCTATCCGGCCGAGGCCGCCGTGCGCCACGCCGCTCCCTCCCGTCATCCCGACCGAAGCGAGGCGGAGCCGAGCGGAGTGGAGGGACCTGCTCATGCAACCTCCCCCGAGATGAACAGATCCGTCGAGTTCGCTTCGCTCCGCTCGGGACGACGGGATGCCGACTCCGGTGCCATCGCCGTTATCGGCATGAGCGGACGGTTTCCCGGCTCGCCCGATCTTGCCGCCTTCTGGCGCAACCTCGAGGCCGAAACCGATCTCGTGGGCAGGCTGCCCGAGGGCCGGACTCTTGCGGCGCAGACTCCCTATGACAGCGACGCGCTGCGCGGCGGCTTCCTCGACCGCATCGACACCTTCGACGCCGGCTTCTTCCGCATCTCGCCGCGCGAGGCCTGCTTCCTCGATCCGCAGCATCGGCTGGCGATCGAGACGGTGTACCACTGCGTCGAGGATGCCGGCCTCAGGATCGGCGCGCTGGCGGGCAAGCCGGTCGGCGTCTTCTTCGGCGCACAGGTCAACGAATACGGCGCGATCATTCCCGATCGCGACATCGCCCGCGCGCAGATCGCACTCGGCAACATCGCGACCATGCTGCCCAACCGCATCTCCTACCTGTTCGACCTGCGCGGGCCGAGCGAGGCGGTCGACACCGCCTGCTCGAGCTCGATGGTCGCGGTGCATCGCGCCATCCGCGCGCTGCAGGCGGGCGAGTGCGACATGGCGCTGGCCGGTGGCGTCAGCCTGGTGCTGACCGCCGAGAGCATCGTCAGCACCGCCGAGCTGGGCGTCGTCTCGCCCGACGGCCGTTGCCACACCTTCGATGCGCGCGCCAACGGCTACGTCAAGGGCGAGGGCGTGGGCGTCGTGCTGCTGAAGCCGCTGGCGCAGGCGCAGGCGGACGGCGACCCGATCCACGCCGTCATCCTCGGATCGTCGGCCAATCACGGCGGCCGGGCGCATTCGCTGACCGCGCCGAACGGCACCGCGCAGGCCGCGCTGGTCGCGGCGGCGATCCGGCAGGCGGGCGTGCCGTCCGACACGATCGGCTATGTCGAGGCGCACGGCACCGGCACCGAGCTGGGCGACCCGGTCGAGGTCATGGCGCTCAAGGAGGGCTTTGCCGTGACCGCGGTCCCTGGCAGCGTGCAACGACGCGACTGCCGACTCGGCACGGTGAAGACCAACATCGGCCATCTCGAGCCGGCCTCGGGCATCGCCGGCCTGATCAAGACCGTACTGGCGCTGAAGCACCGGACCTTGCCGGCCAGCCTGCATTTCCAGCAGCTCAACCCGCTGATCGATTTCTCGGGCACGTCGTTCTCGGTCGCCGACCGCACGCGGCCGTGGGAGCCCTTGCGAGATGGCGATGGCCGCGCGTTACCGCGGCGGGCGGGTGTCAGCTCGTTCGGGCTCGGCGGCAGCAATGTCCACGTCGTGCTGCAGGAAAGCCCTGCCGTGCCGGAAACTGGTGCCGCGCCGAGGCCCGAGCTGCTGATGGTCTCAGCGAGAGACCAGGATCGGCTGACCGACCTGCTGTGCAGCCTCGCCGATTTCGCTAGTCGCGAGCCCGGCATTTCCGCCGCCGACGTCGCGCACACGCTGGTCGTGGGCCGAGAGCCGATGACGGCACGCGCCGCCGTGCTCTGGCGTCCCGGCCAGTCGCTTGCCGAGCGGTTCCAGCTGGCGGCCGAGGCTTCGGCCGGCACCGCCGAGCCGGACGACGTCTGGATCGGCACCGTCGCCAGGCAGGCGCTCGGACGCGACGACGCCGCGAGCGCGCGCCAGTTCCTCGCCGACCTGGCGGCGAGCGGCCAGCTCGGCCGGCTGGGCGCCCTATGGGTCGTGGGCACCGAGCTGCCGGCGGCAATCACGACGGGACGCAGGATCTCGCTACCGGGCTATCCCTTCGCCCGCACGCGCTACTGGTGCGATCGCGAGGTCTCGGCGCCGCCGGCGGCGCCGCGCCGCACGGCTGCGTCGGTCGTCACCCCTGCGCCGATGGTGCCTGCCGCACCCGTGCCGCTGCCCGTGCAGCGGGAGGCACCGCCGCGTCCTGCTGCCCCGTCGATTTCCGGCCGATCCCTCGCGGAGGTTCGCGGCGTGGTGCGCCGCCTCCTGGCGCAGGCACTCTATCTCGAGGAGGCGCAACTCGACGATCGCGCCGGGTTCGCCGATCTCGGCCTCGATTCGATTCTCGCGGTGGAGCTGACCAAGAGCCTGAACGACGAGCTGGGTACGCAGCTGCAGGCGACGCGCCTGTACGATTACGCCAACGTCGTCGAGCTGGCCGCCCATCTGCACGAGAGCCTGATGCAGCCGGAGGAAGCGCCGGCGGTCGATCCTGTGGCATCGCCCGCCGTCGCCTTCCTGATGGAGCAGCTCGCCGCCATCGGCGCGACCGGCCTCGGCGCGCGCACGCCGCTGGAGGCGATCGGTCTGCAGCCGGCGCAGGCGAAGGCGCTCCTGAGCGGGCTCAACGAGCGGTTCGGCTGCGGCCTGAGCGAGGCGGATGTCGGTCGCTGCCCCGATCTCGGCCGTCTGGCGGCTCTGATCGAGTCGCGGACGCGCGGCGGGGATAAGCAGGTCGCCGCTCCGACTGCAACACCGGTTCCGCCCGCGCCGACAGCCGGCCCGCCATTGGCCGAGGTGCGCGGCACCGTCCGGCGTCTGCTCGCGCAGGCGCTGTATCTGGAGGAGGCGCAGCTCGATGACCGGGCGGGCTTCGCCGATCTCGGCCTCGATTCCATTCTCGCCGTCGAGCTGACCAAGAGCCTCAACGACGAGCTGGGCACGCAGCTGCAGGCGACCCGGCTCTACGACCATGCCAACGTCGTCGAGCTGGCGGCGCATCTGCACGAAAGCCTATCGCAGCCGGCAGAGGCGCCGTCGGTCGATCCGGTGGCGTCGCCCGGCGTGGCGTTCCTGATGGATCAGCTTGCGGCGATCGGCGCGACCGGCCTCACGGCGCGCACGCCGCTGGAAGCCATCGGCCTGCAGCCGGCGCAGGCGAAGTCGCTCCTGAACGGGCTCAACGAGCGGTTCGGCTGCGGCCTGAGCGAAGCCGATGTCGGCCGGTGTCCTGATCTCGGCCGCCTCGCGGCGCTTATCGAGACGCGAACCGGCGGAGGCGGGAGCGCGCCCCTCGAACGCAAGCCGGAACCGATGATGTCGGCTGCCGTCGCGTCTGCCGTGGAGATGCGCGCCCCGGCACCGCCCGTCGTAAAGATCGAACCGACGGCAGCCGCCGCCGCTCCCGCGGCGCTGCGCCATGCCGAGCGTTCCGTCGTCGCGGAGACGACCGACGTGACCACGGCCGAGGTTGCCATCATCGGCTACGCTTGCCGCTTGCCTGGTGCTCCCGACGCCGCAGCGTTCTGGGACAGGCTGTGCAGCGGCGAGGTTGCCGTCACGCCTTATCCGGGCGAGGCCTGGCGGCAGGCCGACTACGAGCAGGCCCTGCGCAGCGTCGGCAGCGACACCACGCCGTGGGGTGGATACCTCGACGGGGTCGATCGTTTCGATCCGGCCTTCTTCAATATCCCGGCCGACCAGGCGCGGGCGATGGATCCGCAGCAGCGGCTGTTCCTGCAGGTCGCCTGGCACGCGCTGGAGATGGCGGGCCAGACCCGGGCGATGCTCGACGGCGCCGAGTGCGGCGTGTTCGTCGGCGGCGGCCCGAGCGATTACGGCCGTGTGCTGGAATCCCAGGGGTCGTCGGTCGACGGCCAGACCCTGCTCGGCAACATCTCGTCGATCATGGCCGCGCGCATCGCCTATTTCCTGAACCTGCGCGGCCCTTGCGTGGCGATGGACACGGCGTGCTCGTCGGGGCTGGTCGCGTTGCATGCCGCGTGGCGCAGCATCCTCGACGGCGAGTGCGAGTCGGCGATCGTGGGCGGCGTCAGCCTGCTGCTGACGCCGCAGATGCACGTGCTGACCGGTGCGGGCGGAATGCTGTCGGCAGTCGGCCAGTGCCAGACCTTCGACGACTCGGCCGACGGCTTCGTGCCTGCCGAGGGCATCGTCGCCCTCGTGCTGAAGCGGCTCGACCGCGCGCTTGCCGACGGCGACCCGATCCAGGGCGTGGTGCGTGGCGTGGGCGTCAACCAGAACGGCACGACCGCGGGCATCGCCGCTCCCAGCGCGCGGGCGCAGGCGCGGCTGCTCGGCCGGCTCTACAACGACTGCAGCATCCCGGCGTCGGAGATCGGCCTGGTCGAGGTGCACGGCACGGGGACGAAGATCGGCGACGCGCTCGAGTTCGACGCCCTGCGCCAGGTCTTCGGCGTCGCCGGTGCCCGGCCGGGCGCGACGGTGCTGTCCTCGGCCAAGCCGGTGATCGGTCACTCCTTCGCCGCGTCCGGACTGGCAAGCGTGGTCAAGCTGCTGCTTGCCCTGCGTCACCGCGTCATTCCGGCGACGCGCGCGCCGCGGCGGCTCAATCAGCACATGCTGCTGCAGGGCTCGCCGTTCCGCATCGGTACGGCGCAGGAGCCGTGGCCCGAGCCGGCGAGCGGCCGGCGCCTGGCCGCGGCCACGTCCTATGGGCTGAGCGGCACGAACGCGCACGTCGTGCTGGCCGAGCCGCCGACGGCCGCGACCGGTGCGGCTGCCCGGCTCGACCGGCACCTCGTGGTGGTGTCGGCGCGTGACGCCGCCGCGCTGCAGCGTCAGCTCGACGCGCTGCGCGTGGCCATCTCGCATGAAGCACCGCCGCTCGGCGATATCGCCTACACGCTGGGCGCCCGGCGCAATCACTTCGCCGTCCGCGCGGCGTTCGTGGTGCGCGATATCGCCGATCTGTCGGCGCAGCTCGCCCGTGGACCGGGCGCGCTGCCGGCGGATGCGCCGGCAGCGCTGCGCGCCATGGCCGAGGCCTGGCTGGCCGGCGGCGAGGTCGACTGGACGGACCTCTATCCGCAGGGTCGGGTCTGCGACCTGCCGGGCTACAGCTTCGCGACCGAGCGTTACTGGCCGGGAACGGCGCCGCGAGCGGCCGTCGCCACGCCGGCGGATGCGCCAGCGGATGAAGGCACGCTCAGCCGCCTGACCGCGATCTTCGCGCAGGTATTGCGCGCGGATGCCGCCGTGGTGACGCCCGACACGCCGTTCGACGTCATGGGACTCGACTCGGCGGCGGCCGTCGAGATCATGAAGACGGCGGAAGCCGCGTTCGGCGTCGCCCTGCGGGTGATCGCGCTGTGGGATCATCCCACGATCCGCTCGCTGGCGGCGTTCATCGAGGACCAACCGCCCGCGCCGCCCTCGTCGGCGAACTCGCTGGCATGGGCCGGCCGGACGGCCGATGGACGGCACGATCCGGTCGTGCCGATCCGAACCGGCGGCGACGGCCAGCCGTCGTTCTGGGTCCATGGCGGGCCGGGCGACGTGAACTGGGTGGTCGAGCTCGCCCGCCACCTGCCGGCCGACCGGCCGGTCTACGGCCTCGAAGCCGCCGGTCTCGATGGCGTCGAGCCGCCGCTGCCGAGCGTCGAAGCGATGGCAGCGCATTATGTCGAGGCCACGCTGCGCACCCAACCGAAGGGGCCGTATGTGCTGGGCGGCTATTCCGCCGGCGGCGCGATCGCCTTCGAGATGGCGCGTCGGATGATCGAGGCGGGGCACACTGTCGAACGGCTCGTGCTGCTCGATTGCAACGCTCCGGGCAATGACGCCGTGACCGACATGCAGGCGGGGTACGGACCGGGTTACGTCTATCTCGTGGTCGGCAACTGGTTCGGCGCGCGTTGGGGCACGGCGCGGTCGCTCGTGCTGTCCGACCTCGCGGGTCTCGACAAGCCTGCGATGCTGGAGCGCGTGCTAGACCATCTGTTCGAGCATTTGACTCCGCCGCTGCCGCGCGAGGCTGTACGCCGCCAGATCGAGGCGCTCGACCGCATCGGCTGGAGGGTCGGCGACGCGCTGCGCGCCTACCGCGCCGAGCCGATCGCCGCGTCGCTCGAGGTGCTGCTGTTCGAATGCCGCGACGGCATGGCGGGCGGCGCGAACCCGCTCGGCCTGCCCGTCGACGCGGCGGGCGAGACCTATCGCGAGGGTTGGGACGCCCTGTTCTCGACGCCGGTCACGCGCATCGCGATGGCGTGCGATCACTTCGCGCTGCTGAAGGGCGAGGCGGGTCGTACGGTCGGCGAGCGCATCGCCGGCAGGGACGACGGCCGCGCGCGGATCGCCGGCGTCGTTCTGGGGCTGGTGCGCGAGATCCTGCCCGACGCGCCGCCGGAACTCGTGGTGCCCGAGCGCAGCATGGCTGAGCTCGGCGCGACCTCGATCGACCGGGTCGAGGTTGCGACGCTCGCGATGGAGTCGCTCGGCCTCAGGATTCCCAACGGCGAACTGGCGAGCGTCAACTCGATCGGCGACCTGATCGACGTGCTGCATCGGCATGCCGCTCAGTGAGAAGACCTGAACAACGGAAGGTCTTCGTCACGGGGCTGTCGGCGATCGCGGGCAACGCTTGTTCCGGGAGCAGCTTCGAGGCGATGTTGCGCGAGGGAGTGCCGCAGATTGGGGTGCGCCTGGTCCCGCCGGAGCTGGACGCTGCGACCTTGCGGCGGCTGGGACGGGGGGCGAGCCTCTCGATGCGCGCGACTTTCGCGGGCGCGCGGCAAGCGATGGGCGAGGTGAAGCTGCCGCCGGAAGAGGTCGGCATCGTCGTGGCGGGCAGCAATCTCCAGCTCGGGCGTGCCTGGCAGGCCTATGAAAAATATCGCACCGAACCGGCGTATCTCTCGCCGCGCCATGGCTACGAGTTCTACGACACACACCTCATGGCGATGATCGCCGAGGTCCTCGAGCTTCACGGTCCGGGGTTCACTGTCGGCGGCGCGTCGGCGAGCGGCAACGTCGCGATCCTGGCCGGTCTCGACATGGTGCGCCACGGCCGCGCAACGGCGTGTCTCGTGGTCGGTCCGCTGCCCGAGCTGTCGCCCGTCGAGCTGCACGCGCTCGCGGCGATGGGCGCGCTCGCGCCCGAAGGTAGCGCCTGCCGTCCGTTCGACCGCTCGGCCGCAGGGTTCGTGCCGGGCGAGGCCTGTGCGGCCGTCTTGCTGGAGAGCGAGGCGAGTGCGGCGGCGCGCGGCGCCATCCCGCTGGCGGAGATCGCCGGTGCCTGGTCGTGCCTCGGCGGCAGTCATCTACCCGCGCCCGATGTCGACAGCGAGCTGCGGGCGATGCTCGGAGCGTTGGCCGACGCCTGTGCCGATGTCTCGGACCTGGATTACATCAGCGCGCACGCGACCTCGACGCCGGCCGGCGACCTCGCCGAATGCGAGGCGCTGCGGCGGCTGCTCGGCGCGCGCGCGAAGGAGGTGCCGGTGAACGCGACCAAATCGCTTGTCGGGCACGCGCTGCACGCCGCGGGCGTCGTCGAGCTGGTCGCGCTGATCGTGCAGATGCGCGGCGGCTTCGTGCACGGCACGGCAGGATTGAGCGATCCGATCGCCGACGATCTCTGGCTGGTCGGGCCGCAGGCGATCGACCGCCGCATCGGGCTCGGTTTGAGCAATTCGTTCGGCTTCGGCAGTATCGCCACGAGCGTGGCCGTGCGCAGCATAGAGGGGACATGACGGGCGTCGGAATCGAGCGGATGGGGCTGTATTGCGGGTCGGCGTTCGTCGACGTGGCGAAGCTCGCCGAGGCGCGGGGCCTCGACCCGGTGCGCTTCTCCAACCTGCTGATGCGGCGCAAGAGCCTGAGCTTCCGTTTCGAGGATCCGGTCTCGTTCGCGGTCAATGCCGCAAAGCCCGTTGTCGACGCGCTGAGCGCCGACGAGCGCAACTCCATCGAGCTGCTGGTCGTCTCGACGGAGTCCGGGATCGACATGGGCAAGTCGATCAGCAACTACGCCCACCACTATCTCGGCCTGGCACGGCACTGCCGGATGTTCGAGGTCAAGCAGGCCTGCTACGGCGGCACCGCGGCACTGCGCCTCGCGTCGGCGATGGTCGCGGCCGGCGAGGTGCGCCGCGCGCTGGTGATCTCGACCGACCTGGCACGTTGCGTGCCGCATTCCTACGCCGAGCCGGCGCAGGGCTGCGCGGCAGTGGCGCTGCTGGTCGGGCCTGACCCGGTGATGCTGGCGCTGGAGCCCGGCGCTTCCGGCGTGCACGGCTATGAGGTGATGGATTCGTGCCGGCCGACGCCGGATATGGAGACCGGCAACGTCGATCTCTCGCTGCTGTCATACCTCGACTGCATCGAGAAGAGCTTCCTCGCTTATCGCGGCAAGGTCGGGCCGGTCGATTTCCAGGATCATTTTGCCTATCTCGCCTGCCACACGCCGTTCGGCGGCATGGTGAAGGGCGCGCACCGCACGATGATGCGCAAGTTCCGTCCCGCCCCGCCGCCGGCGGTCGAGCAGGACTTCAAGCGGCGGGTCGGGCCGGCGCTCGCCTTCTGCCAGGAGGTCGGCAACATCTATTCCGGCACCGTCTTCCTCGCTCTGGCCGGCGTGCTGGCGCGTGGCGACTTCGGCGAGCGGCGGCGCATCGGCCTGTTCTCCTACGGCTCGGGCTGTTGCTCGGAGTTCTACAGCGGCACCGCCGATGCGGCCTCGGCGCGGTTGGCGCAGGCGCTCGATATCGATGGCGCCCTGGCGGCGCGGCGCGAGCTCGACATGGGCGAGTACGATGCGCTGGTGGCGAGCGAGCCCGAGCCGCTGTTCGGGCTGCGCGATGTCGCGATCGAAGCCGGGCCGTTCGCCGC
>JAHCJZ010000025.1 GCA_026126025.1 Bauldia sp. | reverse complement strand
TGAAGGAGATCAGCTCAGGTCATCCGGAATCTAGGCCGCAGGCGCCGAGTCTGCGGCCTCTGGACCTCCGCCTTCGCCGGGGTGACGAGACTGAGGGCTGAGCCTGCGCCAGCATTCGCCACAGCAATGTTTGTCTATACTTCTTACAGTTCTACAACAACATTTGAGTGGGCTGGATCAATTCTGAATAGCTTGGCTCCGCTCAATATTACAATGCTTCTAAGCTGGATATTCTTCATTGACACCTGACGACACGCGCGCTTAAAGCCGCCAAGGTCTGAAGGCTCGCGTTCCGAGGGTGTGATGCGGTCAATCTTTGCGGTGATGGCAGTCGGTGCAGTCGCGGTCGGGTTCGCCGGACCGGCGATGGCTCAGGATCCCGACGGAATCCTCGTCTACAGCGCGCAGCACGCGTCGCTGACCCGGGAATGGGCCGAGGCGTTCACCGCCGAGACCGGCATCCCGGTGACCATCCGCCAGGGCACCGACATGCAGATGGCGAACCAGATCGTGCAGGAAGGCGTCAACTCGCCGGCCGATCTCTTCCTCACCGAGAATTCGCCGGCGATGATGATGGTGGACCAGGCAGGCCTCTTCGCGCCGGTCGATCCGGAAACCCTCGCGCAGATTCCCGAAGCCTACCGGCCCGCCAGCGGCAACTGGACCGGCATCGCCGCGCGCACCACCGTGTTCGTCTACAACACCAACCTCCTGGCGGAGGAAGACCTGCCGGTGTCGATGGTCGATCTCATGGACCCGAGCTGGGCGGGCCGCTGGGGCGCAGCGCCCGCCGGCGCCGATTTTCAGGCGATCGTCGGCGCGCTCCTCCTCATCGAAGGCGAGGACCTCACCGCCGACTGGCTTCACGCCCTCCGCGAGGGCGCCGAGCGCTATCGCGGCAACAGCGAGGCGATGCGCGCGGTCAATATCGGCGAGATCGATGGCGCGGTCATCTACCACTATTACTGGTTCGGCGATCAGGCGCGGACCGGCGAGAACAGCAACAACACCCGCCTCCATTATTTCGGCGCGCAGGACGCCGGCGCCTTCGTCAGCATCTCCGGCGGCGGCGTCATCGCCTCGAGCGGCAATCTCGACCAGGCGCAGGCCTTCCTCAAATGGATCACCGGCCCGACCGGCCAGACCATCCTTCGCGACGGCACGTCCTACGAATATGCGATCGGCAGCGGCATCGCGGCCAACCCCATGCTGCCGCCGCTCGACACGCTCGACGCGCCGGTCGTCGATCCGTCGAACATGGACGCGCGCAGCGTGGTCGAGCTGATGGCGGCCGCCGGTCTCCTCTAGAGCCGCGGGGCGGGTCGCAGGGTGACGGCCGGCGCAAACGTCCTCGCCGCGGCGCCTTCACGGCGGCGCTGGACGTCTGGCGGGTTCGGCTTCCTCCCCGCGACGGCGGTGCTGGTCTCGCTGATCGCGCTGCTGCCGCTCGGCTTCATCGTCTTCATCGCGATCCAGACCGGTTGGGACCAGGTCGTCGCTCTCGTCTTCCGGCCGCGGATCGGCGACCTCCTCGTCAACACGCTGCTGCTCGAAATCCTCGCGGTCCCCGCCGCGATCGCGCTCGCAATCGCGCTCGCCTGGCTGACCGAGCGGACCGATCTTCCCGGCGCGCGGCTCTTCGGCTGGCTCGCCATCGCGCCGCTCGCGATCCCCGCCTTCGTCCATGGCTATGCCTGGGTCGGGCTCTACCCGGCGATGGACGGCCTCGGGCCCGCGGTGCTCCTCTCGGTGCTCGCCTATTTCCCGTTCGCCTACCTGCCGGTCGCGGCGCAGCTCCGCCGGCTCGACCCCAGCCTGGAGAATGCGGCGGCCGCACTCGGCGCATCGCCATGGCGCGTGTTCCGGCGCGTGGTGCTGCCGCAGCTGCGCATTGCAATCTGCGGCGGCGCCCTCCTGATCGGGCTCCACCTCCTCGCCGAATACGGCCTCCTGGCGCTGATCCGCTACGACACCTTCACCACGGCGATCGTCGACCAGTTCCAGTCCTCGTTCAACGGGCCGGCGGCGAACATGATGGCCGGCGTCCTCGTCATTTGCTGCGCCGGGCTGCTCCTCATCGAAGCGCTGGCGCGCGGCCGCGAGCGCTATGCCCGCATCGGCGCCGGCGCGCCGCGCCACCCCGTCCGCCGCAGCCTGGGGCGCTGGCGCTGGGCGGCGACGGCGCTGCCGGTGGCGACCGCACTCGTCTCGCTCGGCGTGCCGCTGGCGACGCTCGGCCGGTGGCTCGTGCTCGGCTGGCCGGACCGCTGGGATCTCGGCGCCGTCGGCGGCGCCTTCCTGCAGACGGCCGGCTACGCCGCCGCGGCCGCGCTTATCACAGTCGCCGCGGCCTTCCCGATGGCGTGGCTGTCGGTGCGCCGCCCGGGCGGGCTGTCGCGCCTCCTCGAGGCCTGCCACTATTATGTCGGGGCGATCCCCGGCGTGGTGGTCGGCCTCGCGCTGGTGACGATCACGGTGCGGGTCGCCCTCCCGCTCTACCAGACCGCGTTCACGATCCTCCTCGCCTATGCGCTCCTCTTCCTGCCGCGCGCGATGGTCGGTCTTCGCGCCGGCGTGGCGCAGGCGCCGATCGAGCTGGAGCGGGCGGCGATGTCGCTTGGCCGGCCGCCGCTACGCGCGATCATGGCGACCACGATGCGGCTCGCCGCGCCCGGCGCGGCGGCCGCGGCGGCGCTGGTCGCGATGGGCGTCGCGACCGAGCTGACCGCCACGCTGATGCTCGCCCCGACCGGCACCCGCATGCTCGCCACGGAGTTCTGGGCGTTCACCAGCGAGATCGACTATGTTGGCGCCGCACCCTATGCCATTGCCATGGTCGTTCTCTCCTTGCCGCTGACCTTCCTCCTCAACCGCCAGGCCCGGCGCGCCGCCGGCCTATGACGCTCATCGCGATTCGCGGGCTGACCAAGCGCTACGGCCCGGTCGTCGCGCTCGACGATGTCGACCTCGACATCCCGGCCGAGGGGCGGACCGCCATCGTCGGCGCCTCCGGCTCCGGCAAGTCGACGCTGCTTCGCCTGATCGCCGGGTTCGAGGCGCCCACCGCGGGCAGCATCGCGATGGCCGGCGAGACGCTGGCCGCCGACGGCGTTGCCATCGTGCCGGCCCACAAGCGCCGCATCGGCTACGTCTCGCAGGACGGCGCGCTGTTCCCGCACATGTCCGTCGCCGCCAATATTGGCTTCGCGATTCGGCGCAGCGATGCGGGGCGGAAGGATCGCATCGCCGGGCTCCTGGAGCTGGTGCAGCTCGACGGCGGCCTTGCGCGCCGGCGCCCGCATGAGCTCTCCGGCGGCCAGCAGCAGCGGGTCGCGCTGGCGCGGGCGCTGGCGGTGCGGCCACGCGTCGTCCTCCTCGACGAGCCGTTCTCCGCGCTCGATGCCGGCCTTCGCGAGAGCCTTCGCCAGTCCGTGGCGAAGGTCCTCGCGGATGCCGGGGTAAGCACCGTGCTCGTCACCCACGACCAGGCCGAGGCGCTGTCCTTCGCCACCCACCTCGCGGTGCTGCGCGACGGCCGGCTCGCCCAGGCCGGGTCGCCGCGCGACCTTTACTGCGCGCCGCGCGACCCGGACGTCGCCGCGTTTCTCGGCGACGCGATCATCCTCCCCGCCGACATCCGCGACGGCTGGGCGGAGAGCCGCCTCGGGCGCATTGCCGTCGCCGCGCCGGCGCCGGCCGGAGCCGCCACGATCCTGCTGCGCCCGGAGCAGCTGGCCATCGCGGCCGTCGCCGACCGGAATGGCGAGGGGACCGCGGCCGTCGTCACCGCCACCGTCTTCACCGGTGCCGCGACGATGGTCACGCTCGGGCTGGGCGACGGCGGCGACGACGCCGCCATCGTCACCTGCCGCGTGACCGGCAGCCCGCCCGCGATCGGCGACCGCGTGCGCGTTACCGTCTCCGGCGTCGCGCACGTCTTCGAGCACTGACGCGAGCTGTCCGCGAGCCCGCAAACCATTGCGGCGATCCCTCTCCCCAGGGGGGAGAGGGCTTTGGCGCTTGCTGAGCGGAGCGAAGCTTAGCGCCGAAGGGTGAGGGGGCGGGGGCGGCGGTTGGATTCACCCGCGCTCGGCACACCGGTTGAGCAAGCTTCTCGCATGTTCCCCTCACCCGCCGCTTCGCGGCGACCTCTCCCCGCCGGGGAGAGGTGAAATGGCGGCCCGCCCTCTCAGTCAGCGCTTCGCTTGACGCTGGTGAGGTCTTCATAAAGCGCCCGCGCTACGTCGGCGGAGCCGCGGCGGTCGGCGAAGGCGGCGACGCGCAGCACGCGCACGCCGCCGGCTATGGCGATGGTAAGGACATCCCCGATCTTGAGGGCGTGGCTGGCGCTGACGGTGCGCTCGCGGTTCACCCGCACCGCGCCGGACGTGGCGAGCGCCTGCGCGGTGGTCCGCGTTCGCGCGAGGCGCGCGTGCCAGAGCCATTTGTCGAGCCGTTGGCGCGGGACGGCGGCGGCCGGTGGCGGCGGCCGGGTCAATCGCCCTGGCGCCGCTCCAGATCGGCCTTGAGCGCGGCGAGCGCGGCGAAGGGCGAATCCGGGTCGATCTTCTGCTCGCGCCGCGGCGGCGATGCGGAGAGGCGCATCGGGGCATTGTCGCGATCGCGGCGGTCGGGCCGGCGATTGCCGTGCGGGCGGCCGGACTTGCCCTGCGGCCGGCCCTGGCGTTCGCCCTCGCCCTCGCGGCGCGGCGGACGGCCGCTCGCCTGGCGCTCGTCGCGATTGTTGCGCTCATGACGCGGGCGGCGACCGCCCTTCCCGTTCTCGCGACCAGCGCCGTCTTCGGTCGCCGCGATCGCCGCATCGGCCGGCGGCTGCACCGGCCGGTTGCCCTGCGGCCGACGGGGGCCGCGCTGACGGTTGCGATCCGGACGGCCGGGCCGCCACACCTCGATCATCTCCGGCTCGGCAGGCGCCGTCTCGGCGGGCGTGGATTCGGCGGCCACCTCTTCGCCGGCGTCGCCCTCGGGCGCATCGGCAACGACGGCGCCGAGCCCGGCGTCCTCCGCGGGAATTGCCGGCGCAACCTCGTCGGCGGCGAGCGTCTCGTCGATCGCCTCGGGGCTTTCCTCGGCGCTCGCGGCGACGCTCTCGGCCAGGGCAACATCCTCGGTCGAGGTGTCGGCGCTCGGCACGGCGACGGTCGCGGGCGCCGTCCCGGCAATATCGGCCACCGGCACGTCGCCACCCGTCGGCTCGCTCGCCTCCGCGGCCGCATCGGCTACCGGCACGTCACCGGCCGTCGGCTCGCTCGCCTCCGCGACAGCATCGGAAGCAGTTGCCTCCGCGGCGTCGGCTTCCGGCGCAGCCGCCTCGGCCTCGGGCGCGGCTTCTACGGGCTCGGCCGGCGCCTCCACCGGCTTCGGCGCCGGGCGGCGCTCCATGCGGTAGCCGAGCGAGCGCAGCACCGAGGCGAAATCCTCGCCCGACGCGCCGAGGAGCGACATCATCGCCGGCGTCACCAGGAAGCCGCCGCCGGGCGCGACGCCGGGCGGCGGGGTCGGAGTGTTGGGGTTCGGCCGCCAATCGAGCAGCGGCCGGATCAGGTCGGCGAGCCGCTCGAGGATGTCGAGCCGCACCGCGCGCTGGCCGGCGACGCGAAAGCCGGCGACGCGGTAGAGCTCGGCCGGGAACGCCGGGTCGTGCGGGATGGTGGTGCGGCCGGCGGCGTTGAGCTGCGGCAGCTCCAGGATGCCGGGCGTGTCGAGGCCGCCATGCTTCAGGCCCCACAGCTTGGCGAGGAGCGCCGACGGCGCCGGCTTGAGGAGCGCCGGGACATAGATGTGATGCGCACCGAAGCGGACGCCGAGCTGGCGGAGCGATGCCCGCATCTCCTGGTCGAGGCCGCGGATGTCTTCCGCGATCTGCGGCCGCTCGACGACGCCCAGCCCTTCGGAGAGACGGAACGCGACGCCGCGCGCGAGCGGCGCCAGCGTCTCGGCGGTGCGAAGGTCGAAGAGCGGCTTCAGGAGGCCGTCAATATGCTGCGTCAGCCACAGCTCAAGCCGCGCCTGTGCCCCGTCGCGCGCCGGGCCGCTCAGCTCCTGGTCGGCGAGAAGGAGAAGCCGCGGCCGGAGGATGTCGTCGCCCTCGATGAGCCGCGCCACCGCGATGCCCTGCCAGCGCAGCATGCCGTCGCTGGCGAGGACGAACTGGTCGTTCGGCGCCTTGGCGATGCCTTCGGCGCGGCGGGTGATCTCGCCGGCCAGCGCCTTCTGCGCGGCGGCGCGGATCGCCTTGGCGTCGGGCCCGTCGGCCTCGGGATCGGGGATGAAGCGGAAGCCCTGCAGCTTGCCGACATGCTGGCCCTCGACGACGACGTCGCCGTCGCCGGTAATCTCTGTCTCGAGCATTGCGTTCTCTCGCAGGCGCCGCATCAACACGCTGGTGCGTCGATCGACGAAGCGCTGGGTCAGGCGCTCATGGAGCGCGTCGGACAGCCGATCCTCTATCGCTCGTGTGCGTTCCTGCCAATGGACCTGTTGGGCCAGCCAGTCCGGACGATTGGCGGCATAGGTCCAGGTGCGGATATGCGCGATGCGGTTGGCAAGGGTGTCGATGTCGCCGTCGGTGCGGTCGGCATGGGCAACCTGCGCCGCGAACCAGTCCTCGTCAATCCGGCCCTTGCGGGCGAGGTCGCGGAAGATCGCGGTGACGAGCTCGGCATGGTTTGCCGGCGCGATCCGGCGGTAGTCGGGGATCTGGCAGACGTCCCACAGCAGCGCCACCCGCGTCGCCCGGTCGGCGAGGCCCGCGACGCCCGGGTCGCGGCACACCGCCTCCAGCGCCGTCTCGTCGTCGGCCGGCGGCGCCTTCACGAGCCCGTCCGCCCTGGGCGGCCGGTCGAGGCTGGCGCGAAGATCGGCGAGGCTCGCGAAATCGAGCTTGCCGTTCCGCCACTGGACGAACTTCACCGCCTGGAAGCGGTGGCTCTCCAGCGCCGCGACGAGCTCGTCGTCGAACGGCTCGACCCGGCCGGTCACGCCGAACGTGCCGTCGCGGGTGTGGCGTCCGGCGCGGCCCGCGACCTGCGCCAGCTCGGCCGGGTTGAGCCGGCGATACTGATAGCCGTCGAACTTGCGGTCCGAGGCGAAGGCGACATGGTCGAGGTCGAGATTGAGCCCCATGCCGATCGCGTCGGTCGCGACCAGGAACTCGACGTCGCCATTCTGGAAGAGCTCGACCTGGGCGTTGCGCGTGCGCGGGCTGAGCGCGCCGAGCACCACCGCGACCCCGCCGCGCTGGCGGCGGATCAGCTCGCCGATCGCGTAGACCTCGTCGGCCGAGAACGCGACCGCGGCCGACCGCGGCGGGAGCCGCGTGATCTTCTTCTGCCCGGCATAGGTCAGCACCGAGAGCCGCGGCCGCGTGACGATGTTGACCCCCGGGATCAGCCGCTCGATGACGCCGCGCATCGTCGCCGCGCCGAGGAGGAGCGTCTCGTCGCGGCCTCTGAGGTTGAGGATGCGGTCGGTGAAGACGTGGCCGCGCTCGAGGTCGGCGGCGAGCTGGATCTCGTCGATCGCGAGGAACGAGGCGTCGATCTCGGCGGGCAGCGCCTCGACGGTTGCCACGCGAAAGCGCGGCTTCGCCGGGATGATCTTCTCCTCGCCGGTGACGAGCGCCACCGCGTCTGCGCCGACGCGCTGGACGATGCGGTTGTAGACCTCCCGCGCGAGGAGCCGCAGCGGCAGGCCGATCACGCCGCTCGGATGCGCCAGCATCCGCTCGATCGCGAGATGGGTCTTGCCGGTGTTGGTCGGGCCGAGCACGGCGGTGACGTTGCGTCCGCCGACGCCGGGCATCGCCTCAGCCTTGTCCTGGATGTTCATTGCCGCGGCGAGGCTCCCTCGTCCGCATTCCACGCCGGCCGGCGCGCCACCGGCCCCTTATCATGCGGCGAATGAAAAGGTCGAGGAATCCGCCATTTCGCCGCGGCGGCGAACGAGTCTGGAACAAACGCCGGCCGAATCACTGACTCGGCCCGAGTCCCGTTCCGTTCACCACAACAGGCCGGCGTACCGGCGGTTCCGATGGCTATATGTGGATTCGCGACGGGGCGGGCAACCGGCCGTGCTCAGCCGTCGCCACCGGCCGTTCCGTCGACGCGGAACCGCACCATCCGCACCACGAGGTCGCCGGCTTCGGTGCCGATCAGGATCTGGTACGGCACCAGCACGCGGTGATCCGGGATCTGGACGAGCCGGGCTTCGAGCCGTTCGTTCTCCGCCATGAACATCACCGACGGCTGGTCGGACCGGTGGCCGGCGACGGGGACGTAGCGGGCGGAACAGACGAAGACGTCGCCGCTGTAGCCCTCGCGAGTGCCGAAGACGGTCTCGGTCGAAGCGTAGTCGAGCACCACGTCGAAGCGCTGCCAGCCGTCGAACACCTTGATGCGGCGGTTGCAGGCCTCCGCGCCGTCGACCTCGAGGTCGTCGATCGGCGCGATCAGGCCCGACATCGGATCGACCACGTCGCGGGTATGGGTCAGCGTCAGCGGGACGCGGTGCTCCGACGGAAGGAGCCCGGGGACGACGGTGAGGTTGGTGATGGTGCGGCCGCGCATCAGCATTTCCGCATAGGCGCCGATGCCGTTCTCCATCATCGCCATCTCGAACGTCGCCGGCACCATCTCGGCATTGCGGATGAAGCCGTTGGAGGCGAGCTCGGCGCTGGCGTCGGAGACGAGGCGGCTCACCCCGTCGGTATAGCCGCGGAGCGCCAGGGCATAGCCGCCATTGTCGACGAAGGTCCCGACCGCATCGACCTGGCCGACGCGGATGCCGGCGATGAATATCTCATAGGTGAGCTCGACCGCCGTCTCGTCGGCCGTCGCTGCCGACGCGTCGAGGAAGACAGCAAGAAGCACGGCGAGCGTCGCCGGCCATTTCCTCAAACGCAACGCCGACCCCACCTTCGCCAGGCTCCAAGCATCAGAGAGAGCGGCCCCTGTTTTCGCTCCGGATGGTTAACCAACTGGAAATTTCCCTTTGTCGTCGTTCCGCGAAGGCCGGAATCCATGTGGGACGGCCCCCGGTTGCAAGGCCTTTGCCCGGGTGACGATGTGTGTGCGTGGGAGAGGGCTCAGTCCGCTGCGCGGATGACCTTGAGGAAGGCCAGGCCGTAGCGTTCCAGCTTGGCGCGGCCGATGCCGGCGAGGTCGCCGAGGGCGTCGAGGCTTTGCGGGCGGAGGGTTGCCATCTCGCGCAGCGTCGCATCGTGGAACACGACATAGGGCGGCACGCCCTGCTGGCGCGCGAGGCGGGTGCGTTCGGCGCGGAGCGCCTCGAACAGCAGCGCGTCGGCCGGGGCGAGGCCGGCGACGGCCTGGGCCTGGCGCTCTTCGCGGGTGCGGCGCAGCCGCGGCGGGTCGCGGCGAAGCGCGATAGCGCGCTCGCCCTTGAGCACCGCGCGGTAGTCGTCGCCGGGGACCAGCGCGCCGAACCGGCCGTGGTCGACCGCGACGATGCCGAGCGCAGTCAGCTGGCGCACGATCGAGTGCCACACCCGTCCGTCGACATCGCTGCCGACGCCGAAGGTCGGCAGACGGTGATGGCCGGCCTGGCGCACCTTCTCGGTCTCGTTGCCGCGCAGGATGTCGATGACATGGCCGGCGCCGAAGCGCGACCCGCTGCGCAGGATCGCGGAGAGGAGCTTCTGCGCGGCGACCGTGCCGTCGAAGGTTTCGGCCGGCGTGACGCAATTGTCGCAATGGCCGCACGGCGCGTCATAGCTCTCGCCGAAATGCGCCAGCAGCGCCTGGCGCCGGCAGCCGATCGTCTCGCAGACGCCGAGAAGCGCGTTGAGCTTGGCGCGCTCGACCCGCTTCACCGCCTCGTCGGCCTCGCGCTCGTCGATCATCCGGCGGCGCTGGGCGACGTCGCCCATGGCGTAGGCCATCCACGCCTCGGCGGGCAGCCCGTCGCGGCCGGCGCGGCCGGTCTCCTGGTAATAGGCCTCGATCGAGGACGGCAGGTCGACATGGGCGACGAAGCGGATGTCGGGCTTGTCGATGCCCATGCCGAACGCCACGGTCGCGACCAGCACCAGCCCGTCCTCCTTGAGGAAGGCGTCCTGGTTGGCGTCGCGCACGCGCTGGTCGAGGCCGGCGTGATAGGGGAGCGCGCGAATGCCGTCGGCGGCGAGCCCCTCGGCGACCGCCTCGACCTTCCTGCGGCTGAGGCAATAGACGATGCCGCTCTCGCCGCGATGGCCGGCGAGGAAGTCGCGCAGCTGCCGCATGCCGTTCGACCGCGGGACGATGGCGTAGCTGATGTTCGGACGGTCGAAGCTGGTGACGAAGATTCGTGCATCGGCGAGGCCGAGACGGGCGACGATGTCGGCCCGCGTCTGGGCGTCGGCAGTGGCGGTAAGCGCCATGCGCGGCACGCCGGGGAACCGCTCGCCGAGCGCGCCGAGGGCGAGATATTCCGGCCGGAAATCGTGGCCCCACTGGCTGACGCAATGCGCCTCGTCGATCGCGATCAGCGCAATGTCGAGCCGCTCGAGGATGCCGAGGAAGCCCGGCGTCATCAGCCGCTCGGGCGTGACATAGATGAGATCGAGCCGGCCGGCAGAGAGGTCGCTCCGGGCGGCGGCGCTCTCCTCCGCGGTGAGCGCCGAGTTGAGCGCGGCGGCGCGCACGCCCGCCTGCCGCAGCGCCTCGACCTGATTGCGCATCAGCGCGATCAGCGGCGACACGACGACCGCGACCCCCGGCCGGCAGAGCGCCGGCACTTGGTAACAGACCGACTTGCCCTTGCCGGTCGGGAACAGCACCACCGCATCCCCGCCCGCCACGACATGGCGCACCACCGCCTCCTGCTCGCCGCGGAACGCGGCATGGCCGAAGACCTCGCGAAGGACATCGGCAGGATCGGCGGGCAGAGAGGCGGTCGCGAGCGCGGACATGGGCGTGACGGTCGGCGCTCCGGATGGTGAGAACAAAGAGCGACCTTATCGGACGCCGAGGGCCATCACGCAAGAGCGCGCGCCTGCGCGACCGCCGAAGTCGAATGCGTCGACGATCAGCACTGCGGCAGGTCGAGCGGCTGCCGAAACGTTTCGATATGGTCCATCTCTACCCGAATGAGTGTTGTCAAGTGGCGTTGAGCCTATCCGTCGGATTGATCTCGGGAGACGGACCCAATGAGTACCCTGCTTCTTCAGGTTATTCATGGAGGGCTCTATCCGTGTCTCGATTTACCCCAACCCGGCCAGTGTTAAATCATACCCGTTCGGGTACGATGCTACGTTTGTCCATGCTGGCAGGCGGCGCCGCGGTCGCGCTGTCGGCGACGGCAGCTCTGGCCGCCGACGACTGGCCGATGGCGACGTACGACGTCGCCAATACGCGCCACGCGGTCGGCGAGACGAT
Organism: Bauldia sp.; assembly: GCA_026126025.1. Lineage (GTDB taxonomy): Bacteria > Pseudomonadota > Alphaproteobacteria > Rhizobiales > Kaistiaceae > JADLGL01. The sequence goes on along the minus strand of JAHCJZ010000025.1, from coordinate 7,484 downwards.
CATCGGCGTCGACAATGTCGCCCGGCTCGCCCCGAAAGCCACGATCGCCACCGGCGGCAACAACTGGGCGACCGCCATCATCGGCGCCGAGGGGGCGTTCATCGTCGACCAGGGCGGGATGCTGAGCAATGTCGATCCGAAGACCGGCGAGGTCGCGTGGCAGCACCCTATCTCCGACTATAATGGCGTGGAGAATTCCGTGGTCCGGACCAGCCCGGTCTATGGCGGCGGCATGGTGTTCATGGGCGACCGCGGCGGCGCCAACATGATCGCCGTCGACGCGGCGTCCGGCGACCTCGTCTGGATCACCGATCTCGACGCGCATCCCAACGCGCAGATCACCGGCTCGCCGATCATCCTCGGCGACGTGCTCTATGTCGGCGTGTCGTCGGCCGGCGCCTACCAGCAGGTCGACGGGCGCATCCGCTCGAATTTCCGCGGCAGCCTCGTCGCGCTCGACATCAACACCGGCGACGAGCTCTGGCGCTCCTACACCATCCCCGAGAATGGGGGCGCGATGGACAGCTGGAGCGGCGGCGCGATCATCTCCAGCCCGGCGATCGACGTTGCCAGCGACACCATCTATTTCCACGGCGACCATTATTACGGGCAGCCGGAGGAGGTGCTGGAGTGCCTCACCGCCGCGCCGGACGACTGGGATCCGTCCTGCTATCCGCCCGATGCGCTCGCCAATGCGCTGATCGCGGCGGACCTCCACACCGGCGAGGTGAAATGGTCGTTCATCGCGTCGGGCCCCGACGCCTATGAGATGGTGTGCAGCGAGCTCCCCTCCATCACCTGGCAGATTCCGGTCCAGCATTTCCGGATGTGCCCGCCCGCCGGCGACTGGGTGAACTGGGGCTTCGCGGTCGGCTCGCCCAATCTCTTCACCGCCACCATCGACGGCGTGGAGCGCGAGCTCGTCGGCGTCGGCCAGAAGAGCGGCTTCTACTGGACGTTCGACGCCCATACCGGCGAGGTCGTGTGGGCGACCTGGGTCGGTCCGTTCTCCGAGCCCGGCGGCCTCGCGCAGGGCGCCGCGTATGACGGCGAGCGCCTCTATGTGTCGGTCGCCAACATGGAGTACACGCCGCATTTCGTCGGCATGGCCCCGTGCGCCGGCGGCGTCTGCGCGATGAGCGATCACGACGAAACGCCGATCTGGGGCGGCTCTTGGGCGGCGCTCGACCCGGCGACCGGCGCGATCCTCTGGCAGACCGCGGAGCCGTCGAACTCGCCGGTCTACGGCTCGCCGACCGTTGCCAATGGCGTCGTCTATGTCAGCTCGCTGGCGCCGACCGGCTCGCAGATGTTCGCGCTCAGCGCGGAGACCGGCGAGATTCTGTGGGAGTTCGAGGCCGGCGGATCGGTGACGTCCAACCCCGCCGTCGTCGACGGCCACGTCTATTGGGGCTCGGGTTTCGGCCTCTTTGGCGGCGCGCCCAACGACAAGTTCTACGTCTTCACGGTCGACGGCCGGTAGCCGTCGGCAAGGCCCCGGCGGGAAACCGCCGGGGCTCCCCCTCAGTTGGCCGGCCCCGCCACGGTGAGCAGGCGGTAGACCAGCTCCGCCCGGCTGTGGGTCTCGGTCTTGCGGTAGATCGCCTTCAGATGCGCGCGGATCGCCTCGCGGCCGACGCCCAGCCGCTCCGCGATCGCGTCGGTCGAGGTGCCCTTCGCGACCTCGACGGCGACGTCGGCTTGGCGGCGCGTCAGGGCGTAGCGGTGCCGCAGCCGGCCGGTCTCCGGAGCCGACGGCCCGGCAAGGCCGCGCGCGATCCGCTCGTGCAGGCGGCTGGCGCGGCTGAAGCTCTCGGCGAACGTGCGGAAGGTCTCCATGTCGCGTTCGTCGAACGGCGTTTCGTCCGCGCAGCGGGCGATCGAGAACGCCACCTCGCACGCCGCGGAATGCCCCCGCGCGGTCAGGATGTGCTCGATCCCGAGCGGACGAATGATCTCGCGATAGTGTCCCGACCGCTCCACGAGCGGATCGCGCGAGAGGTTGGCGAGAAGGACCGGCTGCATCGACGGGAACGCGCTCGCACGCTGGTCCAGAAGATCGGCCCGCCGGTAGCGGCTCTCGTAGAGCCGGTCATACTGCTTGGGGTAGCCGAGCGATCCGGTCCAGTCGCGGTCGCCCTGGATGACGCGCAGATAGATCATCGGCACGTTCAGCCGCGCCCGGATCGCGATCATCAGATCGCGCCAGTCGCCGAGGACCAGCATGTTCTCGTAGATGCTGGCGATCAGGCCGCCCAGCCCAAGCGTTGCGTGGGACATACCGCCCTCCCCAAGCGGCTCCAATTGTCCGCGACCGTACCCCAGCGGGGGACTGCGGGTGTATCGCGCGGAACGTGCGTCGCAGCCTTCTCGCGCGATCGTGAAGGGATGGTCTTGCCGACCGGCCGGTCTTTATATAAGTGAACACGTATATAAACGAAGGCTAAGGAAGAACGCGATGGCAATCGATCCTGCGGCGGCGGTCGGCGCGGTGACGCGCTCGGTCGGGACCACCGAGCGCGACGGCAAGACGGCGCGCACGCTCACGGCGGAGCGGATTTACGACACCACGCCCGACGACCTCTGGGATGCGCTGACCAATCCCGAGCGCCTCCCGCGCTGGTTCCTGCCCGTGTCGGGAGAGCTCAAGCTCGGCGGGCGCTACCAGATCATCGGCAATGCCGGCGGCACGGTCACCGCTTGCCGCCCGCCGCAGCATCTCGGCCTCACCTGGGAGATGATGGGCCAGGTCAGCTGGGTGGATGTGCGCATCGAGCCGGCCGGCGACGGCGCGAAGCTGATTCTGGAGCATGTCGCCCATGTCGACGACGCGCTGTGGGACCAGTTCGGCCCCGGCGCGGTTGGCGTCGGCTGGGACCTCGCCCTTCATGGTCTCGGCCTCCACCTCGAATCGGGAGAGGCGCTGGATCCGGAAGCGGGAGCCGCATGGCCGACCACGCCCGAGGGCAAGGTGTTCGTCCGGGGCGCCAGCGAGGGCTGGCGCGACGCCTCGATCGCGGCCGGCACCCCGGCCGCAAGCGCCGGCCCGGCCGCGGAGCGCAGCACGGGCTTCTATACCGGGGAGGCTCCGCCCGGCTGATGCACGCCTTCGACGTCCTCGGCGATCCCGTCCGCCGGCGCATCCTGGAGCTCCTCGCCGAAGGCGAGCACAGTTCGGGCGCGATCGTCGCGGTGATCCAGAAGGAGTTCGGCATCACCCAGCCAGCGGTGTCGCAGCATCTTCGCGTGCTGCGCGACAGCGGCTTCGCCACCGTGCGGCCGATCGGTACCCAGCGCATCTACGCCGTCGACACGACGCCGATGCGCGAGGTCGACGCCTGGGTCGAGCGCTTCCGCGGCTTCTGGGAACACCGGCTGGAAGCGCTCGCGACCGAAGTGGCGCGTGGCAAGAAGCAGCGGGGCAAGGATTAGTGTTCCTCGCGCAGGCGAGGAGGTGAGGGGCGGCGGCACCCGCGAAGGCGGCCGCCTCTCACTCCCTACCCATCCGGCCGTGATGGCAATTCGCGGCTGGTGGCCAGACTCGGGCGTCGATCCAGCACCGCAATGACACGGTCGAGAGCGTCGGCAAGGTCGCCAGCCCGCGCTTTCGCGACATAGGCTTCCAGCGCAGCTTCGCACTGGCCAATTGCTTCGTAGCCGGCCTCGAAAAACCCGATCCACCCCGCCTCGTCGACCAAGCCGCTTCTGAGGTGTTCGATTTCCCACAAGACGGCGCGGGTTTGGGCTTCGATCGCGTCGGCTGCGAGCTTCGCAATAGGTGCCTCGGCCGCACCTGCCTCCGTGAGCGGCCGCAACAAAGTCTCGATACGGTGCTTCTGCGCCCAATCGGACAGAGAAGGTCCGGGCCACGTGCCGGCATCCACCTCTACCCAGCGGACGAGGTAGTCGTTGTGGCCGGGCCCGATCCAACGAATGTCTCCGGATGCGTGGAGCGATTGATCTTGAGCTCGGTGGAGCCGGTTGGTCACTTCCTCAAGACGACTCTGATCCTCTGGCAACGGCAGATAACTGCCGACCGGGGCGTGTCTCTGAAAGGCCTCATACCGACGGAGCCAGATCGCTCGACGCTCCTGAAGCAGCAGATGCAGCTCAGGCGTGACTTTTGTCAGAAGAAACAAATCGGTGTAGGCGTCCGCCTCCTCGTCGAATCTGCTCTGGAAGAGGTGGGGCTCACCGCGAAACATCGCGGTTCCTTCCTGTGGCCTGTCGTGAAAGACATCCACCTCGATAAGTCGTTCCCACCTCGGTTCTTGCGTAGCCGACCGCGGATTCTCCATCGTCACGCGATCTCGCTTCGGTCGGCGATGAGTTTGGGCATCAGCGCCGAGGCCTCAATGTAGGCTTCCACCCTACGGCAATCGATCCGGCGGTGGCGGCTCCGTCTTCGTTGCGTGCTCGCGGCGGATGGTGGCGAGCGCGGTGGCGATGAGACCGGTGGGCACGGCGATGATGCCGACGCCGACGAAGAGGACGAGGATGGTGAAGACCCGGCCCATGGTGGTGATCGGGATGACGTCGCCATAGCCGACAGTCGTCAGCGTCACCGCCGCCCACCAGATGCCGTCGAAGATCGAGGCGAATTTGTCGGGCTGCGCGGCGTTCTCGAAATAGTAGACGCCGAAGGCGCAGAAATAGACGACCACCAGCGCCGCGATCAGGAAGACGATGAGCTCCTCGCGGACGCTGCGGATGGCGCGGCCGAGAGTGTCGAGGGCGCGGGTGTAGCGCACCAGCTTGAACAGCCAGAACACCCGCACCAGCCGCAGCGCGCGGATGATGCGGAAATGGCCGCCGAGCGTCAGGTAGTAGGGAAGGATCGCGAGGAGATCGACGATCCCCCAGAAGCTGAACACGTAGCGGAGCGGCCGCGTCGCCGACACGATGCGCAGCGCGTACTCGACCGTGAAGATGACCACGACCACAAGCTCGGCCGCGTCCAGGAAATCGCGTGTGCGGTCCGAAAGGTCCGGGATGGTGTCGAGCGCGATCGTGATGAGCGAGAAGACGATCAGCCCGTGGAGGACGAACGGCACCAGGCGGCCGAGGCGCGCATGGTCGCCCTCGATCGCCGCCCGGATCTCGGCGCGCCAGCCCGGCCTTCCGTCCGCCATCGCCACCCCCGCCCGCGGGCGATGATAGCCGGGCGGGGCCGGAGGTGAATCGGCGAACCGGCGATCCGGGGCGTCCGTCAACAGGAACCGGATTTGGCGGCGCGCGCGAAGAGGCGTAGAATCCGCGACCTGCGAACCGGCCCATGGCCGTTCGGGACGGCCTGGGCAGTTCGTCGCGGAACTGAAGGAGCACCGCGATGTCGATTGTCGGCCAGGAATACACCCGCCTCGTGATCGACGCCGACGACGCCCGCGAAGGCGTCACCGGCCATGGCGTGCGCTACGTTCTCGGCTTCGGCCTTGCCGGGGTCGTCGTCGCGTTCATCATGGTGTTGCTGTTCGCCGGCTAGCCGTCCGGCGCAACCGGTCCTGCTGAACCGCAGAACGCCAACGCTCTGCGGTGACGGGTCGGATTGCGCTCGACGACCGGAATCCTATATATCGCGCCGCAACACGCTTCCCACAGACCCGCCCAACCCTGAACGGACCGCCCGCGATGGCCCTCCGCAATATCGCGATCATTGCCCATGTCGACCATGGCAAGACCACGCTGGTCGACCGGCTGCTGCAGCAGTCCGGCGCGTTCCGCGAGAACCAGCGGGTTGCCGAACGGGTGATGGATTCCAACGACCTCGAGCGCGAGCGCGGGATCACCATCCTCGCCAAGGCGACCTCGGTGGTGTGGAACGACGTGCGCATCAACATCGTCGACACGCCCGGCCACGCCGATTTCGGCGGCGAGGTCGAGCGCATTCTGTCGATGGTCGACGGCGCGCTGGTGCTGGTCGACGCCGCCGAGGGGCCGCTGCCGCAGACCAAGTTCGTGGTGTCGAAGGCGCTTCGCATGGGGCTCAAGCCCATCGTCGTCATCAACAAGGTGGATCGTCCGGACGCACGTCCGGTCGAGGTGGTCAACGAGGTGTTCGACCTCTTCGCCGCGCTTGACGCCTCCGACGAGCAGCTCGACTTCCCGATCCTCTACGGCTCGGCGAAGCAGGGCTGGATGGCGGCAACGCCCGAGGGGCCGAAGGACGACGGCATGAAGCCGCTCTTCGAGCTGGTGCTGCGCCATGTGAAGGCGCCGACGGTCGAGGACGGGCCGTTCCGCATGCTCGGCACCATCCTCGAGGCCAACGCTTATCTCGGCCGCCTCGTCACCGGCCGCATCTTTTCTGGGAAGGTCCGCGCCAACCAGGCAGTGAAAGTGCTCGGCCGCGACGGCAAGCTGATCGAGAACGGCCGCGTCTCCAAGATCCTCGCCTTCCGCGGCATCGAGCGGACGCCGATCGACGAGGCCGAGGCCGGCGACATCGTCGCGATTGCGGGACTGCCGAAATTCAACGTCGCCGACACCGTCGCCGCGCCCGAGGCGGCCGAGCCGCTGCAGGCGCAGCCGATCGACCCGCCGACGCTGTCGATGACTTTCCTCGTCAACGATTCCCCGCTCGCTGGCACCGAGGGCGACAAGGTGCAAAGCCGCGTCATCCGCGAGCGGCTGCTGCGCGAGGCGGAAGGCAATGTCGCGCTGCGGGTCGACAGTGCGCCGAACTCCGACGCCTATGTCGTCTCCGGCCGCGGCGAACTCCAGCTCGCGATCCTGATCGAGACGATGCGCCGCGAGGGCTTCGAGCTCTCGGTGTCGCGGCCGAAGGTGGTGATGAAGACCGACGAGGCCACTGGCCAGATGCTGGAGCCGATCGAGGAGGTGGTGGTCGACGTCGACGAGGAGCATTCCGGCGTCGTCATCGACAAGCTCTCGCAGCGCCGCGCCGAGATGGTCGAGATGAAGCCGTCCGGCGGCAATCGCGTGCGCCTCGTCTTCCGCGCGCCGACCCGCGGCCTCATCGGCTACCAGGGCGAGCTCCTGACCGACACCCGCGGCACCGCGATCATGAACCGCCTGTTCCACGCCTACGCGCCCTACAAGGGCGAGATCGCCGGCCGCCGCAACGGCGTCCTCATCTCGAACGACGAGGGCGAGGCGGTCGCTTACGCGATGTGGAAGCTGGAGGATCGCGGCCCGATGATGATCGAGCCGGGCTGGAAGGTCTATCGCGGCATGATCATCGGCGAGCACACCCGCGACAACGACCTTGAGGTCAACGTCCTCAAGGGCAAGCAGCTGACGAACATCCGCGCCGCCGGCAAGGACGAGGCGGTGCGCCTCACCCCGCCGATCCGCATGACGCTGGAGAAGGCGCTCGCCTGGATCGCCGACGACGAGCTGGTCGAGGTGACCCCGAAGTCGATCCGCCTCCGCAAGACCCTCCTCGACCCCCACGAGCGCAAACGCGCCGACCGTGCCCGCGCCGAAGTCGCTTAGCCGGCATCTGAATCGGACGCTGGATCCGA
>JAHCJZ010000024.1 GCA_026126025.1 Bauldia sp. | reverse complement strand
AGGTCGGCGCTTCCGTCCGGCGATTGCCGCTCAGACCAGTTGGCCGTGGCAGTGCTTGAACTTCTTGCCTGAGCCGCAGGGACAGGGCGCGTTGCGCGGGACCTTGCCCCAGGTCGAGGTATCGTTGGGGTCGACGTCGCGCGGCAGGGCGGTGGCGGAGAGCGCCTGCAGGCGGCCGGTGCCGTTCCGCGGCGCGATGCTCGGCGCGTCCGCGAGCTCGTTCTCACCGGTGACGGGGTCGATGTGGGTCGCCTGGATGCGGCTGACATTGCCCTCGGGCGGCAGCTCCGGCGCGCGCTGCTGGATCTCGACCCGCATCAGCTGCGCCGTCACCGTCTCGCGAAGGCTCTGCAGCATCCGCTCGAAGAGCTCGAAGGATTCGGTCTTGTACTCGTTGAGCGGATCGCGCTGCGCATAACCGCGGAAGCCGACGACATGGCGAAGGTGCTCCAGCGTCACCAGATGCTCGCGCCAGACATGGTCGAGCGTCTGCAGGAGCACGGCCTTCTCGACCTGGCGCATGATCTCCGGCGTGTAGCGCGCCGTGCGCGCGGCGGCAGCTTCGTCCACGGCCTTGACGATGCGCTCGGTCACCTCCTCGTCGGCGATGCCCTCTTCCTTCGCCCATTCGGCGACCGGCAGATCGAGGTTGAGGACCTTCTTCACCTCTTCCTGGAGTCCGTCCGAATCCCACTGCTCGGGATAGGCCTTTTCCGGGATGTGGCGGCTGACGAGGTCGCGCACCACGTCGTGGCGCATGTCGACGATCGTCTCGGCGACGTTCTCGTTCCCCATCAGGTCGACGCGCTGCTCGAAGATGACCTTGCGCTGGTCGTTCATCACGTCGTCGAACTTGAGGAGGTTCTTGCGGATGTCGAAGTTGCGCGCTTCGACCTTCTGCTGTGCCCGCTCCAGCGCGCGGTTGATCCACGGATGGACCACCGCCTCGCCCTCCTTGAGGCCGAGGCGCTGCAGGATGCCGTCCATGCGGTCCATCACGAAGATGCGCATCAGGTCGTCCTGCAGCGACAGGAAGAAGCGCGAATGGCCGGGGTCGCCCTGCCGGCCCGAACGGCCGCGCAGCTGGTTGTCGATGCGCCGGCTTTCGTGGCGCTCGGTGCCGATGACGAAGAGCCCGCCGGCGGCGAGCGCCTCCTCCTTGCGCTTGGCGACCTCCTCCTGGATCGCCGCGATCCTCGCGTCGCGCTCCGGCCCTTCCGGAACCTCGGCGAGCTCGTGCTGGATGCGCATGTCGAGATTGCCGCCGAGCTGGATGTCGGTGCCGCGGCCGGCCATGTTGGTGGCGATGGTCACCGCGCCCGGCACGCCGGCCTGCGAGATGATGAACGCCTCCTGCTCGTGATAGCGCGCGTTCAGCACCTGGTGCTCGATCTTCTGCTTCTTCAGCATCTCCGAGAGCAGCTCGGACTTCTCGATCGAGGTGGTGCCGACCAGCACCGGCTGCCCGCGCGTGCGGCAGTCCCGGATGAGCTCGATGATCGCAGTGAACTTCTCCGGCGCGGTCCGGTAGACCTCGTCGTCGTCGTCCTTGCGCTTCACTTCCCTGTTGGTCGGGATCTCGACGACGTCGAGCCCGTAGATGTTGCCGAACTCCTCCGCCTCGGTCGAAGCCGTGCCGGTCATGCCGGCCAGCTTGTCGTACATGCGGAAATAGTTCTGGTAGGTGATCGAGGCGAGGGTCTGGTTCTCGCGCTGAATCTTGACGTGCTCCTTCGCCTCCAGCGCCTGGTGGAGGCCCTCGGAGTAGCGCCGGCCGGGCATCATGCGGCCGGTGAACTCGTCGATGATGACGACCTCGTCGTTGCGCACGATGTAGTCCTTGTCGCGCTGGAACATCTTGTGGGCGCGCAGCGCCTGCTGGACGTGGTGGACGACGGTGACGTTCTCTACGTCGTAGAGCGACTCGCTCTTGAGGAGGCCGGCTTCCTTGAGGAGGTTCTCGAGCTTCTCGTTGCCGGCTTCCGTGAAGGTCGCCGCGCGCTGCTTCTCGTCGATCTCGAAATCCTCGTCGGAGAGCCGCGGGATGAAGGCGTCGATCGTGTTGTAGAGCTCGGAGCGGTCGTCGAGCGGGCCGGAGATGATGAGGGGCGTGCGCGCCTCGTCGATCAGGATCGAATCCACCTCGTCGACGATCGCGAAATTGTGCCCGCGCTGCACCATGACCCGGAGGTCGTATTTCATGTTGTCGCGCAGATAGTCGAAGCCGAACTCGTTGTTCGTGCCGTAGGTGATGTCCGCGGCATAGGCCTCGCGCCGCTCCTGGTCGGAGAGGCCGTGGACGATCACGCCGACCGTGAGCCCGAGGAAGCGGTAGATCTGCCCCATCCACTCGGAGTCGCGCTTGGCGAGGTAGTCGTTGACGGTGATGACGTGGACGCCCTTGCCGGCGAGCGCGTTGAGATAGACCGCAAGCGTGGCGACGAGCGTCTTGCCCTCGCCGGTCTTCATCTCGGCGATCGCGCCCTCATGGAGCACCATGCCGCCGACCAGCTGCACGTCGAAATGGCGCTGGCCGAGGGAGCGCCGCGCGGCCTCGCGGACTGTGGCGAAGGCAGGCACGAGGATGTCGTCGAGGTCGGTCTTGCCGGTCGCCAGCTGGGCGCGGAAAGCGGCGGTGCGGTCGCGCAGCGCCTCGTCCGACAGCGCCTTCACCTCGGCCTCGAGGGCGTTGATGGCGGCGACCTTCGGCTGATAGCCGCGCAGGCGGCGCTCGTTGGACGAACCGAAGAATCTGCGGGTGATGGCGCCGAAGCCGACCATTCTCGTCCCTCGTGCCGGCAGTGAAAAGGGTGACGGCTGGGACGGTCCGTAACCTGCCGGCGCAGGGATTCTGGTCGGGCGACCCGTCGGGAGCGGCCGTCTCGCAAGCTGCGATGGCGCTGTGGACGCCGGGCCGCTGGACAGATAAGAGGGGGGCACTTTGTTGTCAACGTGCGGCCGGACCGGTCCCCGCCTGCAGGGGGCGCCCCGAAAGGGGCTTCAGGCGGGCCGATTCGGCCTCAGTCACAGGATCCCTACATGACCCGTTTCGCTCGCCCCGCGCGCCGCACCGCAGGGCTCTTCGCCACGCTCGCTGCCATGCTCGCGCTTGGCGTTTCGGCCCCTGCCGTCGCGCAGGACGATCCCGCGGCCGAGCCGGTCCCCCTCGACCCCGCCGCCGCGCCCGTCGAAATCCCGCCGCTCGAGGAAGATGTTCCCGCCGAGCCCGAAGGGATCGACCCGTTCGCCGTCGTCGCGACCGTCAATGGCGAGCCGATCCTCGAGCTCGACCTTGCCTTCGCCGCGGAGGATTTCGGCGACCAGCTCGCGCAGATCCCGGGCGACAGCCAGCGCCAGGCGCTGATCGACGCGGTGATCGACATGCGCCTGATGGCGGTCGCCGCGGTCGAGGCCGGCCTCGACCAGTCGCGGACCTTCGCGTCGCGCATGGAGCATCTGCGCCAGCGCGAGCTGCGCAACGTCTATTTCGCCGAGATGATCGACGGCGCGGTGACCGACGAAGAGCTCCAGGCGCGCTACCAGGCCGAGATCGCCGCGCTCGACCTCCCCGAGGAATACTGGACCAGCCACATCCTGGTCGAAACCGAGGACATGGCGAACAACATCATCGCCCAGCTCAATGACGGCGCCGATTTCGCCGCGCTCGCCACGCAGTTCTCGATCGACGGCAGCGCCGCGCAGGGCGGCGACCTCGGCTACTACGCCATCGGCCAGCTGATCCCGGAATTCGAGCAGGCCGCGCTCGCGCTGGAGGCCGGCACCTACACCCAGAACCCGGTGGCGAGCCAGTTCGGCTACCACATCATCCTGCTTCACGATCGGCGCACCCAGCCGCCGCCGGCTTACGCCGACGTCGCGCGGACGGTCCGCCAGCTGGTGGTGGTCGACGCCTATCGCGCCGCCCTCAGCGAGCTCCGCGAGGGCGCCGAGATCGTCATCACCGATCCGCTCGCGGTCGAGGAAGACGCGGCCCCGGGCGACGAGATCGCGCCTGCCGACGACGAGGAGCCCGCAGCCGAGCCGGCCCCGGCGGAAGACGAGCCTGCCGCCGACGAGGCTTCGGCCGAAGAGCCGGCTGCCGAATAGCCTTGCGGCCCGCGGAGGAGCGTTCGCCGTCATGACGGGCGTTTCACCGCTGGCTCCGGCGTCCTTCCCGGCGATGCCGGCGATCGACGGCGTCCGCATGGGCACCGCCGCCGCCGGCATCCGCTACACCGGGCGCGAGGACGTCCTCGCCATGCTGTTCGAAGCCGGCACTACGGTCGCCGGCGTCTTCACCCGCTCCAAATGCCCGTCCGCGCCGGTCGACTGGTGCCGCGCCGTGCTGCTGTCCGGCCAGGCGCGCGCGCTTCTCGTCAATTCCGGCAACGCCAACGCCTTTACCGGCAAACTCGGCGTCGCCTCGACGCAGCTATCCGCCGAGATCATCGCAAAGGTCGCCGGCTGCCGCACCGACGAGGTCTATCTCGCCTCGACCGGCGTGATCGGCGAGCCGCTCGACGCCGCGAAATTCGCGCCCGTCGCCCCCGAACTGGTCGCCAGCGCATCCGGCGACCGCTGGGCTGACGCCGCGCGCGCGATCATGACCACCGACACCTTCCCCAAGGGCGCCACCGCCCGGGCGAAGCTCGGCGATACCACCGTGACGATCAACGGCATCGCCAAGGGCGCGGGCATGATCGCGCCCGACATGGCGACGCTCCTCGCCTTCGTCGTCACCGACGCGGTGATCGCCGCGCCCGTGCTGCAGACGCTCCTCGCCGCGGTCGTCAGGCCGACCTTCAATGCCATCACCGTCGACGGCGACACCTCGACCTCCGACACGCTCCTCGCCTTCGCCACCGGCAAGGCGGGAAACGCTGCGATCGACGATGCCGCCGACCCGCGGCTGGTGCCCTTCCGCCGCGCGCTGCGCAGGGTGCTGACCGACCTCGCCCAGCAGGTCGCCCGCGACGGCGAGGGCGCGCAGAAATTCATCACCATCGACGTCACCGGCGCCACCTCGTCGCGCTCGGCGCGGCGCATCGCGCTCTCCATCGCCAACTCGCCGCTGGTGAAGACCGCGGTCGCCGGCGAGGACGCCAATTGGGGCCGGGTAGTGATGGCGGTCGGCAAGGCCGGCGAGCCCGCCGACCGCGACCGGCTGACGATCTGGTTCGGCGAGCATCGCGTCGCCGCCGAAGGCCAGCGCGACGGCGCCTACTCGGAAGACGCGGCCTCCGCCTACATGAAGAACCGCGAGATCGCGATCCGCGTCGACCTCGGCCTCGGCGCCGGCAAGGCCACGGTTTGGACCTGCGACCTCACCCACGGCTATATCGACGTCAACGGCAGCTACCGCTCGTGAGCGCTCCCTCCCACCTCATCCTGAGGTGCGAGCGCAGCGAGCCTCGAAGGATGGCGGCGGACACCAGCTGGTCCTTCGAGGCCCGGCTGACGCCGGGCACCTCAGGATGAGGTCGGGGTTTGAAATGACGCTGATGACCGAAACAAAGCCCCTCCTCCTCGTCGCGGCGGCGGCGCTGATCGATGCCGACGGCCGCGTCCTCATCACCCAGCGTCCGGAGGGGAAGCCGCTCGCCGGGCTGTGGGAATTTCCTGGCGGCAAGGTCGAGGCGGACGAGACGCCCGAGGCGACGCTGGTCCGCGAGCTCGGCGAGGAGCTCGGCATCGTCGTGAAGCCGGCATGCCTCTTCCCGCTCAGCTTCGCCAGCCACGCCTATGAGAGCTTCCACCTCCTGATGCCCCTCTTCACCTGCCGGCGCTGGACCGGGATTCCCGAGGCGCGGGAGGGACAGGCGCTGAAATGGGTGCGGCCGGTGCGCCTCGGCGACTACCCGATGCCCCCTGCCGACGTGCCGCTCGTCGCAGCTTTAACCGATCGTTCATAGCGCCGGCGCGATTGTAGCGATCGCCGCAAAGAACCGCGGCGTTCAACCAAATCAATGTGTTGCGTCGGGGAGCGCGTCAAAGTCATGTCCGTCACCGGGGGGGCGAGCAGCGAAACCATTGTGACCGCAAGGAAGCCGGGCGGGTTCGTCCTGGTCTTCATGCCGGCGCTGATCGCTGTTCTGGGTCTGAGCGCCATCCTTCTCGGCGTCGCGCCGCGCCCGACCGACATCGCCGCCAGCGGTTATGGCATCGACGAGATCGAGACCGGCGCCATCACGGCCGAGACGCCCTAGTCAGCGCCCGGCCTTCTCGCCGGCGCCGAATTCCGTCACGCCCAGCGCATCTGCCAGCCGCGCCTTCGCCGATCCCGGGCGGAGCGGCTTCTGCTGGCTCTCATGCGGCGCCCAGCCGGACAGCCAGACGATGTCGAACGTCGCGCGCACGCGGCCGTCCGGATCGGCGAAGCGATCCGCATAGATCGCGGCCGCGCGGGCGACGATGCCGCGCGTCAGCGGCACCCGCGCGCGCTCCGTGAGGACGTTGGTCGCACCCATCGCGCGCAGGTCGCGCATCAGTGCCGCCGCATCGTCATAGCGCAGCGTCAGCCGCTCCTGGTCCGCGACCGGCAGCGCGAAGCCGGCGCGCTGCAGCAGCCCGGCCATGTCGCGAAGCTCCGCGGCGGGGGACACCCGCGGCGACGCCCCGCCCCGCGCTTCGATCTCGGCCTCGGCCAGCGCCCGCCGCAGCTCGCTCAGCGTCTCGCCGCCGATGACCGCCGCGAGAAGGAGCCCGTCCGGACGGAGCGCGCGCCGGATCTGGATCAGCGCGCCCGGAAGATCCTCGGTCCATTGCAGCCCGAGCGCCGAAACGACAAGATCGATGCTCGCATCGCGAAGCGGCAGCGCGCCGGCGTCGGCCACGGCCGCAACGCCAAGTCCGGCGAGCCGGTCGATGCGATGGAGCACGCCGACCTTCCCGGTGCGCGGCAGCATGGCCGCCAGCACCGGCTCGGGCGTCGCGAGATCAACCGCCACCGGAAAATCGCGGCTCACCGCATAGAGCCGAGCCGCCAGCTCGTCCGCCGCCGCGCGCAGCAGCACATCGGCGCCCGCCACCGCCAGCCGCCGTGCCCGAAGCCGGCGGCGGTCGAGAAGCGCAAGGTCGAACAACGGCGGCCGCGTCATCCCGCCTATGTGGCCGCTCGCGCCGCGCGGGTCAAAGTTCCCCTCGCCCCACCCTCTCTTCCTCACCCCGGCGAGGCCGGCGCCGCCAATGTCTCCCCTCCCCCCCTCTCGTCACCCCGGCGAAGGCCGGGGTCCAGCGCCACACGACGGGCCGTTGTTCCACTGCGCTGGATTCCAGCCTTCGCCGGAATGACGAGCATCCAGTCTCGCGCTTCCGACGCGCCGACGATACGCTCCACCCATGGGGGAGATCGACGAAGCCGCCATTGCGCGGGACCGCGTGCGTCCGCTGGCTGCCGCGGGTGGCGTGCTGCGTGGCCTCGGCCGAGGCGTGGTGCGGCTCGCGATCCCGGCGCATTGCCTTGCCTGCGAGCGGCCGGTCGCGACCGACGGCACGCTGTGCCCGGATTGCTGGGGGCTGCTGCGGCTGATCGAGCAGCCGTTCTGCGACAGGCTCGCGATCCCCTTCGCCTACGAGCCCGGCGACGGCGCCCTGTCGCCCGAGGCGATCGCGGATCCGCCGCCCTTCGCACGCATGCGTGCGGTCGCGATCTACGGCCCCGTCGCGCGCCAGCTGGTCCACGGCCTCAAATACCGCGACCATCTCGACCTCGCCCGCTGGATGGGCGGCTGGATGGCGCGCGCCGGCGGCGACCTCCTGGCGACCGCCGATCTCGTGGTGCCGGTGCCGCTCCATCGCGCGCGGCTGTGGTGGCGGCGCTTCAACCAGTCCGCCGCGCTCGCCGCCGAGATCGCGCGGGCATCCGGTGCTGCGTTTGCCCCCACGGTGCTCTCCCGCCCCCGCTCGACGCGACGTCAGGTCGGCCTCTCCGCCACCGAGCGGCGGGTGAACGTTCGCGGCGCCTTCCGCGTTGTCGAGGAGGTGAAGCCGCTCATCGCTGGCCGGCGCGTGGTGCTGGTGGACGATGTCTACACCACCGGCGCGACCGCGAAGGCCGCGACCAGGGCCCTCCTCAGGGCCGGCGCCGCGTGCGTCGATCTGCTCGTCTTCGCTCGGGTTGCAAGGGGGGAAAGCTGAACGATCTATAAGGAAACGCGTGCAATTCTGCTGGTGTGTGCCATGAGTAACGTCGTGATCTATTCCCGTCCGAATTGCGGTTTCTGCACGCTCGCCAAGGCGCTGTTCGACGCCAAGGGCGTCGCCTATGACGAGGTCGACGTGGCCGCCGACCGTGCGCGCATCGCCGAGATGATCGACCGCTCCGGCGGCCGGATGACCCTGCCGCAGGTCTTCGTCAACGACCGCCATGTCGGCGGCTATGACGACGTCGCCGCCCTCGACCGCCGCGGCGTCCTCGACCAGCTCCTCAAGGCGGCCTGACTTGGCGACCCGGTTCCGCGCCGCCTGCGTCCAGATGCGCGGCACGCGGTCGCCCGAAGACAACGCCGACTCGGCCGAGGCCCTGATCCGCCACGCCGCCGCGCTCGGCGCGGTCTATGTGCAGACGCCGGAGATGACCAACCTCATCGATCGCGGCGCGCGCTCCATCGTGACGGCGGCGGCGACCGAGGCCGAGGACGCGACGCTCCGCCGCCTCCGCGCGGTCGCGGCCGATCTCCGCATCCACCTTCACATCGGCTCGCTCGCCATCCGCGTCCCCGACGGCGTCGCCAACCGCGCTTATGTCGTCGGTCCCGACGGCGCGATCCTCGCGCGCTACGACAAGATCCACATGTTCGACGTCGACCTCCCCGGCGGCGAGAGCTGGCGCGAATCGCGGCTCTACCGCGCCGGCGACCGCGCGGTCGCCGTCGACCTCCCCTGGGGCCGGCTGGGCGTGTCGATCTGTTACGACCTCCGCTTCCCGCAGCTCTACCGCGCGCTCGCCCGCGCCGGCGCCGCGATGCTGGCGGTTCCCGCCGCGTTCACCCGCCAGACCGGCGCGGCGCACTGGCATGCGCTGCTGCGCGCCCGCGCGATCGAGACCGGCAGCTTCGTCGTCGCCGCGGCGCAGGGCGGCCTCCACGAAGACGGCCGCGAAACCTTCGGCCACAGCCTCGTCGTCGACCCGTGGGGCACGATCGTCGCCGAGGCGGACGGCGACGAGCCTGGCGTGATCGTCGCCGACATCGACCTTACCGCCAGCGCCGAAGCCCGCCGCCGCATCCCGGCGCTGGCGCACGACCGCGCCTTCGCGCCGCCGGAAATGCCGGTGGTGGAGGTGGCGTCGTGATCCGCTACCAGACGACCGCGACCTCAATGGGTGCGAAATGAAGTCCGGGTGAGGGGAGCTTCGCGGGCGCGCCCTCACCCGGTCGCCGGCCGGCCGCTGTGCCGCGACCGGCGCCGAACTCAGGCCTCGACCTTGAGTTCCTGGAGGAGCGCGTCGAGGCGATCCATGCTGGTGTCGGCGCCGTCTTCCATGCCGGACTGCAGCATGCCGTCGCGGGCTTCCATCGTGTCGAAGACGGAGACGCTGGTGTAGTGGGTGCGGCCGTCGCCCATGTCCTCGAAGGTGTGGGTCTCGGTCAGCTCCGCGCCGTCGAACATGCCGACCACGCCGAAGGTGTTCACCAGGCGGTGGGTCGGCGCGATCTCGACGAATTTGCCGGCGAAGGCCCAGACATGGCCGTCCTGGTCGGTGTCCTCATAGCGCCAGCG
This sequence comes from Bauldia sp., assembly GCA_026126025.1. Lineage (GTDB taxonomy): Bacteria > Pseudomonadota > Alphaproteobacteria > Rhizobiales > Kaistiaceae > JADLGL01. Next base: position 18,316 of record JAHCJZ010000024.1, on the reverse strand, counting down.
GCCGCCGACGCGGAAATCGTGCTCCACCACCTTCGCGGTGCCGTTGCTGTACCAGCGGCGGATGTGCTGCGGCTCGGTCCACGCCTTCCACACCAGCGCCGCCGGCGCATTGAGGATACGGGTCATCGTGATGGTCGGCTCGGTGGCCGAGTGAGTAACCTTGAGGGCCTTCATGGCTGTGACTCCTGACGGGGGAAGGGGGACCGGCGGCCCGGGGGAAGCCGCCGGCGAGCCTGAAGGTCAGGCCTTCTTCGCGGTGAGGGTGGCGAGGTATTCCGCAAAGCGGTCGAAGCTCTCGATGCCGCCTTCCTCCATGCCGGTGCCGCGCTGGGCGTCGCGGATGGCGAAGTCGCCGAAATTCGAGATGCCGGTGTACGCGGTAGTGCCGTTGCCGAGGTCCTCGAAGAGGTTGGTCTCGGTGCCGGTGTCGGGGAACATGTCCACCACGCCGAACGTGTTGACGAGCTTCGCCGGCGCGTCGACCTCGAGATAGCGGCCGTAGAAGGTGATGACGCTGCCGTCCTCGCCATGCTGCTCGAAGCGCCACGCGCCGTCCTTGCGGAGGTCGAGCTCGAGCACCTTGGTCGAGTAGCGGCGGGGGCCCCACCATTTCTCGACATGCTTCGGGTCGGTCCAGGCCTGCCACACCAGTTCGCGCGGGGCGTGGAAGACGCGCTTCCACACGGCGATCGGCTCGCTGTCCGGGTAGTCGACGACCGTCGGCTCGTTGTCGACCGGCTTGATCTTCACTGCGGCGTTCATGGGTGTTCTCCTTGCTGAAGCTCTTGCAGGTAACCCTCGAGACGGTCGAGGCGTTCACCGACCATCCGGGCGTATTCCTCCAGCCACTCCGTGATCTCGCGGATGCCGGCCGGGGCGGCGCGGCAGGGCCGGAACTGGGCCTCTTTGCCCCGCGTGATGAGCCCGCCGCGCTCCAGCACCTTGAGGTGCTTGGAGACGGCCTGGAGGCTCATGTCGAACGGCTCCGCCAGCTCCTTCACCGTCGCCTCGCCGAGCGCCAACCGCGCGAGGATCGCGCGCCGGGTCGGGTCCGCGAGGGCGTCGAAGGCAAGGCTGAGCTGGTCCATGAGCGCTGGTCCCATCCTTCATGATCAACCGATCAGTTGATCAACTGTTCGGTTGAATATAGGCCGCGAGACCGGGAGTCAAGGGCCTCGGATTTCCAGGGGTTCAACCCTCCCCTTGCGGGAGGGTCGAAACCGCGGAGCGGTTTCGGGGAGGGGTGCTGACGTGAGGATTGTGCCTCCACCGAAGCTCAGCACCCCCTCCCGAACCGGCTGCGCCGGTTCGACCTCCCCGCAAGGGGGAGGTTGAAAACGAGAGGGGCTTAGCTGGCCGGGCGGGCGGCGGACATCAAATAATTGACGTCGGTGTCGGCGGCGTTGAGGCGCCAGAAGCCGCCGAGCGGGGCGTAGACCATGCCGGTCTTGCGGCCGGGCGTCAGGCCACCCGCGGCGAACGCAGCGGTGAGCTCGTCCGGCGTCACGAAGCGCTTCCATTGATGGGTGCCGCGCGGCAGCCAGCGCAGGATGTATTCTGCGCCGACGATCGCCAGCGCATAGGCCTTCATCGTGCGGTTGATGGTCGACACCACCATCAGCCCGCCGGGGTTCACCAGCTCGGCGCAGAGCGCGATGAAGGCGGCGGGGTCCGGCACATGCTCGACGACCTCGAGCGCGAGCACGAGGTCGAACCGTTCGCCGGCCGCGGCGAGGTCTTCGGCCGTGGTGGCGCGATAGTCGATCGGGAGCCCCGCCCGCTCGGCATGGAGCTTCGCGACGGCAATGTTGGTCGCCGAGGCGTCGGCGCCGACCACCGCCCCGCCGAGCCGCGCGATCGGCTCCGTCAGCAGCCCGCCGCCGCAGCCTATGTCGAGGATGCGAAGGCCGCTGATGCAGTCGAAATGGAACGGGTCGCGGCCGAACTGCCGGCAGATCTCTTCCTTGATGAAGGCGATGCGGAGCGGATTGATCTGGTGGAGCGGGCGGAACTTGCCCGTCGGGTCCCACCACTGGTCGGCGATCGCCGAGAACCGCGCGATCTCGGCTTCGTCGACCGTGCTCACCCTTTCGCGGACCGATGCCTCAGTCATGGCGCCTTCGCTTCATCCGCTGCCCTCAGCGTGAATCCGCGAGCCGCGCGGAGGTTCCGGCGACACTAGGAGCAAGCGCGCCCCGGCGCCACCGGCATGCGTATCGGCCACCCGGCGGCCCTAGAAATACCCGCGCTCGCCGAGGATGGTGCCGAGGCGGCGGATGAGGTCCTCCGCGGCGGCTTCCACCGTGGTGAGGATCAGCTCCGAGATCGCGAGCGAGATTTCGGCCTGGGTTTCGAGGAGCCTCATGCCGAGCGGCGTGCCGTAGAACGCGATCAGCCCGCGCAAATCCTCCTCGGTGAAATGGCGGGCGTAGATCGCCGGCCCGGCGGCAAGGCTCTGGAGCGCGTACTCCCTGAGGCCGGCCGACAGCTCCTTGCGCAGCAGCCTGCTCGTCTCGGCATCGATCTCCGGCGGCAGGCCAGATTCGAAGACCGGCCAAGTCTGCTCCACGGCAAGCGCGACCAGCTGGTCGATCATCGTCTCGCCGATGAGGTCGAAGAGGTCTTCGGCGGCGGCGAGGGTCGCGGCATCGTCCTGCGCCCGCGCCGGCAGCGCGGCCACGGCCAGTCCGGCGGCGATCGCCACCAGGCGAAGAAGCTTGGTCATGGTTCCTCCCGTGACTGTGCGGCCGCTAGAGCATGATCCGAAAAGTGAAGGCCGGTTTTCGAAAAGATCATGCTCCGACAGAGATATAGCGCTAGAGCGCCTTCTCCTTCGCCCGGGCGATGCCCGCCTCGATCAGCGCCTTCGCCTCGTCGGCGTCGCGCCAGCCATGGATCTTCACCCATTTGCCGGGCTCCAGATCCTTGTAGTGCTCGAAGAAATGCTCGATCTGCTTCAGCGTGATGTCAGGGAGGTCGGCGAAGGCGAGCACCCGGTCATAGCGCTGGGTGAGGTGGCGGGAGGGCACCGCGACGATCTTCTCGTCCATGCCCGCATTGTCCTCCATCAGGAGAACGCCGACCGGCCGGGCGCTGATCACCGCGCCCGGAACGATCGCCCGAGTCGAGGCGACCAGCACGTCGCACGGGTCGCCGTCGCCCGACAGGGTGTGCGGGATGAAGCCGTAATTCCCCGGATAGCGCATCGGCGTATAGAGGAAGCGGTCGACGATGAGGGCGCCCGACGCCTTCTCCAGCTCGTATTTGATCGGCTCGCCGCCGATCGGCACCTCGATGATGACGTTGACGTCATGGGGCGGGTTCTTGCCGATCGGGATGGCGTCGAGACGCATGGGTGCAACGCTGGCTCCGGTTGGGGTCGTCCGGCCGGGATGGCGGCGAATCCCCGTCGGGGCGAGCATGTAGCAGGCGGCGGGCGAACCGGGAACCTTCGCGCGAACCGGCCGTTCCCCGGGCATGGCTGGGCGGGACCACAAGGAGGCGGCCATGAAAGGCGTCAACACGTTCCTCATGTTCAACGACCAGGCGGAAGAAGCGGTCCGCTTCTACGTCGACACCTTCCCGCGGGCGAAGCTCCTGAAGCTCGTCCTCAGCGACGGCGACAATCCGATCCCGAAGGGCAAGGTGCTGCAGGCGGCGTTCGAGATCGACGGCAGCACCTTCTACGCCACCGATGGCGGCCCGGACTTCACGTTCAGCATGGGCTTCTCGCTCTACGTCAATTGCGAGACCCAGCAGGAGATCGACGACCTCGACGCCAAGCTCCTGGCCAATGGCGGCCAGCAGCTGGATTGCGGCTGGGTGAAGGACCGCTTCGGCGTATTCTGGCAGCTCGTTCCGGTGATGCTGACCGAGATCCAGCTCGGTCCCGACAAGGCCAGGGCGAAACGCGTCTTCGACGCGCTCCTGAAGATGCAGAAGATCGACATCGCCACCCTGGAGCGCGCCGCCGCCGGCGAAGCCGAGGCGGCTTAGCTCTTCCTTCGTCATTCCGGCGAAGGCCGGAATCCAGGGCCACGAACGCCGAGCAAGCAGCCCTGGACCCCGGCCTCCGCCGGGGTGACGAGGGTATATGCCGGGGCGTCGCACCCTCATTGCCCGCCGCGGGCCGAGCGGATATGAGACCCGCGCCTGAGGAAAGGCGCGCCGCGGGGGCGCGCCGGGCTCCGCGCGAAGGACGTCATGGCCCGGCTGGTGATGAAATTCGGCGGGACCTCGGTCGCCGACATCGCTCGCATCCGGAACGTCGCCCAGCACGTCAAGCGCGAGGTCGACCACGGCAACGAGGTCGCGGTCGTGGTGTCGGCGATGGCCGGCGCCACCAACCAGCTCGTCGCCTGGACCCGCGAGATCGCGCCCTATCACGACGCCCGCGAATATGACGCCGTCGTCGCCTCGGGCGAGCAGGTCACCGCCGGCCTCACCGCCCTCGCCCTCCAGGAGATCGGCATCGACGCCCGCTCCTGGCAAGGCTGGCAGATTCCGATCTCGACCGACGAGACGCATGGCGCCGCGCGCATCACCGCGATCGACGGCGCGGTGCTGATCGACCGGCTGCAGCGTGGCCAGGTCGCGGTGATCGCCGGCTTCCAGGGCCTTGCGCCCGACAACCGCATCGCGACCCTCGGCCGCGGCGGCTCGGACACCAGCGCCGTCGCCATCGCCGCCGCGATCGGCGCCGACCGCTGCGACATCTACACCGATGTCGACGGCATCTACACCACCGACCCGCGCGTCGTGCCGAAGGCGCAGCGCCTCGCCCAGATCTCCTACGAGGAGATGCTGGAGCTGGCCTCGCTCGGCGCCCGGGTGATGCAGGTGCGCTCGGTCGAGCTCGCGATGGTCCACCGGGTGCGGACCTTCGTGCGCTCGTCCTTCGAGAAGCCGGACGAAATCCCCGCCGCCGAGCCGCGCGGCACCCTGATCTGCGACGAGGACGAGATCGTGGAAAAGAAGACCGTCACCGGGATCGCCTATTCCAAGGACGAGGCCCAGCTCACGCTCCGCCGGGTGAAGGACAAGCCCGGCGTCGCCGCCGCCGTGTTCGGCCCACTCGCGGCAGCAAACATAAATGTCGACATGATCGTCCAGAACGTCTCGGAGGACGCGGCGACAACCGACATCACCTTCACCGTGCCGATCGCCGAGCATGACCGCGCCCGCAAGGTGCTGGAGGATTCGTCCGCCGCCATCGGCTACGAGCTGATCCAGAGCTCGCCGGACGTCACCAAGGTGTCGGTGATCGGCATCGGCATGCGCAGCCATGCCGGCGTCGCCGCCGAGGCCTTCCAGGCCCTCGCCGCGCGCGGAATCAACATCCGCGCGATCACGACGTCCGAGATCAAGATATCGATGCTGATCGACGCGCCGTTCACCGAGCTTGCGGTACGGACTTTGCATTCGGTATACGGGCTGGACGACAGCTGACCGCGGCGGGCCAGCGCGCCGCCGCGTGTAGCGTTTCCGCGACGGCCGGGGCCGCAAGCGTCCATCCCGGGACTTGAATCATGCGGGCGCCAGCCGCCGGACCGCGCCTTCTGCTGCGACGCCTGCGCGAGATCATGGCCGAGCCCATCGGCGCGCAGGAGCGGCTCGACATGATCGTCGTCGAGATCGCCGGCAACATGGTCGCCGAGGTGTGCTCGGCCTATGTGCTGCGCGCCGACGGCGTGCTGGAGCTCTTCGCCACCCAGGGCCTGAAGCCGGAAGCGGTCCACAGCGCGACGCTCAGGATCGGCCAGGGCCTCGTCGGCGTGATCGCGCAGGAGGCGCGCACCCTCAACCTCCCCGATGCCCAGCATCACCCGGCCTTCGCCTACCTGCCGGAGACCGGCGAGGAAATCTACAACGGCTTCCTCGGCGTGCCGATCCTGCGCGCCGGACGCACGCTCGGCGTGCTCGTCGTCCAGAACCGCGCCCACCGCACCTATACCGACGAGGAGGTCGAGGCGCTCCAGACCATCGCCATGGTGCTGGCCGAAATGGTCGCGACCGGCGAGCTGGAGGGCCTGTCGCGCACCGGCGCCTCGCTCGATCTGACCCGCCCGATCACCGTCAACGGCTCCGCGCTCTGCGATGGCGTCGGGATCGGCGAGGTCATCCTCCACGAGCCGCGCGTCGTCGTCACCAACCTCATCGCCGAAGACGCCGCGGAGGAAGCGCGCCGCCTCGACGAGGCGATCGCGAGCCTGCGCCTCTCGGTCGACGACATGCTGTCGCGCGGCGACATCGGCGCGGAGGGCGAGCACCGCGAGGTGCTCGAGGCCTACCGCATGTTCGCCTATGACCGCGGCTGGGTGCGGCGGATGCAGGAGGCGATCGCCAATGGCCTCACCGCGGAGGCCGCCGTCGAGAAGGTGCAGAGCGACACCCGCGCCCGGCTGCAGCGCCAGACCGATCCCTATCTCTGGGAGCGGCTCCACGATTTCGACGACCTCGCCAACCGGCTGCTGCGGGTGCTGATGGGCCATGCCGACGGCCCGCCGGCGCTGGCGCTGCCGAAGGACGCCATCATCGTCGCCCGCACCATGGGCGCCGCCGAGCTCCTCGACTATGACCGCGGCCGCATTCGCGGCCTCGTGCTGGAGGAAGGCGGCGCGACCAGCCACGTTACCATCGTCGCCCGCGCGCTCGGCATCGCCACCGTCGGCCGCGCCGATTCGGTGGTGTCGCTGGTCGAGAACGGCGACCGCATCATCGTCGACGGCGACGCCGGCGAGGTCCATGTCCGCCCCTCGACCGACGTGGAGACCGCCTATCAGGGCAAGATCCAGTTCATGGCCGAGCGGCAGCAGCGCTACCGGCTGCTGCGCGACAAGCCGTCCGAGACCACGGACGGCCAGACGGTGACGCTCCAGGTCAATGCCGGCCTTCTCGTCGACCTGCCGCATGTCGAGGAATCGGGTGCGGCCGGCATCGGGCTCTTCCGCACCGAGCTGCAATTCATGATCGCCTCGACGATGCCGCGGATCCGCGAGCAGACCGCGCTCTACAGCGCCGTCCTCGACGCGGTCGGCGCGAAGCCCGTCACATTCCGCACGCTCGACATCGGCGGCGACAAGGTGCTGCCCTATCTGCGCAGCGTCCCGGAGGAGAACCCGGCGCTCGGCTGGCGTGCGGTGCGGCTCGGCATGGACCGGCCGGCGCTGCTGCGCAGCCAGTTCCGCGCCCTCCTCCACGCCGCCGCCGGCCGCGAGCTCCGCGTCATGCTGCCGATGGTGACCGAGGTCGGCGAGATGAAGGTCGCGCGCGAACTGATCGGCCGCGAGCTCGCCCATTTCGAGCGCCACGGCCACCGCCCGCCGAAGGCGCTGAAGCTCGGCGCGATGGTCGAGGTGCCGTCGCTGCTGTGGCAGCTCGACGAGCTGATGGCGATCTCCGACTTCGTCTCGGTCGGCTCGAACGACCTCCTGCAGTTCTTCAACGCCGCCGACCGCGGCAACACCCGCGTCGCCGACCGCTTCGACCCGCTGTCGGCGCCGTTCCTGCGCGCGCTCCGCCAGATCGTGCGCACCGGCGCCGCGGCGGGGACGCCGGTGACGCTCTGCGGCGAGCTCGCCGGCCAGCCGCTGTCGGCGCTGGCGCTCCTCGGCATCGGCTACCGCTCGCTGTCGATGTCGGCGGCCTCGATCGGCCCGGTGAAGGCGATGCTTCTCGCGCTCGACGTGTCGCGCCTCGCCCCGATGCTCGACGCCCTGATCGACGCCCCCGCCTCCTCCACCGACATCCGCGCCGCGCTACGCGCCTTCGCCGAGACCGAAGGCATCCCGCTGTAGTTGCGCGGCGTGCTCGAACGCGGAGGGTTAACCGGAAGCCGCTATGCTTCCGGCATGTCCCATCACATCGAGTCGTTCCTGGAGATGATGAGCGCCGAGCGGGGGGCGGCGGCGAACACCATCGACGGCTACCGGCGTGACCTGACCGATTTCGCCGGCTTCCTTTCCGCAGGGAAGACGCGGGTCGACACCGCGGGCGTGGCGGAGCTGCGCGGCTATCTCGCCGACCTCGAGCGGCGCGGCTATGCGCCCCGGTCGGCGGCGCGGCGGCTGGCGGCGCTCCGGCAGTTCTACCGTTTCCTCTTCACCGAGGGCGTGCGGACGGACGACCCGACGGGGACGCTGCAGGGGCCGCGGCAGGGTCGGCCGTTGCCGAAGATCATGAGCGAAAGCGACGTCGACCGGCTGCTCGATACCGCGCGCCATGAGGTCGAGGAGGCAGCGTCGCCGCCGGCGCTGCTGGCGGCGCTGCGGCTGCGGGCGCTGGTCGAGCTGCTCTACGCCACCGGGATGCGCGTGTCGGAGCTCTGCGGCCTGCCGGCGCGCGCCTTTGCGAAGGAGCGGCGGTTCCTCACGGTGCGCGGCAAGGGGAACAAAGAGCGGATCGTGCCGCTCAACGCCGCGGCGCAGCGGGCGGTGCTCGCCTATGCCGCGGCGCGGAAGCGGCTGAAGGCCGCGGACAGCCCGTGGCTCTTCCCGGCCGACACGGCCGAAGGGCACCTTGCCCGGCAGGTGTTCGCCCGCGAGCTGAAGCGTCTCGCCGGTGCGGCCGGCCTGCCCGCGGCCAAGGTCTCGCCTCACGTGCTGCGCCATGCCTTCGCCAGCCACCTCCTGCAGCACGGCGCCGACCTTCGGTCCGTGCAGGAGCTGCTCGGCCATGCCGACATTTCCACCACCCAGATCTACACCCATGTGCTGGAGGAGCGGCTGCGGCGGCTCGTCAGCGACCATCACCCGCTGGCGCGGCAAAATGCCCGGTAACCTCTTGTTTCTCCCCGCGGGACAGGCTCTAAGCCGAGATTGACCGCAACCCGGACTGCCGCCAGTCTCCGCCCGTTCCCAAGGGCGGCGGCGGCCGGCCCGACCGCAGGGCGTGGATGAGGACCTATCTCGATTTCGAGAAGCCGGTGGCGGACCTTCAGGGCAAGGTCCAGGAGCTCCGGGCTCTCGGCACCTCCGGCGACAGCGTGACGGTCGAGGACGAGATCGGGCGCATGGAGGCCAAGGCCCTCCAGGCGCTGACCGACATCTACGCCAAGCTGACGCCATGGCAGAAGACGCAGGTCGCCCGCCATCCCGACCGGCCGCATGTCGTCGACTACATCAAGGGCCTGATCGAGGAATTCACCCCGCTCGCCGGCGACCGCAAATACAGCGAGGACGCCGCGATGGTGGCGGGCCTCGGCCGGTTCCGCGGCCGCCCGGTCGCCCTTCTCGGCCAGGAGAAGGGGAACGACACCGAGAGCCGCCTCAAGCACAATTTCGGCATGCCGCGGCCCGAGGGCTACCGCAAGGCGGTGCGGATCATGGAGCTCGCCGAGCGGTTCGGCCTGCCGCTGATCGCGCTGGTCGACACCTCCGGCGCCTATCCCGGCATCGGCGCGGAGGAACGCGGCCAGGCCGAGGCGATCGCGCGCTCGACCGACGCCAGCCTCGCGCTGACCGTGCCCAACGTCGCGGCGGTGATCGGCGAGGGCGGCTCGGGCGGGGCGGTCGCGATCGCGGTCGCCAACCGCGTCATGATGCTGGAACACGCGATCTATACCGTGGCGTCGCCGGAGGCCTCGGCCTCGATCCTGTGGCACGATTCCAGCCGGGCGCAGGACGCGGCCACCAACATGAAGATCACCGCGCAGGATCTCCTGCGCCTCGGGATCATCGACGAGATCATCCCGGAGCCGGTCGGCGGGGCGCACCGCGCGCCGGCGGAGGCGATCGCCGCCACCGGCCAGGCGATCGCGAACGCGCTCGCCGAGTTCGAGGGGAAAAGGCCTGAGGAAATCCGCCGCCATCGCCGGGACAAGTACCTTGCGATGGGCCGCTCGCTCTGAGACTCTGGCGCGGCGCTGCAGGGTTAACGGGCCTTTAAGGTCGGCGGCCTAAGGCAGGACGTATCGTCCCGTCGGGGCCTTGGGGGGCCGTGCAAGGACTGACATGCCGATACGGCCGATCGCGACCTTCCTGCGCTGGACGGCATTTGCCCTGATGCTGGGCGGCCTGGCTGCGTGCCAGTCGACCGACCTTCCCAAGGACATGGCGCCGCTGTCGCGCGAGGTCGAGCAGCGCATCGTCGCGATCGGCTCGACGCCGGCGTCGCCGATCTATGTGCGCCTCTTCAAGGAAGAGTCCGAGTTCGAGGTCTGGAAGCGGCGGCCGGACGGCACCTATGCGCTGATGAAGACCTACGCGATCTGCACCTGGTCGGGCCAGCTCGGGCCGAAGCTCGCCGAGGGCGACCGCCAGGCGCCGGAGGGCTTCTACATCGTCGGCCCCGGCCAGATGAACCCGAACTCGTCCTACTACCTCTCGTTCAATATCGGCTTCCCCAACGCCTATGACGCCGCATGGGGCCGCACCGGCTCCCACCTCATGGTCCATGGCGCCTGCTCGTCGGCCGGCTGCTACTCGATGACCGACGAGCAGATGGGCGAGATCTACGCGCTGGTGCGCGAAGCCTTCCGCGGTGGCCAGCGGACCTTCCAGGTCGCGGCTTTCCCGTTCCGCATGACGCCGGAAAACATGGCGCGGCATCGCGACAATTCGAACATGCCGTTCTGGGAGATGCTGAAGGAAGGCTACGACCACTTCGAGGTCACCCGCCGGGTGCCGGACGTCCAGGTCTGCGACCGGCGGTATGTCTTCAATGCGGAGGCGCGGCGCGGCCAGGAGTTCGACCCGCTGCTGCCCTGCCCGGACTATGAGGTGCCGGAAGAGATCGCGGTCGCCGTCGCGGCGAAGCAGGAAGCCGACGCCATCCGCTTCGAGGCCGAAGTTGCGCGGCTCGAGGCCGCGGAAAGCGGCGGCGCCGTCGCCGCCACGGCGACCGAAGCCGCCGACCAGGCCGCGGGCAGCCCGCCGGCCGACGATCCCGGCGTCGACGAGACCACCACCGCCTCCGCCTTCAGCGAGGAAGGCGGACAGGACGGCAATTTCATCACCCGGCTCTTCGGCGGGCTGTTCGGGGACTAGACGCCCGCACGGCGGCGTTCTCGTCCAGCGGTGCATCGATCGGGGACCCCGCGGCTTCGCGTCGGCACCACCGTCGCACATACCCGCGCGGCCGCACTGGCGGTCTCTGCCGCGCCGCTGTATCTCCTCGCCCTTCCGTTCTCCCTGGATAGCGCCCCGTGCTCCAGCCGCAGAAGCTCGACAGCCTCGTCAAACGCGCCGAAACCATCGACGGGCGCCTGTCGGCCCCGCTCGACACCGAGACCCTGATCAAGCTGTCGCGCGAGCGCGCCGAGCTGGAGCCGGTGGTGAATGCCATCCGCGCGCTGCGGAAGGCCGAGGCTGACCGCGCCGAGGCATTGCAGCTCGTCGATGACGCAGAGATGGGCGCGATCGCCGCCGAGGAAGCGGCGCAGCTTTCGGCCGAGATCGAGAAGCTGACGCTCGACATCCAGCGCCTGCTGCTCCCCAAGGACGCCGCGGACGAGAAGGGCGCGATCCTCGAAATCCGCGCCGGCACCGGCGGCAGCGAGGCCGCGCTGTTCGCCGGCGACCTTTTCCGCATGTACCAGCGCTACGCCGACCTCAAGCGCTGGAAGGTGGAGGTGCTGGAGGAGAGCGAGGGCGAGCATGGCGGCTACAAGGAGGTGATCGCCAACGTCACCGGCAAGGGCGTCTTCGCCCGGCTGAAATTCGAGTCCGGCGTCCATCGCGTCCAGCGCGTGCCCGAGACCGAGGCGAGCGGCCGCATCCACACCTCGGCAGCGACCGTCGCCGTGCTGCCCGAGGCGGAGGACGTCGACATCGAGATCAGGCCCGAGGACATCCGCATCGAGACGACGCGCGCCTCCTCGGCCGGCGGCCAGCACGCCAACACCACCGATTCCGGCATCCGCATCCTGCACAACCCGACCGGGATGATCGTCATCTCCACCGGCCGCTCGCAGCATCAGAACCGCGTCCAGGCGATGCAGATGCTGCGCGCCCGCCTCTACGACATGGAGCGCCAGAAGGCCGACAGCGCCCGCTCGGCGGCGCGCAAGGGCCAGGTCGGCACCGGCGACCGCTCCGAGCGCATCCGCACCTACAATTTCCCGCAAGGGCGCGTCACCGACCACCGCATCAATTTGACCCTCTACAAGCTCGACACGTTCCTGCTCGGCGAAATCGACGAGATGGTGGACGCCCTCATCACCTCGCACCAGGCCGACCAGCTCGCCGCCATCGCCGAGGAAGAAGGCGCGGGGTGAGCGCGGCTCGGATGTCGCCCACCCCTCCCTCGTCACCCCGGCGAAGGCCGGGGTCCAGCGCCACACGAAAGGCCTCGCAAGCGGCTCTGGATTCCGGCTTTCGCCGGAATGACGATGGTGTGCAAGGACAGGCATTGGCCACCAGCGACCAACCCGACACCACCATCGCCGAGCTCCGCCGCGCCGTTGCCGCGGAGCTCCGCGCGGCATGGGGTGACGACCCGGCGCAGTCGCCGCAGCTTGATGCGAAGCTGATCGTGGCGCACGCGCTCGGGCGCGATCCGGGCGGACTGGTGTTTCACGACAAACACCCCGTCGACGCCACGAACATCCTCGCCGTCCGCGACCTCGTCCGGCGACGCCTCGCGGGCGAGCCTGTGGCGCGCCTCGTCGGCGAGAGGGAGTTCTGGGGCCTTCCCTTCGCGCTCGGCCCCGACACGCTGGTGCCGCGCCCCGACAGCGAGACGGTCGTCGCGGCCTTGCTGGAGGCGCTTGGCCGCACCGGCCCGCGCGCCCGGCCGCTCCGCCTCCTCGACCTCGGCACCGGTTCCGGCTGCCTGCTCCTCGCCGCGCTCTCGGAGCTGCCCGATGCGTTCGGCGTCGGCGTCGACCTCGCCGAAGGCGCGGTCATGGTGGCACGATCGAACGCCGCCCGCCTCGGCCTCGCCGCACGGTCCGCTTTCGTGCGGGGAAGCTGGGCCGAAAGCCTTTCCGGCCGCTTCGATGGCATTCTCGCCAACCCGCCCTATATAGAGTCGGAAGCGATTGATTCGCTGGCTATCGAGGTGCGCGAGCACGATCCGAAGCTGGCATTGGATGGCGGCCCCGATGGGCTCGCACCCTATCGCGCGATGATCCCCGAACTCCCCTGTCTCCTCGCCGCGGACGGGGCGGCGGTTTTCGAGATCGGGATGGGTCAGGCCGGAAGTGTCGCCGCCATCGCCGGTGCGGCCGGCCTGAACACCTTTGCTACCAACGATCTTTCGGGTCTGCCCCGGGCGTTGACGATGACCTTGCGAAACTGAAGCAAGCGGCGAAAAAGGGCTTGGAAAGCCCCGGCGAAGCAGTTAGGTTCCGGCCACCGAACAAAGAGGCGTAAGCGCCTGACGCTCGGAAAGCGGACCTGATGTTGGTCGGGTCCATGGGCAGAGCAGACAGTTCGCTCGCTCGTTTCCGGCGTCCGGTCGGACCCTTTACTGACGGCTCGATCAGACTAATCGCGGAACGCGTCCGGCTTCAGCGCGACGGACGACGGGGGATCGCGCTAGCCGCCCTCAAGAAGGGCAACCCGAGAGAACGGCCGAACGGGGACGCGAGAGGCGTCGCCCCGATAGGCGCGGATACTTCAATTCCACCGGCATCGGAGTTTCGACAGAGAGTCATGATGAGGCAGGGTCACAACAACAAGCGTATGCGCCAGCGCGGCCGCAAGGGGCCGAACCCGATGGCGCGGTCCTATGAGAGCAACGGCCCGGACGTGAAGATCCGCGGCACCGCGCTCCACATCGCCGAGAAATACACCCAGCTCGCGCGCGACGCCGCCTCGTCCGGCGACCGCGTGGCCGAGCAGAACTACCTGCAGCACGCCGAGCACTACTATCGCATCGTCGCGGCCGCGCAGGCCCAGATGCCCCAGCCGCAGCCGATCCACCGCCCCGACGAGGACGACGACGAGGATGGCGGCGAGCGTCCGTTCCAGCAGATGGACCGGCCGATGCAGCCGCGCCACGAAGGCCCGGTCAGCTACGGCGGTTCCGAACCGCAGCCTTACGTGAATGGCGGCCCCTTCAACGGCCACCCCGACCAGCCCCAGGCCGAAGCCTCCGACGACGCGCCCGAGGGCGAGTTCGACGACGACGATGAGTCCGGCGACGAGACGTCCGCGGAAGCAGGTGCCGGCGGCGAGCAGCCGGTCTACCGCATGCGGCGCCGCCGCGGCCGCGGCCGTCGTCGGCCCGAAGGCAGCGGTGGCGAGGGCGGCGGCGCGCCGGTCCAGCAGCCGGCGCCGGCCACCGTCGACGACTGATCCCGGCGGTGCCGCGGTTGCGGCCTCGCTGACGCTCCGGATCGCGGCCGGTGATCCTCCGCATCATCCCCGTCATTCTCGGCTTCGCGTGGCTCGCGCTGGCGACCCCGCGCTCCACCTATCGCCGGACCCGCGGCATCCCCTTCGCGCCGCACCCGAAGCTGAAGCTCGACCTCTACGAGCCGGTCGCGCCCAAACCTGACGCACCGGTCATCGTCTACATCCATGGCGGCGGCTGGCGCGCCGGGAGCCGCCGCTACCACCGCTTCGTCGCCGACGCCTTCACCTCCGCCGGCTACGCCGTCGCGATCCCGGACTATCGGCTCTACCCGGAGGTGACCTTCCCCGCCTTCGTCGAGGACACCGCGAAGGCCGTCCGATGGGTCCACGACAATCTGCGCGACGCCGACGGCGCGGCCCGGCCGCTGGTGCTGATGGGTTCGTCGGCCGGCGCCCACATCGCGGCGCTTCTCCATTTCGACCGGCGGCGCCTTGCTGCCGCTGGCGTTCCCCACGAGACGATCGTGAGTTTCGTCGGCCTCTGCGGCCCGTACGACTTCCTGCCCTTGACCGACCCACGCTACATCCCGGTCTTCCCGCCCGAGACGCTCCCCGACAGCCAGCCGATCACCTTCGTCGACGGCACCGCGCCGCCCGCACTGCTGATCGCCGGCGCGGCCGACCGCGTCGTCGATCCCGCCAACAGCGAGCGCCTCGCGAAGCGCATCGCGGAAACAGGCGGTCCCGTCGAGTTGAAGCTCTATCCCGGCGTCGGCCATATCGGCATCGTCGGCGCCCTCGCCCGGGCCGTGCCGCTGAAGAAGCCGCCGGTCCGCCAGACCATCCTGGCGTTCCTCGCCGGACGCTAACGTCGGACACTACGTCCGCGCATCCCGGCCATGCGTCGCTTGCCAAGCCATGGGCACCCGCCCATCTTCGAGGCCAAGCGAACTCACCCCTCCCGAAGGGCACCGCCATGTCGTTTCGTCCCGTGAAGCGCATCATCGAATCGCGGCCGACCACCGAAGGCGCCGGCGTGAAGCTCCGCCGCGCCTTCGGCTTCGGCGAGACCCGCGAGCACGACCCGTTCCTGCTCTTCGACGATTTCCGCAACGAGAGCCCCGGCGACTATCTCGCCGGCTTCCCGTGGCATCCGCATCGCGGCATCGAGACCATCACCTATGTGCTGGCCGGCGAGGTCGACCATGGCGACAGCCTTGGCAATCGCGGCACGCTCGGCGCCGGCGACATCCAGTGGATGACGGCGGGAAGCGGCATCCTCCACCAGGAGATGCCGCGCGGCGACGCCCATGGCCGCATGCACGGCTTCCAGCTCTGGGCGAACCTGCCGTCCTCGCTGAAGATGACCGCGCCGCGCTACCAGGACATTCCGGGCGCCGAGATTCCCGAGGTCGTCGACGATGACGGCACGGTGGTGCGCGTCGTCAGCGGCGATTTCTGGGGAAAGAAGGGCCCGGTCGAGGGCATCGCGGCGCAGCCCCGCTACCTCGACGTGTCGGTCCCGCCGAACCGGCGCAAGGTGCTGCCGGTCGAGGTCGCGAGCCACGCCTTCGCCTATGTCTTCGCCGGCTCGGGATCGTTCCGCGACGCCTCGCAGCCCTTCGGCGCGCTGGTCGAGAAGGGCCTGCCCGACGGCGAGGAGATCTTCATCCGCGACCAGACCGGCGACCGCTCGCTGGTGCTGTTCGATTCCGGCGACGATGTCGTGGTCCAGGCGGGGCCCGAGGGCATCCGCTTCCTCCTCGTCTCCGGCCGCCCGATCAGGGAGCCGGTCGCCTGGTACGGGCCGATCGTGATGAACAGCCAGGCCGAGCTCCGCCAGGCCTTCGCCGAGCTGCAGAACGGCACCTTCATCAAGCAGAGCGCCTGACGCTCCGCGCACGGCATGAGCCGATGGTCCTTCGAGGCCCGGCTTCGCCAGGCGCCTCAGGATGAGGTATTGGTAGGGGGTTCACGAGGCAAGGGCGGCCGAGCAAGAGCGACCTCTCAACGACCTCATCCTGAGGTGCGAGCGAAGCGAGCCTCGAAGGACCCGGCGGGGTGCTCGGCCGGACCGCTGCTGTGCCGTCGACGATGAAATCCAGCCCCGGTTTTTGAGAAGCACAAGTCCGCTTTGCCTTGACGGCGCGGCATCGCGCCGCCAATAGCAGGGCCGTGAGCACTGCCGATCACATGGACACGGCCGCAGCCGCGTCGATCAGTCCGGCCGGGCTGGTCAGCCGGCTCGGCGCCCGTCCCATCGTGCTGGTGGGCATGATGGGCGCGGGCAAGAGCTCGATCGGCAAGCGCCTCGCCTCCCGTCTCGGTCTCGCTTTCGTCGACGCCGACGCCGAGATCGAACACGCCGCGAACGCCAGCATCTCGGAAATCTTCGAGCGCCACGGCGAAGCGTTCTTCCGCGACGGCGAGCGCCGCGTGATCCTGCGCCTGCTGCGCGACGGCCCGACCGTGATCGCGACCGGCGGCGGCGCGTTCATGAACGCAGAGACCCGCGCCGCCATTCAGAGCTCGGGCGTGGCAGTGTGGCTGAAGGCCGACCTCGACGTCCTGCTGTCCCGCGTCAGGCGCCGCTCCAACCGCCCGCTCCTCAAGGGCGAGGACCCGGAAGGCGTGATGCGTCGCCTCGTCGAGGAGCGCTACCCGGTCTATGCCGAGGCGCCGATCCACATCCATTCGCGCGAGGTCGCGCATGACGTCGTCATCACCGAGCTGATCTGCGCGCTCGACGGCTGGCTCGGCGCCAATCCGGGCGAGCCGGCCTCCGATGGCTGAGCCGGCCATCCGCACCGTCCCGGTCGCGCTCGGCGACCGCTCCTACGACATCCTCATCGGCCGCGGCCTGCTCGCCTCGGCCGGCGCGGAGATCGCGGCGCGCCTTCCCGGCGCACGCGCCATCATCGTCAGCGACGACGACGTCGCGCGCCACCATCTCGAACCGCTGGAGCGCAGCCTCGCCGCCGCCGGCATCGCCGCCGCCACCTTCACGGTGCGCCCCGGCGAGGGCTCGAAGAGCTATCCCGCGCTGCAGGGCGTGGTCGAGGCGACGCTGGCGGCGCGGCTCGAGCGCGGCGATGTCGTCATCGCGCTCGGCGGCGGCGTCGTCGGCGACCTCGCCGGCTTCGCGGCCGGGATCGTCCGCCGCGGCATGCGCTTCGTCCAGGTCCCGACCAGCCTCCTCGCCCAGGTCGATTCCTCGGTCGGCGGCAAGACCAGCATCAACAGCCCGCAGGGCAAGAACCTCGTCGGCGTCTTCCACCAGCCGAACCTCGTCCTTGCTGACACCGCCACCCTCGACACCCTCTCCGACCGCCACTTCCGCGCCGGCTATGCCGAGGTGGCGAAATACGGCCTCATCGGCGACGCGCCATTCTTCGCATGGCTGCAGGCGAACCGCGCGGCGGTGTTCGCCGGCGGCCCGGAGCGCGAGGAGGCGATCGCCGTCTCGTGCGCCGCCAAGGCCGGCGTCGTCTCGCGCGACGAGCGCGAGTCCGGCGAGCGCGCCCTCCTCAATCTCGGCCACACCTTTGGCCACGCCCTGGAAGCGGTGACAGGCTATTCCGACCGCCTCGTCCATGGCGAGGCGATCGCCATCGGCATGGTGCTCGCCGCGGAATATTCCGCCCGGATGAGGCTCTGCGGCCCCGACATCGCCGCGACGATCGCCGCCCATTTCACCGAAGCCGGCCTTCCCACCCGGCTCGGCGAAATCCCCGGCGACGGCCTGACGGTCGACGCCCTGATGGCCGCCATCGCCCAGGACAAGAAAGTCGCCCGCGGCAGGCTCAATCTCATCCTGCTGCGCGGCATCGGCCAAGCCTTCATCGCGAAGGATGTTTCGACCGAAGACCTCACGAAGTTCATCGCGGAAAAGCTCGGGTAGGCAGTCGAGGCGCAAGCCCCTTTTCGACTGCCGACTGCCTATTGCCGACTGCCCTTCGCGCTAGCGGTTCTGGTTGTACGAGGCGAGGATGCGCTGGATCTCGTCGCCGATCTCGTCGCTGTCGAGCGTGTCGGAGACCGGCGGGGGCGGCTGGGCGGGGGCGGTGCGGCTGCGG
>JAHCJZ010000023.1 GCA_026126025.1 Bauldia sp. | reverse complement strand
ATAGTCGCGCTTGGGCGTCGCCCGCGCGAGGATTTCGATCTGCCGGTCATTGAGGCCGAAGCGGCGATAGATGGCCGTGATCTGCGGCTCGATCGCGCGCTCGTTCGGCAGCAAAAGCCGTGTAGGACAACTCTCGATGATCGCGGGCGCGATATTGCTGCCGTCGATGTCGCTGAGCGACTGGGTGGCGAAGACGACCGACGCATTCTTCTTGCGCAGCGTCTTCAGCCATTCGCGGAGCTGACCGGCGAAGCCCTCGTCGTCGAGCGCCAGCCAGCCTTCGTCGACAATGAGCAGCGTGGGGCTGCCATCCAGGCGATCCTCGATGCGATGGAACAGGTAGGCGAGCACGGCCGGTGCCGCGCCCGTTCCGATCAGGCCCTCGGTCTCGAACGCCTGGACCGAGGCTGCGCCGAGGTGCTCGCTTTCGGCGTCGAGCAGCCGGCCATAGGCGCCGCCGACGCAATATGGTCGTAGCGCCTGCTTGAGGTCGTTCGATTGAAGGAGGACGGCAAGCCCGGTGATGGTGCGCTCGCCAACGGGCGCGCTCGCGAGCGAGGTCAGCGCCGTCCAGATATATTCCTTCACCTCCGGCGAGATCGTCACGCCCTCGCGCATCAGGATCGCGACGATCCAGTCGGCGGCCCAGGCGCGTTCCGGCACGTCGTGGATACGGCTAAGCGGTTGCAGCGACACGCTGTCGTCCGCGCCTTCGGTCAGTCCGCCGCCGAGATCGTGCCAATCGCCGCCCATGGCGAGCGCCGCCGCGCGGATCGAGCCGCCGAAATCGAAGGCGAAAACCTGCGAGCCCGAATAACGCCGGAACTGAAGCGCCATCAGCGCCAGCAGCACGGACTTGCCGGCGCCGGTCGGCCCGACGACGAGCGTGTGGCCGACGTCGCCGACATGAAGGGAAAACCGGAACGGGGTTGACCCTTCGGTCTTGCCGAACAGCAAGGGGGGCGCACCGAAATGCTCATCCCGTTCCGGCCCCGCCCACACCGCTGACAGCGGGATCATGTGGGCGAGATTGAGCGTCGAGATCGGCGGTTGCCGGACGTTGGCGTAGACGTGGCCGGGCAGCGAGCCGAGCCAGGCATCGACCGCGTTGATCGTCTCCGGCATCGCGGTGAAATCGCGCCCTTGAACGACCTTCTCGACAAGACGCAGCTTCTCCGCGGCGACGCGCGGATCGGCGTCCCAGATGGCGACCGTCGCGGTGACGTAAGCCTGACCGGCGTAGTCGGCGCCGAGCTCCTGAAGCGCGAGATCGGCATCGGCGGCCTTGTTCGCCGCGTCGGTATCGACCAGCGCCGAGGCCTCGTTGGTCATCACCTCCTTGAGGATCGCGGCGATCGACTTGCGCTTGGAGAACCATTGCCGCCGGATCTTGGTCAGCAGCTTGGTGGCGTCAGTCTTGTCCAGAAGGACGGCGCGGGTCGACCAGCGATAGGGAAAGGCAAGCCGATTGAGGTCGTCGAGCAAGCCCGGCGTCGTCGCGGTCGGGAAGCCGACAATCGTCAGGATGCGCAGGTGCGCGTCGCCGAGGCGTGGTTCGAGCCCGCCGGTCAGCGCCTGATCGGCGAGCAGTGCGTCCAGATACATCGGTGTCTCGGGCACGCGGACGCGATGGCGTTTCGTCGAGACGGTCGAATGGAGATAGGTCAGCGTCTCGCCATCATCGAGCCAGCCGCATTCCGGCATGAAGCTTTCGACGAGCTGGAGCACGCGATCGGTGCGGTCGACGAAGCCGCGCAGCGTTTCTTGAGGATCGACACCCTTGTCGGCCTTGCCTTCATAGAGCCAGCTTTCCGCGCGGGCGGCGTCCTCGACCGGCGGCAGATAGACGAAAGTCAGAAAGTAGCTGGACTCGAAGTGCGCGGCGTCTTCCTCGAAGTCGGCCTTGCGTTCGGCATCGACCAGGGCGGACGCGGCATCGAGGAATCGGCTCGTCGGATAGGCCCCGACGCCGTGGCGTTGGGCTTCCACGAAGATCGCCCATCCTGAGCCGAGGCGGCGGAAGGCGTTGTTGAGGCGGCCGGCGACAGCGACCAGCTCGGCAGGCACCGCGGAGTCGAGATCAGGTCCGCGAAAACGCGCGGTGCGCTGGAAGCTGCCGTCCTTGTTGAGCACGACGCCTTCGCCGGCAAGCGCGGCCCAGGGCAGGAAATCCGCGAGGCGGGTCGAGGTCCGGCGATATTCTGCGAGGTTCATCATGGGCGGGCCTCAGACGCTCAGGTGGCCGGTGATGCGCAGGTGACGCCGCACCACGTCCACGAATTGCGGATCGCGTTTGGCCGCCCACACGGCGGCGAAGTGTCCGATCGCCCAGAGGCCGAGGCCGACGAGCCAGAGGCGCAGGCCGAGGCCGAGCGCGGCCGCCAGCGTGCCGTTGAGGATGGCGATCGAACGCGGAGCGCCGCCGAGCAGGATGTGCTCGGTCAGCGCCCGGTGGACCGGGACGGCGAAGCCCGGCACCTCGCCGGCGTTGTCGGCCACGCCCGTCATCAGACGAGCGCTCCGCCGCCGAAGGAGAAGAACGACAGGAAGAAGCTCGACGCTGCGAAGGCGATCGAGAGGCCGAACACGATCTGGATCAGGCGCCGGAATCCGCCGCTCGTGTCGCCGAACGCGAGCGTTAGGCCGGTGACGATGATGATGATCACCGCGATGATCTTGGCGACCGGCCCCTCGATGGATTCGAGGATGGACTGGAGCGGCGCTTCCCACGGCATGGACGATCCGGAAGCGTGGGCGGCGGGCGCCATCATCATGCTGACGAAGGCGACGGCCGCCGCCGTCGAGATATGGCGACGGAGGCGCAGGCAATGACGATTCATGGAACATCTCCTGAGAGGGGCTGGGTCGTGGGGGTGACGCGGTAGTCGCCGTCCGGCTTGAGACCCTCGACGCGGGCGAGTTCGGCGAGGCGGCGGGTGGAGCCGCGGCCGCTGAGCACCGCGACGAGATCGACGGTCTCGGCGATCAGGGCGCGGGGGACGGTGACGACAGCTTCCTGGATGAGCTGTTCGAGGCGGCGTAGCGCGCCGAGCGCGGTGCCGGCATGGATCGTGCCGATACCGCCGGGGTGGCCCGTGCCCCATGCTTTGAGGAGATCGAGCGCTTCGGAGCCGCGCACCTCGCCGATCGGGATGCGGTCGGGGCGCAGGCGAAGGGAGGAGCGGACGAGATCGGAGAGCGAGGCGACGCCGTCCTTGGTGCGCATCGCAACGAGGTTCGGCGCGGCGCATTGCAGTTCGCGGGTGTCCTCGATCAGCACGACGCGGTCGGAGGTCTTCGACACCTCGGCGAGCAGCGCATTGGTGAGCGTGGTCTTGCCGGTGGACGTGCCGCCCGCGACCAGGATGTTGCGCCGGTCGGCGACGGCCTGGCGCAGGATCGCAGCCTGGTCGGCCGACATGATCTCGGCCGCGACGTAGTCCTGCAGCGTGAAGACCGCGACGGCCGGCTTGCGGATCGCGAAGGCCGGAGCTGCGACGACGGGTGGCAGCAGACCCTCGAACCGCTCTCCCGTTTCGGGTAGCTCGGCGGAGACGCGCGGGCGACCGGAGTGAACCTCTGCGCCGACATGGTGCGCGACTAGGCGCACGATGCGCTCGCCATCGGCGGCGGACAAGCGCTCTCCCGTATCGGAAAGTCCCCCGGATAGGCGGTCGATCCAGAGCCGCCCGTCGGGATTGAGCATCACCTCGACGATCGACGGGTCTTCCAGGAATCCTGCGATGGCGGGACCGAGAGCGGTGCGCAACATGCGCGCGCCGCGAAGTATCGCCTCGGATTGCTGGTGAGAAACCGCCATGTCGTCCCCGTTCCGTGCGGGACCGCCGACAAGCGGCCCTGGATCGGGGATGAGTAGAAGAGGCAGAAATTGGGGCGTTGCAACAACCGGAATGTGGTCGTAGCGCTCTGGCGTACAAAGACAGGGGAACGGCGGAACGGATGAATACTTGCGATGCTGCGCGCGATGATTATTCCGCGTCCGCGACGCCTGATACGTCTTCCGAAATCTCCTGACGCAGCTTCGGTCCCTTGGCGAGTCGCCGGCCGAGCGCAGCGACGAAGGCGTCGTATCGCTCGGCTGCCTGAGCACGCGCCGCGGCCTGAGCAGGTTCCGGCAACGGCGGATTGGTCGTCAACCAGAAGCGGACGAAGACGGCCAGCATTTCGACGGAGATGCCGAGGTCGCGTTCCATTCGCGTCATGCGCCGATCGAGCTGGTCGAGACGCTTGGTGGTCGCTGCTTCCTGCCGTTCGGCGGCGTCGGGCGACAGGAAGGAAGCGATGGCCGCTTCGGCAATCAGGGAGCGTGATTGATCGCGCCGTGCGGCATAGCCCGCCAGCGCCTTCATGACGTCCGGATCGAGATAGACCGACAGGCGCCGCTTCTTTGATGGCTTCGTCATCGGCGCCTCACAGGTCCATGCCGTCATTGGGATCGAGCGAGACCTGTCGGGCGACGCCCTGCATGACCTGGTTCATCCGGCTCATCCGGGCGCTGTCGTCTTCCTCCTCGTCGCCGAAATCAGCCGCGAACTCGTTGTCGATCGGCGCCTTCTTCTCGACGGTCCCGGGCTTGTTCAGCTCGGGCTGGTGGCGGCGTTCCGAGCCGGTCGGGTCCTCGTCGTCGCCCTGGCCATCTTTTGCGGCGGCGCCCTCAATCTCCGGCCGCGATGGCAGTGGCCTCTTGCTCCAATCGTCCGGCTTTGCCGCCGCTGTCTTTGCCAGCGCCGGCGGTGGAAGGATGCGTTCCTGAAACCTGCGATCCTCGAAGTAGCGGGCCTTCTTCGCCCGGATCGGCGGTGTGCCCGCCACCATGACAATCTCGTCCGCAGGTGGGAGCTGCATGACCTCGCCGGGCGTCAGCAGCGGCCGTGCGGTCTCAGAGCGCGAGACCATCAGATGGCCGAGCCAGGGACTGAGCCTGTGCCCGGCATAGTTCCGCATCGCCCGCATCTCGGTCGCGGTGCCGAGCGCATCGGAGACGCGCTTGGCCGTCCGCTCGTCGTTGGTCGCGAAGCTGACGCGCACATGGCAGTTGTCGAGGATCGAGTTGTTCGGCCCATAGGCCTTCTCGATCTGGTTCAGCGACTGCGCGATGAGGAAGCTCTTCAGGCCGTAGCCGGCCATGAACGCCAGCGCGGACTCGAAGAAGTCGAGGCGGCCGAGTGCCGGGAACTCGTCGAGCATGAGGAGCAGGCGGTGCCGCCCGCCCTTTGCCTGCAGATCCTCGGTCAGTCGCCGGCCGACTTGATTGAGGATCAGCCGGATCAGCGGCTTGGTGCGCGCGATGTCGGAGGGCGGGACCACAAGGTAGAGTGTCGACGGCAGCACGCCGCCGACGATGTCGGTGATGCGCCAGTCGCAGCGGCGCGTGACGGCCGCCACGACGGGGTCGCGGTAGAGCCCGAGGAAGGACATGGCGGTAGACAGCACGCCCGAGCGCTCGTTGTCGGATTTGTTCAGCAGCTCCCGGGCGGCGGAGGCTATGACTGGATGTGGTCCGGCCGCACCGAGATGGGCGGTCTTCATCATGGCGGCAAGCGTCGACTCGATCGGCCGCTTCGGATCGGAGAGGAAGGAGGCCACGCCGGCGAGCGTCTTGTCGGCCTCGGCATAGAGGACGTGCAGGATGGCGCCGACGAGGAGCGCGTGACTGGTCTTCTCCCAATGATTCCGCTTTTCCAGCGACCCTTCGGGATCGACCAGGATGTCGGCGATGTTCTGAACGTCGCGAACTTCCCATTCACCGCGACGGACTTCGAGCAGCGGATTGTAGGCGGCCGACTTCACGTTGGTCGGGTCAAAGAGCAGCACCCGGCCGTGCCGCGCCCGGAAGCCGGCGGTGAGTTGCCAGTTCTCACCCTTGATGTCGTGGACGATGGCGGAGCCCGGCCAGGTCAGCAGTGACGGCACGACGAGACCGACGCCCTTGCCGGAACGGGTCGGCGCGAAGCAGAGCACATGCTCGGGTCCGTCGTGGCGGAGATAGGTGTGATCGAGCTTGCCGAGCACAACGCCGTCGGGTCCGAGCAGCCCGGCGGATTTCACCTCATCGGGCCGTGCCCAGCGCGCGGAACCGTAGGTCTCGACGTTCTTGGCCTCGCGGGCTCGCCAGACCGACATGCCGATCGCGACCGCGATCGCGATGAAGCCGCCGGATGCTGCGATGTAGGCGCCCTCGACGAAGATCGGCGGCGCGTAGGCATCGTAGAAGTACCACCACCAAAAGAAGGCGGGCGGATAGTAGATGGGCCAGCCGAACAGCTCGAACCACGGCCGGCCGAGCTGCGGTTGGAAGCCGAGCTGCCAAGCCGTCCACTGCGTCGCGGTCCAGGTCGTCGTGAGCACGATCAGGAAGACGACCAGGATCTGGCCCCAGAGAATCTTGGTGGCGGACATTGCGGGGTCCTTTCTTCGTAAAGCGTGGTGGTCACAGGCCGAGCCCCCGCTTGCGGCCGAAGCTCCAGTCGATGCCGCCGTCGCTGCGCGCGAGGCCGGAGACATGGCGGCCGAGCTGCTTCTCGAGTGAGGGGGACCAGGGCACGAGCTGGAAGCCGAGGCCGTCGTCGATCATCGCGAACCGGCCGGAGGCGAGCGCGAAGCGCTGCCGGTAGGTGCCGGAGACATATTCGCCGGTCGAAGCGCTCGTCAGCGGCCGTCCGCTCTCCGACGCCAGCTTTTCGCCAAGCGCGTCCAGTTCGCGCCGGCGCAGGGTCTCGATCAGATTGCGGCTGAAGCTGACCCCGCGCCCCTGACGCTCGGCGAGGCCTTGCCCAATCAGATGCTCGGCGCGGCGGTCCAGAGCCTCGCGCACCTCCGCGCCGAAGCCGCCGCCACCGAGAGCGACCGGCTCGCGGGCAATTGCCTGACGGTCGAGCCAGGTGGCGCCGGTCGCCGTGATCTGCCGCTCGATCGAGAGGTCCGAGCGGACCGCCAGCGCCACGCGCCGCCGGCCCTGGGCGTCGTCGAACTTGCGCAGTTCGACGATAGAGCCCGGCGTGCCATCGCCGGCGGCATCGAGATCGGGCAGCTTGATGTGGTGGGTGCGCCCGTCTGCGCCATCGACCACGGCATAGGCCGTGCCCTTCAGTTCGTCGTCGAGACCACGGGCCACCAACCGGCCGACGACGGGATCGTCCAGGCTCTCACCAGCCAGCACATAATTGGCCGCGCCACGCTCAATGCCCCGCTCGGCCAGCCCGCGATGGATGCGCTTGATGATGTCGCCGCGTTCGCCCAACTCGCGCAGCGTCGCCTCAGCGTTCTCGGACATGACCCATTGGCCAGGACCGATCTGGTTGGCGAGACCGAGCGATTCCAGCTTGCGTAGTCGTCCGACCTTCAGCGCATGGAACTCGTCGGGTTGGCGGTCGGGATGCGGCGCGAGGTCGATGACGCCGGTGCGAGTGCTGTCGCGCGTGAGCTGCCGGTCGAGGTTGGTCCAGCGCTCGGTGGCGATCTGGCGTTCGAGCGTGCGGCGGATTTCCTGATCGGTGCGGGGGCCGAGCTCCTGCGTGATCAGATCGCGCGCCCGATCGCGCATTCCTTCCTTGATGTAGTCGCGCGAGATGACGAGGTTCTCGCCGTCCTCGCGCACGCCGCGCACGATCAGGTGGACGTGTGGATGCTCGGTGTTCCAGTGATCGGCGCCGACCCAATCGAGCTTGGTGCCGAGGTCTTTTTCCATTTGCCCGACGAGATCGCGGGCGAAGGTCTTGAGGTCGGACATTTCCACGGCGTCGTCGGGCGAGACGATGAACCGGAAATGATGCCGGTCATCCTCGCACCGCTCCGCGAATGCTTGTCGATCGGCATCGTCCGTGCCGGGGCCGAACAGCCGGGCCTTCTCTCCGTCCCGGGTGACGCCCTCGCGGCGCAGATAGCTCAGGTGGGTCGCGAGCGGCGCGGCGCGTCCGCCGTGGCGGACGACACGCGCCTTGACGACAGCGCCGCGCGAGCGGGAGGTGATGAGCCGGTTGGCCTGCACCGATGCGCGCTGGCCCCGGCCAAACCGGGAACGGTGGTTCGGCCCGATCGCCCCTTTGCGGGAGATCGTTCCGCCGGCGCGCTGGGCCGCCGCCAGCGCCTGCGCGATGAAGGGCCTGGCGCGCTGCGCGCTGGGCGAACGGATGCGGCCTGGCCGGATGCGGAAATCGTCCTCGCCGCTCATGGCCGCGATCCCACACATCGCGCAACGGCGCTGACTTTCTTCTGAAAATGCCGAGGCCGCAGGCTGCGCCGATCAGGCGCACCTCGCGAATTCGCCTCGTAAGCCCCTGAAAAAACACGACCGAACCGACGCGCACATCGCGCCCCTTTATCCTGCCATCGTGCGGTCGTGTTACCTCGCTCCCCCCTCGGCGCCCTCCATGATGCGCCGGGGCACGCCAGACTGCGATGCGGTCGAAGTACCGTCATCGCGGACCTCCAGCATCTGGTCGCACGACAAACAGGCCGGAGGACTGCGGCGTGATCGCGGAAACCTCGCGCAGCGGAGCCGCCGCCGAAGGGCCTTCAGAACGGTTCCCGGTCTGCACCCGATCAGCAGAGGTCGTGCCGTCGGCGTGCGCGATGAACAGCGGCGCGCGCGTCCACGCCAGCGGATCGGCGGTCGCGACAGTGACGGTTCCGGCGATCTCGCCGCCGCCGACAAGAGGTGCGAGGGCCGCGACATAGGCCCGCGTTTCCGCCGGTAACGCACGGCCGTCCGCAAGATATTCGTCGTAGCGACCGGGACCGGCGTTGTAGGCCGCAAGGAAGCCGGGCGAGCCGTAACGGTCGTGCATTTCGCGCAGGTAGGCCGCGCCTGCCAGGATGTTGTCGCGCGGGTCGTAGGGGTCGTTACCGAGAGACAAGCGGCTGCGCAGCGCCGCCCAGGTATCGGGCATGATCTGCATGAGCCCCATCGCACCCGCTCGGGAGATCGCGCGCACGTCGCCCGCGCTTTCGGCGCGCATGACGGCGCGAATCCAGGCCGCCGGAACGCCGAAGCGCCGCGAGGCCTCGGCAACATAGGCGGCGATCGGATCGGCAGGATCGGTTCGCTCGACCGGCGCGCTCTGAGCCAGAGTGGCGGCGGGCAATCCTGCGCCGAAAAGCAGACCGGAAAGGAGAAGGATGGCGAGATTCCGGGCGGCATGCGTCCGCCCGGTATCCACGAGACGCCTGCGCGGTGGGTGAAGCGTCCGCATGGCCTCAGTCCCGCTCGCCGCGCTTCGGCGGACGGTGCCAGTGGAGGCCCCAGGCTGTCTTGTCCTCGCCGGACTGGAACAGGTTGGCGCGCACCGGCTGCGCGAAGACGGGGTCGTCGAGGAGCAGCGAGACATATTCGCCGGCCTTCTCGCCGGTCCGCTTCCAGCCGGCGCCGACCTCGGGGCCATCCTCGTCGCCGAGATGGACGCGGTAGTCCGGCGCGTTCTCGGCGTCGGAAGGCTCGGCCGGAAAGAGAGAAAGCGCGATGTCGAGGGTGAGCGTGCGGAGGTGGCCGGAATAGCCGGACTTCGTGCGGGTGAATTGACCGATCTGTGGCATGGGAAGGTTCCTTCTGCTGCTGTAAGGGAAAGGTTCAGCGCGCCCCTCAACGTGTTTGGGCGCGCCATTCGAAGTGGCCGCTGTCGTCTTCGTCGGTCCACACCGGCATCGCGCGGCCGATGATCGAGCTGGTGGGAATGGGACCGAAGTAGCGGCCGTCGAGGCTGTCGCGGACGGACCAGTTCATGAGGAAGATCTCGCCGTTCGCGATGCGCCGGCAGCCCCGCCAGACTGGCAGGTCACGGCCGAGCCGGTCCCGGTCGAGCGCTTCGCCCATGGCGATGCCGTCGACGGTGATGCGCGCGCCCGTGCGGCAGACTTGTTGCCCCGGAAGTCCCGCCACGCGCTTCATCAGTGGAACGCCGCGCGGCAGGTAGCCGCGGTCGGCCAGGAACGTGGCGAGCGGTTCGGGAGCGGCCACGGCGACCAGGTCGGTCACTTCGAGCCGCGGTGATCGATCGACAGAATAGAGCCCGATCGGCGTGCTGGCCGAGGCGTTCCAAATCAGCTTCGGCGCAATGTGGATGAACGACAGGCCGCCGATCAGCATCACGGCGAAATACGTCGTCATGACGTAGCCGAAGCGCGTCATGGCTCGGCGCTCCGGCGCTTCAGGAATGCGAGATGCTGCTCGAATGTGTAGGCACGAGGCTCGTGGCCTGCCGTCAGGCGGTTGTGGATGTGCCGCCAATGATCGGGCGAGACCGCTGCCGGATCGATGTTGCGCGCTTCAATGGCGTCGATGAGTTGGAGTACGCGTTCGACCTTCGGCCAGCCTTCGAGCTTAAGCAGGATGTCGCCGCCAGGGCGCACGAACGGCAGCGTCTGATAGGGTTGGCGCGGCGAGACGGCGCGCACGATGTCGATGCGCGAGATGACCGTGCCGAAGTCGTTGGAGGCCCAGCGGACGAACGCGAAGATGCTGCCCGGCTGGTAGGAGAGGACACGCCGGCGGCGATCCAGAATCTGTTCGTGGACGTCGTCTCCGAAGCGGATCCAATATTCGATCTTCTTCTCAATCCAGGTCAGTTCGACATGAGTCAGATGGTCGGACGCGAGCGCGGACGGTGACGGGCCGCTACGCACGCGCGAGGCCGCGGTGCCGGTCATGATGGGTCTCCTTCGGTCGGGGGAAATTCGCGTGCGAGCAGGTCGCGCAGCATGTCGGCGACCGTGACGCCGCGCCGGAATGCCGCGATTTTGATGCGCCCGCGCAATTCGGAGGTAACGTCGATGGTCAGTCGCGCCGAGAACGCGGTGGTGTCCGGGTCGCGCGCAGGCGGCGTCGCTGACGACTTGATCCAGTGTTCAGCATCGCCGGGCCGGGCGGCGAAGCCGCGTTTCTGAGACGGCCCGGTCATAATCCGAGCCTCCCGACCTCGGCGCACAGCGCGGCGATCTCGCGCGCAGCCGGACTGTCGTCGTCGACCTCCGACACGAGGCGTCCGGACTGCGCGGTATCGGCGAAGGCGACGCGCTGGCCGATGGTGGATGCCAGCACCGGCGGGTCGTGATCGGCGAGCGTCTCGGCCGTTTCGCGGGCGATGACGGTTCGCGCGCCGCATCGGTTCAACACGAAGCGGGCCGCGAGTTGCGGACGATAAATGCGCGCCTCACCGAGCAGCGCCAGCATCTCGGCCGAGGCCCAGCCGTCGAATGGCGATGGCTGTACCGGGATCAGCACGAGATCGGCGGCGAGCAATGCGGAACGCATCAGCCCGGCGACGCGGGGCGGCCCGTCGATGACGATGTGATCGGCGTCGCGCGCCAGCTCGGGCGCTTCGCGGTGGAGCGTGTCACGCGCCAGGCCGACGACACCGAACAGGCGCGGCAGGCGCTCGCGTGCCCTTTGTTGCGACCAGTCGAGCGCCGAGCCTTGCGGGTCGGCGTCGATTACGGTGACGCGGTGACCGCGTCTTGCCCATTCGCCGGCAAGGTGCAGCGCCAGCGTCGTCTTGCCGACACCACCCTTCTGGTTGAGGAGCGCGACGATCATGACGCGCTCCTGGCCGCTGGCTGGCGGTTATCCGCAGGCGGGCAGAACGCGGCGTCCGTTAGAAGAATTCCGTAGGAATTCTGGTTAGAGAAGTTACGGGCGCCGCAAGCTTTTGATTCGATGCGCGGAATCGTCGATTCCGGTCCCCGATAGCACGAGGATCGGGTCCCCGATGGCACGATAGGCGCGGTCCCTGATAGCACGAGGCAATTCACAGCTTATCCCCAAGGCGAGTGTTGGAACGGCGGCGTCGCGGCGCGCCGAACGGTGACGGATCGGTCGGAGCGAAGGAAAGGCGTTCGGGGCCGCTGGCCGGCTGCTCGATCGTCAGCCGGTAGCCGGGCAGCGCCTGGCGGCGGACGATGTCGCGTAGGTCGTAGGCGAAGTGCTTGAGCGGCGAGAGCGAGCCGGACTTGGCGTGGAGGTGGATGAAATCGAAGCTCCAGCCGAACTCCTGGCGGCCGCCATGCTTGCGCACGAGCCGGTAGAGCCAGCGTTCGAGCCCGCCCGTGAGATCGAAGTAGGCGCGGTCGATCGTCAGCACGAGCGCGTCGTCGAGGACGGCGGCGTAGAACCAGTCGGGCACGATCAGCTCGAGGCCAAGGGGCCGTCCTCGGCTGTCGGCTTTCTCCTTCCACTCGTTGATCCAGGAGAAACGGTGCATCCGCCGCTCGGTGGGCTGGCGGATCGATGTGGCGACCGTGGTTGACTGTAGGCGGTCGAGCGCGGCCTTGAGGCGGTCGTAGTCGCGCAGCGACACGCCGCGGCCGATGAAGTTCAGGATCTCATACGGGGTGGTGCCCATGAGCCGCGACGGGCGTAGGCCGGCGTCGCGCGCTTCGACGATCTGGGAGGCTGCCCAGATCAGCACGTCCGCGTCCCAGATGGTCGCCATGCCATGCTCGGGGACGGCTTCCACGCGGATGACGATCGAGCCCGCCTTGAAGTCGATCGGCGCCAGGCGCTTCGACTTGGCGAGCGAGAAGAACGGATAGGCCATCAGGTCCTGCGCATCTCGCGGCGCGAGGTCGCCGGGCAGCGCTCGGAAGAGATCGAGCTGCTCGCGTTCGCTACTGTGATGGCGGGACGACATGCCGGCACGTCTCAGCGCGCGTGGCGGCCGGCTTGGACCGGCGTCGTCGGTTCATGACGCTTGGCGGGAAGGACGGCGCCGCGCGGATCCGACGTGGATGTGACTGCACCCCGATCGGCCCAGGCCTGCAGGTCGTCGATAGCGTAGACGACACGGCCGCCGAGCTTGCGATACGCCGGGCCGGTTCCGTAGGTCCGGTGTTTTTCCAGCGTGCGGCCGGAAAGACCTAAGAAACGAGCGGCTTCAGGGGTGCGTAGAAAGCGCGGCGGCAAACCGGCGAGGTTGGCGGACATGATCGGGCCTCCGGGGCGTTCGTTGAGGCCGCTGGCGATCAGCGGCGGGCGAAGGCCACGGTGGCGAAGAGCTGCTGTCTGGGGGGATGGTGAAGACAGAGGGGGCTATTTCGCACCCCCTGCGATGGGGCGCCGTCAGCGCCGTCGGCGTCGACGCAGCAGATCACGATAGCCGCCATCGACCATGGCGAGGCCATCGCGCACGAGCCGAATGGTGGAATCGCGAAGCGCCGATGTTTTCCAGGAGTCGGAGGCGACGCGGGACACGCCGAACATCACCTCCGCGATCTCCCGGTAGGTCGCACGGCAGGCGCGGCCGTCAAAGGCCCGCAGCATGTGACGGAGGCGCTGCCGGCGCTGAAGCGTCACGCGCAGATCGGCGGGCGGAGGCGGCGCTTGGAGCCCGCCCCAGAGGCGCGAGATGGCCTCGATCCGATCTGGTGCATCAGTGTCCAGCGGGACGACCGCGGCCAGCGGCTGGTTGGGTTCGATGCCGCCGAGCAGCACGACATGGACTGCGTCGGCGCCGTCGCCGTGGATTGCGTGGAGTTCGTGCGCGCTGCGGAGCGTTGCGCTCGGATCAAGCGCGGGCAGTGGTGCGCCGGCCGAGCCAAGGGATGGCGACGCGATCAGCAGAACCTTTCCAAGGTCGGCCTCCGTCGTCCAGTGAACCGGCTCCTCGATGGCGCTGTGGCTTGGGTGGGCAGGGAAATTGCAACCCCCAGCGCAGGCGGAACGACGTGGCCGCCTGCTTAGGGTCATCCATCTCTTTTAACGCTTTTGCATAGTCGCGCTGGTAATCGACATTGCGGCGTAAGCATTCCCACGCCAGGTCGGAAATGCCGAGATCGTCGAAATAGTCGTAACTGGTCGAAGCTCGCCACTGCGATGGGTCCGGCGCCATCGATTACCTCCTGGCTCACATGGTTCATGTCTCCGGGCCGGATACGATTCCCGGTTGAGCTGGATCAGGGAAGACCCGGAAAAAGCGCCGCGTGATCGCTGCGGCGCATCGCGGACCCGTTCAGTGATGGCCGCGCCGAAGCAGGTCGCGGTAGCCGTGTTCGGTCATCCATCGGGCGCGCAGGAGATGGCATTCATGGATGTGCTGAGCGCGCTCGGGATCATCACGGGGGTCAATGCCGAACAAAATGGTAACCGCCTCGCGCCAGTCCGCGCCCTCGGCATCGGCGTCGAGCAGGCGAACGTAGAGCTTCAAATGTTTGATGTCGTAGTCGGTCAGCGACGCGCCTCCGGGCGGTTCGTCAAGAAAATCCGGCGCGGTCATGATGGGTCCCCCGACACATCAACGGCGACAGCCATTCGATTCCGGGTCGATTTTATCGAAGTTTTGAATTGTCGTAAGCTGCACGAGTAGACATCGCGTGATGCAGCGCAGACATCACTGCGCGCTGCACCGTCAATCTTCGTCGGCGTCCTGCCGCTCAGCCCGTTCAAAAAACGCGACCGGATCGATTTCAAGCACGATCGCCAGCTTTTCCAGCATATCGATCGTCGCGGCGTGCTGTTCCCGCTCAAGCATGCCGACATAGTTGCGATTGATCTCGGCACGATCGGCAAGTTCCTCCTGCGACAAGCCCTTGGCGTGTCTCAGTCGACGCAAATTTCTGGCGACAAGCTCCCGCAATCTCATGCGGAGAGGTCGCCGTTTCCCCTAATATACTGCCACCTAGTAAACTAGTGATTCGTACATGAGAAAAGGCCCGGAGTCATTTTTCCGGGATGATCGGGAGCTTTCGGCCGCCCTGCAGGATCGGATTCCCACAGGCGTGATGCCCCGCCCGGTGATCCGGACGGGGCATCGGTGGTGGCTCAGTCGCCATTGCGGCGGTTGGGCCGGGACCAGATGAGGCTGTAACCGTCGCCATCCTCGTCGTCGAAAAGGTTGGCATAGATCGGAGCGTTGAAGCTCGGGTCGTCCAGCTTCAGGCCGAGATAGTCGCGGCCCTCGTTGGAGCGCTTGGACCAGGCGGCGCCGATCTCGGCTCGGCCGACGAAGACGCGGTGGCTGGGAGCGTTCTCGCCGGTGGAGCGGGCGTCGGGGACGATGCGGACGTTCTTGGTCTGGACGCTGAGGGTGACGATTTCGCCGGTGAACTCGTTCGAGCCGGTCTTCTTGAAGGTGCCGATGGTCGCCATGGGAAGTCTCCTTGATCTGTCCTTCGAGCCCGCACCATTGCGGCCTCGATGGTGATCGACCGGCCGGAGGCGATCGACGGCGCACCCGCAGGGCTTCAGACAGCAGAGGAGGGACTTTCTTGTCCCGCGAGGAATGACGGCGTAGCCGGCAGGGGAAGAAAGTTTTGACGGCGCTGTTGCGCCATAGGCGATCGAGGCGAAGCCGCCCTTCGGCCAGATACACCCATCGAAGAGGCCGTCTTGGAGCGCTCGACCGGGCAGAGCCGATCAATGGAGACGGTGGCGACCCCCTCGGTGCCGGTGAATACGCGGCACTATCACCGGCGGTCCTTGTCTCCCGGTCTCGACGCAGCGCCTGCACCGGTTCCCACGCCACGCTTTCGGTCAGAACGCTAAGCTCCCGCACCATCAATGTGCCGAGCCATCGACGCCCGCTGGTCAAGCTTGCTCAACCGGCTGCCGCCCTCCCAGCCCGAATCTAACGGCCCATCGCCGCCCGATCCCTGCCTGTTCCACGATGCTGAGGACGGCTTCGATATGCCTCTGGTCCGCCGCGACGTTGCGAGGATGTCAGCCCCGAGCGAGGTTCTGCCCGGATCGGGGCGGGCTCGGCGCCCGCGATCCGAATCCAGGCCGTCGCGCCGATGGCGATGGCGCCGATCACGGAGAAAATGACCTGCCAAGTCTCCGAAGGCATGGCGTGCTTCGCGATACCGTGAACGGCATGATAACCGGCGACGGCCGCCGGTGCTGCGAAGACAAGTCCGATGGTCAGCCGGAGCCAGACCGGACGGACGAAGGCGAAGAGAAACTGGCCGATGCCGAGCATCAGCCCGGCAGCGAGAAGTCCGACGACGATGCTGCCGGGCCAGCCCGCGCCAGTGCCATAGGCCCACGTGCCGACGGTGATGCCTGCGAAGAAGGGCAGCGCGTAGATAGCGAGGGTGAAGAGCAGCCAGCAGACGACGCCGATGGCTGTGATGCTCAAGAGAATGCCGAGTACCATGGTGGTGTGCTCCGTAAGATGAAGGTCTACGGTCGCGCCTTCCACCACCACCACGGCGCAGGTATCAGTATAGCCGAAGTTGAGTGATGACGGCAGCGGAAATCCGTCCGGATTTCCGCTCGGCCGAGCGGACCGTCGCCCTCAAGGGGCGAATGGATCGACTTCGCGGATGATCGCCAAGGCATCTCCGTCGTATTCGGAGGCAGGCATGACGCTCACCGTGCCGTCGCCGGCTTTGAAGATCACGATCGCGACCATGAGCGTGGTGGCGAGGCTGAAGGCGAAGGCGTGGGCATCGTTGAGGGACATCGATCCGGCTCCTGTTGTGGAGGCGGGGGACCATCCCCCGCGACAGGCGCCCGATGTGTCCGGCCAAGGGCCGCAATCACCGCAGGGGCGAAGCCTCAAGGCCGCACGCTCGCGTAGCGGACCCTTTACGGGTTGATGGCGCCAGGCCCTCGGCCGGACCAAGGATCAGCGCAAGGAAGCGGGGGGTGGTGCGTCGCAGAAGCGGAGGCCGGAACATCGAAACCTAAACGCGATTAGGACGAGCCGTCACGGCGACCACCACCTCTGCCGCGCAGCAGGCTTCAGGCAGGGTGTTTGACCTATCAGAAAGAAGCGAACTGGTTAAACATCGCCACTAATTCAGCAGGTCGATATTCAGAAATTCTACTCGTAATTTTACAGTTCCTGAGCGAAGAATCGCCGGCAAGCGTCTGCTGTAGCTTGCCTGCATAGTTCGGAAGAAGAGGGCGCGATAGCGCAAGAAGGGGATCTGAATGTCGGAAGTGCTGGGATGCAAGTCGTCCGCCTGAAAATCTCCGGCTTTCGAGGCGTGCGTTCGGCGGACATTGCGCTGGGCCACCACGCTGTTCTTGTGGGGCCGAACAACAGCGGCAAGACCACTGTGATCGAGGCGCTGGCGCTGCTTTTCGGGCGCGACCGGCTGGTGCGCCGCCTGACCGAGCATGATTTTCACGGTAGCGCTCCAGATGAAACCGCGCGCATCCTGTGCATCGCGACCGTCACGGGCTTCACGCCCAACGACCCGCATCACCATCCCTCGTGGTTCAGCGCTGAGCGCGGTGTTGAGAAGTGGTTCGCTCCGAGCGCCAAGACCCTGAGCGCCGCGCCAGACGCGCAGCATACGGACCTGGCCGTGCAGATTGGCTTTGCCGCGCGGTTCGATCTGGACGAGCTGGAGGCAGAAACGATCCGCTTCTTCGTGGACGACGAAGGCACGCTGGGCGATCCGTTCGCCGAGGATGCGCATCTACGCACTATCCATATCAAGGCGCTACAGGAGTTGGGATTCTTTCTGGTCCCGGCCTCACGCACATGGGACCGCTGGATTTCCTTTTCCTCGGAGCTGTTCCGTCGCGTGGTGGCAACGCGCGGGGACATGCCCGCGCAGGCCGTGCGCGCCGAGCGGGCGCGGCTCTGGGCCCCACCGGAGGGTGCGCGGCTCGAAGACCAGCCGGGACTTTCCGAGATCGTGAGCGCGGCCAATGACGAGCTGCGCGCGCTCATGGCCAGCACGCCCAGACTTCAGCTGCGCCTGACCGCAACCGACAGCGATTCCGTTCTCGAAAGCGTCGTGCCGCACTTCGTGCAAGGCACGGGGCCGACCCTTCCCTCGCTGCGGCAGGGCACGGGCCTTGTCTCTTTGCAAAGCCTTCTATTGCTCATGCAGTTCGGGAAGGCGCGCGCGGAAACGGGCCAGTCCTTTGTGCTGGCCGTCGAGGAACCAGAACTGCATATCCAGCCCTCGCAGCAAAAGCGGCTGGTCAACCGCCTCAATGCGCTGTGCGACCAGACGGTTGTCACGACGCATTCGCCCATCGTGGCCGCGATGTTTCCTGCGCCCGACACGCTCTTTATCGAAACGCGCGCGGGTGTCCTGAGCGCCAAGCCGCTCATGGACCCGGTGCCCGCGCAGCCGACCAACCACCAGCAGCATCTTCTCTTTGCGTGGCGGCAAAAACTCGTGGCTGCGCTCATGCATGAATGCGTCCTGATCCCCGAAGGGGTTTCGGACGTGGCATGGCTTGAGGCGCTGCAAACCGCCCTCGAACTGCATCAGGGCTGGCAGGATGCCGGAGACGGCTCGGCGCTTCTTTCCACGTTCGTTGGAGTCGTGCCGACCATCGACGCGAAGATTGCCGACACGTTCGCGCTGGTTAGCGCCGTTCACGCGCGGCCCTGCATCCTCGTGGACGGGGACAATGATGGGCGCGGCTATTTCGATGCGGTGAAGGCCAGCAATCCGCCGCCGCGCTCTGTCGTGTTCTGGCCGCAGGGCTGGGCGATGGAGCATGTGGTTTCATGGATCGCGGGCGCGGACGAAACCGCGATGCTGGCCGCGCTTGGAACTGCCCTGGGGACAGCATTTGCCGACCGCCCGGCGCTCACCGCGCATTTGCTCACGCAGAAATCCTACGCGCCGACCCATGAGAGCGCCGCGGTCACCCTCATGGCCAGTGCGGCCTGCCGGACGCGCGCCGCACAGTTGCTCAACGCCTTGTGCGCCGTGCTGCGCGATCCTGCGAACGCCAACACCCCGCTTTTCACGCGCATGGCAGCGGACTCGACCGCCGACATGCACGTCTTCCGGTTTGTGCCTGCATGACGTTCGATTTCTTCGAAGGCGCGGCGGGCACGGGCAAGACTCACAATCTCGTGGGCCGCGCAGGGGAGATCGTTCAGGACGGCGTTTTGGGCGACGGCCACAAGCTCTTGGCGCTCACCTTCATGAACGGCGCGCGCCGCCGTCTGGATGCGCGCCTTGGCGAGAACCCGGCCTTCCGCCGGCGCTTCGATTGTCAGACCTTCGATGTGTTCGCCCGGACGCTGGCCGCGCGGCGCAGGAGCCTGATTACGCCAGCGATGCAGCAACAGGCCGACGCGCTGAGCGAATTTGACGGGCCGTGCGCTCTGGCGGCTGGCCTTCTGGAAAA
Source organism: Bauldia sp. (assembly GCA_026126025.1). Classification (GTDB taxonomy): domain Bacteria; phylum Pseudomonadota; class Alphaproteobacteria; order Rhizobiales; family Kaistiaceae; genus JADLGL01. The sequence continues at coordinate 10,571 of JAHCJZ010000023.1, read as the reverse complement.
CGAAGCTGTTCAGAAATGGGTGGCGCGGAGTTTTCCGCTGATCTTGGTCGATGAGGCGCAAGACCTCGACGAACACCGGATGCGCGTTCTTCAGGGGCTTTCGCCGTCTTGCCGGATCGTCGCGGCGGCGGACGCTTTCCAGTGCCTTCACAACGGGCGCGACACCGCGCCCCTCATGGGCTGGCTTGAAGGCGCGGGCCAGACGCACCGCCTTACACTGGTGCGGCGCACGACACAGCAGGGCCTTCTCGCCACCGCGCTGGCCGTGCGCGAAGGACGGGACGTGAAAACTGTTCTGACAGGCAGCACGTTCAACAACCGGACGACATGGAACGGCGTAGGCTTCCGTCTTCTGGATGCGCCCGCCACGAATGCCAACCACGCGCTTCTGACGTGGGCTATCGCCAACGACATCGCGCAGCGGCAAGGCCCGGTCGTTATTCTCACGCCGGACGCCAGCAACGCCATTATCCGCGCCGCGCTCAACACCCTTCAAACCAAGCAGCATACGCGCAAGAACGGCGCGACCTTCGGGCCGTATCCGCACACATGGGACCGACACGACAACGAGGAAGCCGACGCCTTGCTGGCCGATATCGTCCTGCCGGAAACGGCGTCCTGCGCCGACCTCCGCGCGCTTCTAACGCCCTTGACCGGACACGCGCCCATCGCGCAGGCCATCAGCCGCATGGACCGTTTGCGCCGCGCGCACGGGCAAGCTTCTTTCACCGAAGCGCAAGTCAAAGAGCTTGTGCGGGAGGCCGTGCGTACTCGCTCGCGTCTGGGTTTCCGGCAACAGCGCAGCCATCTCGCCATGACGATCCAGCGCGCCAAGAACCGGGAGTTTCCAAATGTTATCGTGCTCTGGCCACACACTGTCACAGGCAGCGCGGAGCATTTGCGTAGGTTGCTTTATAACGGCATCACGCGCGCGCAGAACCATTGCACAGTCATTGTCCTCGGTCAGGGACGGCTGAACGCCCCGCCCTTCGCATAATCTACCTCAGCTAGCATGTTCACTTGTCGGCCTTACGGATGAGCCGGTAGGCACATTGCACCGGAAAGGTGGCGCTCATGCGCCACCGAATTTCCAGACCGGAATGCCAAGCTTCTTCGCCTTGTCGGCGAGGTTGTCCTGAATGCCGGTGCCTGGGAATACCACGACGCCGATCGGCAGCACCTCGAGCATTTGATCGTTGCGCTTGAAGGGCGCGGCGCGGCCGTGCTTCGTCCAGTCGGGCGCGAAACCGATCTGCGGCACGCGCCGGTGGTCGGCCCAGCGGGAGGCGATCTTCTCGGCGCCCTTCGGCGACTTGCCGTGCATCAGCACCATGTCCGGGTGCTTGGCGTGGACCTGGTCGAGCTTAGTCCAGATCAGTCGGTGGTCGTTGAATTCGAGGCCGCCGGTGAAGGCGATCTTTGGACCGGGAGGCAGGAGCATTTCCTGCTCCGCGCGCCTGCGGGCGGCGAGGAAATCGCGGCTGTCGATCATCGCCGAGGTGAGATTGCGGTGGTTGACCTTCGACCCGTTGCGCGGGAGCCAGGGCTTGCCGGCATGACGCTCGTAGTGCTCGCCGGCCTGGTCGCGCATCAGCTCGAACGCATCCTGCCGCTCGACCAGCGTCCTGCCTTCCGCGATGAGGCGCTCGAGTTCGACGGATTTGACCTCGGTGCCGTCCTGTTCGCGCTGGCTGCGGCGCTGTGCCTGCTCGTTGTCGTCGAGATCGCGGGCGATCCGCTCGGCGGCGCGGTGGAAGACGTTGACGGTCGACCAGAGGAGATCGTCGAGGTCGGGCTCAAGGCGGGTGTTGCCGAGGGTGGCGATCAAGGCGTCGAAGATGTCGGCGATGGCCCCGGCAACGATGTTCCCCTCTGGGAGCGGCCTGGGATCGGGTTCGTCCTGGAACGGGCGGTATCCGTAAAGCTGGAGTTCGATAAGGACGTGGTCGGTGGGGGATGAGTCGTGGTGAGGCTCGAAGCCGTCGTCGTACTCGTTCGCCATGGGATGCTCCTTCGTCGGTTTGACCGCGACCCTCGCGGCCTTCTGGCGACGAAAGCCGTCGGGCGGTCCGGACCAGCACCCGGAGCGCAAGCGCAGGGCCGAAGCGGCAGCGGAGGATGGCGAAGGCCGGCTATTTTGCTTCGCGATGGAAAGAGGCCGCAGGCCGCGCCGGAAAATAGCCGGGCGCAGCCATTGCCGGTCCGGTCCGTTTGACGGCCGATCGCCCTCTCGAAGGCCGGGTCGTGGTCCTCTCCGGCGCAATGGGATGCAGCCTCGTGCGATAATGCGACGGCTGCCGCTGCCCAGCGCTTGCCCGTTACGGCTATGCTGCCACGGCGAGAAAACGGGTGGCGTCCTCCGGGGCGATCTGCTGGCGGATCGCTGCGCGGAGCTTGCCAATGCCGAGCGTGCGGAGATCCTCGTTGAAGTCTCCGAGCACCGGCGACAGCACGATCGTTTCGATACCGGCCGCCTGCGCCCGCTCGACTAGGCTATCGCGTGCGCCGTCACCGGCCGGATCGTCGTCGCGGGCGATGTAGAGCCTGCGAAGGGTCGCCGGGAACAGGATGGCTGCAAGGTGTGCGGCCGAGAGCGCGGCGATCACGGCCAAATCCGGCATGGCCATGCGGAGCGACAAGATTGTCTCGATGCCTTCGCCGGCCGCTAAACAATCGTGCGCTATGCCGAACCGGACCGCATGACCGAGGAGATCGCCCATCGCGCGTCGCGGCGTTTCGATTGCCGCCTTGTCGTTGCCCTCGGAACTGAGCCAGGTGCGATGTGCGCCCGTGATCCGGCCGTCCAGGTTGGTGACCGACGCGATCATCGCTGGCCACGTCTCGGTCGGCGAATGCTCGTCCGGCCGGTAGTAGCAGCGCGGATGGAAGCGGAGCGATCCGGTTCCGTGCAAAGCCGTGATGCCGCGTTTCCGTAGATACGACTCTACGACTGTGCCCGTAATCGGCTCGGACATCGCGAAAAGCCGTCGCGCGGCTTCCGACGATCCGGTGGGTGCCGGTGCCGGCCGTTGGCGATCCGGCTCGGGCTCGGGATGCGGCAGGCTGAGGAAGGTCCGGGCCTCATCGGCGACGTCCTTGAAATCAATCAGCCCGCAGCTCTCGCGGATGACGTCGAGGAGATCGCCATGTTCGCCCGTGGCGGCGTCGGTCCATTTGCCCGCCGCACCCTTGCCGGAATCAGCGCCCCTCAGGCGGACGAACATCGAGCGGCCGGGCGTGTTGCGGACGTCGCCGACCAGCCAGTAGCGACCCTCGCGATGTCCCGCCGAGAGATAGTGCCGACACACGGCCTCGGCCTGTCGGCCGAGACGCTGCGCCAGTTCGGATGCGTCATGACGGGCCATGTTACGCAGCGTCCCGCTCGGCGATGCGCTGGATCGGATAGCGCTCCATGACCTTCGAAAGCACGGCCGAACCGCTCGCATCCGTCGGCACGAACATGCGTAGCTTCCAGGAGATGATCTCATGGAAGAGGCCGTAAGCGCTGAGGCGCTCGCGCATCGTGTCCGTGAAGCCGGAGAGCTCGATGCGGTTGGCGCCCATGATGCGGACGCGGCGCAGTTGAAGGCCCTCGGCGAGCTCGAGGATGGTTTTGCCGTCGATCAGGGCCGCGAGCGCGTCATCCGGCGCCAGCGTGCCGGTCCCAGTTGCCAGCGCGGCTGCGACCCACGCGGGCGAAACCTTGCGGCCGATGATGCGCTCGCCATCGTCGGTCTGGAGCCGGTAGACCCGCGTCGACTCGTTTGGCAGGCGCTTCCAGATCGGCAGCAACAGGCCCGAGACGACATGGATGGTGCTCTCGGAGAAAGTCGGGACATCGGCGACCTCGGTCGTCCATGCGGACGCAAAGGCGGCGCGGTCGACTTCGACCCAGTGGCTTTCCGCCATCATGGCCAGCGAGGCGTGATGCTGCTCCATCGGCCGGATCAGCCGGACGCGGCGCTCGATCTCGCCGTCGTCCAGCATCAGCGAAGATGCCGGCACCTGAACGGCGGCGCGGCCGGAGCGGTCGTTGACCAGCAACATCGCTCGGCGATCCGACAGCAGGTCAATCGCCTCGTCGAGCGTGACCGGCCGGTTGCGCATCCGCTGCGTGATCGTCAGCAGGCGGGTTTCCGCACCCGTACCCGGATGAACGTGGATCGTGTTTCGGTCGGTGACGGCGAAGCTCTCCGCCCTCAGCGTTTCCAATCCGACGTCGTAGGTGCCACTGGCGACGGCGCCCTCGATCTTGGCGTTGAGGAGCTGCTCGAACGCCGTGAAGAGGATGCCTTGGAGTTCGATCGTCAGGGCGAGCAGGCGGTTGAGGAACGTCGTGATCGGCGGCAGCTCGTCCTTGATGCCGTTCGAATCCATCAGCGAAAGCCCGGTCGCGTCCTCGAATATCTGGAGCGAGCAGCCTTCGACCTTGCCGCGCACCAGCAACAGGTAGAGCTGACGCAGCGCATCGCGTGCATAGTGGCTCTCCAAATTGTCCTCGGGGCGAAACAGGCCCTGGCCGCCGGTCTGGCGTTGGCCGCGCGTGATGGCGCCCAAAGTGTCGAGACGCCGTGCGATGGTGGAGAGGAAGCGCTTCTCGGCCTTCACGTCGGTCGCGATGGGGCGAAAGAGCGGCGGCTGCGCCTGGTTGGTGCGATTGGTCCGGCCGAGGCCCTGGATGGCGGCGTCGGCCTTCCAACCCGGCTCCAACAGATAGTGGACGCGCAGCCGCCGATTTCGGGCGGACAGCTCGGCGTGGTAGCTGCGACCTGTGCCGCCCGCGTCGGAGAAGACGAGGATCCGCTTCACGTCGTCCATGAAGGCGGCGGTCTCGGCGAGATTGGCCGATCCGGCGCGGCTCTCAACGACGAGCCGATCGCCCTTGCGGACGATACGGCGCGAGCGGCCGGTGACCTCGGCGACGATGTCCGTGCCGAAACGCTGAACGATCTGGTCGAGCGCGCCTGGAACTGGCGGCAACGCGGCCAGGTGCTCGATCAACCGATCGCGACGAGCGACGGCTTCGCGGCTCTCGACCGGCTGACCGTCGCGATAGACCGGGCGTGACGACAGATTGCCCTCGGAATCGGTGAAGGGCTCGTAGAGCTGCACCGGGAAGGAATGGGCCAGGTAGTCGAGCACATATTCCCGCGGCGTGATGTCGACGCGGACATCATTCCACTCGTCGGTCGGGATCTCAGCCAGGCGGCGCTCCATCAGCGCTTCGCCCGTCGAAACGATCTGGATGACGGCTGCATGGCCCGTCGCCAGGTCGCGCTCGATGGAGCGGATCAGCGTCGGCGTCTTCATGCTGGTCAGGAGATGACCGAAGAAGCGCTGCTTGGCGGATTCGAAGGCCGATCGAGCGGCGGATTTGGCCTGCGCATTGAGCGTGCCCTTGTCGCCCGTGATGTTGGCTGCCTCCATCGCCGCCGACAGGTTGTTGTGGATGATGGAGAACGCCCCGGCATAGGCGTCATAGATGCGGGTCTGCTCAGGCGTCAGCGCGTGTTCGACCAACTCGTACTCGACGCCGTCATAGGAGAGCGAGCGGGCCGTGTAGAGGCCGAGTGCCCGCAGGTCGCGCGCCAGCACCTCCATCGCCGCGACACCGCCGGCCTCGATCGCCTCGACGAACTCGACGCGAGTGGAGAACGGAAAGTCCTCGCCGCCCCAGAGGCCGAGACGCTGCGCGTAGGCCAGATTATGGACCGTGGTCGCGCCGGTGGCGGAGACGTAGACGACCCGGGCATTCGGGAGCGCATGCTGAAGGCGCAGCCCAGCGCGTCCCTGCTGCGAGGCGGCCTGGTCGCCGCGTTCACCTTTGCCGCCAGCGGCGTTCTGCATGGCATGGCTCTCGTCGAAAATGATCACTCCGTCGAAGTCGGAGCCCAACCATTCGACGATCTGGCGGACGCGCGAAACCTTCTCTCCACGCTCGTCGGAGCGTAGCGTGGCATAGGTGGTGAATAGGACGCCTTCCGCCAGCCGGATGGGCGTTCCCTGGCGGAAACGCGAAAGCGGCGTGACCAGCAGCCGCTCCATGCCAAGCGCCGACCAATCGCGCTGTGCATCCTCGATCAGCTTGTCCGATTTCGAGATCCAGACCGCCTTGCGGCGACCTTGCATCCAATTGTCGAGAATGATGCCGGCACTCTGGCGGCCCTTGCCGGCGCCGGTGCCGTCGCCGAGCATGAAGCCGCGCCGGAAGCGGACCGCGTTCGGCGCATCCTCCCGCGCGGCCGAGACGAGGTCGAAGGTCTCGTCCACGGTCCAGGATCCGGCGAGATAGTCGGTGTGGGCCTCGCCGGCATAAATCACTGTCTCGAGCTGGGCGTCGGAGAGCAGACCGTCGGTGAGGAGCTTCGCCGGCAAGCGCGGCCGATAGGACGGCTCAGGCGGCGCGATCGAGGCCATCGCAGCGGACTGCACAAGTTTCGTCGGATGGGCCTGAGAGCCGGGAATGCGGATCGACTGCAATCTGTATTCCTCATAAATCGCATCGGTCAGGCGCGCGCCCTCGGCGGGCATCCAATCGACGGTCTCGTAGGCGAGCTCAATGCCTTCCGGCTCGCCGATCGCGGGGGTGGGGACGGAACATGCAGCCCGCGAGGGAAAGCCTCGACCCGTCCGTGGCACAGCGGCCGAGCGGACCGGCACAACGGGGGGTGCCGCCAGCGGAAGCCGGGCGGGCAGATGCTCGCCGATCCAGCGGAGCAGCGTGGCGACGTCGGGCGCGATACCCGGCGAGGCCGGGAACGCAGCCGGATCGTCGGCCGGCAGCTTGTCGATGACGGTCAATCGAGTGTCGATGGTGGTGCCGTGCTTGGCATAGACCGCGCCGCTGATCGCGGCGGTGAACACGACACGCCCGCGCTGCTGAAGGCGCATGAAGGTGTCGCGCCATACCGGGGTATCGGGCGCGAAGCTCGCTCCGGTGATCGCCACGAGGCGTCCGCCGTCGGCCAAGCGCGCCAGGGCCGAGGCGACATGGCGATACGCAGCGTCGGCCATGCGGCCGGAGACGTTCGCCATCACCGAGAATGGCGGGTTCATCAGCACAATGCTCGGCACGATGCCTGCCTCGAGATGATCGTCGATCTGCGCGGCGTCGAAGCGGGTGACGGGAACGGACGGAAAGAGGTAGGTGAGAAGACCGGCGCGGGTCTCGGCCAGTTCGTTCAAGGCTAGCGATCCGCCGGCGAGTTCGGCGAGAATGGCGAGCAGGCCGGTGCCGGCCGAAGGTTCCAGCACGCGGTCGGCCGGTGTGATCGATGCCGCGGTCGCGGCTGCGAGGCCGAGGAGAATCGGCGTCGAGAACTGCTGAAACGCCTCGCTCTCCTCGGAGCGCCGGGTGTGGGTGGGGAGAAGGCTGGCGATCTTCGTCAGCATCGGCAGCGCGGCCGCCGGAGAGCCGGCTTTGCGGAAAAGCGCCTTTCCGAATTTGCGGAGAAACAGCACCGTCGCCGCCTCGCCGGCGTCATAGGCGGTTTTCCAATCCCAGGCGCCTGACGCATCGGAGGCACCGAAGGCCTCCTCCATGGCCGCGCGCAGCATCGCGGCACCGATGCGCTGACCACGTTCGAGATGGGGGAGAAGATTAACCGCGGCCGCGGTGAGAGCCGGACCGGTGTCGATGGTGCTTAGCGGAAGCGGCGAGGCCGCGAGGGCGGCCGTGACGGAAAGATTATTCATAGGGGGAACCTCGGGAGAGCGGGAACGGAACGAGCCGACCGGCGCTCTCTCTCGACCGCTCCGGCTCAAACCCGTCGCGGCCGACCTCTCCCTTTGACTCCAAGGGCTTAACGCGTAACGTCGCCGCACAAACCACTCGTCGCGGCGCGACCGTTCATGTTGATGGGTTTCGGTTGTCGGGCGCCGCGGCTACACTTCGCCGACAATCTCAAGGCGCGTATCCCCTTCGGTCCCAGGCCTGACCGCGCCTTTTTGTGAAACGCGGTTGGAAGGAGGCGAAGGATGAGAGGAAGCGCAGTCGGGATTGTTGTTGTGGTCGCGCTGTCGGTGGGATTTGGCGCGGGGTTCGGCCTGCGACCGGTGCTCGCTCCCACAACCTCAGTCGCGGCAGTCGCGGGCGGCGCCCAGCCGACCGAGCAGGAGGCGACGGAAGCCGTCCGGCGTCACAAGCTCTTCACGGGGACGTCGCTCGCCAATGCGACGCTGAAGCTCGGCGATTGCTCGCCGGGCGGCGTCGGGCCCGGCGTCACCTGCCTGACGCAACTCACGATGGATCCGACGCGGCCCAACGCAGCGCCCCAAAACCGCCCGATCGGCTTCGCGCGCGTCAACGGCCAGTGGGAAGTGGCCGTCTGGTAGATACCGACCGTACTGTCCGTCGGATAAGGGAGCCAACGTCCGCCGATCTCATGGCCAGCTCCGAAAAGAAAGAGCCCGGCTGATCCCTGTGGCGCAGGGGGCCGGGCTCTAACTCATCGACACGTGCGAAGTGGCAGCGATCGCCGCCGCCCCGCCGCGCGGATCATTCGGCTGCGACCAGGTGCGCCGGGTCGTCGTCGCTGTCGGCCGATGCCTCGTCATCGCCGGCGAGGAACTCCGGAAGCGCCTCGGGCTCGCCGTCGCCCTCGGTCGCGGTGTCGGCGGCCGGTTCGATCTCAGCGAGGCGCAATGGCTCGGGCAGCCAGCCGCTGTCGGTCAGCAGCCGTTCGGCTTCCTTCGCCATCTCGCCTTTCTTCAGATGGTCGATGAGCTGCGCGGCACGCTCACCGGCTCCCTCGCGCACGGCTTCGAGAATGCGCGGCTTGGTCACACGGCCGAGATAGTTATCGACGGTGGGCGTCCAGCCGACTTGCACCATGTCCAGCCCGACGGCGCGGGCCAGCCGGTCGGCCTGGCCGAGGCGGCGTTCGAGGCTGTGCTGCGAGACGCCGGCGCCACCATAGCGGTCGACCTTCTCGAAGAGCGCGTTGACGCCATAGCTGACGCAATGGGCGAGCAGAGCCAGACGGCTGGCCTCGTCAAGCGTGTCGAGCCAGTCCCACAGGGCCTGATCCTCCTGCGGAATGTCAGTCTTCCACGCGTCCTGCCGCTCGGTGATGGCTTTGGCGGACGCGCTGTCCTTCAGATCGGCGGCCTGGACGGGGAAGAAGACGTGCCGGATGCCGGCTTCCAGGCATCCGCCGGTGGTCGCGCTGCGCTGAAAGGTGTCGGTGACGAGCTTGTGCAGCAATGCCGTCAGTGCGACATGGGGATTGTTCGCCAGCGCGTCGCGCAGTGCCAGCGTGCGATGCGCGGTCAGCTCCATCACGAGCCGTTCGGGCAAGGGCTTGATCGTCTCCTCCTCGTCATCCTCGGTCTCGGCCGACTGGCCGCCGATGGTGATGACGGCCCGCTGCACCGACGGTGCCACCGGATCGGAGCCCGCGGCGCCCTGGCTGGCGTCACCGCCATCGGTTTCGATGGTCACGGGCGCTTCGTCCTCCGGGCGCACATAGCCGCGATCGATCGAGAGCGAGCCATCGGCCTCGATGCTGATGAACACGCCGGCCCGGGCGATGTCGGCCGGATCATAGATGGCGGGCCGCTGGTCGAAGGCGTTCAGCGCCGTCTCGATCTCGCCAAGCCGCTCGTCCACATCGTCGGGCAGTTCGTCAGCGCCTTCATGCTCGGCTTCCAGCCTGGCGTATTCGGCGTTGAGGGCTTCGATCGTCGCGCGCTCTTCGTCGGTCGGATCAACCGGCGTGCCGGCGATTTCGCGCAGTCCGCGCGCGACATCGTAGGGATGGCTGACATCGACCTCGATCCATTTCCAGCCTTCGCCGGCGATATCGTCGGCGATGATCTTCAGCTTCTCGGAAACCAGGCGATCGAGCAGCGTCGGGTCCTGCAGCCACCCGCCGTCGTCGGCCTGGAACAGATCGCGCATGATGCTGCCGCCAGCGGCCTCATAGGCGTCGAGCCCGACGAAGATCGCCCGCTTGTCGGACGCCCGCACGCTGCTTTCAGTCAGCATGCGGCGGATCTGGTAGGGCTCCTTGGACCAGGAGTTGCGGATCGACTCCCAGACCTGCACCTGACGGGCCTCGTCGGCCGAGACGGTGAAGGCCATGAGCTGCTCCAGCGTCATGCCGTCCTCGGCATAGACATCGAGGAGCGACTGCGCGACGGCGGCCAGACGCAGGCGCTGCTTCACGACGTTGACGGGGATGAAGAAGGCCGCCGCGATGTCCTCCTCGGACTGGCCCTTCAGGCGCATGTCCTGAAACGCACGGAACTGGTCGAGGGGATGCAGCGGCGCCCGCTCGATATTCTCGGCGAGCGAATCCTCTTCGGCGAGGATAGCGGTCGATGGATCGCGCACCACGCAGGGCACCGGAGCGGTCTTGCCCAGGCGCTTGTGCTTCACCAGCAGTTCCAATGCTCGGTAACGACGGCCGCCAGCCGGAACCTCGAACATGCCGGTCTCTTGGCCCTCGGCGTTGAGGACAGGGCGGACGTTGAGGCTCTGGAGGAGGCCGCGGCGGGCGATCGAGGCCGCCAGCTCCTCGATCGAGACGCCGGCCTTGACGCGCCGGACGTTCGACTGGCTCAACACG
>JAHCJZ010000022.1 GCA_026126025.1 Bauldia sp. | reverse complement strand
GCGCAGCGGGGCTGGACGTGCGGGTGCTGGACTACGGCTTCGTGCCGACGGCCGGCCGGGCGAGACTGCGGGGCGCGGCGCACGGCGCGGCGCTCTACGACATCCTGGGCACGACCGACCCGCTGCACGACGAACTGGGCCTCGTGCGCGCTGCTGGGGACGAGGCCTTCCTGGGCGGCCTCAGGCGCCGCATCCTCGGTCTGCTGACAAGCGCCGACCCGGCTTCCGCCGCACAGTGGCCGCGCTACCGGGTTGGCGAAGCGACGGCGCTGCGCATCGACGCCGCCGGCGATGCCCGGATCGGACACGTCCGCGGCCTGCAGGACCTCGCCGCCCTCGCCCACCCCGATACCTGAAACTCCCAGCCAAGGACCTCTCAGATGAGCATCCGCTTCGACGGCCGCGTGGCCATCGTCACCGGCGCCGGCGCCGGCCTCGGCCGCAGCCACGCGCTCGGCCTCGCCGCCCGCGGCGCGCGCGTGGTCGTCAACGACTTCGGGGGCGACGTCCATGGCGCCGGCGCTTCCTCCGAACCCGCCGAGCGCGTCGCCGCCGAGATCCGCGCGGCCGGCGGCGACGCCCACTACCACGCGGCGGACATCGCCGACGAAGCGCAGGCCGCGGCGGCGGCGGCGGAAGCCCGCGCGCGCTTCGGCGCCCTGCATGCGGTGGTGCATTCCGCCGGTGCCACGCGTGACAAGTTCCTGCTGCACAAGACGGCGGACGATCTCGCCGCCGTGCTCGCGCCGAAGCTCGCCGGCACCCTGGCGCTCGACCGCGCCACGGCGAACGATCCGCTCGAGCTCTTCGTCTGCTTCTCGTCGCTCGCCGGCACGTTCGGCAATGCCGGGCAGACCGACTACAGCGCGGCCAACCGCTTCCTCGATGCCTTCATGGCGGCGCGCCGCGGCCCGGGGCGGTCGCTCGCGATCGGCTGGCCGTTCTGGCAGGACGGCGGCCTGTCGGTCGACACGGCCGAGCTCGACCGCCGTGCCGCCGCGACCGGCATCCGCACGCTCGGCACGGAAGAGGGGCTCGCGGCCTTCGACGCCCTGCTCGCGAGCGGCGAGGGCTCCGTGCTCGTGCTGCCGGGCGACGGTGCCGCGATCAGCCGGCTGATAGATGGCGAGCCGCCGCGCGTGGCAACGCCCGCTGTCCCGGCGCTCGACGACGCGGCGCCGGCCGACGACGCGGCCCTCGACTTCCTGCGCAGGCTGGTGGCCGAGACGACGGCAATGCCGGTCGAGCGCATCCTGCCGGACAAGCCGCTGGAACAGTACGGGCTCGATTCGCTGCTCGTCACCAAGCTGAACGTGGCGCTCGAGAAGACGCTGCCCGGCCTGCCCAAGACGCTGTTCTTCGAGCACCTGACCCTGCGCAGCGTCGCCGGTTATCTGGCCGCCACGCGAGGTGCGGAGCTTTCCTCCCTGCGCGCAGCGCGGGGAGGTGGCGCGGTAATCCGCGACGGAGGGGTCATAGGCAACAACACCGATGTTGTGCTCCATGACCCCTCCGCCCCTGCGGGGCACCTCCCCGCGCTGCGCGCAGGGAGGAACGAAAACGGCATCGCCATCGTGGGCATCGCGGGACGCTATCCCGGCGCCGACTCGCTGGCGGCGTTCTGGGAGAACCTGCGCGCCGATCGCGACCTGATCACCGAGATCCCCGCCGAACGCTGGGACCAGGCCGCGTGGTTCGACGCCGTGCCCGGCAGGCCCGGCCGGTCCTACAGCAAGTGGGGCGGCTTCCTGGATGGCATCGACAAGTTCGATCCGCTGTTCTTCAGCATCGCGCCTGGCGAGGCGGCACGAATCGATCCCAACGAGCGGCTCTTTCTCGAGACCTGCTGGGAGGCGCTGGAGAATGCCGGCCATACGCGCGCCTCGCTGGCGCGCGATCCCGAGCGCGCCGTCGGCGTCTATGTCGGCGTCATGTACGGCGAGTATCAGCTGCTCGCGGCGCAGGCCCAGGCGGCGGGCGGCGGCACCGTCGACGGCTCGTCGCCCTACTGGTCCGTCGCCAACCGCGTCTCCTATCACTTCGACCTGCACGGCCCGAGCCTCACCGTCGACAGCGCCTGCTCCTCGTCGCTGACCGCGATCCACCTCGCCTGCCAGGCGATCGCCTCGGGCGAATGCAGCGCAGCCATCGCGGGCGGGGTGAACCTCAACCTGCATCCGCTGAAATATGTCGGCCTGAGCCAGGGACGCTTCGCGGCGACCGACGGCCGCTGCCACAGCTTCGCCGCTGGCGGCGACGGCTACGTGCCGGGCGAGGGTGTCGGCGCCGTCATCCTGAAGCCGCTGGCCGCCGCGCTCACCGACGGCGACTACGTGCATGCGGTGATCCGCGGCTGGGCGGCGAACCACGGCGGCAAGACCAACGGCTACACCGTGCCGAACCCGAAGGCTCAGGGCGCGGTGATCGCGGCCGCGCTGCGTCGCGGTGGCGTCGCGCCCGAGACGGTGTCCTACATCGAGGCGCACGGCACGGGCACCGAGCTGGGCGACCCGATCGAGATCGCCGGGCTTGCCTCGGCGTTCGGCGGCGATGTGGCCCGCCAGTCGTGCGCGCTGGGGTCGGTGAAGGCCAACATCGGCCATCTCGAGGCAGCGGCCGGCGTGGCCGGGCTCACCCGCGTGGTGCTGCAGCTCCAGCACCGGACGCTCACCCCGACGCGGCGCCATGGGCCACTCAATCCCAACATCGATTTTGCCGCGACGCCGTTCCGCCTGCAGGAGCGCACCGAGCCATGGACCGCGCCCGGACCGCTGCGGGCCGGCATCAGCTCGTTCGGCGCCGGTGGCGCGAACGCCCATCTCGTGGTCGAGGAGTTCACGTCCGAGCGCGCGGCCGCGACGACATCGGACGAGCCCGCGCTGCTGGTCCTCTCGGCGCGCACCGAAGCGCAGCTCGAGGCCTATGCCGGGCGGATGGCGGCCCATCTCCGGGAGTCGCGCTTCAGCTTCGTCGACATCTGCCGCACCTTGCAGATCGGCCGCGAGCCGATGGCGGCGCGTCTGGCGCTGGTCGCCGCGAATGCCGCAACGGCGGCGGACGCGCTCGAAGCCTATGCAGCCGGGCAGCCGTCGCCAGTCATCGCGAATATGCTCGACGAGGAGACGGTCGTTGCGTCTACCCTGGTCGCGGCAGGCCTTCCCGACATCGCGCGCGCCTGGGTCGATGGTGCCGCGATCGCGTGGCGCGAGCTGCCGCTGCCCGGCGCCATCGTGCCGGTGCCGGCGCATCCGTTCATGCGGCGGCGTTACTGGATCGAGATGCCGGCGCAGCTTCCGGCGGCGTCGACCGCGCTGCATCCGTTCATCGATCGCGCCGAGCCGTCGCTCGACGGCACGCGCTTCGTGAAGCGCTTCGATCCGAGCATGCCGATCGTGCGCGACCACAAGGTGCAGGACCGCTTCCTCGTCCCCGGCGTCGTGCAGCTCGAGATGGCGCGCGCGGCGCTCGCGGAGATCGGATCGGGTGCCGCCGTGCTGCGCGACATCGTGTGGCCGGCGCCGCTGGTCGTCGCGTCGTCGGGCACCGGTGTGACCTTGACCTTGCGCCGGGCCGGCGAGGGCGTGGCCTTCGAGGTGATGCCGGAGGGCAGCGCGGCGACGTGCCGGGGGCTGGCGTCGGGCTCGCCCGCGGCGGCTCAGCGCTTCGACATATCCGCGCTCCAGGCGACGGCGACGAACCGTCTGACGACGCCGCAGATTTACGACCGGCTGCGGGACCTCGGCCTCGCCTACGGGCCGAGCCTGCGCCCGCTGACCGCCATCTGGGCCGGCGACAGGAGCATGGTCGCGGCGCTCGCGCCGGCCGAACCCGCCGCTGTGCTCGATGGCGCGCTGCAATCTCTCGTGGGCTTTGCCGGGGCCGGCGCCGAGCGGCTGTTCGTGCCGTTCGCTCTGGCACAAATGAGCGTGTCCGGCGATCTGGCCGAGGCGCGTTTCGTCGTCGCCACGCGGCGGCCGGGTGACGGTGAGGTCGCCACCTTCGACCTCGCGATCTGCGATGCGGCGGGCAACGCGCTGCTGGCGATGGAGGGGCTGGCGGCGCGTCCGAGCAACCGTTCGCCGCAGCAACCTTCGGCTGTTGCGCCGGTGCCGCTGGCGATCCGCGCGCCGGTGTGGCGCGAGGAGGCGCTGGCGGGCGACATCGCCGCCGATGCGATCGCGCTGGTCGTGCATGCCGGCGACGATCTCGGCATCGGCAAGGCGCTCGGCGCCGAACGGCTGGTTCGCAGTGACGACCCGGACGCGATCGCGGCCGGCATGGAGCGCGCTACCGATCTCGTATGGGTGGCGGTGCCGCCGACCGATGGGCGCGGCATGGCCGATCAGGCCGAGGCGCTGGCGCTCGACCTGCTGCATGCTGTCCAGGCGCTGGAGCGCAGCGGCCGCCTCGCGCGCGCGCTGCGCCTGCGCGTCGTCACGCGCGGCCTGCAGTCCGTCTCGTTGCGCGAGCGGCCGGACCCGCGCGCCGCGGCGCTGATCGGGCTGGCCAAGTCGGTCGTGCACGAATTCCCGCGCGTCGCCGTGACCTTGACCGATGTCGATGCCGCGACGGCGACCGGTCCCTCGCTCGCGCGCGCCGTGCTCGCCGAGCCGGCTTCCGTGCCGGCGCGCGAGACGGCGTGGCGCGACGGCGTGCGTCATGTGCTGGCCATGCAGGCGCTCGCTCTGCCTTCGCCGGCGGCGCCGCTGCGCGCCGGCTCGGTCGTGCTGATCGTGGGAGGCGCGGGGGGCATCGGCCGCGTGCTGGCGGGCTGGCTGGCGCGCGACTGCGGCGCCCGCGTCGCGCTCGTCGGACGGCGTCCTGAATCGGAGATCGCGGCCGAGATCGCCGCAGTGCCGACGGGCGCGGGCAGCGTCCGCTATTTCCAGGCCGACGCGACAGATGCGACTGCGATGGCCGAGGTGGTGGCCGCGGTGCGCGCGTTGTGGGGCGGCATCGATGCGGCGATCCATGCCGCGATCGTGCTGCGCGACCGCACCCTGATGCGCATGGACGACGCGACCTTCCGCGCCGCGCTGGCGCCCAAGGTCGCCGGCAGCATCGTGCTGGCCGACGCGCTGGCCGGCGAGACGTTGCAGTTCTTCGCCTTCCTGTCGTCGGTGAACGTCGTCTCCGGCTCGCGCGGCCAGTCCAACTATGTCGCGGGCTCGAGCTTCGCCGACGCCTTCGCGCGCCATCTCGCGGCCGAGCGGCCGTGGCGGGCGGTCGTCACCGACTGGGGCCTGTGGGGCGATGTCGGCGTGGTCAGCGACGAGACCTATCTCGTGCGGCTTGCGCGGCAGGGCGTGCATCCGATCCTGCCGGCCGAAGGCATCGCCACGCTCGCGGCGATCCTCGGCGGCGCGGTGGATCGTGTCGCCATCGCGCGCGCCGAGCCCGAGGCGCTGCGCCAGCTCGGCCTCGACGAGGCGCCGCGCCCGGCGATGGCGCTGGCCGAAGCGGAAACCGCCTTCGCCGCGCTGGAACGCTGGGGCCGCGTCGTGCTCGCCGGCATCGTGCGCGAGATGGCGGGCGGGAGCGACGGCAAGGCGTGGACCACCGAGGGCCTGCGCCGCAAGCTCGGCATCGCGCCGCGCCATGCCGCGCTGTTCCCCGCGCTGCTCGACGCGCTCGGCCGCGACGGGTTGATCGACAATGCCGACGGCCTGTGGCGCCTGCGCGCACTCGAGCCGGAGCGGCTGTCCGCGGCACGATCGGCGCTCGACACCGCGATGGCCACGGCGGGCTGGCTCGCCGGCCCGCGCCGCCTGCTGCAGACCTGCCTCGAGTCCTATGCGCCAATGCTGCGCGGCACGGTCGATCCGGTCGCCGTGCTGTTTCCGAAAGCCTCGATGGGCGAGGTCGAGGCAGCCTACACCGGCCATCCGATCGCCGATCGCTTCAATGCCGAGGTTGGCGCCGCCGTGCGCGCGCATGTCGACGCGACCCCGGCCGGCCGCACCCTGCGCGTGATCGAGCTCGGCGCCGGCACCGGCAGCACGACGGTCGCCGTGCTCGACGCGCTCGGGCCGGCGGCGGCGCGGGTGGAATACGTGTCGACCGACGTGTCGCAGCGCTTCCTCGCCCATGGCGCGCAGCGCTTCGCCACGCGCGCCGGGATGTCCTTCGCGCTGTACGACGCCGAGCGCGAGGTCGAGGCGAACGGCCTGGAGGCCGGCAGTTTCGACATCGTGCTCGCGGCCAACGTGCTTCACGCCACGGCCGACCTCGCGACGACGATGTCGCGCGTGCGGCGCCTCCTGCGGCCCGGCGGCACGCTGGTGCTGTCCGAGGCGACGCGGGCGCAGGACTTCGGAACGATGGTGTTCGGCCTGACGCCGGGCTGGTGGCTTGCCCAGGACAGGCAGCGGCGGATCCCGTTCTCGCCGCTGGTCTCGGTCGAGGGCTGGCGCGCGCTGCTGGCCGAGGTCGGCTTCGAGGACGTGCGGGCGATAACCGCGGGGCCGTCGTCTCCCCATGCGGTGCTGGTCGCCGAGCAAAGCATGAGCGCGCTGGATGCGCGCGGTCCAATGATCCTCAGTGGACCGCGCGCTTCCAGCGCGCTCAGGAATCCGGCGGGTCCAAGAGAGCCTGCTGCCAACCTCTCCCGCCTGCACAACCATCTGCGCCTGCTGCTGGCCGACGTGCTCAAGCTCGAGCCGGACGATGTCCGCCTGAACGAGAGCTTCGACCGGTACGGCCTCGAATCGCTGACCGCGCTCGAGATCCGCAACCGCCTCGATGCCGACATCCCCGGCCTGCCGGCGACCCTTCTGTTCGAGCACAACACGCTGGCGCGTCTCGCCGCGTGGCTGGCCGAGACCCACGCCGACAGCATCGCGCGCCTGTTCCCCGACGTCAGTGGACCGCGCGCTTCCAGCGCGCTCATTGCGCCGAGCGCGCAGGATGCGCGCGGTCCAATGAAGCCCGATCTAGTTCAGGCGGCGGACGAGCCGATCGCGATCATCGGGTTCAGCGGGCGATATCCGGGCGGGGCGGATGCGGAGTCGTTCTGGCGGCTGCTCGAGAGCGGCGGCAGTGCGATCCGCGAGGTGCCGTCCGAGCGCTGGGATGCAGCAGCGAGCTTCGACCCGGCGGGCGGCGAGGGGCGGAGCTACACCAGGTGGGCGGGCTTCATCGACGACGTCGACCGCTTCGATCCGCTGTTCTTCAACATCTCGCCCCTCGAGGCCGAGGTGATGGACCCGCAGGAGCGGCTGTTCCTGGAGACCGCTTGGGCCACGCTCGAGCAGGCCGGCTATTCGCCGGCGCGGCTGCGCGCGCGGGCGGCGGCAATCTGCCCGGACGGCGGCGACGTCGGCGTCTTCGTCGGCGCGATGAACGCGCCCTATCAATGGATCGCGGCCGAAGCCTGGGGCGCGGGCCATGCCAACGCGGCCTCGACCAGCTACTGGTCGATCGCCAACCGCGCGTCGTACCTGATGGATTTCACCGGCCCCAGCCTGGTGGTCGACACGGCTTGCTCGGCATCGCTCACCGCGATCCATCTCGCCTGCGAGAGCCTGCGGCGCGGCGAGTGCGGCGCCGCGCTCGCGGGCGGCGTCAACCTGATCATCCATCCGCGCCAGTTCGTGAATCTGTCGCAGGCGCGCATGGTCTCTCGCGGCGCGGAGTGCCGCGCGTTCGGCGCCGGCGCGGACGGCTTTGTCGACGGCGAGGGCGTCGGTGCCGTGCTGCTGAAGCCGCTGTCCGCCGCCGAGCGCGACGGCGACCGCATCGAGGGCGTGATCCTGGGCAGCGCGGTGAACACCGGCGGCCGCACGTCGGGCTTCACCGTGCCGAGCCCCAAGGCGCAGGCGCGCGTGATCCGCGCGGCATTGCGCCGGGCAGGTGTCGCGCCCGAGACGATCTCCTACGTCGAGGCGCACGGCACCGGCACCGCGCTGGGCGATCCGATCGAGATCACGGGCCTCGCCGAGGCGCTCGGGGCCGAGGACCGCTCGCGCTGCGCCGTGGGCGCGCTCAAGGCGAATATCGGCCATCTCGAATCGGCCGCGGGCGTTGCCGGGCTGACCAAGGTGCTGTTGCAGCTGCGTCATCGCACGATCGCGCCGTCGCGCCACGCCGCCACGCCCAACCCGCTGATCGACCTCGCGGCGACGCCGTTCGTGCTGCCGGCCGAGCCTTCCGCGTGGCAGCCGGCCGTGACGGGCGGGCGCCTGCGTGCCGGCATCAGCTCGTTCGGTGCCGGCGGCGCCAACGCGCATCTCGTGGTCGAGGAATATCCCGTGCCGGCACGAAACGAGGCGTTGGAAAGCCGGCCCGACCTCGTCGTGCTGTCGGCGCGCGACGCGGCCCAGCTTCGGGTCGTGGTCGAGCAGCTGCTCGCCTTCCTGCGCGCCACGCCGGTTGCGCTCGCCGATCTCGCGCACACATTGCGCGTCGGCCGCGAGGCGATGGCCTCGCGACTTGCGGTGATGGCGGACGACCTGTCCGACCTGACCGGCAAGCTGGCTGCCTGGCTGGAAGGCCAGCCCGCGCAAGCTGTCGGCGGCACGGCGCGCATGCTGTCGGAAACGGAGGAGGGGCAGGCACTGCTTGCCGGGCTGATGGCACGCGGCGACGTCGCGCGGCTCGGCCAGCTCTGGGCGGAGGGCGCGGACATCGACTGGAGCGCCCTGCAGCTTGCCAGCGCGCCTCGGCTCGTCGCCTTGCCGACCTATCCGTTCCGCCGCGAGCGCTATTGGCTGCCGACCGGCGCCGCGACGCCGGTCGTCCCGGCAGCGGCACCCTTGGATGCGGTCAGCGCGCCGGCGCCGCAGCCGGCGATGGCCGAGGCGCCCGAGGCGCTCCATGCCGACGAGGCGGTGGCGACAAGCGACCGGCCGGCGCGCATCCAGCTCTTCACCCGGACCTGGCAACCCGCCCCGGCGGTCCTCCAGCGCGAGTCGACGCGCGTGCTGGTGCTGGCGCGCGACCCGGCGCTCGCCCGGGAGCTCACGGCGCGGTGGCCGGGCGCGGTGATCGCCGTGCTGCCGGGCGCCGAGTTCGCGGTGGTCGACGGCCAGACTCTGAAGATCGATCCGTTCAGCGAGGCCGCCCATGCCGCGCTGATCGCGCGGGTCGCGGCGCGCGATCCGGAAGGCTTCGCCGTGGTACAAGCCCTCGACTGGCAGGCGGCCGGCCATCCCGTCGAGGGCGACGGCGCGCGCACCAGCATCCTGCTCACCCAGGCGATCCAGCGCAGCAACGCCGCCAACGTCCGCGTTCTGCACGTCTTCGCGGCGGCCGACGAGCGGCCGCTCGACCAGGCGGTCGGCTCGCTGGCGCGTTCGGCGATGCAGGAGAGCGCCTCGTGCCGGATGCGTGCCGTCGGCATTACCGGCTCCGCCACGGTCGACGCGGTGGCGGCGATCTGCCGCGACGAGCTGCTGGCGGCCGACGATGCGCCGGAAGTGCTCTATCGCGACGGCGTGCGCCAGGTGCCGCAGATCGAGGTCGCGGCGGCCGACCCGCAGGCGCCCGCGATCAACTTCCGCATCGGCGGCGCCTACCTGCTGGTTGGCGGGCTGGGCGAGGTCGGCTGCGCCATCGCCGAGCGGCTGGCGCGCGAGTACCGCGCCCACATCGCGATCATCGGGCGCAGCGATCCGCGCGGGCCGGCGCTGGAGCGGCTGCGCAAGCTGCGCGAGGCCGGCATCCAGGTCCACTACGAGGCGTGCGACCTGAACGACCGGCTCGGGCTGGAGCGCGCCATGGCCGCGATCCGCGACAACCTCGGCCGCCTGCACGGCGTGATGCACCTCGCGCGGACCGTCGAGGACGCGCTGCTGGTGCGCAAGACCGCGTCGAGCGTCGCGCGGGTGATGGCCGCCAAGGTCGAGGGCAGCATCATGCTCGACGCCGTGCTGGCGGGCGAGGAGCTCGACTGGTTCGTGCTGTGCTCCTCGCTGGCGGCGTGGCTCGGCCTCGCCGGCGGGGGAGACTATGCGCTCGCCTGCGCCTTCCAGAGCGGGTTCGCGCGCCTGCGGCAGCAGAAGGTCGAGGCCGGCGAGCGGCACGGCCGGACGGTCTCGATCTGCTGGCCGCAATGGCAGCACGACCGCTACCTCAATCCTGCCAAGCTGCGCCGGCTCGCGGCCGAGGGGCTGCAGACCATCGACGCGCGCGACGGCCTGCGCATCATCGTCCAGGCGCTGCAGAGCCACGGCAACGAGGTCGCGGCCGTCAAGGGCAGCGAGCCGGCCTTCCGGCGGCTCACCCTGGCCTATCGCGCCGACACGCTGTCGACCGTGCCCGCCGCCGCGCCTGCGGACGAAGGCGACATCGCCGCCGAGCTGCAGGCGATGAGCGACGCCGAGCTGGCCGCCTATCTTGAGTATCTCGCGCGGTTCGAGACGGCGCCGGCCGCCGCGCCGCCGCCGGTTGCGGCCACGACGGATGAGAGCATCGAGGATGCCGTGGTCGACACGATCTGCAGTTTCCTCAAGCTGCCGCCCGAGCGGTTCGGGCCGGACTCCGAGTTCGCCGAGTTCGGCCTCGATTCGATCAAGGCGCTGCATGTCGCCGAGCGGCTGCAGAAGCGCCTCGCGGTCCAGGTCGATCCGGCGATGTTCTACGAGTTCCCCCGCATCGGCGCCTTCGCGCGGGCCGTCGCGGCGCGCGCCGGCACGGCGCAGGAAAGGGTCCAGCGATGAAGCCGTCGCGCCGCGAGATGGAGGAGAGGGCCGCGCGCCTGTGGCAGGCCGGCCGCGCCGACGGCGCGCCGCGCCCGGCAGTGTTCGCCGCCGCAGGCCGCAAGCCCGCACCGCTCGAGGCGACGCACGCGCCGGCCGCCGGACCGGTCGCCCGCACCGCCGAGCGGCTCGACTTCAGCCTGATGTTCTTCTCGGCGGCCGCCGCGGACGGGCCGCGCCCCAATCTCTATCGCCTGGTGCATGAGGCCGCGCGCTTCGCCGACGCGCGCGGCTTCTCCGCGGTGTGGCTGCCGGAGCGCCACTTCCACGCCTTCGGCGGGCCCTATCCCAACCCTGCCGTGCTCGCCGCGTCGCTGGCCAGCACGACCCGCAGCGTGCGGCTGCGCGCCGGGAGCGTCGTGCTGCCGCTGCATCATCCGGCCCATGTGGCCGAGACCTGGTCGATGGTCGACAACCTGTCGGCGGGGCGGGTCGAGATCGCCTTCGGTAGCGGCTGGAACCCCAACGACTTCGTGCTCTCGCCGGACACTTTCGGCGACGCCAAGGGCGTCATGAAGCGGCGCATCGAGGAGATGCGCCGGCTGTGGCGCGGCGAGGCGCTGGCGCTGGCCAACGGCCGCGGCGAGACGGTGCCGACGCGCATCTTCCCGGTGCCGATCCAGGCCGAGCCGCCGATCTGGATCTCCGCGACCGGGACGCCGGAGACCTTCGCCTGGGCCGGCAGCAACGGCTTCAACGTGCTGACCATGCTGCTCGGCGGCAATGTCGACGACATCGCGCCGAAGATCGCGCTGTACCGCGAGCAGCGCCGCGCCGCCGGGCTCGATCCGGACGGCGGCAAGGTCGCGCTGATGCTGCACAGCTTCGTCCATGCCGACGGCGATTACGCCCGCCGCACGGTGCGCGAGCCGTTCATGGAGTATGTGCGCCAGTCGGTCGACGTGCAGCGTCACGGCTCGGCCGAGGGCCGGGCGATGACCGAGGCGCAGCGCGAGCAGCTCGTGGCCTATTCGTTCGAGCGCTACACCCGTTCGGCGGCGCTGTTCGGCTCGCCGGCCGAGTGCCGCGCCATGCTCGACCGGGCCGCCGCGGCAGGCGTCGACGAGATCGCCTGCCTGATCGACTTCGGCGTCGACGAGGACCAGGTGCTCGGCTCGCTCGGGTATCTCGATGCGATGCGGCCGAGGCGTCCCGTCGTGCCGGCCGCTGCGCCCGCCGAGGTCCGTCCGTCCGTTGCGACAGCCGCCGAACCGATCGCCATCGTCGGCATGAGCGCGCGCTTTCCCGGCGCGGCCGACACCGACGCGTTCTGGCGCAACCTGCGCGCCGGCCGCGAGGCGCTGTCGCCGCCGCCGCCGGGACGCGGCGGCGAGGGCGTGCCGCCGCGCGGCGGCTTCCTCGACGACGTCGAAAGCTTCGACGCCGGCCTGTTCGGGCTGGCGCCGGCCGAGGCCGCGGCGATGGACCCGCACCAGCGCGTCTTCCTCGAGCAGGTCTGGGCGGCGCTGGAGGATGCCGGCCGCGCGCCCTCCACCCTGCGCGGCAGCGATACCGCCGTGTTCGCGGCGATCTATTCGACCAGCCACGAATCGGCGCTGCGGGCGAGGGGAGACTCGCTCGACGGCCTGTCGGTGGCGGGCGCCGTGCTGTCGATGGTGCCCAATCGCACCTCGTTCCTGTTCGACTGGACCGGTCCCAGCGAGGCGGTCAACACCGCCTGCTCGAGCGGGCTGGTCGCGGTCCATCGCGCGGTTTCGGCCTTGCGCAACGGCGAGTGCGGCCTGGCGATCGCCGGCGGCGTCAGCCTGCTGCTGGCGCCCGAGGAGACCGCGGCGCTGGCGCGGATGGGCGTGCTGTCGCCGACCGCGACCTGCCGCGCCTTCGACCGCCGCGCCGACGGGCAGGTGCGCGGCGAGGGCGCCGGCGTGGTGGTGCTGAAGCGGCTGTCCGACGCCGAGCGCGACGGCGACTTCATCCATGCCACGATCCGCGGCACCGCGGTCAACCACAGCGGCGCGCGCGCCCATTCGCTGACCTTGCCCAACCCGCGCCTGCAGGCGGCCGTGATGGCCGACGCGTTCCGCCGCTCGGGCGCCGATCCGCGCCGCCTCGGCTACATCGAGGCGCATGGTGCGGGCACCGCGATCGGCGATCTCGCCGAGCTCAGCGCCTTCGGGCAGGCGATCGCGTTGCTGGACGAGCGGCCGGCCGGCCCGTGCTGGATCGGCAGCGTGAAGTCCAACATCGGCTCGCTCGATGCGGCGGGCGGCGTCGCCGGCCTGATCAAGGCGGTGCTCGCGCTGCGCCATCGCGAGATTCCGCCGACGCTCAACCGCGCGCAGGATCCCGAGGGCTTCGATTCGGCTGGCCCGTTCCGCTTCGCCGACCGCGCCGTGCCGTGGACCGCCCCCGCCGATGGCGGCGCGCGCGTGGTTGGTGTCCACGCCTACGGCCTGGGCGGCACCAACGCCCATGTCGTGCTCGAGGAGCATCGCGATCGCCGGCCCGCCGTTGCGCCGCCGGGCCCGCACCGGGTCGTGCTGTCGGCGCGCAGCGACTCAGCGCTGCGCCGCACGGTCGAGCGGCTGCTCGCCTGGCTCGACGAGACCGACGAGCCGCCGGCGGTAGCGGACATCGCCTACACACTGGCGACCGGACGCGAGGCTCTGCCGTGCCGCTGGGAAGTCACGGTCGAGAGCATCGATGCGTTGCGGAGTGCCCTGCGCGACGGGCTCGCCTCGCACCCGAGGACGGGAGATGTCGCACCTGCGGGTTCTCAACCGGGAGGTGGCCGCCGGATCGCACTGCCGGGCCATGCCTTCGAGCGGCCAGATAAGAGCGTGGTCGGCGCCTTCTACGACTTCGTCACCCAGGCCGAGGAGCGCGACGACGAGATCTTCCTCACCCTGGCGCCGCTGCCCGAGATCGTCCCGGGCTTCTCCTGGACCCGCACCTTCCAGTCGCCCGAGCGCCATCCCGAGCATTGGGCGATGCTGCAGGCTGCCCAGCGCGAGATGCGCGACGTGCTGTTCTCCGGCGTCGATCTCTCCAGCGTGAGGCGCGCACTGGATTTCGGCTGCGGCGTCGGCACCGACCTGGTCGCCCTGGCACGCCGCAACGCCGGGCTGCAGGGCGTCGGCTACACCATTTCGAGCCGGCAGGCGGCCATCGCGCGCGGGCGCATCGCGCGGGCGGGGCTGGCGGATCGCGTCGAGGTTCATCACCGCGACAGCGCGCGCGATGCCTTCCCCGGCCAGTTCGATCTCGTGTTCGGCTTCGAGGTCGGCCATCACATCGCCGACAAGGAGGCACTGTTCGGCAACATCGCGGGCCATCTGGTGCCCGAAGGAGCGCTGCTGCTGGCGGATTGCGCGGCCAACACGGTGGCGCCGATCAGCCTCCCGGAGGTCGGCTCCTGGACCAGCACCAAGGAGGAGTATGCCGGGGTGCTGGCGGCCCATGGGCTCGCCGTCACCGAGTGCATCGACCTGTCGCAGGAGATCGCCAATTTTCTGCACGACCCCGGCCTCGAAGCGATGATCGCGCAAGAGGCGGCGCGCGGCACAGGCGATCCGGCGCTGATGGCTGCGGTCCAGCGCTCGTGGGACGGGTTCGGCCAGGCGCTGCGCACCGGCCTGATCTCCTATCTCCTGATTACGGCGCGCCGGCGCCCGGACGCGGCCGGGCTTTCCGCCGCCAATCGTCAGCATCTGGGGCTTTCATGATCTCCTACTCCCAGAAAGTTAAGGCGTTGAAGGCGAAGGCGCCGGCCGTGCCGGTCCAGGCAACTCCGGCCCCCGTCGACTGCCAGGAGAAGGTACTCGTCCTGCTGGCCGCGGTCCTCGGCGTGCCGCGTGAGTCGGTGCAGGCGGCCACGCCGTTCGCCGAGATGGGCCTGAGCTCGCTGCTCGGCGTGCGCTTTCTCGACTCGGTCAATCGCGCCTTCGGGCTCAGGCTCGGCGTCGAAACCCTGTTCGCCCATTCGTCCGCCGCCGCGCTGGCCGCCCACGTGGCCTCGCTGGCGCCCTTGCCGGTGGCTGCGAGCGCGGCGCCGGTGCTGCGCGCGGTCGAGCCTGCGCCCGTCGCCGAGGTCAATGCCGGCGACATTGCCATCATCGGTATGGCCGGCCGCTTCCCCGGCGCGTCCAACGTCGAGGCCTTCTGGCAGGCGCTGGCCGAGGGCCGCTGCCTGGTGCGCGAGGTGCCGCCCGAACGCTGGTCGGCGGCCGACTTCTACGATCCCGGCGCCGATGCGGCGGCGAAGGGCAAGTCGATCAGCAAGTGGGCCGGATTCCTCGACGACATCGACCGATTCGACGCCGCCTTCTTCAACATCTCGCCGCGCGAGGCGGCGGCGATGGACCCGCAGCAGCGGCTGTTCCTCGAGCAGGCCTGGCTCGCCTTCGAGAATGCTGGCTATCCGGCCGAGAAGCTCAGGGGCAGCCGCACCGGCGTCTATGTCGGCGCCTCGGGCTCGGGCTACGAGACCATGCTCGACCCGGCGGCGAAGTCGACCCAGGCTTACGGCCTGACCGGCAACCTGGTGTCGCTGCTCGCCTCGCGCATCGCCTATTTCCTCGACCTGCGCGGCCCCTCGCTGGTGGTCGACACCGCCTGCTCGGCCTCGCTGGTCGCGCTCGATCTGGCGTGCCAGGCGCTGCAGCGCGGCGAGATCGGGATGGCGCTGGTCGGCGGCGTCTGCCTGTTCCTCGACGAAAAGCCGTTCGTCGCCATGACGCGGACCGGCATGCTGTCGCCGGACGGTCGCTGCCACACCTTCGACGCCGCCGCCAACGGCATCGCCGTGGGGGAAGCCGCCGCCGCCGTGGTGCTGAAGCCGCTCGCCCGCGCGCTGGCCGACGGCGACCGCATCGACGCGGTGATCAAGGCGACCGGCACCAACCAGGACGGCCGCAGCAACGGCATCACCGCGCCCAATCCCGAGGCGCAGACCGCGCTGGTGCGCGCCGTCCATGCGCGCGCGGGGATCAATCCGGCGAGCATCACTTATATCGAGGCGCACGGCACGGGCACGCCGCTGGGCGACCCGGTCGAGGTAGCCGCCCTGCGCGACGCGCTCGGGGTGCGGCCGTCGGGCGATGTGCCCTGTGCGCTGGGCGCGGTGAAGAGCAACATCGGCCACACCGCCGAGGCGGCCGGCGTCGCCGGCCTGATCAAGACGGTGCTCTGCCTGCAGCATCGCGAGCTGGTGCCGTCGGTCAACTTCGACACCCTCAATCCCGCCATCGCGCTCGGCGATTCGGGCCTGCAGGTGGTGACGCAGCGCCAGCCTTGGCAGCCGGCGCGCGACGGCAAGCGGCGGGCCGGGCTGTCGTCGTTCGGCCTCAGCGGCACGAACGCGCACGTCGTTCTGGAGGAGGCGCCCGCCGTAGCCGCTTTGGCGCCGGCGAGCGGACCGCAGCTCCTGCTCCTGTCCGCCCGCGACGATGCCGGGCTGCAGCGCATGCGTGAGGCGCTCGCCGCCTGGCTACTCGGCCCTGGCGCAGATGCCAATCTCGCCGATGTTGCCGCGACCCTCGCGCTTGGCCGCACCCATTTCGACTGCCGCGCGGCCTTCGTCGCGACCACCGTCGGAGAGGCCGCCGAATTGCTGGGAGCGCGGCTCTCCAGAGCCGCTCGTGGGATGGGGGAGGCCGAAGAAAGAGCGGCTCTGGAGAGCCGCGCTCCCAGCGATGAGCTCCACGCTCTGTCGAAGGCCTACCTCGCCGGCGCGGCACCCGATCCGGCCCTCTGGGCAGGCGGGCGGCGGAACCTGCCGCTGCCGGGCTATCCCTTTGCCGGCGCCGTCCATTGGGCGGCGCGCCGACCGGAGGCGGTGCCCGTGTCACACCCGTTTGCCGACGGCGACGGTGCGGTGGCGCGCCGCTTCACGGCGGACGATCCGGTGGTGCGCGATCACGTCATCGGCGGCGTGCCCGTCCTGCACGCCTCGATCTTCCTCGAGATGGCGCGCCTCGCGGCCAGCCGGCAGCGGCCGGGCGAGACCGTGCGCGGTCTGCGCGACGTCGCCTGGGAGCAGACGGTTCGGGTCGCTCGCGAGGGCGCGGCCGTCCGGATCGACACCGCGCCGGCAGCGGATGGCCTTGCCTGCACCATGGCCTTCGACGGCGGCACCGCCGCGCGCGGCCGGGCGATGTTCGGGCCGGCAGGGAAGGTTTCGCGGATCGATATTGACATTGTCAAACGATCGGCCGACCAGCACGTCACCCGTGCCGCGCTCGACGCGCTCGACCGCGGCGCCGTGCGTCTCGGCCCGAGCTTCGCCGGTTTCGACGAGCTGTGGCTGGCGCCGGACGCGGCTCTGTCCTGGATCGGTCCATCGGCTTCCGATCAAGGATTCGTGCTGTCGCCGCGCCTGATGGATGCGGCGATCCAGACCGGCGCCGCGCTGCTCGCCCGCAACGACGGCCCCTCCTTGCGCCTGCGTTTTCCGGCCGGCATCGCGGCCATCGACATCGTCAGGCGGTACCAGCCGGGGCAGCCTGATCGCGCGACGGGCTGGACCAGATTGCCAATGTCAATATCACGCTGGCCGATGTCCAGGGCGAACCATGGCTGGTCTGGACGGGCTTCGAGATGCGCCCGGCCGCTGCGGCACCGGCGGCGGAGCCGGCGCCGGCACGGACCTGCCGGATCGACTGGCAGGCCTCCGCTCTCGAGCGCGTCGCCGTGGTGGCGCCGGATGCCGTGGTCGGCGACGCCGCCCTGGCGGCGCTGCTGGCGGGCGACGGCCAGACGGTCGCGCGGGCGTCCTCCGACGATCCGGCCGCCCTCGACACGCTGGTTGCCGGGCTGGGCGCCGGCGCCCGCATCGTCTTCGCCGACCCGCACGCGCCGACGCCACTCGGCCTGCTGCGACTGGTCAAGCGGCTTGCCGCGCGCGGCCTCGGCGCGGGCCCGCTGGAGCTGCGCGTCCTCACGGTCGACGCCACCCGCGCCCGCCCGGCCGGGGCGGCGATCCAGGGTCTCGCCAAGGCGGTCGGCCGCGAGTTCCCAGCGTGGCGGATCGTCCTGGTCGATGTCGAAGGCAACCTGTCGTCCTCCGCCCTGCGCGGTACCGTCCTCGCAAGTCCGCCCACGCCCGACGGCGAGCCCGTCGTGTGGCGCGGCGGCCAGCCGTTCACGCGCGTGCTCTCGCCCGTCAGCTCCGGTCGGGACGAGGGCATTCGGCACGGCGGCCTCTATCTCCTCGTCGGCGGCATGGGGCGGGTCGGGCGCGAGGTGGCGCGGCATCTGGCGCGGAAGTTCGCGGCCCGGCTGGTGCTGATCGGGCGCAAGCCGCTGGATGGGGAACGACAGGCGTTCGTCGACGAGCTGAGGGCGTTGGGCGGCGAGGCGCAGTACCACGCGGCGGACGCCACGCAGGCGGGCGCGCTGGCGGCGGTCGTTGCGGCGGCGCAGGCGGCGTTCGGTCGAATCGACGGCGTCGTGCAGGCGGTGTTCGAGCCGCTGTTCGAGCGTCTCGACCGCACAGACGAGGCTGTCTTCGCCGCAGCTGTTGCGCCGAAGATGGCCGGCCTCACCGCGCTCGCGGAGGCGACGAAGGACTGCCGGCTGGATTTCTTCGCCATTTTCTCGTCGATCGGTGCCTATTCCGGCTTCCCGGGCAATGTCGGGCAGGCGAGCTACTGCGCCGCCTGCTGCTTCGAGGAGGCGTTTGCCGCCAAGCTGGAGGCCGAAGGCCGCCCGGTACGGCTGATCCAGTGGGGCCTGTGGGAGAACGAGGCCTTTGCCGGCGAGGGGCTGCGGCGGCTGACGCGGCAGGGCACGTATCCGATGCGCACCGCCGACGCGCTGGCGGCGTTCGAGCGGATGCTGGCGGGCCCGGACCGGCATCTCGTCCATGCCAGCCTGTCGGACAAGGTGTGGGCCGCGATGGGCGCGGCGCCGGTCCCCGGGGAGGCGTTCGTCCGGGCGGAGGCGGCCTTGCGCGCGTATGGCGGGGACCGCACGCCGGTCGATGCCACCCTGCATCACGCCGTCGATGCCTATGCCCGCGCGCTCACCGCGAAGCGGGTGAAGGAGCGCGGGCTGCCGTGGCAGGCGAGCGACGCCGCGTCGCGCGATGCGCTGGCGGCGCGCTGGTCGGTGCTGCCGCGCCATCGCCGGCTGTTCGAGGCGACGCTCGACGTTCTGCAGCGGGCGCCGGAAGCGGCGCCGACGCGCGAGGAGCTGCTGGCGCGGGCGCCCAGCGTGCGCGAGCCGCTGGAGCTGCTGGAGATCTGCGTAGAGGCGCTGCCCGACGTGATCGGCGGCGAGCGCGAGGGC
This sequence comes from Bauldia sp., assembly GCA_026126025.1. Taxonomy (GTDB): domain Bacteria; phylum Pseudomonadota; class Alphaproteobacteria; order Rhizobiales; family Kaistiaceae; genus JADLGL01. The sequence goes on along the minus strand of JAHCJZ010000022.1, from coordinate 10,761 downwards.
ACCGACGTGCTGTTCCCCGGCGGCTCGATGCATCTGGTCGAGGCGATCTACCGCAACCAGCCGGTGTTGGCCGCGTGCAACGCGCTGCTGGCCGGCGCGGCGGCCGCGGCGCGGCCCTTGCGCATCCTCGAGATCGGCGCCGGGACGGGCGCGACCGCCGATGCCGTGCTCGCCGCGTTGCCGGCCGACCGGGCGATCGAATACCACTACACGGATATTTCACCCGGCTTCGTGCGCCATGCCAGGCAGCGCCGTTCGTCGGACGCGCGCCTGCGCTTCGCCGTGCTCGACATCGAGCGCGATCCGCTGGGGCAGGGGCTTGCCGCCGACAGCATCGACCTCGTGGTCGCGACCAACGTGCTGCACGCCACGCGCGACATAGCCGAGACGCTGCGCCACATCGCGACCGTGCTGCGGCCGGGTGGGCTGGTGCTGGTCAACGAGATGACGGTGGCGGAGGATTTCGCCACCCTGACCTTCGGCCTGCTCGACGGCTGGTGGCGGGCGACCGACGGCGAGCGGCGCCTGCCGCACAGCCCGCTGCTCGATCTCGACGGCTGGCGTCGCGCCCTGCGTGCGGCCGGCTTCGCGCACGTCACGGCCGCGCCCGCGCCCGGCTTCGCCGATGTCCTCGCCAGCCCGCAGATTGTGATTCTCGCCGGCTGGGAGCGCGGCTCTCCAGAGCCGTTCATGCGAGGTGGCCAACCGAAGGAAGAGCGGCTCTGGCGAGCCGCGCTCCCAGCGAACGACGCGGTCGCCGACATCGAGGCGCTGGTCCGCGGATGCGTCGCCGCCGGGCTCGACCTTGCGCCGGAAGACATCGACCTCGAGACGCCGTTCGGCGAGCAGGGCGTCGATTCGATCGTCGCGCCGCAGATCGCCGACGACATCGGCAAAGCCGCCGGTATCACGCTGCGCCCGACCGACCTCTACAATTTCGCGACCGTACGCGCGCTCGCCGCCCACGTCGCTGCCGCCGGCGGCGCGCCTGTTGCCACCCTTCGAGACACTCCGCTGCGCTCCGTTCCTCAGGGTGAGGTTATCCCTGCAGCTCCGGCAAGGTCAGTCCCCCCTCATCCTGAGGAGCGCAGCGAAGCGGAGCGTCTCGAAGGATGGCAACGCGAAGGACGCGCTGCCGCGCCCGCGGTGCCGGCCAACGCTTACGCCATTGTCGGCATGGCGGGGCGCTTCCCCGACGCGCCCGATCTCGACCGCTTCTGGGAGAACATCGCGGCCGGCCGTTCGGCGGTGCGCGAGATCGAACGCTTCGACATCGCGCCGTGGTATTCGCCCGAGCGCGGCAAGGCTGGCAAGACCTACGCCAAGTGGGGCGCGCTGCTGGAGGACCACGACCGGTTCGATCCGCTGTTCTTCTCGATCTCCCCGGCCGAGGCCGAGGCGATGGATCCGCAGCAGCGGCTGCTGCTGGAGGAGGCGTGGCACGCGCTGGAGGATGCCGGCATCACGCCGCGCCAGCTCGACGGCCGCCGCTGCGGCGTGTTCGTCGGCGCCTCGGCCAATTCCTACATGGCGCCCGCCTCTCCCAGCCTGCAGACGTTGGGCGGCTCGATGGCGATCCTGTCGGCGCGCCTGTCCTACTTCCTCAATCTCAAGGGGCCGACCTTCCCGATCGACACCGGCTGCTCCTCGTCGCTGGTCGCGCTTCATCTCGCCTGCCAGAGCCTGCGGCTGGGCGAGAGCGACATGGCGATCGCGGGCGGCGTCTCCTGCAACCTGCTGTCGCCGCCGATCTTCACCTACCTGTCCGACGCCGGCATGGCCTCGGCGCAAGGCCGCTGCGCGACCTTCGACGATGCGGCGGATGGCTTCGCGCCGGGCGAGGGGGTCGGCGTGGTGGTGCTGAAGCGCCTGGCCGACGCGCTGCGCGACGGCGACCGCATCCACGCCGTGGTGCGCGGCACCGGGATTAACCAGGACGGCAAGACCAGCGGCCTGACCGCGCCCAGCGCCACGTCGCAGACCGAGCTCGAATGCGAGGTCTACCGCGCGGCGGGAATCGATCCGGCCACGATCGGGCTGGTCGAAGCGCACGGCACCGGCACGAAGCTCGGCGATCCGATCGAGGTCGCCGCGCTCACCGACGCCTTCGCGGCCTTCACCCCGGCGAAGCAGTTCTGCGCCATCGGCTCGGTGAAGACCAACATCGGCCACGCCATGGCTGCCGCAGGGATCGCCGGGCTGCTGAAGGCGGTGCAGGCGGTGCGCCACCGTACCCTGCCGCCCAGCCTGAACTTCTCGACTCCGAACCGGCACATCGATTTCGCGAACAGCCCGTTCGTGGTCAACACCGTGACCCGGCCGTGGGAATCGCCGCATCCGCTGCGTGCGGTGGTGAGCTCGTTCGGCTTCAGCGGCACCAACGCGCATGTTCTGATCGAAGAGGCGCCGGCGGCGCCGGCCGTAACCGTCGCGCCGGAGCCGGGGCCCTATCTCTTCGTCGTTTCGGCCAAGACGGAAGCCGCGCTGACGCGGCGCCTATCCGGCTTGCGCGCCTGGCTCGCCGCCCATCCCGACATCGCGCCCGCCGATCTCGCCTACACGCTCGCGGCACGCCGCGCACACTTCCGGTTCCGCCGAGCCTTCATTGCCGGCTCGCTCGCCAACCTGGCGGCGCTGCTGGCAGGGCAGGCGCCCGTGTCGGCGGAAGCGTCCGCGCTCGACGATCTCGCAAAGCGCTACACGGCCGGCGTGGAGGTCGACTTCTCGACATTCCGTGGCCGTCTCGTCGACCTGCCGGGCTACCCGTTCGAGCGCGAACGCTTCTGGAATCCGCAGGGCGACTCCGTTGCGGCCGTCCCGGCCGAGGGACGCGCGCTCGACGCGATCGTCGACAGCTGGGTGACCCGCGACCACGTCGTGCAGGGCCGTCGCTTGCTGCCGGGCGCCGCGTTCCTCGAATTCGCGCGCGCCGCCGTGCAGGGCGCGGCGGCAGAGTGCAGCATTCGCGAGGTGCTGTGGTCGGCGCCGGTCGATGCGACCGACGGCGTACCAAACCTGTCTCTCGACACGGAAAAGGCGGGCGAGGCGATGCGCTGTGTGCTGCGTGCCGGCAGCACCGTCCATGCCAGCGCGCTGGTCGGACCGGCCTCTGCCGCGCGGCCGTCGCCTCTCGATCTCGCACGCATCGTCGCGGCCTGCCCGACAAGGCTTGAGGGTGCAGCGATCTACGAGGCCGCCGAGGCGCACGGCTTTGCCTACGGCACCGGCTTCCGCGTCATCGAGCGCGTCGCCATCGGCCAGGGCGAGGCGGTGGCCGATCTCCGCGCGCCGCTGGCCGGCGGCGACTGGGTGCTGCATCCCGCGCTGCTCGACGGCGCGCTGCAGACGGCGGCCTGTGTCGGCTTTGGCCGGCAGGGCACGCAACCGACCTTCGTGCCCTTCGCTCTCGATGCGCTCGACGCCTTCGCGCCGCTCACCGGCGCGTGCCGCGTGCATGCGCGCGTGACCCGAGAGAGCGCCACGCTGCTGGTGTTCGATATCGCGATCTGCGCGGCCGACGGTTCGGTCCTTGCGATACTGCACGGTCTGCAGGCGCGGGCGTTGAGCACGAGCGCGCAGGATGCGCGCGGTCCAATGCGCGAGACGCTGCTGTTTGTGCCCGAGTGGACCTCCGTGGACCGCGCGCATCCTGCGCGCCTCATGACGTTGGTCGCCTTTGCCGACGATGCATCGTTGCAGCGGCTGCAGGCCGGCGCGAACCGGCTCGTCCAGGTCGTCCCCGGTCCCGCGTTCGTTCGTCACTCGGCCGACCGGTTCACCATCGATCCGGCGTCCGACGACGACTATCGCCGCCTGCTCGCCGAGGCAGCGCCCGGAACGAACGCGGTGCTGGCGCATCTGTGGAGCATGGAAGAGGCCCCCGAGCCGGCGACGCTCTCGGCGGCGGTCGATGCGAGCCTCTCCGACACGGGATTGCGCAGCTTCTTCCTCGCCGTTCGCGCCGCGCTGCAGGCACCCGAGGCCGGTATCGTGCGCGCCATCTACGGCACGCCGTCGGCGACCGAAGGCGCGGCGGCAGCCGGCTTCGCCCGGACCGTGGGGCTGGAGTCCTCGCGCCTGTCGTGCGCCGCCGTCACCTTGGCGGCGAGCGCGCTACATTTGCTGCCCGCCGAATTCACCGCAGCGCGCGAGGAGACGGAGGTCGACTATCGCGACGGTACGCGTCATGTCCGGACGCTGCGCGAGGTGAGCGCCAACCGGCGGGCTGCGTCCGACGACGATGCCCGCGCGTCTACGCCTGTCTATGTCATCACCGGCGGCGCCGGTGCGATCGGGCTGCGCGTGGCGCTCCATCTCGCGCGCACGACGCCCTGCCGCCTCGTGCTGATCGGCCGCTCGCCGCAGCCGGCGCACCCGGCGGCGCTGGAGGAGATCGAGGCTGCCGGCGCCGATGTGCTCTACTTGCAGGCCGACGTCACTTCCGGCGCCGCGCTGCGTGGCGCGCTCGACAGGGCGCGGCGGCGGTTCGGGCCGATCAACGGCGTCTTTCATGCCGCGGGCGTGCTGCGCGACATGCGCATTGGACAGATGCCGGTGGCGGATTTCGACGCCGTGGCCGCGCCGAAGATCGCTGGCGCCGTGGCGCTCGACCGGCTGACGCGCGAGGACCCGATCGAGGCCTTCGTGCTGTTCTCCTCGACCGCTTCGATCTTCGGTTCGGCCGGGCAGGCAGCCTATGCCGGCGCCAACGGCTTCCTCGACGGCTTCGCCGAGGCCCGCCGCGCGCGCGGCGGCCGCGGCCGCACCGTGTCGATCGCCTGGCCGCTCTGGCAGTCGTCCGGCATGGCGCCGCCGCCGGAAGTCGCCGCCGAGCTCGAACGCAGGATGGGCATGATCGCCATGCCCGAAGCCGCCGCCTTCGCCGGGCTCGACGCGGCGCTGGCGCAGGACACGGCAAGGCTGGTCGTGCTGCACGGCCGCGCCGATGCGCTCCGCCGCTTCGCCGGCGGGTCGGCCGTTCCAGCCGCGGTCGCCCAGCCTCCTTCTTCACCACAGCCGTCGGCCGTCGACCTGCGTGGCGAGGTCGAGGGCTACCTCAAGGGCGTCATCGCCGACGTGATCAAGCTCGCACCGGAGCGGATCGACAGCGAGGAGCGGTTCGAGGCCTACGGCATCGATTCGATGATGATCGTGCGCATGAACGCGCGGCTCGAGGAGGATCTCGGCGAGCTGCCGAAGACGCTGTTCTTCGAGTACCAGACCGTGCGCGATCTCGCCGACTGCCTGATGGAGGCGCATGCAGATGTCGTGAGCCGGCGATTCAGTGGACCGCGCGCTTCCAGCGCGCTCATGGGCATGAGCGCGCAGGATGCGCGCGGTCCAATGAAAGTAGCCGACGCCACAGAAGCCGACGACGGCGCCATCGCGATCATCGGTATCTCCGGGCTCTATCCGCAGGCCAACGATCTCGCCCAGTTCTGGCGCAATCTCGCGGCCGGGCGCGACTGCATCGTCGAGATCCCGCCGGAGCGCTGGGCGCTGGAGGGCTTCTACGATCCCGACCGCGAGCGGCCGGAGACGAGCTACAGCAAGTGGGGCGGCTTCATCGACGGCGTCGACCGGTTCGACGCGCGCTTCTTCAACATCTCGCCGCGCGAGGCCGACGCGCTCGATCCGCAGGCGCGCAAGTTCCTCGAGGTCGCGTGGGCAACGATGGAGGATGCGGGCCTCACGCGCGACACGCTGTTCCGCGGCGACCCCGATCCGGCGCAGCGCCTGGCCGGCGTGTTCGTCGGCGTGATGTACGGCGACTACCAGCTGTTCGGACCGGAGGAGGCCGCGCGCGGCAACCTGATCGCGCCCAACGCGGCCTACTGGAACGTCGCCAACCGGGTCTCGCATTTCCTCGACCTGCATGGGCCGAGCATGGCGATCGACACCGCCTGCTCCTCGTCGCTGACGGCGATCCACACCGCCTGCGCGGCGCTGCGCAACGGCGACTGCACGATCGCCTTCGCCGGCGGCGTCAACCTCACGGTCCATCCCGGCAAGCACTGGATCCTGAGCAAGTCGGGCTTCGCTTCGAGCGACGGGCGCTGCCGCAGCTTCGGCGCCGGCGGCGACGGCTACGTGCCGGGCGAGGGCATCGGCGCGGTGCTGCTCAAGCCCCTCGCGCGGGCCCGGGCCGACGGCGACCGCATCCACGCCATCATCCGCTCGAGCGCGGTCAACCATGGCGGCCGCACCTCGGGCTACACGGTTCCCAATCCGGTGGCGCAGGGCAACCTCGTGGCCGCCGCGCTCGCGCGAAAGAACATCGCCGCCGACAGCATCTCCTACATCGAGGCGCACGGCACCGGCACCTCGCTCGGCGATCCGGTCGAGATCGCGGGCCTCGCCCGCGCCTTCAGAGGAGTGGCGCCGCAGAGCCTGCCCGTCGGATCGGTCAAGTCGAACATCGGGCATCTCGAATCCGCCGCCGGCATCGCCGCGCTGACCAAGGTGGTGCTGCAGCTCGGCCACGAGATGCTGGTGCCGAGCCTGCACGCCGATACGCTCAATCCCAATCTCGACCTCGCGACGACGCCGTTCTATGTCCAGCGCGAGCGCACGCCTTGGCCGCGCAACGCCGGGCGGGTGCGGCGCGCGGGCATCAGCTCGTTCGGGGCGGGCGGCGCCAATGCGCATCTCGTGGTCGAGGAGGCGCCCGATCTGCCGGCAGAGGCGCCGCACGACGGCTCCGCGCTGATCGTGCCGCTCTCCGCCGCGAGCGCCGAGCGACTGGTCGCCCAGGCCGATCGGCTGGCGGCGTGGCTCGCGGGCGACGGCGCGGCGGTGGATTTCGCCTCGATTGCGCGGATTTTGCAGGTCGGGCGCGAGGCGATGCGGTTCCGGGCGGTGTTCCGGGCGCGCAATTCCGGGGAGCTTGCGGTCAAAATGCGGGCTTTTGCGGCCGGCGAAACCGCTCCAGAGGTCGCGGAAGCGGCCGCCTGGATGGCCGGCGGCCGGCTCGACTGGGACACGGTCGCGCCGGGCCCGCGCCGGCCGGTCTCGCTGCCGACCTACGCCTTCGCGCCGCGCCGCTGCTGGGTCGAGCTGACCGAGGCCCGGCCGGTCGCATCCGCACCGGTGTTTGCCGGACCGCAGCCGATCGCGTGCGATCCCGCCGACCCGCTCGTCGCGCAGCATCGCTTCGGTGGCGAGATCGTTCTCGCCGGCGCCTTCCTGCTCGAGGCCGCGCGCCGCGCCGGATCGCGCCTGCTCGGCGTGCCGGTGACGGGCGTGGCGGATATCCGCTTCCTGCGGCCGACGACGCCGGAGATGAAGCCGGTAGTCGCGGTCGAGACCGACGGCAGCTTCGCGGTGCGCAGCGGCGAGCAGGTTCATGTTACCGGGCGCCTGCGAACCGGCGCTGCGGAGGCGACTGCCGCGCTCGATCTCGCGGCGCTGCGGGCACGTTGCCCGGAGCGGATCGAGCAGGCGGCGATCTACGAAGCGCTCGCCGCCGGCGGGGCGCAGTACGGCGAGGCCTATCGCCTGATCCGCCAAATTGCGCGCGGCGAGGGCGAGGCGCTGGCCGATCTCGCGCTGCCCGGCGAGAGCGCGGGCTGGCCGCCGGCGCTGATCGATGCCGCGTTCCAGATCACTTTCGCACTGGCCGCCGAGCCGGGCGGGGCGATGCCCTTCACGATCGACCGGATGCTCGTGCACGGACCGCTGTCGCGCGCCGCGCACGTGCACGGCGTTCGCCGCGAGGCGGGGCCGGGCTTCGTGCGGCTCGACCTCAGCCTCGTCGATCGCGACGGCGCGGTGCTCGCCGCGCTCGACGGCTTCGTCGCGCGCACCGCGGCGGCGCCGGCTGCCGTCGCGCCGACCGCGCCCGCTTTGCCGTTGCGCCTGTTGGCGCCGGTGTGGCGTCTGACGCCTCCGCGCGAGGCGGCATCGCCGGGCCGCGTGCTGGTGCTGGCGGAGGATGCCGCGAGCCGGGCGATCGCCGGCGATATCGGCAAGGTCATCGCGGCGCTGCCGGCAGCGGTAGAGGCCGATCATCTGTGGATCGTGATGGCACCATCGCCCGACGTGAGCGAGATCGACGCCATCACGCGGCTGGCCGGCGCGATCCGCGCGCTGGCGGCGCTGCCGAAAGCGCCGAAGGTCACGGTGCTGACCGTCGGCGCCAACGCCGTGCGCGACGGCGAGACCGCGAACCCGGCTGCCGCGGCGGTGGCGGCCTTCGCGAAGTCCGCGGGCCGGGAGCATCGCGAATTCAAGCTGCGCGTGATCGATCTCGAGCCCGGCACACGCGCGACCGACGTGATCGATCTGCCGCATGAGGAAGGCGAGATTGCCTGGCGTGGCGGATCGGCGTGGACCAGGCGCTTCGGCACGGTGACCTTGCCAGCCGACGCGCCGATGCCGTGGCGTCGCGGCGGCGTCTATCTCATCGCGGGCGGCGCCGGCGGCATCGGCCTTGCCTTCGCCGAGCATCTCGTGAAGGTCGCCGGCGCGAAGGTCGCGCTTCTCGGCCGTCGCGCGCTCGATGCGACGCTGGCCGCAACGCTCGCCCGTTTCGGCGCCGGCGTTGCCTATTTCGAAGCGGACGTCACGGACGCCGTCGCCGTCACCGCGGCGGTGGCACAGGTGAAGGCCCGCTTCGGCGCGATCGCCGGTGCCTTCCATCTCGCGCTGGCAATGCACGACGCCCGCGCCGTCACCCTGACGCCCGCGCAGATCGCCGGCGTCCTCGCGCCCAAAACCGATGGCACGCGCAACCTCATGGCGGCGCTGCGCGACGAAGAGCTCGACGCGTTCGTGATCTTCTCCTCGTCCAATGCGCACACCGCCAATCCAGGCCAGAGCGCCTATGCCGCGGCGAGTGCGGCACAGGACGCGATCGGCCTCGCCCCGGCGCCATGGCCCGTCAAGGTCATCGACTGGGGCTTCTGGGGTGAGGTCGGTCGTGTGGCCGCGCCGCAGTTCCATGCCTCGCTGGCGCGCCTCGGCGTCTATCCGATCGGCACGGCCGAGGGCTTCGCGACGGTCGAGCGGATGCTCGCCTCGCCGGTCCGCCAGCTCGTGCCGCTGCGCATCAGCGACGCGGTGGCCGACGCGCTCGGGGTCGAGAGCGCGGGCGCGCTCGACGAGATCGCTGCCGCCGTAGCGCCGCGCGCCACCGCGGGTGCGGCGATGCTGGCCGCGGCGGCGGACTCCTTCGGTGCGATCGACGACTACGCCGCATCGCTGCTGCTGCTGGCCTTGCGCGACCTGGGCGCCTTGAAGCACGCGGGCGGCACCGTCGATCTCGCATCGCTCGCGAGCCTCGGTGTCGAGCCGCGCTTCGCGAAGCTCTCGGCCGCGGCGCTGGACATGCTGCATCGCGCCGGCTTCCTCGAGCCGGCGGGCGAGGGCTGGGCTGCGACCGAGGCCGCCGCGGTGGAGACCGATGCGCTCCGCCGCTCGCTGGCGGCGCGCCGCACGCGCTGGATCGCCGACCAGCCCGAGGTGTCGCCCTATCTCGACCTGCTCGATATCGGCGGCGCGCGAATTGCCGACGTGCTGCGCGGCACGGTCGATGCCAACGACGTGCTGTTCCCCGGCGGCAGCGCGCACCTGGTCGAGCCGATCTATCGCGGCAACCAGGTCGTCGATCATTTCCAGAAGATCGTCGCCGATGCGGCGGTGGCGGCGGTACGCGCCCGCCTCGCCGCGCTGCCGGCGGGCGAGATTTTGCAGATCATGGAGGTCGGCGCCGGCACCGGCGGCACCAGCGCCTTCGTGCTCGAAGCGCTGATACCGTACGCCGACCGCATCCGTTACCTGTTCACCGACGTCGGTAAATTCTTCCTCGACGCGGCACGGCCGCGCTTCGCGAAGTATCCTTTCGTCGAGTTCGCGGTGCTCGACATCGAACGGCCGCCGGCCCGCCAGGGCTTCACGGCCAACGGCTTCGACGTCGTGATCGCGGCCAACGTGCTGCATGCCACGCGCGACATCGACACGACCCTGGGCAATGTCCGCGCGCTCTGCCGCAAGGGCGGCGTGCTGCTGATCAACGAGGCCACGGCGCGGCAGGACTTCAACACCCTGACCTTCGGCCTGACGCGCGGCTGGTGGCTGTTCGAGGACGCGCAACGTCGCATCCCGCACGCGCCGCTGCTGGAATCGTCGGCGTGGCTCGCCGCGCTCGCCGCACAGGGCTTCCGCGGCGCGCGGGTTCTGGCCGGCGGCGAAGGCGCGCTGCAGAGCGTGGTCGCCGCCGAAGGCGACGGCACGACGCCGGCACCGGTCCGCCCCGCGTCCACGGCGGCACCGGCGACAGACGGCGGCAAGCTCGCGGAAACCTTGCGCCGCACCGTCGCCAAGGCGCTGCGGCTCGGCGCGGACGAAGTCGAGCTCGAGACGAGCTTCGCCGACTACGGTGCCGATTCGATCATCAGCGTCGACCTCGTGCGCGAGATCAATGCCGCCTTGGGCATCGACCTCAAGACCACGGCGCTGTTCAACTATTCGACCGTCAGCACCTTGGCCGCCTACATCCAGACCGAGTTCGCCGCCCAGCTCGGCGTGGCGGCGGAAGACGCGCCCAAGCCGGTCAGCCGGCTGAAGGAACGCTCCGAGCGCCTGCGCGGCATCATCCGCAAGCGCCGCGAGGGCATGACCGACGATGCGTCGCTGACGCCGACGCCCGCGGCAAAGGCGCCGGACGACGCGGCTCTCTACGACCTGCTGCAGCGGCTCGAGTCCAAGCGCATCGACGTTGCCGGTGCGCTGGCGGAGAGCGGAAAATGATCGGCCCGTGTT
>JAHCJZ010000021.1 GCA_026126025.1 Bauldia sp. | reverse complement strand
TGGCATGGATCAGGAGCCCGACCGCACAAAGAGTGAGCAGGAGGCCTACAAGAACGGCAGACCAGCCGGCGATGCCGCCGAGGAGCGCTTCGGGCAGCCGCAGCAAGAGGTCGCCGGCGACGCCGCCGAGGCCGGTCGGCAGCGGCCAGCTGTCGGGCACCGGTAGCGTGGCGGCCGCCGCCGCGGCGGCGAGGCCGCCGAGAAGCCAGCTGAGCGGCGTCAGCCGGCCGAAGCGCGGCATGGTGCCGGCGATCAGCCGCCAGCCCCAGATGAGCCCGGGGATGAGGAGGATCGGCGCGGCGACGCCGAGGAACTGCATGGCGAGGTCGGCGAAGACGGCGCCGGGATAGCCGAGATAGTTCGCGACCGACTGGTTGACGGCATTGCTGAGGCTGGGGTCGTCGACCCGCCAGGTGCCGAGCGCGGTCGCGGCGGCGCCGACCAGAGCGAGCACGCCGATCCCGATGATGGCGTGGAGGTTCCGGCGCACGAAGCGGCGGAGCGCCGACGGTTCGTGGTCGAGCGCCATGTCGGCGGTGGCCTGCATTCGCGATGTCCGGACTTTCGCCATCCCGTGAGGCCCGAAAAGGGGCCGATTCTCGTTCGAGCGCCAGCCCCGATCAATGCCGGCTGGGGAGCCGGCGCGCCGGTCTGCCAGCCGAATGTGATGCGGTCGGGGCGTGGCCCTGTTCGCGGTCGCGGCGGAGGGTTTCCGCCGCTTCCCGGGAACGCTTCCACGCTACGCGCCCGTTGGTAAATCCGGCATTAACCATCGGGCCGCGGAGCACCAAAAGAAACGGGGGCCCGAAGGCCCCCGCCAGTGCTTCCCCCAAGGAAGGTGTGGATCAGGAATGATAGGCGGCCTCGCCATGGCTGGTGTAGTCGAGACCCTCGCGTTCCTGCTCCGCCGAGGCCCGCAGGCCGAACAGGCCCCGCACGATCAGGAAGAGGACCGCGCTGATGACGCCGCACCACACGATGGTGACCGCGACCGACTTGATCTGGATCCAGAGCTGGGAGCCGATGCTGAAATCGTCCCCCCATGATGCCGCCGAGGCTGCCGGCGGCGAGGATGCCGGTGCCGATGGCGCCGACGATGCCGGCGATGGCGTGGATGCCGAACACGTCGAGGCTGTCGTCATAGCCGAAGGCCTTCTTCACCACCGCGCAGAAGAAGTAGGCGATCACCGAGCCGAGGACGCCGAGGATGATGGCGCCGATCGGGCCGACGAAGCCGGCCGCCGGCGTGATGGCGACAAGGCCCGCCACCACGCCCGACGCTCCGCCGACGACCGAGGCCTTGCCCTTGATAAGCCCCTCGACCACCGCCCAGGCGACGGCTGCCGCGGCTGTCGCGAGGAACGTGTTGATGAAGGCAAGGCCCGCGCCGTTGTTCGCGCCGAGGGCGGAGCCGGCGTTGAAACCGAACCAGCCGACCCACAGGAACGCCGCGCCGACGAGGACGAAGGGCACGTTGTGCGGGGCCATGTTGTCCTTGCCGAAGCCAAGGCGCGGCCCGAGGATGATGGCGCCGACGAGGCCGGCGATGCCCGCATTGATGTGGACGACCGTGCCGCCGGCGAAATCGAGCGTGCCCCAGTCGAACATCAGCGCGCCTTCGCCGCCCCAGACCATGTGGGCGATCGGGAAATAGACGAACGTCGCCCACAGGATGGAGAAGACGATCAGCGGCAGGAATTTCACCCGCTCCGCGAGACCGCCGACGATGAGCGCCGTGGTGATCGCGGCGAACGTCATCTGGAACCCGATGAAGACATATTCGGGGATCGTTCCGGACATCGAGTCCACGGTTACCCCGGATAGGAACGCCTTGCTGAACCCGCCGAAGAAGGTGCCCTCGCCGCCGAACGCGAAGGAGTAACCCCAGAACACCCACACCAGCATGACGACCGCTGCGACCGTCAGCACCTGCATGAGTACCGACAGCACGTTCTTCGTGCGGACCATGCCGCCATAGAAGAGCGCGAGGCCGGGAACGATCATGGCAAGCACCAGGACCGCGGACGTCATCATCCAGGCGGTGTCGCCGGTATCGAGCGTGTCCACAGCCTCCAATATTTCTTCAACCGGTACGTCGTCTTGAGCCATGACCGCGGTGGTCATGGTGAGCAGCAAGCCGGCCGCAAGCTGGACTGGCTTCGTGAACAATCGTGTCATGATCTGGAATCCCCGTTCGTCAGATGCACGGCTTTTGGGCAACACCTTTCGTGCCTAGCGAAAGGGCATAGCAAGCCATGTGCCAGCGTCGGGAAACCGCGGCCGGTGAATGGTGAATGGTGAAATGGTGAATGGCGAAAGGAGCCGGACCTGAGCGCGGACCCCGTTCACCCATTCACCATTGACCATTCACCGAAGCCCTACCGCACCAAATCGCCTTCCGGCGTGCTCGACACGCGGTGGATCGCGAGGTCCGCGCCCCGCTGCTCGTCCTGCGCCGAGAGCCGCAGGCCGGTGACGGCCTTGAGGATGCCGTAGAGGACGAGGCCGACGGCCAGCGCATAGGCGGCGCCGGCGGCGCTGCCGATGAGCTGCGGCATGAAGGCGACGCCGCCGAGGCCACCAAGGCTGGTGAGGCCGAAAATGCCGGCCGCCAGCCCGCCCCAGACGCCGCAAAGACCGTGGAGCGGCCAGACGCCGAGCACGTCGTCGACCTTGAGGCGGTTCTGGCAGATCTCGAAGCCCTTCACGAAGATGATGCCGGCGATGCCGCCGACCACGAAGCTGCCGATCGGGTGCATGACGTCGGAGCCGGCGCAGACCGCGACGAGGCCCGCGAGCGCGCCATTGTGGATGAAGCCGGGATCGGCGCGGCCGATGACCAGCGCCGCGAGGATGCCGCCGACCATCGCCATCAGCGAGTTGATCGCGACGAGCCCCGACACCGATTCCAGCGACTGCGCCGACATCACGTTGAAGCCGAACCAGCCGATGCACAGCAGCCACGAGCCGAGCGCGAGCCATGGGATGCTGGACGGCGGGATGCCGGTCGCCTTGCCGGCGGGGTCGTAGCGGCCGAGCCGCGGCCCGAGCTGCAGCACTGCGCCGAGCGCGATCCAGCCGCCGACGGCATGGACGACCACCGAGCCGGCGAAATCGTGGAACGGGGCGCCGAAGCTCCCTTCGAGCCAGTCCTGGATGCCGAAATTGCCGTTCCAGACGACGCCTTCGAAGATGGGATAGGCCACCGCCACGATCGCCGCAGTGGCGAGGCATTGCGGCAGGAAGCGCATCCGCTCGGCGATGCCGCCGGAGATGATCGCCGGGATCGCGGCGGCGAAGGTGGCGAGGAAGAAGAACTTGACGAGGCCGTAGCCCTGCGGGCCGTAGCTGCCGTCATCGGCGATCAGGCCGGTCGCCGACTGGTAGAAGTCGATGCCATAGGCGATCAGATAGCCGAGCGCGAAATAGGAGGTGGTCGAGATGGCGAAATCCGCCAGGATCTTGACCAGCGCGTTGACCTGGTTCTTGCGCCGGACGGTGCCGACCTCGAGAAACGCGAACCCGCCATGCATGGCGAATACGAGGATCGCGCCCACCAGCACGAAGAAGACGTCAGCCCCACCCAGCATTGCGATTGCCCCTCCCTTGCGCACCCTCTGATGAAAGTGAGGGCACTCCCGGCGCCGGGGCATTCAAACTGCATGCCAGTGCGGCATTTGCTCAAAGACGAGCGTCCCCGACCGGTGCAAGCCGGCGGGGCGCTGTCACATTGCCTAACGAAGAAGCAGATTGACGGGCACGCTGCCCGTCAGGCGAGCAACGTCGGCGGACGCCTACAGGGCGTCGGCATCGGTCTCGCCGGTCCGGATGCGGACGGCGTGGTCGATGCTGTAGACGAAGATCTTACCGTCGCCGATCTGGCCGGTCTTGGCCGCGGTGCTGATCGCGTCGATGACCTTGTCGAGGTCTTCAGTGCGGACAGCGACTTCGATCTTCAGCTTGGGCAGGAAGCTCACGGCATATTCGGTGCCGCGATAGATTTCCGTGTGCCCCTTTTGCCGGCCGTAACCCTTGACCTCGGTGACGGTGAGGCCCTGCACACCGACCGCGGTGAGGGCGTCCCGTACCTCGTCGAGCTTGAACGGCTTGATGATGGCCATGACAATCTTCATGCTTCGGCTTCCCCTCTCGTTCCGGTTCGTGCCAGACGCCGGCGGCGCCCGAGCGGCCCTTGCCGGATGTTACGGCCCGGCCTCGCCCGGCTGTGCAATCAAGCGCCGTGCCAACCGGTTCCGCAACAGGGGTTGGTGAGCGGGACCTTCCCCTCAGGGTCGTCACCCCGGCAAAGGCCCGGTCCAGCGCCACAAGCTTCGAGTATGTGAAAATCTGGATTCCGGCCTCCGCCGGAATGACGAACAGGGGAAGGCCTAGGCCAGCGGCCTGCGCCGGATCAGCCCTTCCTGCGCCACCGAGGCGACGAGGGTGCCGTCGCGGGTGAAGAGGCTGCCGCGGGAGAAGCCGAGGGCGCGGGCGGCGGAGGGGCTGTCCTGCGCGAAGAGGAGCCAGTCGTCGGCGCGGAAGGGGCGGTGGAACCACAGCGAATGGTCGACGCTGGCGACCTTGAGGTCCTCGTCGAAGATCGAGCCGCCATGGGGGAGGAGCGCGGTGTCGAGGAGCGTCATGTCGGAGGCGAAGGCGAGCACCGCGCGGTGGATCGCGGCGTCGGCGGGAAGCGGGCCGCCGGCGCGCAGCCAGAGATGGTTGACCGGCTCGTGCGGGCCGCGGCGCTGGTAGCGGTCGAGCCGCACCGGGCGGATTTCGACCGCCTGCGCGGTCTCCCAATAGCGCCGGATATAGGCGGGCGCGGTGTCGCGGAGGCGATCGCGGAGCTCGGTGCCGGACGGCAGCTCCTCCGGCGGCGGCACGTCGGGCATCGCCGGCGCCTGGTGCTCGAAGCCGGGCTCGGCGATCTTGAAGGAAGCGGCGAGGGTGAAGATGATCTCGCCGTGCTGGATCGCCTTGACGGTGCGCGCCGAGAAGCTGCCGCCGTCCCGCACCCGCTCGACCTCGTAGAGGATCGGGATGGCGAGGTCGCCTTCGCGGAGGAAATAGGCGTGGAGCGAATGCGGCTCGCGGTTCTCCGCGACCGTGCGGGTCGCGGCGACCAGCGCCTGCGCGATGACCTGGCCGCCGAAGACACGCTGCCAGCCGACGCCGAGATTGCGACCGCGGAAGAGGTTGCGCTCCAGCGGCTCGAGGTCGAGGATGGCGATGAGCTGGTCGACGGCGGACACGGGTCGTCGGCCTCCCATCTTCACGGCCGGCCGTCAAGCGCGGCGGGCGCAAGGCGGCCCCAGCGGAATCGGATGCCGGCCAGTCAGGACATCATCATCGCCGGCGGCGGGCTGGTCGGGCTGACGCTCGCGGTCGCGGTGCGGAAGGCGGCGCCATCGCTGTCGGTCACCGTGTTCGACGGCGCGCCGCCGGGGCGGCGTGAGGACGGGCGCGCCTCGGCGATCGCGGCGGCGGCGCGGCGGATGCTGCAGCAGCTCGGCCTGTGGAACGGCGTCGCGGCGGACGCGCAGCCGATCACCGAGATGACCGTCACCGACAGCCGCACCGACGACGTTGTGCGGCCGGTGTTCCTCACCTTCGACGGCGCGCTCGAGGATGGCGAGCCCTTCGCACATATGGTGCCGAACGGGCTCCTCCTGGATGCGCTGGGCGAGGCCGCCCGCGCCGCGGGCGCAACCGTCGTCGCGCCGGCGGCGGTGACGGACTACGCGGTGGATGGCCACGCCGTCACCGTCACGCGCGGCGACGGCGGCACGGCGAAGGCGCGGCTCCTCGTCGCGGCCGACGGCGTCCGTTCGCGGCTTCGCGCGCTCTCCGGCATCCGCACCGTCACGCATGATTATCCGCAGGTCGGCATCGTGGTGACGGTGGCGCATGAGCGGCCGCACCATGGCCGCGCCGAGGAGCATTTCCTCCCCGGTGGCGCCTTCGCCATCCTGCCGCTCGCTGGCAATCGGTCGTCGCTGGTGTGGACCGAGAAGACCGCGATCGGCGAGGCGCTGGTCGCGGCCGACGACGCCACCTTCGCGGCCGAGCTGGAGAAGCGCTTCGGCCACCGGCTCGGCGCGATCCGCGTCGAGGGGCGGCGTTCGCTCTTCCCGATCGGCGTGACGCTGGTGCGCGATTTCGTGCGGCCACGCTTCGCGCTTGCCGGCGACGCCGCGCACGGCATCCACCCGCTCGCCGGCCAGGGGCTCAATCTCGGCTTCCGCGATGTCGCCGCGCTCGCCGAAACAGTGGTCGACGCCGCGCGGCTCGGGCTCGACATCGGCGCGGTCGACGTGCTGGAGCGCTACCAGCGCTGGCGCCGCTTCGACACGCTGGAGATGACGGTACTGACCGACGCGCTCAATCGGCTCTTCTCCAACGACAACCCGGTGCTGCGGCTGGTGCGCGACGTCGGCCTCGGCCTCGTCGACCGCGTGCCGGCGCTGAAGCGGATGATGATCGGCGAAGCCGCCGGCGACAGCGCGGCGGCGCCGCGTCTGCTGCGCGGCGAGGCGATTTGAAGTGGTGAATGGTGAAGTGGTGAATGGTGAATGGTGCGGATAACGGGAATTAGCGCGGTTCAGCTCCGCCTCTCTCCATTCACCATTGACCATTCACCATTCACCCACTGGCCATCACAATGCTGACCCCCGACGACTTCCGCCGCCTCGCCTTGTCGCTGCCCGAAGCGACCGAGAGCGAGCATTTCCATACGCCGGATTTTCGCGTCCGTGGCCGGATCTTCGCGACGCTGTGGCCCGGCCATGGCCGCGGCGTCGTGGCCCTGACGCGGGAGCAGCAGGAGATGCTGTGCGACGCCGAGCCGGCGATGTTCGCCAGGATCAAGGGCGCGATGGGCGCCAAGGGCTGGACCGACGTGATCCTCGCCGAAGCCGACGAGATCACCGCGCTTTCGGCGCTGACCATGGCGTGGCGAAGCCGCGCGCCGAAGCGGCTCGTCGCGGCGATTGATGGCGCAGCCTCGGCTACGCCTCCTCGCCCCTAAACGCTCGTCACCCCGGCGAAGGCCGGGGGCCAGCCCGCGGGCTCGGCGTGCGCGGCCCTGGATTCCGGCCTTCGCCGGAATGACGAAAAAGAGAGGCGAACCGTCGCCGATGGCACCGCCCTATTCCAGCGGCCGCATGACGAAAGAGAGGCGAACCGGGCCCTATTCCAGCGGCCGCGCTTCGTCGGGGAGCATGATGGGGATGCCGTCGCGGATGGGGTAGGCGAGGCGGGCGCCGCGGCTGACGAGTTCCTGGCGGTCGCGGTCGTATTCCAGCGTTTCCTTGGTCAACGGGCAGACCAGGATCTCCAGCAGCCGGGGATCGACCTCGTGCGGGCCGCGCTCGGCCATGGCTATTGCAGGCTCCGGCCGGGCGCCGCCTCGCGGGCGAGCGCGACTTCGGTGAGCGCGACCAGCGTCTCGGCGCGGACCTTGAGGTTCGGCGCCTCGAGGAGCGCCTGCTTCTCGGCCGGGCCATAGGGGCTCATCATCGCGATGCCGTTGACCAGCGCCTCGGTGGTGGCGGAATCGATGCTCTCCCAGTCGGCCTGCAGATTGTGCGCGTCGAGATAGGCGCGCACCACGTCGAGGAGCGATTCGCGGTCGACATCGTCCTCGCCGGCGCGGTCGACGAAATCCTCCAGGAACGGCTCGGTGGTGATGCGGCAGACGCGGTAGGGCGTCGGCATGTCAACCTCCTCCAGCACCCGGAACCGGGCGATTCCGGTGAGGGTGATGAGGAGCCGGCCGTCGCCGCTTTCGGCGAAGCCGGTGAGGCGCCCGGCGCAGCCGACGGCGCGCAGCAGCGGGCGGCCGTCCGCGTCCTCGTCGCGCTCGGGCTGGATCATGCCGATGATGCGGTTGCCGGGGAGCACGTCCTCGACCATGGCGAGATAGCGCGGCTCGAAGATGTTGAGCGGGATCTGCCCGCGCGGCAGGAGAAGCGCGCCCGCGAGCGGAAACACCGGGATCTGCGGCGGCAGGTCCCGCGGGCGGTTGTAGTCGACATTGCCGGCCCTCATCGCAGCCTCACGAGAAGAGAAGCGCGGAGAGGCGGCGGCGCCCGGCCAGCGTCGCCGGGTCCTTCGGCCCCCAGAGGTCGAAGAACTGGATCAGCTGGGTGCGCGCCTTGTCGTCCTCCCACGTCCGGTCGCGGCGGAAGATGTCGAGGAGATGCTCGGCCGCCTCCGTGCGGTTGCCGCGCGCATTCTCGATCAGCGCGAGGTCGAAGCGCGCCTGAAGGTCCGCCGGGTCGGCGGCGAGCCGCGCCTGCAGCGCGTTCGGGTCGCCGAGCTTCGCGGTCTCTTCGGCGAGCTTCAGCTCGGCTTCGGCGGCGGCGAGCGCGGCGTCAGGCGTCTTGTCCGGCGGCGGGGCGAGGGCGAGCGCCTCGCGAGCCCCCGCAAGGTCGCCGAGCGCGATCGCGGCGCGGGCGAGGCCGGCGATCGCCTTCGTGTTGTCGGGCGTCGTCTGGTGGGCGGCGGCGTAGTAGTTGCCGGCCTCCTGCGGGTTGCCTTCGGCGAGCAGTCGGTCGGCCTCGGCGAGGAGCGCCTCGGTCGGGTCGGCGTCGGCGGCGCCCTTGCCGTTGGCAGCGACGACCTTGTCGATGAAGGCCTTGACCTGACCTTCGGGGATCGCACCGAGGAAACCGTCGACCGGGCGGCCGTTGACGAAGGCGATGACCGCCGGGATCGACTGGATGCCGAGCTGGCCGGGGATCGACGGGTGATCGTCGATGTTCATCTTGGCGAGGCGGACCTTGCCGTTGGCGGCGGTCACCGCCTTCTCGATGATCGGCGACAGCGTGCGGCACGGCCCGCACCATGGCGCCCAGAAATCGACGAGCACGGGGCGGGTCTTCGATTCCTCGATGACGTCGGCCACGAAGCCCTTCGTGGTGGTGTCGATCACGAGGCCGGCGGGCGCGGGGGTCGAGCCGTCGAGATTGAGGGTCTGGTCGGTCATGGCGCTTCTCGAAGGGGATGGCGCCGGCAGAAGGCGGCGCGGTTCGCGTCATAAATGGCGCGTTCGCCCGGCGAATTCAAATCGGACCGGCTACTGGCGAAGGCCGAGGCCGGTGCGGATCAGGTGGATCGCGAAGGCGCCCAGCACGGCGACGAGGCCGAGGAGCACGGCGAAGCTCAGCCATGGCGAAACGTCGGAGCTGCCGAGGAAGCCGTAGCGGAAGCCGTCGATGATGTAGAAGAGCGGGTTGACGTGGGTGAGCCCGCGCCAGAACTCCGGCAGCACCTCGACCGAGTAGAAGACGCCGCCGAGATAGACCAGCGGCGCCAGCACGAAGGTCGGGATGATGCTGATGCCGTCGAAGCTCTTGGCGTAGATGCCGTTGACCAACCCGCCGAGCGACAGCGCGACGCTGGTGAGGATCAGGAAGACGATCACCACCAGCACATTGTGGAAGCTGACCGCGGCGAAGAAGAGCGAGGTGAGATAGACGAGGATGCCGACGAGGACGCCGCGCACCACGCCGGACGAGACGAAGCCGGCGACGATCACCCAGGGCGGCGTCGGCGACACCAGGATCTCGTCGATGTTGCGCGAGAAGAACTTCGCGCTGAACATCACCGTGGCGACATTGGCGAACGAATTGGTCACCACCGCCAGCATGATGAGGCCGGGGACGACGAAGCTGACATAGGGGATGTCGCCGAACGCGCCGATGCGGCTGCCGAGGAAGGCGCCGAAGATCAGGAAATAGAGCGCGGAGGTGACGACCGAGGGCAGGAAGGTCTGCGGCCAGATGCGCAGGATACGCACCATGTCCTTGCGGAGGATGGTGTAATAGGAAACCGCGATCTCGGCGGGGTTCACTTCTCGCCCTCCGCCGTCAGCTTCATGAACACCTCTTCCAGCCGGCCCGCCTTGCCGCGCGCCATGCGCACGCCAATCCCGGCGGTTTCGAGAGCGACGATCGCCTCGCCGAGGCTGTGGCCCGACGCGATCTCGAGCTCCAGCGTCGACGGGTCGGCGACGGCGGCGCGGAAGGCGGGAAGGAGCGAAGCGGCGCGCTCGGCCGCGCCCGGCGCCAGGTCGAGCACCACGGTCTCGGCATGGAGCTGGGCGAGGATGTCGCGCACGGTGCCGGCGGCGACGATCTGGCCGCGGTTGATGATCGCCACGTGGCGGCAGAGCTGTTCGGCCTCCTCCAGGTAATGCGTGGTGAGGAGGATCGATGTTCCCTGCGCGGTTAGCCGGCGAAGGAAATCCCACATCCCACGGCGGAGCTCGACGTCGACGCCGGCGGTGGGCTCGTCGAGGATGAGGAGCCGCGGGCGGTGGATCAGGGCTCGCGCGATCATCAGGCGGCGCTTCATGCCGCCCGACAGGGTCATCGACTTGTCGTTCCGCTTGTCGTGGAGGCCGAGCTGCTCGAGAATCTCCTCGGCGCGCGGATAGGCGATTTTCCGCGGAATGCCATAATAGCCGCCCTGGGTGACGACGATGTCGATCACCTTCTCGAAGATGTTGAAGTTGAGCTCCTGCGGGACGACGCCGATATGGCGCCGCGCCGCCTGCGGGTGGCGGTCGATGTCGTCGCCGAAGACGCTGACCGAACCGCCGGACTTGTCGACGATCCCGGTGACGATGCCGATGACGGTGGTCTTGCCGGCGCCGTTGGGTCCGAGAAGGGCGAAGAAATCGCCCGGCGGCATCTCCAGCGAGACGCCCTTCAGCGCCTCGGTGCCGGTGGCGTAGACCTTCCGGAGGTCGCGCACCGCCAGCGCCGGCGCGCCGCCGGGGGCGGCGTCCGTCGTCCAGGCCGCGCCGGCGGAAAAGCTCCCGCCCGCCGCGCGATTGTCCTGCGCCGGCTTGTCCAAGTGTGGGTCCGATTCGGTTGAAGCGGCGGAGTGATAGACCCGCGGGCGGCGCGGGGGAAGGGGTGGGACCGAAATCGGTAAGCGGAGGCTCGCGCACCGCGTCGATCAGGCCTCGTTCATCGCGAGCCGCTGATCGCGAAGAGCGACGCGATGGGGCTGCCGCGGACGAGCTGTAGCGCGGCGGCGATTGGTGCGTCGTCGGGAGGAGCGCCGAGCACCAGGAGATAGTCGAAGCGTTCCGGCCAGTCGCGGAGATAGCCGGGAAGCGTCGCCAGGTCGGCGGCGAGGGTGCGCAGCGGCTGCGGCTCGGCGAGGGGGGCGGCGATCGCGGCGTAGGACTCGCGGATTGTGACCGGCTGCTGGCGCGGGTCGGCGAAGAGGAAGGGCCAGAAGGCCCGCCGCTCGATGAGGAGGAGCGCCGGGAGGTGAAGGTCGGTGCGGTAGAGCCCCGGGATCTCGCCGGCGGCGCCCGCGCCGGCCGATGAGGCGGAGACGACCAGTACTGTCGCGCCCGGCTCGACCGGCGCGATCACGGCGCGGAAGTCGGCAAGGTCGGTGCGGTGGCTGCTCCATGACACCGCGACCTCGCCGACGCGCAGCACGAGCGCCGCGCCGAGGAGGCCCCCGACGATCGCCGGCATCCGCCCGGTGAGCCGCGGCATGAAGGCCGCGAAGGCGATGAAGCCCGCCAGCACCGGCAGGCGCGTGTCGACGAAGGTGCCGCCCAGCATCGCCCGCGGCGCGGCGAGGAAGGCCAGCGCGATGGCGGCAAGCGCGATCAGTCCGGCGCGCGAGACGACGGATCGGCGCGCGACGAGGATGAAGGCCGTCAGGACCATTGCCGCCACCACAACGCCGGCGACCTGGTGGTAGGTGAGGAAGGGCGACAGCGCGTCTACCGCCTTCCGCGCCGGCGTGCTCCACACGACGGCGCCACCCTCGCCGCCCGCGGACAGCGCGAGGAGGAGAAGCGCCGGTGCGGCGATCGCGGCCAGCCACGCCACACGCCGCAGCGCATCCTGCGCGGTTGGCAGTCGCAGCCAGGCATCGAGTTCCATCGCTGCGAGCAGGAGCCAGAGGAAGAGAAGCGCCAACGGATGGCAGAAGAACGCGACGATGCCGGCGACGGAGGCGGCCGCGGCGGCCGCAAGCCGGCTCCGACGGGAGAGCGCGACGAAGGCGGCCGCGCCGAGGAGCGCGACGCCGGCGCCGTAGAGGAAGTTGACGAAGCCAAGGAGGAAGACGCCGTTGAAGGCGAGGATCGCTGCGCCGAGCGGCCACAGCGCGCGACGGCGAAAGAGCGCGCGGTGCAGCGCGACCGCGCCGGCGAAGGGGAGGAACGCCGCCAGCGCGAGGAGCATTCGCCCGGCGACATGCACCGGCAGCAGCCGGACGAGCGGCGGCCCGACGAGGTCGATCGCGAGATTGGGCACCAGCCGCCACGTCGGCTCGTACATCGCGGCGAGCGCCGGATCATCGGGAAAGGCGAGAACGGTCAGCCGTGCGAGGTGATTGGGATAATCGAGGACGGGCGGCACCGCGACGAGGAAGAACGGAACCGCCAGCAGCGCCGCCACGAGCGCGAAGGCGGCCCACCAAATCCTTCCGTCGATCCCGGGCCGCGCGGCGCTGTCCACCCCGCCACCATCACCGCCAATCGTTGGGATTCGGTATTCCCCACGGGCTCAACCGCGAACGGCCTGCGCGTAGCGTCCCGCTCCTATCAACCCCCCTCTCCGTCATCCCGGGGGGAAGGCGGGAATCCACCAGGAGGCGCTGGTCGCGCGATTGGGGGCGCTTCGCGACGAGTCTTGCGCTGGATCCCTGATCACGCCATGCGGCTGCGCCGCACGCTGCCGAGGATGAGCGGGTTCGGGTTGCCTAGCCCTGCACGGGCTTGGCCGCCTGCTTCACCTGGGCCTTGAGGGCGTCGGCGAATTCGCCGGCGAGCTTGCGGGGCATCGCGACGGCGACCGGGATGCCTTCCTGGGTCAGGAACTGCACCGCGACCGTCGAGCCGTCGCGCGAGCGGCCGAAGCGGGGCATGGCACGAGCGCGGTAGGGCGCCTTGATCTCATCGGCCGTCTTTATCTCGACCCCCGAGCGGGCCTTGGCGGCGATTTCGCCATAGGATCTGAGGGTATGGAGCAGCTCGACCAGCATCTCCTGCTTCAGCTTGAACCAGCGCCGCCCGCCCGCCGTCGGCAGGCCGAAGACGATCTCCTCGCCCTGGCTGTGCGAGCCGCCCAGCGCGATGCCGGTGATGGCCTCGGCGTCCTTCCATTCGTCAGGAGCGGCAGTCTCGGTCTTGTCGGCCTCGGTCACGCAACCCTCCGGGCGTTGGAGCTTCGCCCAGCGGTTTGCCTCAAGGCGGAGCACCGGGCAAGTGCGATGCCGCCAGCCCGATCCCGTCGGCAAGCGGCGCCCTGATCCGATCGCGCTTTACGCCGCGGCTTCGACCTCGCGGACCGAGCCCGGGGCGTCGCCGGTGGCGAGGGCGAATTCCTCGTCGAGCCAGCCGGTCATGCCGCCGATCATCAGCTTCACCGGCCGGCCGAGGCGGGCGAGGCGGAGCGCCGCCTTGTCGGCGCCGTTGCATTGCGGCCCGGCGCAATAGACCACGAACAGCGTGTCGGCCGGCCAGTTCGCTATCTTCGCCGCGATGATCTTGCGGTAGGGGAGGTTGATCGCGCCGGGGACATGGCCGCGGGCGTAGGAATTGGGGCCGCGCACGTCGAGCACCACGAAGTCGGTCGCGCCGTCCTTCAGGCTCTCATGGACGTCCCAGCAATCCGTCTCGAAGGAGAGCTTCGCGGCGAAGTGCCGGGCCGCCTCGTCGGACGGCGCGGCGGGGATTTCGGCAACGTGGCTGGCCATCGGGCGGTCCCATCGGTCGTGGCGTTTCGCGCCAAATGTGCGGATTGCAGGCGTAGGCGCAAGGCCCCGGCGACGCGCACCAACCATGCCGACAAATCTTCCGGCGAAGAGCGATCCACTCCTTGGCCCGAATCAGCGCTTCTGGTATAGGAATTTGATCCCAATATTGTCTTTCCCGTACCCAGTCAATACCGTCACGCGGGCGGGGGTGAGTCATGAGGCGACGCACCAACCCGCTTCAGCCGGTGCGGAGGCCTTGGCCGATGACTGTTTGCATTGCCGCGGTGTGCTGCAAGGGCACCGACAGGCGCATCGTTGTGTGCACTGACTGGGCCGCCACAAGCGGAGTGGGTCGCTCGGAGACCGTGCTGAAGCAGCGTTTGCTTTCGCACGGCTTCATCTGCCTGACTGCCGGAATAGAGGGAGATATTTTGCGGCTGCTTGCGCTCCTGCGAAGGAGTTTTGAGCAGGAAAAGAATATAGATGAGACTAACATACTGCCCGTGATAAAACGAGCGACCAATGGACGGAAGCTGGAGCTTGCTGACGAGATTACTCAAAGCCGCTACGGTCTAAGCTATAAGGATTTCCTCAGTTCTGGACGACGAGATTTGCCAGATGATATTTTCCATGCAGACCTTCTGGAAATTAGAGCAAGAAACCTCGGGGCGACTTTCATTGTTGCTGGGTATCAAGACTCAACCTTCCCCCTTTTGGTGGAAGTAGGCTTCGACGGGTCGACACATCTTCGGGAAGAATTCGTTTGTATCGGGGATGGTGGGAGTCTGGCGGCGGCAATTTTAACCCAACGAGAGCACAGCGACATTCATTCGGTGGATCAGGCGGCATACCAAGTCTGGGAAGCAAAGAAGTATTCCGAGAAAATACCAACCGTGGGCAAGCGAACAATGATGCAAATATTGTTGCCCGATGGAACTCACAAGTCTCTCTCTTATAAGGCCGCTATTCGACTCAATGAACTGTACGGAGAGTACGGACCTAAAGAATTGTCATGGGGCGAGGATAGTTTCCTGCCGGAGAAGGCGTGGGGGAATGAGATCGAGCCGCTTGAACTCGACGATATCTTCTCACCAACTGACCCAAGCTCTGGCGGCCTCGGAATACTTTCAGGGCTTTGGAAGCCTACCGCGACGGAGCTTTCGTCCGAGCTCTCGGCTTCCGAACCGGCAGAATCGAACCAAGCGCAGTCTGGAAGCTCTCACGGGTAACACCAGCAGCGCGGGCGGCTTCTATGAACCGCTCGCGCTGCTGCTTTTCTTCTTTGGCCGCTTCTTTCGCGGCCTTCTTGGGGGGCGGCTTCTTAGGGCCGCCAGCTTTGGGCTTCTGAGCCATCCCGGTTCCCCGCTAAACGACCGCCCGGTAAGTGAGGCGCTTCCCGACGATGCCCTTGATCGCTGCGTCTGCGCGCATGGTGTCGTTCACGCCGACCGCGATGCGGTTGTTGTACCGGAAGTCGAACTCCGCGAGGTAGCGGTGAAGGTGCTTCTCGGCGCAGTGATGATAGACGCCGACCATCCCCCGCTTGAGGATCGAGAACACGCCCTCGACGGTGTTGGTGTGGATCGCGCGATCCGGGGCGTAGCGGACGTACTCGCCGACCGAATGCTTCACGGTGTCATGGCTGGCGACGTTGCCCCGCATGTCGTTGTAGATGCGGCTTTCGTCGGTGTGAACGCAAGCCTCGCGGGCGATGTTGTCGCGAACGATGTTGTTTACGGTCGCCTTGTCCGCGTTCTCGACATGGAAGGAACGGACCGAACCGCCACGCTCGACCAGCGAGATGACCGCGAGCTTCTGAGCCGCCTTGCCGCCCTTGATGAAGGGGCTGGCCGGAGGTGCGCATGGTGCGCTTTTCCTTCCGCTTTCCGATGTAGGTCTCGTCGGCCTCAACGATGCCGCCTGAGCCGCCCATGGGAGCGA
Source organism: Bauldia sp. (assembly GCA_026126025.1). Lineage (GTDB taxonomy): Bacteria > Pseudomonadota > Alphaproteobacteria > Rhizobiales > Kaistiaceae > JADLGL01. The sequence goes on along the minus strand of JAHCJZ010000021.1, from coordinate 14,302 downwards.
GCGAGCCGGAGCGCATCGCCTCACGGATGCGGTGCGACATGAACCACGCGGCCTTCAGGGTGATCCCGAGAATGCGGTGTAGCTGGTTGGTGCTGATGCCCTTCTTGGACGATGACAGAAGGGCGATGCCCTGCAACCAGATGTGCATCGGGATGTGGCTCGACTCGAACACGGTCCCGACCTTCACGGTGAAGGGCTTGCGGCACTGGTAGCACTTGTAGGTGCCGAGCCGGGTGGACTTGCCCTTCAACGCACCGATTCCTCTCCACGCCGCCGCAGTGCGGGCACACAGGGCCGTTCGGCCATACGCGCTTCTCTACGAAGGCGAAGGCAGCGGCTTCATCGTGAAAGTGCTTGGCGGAAAGGACGGACGACATGGTTAAACCCTCTTTGTGAGCTTGACTCTAGCGGGTCCGTTGGGTACGTCAAGGATAATATTAGGAATTTGATCCTACATCGCCTCGGGAAACACCGTGCGTCGAAACCGGGCCGTTCGTCACGCGATTGCCGCCGCCCTGGCCGCTGCCGGGACGATCGGCGTTGCGGCGGCGCAGGATCGCATCCCGGGACCGGTGCCCGCCGACCTCGTCCGCGTCGTCGACGGCGATACGCTGCGCGTGCGGGCCTGGATCTGGATCGACCAGTCGATCGAGGTGCTGGTGCGCATCCGCGGCGTCGACGCGCCAGAGCTGCGCGCGGGCTGTCCCGAGGAGCGCGCGCAGGCCGACGCCGCGACCGCCTTTCTCGCGCTCGCCGTCGGGATCGGCCCGCTGTCGCTCACCGCCGTGGAGGGCGACAAATATTTCGGCCGCGTCGTCGCCGACGTCGATTCCGCCGGCACCGACCTCGCCGCCGCGCTCTTCGCCAGCGGCCTCGCCCGCCCCTATGACGGCGGCACCCGCGCGACCTGGTGCCCGGACCTCGTCGCGAGCGGCGCCGGCTGATGCATGCTTTTCGTATTGGCGAAGAGGGACGGTACCCCGCTCGGGGTACCGTCACGCGTCGCCGGTGATGGCGGCAATGACGGCGATGCGCGGCGTCTCGCGCAGTTCCGGCGGGCGGTGGGCTTCGGTGGGGTCGACGACGACCATCCCGAGCACCAGGACCGAATGGACCGCGAGCGTGAGACGCTTCCAGGAGGGCATCGCCCCGCACCCCTGTTGAGGGAACGGGCGGACCATGAGCGACGGCGGCTGAGCCTGCGCTGAACTCGCGATTCAGGGAGCGTTCAGCGGTGGAGCACCGCACGCGGCGGTGGGAAAACCATGTGAACAATTCTTCGGCAGCGCATTGCCGCAAATTTTAGCAGTATTGTTCCGCCTGCGGCGAACGGCGAACCGTTCGGGTCAGGGCAAGGGGTCTCGTCATGAGAGCTTTGGATATCATCACCCTCATCATCGTCATCATCGGCGCACTGAACTGGGGGCTGATCGCCCTCTTCGACTTCAACGTCGTGACGTCGATCTTCGGCGAAGGCACCGACGGCATGTCGACCGTCTCGAAGATCGTCTACATCATCGTCGGCGTCAGCGCCCTCTACCAGCTCATCCCGCTGGCGCGGATGCTGTCGCCGCGTTCGGCCTAGCCGGCGCCGGCCCGGTTCATGCGGTGGGCGACGAGGTCGTCGACCACCGCCGGGTCGGCCAGGGTCGAAATGTCGCCGAGACTGGCGGGGTCATCCTCCGCGATCTTGCGAAGGATGCGGCGCATGATCTTGCCCGAGCGCGTCTTGGGCAGGCCCGGCGCGAACTGGATGAGATCCGGTGCGGCGAACGCGCCGATCTCGCCGCGGACCCAGTTGCGCAGCTCGCCGCGGAGCTCCTCGCTCGCCGCCTCGCCCGCCATCAGCGTCACATAGACGTAGATTCCCTGCCCCTTGACCGGGTGCGGATAGCCGACCACGGCGGCCTCCGAGACCTTGGGATGCGCCACCAGCGCCGATTCGATCTCGGCCGTGCCCATGCGGTGGCCGGAGACGTTGAGCACGTCGTCGATGCGCCCGGTGATCCAGTAGTCGCCATCCGCGTCGCGCCGCGCGCCATCGCCGGTGAAATAGCGGCCGGGATAGGTGGTGAAATAGGTGTCGACGAAGCGCTGGTGGTCGCCATAGACCGTGCGCATCTGGCCCGGCCATGAATCGGTGATCACCAGCGCGCCGGTCGCGGCGCCCTCCAGCACCGTCCCCGAGGCGTCGACCAGCGCCGGCTGCACGCCGAAGAACGGCTTGTTGGCAGAGCCCGGCTTGAGGTCGGAGGCGCCGGGCAGCGGCGTGATGACGTGGCCGCCGGTCTCGGTCTGCCAGAAGGTGTCGACGATCGGGCAGCGGCCGTCGCCGACTACCCGCCAGTACCAGTCCCACGCCTCGGGGTTGATCGGCTCGCCGACCGTGCCGAGGAGCCGGAGCGTCGCCCGCGAGGTGCGTTTCACCGGCTCGTCGCCGAGGCCCATCAGCGCGCGGATCGCGGTGGGGGCGGTGTAGAAGATGTTGACCTTGTGCTTGTCGATGACGTCCCAGAACCGGCTGGCCGTCGGGTATGTCGGCACGCCCTCGAACATCACCGTCGTGGCGCCGTTCGCGAGCGGCCCATAGACGATGTAGGTGTGTCCGGTCACCCAGCCGACATCGGCGGTGCACCAGTAGATGTCGCCGTCGTGATAGTCGAAGACGAGCTCGTGGGTGAGCGCGGCCCAGACCAGATAGCCGGCGGTGGTGTGGAGGACGCCCTTCGGCTTTCCGGTCGAGCCCGAGGTGTAGAGGATGAAGAGCGGGTCCTCCGCATCCATCGCCTCGGGCGGGCAGTCGGCCGGGGCGGACGCGGCGAGTTCGTGATACCAGAAGTCGCGCCCGGCCTGCATCGAGACCGGGCCGCCGGTGCGGCGCACCACCAGCACCTTCGCGTCGTCCAGCGTCTTCGCCAGCGCGTCGTCGGTGTTCTTCTTGAGCGGGATCGTCCTGCCGCCGCGCACGCCCTCGTCGGCGGTGATGACGAGGTTGGAGCGGCAGTCGTTGATCCGCCCCGCCAGCGAATCCGCCGAGAAGCCGCCGAACACCACCGAGTGGATCGCCCCGATGCGGGCGCAGGCGAGCATCGCCATCGCCGCTTCGGGGATCATCGGCATGTAGATCGTGACCCGGTCGCCCTTCCTGACGCCGAGGCCCTTCAGGACATTGGCGAAGACCGAGACCTCGCGGTGGAGCGCGCGATAGGTGATGGCGCGGCTCTCCGCCGGATCGTCGCCCTCCCAGAGGATCGCGACCTGGTCGCCGCGGGTCGCAAGGTGGCGGTCGAGGCAGTTGGCCGCGACGTTGAGCGCGCCGTCCTCGAACCAGCGGATCGAGACCTCGGGCGGGCCGAAGGTCGTGTTCTTGACGCGGCTGAACGGCCGCATCCAGTCGATCCGCCCGGCCTGCTCGCGCCAGAAGCCGTCGGGATCCTCGACCGACTGCCGGTACATCCGCTCGTAGCCCTCGCGGTCGACATGGGCGCGCTTCGCCCAGTCCGGCGTGACCGGATGCACAGTCCCCGTCATCGGCAATCCTCCCTCACCGCTCGCGGGAGCGGCCGGCTGCATTATGCGAACCGCGCCGGGCGCGTCCACCGTCAGCCGACCGGCTCCGGGTCGGCCGCCTTCTCGGCGGCGACCGCCGGCGGCTCATCGGCCCTGGTCCGGAACCAGCGCCGCGCCGGGCCGGCGATGATGGCGGGGAGGAAGAGGAGGTCGCCGACGAGGGCGACCGTCAGCGACGCCATCGCCAGCATGCCGAAGAGGGCCACCGTGGGGAGGCCGCTGGTCAGCGTCATCATCATGCCGGTGACGATGACGAGCGTGGTGCCGACCAGCACCGGGCCGACCCGGCGCGAGCCCTCGACGAGCCGCTGCCACAGCCGGCCGGGCCGCGTCTCGTGCATCAGCGTGTTGAGGTAGTGGACGGTATCGTCGACCGCGATGCCATAGGCGATCGTCAGCGACACCACGGACGTGAACTGCATGCCGTCGCCGAGGAAGAAGAGAATGCTGCCCGTGGCGGCGATCGGGAGCAGATTCGGAATCAGCGCGACGATGCCGATCGCGGGCTTGCGGAAAGCGAGGCCGATCAGCACGATCGTCAGGATCACGTCGAGCGCGAGGCTGAGATTGAGCCCGCGGATCGTCCGCGTCGCCTCGCGGGCCGACAGGACGACGCCGCCGGTGACGATCGCGTCGGGCGCGGCGGTCCAGGCCGCCGCCTCGACGGCGTCGACGATGCGCTTGGTGTCGGCGGTGCGCATCTCGCGCAGCATCACCGTCACCAGCGCGCCGGGCTCGGCGACGAACCGCTTCTGCACCTCCTCGGGCAGCGCGGCGAGCGCGTCGGGATCGATCCCGCCGCCGGCCCCCGCGCCGGCCCAGTCGGCGATGCTCCACAGCGACAGCGTCGATTCGCTGCCCGGCACCGCCGCCACCGCGCGGTGGACGTCGCGGATGCGCTCGAGGCCGGCGGCCGAGGTCGGCGACAGCCCGTTCATCGGCACGATGACCTGCACCGCGAAGGAGCCGCCGAGCTCGGAATCCATCACCCGGTAGGCGCGGCCGGCCTCGCTGTGGCTCGGGATGTTCTCGCCGATCGAGTTCTCCGGCGGCACCGCGAGGAAGAGCGAGACGAAACCGATGGTGAGCGGCACCGAAATCGCGGCGACGAGCCGGGCGCGCTTCGCCGAGAACGCGGTGATCGCGCCGAGCGGCCCGGCGAGCCAGCTGATCGGCATCGCCGTCATCCGGCTCCGCTCCGACCAGTACCGGCCGATGAGCCGCGCGACGAGGCCGTGCGTCACCAGCACCATGAGGACGCCGATGACGGTGCCGAACGAGCCGACCCAGCCGAAGCTGCGCACCATGCGCACGTCGGAGATCGTCATCGACAGGAAGGCGAGCCCGGTGGCGAGCGCCGCCAGCACGCAGGCCGCGCCGACATCGTCGAGCGCCCTCCGCTCCGCCTGCGCCGGACTGAGCCCGGCATCGCGATGGCGCCGGAAGGCGTAGCTGATGTGCATGCCGTCGGCATAGCCGAGGATCATCACCACCGCGGGCACGACGTTGGACATGATCGTCACGTCGATGCCGAGCGCCGCCTGCCACCCGATCAGCGTGAGCCCGGCCGCCGAGGCAGGGATCGCGGTCATCATCGCCGCGGTCAGCGAGCGGAAGAGGAAGAGCGACAGGAAGAAGCCGATGATCAGGCCCGAGCCGTTGAGGACGAGCTGGTCGCGGCGCAGCAGCTGGACGATCTCGTTCCTGAGCGTCGCCGGGCCGGAGATCGTGAGGTTGAGCCCGGTCTCGGCCTCGACCGCCGGTATCAGCGCCGCGATCTCGTCGATGATCGCGGCGTGCTCCTCCTGCGTCGCCAGCGCCGCGGCGGGCGTGACGACATAGACCATCTCGCCGAGATCGGCCGAGAGGAGCTGGCTGCCGCCCATCGGGTGACTGCGGATCGCCTCGACGAGCTCCGGCGTCAGGCCCGCGGCGGCATCGCTCACCACCGGGCGGAGGCGCCCGTCCTCGTCGGGCGGCCGCAGCAGCGACAGCAGCGAATAGACGCCGCCGATTTCGGGCAGGAGCTGCATGTCGAGATGGAGGAACTGGAGGCGCTGGAGGTTCGCGCCCTCGGCGATCCCCGCCCCCTCGACCAGGACGAGGATCTGGTTCTCCGGGTCGGCGTAGTTCTCGGTGACGGTCTGGTAGTTGCGGTAGGCCTCGGTCTCGCCGTTGAAGAGATCGCGCAGGTTGCGGTCGATCGAGATGTTGAAGAGGCCGTAGACCGCGACGCCGAGGATGATCGCCAGCACCACCGCGGTGATGCGCGGATGGTCGGCGGCGATCAGGCCGATCCGCTCGATGCCGAAACCGAGCGACGGCCGCTTGTGTTCCGGCGTGCTGTCCATCCGGCTGAGGTGGGTATCGCCCGCCTCGCGGAAGCACAAGGCCCATTCGGGTGACGGACATCGTATCACGCCACCTCAACACACCTCTCGTCACCCCGGCGGAGGCCGGGGTCCAGAGCCACACGACGGGCGGCGTACCGCTGTCCCTGGATTCCGGCCTTCGCCGGAATGACGAGTACGGAGCGGCTGCCGTCCGCCGGCGCCGGTCCGATTGACTTGCCCCGGCGAAGCGTCTTTCGTCGGCCTCGGCGCGGCGGGGCGCCGCGGGAGGGAACCGGGAGCCGATGGCGCACGCCGAGACCAGCACAGCCGTCAGCGTCGCGGGCGCCGGCGAGGCGCAAGCGCGCCACGCGCGGCAGCTCGGCTACACCGACTTCCAGTGGTACTTCTCGAACGCCCGCAACACGGTCTACTGGGCGGCCTTCACCGACAACGTCACCCCGGAGCGCTTCCACGCCCTCGTCGCGCGGCTCATTGAGCTCGCCCCGCAGCTCGGCTGGCGTCAGGACGACCGCCGCCACACCCATGTCGACATGAAGCCGGTCGCGGTGGAGCGGATCATCGCCTGGCACGAGGTGTCGACGCTCGACGGCCTCCCCGACGCCGCGCTGCAGCACAGCGAGGATCTCTTCGACGACCCGTCGCTGCCCTGCTTCCGCGCCGCGTGCTGGTCGCTGGCGCCGGATGCGCGGAAGCCCGGCGCCAACACCGCGCTGATCCTCTTCCGCTTCTCGCATGCGCTGATGGAGGGCGTTGACGCCGCGCTGCTGCTGCGCGCCCGCGACTCCATCCATGACCTCCCGCCGACCGAGCCCGGCAGGCGCATCCCGCAGCGCATGCTGTCGCACATCCTCGCCGCGCTGCTGATGCCCGGCCATTTCGTCTCGGCGGCGCTCCATCGCTCGAAGCCCGCCGACTTCCGGCTGAAGACCCTCGTCCTCGACCGGGGCGATCTTCGCCGCGTCGCCAACCAGCTCGGCGTCCAGCAGCGCAGCCTTCTCTTCGCGCTGGTGATGTACGGCATCTACGGCATCGCGATGGGCGCCAAGCCGCGCCTCAAGCCGCAGATTGCGGCCTATTCGCGCCTGTCGTCACGGCGCGTCGCCGGCGACGACGACTTCATGCGGCTGCGCATGCATCTGACGATGATCCGCAACAAGCCGAGCTTCGCCGACTATGTGCGCGCCTTCGACGCGACGCTGGCCAAGGTAAAGCCGGATTCGCTCGGCTTCCAGATGCACTACAACGCCGTGCTCGGGCTCCACCGCCGGCTGTCGCGGCTCCTCCCCTTCGTCTACGGCCGGCGCTTCTTCCACTATTTGCCGTACGAATTCGTGCTGTCGCTGGTGCCGCCGCAGATGAATGCCGGCGAGTTCAGCGACTATCATTTCAACGACATCTATTGCGGCTCGCACACCCCCGGCGTGAACTGCTGCGTCTTCACCCCGCAGCAGGACCGCTTCAGCCTCAACGTCTACGGCAACCCCAAGGTGATGGCGCGCTTCGACCGCATCGCCGCCCTGGCGGTCGAGCTCGGCATCCGCGAGAAGCCCCGCGGCTCGGCCCAGAAGACCGGCGCCGCCGCCCGCCCCGAACCCGCCATCGCAGGGGCGCGCTAGCCAACTCCGCGTCCTCTCGCCGGCTGACGCAGGCACGCAAGCCGAAAAGTCACACCGTCGCGCGGCATGCGCGGCAGTCGTGCACCCGCAGGAACCAATTTGCCCGAGGCGACGTTTCCCGATCCGCAGGGGTCCGGAGCGATGAAAGTGTTGGGCAAGACATTGGATTCAAACGACGACCCTCCTCGCAAACCCGCACTGGCAACGGGGACTCGGCGGGAGGGTGACTGGATCGCCGGGCGCCTGCGCCGCGTCTATGACGAGGTGCGCGCAGAACCCCTGCCGGAGCAGTTCCTCGTTCTTCTGGGGAAGATCAGCCGGCAAGACCCGGACGAAAGCGGGCCGGAATCCGGCGCGACCGGGAGCGGCGATCGGTGAAGGACAAGGATGCCGAGGCCATGCGTGCTGGCCTCGTCGAGGCCATTCCGCGGCTGCGCGCCTTCGCGCGCTCGCTGTGCGGCGACCGCGACCGGGCCGACGACCTCGTCCAGGAGACGATCACCCGCGCGCTCGCCAACCGCGACAAGTTCCAGCCCGGCACCAATCTCAACGCCTGGCTGGTGACGATCCTGCGCAATCATTTCTATTCCGAGGGCCGCAAGCGCCGCCGCGAGGTCGAGGATGCCGACGGCCAGTTCGCCGCCCGGCTTGCCGACCGCCCGGCGCAGGACGCCAATCTCGACATGAAGGACTTCACCCGCGCCCTGCAGACCCTGCCCGACGAGCAGCGCGAGGCGCTGATCCTCATCGGCGCCGGCGGCTTTTCCTATGAGGAGGTCAGCGAGATATCGGGCGTGAGGGTCGGAACGGTGAAGAGCCGGGTCTCCCGCGCCCGCGCCCGCCTGACCGAGCTCCTTGGCGGTCCGCCCGGCGAGACGACGGAGCCGCCCGACACGCCGCTGGTCGCGGCGGGCGGCCGCCGCTAGGCCGGCTTCGGGGTGAGCAGGGCTTCGCTGTCGTCCGATTCGTCGGGCCTGGCGCCGACCAGTGCGGCCGCCAATGCCGGACGTGCGACGACGTCGGCGATGGTGTAGCGATCCAGCACCTCGAAGAACGCCACCAGCGCGTCGTGCAGCGCCGGGCCGAAGCCGCAGGACGCGCCGATCGGGCATTCATGCCCCTCATGGCTGAGACACTCGTTGAGCTGGAGGCTGCCCTCCGCGGCGCGAACGACCTCGCCGAGGGTGATCTGGTCGGCGGGGCGCGCCAGGCGAATGCCGCCGTTCCGGCCGCGCAGCGTGTCGACCAGCCGGTTCTCCACCAGCACCCGCATGATCTTGAAGAGGTGGAGCTCGGAAATCCGGTAGGCGCGGGCGATGTCGCGGATGCGGCTCGGCCCGGTCTCGTTGACCGCGCAATACATCAGGGTCTGCACGGAATAGCTGGTCTGCTGAGTGAGCCGCATAAGCCAGAACTACCCTCGGTCGGATGCGCCGCTGATCAACTATACGTGATCGGCCGGCGGTCGTCACGCCGATAGTTGTGCACAGGGCTCAGCTTTTGCGACGGCGCGACAATCCGCGCGCGAAGCCATAGGCGAACGACGCCGCGACCGCGCCCATCCCGCCGGGCCGCGCCGGATCGGCCTCGCGCGCCACAGCGAGCGGGTCGTCGGGCGCCTTCCCTTCATCGCGGCGCGACCGGATCATGGCCACGGCGGCGAAGACGATGGCAAGGAAAAGGAAGCCGCCGGCAACGATGAAGCCGGCCGAGACCGGCCCGACCTCGTTGGCGATGGCGGTGTAGATCGACCCCACGGCAAAGCCGAGCGCGGCGAGGAAGAAGATCGCGGCCAGCAGCCAGAGCGTGGCGGCGATCGCGATGCGGCGCGCGCTGTCGCGCGCCGCATCAGCCGCGGTCTTGGCGATGGCGGACAGCCAGGCGTTCATCGGCGGGTGATGGCCCCGACGATGAAGCCGACGCCCATGGCGACCATCACCGCGGTCAGCGGGTGGCGGCCGATCACGTCCTCGATCTCGTGCGCGGCCTCCTCGCCGCGGCGGCGCGCCTCGTCGGCGGTCATCCGCATGCGGCTGCCGAGCTCGCCCACCGCGCCCTTGACCTGGGAGGCGAGGTTCTCCGCCTGGCTGGCGCCGATCTCCTTCACCGTGCCGACCAGCGCGGTGAGGTCGGCCCGCAGCGCTTTCAGCTCCTTCTGCAGGTCGTCAAAGCTGTCTTCCTTGGCACTCGCCATCGCACCATCCCCTGTCCTGTTTTCGGCGCCCATCAGGGCAGCACGGCTTTCGCGCGTCGTTGCGCTCGATCAACTCAATCCGGCCGCCATGGCGGAGGTTCCGCGACGGGCCTTGCGAAACCATTGATTTGCCACGCGAGGCCAGCCGGATGTCAGGCTCTTGTTATATCACGCAGGAGCGAGTAGGGTTGGCATAGTCGAGTCGCGTGGCAGCACTTTCTTGCGCCGGCGACCACGTACAGAGCTACAGGGGGTCTCTTCGGCTCCTTCTGGTCCGCGGTTTAGGCAGCAACGCGGTTTTGCCAGAGGCGCCACCGGATGTTTTCCGACACTTTTGGAGGTCGGGGCTCGGATACGATCAGTCTCCTCTGTTTTGACAAAGGCCGGCGACTTTCGCCGGCCTTTTTCGTTTCCGGGCGCGGCCGGTTGCGCTTCGCGCCCGGCCGGGTAGAGAGGGCGGAGGAGAACCGCCGATGCTGAACGCCCTTCGCCGCTTCATCTCCGACATGGCAACGCCCGACCCGCCGCCGCGCTCGGACGACGAGCGTCTGGCCGCCGCGGCCCTGCTCGTCCACATCATGAATGTCGACGGCGTGGTGTCGCGCGAGGAATGCCGCAAGCTGTCGGAGCTGGTGAAGGACCGCTTCCTGCTCGACAAGGAGGAGGCGGACAAGCTGATCGACGCCGCCACCGTGGCCGACCGCGACGCGGTCGATCTCTACGGCTTCACCAGCGTCCTCAAGGCCAAGCTCGACGATGCCGGCCGCGGCCGGGTGATCGAGATGATGTGGGAGCTGGTCTATGCCGACGGTGAGGTCCACGAATTCGAGGAGAACGTGGTGTGGCGCGTCGCGGAGCTTCTCGGCGTGCCGGCCCGCGATCGCGTCCGCATGAAGCAGCTGGCACGGGGCCGCGTCGGCAATTGAGGCGGTCGCAAATCGCGACACCCCGTTGCAAAATGCAATGCGGCCTCGGTTAAGCAAAGCTGAACCGGCCCACGATCTGGATTGCTACCCCCGGTAATGCACAACATCTGGTACCGGCGCGGATGGCAGCCGGCTTGCCATCTGATGGCAGGCTGATCTTTCGGTTGCGCGTGTTCAGCCGATGTCTGGACGGAAGGGGGCGCCACCGACCCCTGGCAGCCCCCTTCCGCTCCGGCGCTCCGATCTTGCCAAGCCGCCCGGTCTGACCGACCCTCCGCCCCGGAGGGACGCCATGCCGCGCGACGACCGCCCGCTCTCGATCGCCGTCGGGGAAGGCACCGTGTCCGCGCTGTGGAGCGCGCCGGCGCGGCCGAAGGCCGTCGTCACGCTCGCCCACGGCGCCGGCGCGGGGATGACCCATCGCTTCCTCGCCGCGGTCGCCGCCGGGCTGAAGGAGCGGGACATCGCGACGCTCCGCTTCAACTTCCCCTACATGGAAGCCGGCCGCAGCGGCGTCGACCCGCCGGCCCGCGCCGCCGCGACGGTGCGCGCCGCGGCGACCACCGCCGCCAACCTCCGCCCGGCGCTGCCGATCTTCGCCGGCGGCAAATCCTTCGGCGGCCGGATGACCTCGACCGCCGCCAGCGAGGCTCCGCTCGACGGCGTGGTCGGCCTCTTCTTCCTCGGCTTCCCGCTCCACGCGCCGGGCAAGCCATCCAAAGAACGCGCGGCGCATCTCGCCTCGGTCACTGTGCCGATGCTGTTCCTGCAGGGAACGCGCGACGACTTCGCCCAGCTGGAGCTCCTGAAACCGGTGGTGAAGAAGCTGGGCGCACGGGCGAAGCTCGTGCTGTTCGACGACGCCGACCACAGCTTCCACGTCCCCAAGGCGAGCGGCCGCACCGACGCCGAGATATTCGACGCGATGATCGACGCCCTGGAGGCGTGGATCGTGAGGCTTCTCCCCGGCTGACCGTGCCGGGCGGTCTTGCCGCCGGACCCCGCTCATGCGGAAATCGCCTCCCGGGAGGAGGCCCGTGGAGCTCAGGTCGGAACCGCTGTCGATCGACATCGGCGCATGCAGCGTGTCGGCGCTGTGGAGCGCGCCGCCGCGGCCCCGCGCGGTCTGCGTCTATGGCCACGGTTCGAGCGCGCCGATGACGCAGCCGTTCAACGTTACCGTGGCGTCCGGCCTGTTCGCCGCCGGCATCGCGACGCTGCGCTACAATTTCCCCTTCATGGAGGACCGCGCACGCTGGCCCGACAGCATGGACCTCGCCGTGGCGACCGCGGCGGTGGCGGCGGCGAAGGCCGCGTCGCTCGCGCCTGGCGCGCCGGTCTTTGCCGGCGGCAAGTCCCATGGCGGGCGGATGACCTCGACCGCCGCGGCGCGCGGCCTCCTCCCCGCGGTGCGCGGCATCTTCTTCTTCGGCTTCCCGCTCCATGAGGGCGTGCCCGGCACCGAGCGCGCGCTGCACCTTCATGCGGTGAAGGCTCCGATCCTGTTCCTCCAGGGCACGCGCGACGTCCAGGCCGAGCTGCCGCTGCTGCGTGCGGTGGTGGCCGGGCTCGGCGGCCGCGCGACGCTGTCGCTGCTCGAGGACGCCGACCACGGCTTCCAGCTTCCGGGTCTCCCCGGGCAGGGTAACCCCGCCGTCATGGCGACGGCGATCGCGACGCTCGTGGCCTGGATCGCGCGCGTCGCCGGGGCGAGCACACCGCGCGTTCACTCTGCGTGACGGCGCAGTATGGCGCGGCGCGGTTCTGCAGTAGAAATGGCGATGCGGGGGCGCCGCCACAGACCTAAACAGTTCCTGAACGCCTATCTCAGCGCCGGTTCAGCGCGACGGGGGCAAGACGCGACCCGTGACTGCAACATCCCACAGCGAAAAGACGCTGTGCGCCTCTATCGGGACTGAACCGCAACTCGGGAGTTCAAGACGATGACCACTCTTCAGTCGACCTTCACGGGCGGCAGGGAGTCGCGCAATCCGCGCTCCTGGCACCGCCTGTTTTCGTTCAAGGCCCTTCGTCCGGCCCTTCTCGGCCTGGCCGCAGCGGCCGTCGCGACCTTCACCACGGCTCCGGCCAGCGCCACCGTGGGCGAGGAATACGTGTCCACCATCGTGCAGGTGTCGAGCGGGCGCTACGTCGACGCCCATGAGTTCGACGGCGAGGACTGGCGGCTGGTGACGCGCACCGCGCAGAACAACACCACCCAGCTCTGGCACTTCAAGCACCAGGGCGGCGGCGTCTACACCATCCAGCAGCTCTCCAACAGCCGCTATGTCGACGCCCATGAGCATGCCGGCGAGGACTATCGCCTGGTGACCCGCCCGGCGCAGGGCAACACCACCCAGCTCTGGCAGCTCCGCGACCTCGGCAACGGCGTCTACACCATCCAGCAGGTGTCGAACGGCCGCTATGTCGACGCCCATGAGCATGCCGGCGAGGACTATCGCCTGGTGACCCGCACGGCGCAGAACAACACCACGCAGATGTGGCGCATCGAGCCGCGCCCCTACGCGCCGCCGGCCGCCCCGGTGCCGGATCCGAACCCGCCGGTCCCGGTCGACCCGCCGATCCAGGCCCAGGGCAGCTTCGAGTTCGCCCCGCTCGGCCAGGTCAATCTCGACAACGGCAATGTCGGCTTCTCCGGCGCCGACCTCGCCTATGAGGTGGTCAACCTCAACCAGTTCTACGTCACGCCGGTGAACGGCGCCGCGATCTCGGTCGGCAACAACCTGCCGCGCGGCTATGCGGGCTGCAACGCGGCCGTGATGTCGAACGCGCCGGTCGACGTGCTCGCGACGCTGAGCCCCGGAATGTTCGTCTGCGTGCGGACCTCCGAAGGCAAGATCAGCGAGTTCCGCATCAACAATATCGGCCTGATCCTCCGGGTGATGTCGCTCAGCTTCACCACCTGGCAGTAGCCGGAAACATGAGGGGCGGCCCAGGCCGCCCCTTCCTCACCGCGATGCCCGCACGCAACGTGCGGGCATTTGCGTTCCTCGACGTCCGCGGATTCTCATTCATCGTCACCCCGGCTCTTGCGATGGCGCTACGCGCCACGCGGTCCGGGACGAGCGGTGAGGTGGGTTACCTGTCTTCGCGGGCTTCGACTTCGGGCGGCATGTCGATCACCACGTGCCCGCCGGCAATGTCGACCACCGGCACGGCAGCGCGGGTGAAGGGCACCATGACGGTGTCGCCCGGGGCGCCGATCTCGATCAGGTCGCCGCTGCCGAAATCGTGGATCGCGACGACGCGGCCGAGCGGCGCGCCGTCCGGCGACATTGCGGCAAGGCCGATCAGGTCGGCGTGGTAGAAATCGTCCTCGCCGGTCGCGGGGAGCCGGTCGCGCGGCACGGCGAGGTCGAGGCCGTTGAGCGCCTCCGCGGCGGTGCGGTCGGCGACGCCGGCGAAGCGCGCGACCAGCATCTCCGGCCCGCCGCTCGGCGCCGGACGGAGCGCCGTGATCTCGAAGCTGCGGCCGTCCGGCGCGGTGAGCGCACCATAGGACGCCACCGCCATCGGGTCCGCGGTGAAGGAGCGGAGCCGCACCTCGCCCTTCAGCCCGTGCGCCGCCCCGACCCGCGCGAGGATGACGCGATCGACGTTCAAGAGCCCAATTCCCTTGAA
>JAHCJZ010000020.1 GCA_026126025.1 Bauldia sp. | reverse complement strand
GCTCTCGTCCCTCCTCCCTCCATCTCCGCTCTCTCCTACTCCTCGCTTCTCGCTTCTTCTCCTCCTGTTCCTCCTCTCCCTCCTCCCCCTGTCATTCCGTCCCCGATCGTCGAGGTCATCGGGCTGGCCGCGTTCGTGCAGATATCGAACGCGGATGCCGGTCTCGACAGGCTGGTTGTCAACGGTCTCGGCGGTGCGGATGTGCTCACGGTCGACGAGAGGGGCGGGGCGCAGCCTGCCGTCGACATGTTCGGCGGCGCGGGCAAGGATGCGCTGACGGGCGGCTTGGGTGGCGACATGCTGTCCGGCGACGGCGAGAACGACGTCGTGCTGGGCAGGGGCGGCAACGACCTGCTGGTCGGCGGCGACGGCGACGATACGCTGACGGGCGGAGATGGCGACGACCAGGTCTTCGGCGCTGGCGGCAACGACCGGATGATCTGGAATCCGGGCGACGACACCGACCTGTTCGAGGGCGGGGACGGTATCGATACCGCCGAGGTGAATGGCGGCGGCGGCGCGGAGATCTTCACGGCGACCGCGAACGGCACGCGGGTACGCTTCGACCGCCTCGATCCGGCACCGTTCAGCCTCGACATCGGCACGTCCGAGAAGCTCGTCGTCAACATGAACGGCGGCGACGACAGCTTCAGCACCACCGGCAACCTGGCGGCACTGATCGGCATCGCGGTGGATGGCGGCGACGGCAACGACACGATCCTGGGCAGCAACGGCATCGACCTGCTGCTCGGCGGCGACGGCAACGACTTCGTCGACGGCCAGCAGGGCGCCGACACGGCCTTCCTCGGCGCCGGCGACGACGTGTTCCAGTGGGACCCCGGCGACGGCAGCGACACGGTGGAGGGCGAGGTCGGGAGCGACAAGCTCCTGTTCAACGGCTCGAACGCCAACGAGACCATCGCGATTTCCGCCAACGGCGCGCGGACGCGCTTCACCCGCGACGTCGGCGCGATCGTCATGGACCTGCGCGGCGTGGAGACGATCGAGCATCGCGCGCTGGGCGGCACCGACACCATCCAGGTCGGCGATCTCAGCGGGACGGATGTGACGCAGGTGAAGGTGGATCTTGCGGGCACGCTGGGCGGCAGCAGCGACGATGGGCAGGCCGACCGGGTGATCGTCGACGGCACGAATGGCGCCAACACGATGACGGTCACGGCAGCCGGCGGCGTGATAAGTGTCAACGGCGCAGCCGCACTCGTCCAGATCAGCAATGCCGAGGCCAGCGACAGAACCGTCCTCAACGGGCTGGGCGGGGCGGATGTGCTCGCGGTCGACGAGACGGGTGGCGCGGGGCCTGCCGTCGACATGTTCGGGGGCGCGGGCAAGGACACGCTGACGGGCGGCTCGGGCGGCGACCTTCTGTCCGGCGACGGCGAAAACGACGTCGTGCTGGGCAAGGGCGGCAACGACCTGCTGGTCGGCGGCGACGGCGACGATACGCTGACGGGCGGCGACGGCGACGACCAGGTCTTCGGCGCTGGCGGCAACGACCGGATGATCTGGAATCCGGGCGACGACACCGACTTGTTCGAGGGCGGGGACGGTATCGATACCGCCGAGGTCAACGGCGGCGGCGGGGCGGAGGTCTTCACGGCGACCGCCAACGGCACGCGGGTGCGTTTCGACCGTCTCGATCCGGCGCCGTTCAGCCTCGACATCGGCACCACCGAGAAGCTCGTCGTCAACATGAACGGCGGCGACGACAGCTTCAGCGCCACCGGCAACCTCGCGGCGCTGATCGGCATCGCGGTGGACGGCGGTGAGGGCAACGACACGATCCTCGGCAGCAACGGCATCGACCTGCTGATCGGCGGCGACGGCAACGACTTCGTCGACGGCCAGCAGGGCAACGACACGGCCCTTCTCGGCGCCGGCGACGACGTTTTCCAGTGGGACCCCGGCGACGGCAGCGACACGGTGGAGGGCGAGGCCGGGAGCGACAAGCTCCTGTTCAACGGCTCGAACGCCAACGAGATCATCGCGATTTCCGCCAACGGCGCACGAACGCTCTTCACCCGCGATATCGGCGCTATCGTGATGGACCTGCGCAGCGTGGAGACGATCGATCATCGCGCACTGGGCGGCACTGATACCATCCAGGTCGGCGATCTCAGCGCGACGCACGTGACGCAGGTGAAGGTCGACCTTGCGGGCACGCTGGGCGGCAGCAGCGGCGATGGGCAGGCCGACCGGGTGATCGTCGACGGCACGGACGGCGCCAACACGGTGACCGTCACCTCGATCGGCGGCGTGATCGCGGTCACCGGGCTGGCCGCGCTCGTCGAGATCTCGAACGCCGACGCCACCGTCGACCGGCTCGAGATCAACGGTCTCGGCGGCAACGACACGATCGATGCCGGCGGGCTGGCGAACGACGCGATCGAGCTCACGGTCGATGCCGGCGCCGGCAATGACGTGGTGACGGGCAGGCAGGGCGTCGACACCGTGCTGGGCGGCGACGGCAACGACCGGGTCATCGACAGGGACTTCGTGAATTTCGACGTCCGCGACGGCGGCGCCGGCATCGACACGATCGACTACAGCGTCGTCACCTTCAGCGACGGCGTCGTGACCATCGATCTCGAAGCCGGGCAGACCTCGGTGCTGTCCGGAAACACCGAGTCGATCCTCGGCTTCGAGAATGCCAGCGGCAGCCAGGGCGGCGAGACCATCGTCGGCAATGCCGCCGCAAATCGTCTCGAGGGCAACGGCGGCGACGACAGCCTGCATGGCGGCCTCGGCAACGACACGCTCGACGGCGGCAGCGGAGACGACCGGATGTTCGGCGGCGACGGCAAGGACAGCTTTCTGGGCGCCGCTGGTGCCGATCATCACGATGGAGGCGCCGGAGGCGACGTGGTGAGCTACGCTTCGTCTTCCGGGGCCACTGTCTATCTCGACGGTTCCGGGACCAACGGCAATGCGGCGCTGGGCGACACGTTCGTCGACGTCGAGAACGTCGTCGGCGGCACGGGGAAGGATGTCATCGTCGGCGACAGCTCGGCGAACCAGCTGGTCGGCAACGATGGCAACGACATTCTCTGGGGGCGGGCGGGCAAGGACAGGCTGGACGGTGGCGAAGACAATGACCGCCTCTTCGGCGACGAGGGTAAGGACGTGCTGATCGGCGGTGCGGGAGCCGACACTTTCGGCTTCACCCTGGCGCCCACGGCGGGCGGACTCGACCGGATCGTGGATTTCGAAGCGGGGGTGGACGAGATCCAGATCGATGCGTCGCAATTCGGGGGCGGCCTCGTGGCCGGCGGTTCGGTGCAGCTCGTCACCGGCACGAACCCGTCGAGTGCCGGCTTCGCCAGCGGCGTCTTCCTCTACGATACGCTCGACGGCTTCCTGTCGTGGGATGCCGACGGGCAGGGCGCCGGCGCTGCCGTCTCGTTCGCGCGCCTCCAGAACCTGCCGACGCTGACCGCGGCGGATTTCTCCGTCGTGCCGTAGCGGCAGATCTTACGCCCTGTTCGCGGGCTCGAGGGGATTTCCCGGACCTGCCGCGCAACGAATGCTGTCAGAACGCGGCGTCCGCCGCCAGGTTTGCGGCGAGACCGGATCGAGGCGGGTAGTACATGGAGGAGATGGCGTCGCCGTTCCCAACCGGAACTTTCAGACGGTTTGCGGACGGAATCGATGCGAAATAGCGGGGCGTATTGTGCAGCGGACAGTAGTGGGACACGAGGCTTCGCCGCGTGAGGCTCTTTGCCGTGATCGGGCCTCCCCCGTGGGCGAGATAGGCGTGCCAGATCAGGGCATCGCCCTTCCTCGGCATGAACGTCTCGCGTTCGATGCCGCGTGCTTGCGCCTGCTCACGCAGCATCGCCAAATGCCGGTTGTGGATTTCGTTGCCATCCCGCGCGGGCTTCCAGTTCAGGCGTTGCCGGCCGAAAGGCCAGGGCAGACGTCGGCCGCCATACAGGTAGAGGGGGAAGCGGTGACTTCCGGGGTAATAGACGAGTTCGCCGCTGCCTTCCTGGACATCCTCGAGGGCTACCCACGACGCGGCAAGATTGAACGGCCTGTCGACGACGACGTAACTCGTATCCTGATGAATGGCCTGCGTCGAACCGACTTCGAAATGAAGCCCCTGAAACGCGAGCAGGTGGTCGGAGAAGATCGAGGTGAGAAATCGCCTGATCTTTTCGGCAAACACCAGTTTCAGCGCCGAAGGAACGAGAACGAACGTATCGAGGATCTTGGTCAGCGGCTTGGTTGCATCGAGTTCTTCGAGCGGATGGATGCCGTGCACGAAGGACGCTTTCAGTCCCCCGCGGTTCCTGACGACCCGCTCCAGATCCTCCCGATACCGATCGATTGCCCCGTCGGAGACTGCATCGGGGATTATCGCGTAGCCCTTCTCGATGAAGTTGCGGAGAGCGATTTCCATCCAGTCGATCCCGCCGGCCTTCGCTCGAACGAGATCGAGCGCGTCGGGAGTGTCTACCCAGAGATCGGATACAGCATCACGCTTCATGCCTCACCACGAGTCCTGTGCCATCGGGCATCCACGACAATCTAGCCCTTCCGCCGGACTAGTCCACAATCCCGCCTCGCGCCGTCGATCAGCCAGGCTCGAGCACCGACTTGCCGATCACGGCGCCGTCGATCAGCTCCTGCAGCGCCTGCTGGTACTCGGCCAGCGGGCGGACGGAATGGACGAGGGGGCGGAGGCGGTTGTCGGCAACCATGGCGAGCAGCGTGCTCTGGTCGCCGAGGTCCCAGCCATTGGAGCCGGTGATCTCGATCTCCAGCGACCAGACGAAGCGCAGGTCGGTCGTCACCTCGGGCCCGGCACTGGCGCCGCAGGTCACGAGCCGTCCGCCGCGGCACAGGCAGGCGAGCGAGCGGCCCCACGTGTCGCCCCCGAGAAAGTTGACGACGACATCGACGCCGCCGCCGCCCCAGACCGACGGCTTGCCGAACAGGCGGATCACCTCGCCCAGCATGTCCTGGCGGCCGGTGTCGATGACGTGATCGGCACCGAGCGCCACGAGACCGGCACGAGCCGTCTCGGAACTCACGCAGGCGATCACCTCGGCGCCGGCCAGCCGCGCCAGCTGGACGCAGGCCGTGCCCACGCCGCCGGCCGCACCGAGGATCAGCACGCGCTCGCCGCGCGCGACCCTCGCGCGGCTCTTCATCATGCGGTGCGCGGTGCCGTAGGCCGTCGGCAGGCATGCGGCGTCGACAAAGGTCACCGGCTCGGGCAACGGCAGAAGCGCCGAGTCCGGCACGGCGCAGAATTGCGCGGCGAGGCCGGGCAGGGTCTCGCCGACGACGCCGCGCCCCGGGCGCAGCGGCATGATGCTGACCCTCCGTCCGATCGCCCAGCGCCGCGGATCGACGGCAGCGCCCAGTCGCACGATCTCGCCCGCGCCGTCCGAGCACGGCACCATCGGCAGCGGACAGGGCAGCGTCGGCAGCCCGCGCAGCACCATCGGATCGAAGCCGTTCAGCGCGACGGCGCGGAGGGCGACGAGGACTTCGTCCGGCGCGAGGGACGGGACGGGGACGTCGCGGATCTGCAGCCGGTCGATGCCGCCATGGGCATCGAACATCACCGCCTTCATCCGGTCGGGCACGGTTCTGCCGAGTATTTCGGCGGGTTCAGCGAGAGGCATCGGGGGTGCGATGGCATGGAGGTTGACTTCGCGTCGCGCGCTCTGTCAACCTTGCGCCGACTGGGGTCAGGGCACCACGCTAACCGAGAGAGCCGGGTCTGGGGGTGAGTCAGGAAAGCTGCGACTGTGTGCCGGATTTGCGATCTCCGAGCAGGAGACGATTCCCCCTCGATGCCTTGCATCGTCGCGTTCGTCGGCCGCGCTGTGTGCTATGTCTGCCGCGCACGGCGGGACGCCCATCAAACGTCTTTGATTTGACCAATCGCTGTAACCGATTCGAGGGAGAGGGTGTTCGTGGGGGCTGTCGCTGTAATTGGTATGGCGTGCCGATTGCCGGGAGCGGAGTCCTGCGAGCAGTACTGGGAGAATCTGCGGAGCGGCCGGCAGTTCATTCGTGAAATTCCGGAAGATCGCTGGGATGTCGCGCGATACTACTCGGCCGACCCCGGCGTGCCCAACACGGCGAACAGCAAATGGGGCGGCCTGCTCGATCGGGTCGACCGGTTCGATCACCGCTTCTTCGGCCTGTCCGCCCGCGAGGCGCGCAGCATGGATCCGCAGCAGCGGCTCCTGCTGGAGGAGGCGTGGCATTGCCTGGAGGATGCGGGCGTTCCGCACGAGCGGCTGAGGCAACGCACGACGTCGGTGCATGTCGGCGCCATGACGATCGACTATCATCAGAACGTCACGGCGCCGGGTGTAGAAATCGATAGCTACGCCTGCCTCGGCAACTATGTCGGCATTCTTGCCAACCGGCTGTCGAACACGTTCGGCTGGACGGGCGAGAGCTTCGCGCTCGATGCCGCCTGTGCCGGATCGCTGACGGCGCTGCACCAGGCGCGCCGGGCGCTGCTGGCCGGGGAATGCGATTATGCGCTGGTCGCCGGCGTCAGCCTGATCGTCAACCCGTGGCACTATGTCTCGTTCGCGAAGTCGCGGATGCTGAGCCCGGATGGGCAGTGCCGGACCTTCGATCGCGACGCCAACGGCTATGTCCCGGGCGAGGGCGTCACCGTGCTGCTGCTCTGCCGCGAGGACGACGCCCGCGCCCAGGGCGCCCGTATCCATGGCCGCGTGCTGGGCACGGCGACCAGCCATGTCGGGGCGTCGACCAGCATCACCGCGCCCAGCGTCGCCGCACAGCGCGGCGTGATCGAGGCTGCCGCCGCGTCGGCAGGCGTCGGGCTCGACACGATCTCCTACGTCGAGGCGCACGGCACCGGCACGCCGCTGGGCGACCCGATCGAGATCGCGGCCCTTGGCGAGGCGCTGCTCGCGGCCGGGCCGCGCCCGGCACCGTGCCGCATCGGTTCGGTCAAGACCGCGATCGGCCATCTCGAAGCGGCGGCGGGCCTCGCGGGTGTCATCAAGGTGCTGCTGATGATGCGCGAGCGGACCTTGGTACCGACGCTCAACCTCGAACGGGACAATCCGCTCATCGATTTCGCGACAGGGCCGCTGCGCCCGGTGATGCAGTGCGAGCCGTGGGAAGGCGAGGTGCTGCGCGCGGGAATCAGCGGCTTCGGCTTCGGCGGCACCAATGCGCACGTGATCGTCGAAGCCGTTGCGCCGCCGGCGGCTGACTCGCGCGACGATTCGGTCCATCTGCCGTTCGTGCTGTCGGCGCGCTCGCCGGAAAGCTTCCGCGACCTGTGGCTGGCGTGGCGCGATTTCGCGGCGTCGCCGGCATTCGAGGCGCTGCCGCTCGCCGACATCCTGGGCACCATGGCCTGCGGTCGCGCGGCGCTCGAGCATCGCTCGGTTGCCCAGGTGTCCGACAGGGACGAGCTGCGCCGCCATCTCGTGCAGGAGCCGCCTGTGCCGGAGCGCGTCGCCGGAGCGCCGAGGCTGCTGGTGCGGCTGGACGACGAGCCGGACGCAGCCGAGAGGCTTCGCCTGCTGCGACGCGCCGGTGTCCGGCCGATCGCCATCGAGGCCGGCGACGCGGCGTGGGCCGCGGTCGGCGACGAGATCGCCGGCACGACCGCTCGCTTCGATCGGCAGGGCGGGCACATGCATCTGCCGTGGGCGCTCGATGCCGTCTATCTCGCGGCGCTGCGCGAGGGGCTTGTCGGACCTTCGGCGGACGCCGATCGCGTGATCGAGCGCGCGCGCGATCTGGCGAAGAGCAATTTCACCTTCCGCGGCTATCTCGGCGACTGGCAGCGCGCGCTCGGCGCACGCGGCGACATGCAGGACTGGCTCGCCACGCCGCCGCGCGACGAGACGCAGCGCCGCCTGTTCCTGCTCGGCTGCATCGCCTGCGAATGGCGGCTCAGCCGGCGCTGGGGCCTGCCCGCGCCCCGCGACATGCCGACCGAGGCGTGGGGCGAGCTGGGCCGGCTGATCGCCGACGGCCTGCTGGAGAACGAAGAGGCCGTTGCGCTCGTCGAAGGCGAGAGCGCCGCGTTCCGGCTTGCGCCCGCCGTTGTTGCACGGGCCCTCGTCGCCGCACCGCGCGACTACGCGATCCTGTCGCGCCACTCGGCCGAGAGGACCGGCGTCGTCGCGATGGCCGAGCCGCCGTCCGATCTCGTGGTCGCCCTCGGCGATGACGAGCCGCGCGCGCTGCTGGCGAAGCTCTGGCAGGCCGGCGTGGCGGTCGACTGGACAGCGCTCCAGCCGGCTTGGCGCACGGTCCCGCTGCCGCTCTACCCGTTCGACCGTCATCGCCACTGGATCGATCTCGAGCCGGTACCTCAAACCGCGTCCGAATCCGAGCCCGAAGCGGTCGCGCCGCTGATACAACTGCCGATTGCAGCTGCCGCCACGCCCGACGGAGCGCTTTTCGACCGGCTGGATGCCTACGCCGCGCGCTGCGCGTTCGTCGCCCTGGAGCGCGCCGGTGCACTGTCTTCCCTCGGCATCGGCCTCGCACGCAGCGAGATCGCGTCCCGCTGCCTGAAGCTGCCGCGCTATCGGCCGCTGCTCGACGCGGCGATCGACATGCTGGCCCGCCACGGCCTGGCCGCCGTCGAGGGCGGACAGGTGCGTGCCCTCGTCGCGCGGCGAGACGCTGCCGCCGCGGCCTCCGACCTGCGCGACACGCTCGACGCCGAATCATCCGACGCGGCGGCGCTGGCGGCGATCGTCGAGCGCTGTGCTCAAGCCCTGCCGGCGGTGCTCGCGGGAGAAGCGACCGCCGAGGACGTGCTGTTCCCGGCCGGCGATACCGCGCAGGTCGAGCGTTTGTTGTCGGGTCACCCGGAAGGTCGGCGCTCCACGCAGGCGATGGCGGCGGCAGTGGCCGAAGCCGCCGGTCGCTTTGCCGTCGCAGCGCCGGCGCGAAGGGTCCGGATCCTCGAAGTCGGGGCGGGCACGGGCCTGGCGACTGAGGCGGTGCTCGCCGCGTTGGCGCCCCTGGCCGGACGCTTCGACTATGTCTGCACCGACCGCTCGCCCGCGCTCGTCGAAGCGGCGCGCGCGCGTCTCGCCGCGGCGGCCGGCGGGATCCGCTTCGAGCGGCTCGATCTCGCCGCGCCCGTCCAGGCCGGCGATGCGCTCGGCACCTTCGACATCGTCGTGGCGGCCAATGTGCTGCATGCGCTGGCCGACGTGGCGCAGGGCTTGCGGCATCTGAAGGCGCGCCTCGGCACCGGCGGCGTGCTGGTTCTCGACGAGCCGACGCGGTCGCGCGACGCGCTTGCGCTGACCGTCGGCCTGCTCTCCGACTGGTGGCGCAGCGATGCCGCGCGGACCGCGCCGGGTGCGCTGCTGTCGGCACCCCGCTGGGAGGAAGTCTTGCGCGAGGAGTTCCGTGCTGTAGAGGTTTCAGGCGGCGAGGATCGCAGCGTGATCGTCGTGCGCGTCACGGCCGCTTCGACGGCCGTCTCTGCCGAGCCGCAACCCGACCTGCTGCCCGTCGTCCTTCACGCCGTGGCCGAGGCGACCGACGCCGATCCGGCGGGGATCGATCGCGAGGCGCGCTTCGCCGACATCGGAGTGGATTCACTCGCCGCCGGCGATGTCGCGCGACTGTTGAGCATCGCCCTCGATCGGCCGGTGGCTGCCCATGTCATCGACGACCACGCGACGCCGATCCGCCTCGCGCGATATCTCGGCGGCCAGACAGTACCGCCGCCCGCACCGGTGACGGCGAGCGTGCTGGCGCCGAGAAGTATGCCGGCGCCGTTGGGCGCGCTCGAGGCGATCGTGCTCGAGATCATCGCAACCGTGACCGAGACCGATGCGGCGTCGATCGATGCCCGCCTGCGCTTCGTCGAGCTCGGCGTCGAATCGATTCTGGCGGGCGATGCGGCGCAGCTGCTGTCGAAGCAGCTCGGCCGTGCCGTGTCTCCGGCGGTGTTCAACGAACATCCGACGATCGGCGCCCTGGCGCGTTACCTCGGCGACGCTTCGGCTGCCGCGCCGGCGATGGCGGCGGCCACGCAGGTCTGGGAACTGCACGAGCGCGGCGATCTCTCCTCGCTGTCCGCGCGCGACGCCGCGCGGCATGCCCCCGATGCGGGCGAGGTCGAGGTCGAGGTGATTGCCGCCGGCCTCAACTTCCGCGACGTGATGGAAGCGCTGGGCCGGATCGGCGACGAGGCGCGGCCGCTCGGCCTCGAATTCGCCGGACGCGTGACGGCGGTGGGACGCGGGGTCACCGGCCTGTCGCCCAGTGACGAGGTCGTCGGTCTCAAGGTCGGCTGTCTCGCGCGCCACGTCGTCACCCGCGCGACGCTGGTCGCGCCGAAGCCTGCGCGGCTTTCCTTCGCTGAAGCCGCCGGCCTGCCGATCGTGTTCCTGACCGCGGCGGCGACCCTGGAGCGGATCGCCAGGCTCGGCCCGGGCAAGACCGTGCTGGTGCATGCGGCCTCCGGCGGCGTCGGCCTCGCCGCGCTGCAGATCGCCCGCGAAGCGGGCGCCACGGTGCTGGCGACCGCGGGCAGTGCCGAAAAGCGCGCTCATCTGCACGCGCTGGGGATCGAGTGCGTCGCCGATTCGCGCAGCGTGTCGTTCGCCGACGCCGTGCGCGCGGCGACGGGCGGCGCCGGTGTCGACGTGGTGCTGAACTGCCTCGCGGGGGCGATGACCGATGCCGGCCTCGCGCTGGTGCGGCCCGGCGGCGTCTTCATCGAGATCGGCAAGACCGATATCCGTCCGGCCGACGAGATCGCGCGGCGTTATCCCGGCATCCGTTATGTCGTGTACGACCTGCTGGGCGAGATCGACCGCCAGCCCGACCGGGTCGGCGCCGAGCTTGCCGCGCTGATGAAGCGGTTTGTCCCCGGCGGGCTCGCCGCGCTGCCGGTGCGCTGCTTCCGCTTCGAGGAGTCCGCGACGGCGCTGCGCTTCCTCGCGCGCGCCCGCCACATCGGCAAGGTTGCGGTCGGCCTCGAAGCTGTCGAGCCGGTGCTGCCTGTCGTTGTCGCGCCGGCCGTTGCCGTGCCGGCCGTCGTCGTGCCGGCATCGACACCGTCACCGAGCGAGCCGATTGCCATCGTCGGCATGGCCGGCTGCTTTCCGGGTGCGCCCGATCTCGGCGCCTTCTGGCGCCTGCTGCGCGACGGCGTCGATGCAGTCGGGGAGGCACCGGCCGGCCGCTGGTCGGTGCGCGAATTCGCGGCCAGCGGCGTCGCGGGAATGGGCGAGGCGCGTCATCGTGCCGGCGGCTTCCTGGCCGACGCCGAGAGCTTCGACGCGGGCCTGTTCGGCATCTCGCCGCGCGAGGCGCTGCTGATGGATCCGCAGCAGCGCGTGCTGCTCGAGCAGGCCTGGCTCGCGCTGGCCGACGCCGGCCTCCGCAGCGACGGCCAGGAGGGTGCGCGCACCGGCGTGTTCGTCGGCGCCAGCGCGTCGGACTACGGCCACAAGGCAGCGATCCTCGGCGTGCCGCCCGACCGGCCGTCGCTGCTGGCGCAGATGCCGTCGTCGCTGGCGGCGCGGCTGGGTTACGTCTTCGATCTCAAGGGACCGGCGCTCACCGTCGACATGGGCTGCGCCTCCGCCGTCGCCGCGATCAAGCTGGCGATCGATGCGCTGCGGCGCGGCGAGGTCGAGATCGCCGTGGCGGGTGCGGTCGCGGTGCAGAGCACGCCGCTGCTCGCCCTGATGGCCGACCAGTCGGAAATCCTGTCGGCCGACGGGCGCTGCCGCAGCTTCGCTGCCGCCGCGCACGGCCTCGGCCTCTCGGAGGGCGCCGGCGTCGTCGTGCTGAAGCGCCTGTCCGACGCGACGGCGGCGGGCGACACGATCCACGCGGTGCTGCGGTCGGCGACGGTCAGCCAGAACGGCGCGACCAACGGCATGAGCGCGCCATCGGTTTCCGCCCAGGTCGCGCAGGCGCGCTCGGCCTTCGCCGAATCGGGAATAGCGCCGGCCAGCGTGTCCTATGTCGAAGGTCATGGCGTCGGCACCCGGGCTGGCGATTCCGCCGAGATCGCCGCGCTCGCCGAGGTGTTCGGCCCGCAGCACGCCGTGCCGATCGGTTCGGTGAAGAGCAACATCGGGCACAGTCTCGCGGCCGCCGGCATGGCCGGCCTGTTCAAGGTCGTGCTGCAACTGAGGCACGGCCTGCTCGCGCCGTCGCTCCATGCCGGGGGCGGCGCCGTGCCGGAACTGGCCGCGACGCGGCTCGCGGTGAACACGGAGCTGGTGCCGTGGGCGGCCGCACCGGGCGCGCCGCGCCGGGCCGCGATCAATTCCTTCGCCATCAACGGCAGCAACGGCTTCATGCTGGTCGAGCAGGCGCCGGATGTTGCCGGGCCGCGCGCAACCTTGCCGCCGGCCGGGGCACTGCTGTTGTTTGCCGCCCGCAGCGAGACCGCGCTGCGCGAGCAGCTCGGCGAGCTCGCGCAGCAGCTCGAGCAGAGGTCTCTCGATCTCGCCGACCTGGCCTGCACCTTCAACACGGCGCCTTCGGAAATGGTGTGGCGCGCCGCCTTCGTGGCGGCCGACATCGCCACGCTGGGCCGCCAGTTGCGCGATGCGGCGTCGGCGGCGGCGCCCTCGGGCTGGTGCTTCGGCCAGGCCAAGCGCGGCAACGTCGAGACGCGCGCCGTCTTCGCCGCGCTTGCCCTGCAGCTCTGCGGCGAGGCGGCCGATGCGTCCTCGGGCCGGGCCAAGCTCCTGGCCGCCGCGCAGCTCTTCGTCGACGGTGTCGACTTCACCGTGCCGTCGCTCCCCGGGGCACGGCGCCTCGACCTGCTGTCGTCGCGCCGCTTCGCTCGTCAGCGATATTGGCTGGGCGACGACGAGCAGCGGGCGGCCGCGATGCCGGTGCCGCCGGTTGCCGGGCTGCAGGGCGAGGATCGGCGCCTGACCGTGCTGCGCGAGGCGGCGGCCGCTGTGCTCCAGATCCCGGAGCCCCAGCTCGCCAACGACGCCGTCCTGACCCGGCTTGGCCTCGATTCGCTGCTCGCCTTCGAATTGCGCGGCCGCCTCGCGCGCGCGCTGGGAACGGCGCCCGAGCCTGCCGACCTGCTGGCGGACCGCACCCTCGCCGACCTCGCCACGCGCCTGCCCGGTGCGGACGCGCCCCGACAGGCAGCGTCGATCGCGCTCGCCCCGGAAGCGCGTTACGAGCCGTTCCCGCTGACCGACATCCAGCTCGCCTACTGGCTCGGCCGGACGTCGGAGTTCGCGCTCGGCGGATCGTGCCACGTCTATTGGGAGTTCGCGCTGCCGGGCGAGCGCGATGTGGATCGGCTGGAAGACGCGCTCGACCGCCTGATCGGCCTGCACGACATGCTGCGTGCGGTGGTCGGTGCAGACGGCGCGCAGCGCGTGCTGCCGTCGGTGCCACGCTACCGCATCGAGCGCCGCGACTGGCGCAACGGCGACGGCGAGGAGGGGCTGGCAACGCTGCGCCGCGAGATGGCTCAGGAGAGCTTCGATCCGGCGCAATGGCCGCTGTTCCGTGTCGTCGCCAGCCAGGACGGCGAGCTCTCGCGCGTCCATCTCGGCATCGACCTGCTGATCATCGACGTGCCGAGCCTCGCGCTGCTGCTCGACCAGTGGGGCCGGCTCTATCGCGAACCCCAGACCGTTCTGACGCCGCCGGGCATCGCCTTCCGCGATTACGTGCTGCATCTCAAGCATCAGGAGCAGGGCGCGGCCTACCAGGCGGCGCGCGCCTACTGGGCCGAGCGGGCGGCCGGGCTGCCGCCGGCGCCACGCCTCGCCGACCAGAAGCCGTTCGATGCGCGCAAGCGCTGGGACTGGAAGCGCCACCGCGACGTGCTCGATGCGCCGGCCTGGAGCGCCCTGCAGCATCGCGCGCGCGCCGCGGGGCTGACACCGGTGGCCGTGCTGGTGACGTCCTTTGCCGAGGCGCTCGCCCGCGTCGCGACCGAGCGGCGCTTCACGGTCAACCTCACGGTCAACGACCGCCAGCACTTGCATCCCGACATCGGCGGCGTTGTCGGCGACTTCACCTCGACGGTCCTGCTCGGCCTCGATCTTGCCGGGGCTGCGTCGTTCGTGCAGCAGGCGCAGGCGGCCGGGCGCGATCTCGCCGGGCATCTCGGCCGGGCGAGCTTCACCGGCGTGAAAGTGTTGCAGCAGCGCGGCGGCGCCGAGAAGGCGCTGATGCCCGTCGTCTTCACCAGCATGCTGGGCTACGGCGCGCTGTCGCGCGCACTCGGGCGGCTCGACTACGGCGCGACCCGCACACCGCAGGTCTGGCTCGACGTTCAGGTGATGGAGGACGACGGCGCCCTGGTGGTCACCTGGGATGCGATCGACGCGCTTTTCCCCGACGGGCTGATCGGCGGGACGTTCGCAAGCTGGATCGCAAGCCTGCGCCAGCTCACGGCCGACGACGGACTGTGGCAGCAGCCGCTCGGCGCCTGGCTCGACGCGCAGGAGCAGGCCCGGCGCGCGCGGCGCAATGCGACCGCCCAGCCGATGGTCGAGGACCTGCTGCACGAGCCGTTCCTGCGTCAGGCGCTGGCCGATCCCGACCGCATCGCCGTCATCGCGCCCGACCGCACGCTCACCTATGGCGAGCTGCTGGGACATGCGCTCGCGGTGGCGGAGGCGCTCGGCCCCGTGACGCCGGATCGGCTCGTCGCCGTCGCGGCGCCCAAGGGCTGGCAGCAGATCGCCGGCGCGATCGGCGTGCTGCTGGCGGGTGGCGCGTATCTTCCCATCGATCCCGCGCTGCCGCCGGCGCGTCGCCATCATCTCGTCGCGCGCGGCGAGGCGCACGTCGTGCTGACCGCCGACGGCACGCCGGCCGACTGGCCGGCCGATGTCCGTACCATTGCGGTCGACAGTCTCGCGCCGGCAGCGCTGCCGCCGACGCTGCCGCCGCGCCGCGCCGCGCCGGGCGATCTGGCCTCTGTCATCTTCACCTCGGGTTCGACGGGGGAGCCCAAGGGCGTGATGATCGAGCATCGCGCGGCACTGAACACGGTGCTCGACTGCAACGACCGCTACGACGTCACATCGTGCGATCGCGTGCTTGGCCTGTCGGCGCTGGGCTTCGACCTCTCCGTCTACGACATCTTCGGCCTGCTCGGTGCCGGCGGCGCGCTGGTGCTGCCGGACGCGCGCTCGGCAAGCGACCCGGCGCATCTCGCGGCGCTGATCCGCACGCACGGCGTCACCTTGTGGAACTCGGTGCCGATGTTCGCCCAGCTCTTCCTCGAAGGCGGGCACGAGGCGGCGGACGCGCTCGCGGGCGTGCGGCTGGTGATGATGAGCGGCGACTGGATCCCGCTCGACCTGCCGCCGCGCTTGCGCGCGGCTAACCCCGCGATCGAGCTGGTCAGCATGGGCGGCGCCACCGAGGCGTCGATCTGGTCGATCGCCTACCCGATCGGCGCGCCCGATCCGGCGTGGAGCAGCGTTCCCTACGGCTATCCGATGCGCAACCAGCGCTTCCATGTGCTCGACGAGCAGATGAGGCCATGCCCCGACTGGATCGCGGGCGAGCTCTACATCGCGGGCGAGGGCCTGGCGCGCGGCTACTGGCGCGACCCCGCGACCACGGCGGCGCGCTTCGTGACCCATCCGCTGACCGGCGAGCGCCTCTATCGCACCGGCGATCTCGGCCGCTATCGCGACGATGGCGTGATCGAGTTTCTCGGCCGCAACGACGGGCAGGTGAAGGTCGGCGGCTATCGCATCGAGCTGGGCGAGATCGAGACGGCGCTGGCCCGCTACCCGGCGATACGTCAGGCGGCGGTCGTGGTCCGCACCGCTCCCGACGGACACAAGTCATTGGCGGCCTTCTATGTTGCCCAGGATGGCGCCGCGCCCGACGTGACGATGCTGCGCGCGCACCTTGCCGGGACGCTGCCGGCCTACATGGTGCCGGCCTCGTTCCGGCGGCTCGACGCGCTGCCGCTCAACGTCAACGAGAAGGTCGACCGCAAGGCCTTGTCGGCGTGGCGCGAGGAAAACGCCCCGCCGCCGCAGCCGATCGCAGTGCCGGCGCGCGCGCTCTCGGCGCCGCAGATCGACGCCGCCGCGCTCGAGGCACGGATCCTCGAGATCTGGCGCGAAGTGCTGGTCAATCCGCAGCTTCCGGTCGACGAGAAGCTGGCCGAGCACGGCGCGCATTCCTTCCATGCCGTCGAGGCGAACGCGAAGATCAACCGTGCGCTCCAGCTCGGCTGCACCGTGACCGACATCTTCGAGTTCGCCACCGTGCGGGCGCTCGCCGCCGCCCTTGCCGCGCGTCAGGCGCCTGCGCCCGAGCCTGCCGTTACGCCGCCCTCGAATGGCCACGCCGATCCGATTGTCTCGGCACGAAGCCAGAAGCGGCGCCAGTTCCGCGCCTCCCTGTCGGCCTGACCATGACTCACATGATCTTTTCCTCGTCCTCTTTTCTCATGCTCCTCTCCCCCGATAGGGGGAGAGGAGCATGACGGTGCAGTGATGCGTGACTCCGATCGCGACAACGCCCCGCAGGGCATCGCCATCATCGGCATGGCCGCGCGGCTTCCGGGCGCGGGCGATGTCGACGCCTACTGGCGCAATCTTCTCGACGGCATCTGCACGATCCGGCGGAGCAGCGACGAGGAGCTGCGCGCCGCGGGCTTCTCCGCACAGGAGATCGCCGATCCGCGATTCATGCGGGCGTACGGCGCGCTCGACGGGGTTGCGGAGTTCGATGCAAAGTTCTTCGGCTATCCGCCGGCGCGTGCCGAAGGGCTCGATCCGCAGCAGCGGCTGCTGCTCGAGGTGGCGTGGCACGCGATGGAGCATGCCGGCCACGCGCCGGGCACCGTCGATGGCACGGTCGGCACCTACATTTCGATCACCCAGAGCAGCTATCGTCCGAAGACCGACGGCGACCTTGCCGACAGCTTCTTCGCGCTGACCTCGCGCGACAAGGACTACGCCGCCTCGCGCATCGCCTACAAGCTGGACCTCACCGGTCCCAGCATGATGGTCCAGTCGGCGTCGTCCGGCTCGCTGTCGGCGATCCATGCCGCGGTGGAAGGCCTGCTCAGCGGCCAGTGCGACATGGCGATCGCGGGCGGCGCGTCGATCGCGTTGCCGCAGGGTGGCTATCGCTACCAGCCGGGACTGATGCTGTCGCCGACCGGCGAGTGCCGTGCGTTCGATGCGACGGCCGACGGCGCCGTGCCGGGCAACGGCGTCGGCATCGTCGTGCTGAAGCCGCTCGCGCAGGCGCTGGCCGACGGCGACACCGTCTATGCCGTGATCCGCGGCTCGGCGCTGAACAACGACGGCGCGCAGAAGAGCGACTACCTGGCGCCCAGCGTGCAGGGCCAGGCGCGCGTCGTCGGCGAGGCGCTCGCCGTGGCCGACATCGATCCCGCGACCGTGGGCTATGTCGAGACGCACGGCACCGGCACGCTGATCGGCGATCCGATCGAGATCCGTGCGCTCGGCCGCGTCTTCAGGCGCGAGGACTTCGGCGCGCGGCGCTGCGCGCTCGGCGCGCTCAAGCCGAACATCGGCCATCTCCACGTCGCGAGCGGCGTCGCCGGGCTGATCAAGGCCGCGCTGGCGGTGCATCACGGCGTGCTGCCGCCGACCCTGAACTTCACCTCGCCGAACCCCGAGACCGACCTCGAACGCACGCCGTTCTACGTCAACACCGAGCGCGCGGTCTGGCTCTCGGACGGTCCGCGCCGGGCAGGCGTCAGCGCCTTCGGCCTCGGCGGCACCAACGTGCATGTCGTGCTCGAGCAGGCGCCCGCGGCGCCGTCGCCGTCACGGCCCATGTCCGGCCCGGTCGCGCTGCTGCTGAGCGCCAGGACGCCGGCCGCGCTCGATCGTCTCGCGGCCGCGCTGGCGCGATATCTTCGGGACACTCCGGATGCCGATCTGTCGGCCGTGGCGTGGACCCTGGCGGCCGGCCGCGCGCGCTTCGATCACCGTCTTGCCGTGCTGTGCGCCGACCGGACCGAGGCCATTGCCGCGCTCGAGTCGCGCCTTCCGCTCGATCCTGCGGCGGCCGGGGCGATGGCCGACATGGCGCGCGACTTCGTGGCCGCGCGTGCTTTCGACCTGAACGCGGCATTCGGCGACCTGCCGCGCCGCCGCATCGCGCTGCCCGTCTACCCGTTCGAGAAGGTGCGGCACTGGTCGCATGTCGAGGAGACCGCGCCGGCGACGGTAGCCGCGCCTGTCGTGGCCGCCGCGCCTTCGGCCGCCAGCCTGCTGCCGTGGCTGCAGAAGCTGGTGGGCGAGATCCTGCGCCAGGATGCAGCCGAGCTCGACCCCGACTCGACCTACGAGGCCTTCGGCATCGACTCGCTGCTGGTCAACAGCATCACCCAGGCGTTGCAGCAGCAGATCCCCGCGCTGCGCGCGACGGCCCTGTTCGAGCACAACACGCTGCGCCGGCTCGCCGCCCACCTGGCCGAAGCGCACGCCGATGCGGTAGCGGGCCTCATTGGACCGCGCGCTTCCGGCGCGCCCATGAGCACGAGCGCGCAGGATGCGCGCGGTCCAATAAGCCGAGTCGACTCCATCGCCATCGTCGGCATGGCCGGCCGCTATCCGGGCGCCGCCGACATTGCCGAGTTCTGGCGCAACCTGCGCGCCGGCCGCGAGTCCATCGGCGAGGTGCCGGCGGACCGCTGGGACTGGCACGACCACGTCGATTCCGAGCGCAAGGACCGCG
Source organism: Bauldia sp. (assembly GCA_026126025.1). GTDB lineage: Bacteria > Pseudomonadota > Alphaproteobacteria > Rhizobiales > Kaistiaceae > JADLGL01. Next base: position 11,327 of record JAHCJZ010000020.1, on the reverse strand, counting down.
CCTATACGCGCTGGGGCGGCTACATCGCCGACGCCGACAAGTTCGATCCGCTGTTCTTCGGCATCACGCCACGCGAGGCCAAGCTGCTCGACCCGCAGCAGCGCGTGTTCATCGAGGCGGCATGGGCCGCGCTCGAGGATGCAGGCTATACGCGCCAGGGCCTGAAGGCCGCGGCACGCGCCGCCGGCGGCGATGTCGGCGTGTTCGCCGGGGCGATGCACAGCGCCTATCGCCTGCTCGGCATGGACGCCATGGCGGCGGGCCAGCTCGTGCAGTCCAACCACTGGTCGATCGCCAACCGCGTCTCCTACCTGTTCGATTTCACCGGCCCCAGCCTCGCCGTCGACACCGCCTGCTCGGCCTCGCTCGCCGCGATCCATCTCGCCTGCGAGAGCCTGCGCCGCGGCGAATGCGGCGCGGCGATCGCCGGCGGCGTCAGCCTGATCCTGCATCCGCAGCAGCCGCTCGAACTGTCGCGCGCCGGCATGCTGTCGAAGGGCCCGCACAACAGCGCCTTCGGCGAAGCGGGCGACGGCTTCGTGCAGGGCGAGGGCGTCGGCGTCGTGCTGCTGAAGCCGCTTGCCGCGGCGCTCGCCGACGGCGACCGCATCCACGCCGTGATCCGCGGGTCGGCGATGAATGCCGGCGGCAAGACCTCCGGCTACACCGTGCCCAACCCGCATGCGCAGGCGGAGGTGGTCGAGGCCGCCTTGCGCCGCGCCGGCCTGACGGCCGAGTCGATCGGCTATGTCGAATGCCACGGCACCGGCACCAGCCTCGGCGATCCGATCGAGATCGCAGGTCTGAGCGACGCCTTCCGCCGCAGCGGCCACGCCGGCGCGCCGTGTGCCATCGGCTCGGTGAAGTCGAACATCGGCCATCTCGAATCCGCAGCCGGCGTCGCCGGCCTGACCAAGGCTGTGCTGCAGCTGCAGCACGCCGAGCTGGTGCCGTCGCTGCATGCGACGCCGCGCAACCCGCGCATCGACTTTGCCTCCGGTCCGTTCCGCGTGCAGGAGAGTTGCGCGCCGTGGCCGGCACCCGCCGACGGCGTGCGCCGCGCGGGTGTCAGCTCGTTCGGCGCCGGCGGCGCCAATGTCCATGTCGTGCTCGAGCAGACGCCGCGAGCGCCTGCAGCGAGCGTGGGGCAGGGACCGTGGCTCGTGCCGCTCTCCGCGCGGACGCCGGAACGCCTCGCGGTGCTGGCCGCGAACCTGCGTGCGGCGCTCGTCGCGCAGCCCGATCTCGAAGTGGCGGATATCGCCTACACCCTGGCGGTTGGCCGCGAGGCGTTTGAGGTGCGTGCGGCTCTCGTGGTCGCCGACCGGACCGACCTGCTGCGCCAGCTTGCGCAGCTCGCGCCGGTGCAGGTCCGCGCCGGGATTTCGAAGGACGCCGCGGACGGTGCGCTGGCGCGGCGCGATCTGCCGGCGCTGGCGCGGCTCTGGATGCAGGGCGCGGCAGTCGACTGGCGCCGCCTTTTCGCGGGCGAGACGCGCCGCCGGGTGTCGTTGCCGACCTATCCATTCGAGCGCGAGCGGCATTGGCTGCCCGACGCTGCGTCGCGGGCACGACCCGTCGTCGCGGGCCTGCTCGGCGATAGCGTGCCGACCCTGGCTGCCGAAGCCCGCTGGCGTCTCTCGCTCGACGCGGAGGCCGCGATCCTGGCCGATCATCGCGTCGCCGGACAGGCGACCCTTCCCGGTGTCGCGACCATCGCGCTGATGGCGGAGGCCGCACACAGGCTGGGCCGCGGGGACGCCTTCCGCATCCGCGATCTGACATGGCTGCGACCGCTGCTCGCATCGGACGACGACGGGGCCGCCGAGCTGGTCGTGCGCGACGGCGGGGACGGGCTGCCGTTCGAGATCGTGCGCGATGGCGTGGTCCATGTGCGCGGCCGCATCGTCGCCGCCGAACCTTGCACGACGTCGCCGGACTTTGCTTCGGGCGGCGGACGGCAGACGAGCGCCGACGCGCTTTATGCGCGTCTCGCCGCGAGCGACCTGGTCTACGGACCGGCTTTCCGGACGATCGAAGCCGTGACGATCGACGATGGCCAGGCTGTCGCCACGGCGCGCGCGTCCGGCGCATTCGACGGCTGGCGGCTCGATCCCGGTCTGCTCGATGCGGCGCTGCAGTTGACCGCGACGCTGTTCGACGCGGAGGGGACCGTCCTGCCGTTCGCCGCAGCCGCGATCGACGTGCTGCGCGCCCCACCGCCGCGCTGCCGCCTGCAGGCCCGCCGTCTCGACGATGGCGGCGAGCGCGGCATCGTCCGCTTCGACGCGGTTATCGCTGACATGGATGGCCGGCCGTGCATCGTGTTCCACGAGCTCGCCGGCCGTGTCCGCGCTGCCGTGGCGGCGGTCCCGCCGTGCTTTGCGCCGCTCTGGCTGGAGCAGCCGGCCGCGGCCCCCCGCCCCGTGCCGGCGGGGGCGACGCTGCTCATGGCCGCCGCCAGTCACCCGCTGCGGGAGGCGCTGAAGGCGGAGCTGCCGGTCCTCGTCGGACAGCTCGGCGGCACGCCGCCGGCGCGCATCGTCTTCGCCTGCGACGACGATGCCGCCAGCGTCGACCGCCTGTTCGCGCTGCTCCAGGCGCTGAGCCGCATCGCCGCCGTCGCCCCGCTCGACCTCACGGTGATCGGACTCGCGCCGGAGACGCCGCCGCCGTGGATCGCTGCGGCGATGGGGCTGGCGCGGGTTGCGGGCAGGGAGTTTGCCTCGTGGTCGGTGCGCTGCGTTCTGGTCGACGGGCCGGACGCGGTGCCGGCCGCGCTCGCCGATCCCGGCGATCCGCTCGGTCGCGAGGTCGCGTGGCGCGCGGGCCGCCGCGTCGTGCGCGCCCTCGCGCCGGCCACGCTCCCGCCCGCGCGTCCGGCGTTCCGGCGCGACGGCGTCTACCTGATCCTGGGTGGTGCCGGCGGCATCGGGCTCGAGCTCGCTACCCATATCGTCACCCAGCATGGCGCGCGCGTGGCGCTGGTCGGCCGCACGCCGCCCGATGCGGCGCGCCAGGCGCGGATCGACGCGCTCGACGGGGCGGTCGCGTTCTTCGCCGCCGATGCCTGCCGCTCCGACGATATGGCGCGCACCGTCGCGGAGATTCGCACGACGTTCGGTCCGATCGCCGGCGCGATCCATTCGGCCATCGTCATGCAGGACCAGGCGATTGCCGGCATGTCCGCGGCGCGCTTCCATGCCGCGCTAGACATAAAGACTCTGGGGACGATCAACCTCGTCGATGCGCTGGCGGGCGTGCCTCTCGACTGGCTGGCGCTGTTCTCCTCGGCCAACTCCTTTGCCGCCAATGCCGGACAGGCGAATTACGTCGCCGGCTGCACCTTCAAGGATGCCTACGCCGCGATCGCGGCGGAGCGCCTGGGCTGCCCGGTGCGGGTGATCAACTGGGGCTTCTGGGGCGAGGTCGGGCGGGTGGCCGATCCGGTCTATCGCGCCCGGCTGGAGAAGCGCGGCGTGAAGTCGATCTCCACCGCCGAAGGCATCGCCGCGATCGAGCGCGTGCTGGGCGGCGATCACGGGCAGCTTCTCGTGCTCAAGGCCGAGCCGCGCGTGCTGGCCGAGCTGGGCGTCGTCGAGGCGGCGACGGTCGATGCCACCGATTCTGCCGCCATCGGCCTTGCCGAGCATGCGGCACTCGACGCGCTGACGCGGGACGTCGTCGCGTGCTGGGCGGCAAGCAGATGGCCGTCGCGCGACGAGGTCGTGCCGCGCCATCACCGGCTGTACGACGCGCTGGCGGAGATGCTGACGCGCGCGCCACCGACCGGCGCCGCGGCGGGTGCGGAGGCCGCGTTCGTGGCGGCGCATCCCGACATGGCGCCGCATGTGCGGCTGCTGCGCACCTGCGTCGATGCTTTCGATGCGGTGCTGCGCGGCGAGGCGCTGGCGACCGACGTGATGTTCCCCGGCTCGTCGCTGGCGCTGGTCGAGGGCATCTATCGCGGCGACAGGCTGACGGCGCATTGCAACGGGGCGGTCGCGCAGGCGGTGCGCGAGGCGGTCGAGGCCCGGCGCGGCGCGACCGTGCGCGTGCTGGAGATCGGCGCCGGCACCGGCGGGACGAGCGCGTCGGTGCTGGCGGCGCTCGCGGCCGTCGGCGTCGAGGTCGAGTACACCTACACCGACGTCTCGCGCGCCTTCGCGCTGCACGGCCAGCGCACCTTCGCGGCGCGCTATCCCTTCGTGCGCTTCGACGTGCTCGACCTCGGGCGCGATCCCGAGGCGCAGGGCTATAGGGCGCACGCCTACGACGTGGTGCTCGCCGCCAACGTCGTTCACGTCACGGCCGATCTGGCGCTGAGCGGCGCGCGGCTTGCGCGGCTGATCGCGCCGGGCGGCGCGCTGGTGCTGTACGAGATGACGGCGGTGCCCGACTTCGCGACCGCCACGTTCGGGCTGCTCGACGGCTGGTGGGCCTTCACCGACCGGCGGCTGGTGCACGCGCCTCTGCTCGACGCGCCGGGCTGGTCGACGCTGCTGCGCGGGGCCGGCTTCGCCGCGGTCGAGCTGCGCGGCATCGGCGGCGCGACCCCCGACCGCTATCGCCACACGATCGTCGTCGCCCGGGCCGCCGCCGATGCGCCGCTGCAGCAGGCCGCGCCGCGCGTTGCGGAGCCCGCACTCGCGGTCGCCGTGACTGGCGATGGCCTGATCGATGCGATCCGTGCCGTCGTCGCCGAGACGCTGCAGATGCGCATCGACCAGCTCGCCGTCGACCGCAACTTCTCCGACTACGGCGCCGATTCGATCATCAGCGTCGACCTCATCGCCGCCCTCAACGCGCGCTTCGAGGTCCGGCTGAAGCCGACCATCCTGTTCAGCCATCCGACGATCAAGCAGCTCGCCGCGCATCTCGCCGGCCGGGGCGTGACGGTCGCGACCCCAGTTGCGCAGGAGGCAGAGCCGGCGCCCGTTCCGGTCGCCGCGCCGCTCGCGCGGCCGGGCGCCTGGGCCGACGACATCGCCATCGTCGGCATGTCCGGCCGCTTCCCCGGCGCCGCCACGATCGATGCCTTCTGGTCGAACATCGAGAACGGCGTCGACAGCGTCGGCCCCGTGCCGGCCAGCCGCTGGGACCATGCGTCGGTCTACGATCCCACGCCCGGCATCCCCGGCAAGACGCAATGCCCCGACGGCGGCTTCCTCGACGACGTCGAATCGTTCGACCCGCTGTTCTTCAACCTGTCGCCCAACGAGGCGACGCTGATGGATCCGCAGCAGCGGCTGTTCCTGCAGGAGGCGTGGCACGCGCTGGAGGATGCGGGCTACGGCGGGCCGCATCCGTCGCACGCCCGCTGCGGCGTGTTCGTCGGCACCGTCGCCGGCGACTACGACGCGCTGCTGCAGCGCGTCGGTCACGGCCCCAGCTCGCAGGTCTTCACCGGCAACGCCGCCTCGATGATGGCCGCGCGCATCGCCTACAAGCTCGACCTGCGCGGCCCGTGTCTGTCGATCGACACCGCCTGCTCGTCCTCGCTGCTGGCCATCCATCTCGCCTGCGAGAGCCTGCTGCGCGGCGAATCGGACATGGCGCTGGCGGGCGGCGTCGCCGTGCTCAGCACGCCCGACTTCTACGTCGCCGCGAGCAGCGCCGGCATGCTGTCGGCGACCGGACGCTGCCACACGCTCGACAGCGCCGCCGACGGCTTCGTGCCGGGCGAGGCGGTCGCGGCAGTGGTGCTCAAGCGCCGCGCCGATGCCGAGCGCGACGGCGACACGATCCTGGCGCTGATCAAGGGCGCGGCCGCCAACCAGGACGGCGCGAGCAACGGCATCACCGCGCCGAACGGCGCGGCGCAGGCCGAGCTGCTGCAGGGCGTGTACCGGCGCTTTGCCATCGACCCGCGCAGCATCGGCTATGTCGAGCTGCACGGCACCGGCACGCGGCTCGGCGACCCGATCGAGATGGAGTCGCTGCGCAGCGCCTTTGCCGACCGTGGCGGCGTCTGTGCCGTCGGCTCGGTCAAGGCCAACATCGGCCACACCCTGCCGGCCGCCGGCGTCGCCGGGCTGATCAAGCTGGTGCTGGCGCTGCGCCACCGGACGATTCCGCCGATGGCGAATTTCCGCGCGCTGAACGACCACATCGCGCTCGACGACGGCGTGCTGAGCGTGCCGCGGACGAAGCTGCCGTGGGTCGCGGCGGGGCCGCTGCGCGGCGCCGTCAGCAGCTTCGGCTTCAGCGGCACCAACGTTCACATCGTGATCGAGGAAGCGCCGCGCCTGCCGCATCCGATGGCGCCGAAACGCGACTGGCACATCGCCGTGCTGTCGGCCGCGACCGAGACCGCGCTGGCGCAGCAGATCGCCAATCTCCGCGCGTGGCTCGACGATCAGGGCCGCAAGGCCGCGCTCGCCGATCTCTGCGGTACCCTTGCCCGCGGCCGCTCGCACCTCCGCCATCGCGCGGCGTTCGTCGCCGGCGACATCGCCGGCCTGCGTGCCGCGCTTGCCGATCCGTCGCAGGAGCCTGCCGGACCGGCCGCTGCGCTGGAGACCCGGCGGCGCTATCTCGACGGCGGCGAGGTGGCGTGGGCCGAGCTCTATCCCGACGGATCGTTCGCGCGCCTGTCGCTGCCGGGCTATCCGTTCGAGCGCCGCCGCTGCTGGCCGGTCGCCGGCGCCGGGCTGAAACCCAGCCTGCTGACGCCTTTGCCGGACCTGTTGCCGGCCAGGGCCAAGATCAACGGATCGCTCGCCCTGTTCGATGCGGTCGCGCGCGACCTGGGGGCCGAGCGATGAGCGAACGCATCGACCCGTTCGAGGCGCTCGAGCCTTACGCGCGGCTGCTGCTGCAGCGCGCGCTCGGCCGCGACGGGGTCACGCCGTTCACGCGCCCGCGCCATGCCGGCCTGGTGCGGGCACTGGGCAACCTGTTGCGCGAGCCGTGCCCGCCGCCGGAGCGCGCGGCCGATCTGCGGCGCGGCCTGCTGCGCGCGGCGCCCGACCTCGCGCCGCATGTCGCGCTGCTGGAGCGCTGCGCCGAGCGGCTGGCCGATGTGCTCGCCGGACGCATGCTCGCGAGCGACGTGCTGTTCCCGGGCGGCAGCATGGAGGTGGTCGAGCCGGTCTATCGCGGCAACCGCTGGTCCGATCATTTCAACGCGCTGACCGCACGGGCCGTCGCCAGCGCCGTCGCGGCCTGCCGGGCGCAGAATCCGGACGCCGTCGTGCGCGTGCTCGAGGTCGGCGCCGGCACGGGCGGCACCAGCGGCGCGGTGCTCGCCGCGCTCGAGCCGCACGCGGCCTACGTCGCCTACGACTACACCGACGTCTCGCCCGGCTTCGTCCAGCACGGGCGCCGCGTGCACGGCGCCGGCCGCGCGTTCTTCAACGGCCGGCTGCTCGACCTCGAGAAGGCGCCCGCGGCGCAGGGCTATGCCGCCGCGAGCTACGACGTCGTGCTCGGCACCAACGTGCTGCACGCCACCAGCCGGATCGCCGCCTCGCTCGGCCACATCGGCTGGCTGACGCGGCAGGGCGGCCTGCTGCTGCTCAACGAGATCACGCGCGCCGGCGCCTTCGCCACCATGACCTTCGGCCTGCTCGACGGCTGGTGGGCGTTCGCCGATCCCGAGCTGCGCCTGCCCGACGCACCGGTCGTGTCGCCCGACGGCTGGCGCCGCGTGCTGCCGACGGTGGGCTTCAACGAGCCCGCGGTGCTGGGCTGGAACGATCCGCCGGAAACCTCCTTCCAGTGCCTGTTCGTCGCCGCGAAGGTGGGCGAGCCGGCAGTCGAGACGCCTCGCTCGGATTTGCGTCCACCGCTGGCGTCATCTTCTTCCGGACCGCGAGCCTCTGGCTCGCTCATGAGCCCGAGCGAGCCAGAGGCTCGCGGTCCGGAAGAGCATGACGTAGACCTCCGGCCGCGGCTGGCGGCGTATCTCGGCAGCCTGCTCGGCCTCGAAGCCGGGGAACTGGCCTACGACCGGCCGCTGCAGGAATTCGGCGTCGATTCGATCATCGTGCCGCAGTACGTGGCGCTGGTGAACCGCGAGCTCGGCAGCACGCTGGTGCCGACCGACATCTTCAACTGCGTGACGCTCGCCGGCCTCGCCGATCACCTCGGACGCACGAGTCTCGCTATTGCCCCGCCGCCGGTGGCCGCGCCGGCCGCAGCGCGACCCGTTGCAGCGACCGTGCCTGTTGTCGCCGCCCCGTCGGGGAACGACATCGCGGTGATCGGCCTGGCCTGCCGCTTTCCCGACGCGCCGGACGCGGAAACCTTCTGGGCCAACCTCGTCGCCGGGCGCTGCTCGATCGTCGAGGTGCCGGCGTCGCGCTGGGACGGGCGGGCGGGCGGCAAGACGCGCTGGGGCGGCTTCCTCGACGACCACGACCGCTTCGATCCCGAATTCTTCAACCTGTCGTGGCGCGAAGCCGAGGCGATGAGCCCGCAGCAGCGGGTCTTCCTCGAGCAGGCGTGGAACGCGCTGGAGAACGCCGGCTACGGCAAGCGCAGCCTGGCCGGCCGGCGCTGCGGCGTGTTCGTGGGCGCCGCGCCCGACGGCTATGGCGTGCAGGACACCGACAGCCTGTCCTCGCTCGGCGGCTCGCTCGCGATCCTGTCGGCGCGCATCTCCTACCTGCTCGATCTCAAGGGACCGAGCCTGCCGCTCGACACGGCCTGCTCCTCGTCGCTGGTCGCGGTCCATCTCGCCTGCCAGAGCCTGATCGCCGGCGATTGCGACATGGCGCTGGCCGGCGGCGTGTCGATCCTGATGACCGACGGGCGGCTGCATTCCTTCCTCGACGATGCCGGCATGCTGTCGCCGACCGGGCAGTGCCACACCTTCGACAGGGCGGCCGACGGCTTCGTGCCGGGCGAGGGCGTTGGCGTCGTCGTGCTCAAGCGGCTCGATGCCGCGCTCGCCGACGGCGACGAGATCGTCGGCGTGATCAAGGCGTCGTCGATCAACCAGGACGGCCGCAGCAGCGGCATCACCGCGCCGAACGGCCCGTCGCAGACCGCGCTCGAGCTCGCGGTGTACGAGCGGGCGGGGATCGACCCTGCCGCGATCGGCCTGGTCGAGGCGCACGGCACCGGCACGCAGCTTGGCGACCCGATCGAGGTCAACGCGGTGACGGCGGCATTCCGGCGCAGCACTAACCGCCGCGGCTTCTGTGCGCTCGGCTCGGTCAAGACCAATATCGGCCACACGCTGACCGCCGCCGGCGTCGCCGGCCTGATCAAGGCGCTGCTGGCGCTGAAGCACGGGACGATTCCACCCAGCCTCAACTTCGCCGCGGAGAACCCCGAAATCGATTTCGCCGGCAGCCCGTTCTTCGTGCCGCGCCAGGCGATGCCGTGGATGGGCGCGGCGCGCTACGCGGCGGTGAGCTCGTTCGGCTTCAGCGGCACCAATGCGCATGTGCTGCTGGGCGAGGCGCCCGCGCTGCCGCGCCCGCCGGTGCGCGACCGCGGTCCGGCCCTGATCCTGCTGTCGGGCCGCACGGCCGAGGCGCTGGAGGCGCGGCGCGAGGACCTGCTGCGCTGGCTCGAAACGCATACGCCGTCGCTGGCCGATCTCGCCTACACGCTGAGCCACGGGCGCGCGCACTTCGAGCATCGTCTGGCGCTGCTGGTCGAGAGCGTCGACGATCTGCGCGCCGGCCGCGGCGCGAGCTGGCGCAGCGAGCCGCTCGTGCTGCCGGCACGCGGCGGCGAGGATGCAGCACTCGAACGGCTGCTGTCGGCGGCCGAGCCCGATCTCGCCGCGATCGCCGCATGCTACATCGCCGGCGGCGATGGCGACTGGTCGCGCCTTGCCGCGCCCGGCGCGCGTCGCGTGGCGCTGCCCGGCTATCGCTTCGCGCGCGAGATCTTCCCCGTGCGGAAGTCAGGCCCGGTGGACCGCGCGCCTCCCGTCCGCCTCGCGAGCCATCCGATGCTCTCGGGCAACGAGGTCAATCTCGATGCCGGCCTGCCATGGCTGCGCGACCATCGGTTCGGCGGCAGCCCGGTCATGCCGGCCGTCGCCTATCTCGAGCTGGCGCGCGCGGCGGGTGGCGCGGACGTCACCGGACTGCGCGACGTGCGCTTCGAGCGGCCGCTGCGCGCCGGGCCCGGCGCATCGGCGCGCATCGCCTTGCGCGAGGACGGCTTCGAGGTGATCGGTGCGGGCGACGTAGTGCACGCACGCGGTCGCGTCCTGCGGACCGTTCGTGAGCACGAGCGCGCCGGACGCGCGCCGTCCGACGACCTGCCGAAGCAGTTCTCGCACGATGAGGTCTACGCGCAGTTCGGCCGGCTCGGTTTCGACTACGGGCCGAGCTTTCGCGTCATCCGTTCGCTGCGGGCCGGTCCGGCCGAAGTCGTGGCCGAGCTCGCCCCGGTCGAACCGTCGAACGCCGCGATGATGCTCGATCCGGCGCTGCTCGACGGCGCGGTACAGGCTGCGGTCGGGCTGATGCTGGCGAGCGGCGAGGCGCTTGCCTCCGTCGTGCCGGTCAGCATCGGCGCCGTCACCGTTCATGCCGCGCTGAACGGTCCCTGCGTCGCGCATGTCACGCTCCTGTCCGACGGCGGGGAAAGACGGACGCTGCAAATTTGCGTGCTCGATCCGGCGGGACGTCCGCTGGTCACGCTCGACGAGCTGGAGATCCATGTCGCGCGCGCGGGCGCGGCCAGCGACGATGGCGTGCATCTCTTCTCGCCGGTCTGGCAGGACGCGCCGCTCGCCGAGGCGCCTGTGCCAGCCGCCGTCCTGCTGTTCGACCGCGACGAGCGGATGTGGCGCACGCTGGGCGAGCGGTCGATCCTTGTCCGGCCGGGCAGCGCGTTCTGCCGCCTCGACGACCGCTCCTTCGCCATCGATCCCGCCGCCGCGCTGGACTACGAGCGCCTGTGCTCGACCTTGCGTGCGGAGGGCCGGCTGCCGTCGACGGTGTGGGCGCTGTGGTCGCGCAAGCATGGAGCAGTCGATGCGAGGAGCGCGTCCCCGGCCGTCGTGGCCGAGGTCGTTCGCGACGGCCTGCAGTCGGTCTTCCATCTCTGCGCCGCGCTCGCGCGCACGACGCCGGTCGAGCCCATCGTCATCCTGCACGGCCACGCCGACACGACGGAGGAAGCGGCATTGCAGGCGCCCGTCGCCGGCTTCGCCGCTGCGCTTGCGCGCGAGAACCCGCTGCTTCAACTCGCGTCCGTCGCCTTCACCGATTCGATGCAACTCGCCGCCGAGACACAGGCGATCCGCGAACTCGGCGCACCGCCGCTGCGCGTGTCGCGCTGGGATACCGCCGGCCGGCGCCGGGTGCAGTCATATGGACCGCGCGCGGCCCCCCCGCGCAGGAGTGCCAGCG
>JAHCJZ010000002.1 GCA_026126025.1 Bauldia sp. | reverse complement strand
TGACCAGCCACGTTGAACGTCGGCGTTCGAACATGCGCTAGCCCGGCGTCTTCTCTGCCTCGGGCGGTGGCTCGACCGGGGCGCCGGGCGCGGCCGGGGCGGCCGGTTCGTCGGCGGCGATCGCGGCGGTTTCCTCGCTGAGCGGCTTGCTCTCGGTCTTGACCGGGGTCAGCGGCGTTGGCGTCAGGGTCATGTACATGTACTGGTCGCCGGCCCAGATGCCGCCGGCTTCCTGGGCGCGCAGCCGCTCGCGGTCGCGGCGCCGCACGTCCTCGGCCGTCGCCGCCGCCTCGTCGGCGGTGAAGCCGAGGCCGCCAAGGCTCGCTTCGCCGAGCTTCATGGCCGACTCCACAGTCTCGCGGATCTCGAAGGCGATCGGCTTCTGGCGCAGCACGAGGGTGTGGCTGCGGTCGTAGGAGCGGACGTAGATCTTCGCGTCGGGGGATTCTTCGCCAAGGAGGTCGACGATGAGGTTGGTGCCTTCCTTGTCGTCGATGCACACGCAGACGATCTTGGCATGGGGCGCGCCGGCCGCCCGCAGCACGTGCAACTGCCGGCCGTCGCCATAATAGATCTTGAAGCCGAAGCTCGCGGCGTTGCGGATCATCTCCGGGTCGTCGTCGATGATCGTCACGTCGATGTCGCGGGCGAGGAGGAATTGCGACACGATCTGCCCGAAGCGGCCGAAGCCGATGATGAGGGCGGTGCCGCTGAGATTCTCCGCGACCTCCACCCCCTCCATCGACGGCGCCGGCTTCGGCAGCAGCCAGCGGAACGAGATTGGCGCCAGCGGCGTCAGCGCCATCGACAGGATCACCGCCGCCATCAGGATCGCGAGGTCGTCGGCCGGGAAGAGGCCGTTGCCGCCGGCCACGGTGTAGAGGACGAAGGCGAACTCGCCGCCCTGCGCCATCAGGAGTGCGCGATGCAGCGCGTCGGCATGGGAGCTCTTCAGGATCCGCCCGAGGCCGTAGACCACCGCCGCCTTCACCGCCATCAGCACCGCGACGATGAAGAGGATGCGCGGCCAGTCGGTCGCCACCACGCCGAGGTCGAGCGACATGCCGACCGCGAGGAAGAAGAGGCCGAGAAGGAGCCCGCGGAACGGCTCGATGTCGGCCTCGAGCTGATGGCGGAAATTCGATTCCGACAGGATGACGCCGGCGAGGAACGCGCCCATCGCCATCGACAGCCCACCGGCTTCGAGCGCCATGGCGGCGCCGAGAACGACGAGAAGCGCGGCCGCCGTCATGATCTCCCGCGCCCGCGTCGCGGCGAGGAGGCGGAACAGCGGCGTCAGTACGTAGCGTCCGGCGAAGACGAGGCCGGCGACCGCGATGACGGCGGTGCCGACCTGGACCCAGACCGAGATGCCCTGCTCTTCGCTCGCGGTGGGGGCGAGGAAGGCGACGAGCGCCAGCAGCGGAACGATCGCAAGATCCTCGAAGAGAAGGATCGAGACGATCCGCTGGCCGCGCGGCGCGCTCACCTCGTTCCGCTCCTCCAGGATCTGCACCACGATCGCGGTGGACGACATCGTGAAGCCCATCGCCGCGATGAAGGCGATCACCGGATCGAGGTTGAAGGCGACGATCGAAACGCCCGTCAGCACCGCGCCGCAGAGGCCGACCTGCAGCAGACCGAGGCCGAAAATCTGCCGCCGCAGGTTCCACAGGCGCGACGGCTTCATCTCGAGGCCGATGATGAAGAGGAGGAGCACGACGCCGAGCTCGGCAGTGTGAAGGACCGACTCGGTCTCCTGGAAGAGCTTGAGGCCGAACGGCCCGATGATCACGCCGGCGACGAGATAGCCGAGGACGGTGCCCAGCCCCAGCCGCTTGAAGATCGGAACCGCGATGACGGCGGCGGCGAGCAACGCCACGATCTGGGTGAGTTCGATACCCCCGGTGGCGGCGGCATGGTCCATGCGATCGATGTCCCGTGTTCGTCGAAGACCTTAGCGAAGCAAGGGAAAGGCCGCGAGGGGGAAAGCGTGGCGTTTACCGGGTCTGCGTCCCGCCGACGACCAGCTGGTCGATCCGTAGCGTCGGCTGGCCGACGCCGACCGGCACCAGCTGCCCGTGCTTGCCGCACATGCCGATGCCCCTGTCGAGGCCGAGATCGTTGCCGATCATCGAGATGCGGTGGAGGTCGGTCGGTCCGTTGCCGATCAGCATCGCACCACGGATCGGCGCGCCGATCCGGCCGTTCTCGATGAGATAGGCCTCGGTGCACTGGAAGACGTATTTGCCCGAGGTGATGTCGACCTGGCCGCCGCCGAACGAGACCGCGTAGATGCCGTCCTTCACCGAGGCGAGGATCTCGCCCGGATCGCGGTTGCCGGCGAGCATGTAGGTGTTGGTCATCCGCGGCATCGGGATGTGGGCATAGGACTGGCGGCGGCCATTGCCGGTGGGGCGCATCCCCATCAGGCGCGCATTCTGCCGGTCCTGCATGTAGCCGACGAGGACGCCGTTCTCGATCAGCGTCGTCATGTTCGACGGCGTGCCCTCGTCGTCGACGGTGAGCGAGCCGCGACGATTGTCGAGAGTGCCGTCGTCGACGACGGTGATGCCCTCGGCGGCGACCTTCTGGCCCATCAGGCCGGAGAAGGCGCTCTGCTTGCGGCGGTTAAAATCGCCTTCGAGGCCGTGGCCCACGGCTTCGTGGAGGAGGATGCCCGGCCAGCCCGGCCCGAGCACGACGTCGAAGGTGCCCGCCGGTGCGGGAACCGCGTCGAGATTGACCAGCGCCTGCCGCAGCGCCTCGTCCGCGGCGAATTGCCAGGATTCGCGCTTGACGAAATCGCCGAACCCGGTGCGGCCGCCGGAGCCGTAGCTCCCCATTTCCTGCCGCTTGCCGTCGCCGGCAACGACCGCGACATTCAGTCGCACGAGAGGCCGCACGTCGCGGACCGCGTGCCCGTCGGCGCGCAGGATCTCGACCACCTGCCACGTGCCCTGGAGGCCGATCGTGACCTGCCGCACCCGCGGATCCTTCGCCCGGGCATAGGCGTCGATCTCCTCGAGGAGCTTCACCTTCTCGCCGAAGGCGGGCGAGCCCAGCGGGTTCTCGTCGGTATAGAGCGAGCGGTTGGTGCCGGGGGGCGGCGCGGCATAGGTGCCGCTATGGCCGCCCTTCACCGCGGCGACGGCCTCGCCGGCGCGCCGGATCGCGGCCTCGGAGATCTCGGCGGAATGGGCGTAGCCGGCGGCTTCGCCGGCGATCGCGCGAAGGCCGAAGCCCTGATTGGTGTCGAAGCTCGCCGATTTGAGCCGGCCATTGTCGAACTGGAGCGCTTCGCTCTGGATGTATTCGAGGAAGAGCTCGCCGTCGTCGGCGCCGGTGAGCGCCTCCGCCACCGCCTGGCGGGCGACCTCGCGGTCGAGCCCCGCGCGCTCGAACAGGCTGAAGCTGGAATCGGTCATCGCGGTCTCGCTCTCCCATGAGCCCGGTACCCCTCGGCCAGCGCCTCGAAAGACGGGCCGAACAGAGCGTGGGCCATTACCCCCTCGGCGAATGCGCCGAGCGATTCATATGTGGCGTGCGCCGTCTTGTTCCCAGGCTTGGACGCCCACCACAGATGCGCGCCGCCCTCACGCTGGACCCGATCGGCGAGCGCCGCAACCAGCGCCGTCGCGACCCCGTGCCGCCGGTGCCCGGGCTCGACCCAGAGCGAGGCGATATAGGCGCCGCGGGACGCGTAGGGCGTCTCATACGCCCAATGCCACAGCAGCGCACCCGCCGGCTCGCCGCCGCGCCGCGCGACGAGGCTGGACACCCACGGCCGCGGTCCGAAGAGATCCTCAGCAGCGCGCTCGATCGTGAAGTTGTGATCGGGATCGCCCTCGCCGCGCGCGAAGGCAGCCATCATCCGCACCAGGTCGGAGAGGTCGCCCGGCGTTCCCTCGGCAATTGCCACATCCGGACGCGGCGGCCGCCGCATCAGGGCAGGGCGTTGTAGCCGGCCGAGAAGCCGATCAGCGAGATCGGAATGCCGATCCCCTCTTCCGGCGTCTGGAACACGATGAAGGTTGCCGTCCCGCCGGCCCGGAGCTTGGCGAGCAGCTCGTTGTCGAGGATGACCTCGGCGAGGCAACCCTCCGGAACGCAGCGCACGAAGCCGGTCGCGCCGATATCCTCGTCGTCGATCCGCAGGCCGAGGCCGGCGGGGAGGAGCACGCCAAGCGGCGCCAGCACGCGGAGCAGCCGCGACTCCTGGTCGGCCGTCTTCAGCACGATCACGTTGAGCCCGATATTTGGGCGGGCCTCGTCCTGGACATACTGGGTGAGGGCGCATTGCTCGCCCTGCGCGCCCGGCGGCGTGTCGCAGCGCAGTTCCCAGTCGCCATGGGTCTCCACGACCCGGCCCTGGGCAGCGGCCGGCGCCGCTGTCCACAGCGTCGCGGCGGTCATGACGAAGGCAATCGCGGCAGCGCGGCCGACGGTCAGAAACATAGGCGAATCAGGCTCCGATCATCTCGTCGCGGCCTCCACGACGCGGCCGGATAGAGGGGTTCGAACACGGCCGGAACAAGGCGGTGTGTGACACTCCTGTGCCAAAACGCAGCAGGTGAAGACCATTGCGACGGCAGCGGCCTTTGTGGTTCTTAATTTCCCGCGTCGGGCGCGGGCGGCGCCTTCGCCTATACCGACGTGAGAAAGAGCGCAAATGGTTGTCGTGCGGCTTGCTACGAACCCTTCTAATCGGGTAACGGCAGGCAGCCGAACTCGGACCGGGCCCTGGCGAGAGGCATCCGGCCGTTCAAGGGGGATTGAACGCAAGTGATGAAGACCTTTGCCGACCGGCTGCGCCGCGCCTCACTGAAGGTCGCCGCTTTTGCCGCGATATTGGGCACGCCGGGCGTGGCGAATGCACAGGCCGACGACTGGGAGGTGTACTTCCCGCAGGCAGCCTCCCCGCTGATGCAGCAGATCCGGGACTTCAACTACCCGCTTCAGATCCTCATCGGGCTGATCGTCCTCTTCGTGCTGGCGCTGCTGGCCTGGGTCATCATCCGCTACAATGCCAAGGCCAACCCGGTTCCCTCGCGCACCACCCACAACACCGTGGTCGAAGTGCTGTGGACGGTCGTCCCGGTCCTCATCCTGGTCGGCATCGCCATCCCGTCCTTCTCGCTCCTCTTCGCGCAGTACGATCCGGCACGGGCGATCGAGGACTACAACCCCGACGAGTCGATCACGGTCAAGGCGATCGGCCGCGCCGGCTGGTACTGGAGCTACGAGTATCCCGACAACGGCAACATCACGGTCGACTCCTTCATCGTCCGCGATGCCGACGGCAACTATGCCGGCGAGCCGCGGCTCCTCGAGACGACGGCGCCGATGGTCGTTCCGGTCGACACTGTCGTCCATCTCCAGGCCACCGCGGACCCGACGGGCGTGATCCACGCCTTCGCGATGCCGGCAATGGCCATGAAGCTCGACGCCGTGCCGGGCCGCATCAACGAGATGTGGTTCCGCGCCGACCGCCAGGGCATCTTCTACGGCCAGTGCTCCGAGCTGTGCGGCGCCGGCCACGCCTTCATGCCGATCGAGATGCACGTCGTCAGCCAGGATCAGTTCGCCGAGTGGAGCGAGCTGGTGCTGACCGATCCGTCGGCGGCCAACGGCCTGCTGGATACCTGGGAAGAGGAAAGGCTCGCGGCCCTCGACTAGGCGCGGCTGAGAGCAACCAAGGGGATTACTCTCCCGGTCCGAGCGGCCGGCGGGATAAGGAGCACAAGAGAAAATGGCCTACGGAACGCATCGCGCGGCGCATGGCGATCACGCCCATGGCGATCACGCTCACGACCATCCCACCGGATGGCGCCGCTGGCTGTACTCCACCAACCACAAGGACATCGGCACGATGTACCTGATCTTCGCCATCGTGGCGGGGATCGTCGGCGGTGTCCTGTCGATCGGCATGCGGCTCGAGCTCGCCGAGCCGGGCATGCAGATCTTCACCAATCCCCACACCTTTAACGTGTTCGTGACCGGTCACGGGCTGATCATGGTGTTCTTCATGGTCATGCCGGCGATGATCGGCGGGTTCGGCAACTGGATCGTGCCGCTGCAGATCGGCGCGCCGGACATGGCCTTCCCGCGCATGAACAACATCTCCTTCTGGCTCCTCCCGCCGTCCTTCATCCTCCTCGTCGTGTCGATGTTCGTCGACGGCGGCGGCGGCTCGGGCGTCGGCACCGGCTGGACGGTCTATCCGACGCTGTCGACCAGCGGGTCCGGCCCGGCGGTGGACTTCGCGATCCTCTCGCTCCACCTCGCCGGCGCGTCGTCGATCCTCGGCGGCATCAACTTCATCACCACGATCTTCAACATGCGCGCCCCGGGCATGACGCTGCACAAGATGCCGCTCTTCGCCTGGTCGATCCTCATCACCGCCTTCCTGCTGGTGCTCGCCCTGCCGGTCCTCGCCGGCGCGATCACCATGCTCCTCACCGACCGCAATTTCGGCACGGCGTTCTTCGACCCGGCCAATGGCGGCGACCCGGTCCTCTACCAGCACCTCTTCTGGTTCTTCGGCCATCCGGAGGTGTACATCCTGATCCTGCCGGGCTTCGGCATCATCAGCCATGTGGTGTCGACCTTCTCCAAGAAGCCGGTGTTCGGCTATCTCGGCATGGCCTACGCCATGGTCGCGATCGGCTTCATCGGCTTCATCGTGTGGGCCCACCACATGTTCACGTCGGGCATCTCGGTGGAGGCGCAGGCCTACTTCACCGCCGCGACGATGATCATCGCGGTGCCGACCGGCGTGAAGATCTTCTCGTGGATCGCCACCATGTGGGGCGGCTCGATCGAGCTGAAGACGCCGATGCTCTGGGCGATCGGCTTCATCTTCCTGTTCACGCTCGGCGGCGTGACGGGCATCCAGCTCGCCAATGCCGGCTTCGACCGCGTGGTCCACGACACCTACTACGTCGTCGCGCACTTCCACTACGTGCTGTCGCTCGGCGCGGTCTTCTCGATCTTCGCGGCCTGGTACTACTGGTTCCCGAAGATGACCGGCTACGTCTACAACGAGCGCCTCGGCAAGCTGCACTTCTGGCTGATGTTCATCGGCGCCAACCTCACCTTCTTCCCGCAGCACTTCCTCGGTCTCGCCGGCATGCCGCGTCGTTATGTCGACTATCCGGACGCCTATGCGGGATGGAACATGGTGTCGTCGATCGGCTCCTATCTCTCGGCGGTCGGCGTGCTGGTGTTCCTCTACTGCGTGTGGGACGGCTTCCGCCGCAAGCGCGCCGCCGGGAACAATCCGTGGGGCGCGGGCGCGACCACGCTCGAGTGGCAGCTGCCTTCGCCGCCGGCGTTCCACTCCTACGAGACGCTGCCGCGCATCAAGTAGTCGCGACGGGCGCGACTATCGGGCCGGCATTGGGTGCCGGCCCGGGCAGGAGACAAGATGGCTTACGTCAACGACCTCAACGCGACCGAACCCGTTCCGGGCGTGTCGCTTGCGACCCCGCGCGACTATTTCGAGCTCTTGAAGCCGCGGGTGATGCAGCTCGTCGTCTTCACCGCGCTGGTCGGCATGGTGATGGCGCCGGGTTCGATCGACCTCTTCTCCGGAGCGGTGGCGCTGTTCGCCATCACCATCGGCGCCGGCGCCTCGGGCGCGCTCAACATGTGGTACGACGCCGACATCGACCGCAAGATGGCGCGCACCCGCCTGCGCCCGGTGCCGTCGGGCCGCGTCGCGCCGGGTGAGGCGCTCGCCTTCGGCATCGTCCTCTCGGTCGGCTCGGTGGCGCTTCTCGGCCTTGCCGCCAACTGGCTTGCCGCCGGGCTCCTCGCCTTCACCATCTTCTTCTACGCCGTGATCTACACGATGTGGCTCAAGCGCTCGACGCCGGAGAACATCGTCATCGGCGGCGCCGCCGGCGCGCTGCCGCCGGTCGTCGGCTGGGCCGTCCTGACCGGCGCCGTCGGCTGGGAGAGCCTCGTCCTCTTCGCCATCATCTTCCTCTGGACGCCGCCGCATTTCTGGGCGCTGGCGCTCCTCAAGGAGGAAGACTATCGCCGCGCCAACGTGCCGATGCTGCCCAACGTTGCGGGCGCCGCCGTCACCGCGCACCGCATCCTCTATTATTCGCTGATCCTCGCGCCGGTCGGCGTGGTCCCGTCCTTCATCGGCCTCGCGTCGCCCGTCTACGGCGTCATCGCCGCGGGCCTTGGCGCGGTGCTGATCTGGAAGGCGCTGCCGATCCTCCGCTCCGCCGGGACCGACCGCGCCGCCGCGCGCGGCATGTTCGGCTACTCGCTGGTCTATCTCTTCGTGCTCTTCGCCGCGCTTCTGGTCGAGGGCATCGTCGCGCGGCTGGGCTGGTTCTGATGGCGGTGGAGCAGGTCGCCATGTCGTCGCCCGACGAGCGGATCACCCTGACCGACGATCAGCGTCGCCGCCGGCGCAGCCGGTCGATCGCGATCGCGGTCATCCTCGCCGGGCTCGTCGTCCTCTTCTACGTCATCACCATGGTGAAGCTCGCTTCCACGGCGGTCGACCCGTCGCTGTGAGATGACCGACTCGCCGCGCGGATCAGAAGCACAGCCGACCGAGGCCAGACCCCGCAGGAAGGGCCTCACCGGCCTCATCGTCGTCGGCGTCGTCTTCGGCATGGTCGGCCTCTCCTTCGCGGCCGTCCCGCTCTACCGCCTGTTCTGCGAGGTTACCGGCTTCGGCGGCACGACGCAGGTCGCCGACGCCGCGCCTGACCGCATCCTCGACCGCACCATCAAGGTCCAGTTCGACGCCAACATCGCGTCGACCCTGCCGTGGTCGTTCCAGCCCGAGCAGCGTAGCGTCACCGTCCGGCTCGGCGAGGCCACCGAGGTCGCCTATCGCGCCGAGAACGAAGCCGACATCGCCACCACCGGAACGGCGGTCTTCAACGTCACGCCGACCCAGGCCGGCGGCTACTTCATGAAGATTTCCTGCTTCTGCTTCAACGAGCAGACGCTCGCGGCCGGCGAGGGCGTCGACATGCCGGTGCTGTTCTATGTCGACCCGCGGATCGCGGACGATCCGACGCTGGATTTTATCGACACGATCACCTTGTCGTACACGTTTTACCCGGCTACCGGTACGCCGAGCGAACCTGTCGCATTGGCGCCGGCCCCTGCCGGAGGATAGGACTGGCCCGGCGGCGGGCGGAAGGTTTGACTGCCGGGGCGTCGCCGCCCGGCGGGGGGATTGAGCGGAGACAACAAGTATGGCTGAGGCTCACGCACAGCATCACGACTACCATCTGGTGAACCCCAGCCCGTGGCCGGCGGTGGGTGCAATCTCGGCGCTGGCGCTGGCGCTGGGCTTCATCTCCTACATGCACGGCAGCAGCATTTTGTGGATGGTCCCGGGCTTCCTGGGCGTCTTCTACACATTCTGGGTCTGGTGGCGGGACGTCATCGACGAGGCCCATACCGGCCACCACACGCCGGTGGTGCAGCTGCATCTGCGCTACGGCATGATCCTCTTCATCGCCTCCGAGGTGATGTTCTTCGTCGCGTGGTTCTGGGCGTTCTTCGACGCGAGCCTCAACCCCGACGATCCGGTCCAGGTCGCGCGCGTCGCCTTCACCGGAGGCGTCTGGCCGCCGGAAGGCACCACGGTGTTCGACCCGTGGCATCTGCCGCTCCTCAACACGCTGATCCTCCTCACCTCGGGCACGACGGTCACCTGGGCGCACCATGCGCTCATCCACAACGACCGCCGCGGCCTGATCTGGGGCCTGGTGCTGACCATCGCGCTCGGCGCGACCTTCACCGCGGTCCAGATCTACGAGTACTCCAACGCGGCGTTCTCGTTCGGCGGCGGCATCTACGGCTCGACCTTCTTCATGGCGACCGGCTTCCACGGCGCCCACGTCCTGATCGGCACGATCTTCCTTCTGGTCTGCCTCTTCCGGGCGCTGCGGGGTCACTTCACGCCGCAGCAGCATTTCGGCTTCCAGGCCGCGGCCTGGTACTGGCACTTCGTCGACGTGGTGTGGATCTTCCTGTTCTTCTTCATCTACGTCTGGGGTGGCTGGGGCGCCACCTACCACTAGCTCAGTGAGGCCGGCCGCGGCGCCACGCGCGTCGCGGCCGGAACCCGATGAACCCATCTTCCAGTGCGGGGTCCTATCCCGGGGTCTCCGCGTCCGGCGCCGGCTTCAGGGGCCGCTGCCCGCGCTGCGGCAAGGGCAAGCTCTTCGCGGGCTACCTGACCACCCGGGATTCCTGCTCCGAATGCGGCCTCGACTACGGCTTCACCGATGCCGGCGACGGGCCGGCGGTCTTCATCATCCTCATCGTCGGCTTCCTCGTCGTCGGCCTCGCCTTGGTGGTCGAGTTCGCCGTCCACCCGCCCTACTGGGTGCACATGGTGGTGTGGATCCCGCTCGTCCTCATCCTATCGTTCGGCATGCTTCGCCCGCTGAAGGGCTGGTTCATCGGCCAGCAGTTCCGTCACAAGGCGGCTGAAGGCCGGCTGGCGGACGAGTGACCGCCGCCCCGGCGGCTGCCCCGCGCCGGCGCCTCCTCCTTCTCACCATCGGAGCGGTCGTCGGCACCGCGATCCTGATCGGCCTCGGCACCTGGCAGCTCGAACGGCTCGCCTGGAAGCAGGACCTGATCGAGCGGGTCGAGACGCGAACCGCGCTGCCGCCGGTCGCCGCGCCCGGCCCCGATACCTGGCCGGCGCTCGATCTCGACGCCGCCGATTACCTGCCGGTGACCGCCAGCGGCGTGTTCGACCACGCCGGCGAGGCGCACTCCTTCGCCTCGCTGTCGGAGCCGCATGGCCGCCATGGCGGGCAGGGCTATTTCATCCTGACGCCGCTTCAGACCGCCGACGGCTGGTGGGTCATCGTCAATCGCGGCTTCGTCCCGGCGGACCGCAAGAACCCGGCGACCCGCGCCGCCGGCCAGGTCGAAGGCGAGGTGGCGGTTACCGGACTCCTCCGCCCGCCGCAGGGCCGGAACGCCTTCACCCCGGCCGACGATCCGGAGGGCAATCTCTGGTTCACCCGCGATCCCGCCGCCGTCGCCGCCGCGCTCGGCCTCCCGGCGGACCGCGTCGCGCCCTATTACATCGACGCCGCTTTCGACCCGACCCTGCCCGACGGCCTCCCGCAAGGGGGCGAGACCACCGTCACCTTCCCCAACAACCACCTCCAATACGCCGTGACCTGGTACGGCCTTGCGGTGGCGCTGGTGGCCGTGTTCCTGGTCTACGTCCGCGCGCAGCGGCGCAGGCAGGCGGGCTAGCCCCAGATCGCGACCAGCCACGCCGCGACGGCGGCGACGACCGCCAGCGGCCCGAGCACCCAGCGCTCGATGAAGCTCTGCGACGCGAAATTGCCGACGACGTTGAGCGTCAGCACGGCGGCGACCACGAAAGCCGGCACGCGCTGCTCGGATTCGCCGAAGACGCCGGCGCGCGCGAGGATGACATAGGCGAAGCCGAGGAGGAGCGGGACGGCGATCGCGCTGGCGACCCGGAGGTACCAGGGCAATTTGCCCTTCCGCCGGCCGCCCCAGGCGACGCCGCCATAGGGTGCCCCCAGCGCGAGCACGGTCTGCAAGACCGCGACCCCGATCAGGATCGCGGCGCCGACCCAGGCAACACCGATCATCGCGCCCCCCTCAGGCGTGTCCGGACAGGCTCGACAGCATTCCAGGATTGACCCCGATCAGGCCGAGCGCGCGCTCGTACTTGGAATCGAGGTCGGGATCGAAAACGAGGCCCGGATCGCCCGGGCAGGACAGCCAGCCATTGGCCTGCAGTTCGCCCTCCAGTTGGCCCGGTCCCCAGCCGGCATAGCCGAGCGCGAGGAGCGCGTTGCGCGGGCCGGTGCCGGCGGCGATGGCGCGCAGGATATCGAGCGTCGCGGTGAGGCAGACATCCTCGCCGATGATCAGCGTCGAGCGGTCGATGACGTAGTCGGCGCTGTGGAGGACGAAGCCGCGCCCGGTCTCGACCGGGCCGCCGCGATGGACCGGAACCTCGGCCGCCGGCGGCGGCAGGTTGATCGCCTCGCCCTCCGGCAGCATGTCGAGCTGCTCCAGCACTTGCGAGAAGGTCAGCCGCGGCGCCGCCTGGTTGATCCGGATGCCCATCGCGCCCTCGGGCGAATGCGCGCAGACATAGATCACCGCGCGCTGGAACCGGGGATCGGACATGCCGGGCATCGCGATCAGCACCTGCCCTTCCAGATAGCCGTCGCCGCCCGAGGGCCTTGAGAACCGAGGCATGGTAGGAATCCTAGCACGAGCCCGGCAAAATGGAACGCGGCCGGCGAACCGTCGTGATCGCGCCCGCATTGACGGTTAGATCAACGTTGATGGCTCCTATTTCGTTTCGCTCTCTCCTCCTTGCCCTCGCCGCCGTCCCGCTGCTGCCGCTGGCCGCATTGGCGGCCATGGGCCTCTGGGCCGAGGAGCCGCATGTCGGCGTTCGCCTGATCGCGAGCATCGACGATACCGGCGTCCCCCGGGCGGCGATCGAGATCGCGCTCGACCCCGGCTGGAAGACCTACTGGCGCGTGCCTGGCGAAGGCGGCCTTGCGCCGACCTTCGACTTCTCCGGCTCGGTGAACGTCGCGAGCGCCACCGTCGGCTTCCCCGCCCCCCGCCGCTACGACGACGGCGTTTCGATCACCAATGTCTATGAGGATCGCGTCATCCTGCCGGTCGCCGTCGAACCGGCCGTGGGCGGTGCGCCGATCACGCTTCGCGTCGCGATGGAGCTCGGCGTCTGCGAGACGATCTGCATCCCGATGCGGCTCGAAGCGGAGGTCGCGCTCGCGCCCAACGATTTTGACCCCCAGGTCGCGTCGATCATCCAGCTCGCGGCCGCGCGCCTTCCCGGCCCGCCGCGCGAACGCGTCTTCGCCGTGGACCGCCTCGTCCGCCTCGGCGAGGGCGCCCTTGTCGGCTTCACCGCGACCCTGACGGCGCCGCGCCCGCAGGCCGAGCTGTTCGTCGAGGCGCCGGAAGGCTGGTACCCGATGACCGCCTACCGCATCGCCGCCCACGGCGACCGCGTCACCTTCGCCTTCATGCTGGAGCGGCTGGAGGACGACGCCGTGCTCGTCGGCGAGGCGCTCCGCCTCACAGTGGCGTCCGGCCGCGAGGCGATCGAGCAGACGCTGGTCGTGGAATAGCCTCGGGCGCGGAGCTCGCGGCCATCCTTCGAGGCTCGCTTCGCTCGCACCTCAGGATGAGGTCGGAGGAGTGTATGCTCGCGCAAGCCAACAATTGACCTCATCCTGAGGTGCCCGGCGAAGCCGGGCCTCGAAGGACGGCGGTTACGATCTGTTCCGGGCCAGCTTGAACGGCGCCATGCCCGCGCGGGCGAGGGCGTCGGCGCGTTCGTTGCCTTCGGTCCCGGCGTGGCCGCGCACCCAGTGCCAGGCGATGTCGTGGCGCTGGCGGGCGGCGTCGAGGCGCTGCCACAGGTCGACATTCTTCACCGGCTTGCGGTCGGCCGTGCGCCAGTCGTTGCGCTTCCACTGCGCCAGCCATTGCGTGATGCCGCCGCGCACATACTGGGAGTCGGTGTAGAGGTCGACGGCGACCGGCCGGTTCAGCGACTCCAGCGCCGAGATCGCTGCCATCAGCTCCATGCGGTTGTTGGTGGTTTCGCGCTCGCCGCCCGACAGCTCGCGCTCATGACCGTTCCAGATCAGCACCGCGCCCCAGCCGCCGGGGCCGGGATTCCCCGAGCACGCACCGTCGGTCCAGATCGTGACGCGGCCCGCCGTCACGCCGAGAGGCCGTAGGCGGCGGCGCTCCGCGCCCGCTGGTGGAAGCGGAGCTTGTTGAGATATTCGCGCGGGTTCTTGGGCACGACCAGCGCGCCGGGCGGCACGTTGAGCCAGTCATGGAGGCGCGTCAGCAGGAAGCGGAGCGCCGAGCCGCGGCAGAGGAGCGGCAGCGCCGCGATCTCGTCCGCGCCCAACGGTCGCACCCGGACGTAGCCGTCGAGGAGCGCCTTCGCCTTGGTGACGTTGAGCGAATCGTCGGGCTCGAAGCACCACGAATTGATGCAGACCGCGATGTCGTAGGCCAGCATGTCGTTGCAGGCGAAATAGAAGTCGATCAGCCCCGACAGCCGGTCGCCGAGGAAGAAGACATTATCGGGGAAGAGGTCGGCATGGATCACGCCCGACGGCAGGCTGGCCGGCCAGGCCTTCTCGATCGCGGCGAGCTCGCCGGCGATCTCGGCGGCAAGGCCGGGCACGACTTCGTCCGCCCGCGGCGCCGACGCCTCGAAGAGCTTCCGCCACCCGGCGACGGAAAGGGCGTTGGGCCGGCTCAGCGGGAAATCGGCGGCGGCGAGATGGAGGCCGGCGAGCGCCGCGCCGAGCGCCGCGCAGTGTTCGCGCCGCGGCCGCCGGATCCAGACGCCGGAGAGGAAGGTGATGATGGCCGCCGGCCGGCCGGCGACGGTGCCGAGCGCGCTGCCCGCCCGGTCCCTGACCGGGAGCGGGCAGGGGATGCCCTTCGCCGCGAGATGCTCCATCAGGCCGAGGAAGAAGGGGAGGTCGTCCGCGTCGACCCGCTTCTCGTAGAGCGTGAGGATGAAGGGGCCCTTCTCGGTGACGAGGAGGAAGTTGGAGTTCTCGACGCCCTCGGCGATCCCCTTCACCGACAGCACCGTGCCTATGTCGTAGCCGGCCACGAACGCCGCCAGCTCGTCGCTGCTGATCTCGGTATAGACCGCCATGGGATCGGCTCAGGCGCGGGTCATGCGACCCGCAGCTCGCGGGGCAGGTTGAAGGCGATCGATTCCTCGGCGGTCGACACCAGGTTGACGGTGACCGCGAACCGGGCGGCGAAGGCGTCCACCACTTCCTCGACCAGCACTTCGGGCGCCGACGCGCCGGCAGTGATCCCGAGCTTCCGGATGCCGTCGAACAGCGACCAGTCGAGCTCGTCGGCGCGCTGGATCAGGACCGAGACCTTGCAGCCTGCCCGCTCGGCGACCTCCTTGAGGCGCTGCGAGTTGGAGGAGTTCGGCGCCCCGACCACCACCATCGCATCGACCTGCGGCGCGACCCGGCTCACCGCCTCCTGGCGGTTGGTGGTGGCGTAGCAGATATCCTCGCGATGCGGGCCGACGATCGCCGGGAAGCGCTGCTGGAGGACGGCGACGATCTCGGCTGTGTCGGCGACCGACAGCGTCGTCTGGGTGATGTAGGCGAGCGCCTCGGGGTCGCGCGGCGCAAAGACGCGCGCCTCGTCCACGGTCTGCACCAGCGCGACCGCTCCCGGCGGCAGCTGGCCCATCGTGCCGGTGACCTCGGGGTGACCGGCATGGCCGATCAGCACGATCTCGCGGCCGCGCTTGAAATGAATCTCCGCCTCGCGGTGCACCTTGGTGACGAGCGGGCAGGTGGCGTCGAGCTGGAAGAGGTTGCGCGCGCGCGCCGCCTCCGGCACCGCCTTGGCCACACCATGCGCCGAGAAGACGACCGGCTGCGTGGTCTCGGGAATCTCGTCGAGCTCCTCGACGAATACCGCGCCCTTCGCCTTGAGGCTGTCGACCACGAAGCGGTTGTGGACGATCTCGTGGCGCACGTAGACCGGGGGCCCATAGCGCTTCAGCGCCAACTCCACGATCTGGATCGCGCGGTCGACGCCGGCGCAGAAGCCGCGCGGGGCGCAAAGCAGGATCTCGAGGGGCGGTTTGGCGGTCATGCTGCCTGGGGGCTCGACGGCTTCCGAAGCCCGCCGGACTTGGCGTGCCGTCCCCCGCCTGTCAAGTGAGGGCCGGCACCTGGTCCTTCTCGCGCAGGAGAAGCTTGGTCGCCTCGGTCGCGGTCATCGGCGCGCCGAACAGATAGCCCTGCGCATACTCGCAATTGAGGTCGAGGAGCTCGGTCAGCTCGTCCTCGGATTCGAGGCCTTCCGCCACCACCTCCATGTCGAGGTCGTGCGCCAGGGTGACGATGGCGCGAAGGATGATCTCGCGCGGTCCGCCGTTCTGGCCGCGCACGAAGCTCTTGTCGATCTTCAGCGTGTCGAACGGGAAGCGCTGCAGATAGGCGAGCGACGAATAGCCGGTGCCGAAATCGTCGAGCGAAAGGCCGGCGCCGAGCTCGCGCAGCCGCGACAGCACCTGCGCGGAATATTCCGGGTTCTCCATCACCAGGCTTTCGGTGATCTCCAGCTTCAGCGACCCGCGCTCGGCATTGGTGCGCACCAGGAGCCCCTTCACGTCGTTGATCAGGTCGTGCCGGAGGAGCTCGCGGCTCGAAATGTTCACCGAGACGAAGGGCGGGACCGGGATCCGCATCTCGTGATGCCAGTCGCCGAGCTGCTTGGTGGCGCGCTCCAGCACGAACATGCCGAGCTGCGAGATGAGGCCGCTCCGCTCCGCCAGCGGCAGGAAGTCGGTCGGCGGGATCCGGCCGTGCTTGGGATGGTCCCAGCGGACCAGCGCCTCGAAGCCGACGATCGAGCGGTCGTAGAGGCTGACGACCGGCTGGTAGAGGACCTTGATCTCCTCGCGGCCGAGCGCGCGTTTGAGGTCCGCTTCCATCGACGACATGTCGCTGCCGACCTGGCGCAGCGCCGGCCGGTATGCCTCGATGCGGTCGCCGCCGCTCCGCTTGGCGTGGTACATGCCGATCTCGGCTTCCTTCACGAGATCGTCCGATTCCTGCTTGTGCTTGTCGTCGGGCGTGGCGATGCCGATCGAGGCGGTGACGAGGATTTCCTTGTCGCCGAAGCCGATCGGGCTGCGGATCGCGCGGCGGACCGATTCCGCGAACACCGCGATCTGCTCGGCCTGGCTCTCCGACAAAAGCATGATGCCGAACTGGTCGCCGCCGAGGCGGGCAAGGGTGTCCTGCGCCTTGATGAGGCGGGTGAGCCGGCGCGAAATGGTGAGGAGCACCGAGTCGCCGACCGATATGCCGTAGCTGTCGTTGATCTGCTTGAAGCGGTCGAGGTTGAGCACCAGCACCGACGGCTTGGTGATGCCTTCGGCATTGGCGCGCGCCATCACGCCGTCGAGCCGGTCCTGGAAGAGCTGCCGGTTGGGAAGGCCGGTGAGGTTGTCGCGCACCGCGTCGTGGAGCAGGCGCTCCTCGGCGACCCGCGCCTCGGTGATGTCGAGGAGCGTGCCGACGCAGCGCAGCACCTCGTTGTCGCCGCCCAGCACCGGCCGCGCCCGCAGCACGAACCAGCGGTAGTGGCCGTCCTCGGAGCGGAGGCGGAAGTCCTGGTTGATGCGGCCGCGGCGGATCTCAATCATCGCGTCGAGCACCGCCTTGAACCGGTCGCGGTCGGCCGGATGCATGAACGCCATCCAGTCGAGCGACGGCGCCGTCAGCTTGCCCTTCTCGAGCCCCAGCAGCTCCTCGGCTTCGTGGCCGGTCGTGATCCGGTCGCGGCCGACGTCCCAGTCCCAGACGATGTCGCCGGCGCCGACGAGGGCGAGGGCGCGGCGCTCGGTGTCGTCGATCGGCCCCTGGATCACCGTGCCGCCGGCGAAGGCGTGCTGCATCACGGTGAACGAGACGAGGAGCACGACCAGCACGAGGCCGGCGGCCAGCGCCGGCTGGATCATGTCGCTGGCGAAGGCGCCCACCACCGTCAGGCCCGCCGCGCCGACCCAGAGGATGAGCAGCACCCAGGCCGGGATCAGCATCACTGCGCGGTCGAAGCCGCGGCCGGCGAGCTGCAGCACGAGGGCGAGGCTGATGATCGCGGTCAGGCCGAAGGAGAACCGGGCGATGCCCGCGGCGATCGACGGCTCGAGGAGGCCGATGGCGAGGAGGACGCCGAGGCCGGCCAGCCATCCCAGCGTCAGGTGGCGGTAGCGGACGTGCCAGCGGCCGAGATGGAGATAGGTGTAGGCGAAGATGAGGAGCGTCGCCGCGAGCAGCACCTCCGATATCGCGCGCCACACCTGGTCCTCGCCGGGCTGGAGCTGGATCACCCGGTTCCAGAAGCCGAAATCGACGCAGAGATAGATGAGCACCGACCACGCCAGCGACGCCGCGGCCGGGAAGAGCGCGGTGCCGCGGATCACGAACACCACGGTCAGCATCAGGGCGAGCAGGCCGGAGATGCCGAGGACGATGCCGCGGAACAGCGTGTAGCTGTTCACCGAGTCCTTGTAGGCGTCCTCCTCCCACAGCATCAGCCGGGGGAGGTCGCTTGTCCGGAGCTCGGCGACGAAGGTCACCACCGCGCCCGGATTGATGGTGATGGGGAAGACGTCGGCTTCCTGGCTCAGTTCGGGAACCGGGCGCTCGCCTTCGCTGGTAGCGATCTGCGCGACGCGCGAGCCGCCGAGGTCGGGCCAGAAGAGGCCCGAATTGGTCAGCCGGAAATGCGGCGCGACCAGGAGGCGATCCACCGGCACCGTGCCGGTGTTGGAAATGGCGAAGACGACCCAGCGCGAGATGGCGGTGCCAGAGTCGACCGACGGCACGCGCATTGCGCGCACGATGCCGTCAGCACCCGGTGCGGTGGAGACGGTGATGAAGTCGGCATTCTCGACGAGGAAGTCGACCGCGCCGGTGAGGTCGATGGTCGGCGAGTCGGTCGACACGGCGACAGCCTCGAACGCCGTGGCGGCGTTCGATCCGATCCACAATGCGGCGAGGGCGCTGACGAGAACGAATACCCGACGCAACGGCGTCACCAACCTCCCCACCGGCAAGTCCACCATCCGTCTTCCCGGTCCCAGAACTCTTAGTGACGGCAGCCGGGCATGCCAAGGACGATCCTCGGCCGCGTCCTCAGCGGCGGGGATCGTCCGAGACGATCGCGAAAAGGAGGTGATCCTGCCAGCGGCCGTCGATGCAAAGGTATCGTCGGGCGTAGCCCTCCCGCGAAAATCCGACCTTTTCGAGGAGGCGGATCGACGCCGCATTATGGGGCAGGCACGCCGCCTCGACCCGGTGGAGCCGCAGGGCGTCGAAGGCGAAGGAAAGGGCGACGCGCACCGCGTCGGTCATGTAGCCCTTGCCCGCATAGCGTTCCCCCATCCAGTAGCCGAGCGAGCAGGACTGGGTCACGCCGCGCTGGACGTGGGAGAGGGTGAGGCCGCCGAGCAGCAGCGAGCCGTCCACCGAAAAGACGAAGAACGGGTAGCCGCTGCCTTCCCGGGCCTCGCGCTGGTAGCGGCGGATGCGGCGGCGGAAGGCGAGCCGCGACAGCTCGTCGGCCGGCCACACCGGCTCCCACGGCGCGAGGAAGCGGCGGCTCTCGGACCGCAGCAGGGCCCATTGCGGGAAGTCGTTGACGCTGGGCGGCCGGATCAGCACCGCCTGCCCGCGCAGCGCCCCGGGCGGACTTGGCGGCGGCACCGAGCGGAGGAAGGCCATGCGCGTTTCCTCAGGCGGCAGCGCGCGTGCCGAGCCGCGCCATGACGTCGTCGTGCTGGATCAGGCTGCCGACCGGGCCCACGGCGGCCAGGGTCGGCGTGCTGCCGGTGAACAGCGCGCCGGCAAGGCGGCGGACGGAGTCGGCGGTGATGGCGTCGATCTTCCCCACCAGCTCCTCCACCGGGACGACGCGGCCGAACACCAGCATCTGCCGCGCCAGCTGGCCGGCCCGCGCGGTCGGGCTCTCCAGCGCCATCAGGAGCCCGGCGCGAAGCTGCGCCCGCGCCCGTGCGACCTCTTCCTCCGTGAGGGTGTCGGCCGCCTTCTCCACTTCGCCCAGCACCACCGGCATCAGCTCCGCTACGTCGGATTCCCCGGTCGCGGCGTGAATCCCGAACAGGCCGCCATCGGCGAAAGCCCAATGGAACGAGTAGATCGAATAGCAAAGACCGCGCCGTTCGCGCACTTCCTGGAAAAGCCGCGACGACATTCCGCCGCCGAGCGCGGTGGAGAGGATCTGCGCGGTGTAGTAGTCGGGCGAGGTGTAGGCGCGGCCGGCGAAGCCGAGCACGATCTGCGCCTCCATGAGGTCGCGGACCTCGCGGCGGTCGCCGCCATGATAGCGCCCGGCCGCCGGCTTCGGCGCAGGCTCGGGCGAGACGTCGCCGAGCCCGTCCTCGGCGAGCGTGACGATCGCCTTGTGGTCGATCGCGCCGGCGGCGGCCACCACCATCGATGGCCCGTGATAGTGCCGGTCGAGATAGCCGATCAGCCCTTCGCGGGTGGTCGCGCGCACGGTCGCCTCGGTCCCGAGGATCGGCCGCCCGAGCGCCTGACCCGGATAGGCCGCCTCGCCGAAGAAATCGTAGACCACGTCCTCGGGCGTATCGAGAGCGGCGCCGATCTCCTGCACGATGACGTGCTTCTCGCGCGCCAGCTCGCTCTCGTCGAAAGTCGAGTTGCGCAGGATGTCGGAGAGGATGTCCATGGCGAGTGGCACGTCCTCCTTGAGGACGCGCGAATGATAATGCGTGGTGTCGACGCTGGTGGCGGCGTTGAGCTCGCCGCCGACCGCCTCGATCTCCTCGGCGATCGCCGTCGCGCTCCGCCGCCGCGTTCCCTTGAAGGCCATGTGCTCCAGGACGTGGGCGATGCCGTTCTCGCCCTCGCTCTCCGAGCGCGACCCGACGCCGGCCCACACGCCGAGCGCCGCGCTTTGCAGCTGGTCCATCGTCTGGGTCACGACGGTGATGCCGGAGGGGAGGCGGGTGAGCTCGACGGACATGGGGCGGTTCAAACCTCGATCGTGACGGCGCGGGCATGCGCCCTGATGAAATCCTCGACGGCGTCGGCGTCGGGGGCGATGGTGGTGAACCGCTCCTCGCGATCCATCAGGTCGGCCAGTGCCGGCGGCAGGCCGGGCCGGACGCCGCTCGCCGCCTCCACCGCGTCCGGGAACTTCGCCGGATGCGCGGTCGACAGCGTGATCATCGGCACTTCGGGCCGGGCATAGCGGCTCGCGACGGCAAGCCCCACCGCGGTGTGCGTGTCGACCAGATAGCCGGTCGCCTCGTAAGTCTCCCGGATGGTCCGGACGGTCTCCGCCTCGTCCGCCCGGCCCGCGGCGAAGAGCCGCCGCATCTCCTCCAGCGGCCCCGCGCCGATGCTGAACGAGCCGCTCTGCGCAAGGCCCGCCATCATCCGGCGGACCGCGGGAGCATCGCCATTATGCACCTCGAACAGCAGGCGCTCGAAATTCGACGAGATGCCGATGTCCATCGACGGTGAGCTGGTGGGGACGATGCCGCGGACTTCGTAGCGCCCGTCGGCGAAGGCCCGCGCCAGAATGTCGTTGCTGTTGGTGGCGATGACAAGATGCGCGATCGGCAGGCCCATGCACCGCGCTACATAGCCCGCGAAGGCGTCGCCGAAATTGCCCGTCGGCACGGCATAGTCGACCGGACGGTCGGCGCCGCCGATCGCGGCCGCCGAGGAGAAGTAATACGCGGTCTGGGCGACGATGCGCCCCCAATTGATCGAATTGACGGCGGCGAGCGACACGTCCTTGCGGAAGCGCTCGCGGGCGAACAGGGCCTTCACCAGCGACTGGCAATCGTCGAAGGAGCCTTCGACCGCGAGCGTATGGATGTTCGGGTCGAGGACCGTCGTCATCTGGCGCTGCTGGACCGGCGAGACCCGGCCGCTGGGGAAGAGGACGAAGACGTCGATCCGCTCGCGGCCGCGGAAGGCCTCGATCGCCGCGCTGCCGGTATCGCCGGAGGTGGCGGCGACGATCGTCGCCCGGCCGTCGCGCTCGGCAAGGACGTGGTCCATCAGCCGCGCCAGCAGCTGCATGGCGAGGTCCTTGAAGGCGAGCGTCGGCCCGCGGAAGAGCTCCAGCACCCACCGGTTCGGCGCGAGCTCGACCAGCGGCGTCACCGCTGGATGGTTGAACCCGGCATAGGCCTCGCGGCACATCGCGCGCAGCGCCTCGTCGGCGATCTCGCCCCCGGCAAAGCGGCCGACGAGGTCGGCGACGACCTCGTGATAAGGCCGCCCCGCGAAGCCCTCGATCTCGTCGGGCGTGATCTTCGGCCAGATCGCCGGCAGATAGAGCCCGCCATCTTCGGCCAGCCCCGCAAGGAGCACATCGCGAAAGCCGCGGACCGGCGCTTCGCCCCGGGTGCTGTAATAATCCAACGGACTGAATCTCCTGGCCGATCGATGCCCGGCCGCGGCAGCGCGGCAACCTAACCACACGTCCGCGCCCGGGCAACCTTGGCGGCCGCCTGTCGCCCCGCCGCGCCGCGGTGCTATAGAAGCCACCCCAGCGTTGGTTAAGGGAGGCAGGCCATGATGCGC
The DNA here is from genome assembly GCA_026126025.1 of Bauldia sp. GTDB lineage: Bacteria > Pseudomonadota > Alphaproteobacteria > Rhizobiales > Kaistiaceae > JADLGL01. Next base: position 356,655 of record JAHCJZ010000002.1, on the reverse strand, counting down.
TTTGGACGATCGGTCGGGATTGCGATGGCGGGGGCGGCGGCGCTTTCCCTCGCCGCCTGCGCCGGCGGCGGTGGTGGCCTCGCGGCCAGCCAGCCCGAGGTCCTGGTCGCGGTCGGCGCCTGCCCCGAGGTCGAGATCATCCCGGGCGCGGAATCGGTGGTCTTCTTCGCCGGCGCCGAAGACCCCGGCAATGTCCGCTACCAGGCGGCGATCCTCAACACCGCGCGGCAGTGCCGCGCCCAGGGAACCACGGTCACCTTCACCGTCGGCATCGGCGGCCGCATCGCCGCCGGCCCGCGCGGCTCGGGCACCGGCAGCGCGCAGCTCCAGGTGTCGATCCTCGTCGACGGCGCGATGGTCTCGCAGCAGGCCTACCAGGTGTCGGCCAATCTCGGCCCGCCGGGCTATGGCGGCAATTTCAACATCACCACCGAGCCGGTCACCATCGCAACCCCGGCCGCCAGCCAGATCGTCCGCATCGTCACCGGCTTCATCCGCTAGCGGGACTCGCATCCTCTCTTTTCGCCGGGTGACGCGGAGTCTGGGGGCGGTTGAATCCGCGGCCTAGGGCCGGAGCTCCTCGACATCCGGCGTGGGTTCCGCCGGCGCGCAGTTCGCGCACACCACCTCCAGCGGCGCCGACGCGATCGCGGTCGCGCTGCTCGCTGACCAGTAGCGGATGAGATACGTCCCCGGCCGGTCCGGGGCGACCAGCGTCGCCGCGACGCCGGCGGTGACGCGGGTGGCCGTGAACGGCTCGTCGTCGGGGCCTGCCGGCAGCGTGATGCGGAGCTCGTCGAACGGTCCGGCGGGGCCGCTCCAGGCCACGGTGAACGCCGAGCCTGCTTCGACCGTGCCCGGCGGCGCGATGCTCGCGTCGGCGGCGGTGACGGCGATCGGCCGCCGCGCGATGACCGCACCGTCGGCCGCGAGGTAGCGGAGCTCGTAGGTGCCGGCCTGGACGGGGGCGCCGAGCCGCACCGGCACGCCGCCGAACGATACCCGCGCGACGGCGAGCACGAAATCGGCCGGCGCATCCACCACGGAGATCGCGATGCGGTCGCCGATATTGGCCGGACCGTCCCAAGCGATGGTGACGGTGGCGCCGCCGGCGACTTCGCCCGGCGCGTCGAGGGTCGCCGAAGGCTCGGCCAGTGTGACCGGCGTCGTGCCGACCACCTCCCACAGCGCCGCCGACCAGTAGCGAAGCTCGTAGGAGCCGGCGGGCAGCGGCCCGGCGAACGTGACCGGAGCCGCCGCGCCGACGAGCCTCGCGTCGATGAATTCGTATGGCGTCATTTCCGGCGTCGCGAGCCGGATCTGGTCTTCGGGCGCGCCGGGGCCGGTCCATTCTACCGTGAGGCCCGCGCCGGCGACCGGGTCGCCGACGATCGCGAGCGTCGCCACTGCGGATGTGACGTCGATCGCCCGCCGCGCCAGCACGCGATCGGCGTCGGAGCCGCGGATGCGCGCCTCGGCGAAGGTCTGCTCCTCGCGGATGAAGCGAATCTCGTAGCGCCCGGGATCGATCGGCGCGATCAGCGTCACGGTCGGCTCGGTCCGTACCACCTGGGCGATCGCCAGCGGCGGCGCGAGCGGCTTGTTCGGGTCGGCCAGCTCGATCTGGCCGGCAATGCGCGGATCAGCGGTCCAGGCGACGACGATCGCGCCGCCCTGCGCCACGCGCTCCGGCGCGTCGAGCGTGGGGACGAGCGGGGCCAGAATGAGCGGCAGCCGGGCGAGGACGAGACCGGTCTCCGCCTCCCAGTAGCGCAGCTCGTAAAGGCCGAGCTCGACCGGCGCGGTGAGGCTCACCGGCGCCCCGTCCAAGGCGATGGCGGCCGCCGTCACATAATCGTCCGCCGGGCTGCCGACCCAGGCGACGCGGATCTGGTCGCCCGGCCCCAGCGGTCCTTGATACGCGACCTCGAATGGCCTGCCCTGCGTGACCCCGGAGACCGGCGCGACGCTCGCGCCCGGCTGCGCGAATGCCGTCGCCGACAGCGCGACGGCGAGGATCGCCGCGCCGACGCACCGGAAGAGCTGCCGCATCGAGCCTCCAACCGAATCCATCCGCACAATCATAGCGCACGCGTTCGGACGTGCGGCGCGAGGTGACCATCGCTTAACCACGTTTCTGAACGCCGCTTTCACCCTGTTCGGCAACCTTAACGCTCCGATGCGCCGCGTGGCGCCGAGTGTTGCGTATAGCCGAAGGCGCCTGATTTGAGAGCGGAGCGGATTGCGAACCCTGCCATCGCCGGGTGGCAGGACACCATCATCACCGGAGACAGCATCGCGGCGCTGGAGAAGCTGCCAGCGGCGTCGGTCGACCTCGTCTTCGCCGACCCGCCCTACAACCTCCAGCTCGAAGGCCGGCTCACCCGCCCGGATCAGTCCGAGGTCGACGCCGTCGACGATGCCTGGGACCAGTTCTCGAGCTTCGCCGAGTATGACGCCTTCACCCGCGCCTGGCTGCGCGCCGCGCGCCGCGTCCTCAAGCCCGAAGGTACGCTCTGGGTCATCGGCAGCTACCACAACATCTTCCGCGTCGGCTCGATCCTTCAGGACCTCGGCTACTGGATTCTCAACGACATCGTGTGGCGGAAGGCCAACCCGATGCCGAACTTCCGCGGCCGCCGCTTCACCAACGCGCACGAGACGCTGATCTGGGCCGGCCGCGACGCCGGCGCCCGCAACTACACCTTCAATTACGACGCGCTGAAGGTGTTCAACGACGATCTCCAGATGCGCTCCGACTGGCTGCTGCCGCTGTGCACCGGCGGCGAGCGGCTGAAGCTCGACGGCCGCAAGCTCCACGCGACCCAGAAGCCCGAAGCGCTCCTCTACCGCATCATGCTGGCGACCTCGCGGCCGGGCGACGTGGTGCTCGACCCGTTCTTCGGCACCGGCACTACCGGCGCCGTCGCCAAGCGGCTCGGCCGGCATTTCATCGGCATCGAGCGCGACCCGGACTATGTCGAGGCCGCCGCGACCCGCATCGCCGGCGTCGAGCCCTATGATGGCGGCGCGCTGGAAACGGTCCGCGGCAAGCGCGCCGAGCCACGCATCCCGTTCGGCACGCTGCTGGAGGCCGGGCTGATCACGCCGGGCGCCGTGCTCACCGACGCCGGTGCGCGCTACGCGGCGGTGGTGCGGGCGGACGGCTCGGTGCAGGCGGGGCCGGTCTCGGGCTCGATCCACCGCGTCGGCGCCGCGGTGCAGGGCCTCGAAGCCTGCAATGGCTGGACGTTCTGGCACCTCCAGGACGGCGCGACCCGCCGCCCGATCGACCACCTCCGCCAGATCGTGCGCCAGACGCTCGCGGCCGTCGCCTAGCGGCTCTTGCCCGGGCGCTTGGTGGCGCCCGGGATCGCGGCTTCGATCACCTTCTTCATCAGGCTCGGCAGCGCCTCGCCGGGCAGCGACTCGGCCGGCGCCCACCAATGATCCGCGGGCGTCGGGGCGGTGCTCCCGACACCCGCGTGGTGGACAGCAAGCTCAAGCCGGAAATGCGTGAAGACGTGGACAACGCGGCCGGCGCTGCGCCATGGGGCGTCAAACGGCGCACCGGCGTATCCACCCGCCGGCCCGCCCTTCGCGATCCACGCGGAGCCCGGCACCTCGACCATCCCGCCGAGCAGGCCTTTCTCCGCGCGCCGCCGGAGGAGGACCGCGCCGTCCGTGCGCACGGCGACGAATGCGGTTCCAACCCGCGTCGGACGATCGGCCTTCGCGGCCTTCACCGGGAAGTCCTCCTGCCGCCCGAGCGCGAAGGCGCGGCAGTCCTCGTTGATCGGGCAGAGCGGGCAGGCGGGGCGCTTCGGCGTGCAGATGGTCGCGCCGAGATCCATCATCGCCTGCGCGAAATCGCCCGGCCGCTCACGCAGCGTCAGCTCGGCCTGCGCGGCGCGGATCGCCGGCTTCGCCGCGGGGAGCGCCGTCTCCAGCGCCAGCAGCCGCGCCACCACGCGCTCGATATTGCCGTCGACCACCGGCTCCGGCCGGTCGAACGCGATCGCGGCGATCGCCGCAGCGGTATAGGCGCCGACGCCCGGCAGCGACTGCAACTGGTCCGCGGTGTCGGGGAACCGGCCGCCATGCGTGGCGACGACCGCCCTGGCGGCGTCGTGGAGGTTGCGGGCGCGGCTGTAATAGCCGAGCCCGGCCCAGGCCTGCATCACCGCCTCGCGGGGCGCGGCCGCGAGGTCCGCCACGGTCGGCCAGCGTGCGACGAACGCCTCGAAATAAGACTTCACCGCCGCCACGGTGGTCTGCTGCAGCATCACCTCGGAGAGCCAGACGCGGTAGGGGTCCGGCACCACGCCGACCGCGCGTTCCGCCGGCGGAACGCGCCACAGCAGCCGCCGGGCGTGGCGGTCGTACCAGGCGAGGAGGCGAGGTGCGATGGCGTTGGACGCCGCAACCATCACTTCAGGTCCGCCGCGATCGACAACGATTGCGCCGCGGTGAGCAACCGTCGGTCCCGTGTCCAGAGCGTGCTGCCGATCGTGAGTCGGACGGAGGCCAGCAGGTGGGCGTCGATGTAGCCAATGCCCCGGCCGAACAGTCCGTGGCGTCCGACGAAGTCGAGCACCTCGTCGTCCGTCGCGACATTCGGCTTCCGCAATGCCTGCAGTTCTTCCAGCATGATGAGCCGTTGGCGCATCGACCCCATGGCGATCTCGCCGATGACGAACGGATGCACGAGAACCTGTCGGCCGCGAAGCAGGTCGTTTAGTTGCTCGTCGCTGCGAGCGAAATGGTCGAGCCAGACGGAGGTGTCGACGAGTATCACTCGATGGGTGGCCGCCGACGCGGCACCGGCTTGATATCGGGCTCGGTTCCCCCGAGCAGGATTAACCGGCGCGCCGCTTCCCGTTCGATCAAAGCGGTCAGCGCTTCTCGAACGATGGCGGACTTCTCCTTGACCCCCAGATATTCGCTGGCCTTGGCGATCAGTTCGTCATCGATCGTGACGGTGGTACGCATCGCATCCTCCAAGCATCAGAAATAGCATCAGATGATGCGCAATCCAATGCCGCGAGTCCGCGAAGCTACCCCGCCTCGCGGAAGCGCTCGGCGGTTTCGAGGTCGACCGACACCAGTTGCGACACGCCGCGCTCGGCCATGGTCACGCCATAGAGCCGGTTCATCCGCGCCATGGTGATCGGGTTGTGGGTGATCACCAGGAAGCGGGTGTCGGTCTGGCGGATCATCTCCTCCAGGAGCGCGCAGAAGCGCTCGACATTGGCGTCGTCGAGCGGGGCGTCGACCTCGTCGAGGACGCAAATCGGCGCCGGGTTGGTGAGGAACACCGCGAAGATCAGCGCCAGCGCAGTCAGCGCCTGCTCGCCGCCGGAGAGGAGCGTGATCGACTGCGGCTTCTTGCCGGGCGGCCGGGCGATGATCTCAAGCCCGGCTTCGAGCGGGTCGTCGGATTCGGTCAGCTGCAGCTCGGCCGTGCCGCCGCCGAAGAGGTGGGTGAAGAGCGAGCGGAACCGCTCGTCGACCTGCGTGAACGCGGCCAGCAGCCGCTCGCGGCCTTCGCGGTTGAGGCTGGCAATGCCCTGGCGGAGCTTCTGGATCGCGCCGATGAGGTCGTCGCGGTCGGCGACGATCGTCGTGCGGCGCGTGGCGAGCTCCTCGGCCTCCTGCTCGGCCGCGAGATTGACGCCGCCCAGCCGCTCGCGCTCCTGCTTCAGCCGCTCGGTGCGCGCCTCGACCTGATCGAGCGCGGGCGCGGGCCCGTCGCCGAGCCCCGCGGCTTCGGCCGCTTCCTCCGGACGGCAGCGCAGCACCTCGGCGATGCGGGCCGCCACTTCGGCGGTGCGCTGGCCGGCGGCTGCGAGGCGTTCTTCCGCGCGTCCGCGCTGCTCGCGTGCCTCGGAGAGCGCCTGCAGCGCGGCAGCCGCGGCCTTGTCGGCAGCGGCAAGCTCCGTCTCGGCGACGGCGAGCGCGTCGGTCGCGGCAGCGCGGTCGCGGTCGGCGGTCTCGATCGTGCCGGAGAGCGCGCGGCGTTCGGCGGCGAGCGCCGCCGGCCGGTCGGTGAGCGACGCGCGCTCGGCCTCCGCCTCGGCTTGCCGGTTGGCGAGATTGGCGATGTGGTTCTCGGCGCTTGCCTGGCGCTGCTGCCACGCCGCGCGATCGGCGACGAGGCGCTGCAGGCGTTCGCGGCGCTGCGCCGCCTCCCGCTCGAAGCCGGCCACGGCGGCGCGGGCATCGGCGACCGCGGCGCGATCGGCCGCGACCCGCGCGCGGAGGTCGGCGAGCGGCTGCTCAAGCGTCGCGGGATCGGTCAGCCGCTCCAGCGCCGCCTCGGCGGCCTGCCGTGCGGCCGTGCTTTCCTCGCGGCCCGCGGCGACGCGCGCTTCGGCCTCGGCAAGCGCCGCGAGGCGCGTGGCGATCCGCCCATGCTCGCGCTCGGCGAGGCCGAGATCGGTGCGGGCGCGGTCGAGCGATTTCTGCGCCTCGCGCCATGCGGCCCGCGCCGCCTGCTCCTCCTGCGCCGTCTGCAGCGCCGCCTCGTGCGATTCCGTCATCTGCCCGCGCGCGCGATCGGCGACGCGGCGAAGCTCCTCGGCGCGGCCGCCAAGTTCGGCGAGGCGGTTCCGCCCGGCGAGCCGCTCGGCCTCCGGCCGGCGCGCCTCCGCGCCGCTGGTGTGACCGTCCCATCGCCAGACGTCGCCCTCGCGGCTGACGAGGCGCTGCCCCGGCTTCAGCGCCAGCTGGAGCCGCGGACCGTCGGCTCGCTCGACGATCCCCGTTTGCGCGAGGCGCCGCGCCAGCACCGCCGGGGCATCCACCACCGCGCCGAGCGGCGACGCGCCGTCCGGCAGGGTCGGGTCACCCTCCGCCATCGGCACGAGGCGCCAATGCGCCGGGGCCTCCGGGTCGTCGGAAAGCGTCAGCTCGTCGCCGAAGGCCGCGGCGAGCGCGGCCTCGAAGCCGGGCTTCACCTCGACCGCGTCGATCAGCGGCTTGTCGCTGGCGTCGGGTGCGAGCAGCGCCTGGAGCGTCGCCATCTCGGTCTCGACGCGGGCAAGCGCGGCGTCGGCGTCGGCAAGGCCGGTGCGCGCCTGCGCCTCGCGGCCGCGCGCCTCGATCGCGCGGGTCTCGGCGCCCTGCGCGGCGGCCTCGGCTTCCATCAATTGCCGTTTGAGGGTCTCGACCGAGACGGCGAGCGTCGCCATGCGGCGCTCGGTCTCGGTACCCGACAGTTCGCCGCGCTCGCGGGCGACGCGCGCCGCCTCGTCCGCCAGCCGCCGCTCGCGGTCGACGGCTTCCGACAGGGCGCGGGTCAGCTGGCTGCGGCGGGCGGAAAGCTCCGCCAGCGTGGCGGACGCCTCGGTGGCCAGCTTCTCGCTCGCCGCCAGCGCGTCCTCGGCCGTCTGCCGCGTGCGCGCCGCTTCCTCCTCGGCGGTGTGATCCTCGGCCGAGGCCGTCAGCGTCGCTTCCTCCTCGACGATGCGGGCGAGCACGGCGGCGTTCTCGTCGATCAGCCGGCGCTCGCGCGCAATGTCCTCGCCGAGCTGGCGCGCGTGGCGGCCGAGTTCGTCGAGCCGGGCGTTGACGCGCCGTTCCTCGCCCTCGATTCGCGCCTCTTCGAGCTTGAGGCGCTGCAGCGCCGCGCCGGCGGCGGCGGCGCGGTCGCGGAGCGCCGGCATTGCGGCGGCGGCGACACCCTGGTCGCGCGCGGCCTTCGTCTGTTCCTCGGCGCGGACATTGGTCAGTGCCGTCGCCTCGGCGAGCGCTGCCTCCGCTTCGCGCAGCGCCTCGACCGCGGCGCGATGGCGAAGCGCCAGCACCGTCGCTTCGGCCTTCCGGATCTCGCCGGAGAGCGCGCGGTAGCGGATCGCCTGCCGCGCCTGACGGCGCAGCGCCTCGAGCTGGCGGTCGATCTCGGCGAGCACGTCCTCGACGCGCTCCAGATTCTGCTCCGCCGCCTTGAGGCGGAGCTCGGCGTCGTGGCGGCGGCCGTGGAGCCCGGTGATGCCGGCCGCGCCTTCCAGCACGGCGCGGCGCGCCTGCGGCTTGGCGGCGATCAGCTGGCCGACGCGGCCCTGGCCGACCATCGCCGGCGAGTGCGCGCCGGCGGCCGCGTCAGCGAACAGGAGCTGCACGTCGCGGGCGCGGACCTCGCGGCCGTTGACGCGGTAGGACGAGCCCGCCTCGCGCTCGATGCGCCGGCTGATCTCCAGCGCGTCGCCGTCGTTGAACCCGGTCGGCGCCGAGCGGTCCGAATTGTCGATGGTGAGTGAGACTTCGGCCGTGTTCCGCGCCGGCCGCGCGCCGCTGCCGGAGAAGATCACCTCGTCCATGCCGGAGGCGCGCATCGCCTTGTAGGAGCTCTCGCCCATCACCCATTGGAGGGCTTCGACGAGGTTCGACTTGCCGCAGCCATTGGGCCCGACGATGCCGGTGAGGCCCGGCTCGATCAGCACGTCGGACGGCTCGACGAAGGATTTGAAGCCGGTGAGGCGGAGGCGTGTGAACTTCATCGGTTCAGCTCACGGCGTGGACTGGAATCGAAGCCGGGTCCGGAGGGCCCGGACCCGGCTCGCAGTATTGACTGATTCCCCGGCGCTAGTCGCGGCAGCGCCTGTGATGGGCCTCGATGCAGCGATACGCTGAAGCCGGCGACGCCTCGGGCGCCGGCCCCAGCGCTACAACAAAGGGTCGATGATCGCCCGCATGTCCTCGATCGGGCGGCTGCCGGTGTAGCGCACGCCGTTGATGAAGAAGGTCGGGGTGACGTCGACCGCGAACTGCTGCGCGGCCCGGTCGTAGACCGCATAGACCCCGTCGAGGATTTCCTGGTTCGTCAGGCACGCCTCGAACGATTCCTGCGTGAAGCCCGACTGGCTCGCCAGCGCGAAGAGCGGCGGGATCGGCTCGGAGACGATCCATTCGCCCTGGGTTTCGAACAGGAGGTCGACCATGCCGTAATAGCCATTCTCGCCCGGCGCGCAGCGCGCCAGCATGAAGCCGGCCGCCGACAGCGGATCGAGCGGGAATTCGCGCATGATGAAGCGCACCTTGCCGGTGTCGATATATTCGGTCTTCAGCGCATCGAAGGTCGTGTTGTGGAAATTGGCGCAATGCGGGCACGTCATCGAGGCGTATTCGATGATCGTGACCGGCGCGTCCGCCGCGCCGAGGACGACGTCGCCGAGCGGGCCTTCGACCGCGAGCTCCATCTCGTTGATGCGGTTCTGGGCGCTCGCGGGAGCGGCCAGCACAATGAACGCGGCGAACGCCGCCGATGCCATGGCAAGGAAGCCGCCGCTTCGCTTGTGGCGCATGAACCCGAATGTCACGGAATGGTCCTCCAGAGGCACGCGAAAGGGCCGTTTACGGCCGCTGGTCGCGACTGTGCCCCACCGGCCGCAACGGAACAAGGAAATGTGGCAAATGTCCGGGGAAGGCAATCACGGACGCGGGAGACGGTCCGCGATCACCCGCTCGCCGAGCTCCGTCAGCGCGCGCGCCAGATCCGGGTCGTCGGTTCCCGCGACCGTCGCGGCCACCCGGCTCTGCTCCGCCGGCGAGAGCGGGCGCAGTTCCCTCGGCCCGCGTTTCCGTGGGCGTTCGAGGGGCTTCTGGACGATGCGGATGTCGGCGACGGCTGTGAAGCCGAGATAGCGGTTGATGCGTTCGATGAACGGCCCGCTGTCGTGCTGGAGGTAGACCGCGCCCGGCCCCTCGACCCGCACCGTGAGCACGCCGGCGCCGTCGCGGCCGCGCGGCCAGGTGATCTTCTCCGGCTGCGACACCGCGGCATAGCGCGGGCCGACGACCTCCTCCCAGGCGGAGAGGAGGGAGGCCGAGGCGAAGCCCCGCCTGGCGACGAGCGGATCGAGCACGGCGCCGGCGAGACGGGCGATCGGCTGCGCCGGGCGCGAGGAACGGCCGGAAGACATGACGTTTTGTCGCACAAGCCGCATGATGCTGGGAAGGTGTTGGAGGAACCGCCTGTGCATTGAACGAAAAGAGGAAAAAGCCGTTGTTTGTCAGTACCCTATGCCTCGCGGCGGTTTTCTTGACACACTATAGGGTGGTCACTATGGTGCGCGCGGTTTTCGGCGGATTTGCCTCGTCGTTTCCCTCCTTCCGGCCCTCTGAAGAGACGTTCGGCCGATGAGTGAACCGGATGCCGGGAACGGCGACGGGGCCGGTCGGCCGACGACCGAGCAGGATTCTTCGCTGTCCGCGCGGCTGCGGGCTTTGGGCGATCGCCTGAACGTGCGCCGCGTCGAGATGACTCCGGTCGAGCCGTCCCGCACGGGCGCGCGCGGCGAGAGTCAGGGGATGAAGATCGCGGCCGAGTTCGTGGCCGGGATTCTCGTCGGGGGAGCGATCGGCTGGTTCCTGGACAATTGGCTGGGAACGTCGCCGTGGGGGCTCATCGTGTTCGTGCTGCTTGGGTTCGCCGCAGGCGTCCTCAACGCGCTGCGCACCGCGGGCCTTGCCACTGAGTCACCCGCGCGCCTTCGGCGCGAGGGGAAGGACGGCACGGGGGATGACGGCGGCGGTTCTTCCGCGGCCGGTTGAAGAGGTCAGGCTTGGCGACGGATCCGATCCACCAGTTCCACATCGACCCGATCATTCCGATCGAGGTCGGCGGCGTTGACGTCTCCTTCACCAACTCCGCGCTGTTCATGGTCATCACGGTGGTGCTGAGCTCCACCTTCCTCATCTTCGCCACGCGGCGCCGGCGGCTGGTGCCGTCGCGGCTGCAGTCGTCGGCGGAGATGCTCTACGAATTCGTCGCCGGAACGCTGCGAAGTACGGCAGGCAGCGAGGGGATGAAATTCTTCCCCATCGTCTTCACGCTCTTCACCTTCATCCTGATCGCCAACCTGCTCGGGATGTTCCCCTATTTCTTCACCGTCACCAGCCATCTCGTCGTGACGGCGGTGTTCTCGATCCTCGTGATCGGCATCGTCATCTTCTACGGCTTCTGGCGGAACGGCTTCGGCTTCTTCAGGCTCTTCGTGCCGAAGGGCGTGCCGGGCGTGATCCTCCCCTTCGTCGTCTTCATCGAGGTGCTGTCCTTCGTCTCGCGGCCGATCAGCCTCTCGATCCGGCTTTTCGCCAACGTCCTCGCCGGCCACATCACGCTGAAAGTGTTCGCCGGCTTCGTCGTGACGCTCGGCTCGCTCGGCGCGCTCGGCTTCCTCGGCGCCATCCTGCCACTGATCATGACCGTCGCGCTGACGGCGCTCGAATTCCTCGTCGCCGCCCTCCAGGCCTATGTCTTCGCGATGCTCACCTGCCTCTATCTCAACGACGCCATCCATCCGAGCCACTAGCGGCCCGGCCGATCCTTCAAGCCAACCTCAGACGGGAGTCTCGACAATGGAACTCGACGCAGCAAACGCCATCGGCGCGGGCATCGCCTGCATCGGCATGGGCGCCGCCGGCATCGGCGTGGGCAGCATCTTCGGCAACTACCTTGCCGGCGCCATCCGCAACCCGGCCGCGGCCGACGGCCAGTTCGGCCGCCTGATCTTCGGCTTCGCGGTGACCGAGGCGCTCGGCATCTTCTCGCTGCTGATCGCGCTTCTCCTCCTCTTCGCCAACAGCTAGTCGGCCGAAGCGCAACGAGAGGACGACGCCGTGAACGAGAGCGGCATCCCGGGCGTGATCGTGATCGCCCAGGCTGAAGGCGACGGTGTTCCGCTGAGCGAGGAGCTCGAGGCGGAAGCCGTCGAGGGCGTCGAGATCGAGCACGCGGACGAGGACACCTTCCCGCCGTTCGACGCGACGACCTTCCCGTCCCAGTTGCTCTGGCTCGCGATCACCTTCGTCGCCTTCTATCTCCTGATGGCCCGGGTGGTGCTGCCGCGGATCGGCGGCATCCTCGAAGACCGCCGCGACCGGATCGCCAACGACCTCGACCAGGCGAGCCGGCTCAAGCAGCAGTCCGACGACGCCATCGCCGGCTATGAGCGGGCGCTGGCCGAAGCGCGGTCCGGCGCTTACGCCATCGCCAACGAGGCCCGCGACGCCGCCAAGGCCGAGGCGGCCGCCAAGCAGGCGACGATCGACGCCGAGCTCAACCAGAAACTCGCCGCCGCCGAGAAGCGGATCGCCGAGATCAAGGACCGCGCGCTGGGCGATGTCGGTGCGGTTGCCGCCGAGGCTGCCGAGGCGGTCGTCGAGCGGCTGCTCGGGCAGAAGCCGAGCGCGAGCGAGGTCAGCGCCGCGGTGACCGCCGCCAACCGCCGGGAGGGCGCCGATGTTTGAGGATCCGGCATTCTGGGCACTCGTCGCCCTCATCCTCTTCCTAGCCCTGCTCGTCTACCTCAAGGTGCCCGGCCAGCTCGCCGGCGCGCTCGACAAGCGGGCCGAGGGCATCAAGCGCGAGCTCGACGAGGCGCGGCGGCTGCGCGACGAGGCGCAGACGCTGCTCGCCGAATATCAGCGCAAGGCCCGCGAGGCCGAGCGCGAGGCCGAGGACATCATCGACCAGGCCCGCAAGGAAGCGGCGGCCTTCGCCGACGAGGCGAAGCGGAAGTCGGAAGAGCAGGTCGCCCGCCGCACTCAGATGGCCGAGCAGAAGATCGGCCAGGCCGAGGCGCAGGCGTTGCTCGAAGTGCGCTCACTCTCAGCCGACCTCGCGATCGCCGCCGCCGAGCGCATCCTGATGGCCAAGGTCGAAGGCACCACCGCCCAGAAGCTCGTCGCCGACGCCATCGGCGAAGTGAAGGCGCGGCTGCACTAGGCTCTCGCCGCCTTCCCTCCTCTTTCGTCATTCCGGCGAAGGCCGGAATCCAGCACCCCTTGCACGGCCCGTCGTGTTGACTGGACCCCGGCCTTCGCCGGGGTGACGAGAAGTGGTGCCCCCCGGGATCAGAGCAGGAGCGGGAGGGGCTCCTGCGCCGGCTCGAGCTGGGCGCGCACCGGCGCGAAGCTGCGGCGGTGATGCTCGCAGGGGCCGTGGGCGTCGAGCGCGGCGAAGTGCCGGGGCGTCGAGTAGCCCATATGGCTCTCGAAGCCGTAGGCCGGAAACGCCCGGCCGAGCGCCGCCATCAGCCGGTCGCGCGTCACCTTGGCGATGATCGAGGCAGCCGCGATCGACACCGAGCGGTTGTCGCCGCCGACCAGCGCCTCGGCAGGGCAGGGCAGCTCCGGCGGCAGCATGTTGCCGTCGACTAGCACATGGTCCGGCCGGCAGGGAAGGCCGGCGACGGCGCGGCTCATCCCCCACAGCGAGGCGCGCAGGATGTTCATCCGGTCGATCCGGGCACGGCTCGCGACCACCACCGAGACCATCCCCGCGCCCATGATCTTGTCGTAGAGCCGGTGGCGTTCGGCGGCGGTGAGAAGCTTGGAGTCGCGAAGCCCCCGCGGGTAGCGCCGGCCGTCGAACACCACCGCCGCGACCACCACCGGACCGGCGAGCGGCCCCCGGCCGGCCTCGTCCACCCCCGCGACCAGGGTCGCGCCGCGCTTGCGCGCCCGCCGCTCGAAATGATCGGTCGGCACCGGCGCGGCATCGAGCGGCAGCTGTGATTCCCCGGTGGTGCGGCGCATTGCCGATGGATGCCGCAGCGCGGCGGCAAGCTCAAGCGCGGAAGGCGGGCCCTGTGGACCGAAGTCGGCCCCTGCGCCGGGTTAACGATCTGTTTCCGGGTTGCCGACAATACAATCGATCGCGCCCGTCGGTGGCTCCGCCGGATCGGGGAAGGCCAAGGCCTTCCGCGGTCCGGGTCCGAGTGGCCGCGGCGCGCCAACGAACCACATCCGGACGAGGACCGAAGGCGTCATGGCCCTTTCGACCGCGATTTCCCGCCGATCCTTGTTGCGTATGGGCGGCGGCGCGCTGGCCGCGGCCGCGGTGTCGCCGAAGCTCGGCGGCCTCGCTTTCGCCGCCGGCCGCGACAGCCGGATCAGGATCGTCGACACCGGCCACGGTACGAACCCGGACTTCCTCCGGCCGCTCGCCGCCAACGGTGTCCAGACGATCTTCCGCTACTACGCCCAGCGCGACAATATTCCCGGCAAGAACATCACGGTGCGCGAGCGCGACATGATCTTCGAGCATGGCCTGTCGATCGCGATCGTCTACCAGCACGAGGCGCGCCGGCCGGGCCGCTTCACCACCGCCACGGGCATCGAGGACGCCAATTTCTGCCTCGGCCGCGCCGCCGAGATCGGCCAGCCCTACGGCACCGCGATCTTCTTCGCCATCGACAGCGACGCCCACACCACCAACGAGGTGCTCGCCTATCTCGCCTCGGTCAACGAGGTGTTCGCCGGACGCTACACTGTCGGCTGCTACGGCGCCGGCGGGCATTGCGCGGCGGCGGTTGCCACCGGCGTCGCGATGATGTCGTGGATCGCGGAGGCGCCGGCATGGGCGGGCACGCGGGCTTTCATCAATTCGGGCGGCTGGCACCTCTACCAGAACAAGACGCAGATCGAGGACAGCCCGATCATGAGCGCCGGCAGAGTCCCGATCGACACCAACATCCTCAACCCGCGCTTCGACACGATCGGCGCGTTCGACCGCTACGGCCAGCGCGTCGTCTACGATCCGGCGGACGTCCAGTACGCCTATGATCGGCGCCGCTTCGTGGCGGCGACGACGCTGAACCTCCGCAACCGCCCGGGCGGCGACGCGATCGGCAATCTCTGCATCGCCCGCACCGTCCACGTCGTCGACATGCGCGGCGACTGGGCCGAGGTCGACATCAACGAGGACGGTCGCGGGGACGGCTTCGTCGCGGCGGAATATCTCCGCCCGCTCAACCAGATGCCGGCATATGTGTCGGGTTGTCAGCTGATGTCGGTGTAGCCGGCGCGTCCGGCGCCGGCCCGCCGCCCGCGAGCGCGGCGGCGACGAGGCCGAGCGCGATCTCGCGTTCTCCCATGATGACGGTGTCGGCGCCCTTGGCGCGGAGATTGTCGACCTCCGCGTCGGCATGGGCGCGCGCGAGGATGCGGAGCGCGGGGTTTGCCGCGCGTGCCGTCGCCACGACGTCGCTCGCCTCGTAGGCGCCGGGGATCGCCACGAACAGCCACCGCGCGCCGACGATGTTGGCGGCCTTGAGTACGTCCTCGCGCACCGCATTGCCGAAGATCGTCTCGTTGCCCGCCGCGCGCGCCAGCGTGAGGTGGTCCTCGTCCTCGTCGACCACTACAAGGGCGACGCCGGCGGCGCGCAGCTCGTCCGCGATGACCTGGCCGACGCGGCCATGGCCGAGGACCACGGCATGGCCGCTGAGTGTGGTGGGCGTCAGCCGCGGGCCGGCCGGCTCGACGCCGGGGACGGTCGTGACGTCGTCGACCGGCTCCTTCCGCCCGATCAGCACGAAGAGGAGGGGGTTGATCAGGATCGACAGGATCGCCCCGGCGAGGATCAGATCCTGGCCTTCCTGCGGCAGGATCATCAGGCTGACGCCGAGCGCGGCGAGGATGAACGAGAATTCGCCGATCTGCGCCAGGCTCGCGGAAATCGTCAGCGCGGTGCGGTTGGGGTGGCCGAACAGGCGGACGATCGCGAAAGCCGCCGCCGACTTGCCGAACACGATGATCGCCACGGTCGCCAGCACCGGCAGCGGCTGCTCGATGATGATCGCCGGGTCGAACAGCATGCCGACCGACACGAAGAACAGCACCGCGAACGCGTCGCGCAGCGGGAGGATCTCCTGCGCGGCGCGCTGGCTGAGCGGCGATTCGCCGAGCACCATGCCGGCGAAGAACGCGCCGAGCGCGAAGGAGACGCCGAACAGCTCCGACGCGCCGAAGGCGACGCCGAGCGCGACCGCGAGCACCGCGAGGCGGAACAGCTCGCGCGAGCCGCCATGCACGATGCGGTGGAGGAGCCACGGGATGATGCGCCGCCCGGCGATCAGCATGATCGCGACGAAGGCGACGACCTTTCCGATCGTCAGCGCCAGCGTGCCGATGAGGGTGCCGGCGGATTCGCCGTTGGCCTCCCCGCCGCCGAGCTCGGCGATGGCGGGAATGATCACCAGCGCCAGCACCATTGCGAGGTCTTCGACGATCAGCCAGCCGACCGCGATGTGGCCGCGGTCGGTGGTGACCAATCGTCGTTCCTGCAGCGCGCGCAACAGGACGACCGTGCTCGCCACCGACAGCGCGAGGCCGAAGATCAGGCTGGCGCCGATCGTCCAGCCGAGGAGAAGCCCGAGCCCGACGCCGAGCGCGGTCGCGATCCCCATCTGGAATATGGCGCCGGGGATGGCGATGGCACGGACCGCCAGCAACTCCTTCAGCGAGAAATGGAGCCCGACGCCGAACATCAGGAGGATGACGCCGATCTCGGCGAGCTGGTTGGCGAGCTCGGCGTCGGCGACATAGCCCGGCGTCGCCGGGCCGAGGGCGACGCCGGCGAGCAGGTACCCCACGAGCGGCGATATGCGCAGCCGGCTCGCCAGCGCGCCCAGAAGGAACGCGATGCCGAGACCGGCAACGATCATCGTGATCAGGGGAAGATCATGGGGCATCCGGTCCGCTCCGTTGCCTGGCCAGGGACAACGATAGGGAGCCGGAGCGATGCTTGGCAACCTTCCGCTGCTGCGGCGGATCGCGCGACTAGAAGAGCGACAGCTGTTTCTGGCCGATCGGCGGCACGAAAAGGTCGGTCCGGAGCGCGTATTTCTCCTGGTTTAGGCCGAGGCGCCTGGCCGCGATCTCGAAGCGCCGCGCGATCTGCCAGGCGTAGGGCCCGCTGCCGCGCATGCGCTTTCCCCATTCCGCGTCGTAGTCCTTTCCGCCCCGCATGGTGCGAAGGACGCTGATCACATGGTCGGCGCGGTCGGGGAATTCGCGGTGGAGGAATTCGCGGAACACGCCGGAAACCTCCAGCGGGAGGCGGAGGAGGACGAAGCCGGCGTCGCGCACGCCCTGGCCGGCCGCCGCGTCGAGGATGCGCTCCATCTCCGAATCGTTGAGCGCCGGGATGATCGGCGCCACCATCACCGCGGTCGGGATGCCGGCATCGGACAGAAGGCGCAGCGTTTCCAGGCGCTTCGGCGGCGTCGCGGCGCGGGGCTCCATCGCCCGCGCGAGCTTCCGGTCGAGCGTGGTGACGGAAAGCGCGACCCGCACCAGGCCGCGCTCCGCCATCGGGGCGAGGATGTCGATGTCGCGCTGGATCAGCGCCGATTTGGTGACGATGCCGACCGGGTGGTTCGCCCGCGACAGCACCTCGAGCACCTCGCGCATGATGCGGAAGCGCTTCTCGATCGGCTGGTAGGGGTCGGTGTTGGTCCCGATCGCGATCACCTGCGGGACGTAGTCCGGCTTCGACAGCTCGCGCTCCAGAAGCCGCGCCGCGTCCGGCTTGGCGAACAGCCGCGTCTCGAAATCGAGGCCGGGCGACAGGCCCATATAGGCGTGCGTTGGCCGGGCGAAGCAGTAGGCGCAGCCATGCTCGCAACCGCGATAGGGGTTGATCGACTGGTTGAACGAGATGTCCGGCGAATCATTGGTGGTGATGATCCGGCGGGGCTTCTCGACCTGCACCGTCGTCTTCAGCGGCGGCAGCTCGTCCAGCGAATCCCAGCCATCGTCCACCAGCGCGCGCTGCTGCGGCTCATAACGGCCCGAACGGTTGGACTCCGACCCGCGCCCGCGGCGGCGGTCTGGGACGATGGGGGCGCTCTCCGCCGGATACGGCGGGCGCGGGCCGGAAACGAATCGGGGAAGGGCAGACATGAATTCATTCCTATACCAGGAATTAGAACATAGCAAGAACATATGGGGGAAACAGCCCGGCCTCGTCCTGAGGTGCGAGCGAAGCGAGCCTCGAAGGACGGCAGGAGCGCGTGTCCCATCCTTCGAGGCCCGGCTTCGCCGGGCGCCTCAGGATGAGGTCGGGTGCTGGTGCACCGTCTCCGCTTCCGTCAGGACGGGAGGGTGGCGGTCGCCACGATCCACCAGTCGCGGTGGTCCTGTGCGAGGCGGGCGGCTGCGCTTTCGGCGGCCGTGCGATCGGGGAAGATCCCGAAGCAGGTCGAGCCCGAGCCCGACATCCGCGCGACGAGGTTTCGCGGCTGCGCGGCGATGGCCTGGAGCACGTCGCCGATGACCGGCGCCTCAAGACAGGCCGCCGCCGTCAGCCCGTTGGCCGACGCGCCGAGCCACGTGACGATGTCGCCCGGGGAAAGGCGGGGGCTCGTCGGCAGGGGCGGCAGCGGGGGATCGGCGGGGTCGGCCAGGCGCCGGAAGACGGCGGCGGTGCCGACCGGGACCGCCGGGTGCGCGAGCACGATCCAGAGCGCGGGGAACCCTGCGACCGGCGTCAGGGTCTCGCCCTTGCCCCCGGCCCGGAGTGGCCGCGACTGCAGGCACATCGGCACGTCGGCGCCGAGCTGTTCGGCGAGCGCTGCGACCCGCGCTGCGTCGACCCTGTCGTGCCAGAGGCGGTGAAGGAGGCGGAGCGTCGCCGCGGCGTCGGCCGACCCGCCGCCGAGCCCGGCGCCGACCGGCAGCCGCTTGGTCAGGCGAAGCGCAACACCGCCGGCATAGCGGGCTTCCGCGGCCATCAGGCGGGCGGCGCGGAGCACGAGATTGTCCTCCGCCGCAGTCGCCGCGAGCCCCGCGGCGAGGGGGCCCTCGACGGCGAGCGTGAAGCCCTGCGCGGTCGCGGCGGCTTCGACCTCGTCCATTGGCGGGGCGAACACGACCAGCGAATCGAGATCGTGATAGCCGTCCGGCCGGCGGCCGCGGACATGGAGCGCGAGGTTGATCTTCGCCGGCGCCGCCTCCCGCCCGGCGATGCCGGGCGCGTCGGCTCTATTTGGCGGGCTCATTCTCGGGAAGGCCGCTGCGGAGCTTTTCTTCCACCTGGGCGCGAAGGTCGTCGTCGGGATCGGATTCCAGCGCGTGCGCCCACTGGTACATCGCCTCGCGGCGGCGGCCTGCCTGCCAGTAGGCGTCGCCGAGATGATCGAGCACCACCGGGTGGCTGACCTCGATCCGCGCCGCGCGCTCCAGCGCGGCGACTGCTTCCTGGTAATTGCCGAGCTGATAGTGCGCCCAGCCGAGGCTGTCGATGATGTAGCCGGCGTCGGGACGCTGCGCGACCGCGCGTTCGATGAGGGCGAGCCCCTCCTCGAAATTCTCGCCGCGGTCGATCCAGCTGTAGCCGAGATAGTTGAGGACGTCGGGCTGGTCGGGCACGAGGTCGAGCGCGGCGAGGAAGTCGGCCTCGGCCAGCTCCCATCGCCCCGACCGCTCATAGGCGATGCCGCGGAGATAGCGCAGCCGCCATGCGGCGGCCGCGATGTCGGGTCCGGACTCGATGGCCGGCGTCAGCACGCCGATCATGTCGTCATAGCGGTCGGCATTGCGATAGATCGTGGCGAGCGCGGTGACCGCGGAGAGGCTGGACGGGTTCTCCGCGACTACCGGCACCAGCCGCTCGGCGGCCGCCTCCGACCGGTCCAGCACCTCAAGGCTCAGCGCGGCGCGGACATTGCCGACGCCGTGAAGCGGCGAGGCGGGATCGATGGCGTCGAGCACCTCGACCGCCGCCTCGTGGCGGCCGGCCTCCTGCAGGAGTTCGCCGACCGCAAGCGACGGCAGCTCGGTGTCGGGACCGAGATAGCGCGACAGTTGGAGGAACGGCAGCGAAATGCCGTCATTCACGTCGCCACCGATCGCGGAAGCGATGCCGTAGAAGACTTCCGCCGCACCCGCCGCGGCGCTCCTGACCGGCGCCTCGATCTCTTCGCCGGCCTCGATCCGGGCGACGAGGTCGAGGGCCATCGGATCGTTCGGGATGAAGCCGAGGAAGCTGCGGAGAAGCTCTATCGCCGCGTCCCGCTGGTCCGAGCGTGCAAGCATCCGCGCATAGGATTCCAGCGGCCGCAGCATGGTGTCCGTGGTAGCCGCGCCGGCCATGAGGTCGAGCGCTTCGGGCCGCCCGTCGAGATGCGCGATGAGGGCGCCGTGATAGGCCTTGAACGGCTCGTACCACAGGGGGCCTTCAAGGCCGGCAATGATGGCGAGCGCCTCGTCGACATTGCCGAGCCCGTATTCCGCCCAGCCATAAAGCAGCCCGGAGGTGAGGCGGATGATCTCGTCGCCGCCCAGCGCGTCGAGCTGCTCCTGCGCCTCCGCATAGTCGCCGGTGCGAAACGCCTCGGCCGTCAGCGTCAGCCGCGCCGGCTCGTGCCCCGGGTCGATCCGCGCCATCGATTCGGCGAAGCCGATCGCCTCGGGCACGTCGCCGGACGCCAGCCACAGCAGGAGCGCGACCTCCGCCAGTGCGATGTTGCCCGGGTCGAACACCAGCGCCCGGCTGAAGAAGGCCGCGGCCCGGCGCGTATCGCCATCTGTGTCGGCGCTGAGGCCGGCCAGGTAGTTGCCGGAAAAGCTGGTGGAGAACGGCGCGAAGATCGGACGCTGCGCGCCCGCCGGCGATGCCGCGACGGCCATCGCGGCCGCGACTGCCAGCGGCAGCGCGAAGCGGGCGAGTCGGCGTCCGAAGCGGGCGATCACGGCGCCATCCTGGCGGTTCCGGGGCCGGATCGGCCCCGCGCGGAGCGGCAAGATGGCGGTTTTGCCGCCCGGCCGCAACCGCGCGACGAGAGCATGATCCGGAAAAGTGGAGGCCGGTTTTCCGGGAAGATCATGCTCAGCAAAGACAGTGCACAAGAGCGAGATTCGACTTGGTCGGATCACGCTCTAGTGGGCGCGCTCGATGCAGAAATCGACCACCGAGAGGAGGGCGGCCTTGTGCTCGGAGTCGGGGAAGGGCGCCAGCGCATCGCGGGCGACGGCGCCGAAATGGCGGGCGCGCGCGATGGTGTCGGCGAGCGCATTGTGACGACGCAGGAGCGCGATCGCATGGTCGAGGTCGCCGTCGCGCCGGTCGTTCTGCTCCATCACCCGGCGCCAGAAGGCGCGGTCCTCGTCGGAGCCGCGGCGATAGGACAGCACCACCGGGAGCGTGATCTTCCCCTCGCGGAAATCGTCGCCGATCTCCTTGCCGAGGTCGGCGGCGTCGCCGTCATAATCGAGGACGTCGTCGACCAGCTGGAACGCGGTGCCGAGATTGGCGCCATAGGAGCGGAACGCGGCGCGCTCGCCGCGGTCGCGCGCCGCCAGCACCGGTCCGACCTCCGCCGCGGCCGCGAACAGCGAGGCCGTCTTGGCGTGGACGACGTAGAGATACTCGTCCTCCGTGGTCGCCATGTTCTTGGCGGAGGCGAGCTGGCGGACCTCGCCCTCGGCGATCACGGCGGCCGCGTCGGACAGGATGCCGAGCGCCTCCAGCGACCCGACCTCGACCATCATCTTGAACGCCTGGCCGAGCAGGAAATCGCCGACGAGGACGCTCGCCGAATTGCCCCACAGCATCCGCGCCGCCAGCCGGCCGCGGCGAAGCTCGCTGCCGTCGACGACGTCGTCATGGAGGAGGGTCGCCGTGTGCATGAACTCGACGCCCGCGGCGAGCCGCACATGACCCTCGCCGCCATAGCCGCACATCCGCGCCGCAGCCAGCGTCAGCATCGGCCGCAGGCGCTTGCCGCCGGACGAGATGAGATGGTTGGCGACCTCGGGGATCAGCGCGACGTCCGACCCGACCCGGTCGAGGATCAGCCGGTTGACCTCGCGCATGTCGCCGGCGCAGAGCTCGACCAGCGCCGCAACGCCGCTCGCGCGCCGTTTTTCCTCGTCCAGGGCAACGACAACACCCACACCAACGTCCTTCCGATCCAAGTGGCGGGCGACATTAGGCAAGCCCGCCGCGGCAAACAATGCCTCGTCCCGGCGATTGTGTGACGCACCCCGGGCCCGTTAGGTTCCGTTGAGACCGAACTCCGGCGCGGAACGATCCATGGAAGAGCTGATGCGCACCAATGACGCGGTGCTGCTGTCCTTCGCCGAGGCTCTTCTGAAGGAAGCCGGTTTCCACCCGATCCTCTTCGACACCAATATGAGCATCATGGAGGGCTCGCTCGGCATCCTGCCGCGCCGGCTCGTGGTGCCGCAGGCCGAGGCCGCGGCGGCGCGGCGGCTGCTCGGCGAAGCCGGGATCGGCGACGAGCTCGCGCCCGGGCGGCCATGACGACCGCGACCACGGACGCGTTTCTCGGCGGGCTGGTCACCGCGATCCAGCCGGCCACGGGGCACCATCGCGCCGGGCTGGAAGCGGTTCTCCTTGCTGCCTCGGTCCCTGCCGAAGCGCGCGGTCGCGCGCTCGATCTCGGCGCCGGGGCAGGCATTGCCGGCTTCGGGCTCGCCGCGCGCTGCCAGGCGCTCGCCGTGACGCTGGTCGAGCGCGAGGCGGCGCTGGTCGATGCAGCCAACGCCTCGCTCGCCCTTGCCGCCAACGCTGGCTTCGCGGCGCGCGTGTCGGTCGCCGCGCTCGACATCGAGGCGCCCGAACCGGTCCGGCTCGCCGCCGGCGTGGCGCGCGAGGCGGCCGACCTCGTTGTCACCAACCCGCCGTTTCACGATCCTGACGCGGTCCGCGCTTCGCCCGCTCAGCCGCGCGCCGGCGCCCACATCCTTCCCGCCGGGCTCGACCCGTGGTTCCGCTTTGCCGCCTGGGCGCTGCAGCCGGGCGGTGCGCTGGTCGCGATCCTCGCCGCCGCGATGCTGACCGATGCCCTGACCGCGCTGCGCGGCCGGTTCGGCGGCGTCGCCGTGCTGCCTGTCCACCCGCGCCCCGACATGGCGGCGCTGCGCGTGATGCTGCACGCCACCAAAGGCAGCCGCGCGGCAACGACGGTCCTCCCCGGCCTCGTGCTCCACGGCGCCGCCGGCAAGGATTTCGCCCCCGAGGTCGCGCGGCTCCTTCGCGGCGAGACGGACCTCCCGGCGATCCACCCCGCTTGGCAGCGGATCGTCGCCGGATCATTCTGAGTCATCGAAGAGGAGGTCTGGATTGCGCCTGATGCCATCGTTGAGCCGGCGGCCCGTCGTGCCGGTGGTGCGGCTGGCCGGGACGATCGCCGCGGGCGAAGCGTTCCGCGCCCGGCTCAACCTCGCCTCGGTGGCGGCGCCGCTCGACAAGGCGTTCGCCGTCAGGAACGCCCCGGCGGTCGCGATCCTGATCAACTCGCCCGGCGGCTCGCCGGTGCAGGCGCACCTCATCTTCAGGCGCATCCGCGCGCTGGCGGCGGAGAAGAAGAAGCCGGTGCTCGCCTTCGTCGAGGATGTCGCTGCGTCAGGCGGCTACATGATCGCAATCGCCGGCGACGAGATCATCGCCGACCCTTATGCCATCGTCGGCTCGATCGGCGTCGTCTCGGCCGGCTTCGGCTTCACCGGGCTGATGGAGAAGCTCGGCGTCGAGCGCCGGATGCACACCGCCGGCAGGAGCAAGGCGATGCTCGACCCGTTCCTGCCGGAGAAGCGCGACGACGTGAAACGCCTCGCCGAGCTCCAGGAGAGCGTCCACGACGCCTTCATCGCGATGGTGAAGGAGCGGCGGCCGGGCCTTCGCGACAATGACGGCGAGCTCTTCAGCGGCGCGTTCTGGCTGGCGCCGAAGGCCAGGGATTTCGGCCTGGTCGACCGGCTGGGCGATCTCCGCTCGGTGCTGCGTGAGCGCTACGGGCCGAAGGTGCGGCTCCCGATCTATGGCGGCCGCCAGCGCGGCCTGTTCCGGCGCTGGTTCTCCGGCCGCGCCGCCGCCGACTTGGCGGCGGGATCGCTCGATGCGATGATCGGCGCCATCGAGGATCGGGCGCTGTGGCGGCGCTACGGGTTATGACGATGATGGGTCCGCTGACATTCGTTGCTCTCGTCGGGGTCGCCGGCTGGCTGGCGTGGCGGACCTACGGCCCGCGGCCGACGCGGCATCGTGCGGCGTCCGCTGCGCCGAAGCCGCAGGTCGAGCCGACGCGCCTCGTCCGCGATCCCGTCACCGGCGTCTATCGCCCCGCTGACGACTGAGCCTCGCTTGACGTTGCCCGGCCGGGCGGACTAGCTCCGCGCAACGACGCCGGACCGACGCCATGCCAGCCACCCTCGACCCGCAGCGGTCCTTCCAGGACCTCATCATGACGCTCCAGTCGTTCTGGGCGGGCGAAGGCTGCGTCATCCTCCAGCCCTACGACATGGAGATGGGCGCCGGCACGTTTCACCCGGCGACGACGCTGCGCGCCCTCGGGCCGCGGCCGTGGAAGGCGGCCTATGTCCAGCCCTCGCGCCGGCCGAAGGACGGGCGCTATGGCGAGAACCCCAACCGGCTCCAGCACTATTACCAGTACCAGGTGATCCTGAAGCCGAGCCCGCCGGACCTCCAGGACCTCTATCTCCGCTCGCTCGCCGCGATCGGCATCGACCCGCTCCTTCACGACATCCGCTTCGTCGAGGACGATTGGGAGAGCCCGACGCTCGGCGCCTGGGGCCTCGGCTGGGAGTGCTGGTGCGACGGCATGGAGGTGTCGCAGTTCACCTATTTCCAGCAGGTCGCCGGCTTCGAATGCGCGCCGGTCGCGGGCGAGCTCACCTACGGCCTCGAGCGCCTCGCGATGTACGTCCAGGGCGTCGAGAACGTTTACGACCTCAACTTCAACGGCCGCGACGGCGCCGACAAGGTGACCTATGGCGACGTCTTCCTCCAGGCCGAGCAGGAATATTCGCGGCACAATTTCGAGTTCGCCGACACCGCGATCCTGTTCCAGCGCTTCCGCGACGCCGAGAAGGAATGCATGGCGCTCCTCGCCGCCGGCGCGCCGGCGGACGCCGCCGCCCCGCACCGCCTCGCGCTGCCCGCCTACGACCAGTGCATCAAGGCGAGCCACGCCTTCAACCTCCTCGACGCCCGCGGCGTGATCTCCGTCACCGAGCGTCAGAGCTACATCCTGCGCGTCCGCGACCTCGCCAAAGCCTGCGGCGCCGCCTGGCTCCAGACCGCCGGGGGGGGAGGCTAGTCGGCGAACTCCACCAGTCTTTCGCCGCGCTCGAACGCGCCAACGATGTCGCTGAATACCGGTGCTATCGCACCCAGCAGCGCGGCGGTTGTCGTATTGCCTAACCTGACCCACAGCACCGCGGGTCCGCTGGCGGTTCGACGGACGAGATCGGCGAAATCTTCGTCCTTCGACACGATGATGGCGTCGGAACGACTGGCTTCGTCCCAAATCTCCTGGTCGGCCGAGCTGCCCAGACCGACCTCCGTGACGTGCCTTGCTTGGTGTCCTTGCCCGTTCAGCCAGCTGGCGAAGGAAGGAGGCAGCTGCGCATCGACGAGAAAGCGCACAAGTCACGCAGCCCGAACGACGCGATGGGACGCGGCTCTTGCGGCATAGAGAAGAGCCGCCGAGATGTCGTCGTCGGCAAGGTAGGGGAAGTCGGCGAGGATCGTGTTCCGCTCCGCGCCGCCGGCGACCATCTCGACCACGTCGCTGACCCGGACGCGCGTGCCGACGATCGTCGGCCGGCCGCCATTGATGCCGGGGTCGACCGCGATGCGACGCATGAGTTCTTCTTCCGACCGGACGGAGGTCGGTCGTTCTCCGCCGCGCTCGCCGCCGACGACGCTGATGCGCGCTCGCTTGTGCGGGCGGCGGTTCCACTGACCCAGGAAGGCGTCCAGCGCCTTGTGGAGTTCGCGGCCCAGCCGGCTCTCCGGGTCGACGGGTTTGAACCATCGGGCAAGTGCGGCTTCCGTCTTCCGCCCGTCGCCATGGTCTCGCGCGGTGGCGAGATACTCCCGCGACGTATTTCGTTCGTAGCCGACGAATTTGCTTGGTGCGAACACCCATCCCTTGCGCTCGCGAAAGGCGTACCACGCTGAGGCGTGACCAAGCCGTTCGGCGAGCTCGGGCTGCCGTTTCAGCTCCGCGGCGAAGCGCCGAACGTTCTCAATAGCCCCGAACGGATCCGCGACCAGCTTTCGCAACGGGCAACTCCTGATGCAATTGGGAGCATCCTATTTATCCCAATTACGTCTGCCCTGCAATCTCAGTCGAACACCACCCGTCCGTCCTCGACGATGGTGATCGGATCGATCTCGCCGTTGAAGGTCGGGTCGACCTGGTAGTAGTCGAGGCGGAAGGCGCCCTGGTCGAAGACCCAGCGCCCGCTCGAGGCGGCGTCGCCGAGGCCGCGCCATTTGGCGAATTCCGAGATGGTGCCGGTGGCGGGATCGAAGTCCGACAGCGAGAGCTCCGCCGACGCGGTGAAGCCCACGACCGCCAGCCCGTCCAGCACCTCGTTCATCTCGTCGGCGTAGGTGACCTCCACGTCGGGATGCGCGAAGGCGAGCTGCCGGATGTCGCCGAGGTCATCCTCCAGATAGTAGATGTGGCCCTCATTGTAGGCCCCGCGCCAGCACCAGACCCGGTAGAGGTGGAAGACGCGCGCGCCGAAATCCGGCTCGTCGGAGGCGTAGTTGAAGCGGAGCTCGTAGACGTCCGGCGTGACGCCTTCCGGGTTGTATTCCCGGCTGAGGCTGATGCAGATGTCGTCGTCATAGGAGGCCGTGAAGATCGCCATCACGCGATCGGCGTTTCCGCCGGCCGAAGCGGAGCCGCCGGCACCGCAATTGCTCGGGAAAGCGGCATCGCCGCCCGCCGCCTTCAGCCGCCCCGCGGTGATCTGCATCGGCCGGAACGGCGGATCCTGGATCGCCGGGTTGACCTGCCGCACCGTGTAGCAGCCGACGAAGACCGACACCGTCCCGTCGGTTGCGGTCGCCTCGAGGATCACCGGCACCTCGAAATAGACGCTGCCCGCCGCCCCTTCCTCCGACGCGTTGCCGGTCGTGATCCGCACCGACGCCGTGTCGGCGTAACCGGCAACATAGGCCTCATAGCTCGCCGCCGGCGGTTCGGCGAAATAGTCCCACGCCCGCGCATATTCCTGCCGCTCGATCGCATTGTAGAGCGACCGGATCAACGCCGGCCCGCTGGAGCGATCGTCAAGGAAGGGCGGCTGCTGGGCGAAGGCCGGTGCGGCGAGGGCGGCGAGAATGACGGCGCCAAGCGCCGCACGCGAAAGGACTGGCATCGGCGGGGACTCCAGGCGGAAAGACGATGCGACCCTAGCGCCTCAATTGCGGCCGACCAAGGCAGCGTAGCTACGGCAGAACGACGATCTCGTCCTGCACGATCTGAATCGGATTCTCTTCAAGATCGAGGGTCGGATCGATGACGTAGTCAGTGAGCACCACTTCGCCATCACGTAGCACCCACCGACCTTCGGAGAATGCGTCGCCGAGCCCGCGCCAGTTCACCCGCGCAGTGATCGACATCTGGGCCGGATCCACCACCACGTTGAAAAGAAGGGCGTCGGTGTCGAAGCGGACGAAGGCCGCGGACTCGCCAGCGTCGTCGGGTGAGGCCCCGAAATTGACGACTGGAGTGGCGAATTCGAGCTGCTCGATCTGCCCATCGGGGCGCGACAGGTAGAGGGCGTAGGTCGCGTTGTAGGCCGCGAGATTGCAGATCAGGACATAGAGGCGCTCGCCCCGATCAGGCGATCCGACCGAATAGACCTCCGGCGGAAACCTCTCGAACAAATCGCTGTCCATGCCGCCGGAATCGCAATCGCTGCCAAACGTATCGCGAAACGCTGCGATGACCGCGTCCAGATCCGGGACGCTCTGGGCAAGCGAGCCCGACACACCTGATAGCGGAACCCACAGTGCGGCAATGGCAACAGCTGCACGGCGCATCTTATGGCTCCAGCCTCCAGTGCAACCCTGTTGCACGCCCACAATGCCTGACGCGCCAAAGACCGAAGCGCCTCACGGAGGCGTCAGCCCGCCGGCGCCCTCAAGGTGAAGTCGTATCATGGCGCTCCCTCATCTGAGTGAAGCACCACGAGGCCGCTCTGCATCACCGGCACGACGCGATCATCAAGGAACACTTCATAGTCGGTGAGCATGAAGACGTTCCCGCGGAGGCTCCATTCAGTGGTAATCGCTGAGCCGTCCGCACGCTCTTCGCTACTGTGGAGAGTCCGCCCGCTCGCATCGAACACCGCGCCCGCGAGTTCATTGCGCACCGTAACGCCAACGAACGACACCCGTCCGTCACGCTCGACATCGATCGTCACGACCGGTTCGGCGAACCCGATCTGGTGGATGTGCACCCCCCTGAAGCCTCTGCTACTGGCATAGACGACGGTGGTCGCAAACGCGTCGGGCTTCCTGCAGGTGAAGAAATAGAAGTACTCCGTTGTTTCGCCGTATTCAGGTTCGCGCAGTCCCGGCAGAAGCTGTACCGGATAGACGCTCGGCAGCGTCCCGCCAGTGTCGAGACATGAATCGCCGAATTCGGCTGCGAAACGGGCGGATGCCTCCGCAACTCCGGGCGGGAACCCCTCCTCGCCCTCCGCCGCCGGCGAGGGACGGTACGCGCTGCACCCATCGACGAGGTCCGACATTGCTCCGGGTGCAAGCTCTCCGGCAACGATGGCGAACGGGACGAACGAACCGGGTTCGGAGCCGGGGTTGGCGTCCCGAACGAAGTAGCAGCCGCTGAACGTCGACTCCGTCCCGTCGCGCGCAGTTGCCGTTACCAATGCCGGTACGCCATGGCGAAGCCCGGCGTCGGTCGGCATGCGGATTGCACCGCCCACGGAAACGCTCACAGAACCGGTATCCGCGAAGCCCGCGACATAGGCTTCGAACGAGGTCTCGGGCGGCACTGCAAAGTAGGACCAGGCGCGCGCATATTCGCCGCGGTCGATCGCATTGTAGAGCGATCGGACCACGGCGCCCGGCGACGATCGGTCGTCGAGATAGGGACTTGGCGAAAGTTCAGCGTCCCATCGATAGATATTGCTGCCACAATCGGCGGACGTGTCGGAGGGACGTTGCGCCGGCGCCTCTCTCGTGATCGTCAGCGGAATGAAGGTGCCTTCCTCCAGGCCCGATGCCCCGGCGATCTGGTAGCATCGGTAAAAAGCCGGGAAGCTGCCGTTGGGCCCAGGTATGTTGATGGACATCACCAGTTCGTAGCCAGGCCCTCCATTGACCGTCGTTTCGATCGCTGGCCAATAGAGGCTAGGCGGCCTTCCCAGGAACTGCTCGTTGTTGGCGACGAGCGTCTCGAAGCTCTCCGCGACTCCCTCCGCCAGGTAGCTCCAGGCCCGCGCATACTCGCCGCGGCTGATGGCGCTGTAGTAGGAGGCGACGACGCGGACCGCGGTCGATCGGTCGTCGACATAGGGTCGCTCACGCCGCGGCAGTTCGGCGTCCTGCGATGCCGCCGGCGTGACGAGCGCAAGCAGGGCGACGGCGAGCATCGCAACGTGTCGCCGCACAACGCTCATTGCAGTACCACCTGACCATCTCGCACGATCGGGATCGGGTTCTGGTCGAAGTCGAAGGTCGGATCGATGTCGTAATCGACCAGAACGAAGCGACCATCGAGCAGCATCCATCGTCCCTCGGTGAACGCGTCGCTCGGCCCAGCCCGCCATGGATGGTGCACGAAGACCGTCATCGATACCGGATCGAACAGCACGGTCGGGTCGAAGGAACGGTCGACGGGATCATATTCGACGTGGAAGCCCCGGAACGTCGCGGACTCCACGAACTCCGGGTCCCCCTTGATGTCGAAGTCAACCGCTGGGATCGCGAATGTGAGCTGCTCGACGCTGCCGTCCGCCCGGTGGGCAAAGAACGCATAGCTGGAGCTGTACATGCCCGGGCTGCAGAAGAAGACGTAGAGCTGCCAGGTCGCCTTCGGTTCATCCGCCGGGCCGGGTATCTCGTAGATCGCGGGTTCCTCTGGGTACGGATTGTGCTCGTAGGGCTCCATGCAGATGCCGGCATAGGCGAGGCCGAAGGCGGCGGTGGCGGGATCGGGTTCGACGATGGGCGGGGCGCCGGGACGCACGCCATCCGCGCAGCGCTGGAGGGCTGCACTGCCGCTGCCTTCCCCGATGTCCCAGCCGACGATTGCAGCGGGCTCGAACGGACCTTCCGCGGCGTCATGAGGCGGCCCGACGAAGTAGCAGCCGCTGTAGGAGATCGGGGCTCCGTCGCGGATCATCGCAGTGATCTCTATCGGAACCGACACCGCGGACTCCCCGTCGACGATCACTATGCGCAAGTCGTTCCCGACCACCGCCATGATCTCGCCCGTGTCGGCAAATCCCGCGACATAGTCCTCGAAGCTCGCCTCTGGCGGGACTGCGAAGTAGGACCAGGCGCGGGCATAATCTGCGCGGTAGAGCGCGTCGTAGAGCGAACGCACCAGCGATGCCGCATCCGAGCGGTCGTCGCGGCGCGTACCGATCTCAAGGCGGTTCTCACCAGCGCCGCAAGCATCGGCGTGGTTGGGTTGCGAAGCTTCGACGATCGTCAGCTTCCGAGGCCCGCCGCCGTCTTCTTCGATCAGCCTCATGGAATAGCAGCGCGCTACGGCGTGAGTGTCGCCGTCCTCATACGTGAGCTGCACAAGGACATAGACGTGAAAGGTCGTGATGTTGCCTGACGGATCGTAGGTTGCAGGACTGGGAAACACACCAAGATTGACGAAGAACGCGTGCTCTTCCGCCAACGCTTCCGCGCTGATCCCGGCGCCTGCCGCCCAATAACCGGCGGCGCGGGCATATTCGCGGCGATTGAGCGCGTTGTAGTAGGATTGGATGAGCACCTCAGGGTTTGACCGGTCGTCGCGATAGGGCCGTTCTTCGACCCTCATCACCACCCGGGGCTCATCGTTCGGGCCCTCGGGCTCCGATGGAGCGACATCGATTTCGGCTGGGTCGCGGCAGGCTAAAGCTTCGCTCCCGGTGAAGTGGACGCCGACGATCTTCATCGACTCGAAGCCGAAAGTCTCGGTGCGGGCGGCGCGGATTGCATAGCAGCCGATGGTTGCGGCCTCGCCGTCCCGTTCCATCAGGATCATCGGGACCATGGCAACGCCGCCTTCCTCCGGCTCAGCATTTCCGGCCCCGACGACGACGCTTGCGGCTTGCGCCAGAAGGTCGGCGTGCGCGATGAGAGCGGTGGGCGTCTGTCCCAACGCGTAGTTTCGGGCACGCGCAAACTCGCCTCGCGCGAGCGCATCGTGGAAAGAGAGGATCAGGGCCTCGGGTGTCGACCGATCGTCGAGCGGCACATCGGCTTCTGGCTGTCGCGCCGGATTGCTGCCGCAGTCGGACGGCATGCGCACATCTTCGCCCGCGGGGGTGAGCGTGTAAGAAACTATGGCAAGGGGTCGAAACCATCGCGAATCGATCGGCGGCCGGCGCATGACGTAGCAGCCGGTTTCGACGCGGACTTGGTCGTCGCGCCAGCTGGTCAGGATGACGACAGCAGGCACATAGTAGATTGTGTCGCCCTCATCGCCGACGATGCGGCTCGTCGGGCCCGTGAGAATCGACACATTCCTCGTGAAGCCGCCCCAATTCGTTCCGGCCGTGAAACCACCTGCCTCTGCTCGATCGAAATAGTGCTGTACGCGCGCGCCTTCACGTCGGGAGAATGCGCTCGCCAGCGAGGCGAGCAGCGTCTCGGGCGTGGATCGGTTGTCAATGTAGGGGACCACATCCTGAGCCGACGCCGGAGCTACCAGCGTCGTCGCCACGAGCACACACATCACCACCAGGACGCGCGTGAGCCCACGCATCGTCTTCCCCCTCAGCGCAGGTGGCACAGTCGTTTCAAGAACCGGGGCCGACCCGCTTCGACAGCAGTCGACCGGGGGACGATAGCGTGTCTCGGGCGCGGGAACAAGACATGAACATCTGGCAATCGGCCAAGGGCGAGTGGAGTTGCGCCGCCTCATCTCTGGAGTGACAGCCTTGCGGGAACCGACTAGTCACAGGCGCTCCTTCCCGCGCAGCTGATCCGCCCATGCCCGATCTCCTTCTCGAACTCTTCTCCGAGGAAATCCCCGCCCGCATGCAGCGGAAGGCGACGGAGGATTTGCGGAAGCTGGTGACCGACGCGCTGGTCGAGGCCGGGCTCACCTATGACGGCGCCAAGGCGTTTGCGACGCCGCGGCGGCTGGCGCTGACGGTGAGCGGCGTGCTGGCGCGTTCGCCGGATGCGCGCGAGGAGAAGAAGGGCCCGCGGGTCGATGCGCCGGCGGGCGCGATTGCCGGCTTCCTCAAGAGCGCCGGGCTCGCGTCGGTCGAGGAGGCGACGGTGCAGTCCGACCCGAAGAAGGGCGACTTCTACGTCGCGGTGACGACGCGCGCCGGCCGGGCAGCGGCCGAGGTGCTGGCCGAGGCGCTGCCGCGGATCGTGCGCGATTTCCCCTGGCCGAAATCGATGCGCTGGGGCGCCGCCTCGGCTGAGCCGGGGAGCCTGCGCTGGGTGCGCCCGCTCCACGCCATCGTGGCGATGTTCGGGCCGGAGACCGAGGAGCCGGCGGTGGTCGGCTTCGCCGTCGACGGCGTCCGCTCGGGCGACACGACCTACGGCCACCGCTTCATGGCCCCGGGCGCGATCAGGGTGCGGCGCTTCGACGATTACGAGCCGGCGCTGCGCAACGCCAGGGTGGTGCTCGACGCCGACCGGCGGAAGGACATCATCCGCGCCGACGCCCGCGACCGCGCCTTCGCCCTTGGCCTCGAGCTGGTCGAGGATGAGGGTCTGCTGGAGGAGGTCGCCGGCCTCAACGAATGGCCGGTGGTGCTGGTCGGCAGCTTCGACGCGGCGTATCTCGCGATCCCGGCCGAAGCGATCCGGGCGACCATCCGGGCCAACCAGAAATGTTTCGTGCTGCGCGATGCGGAGGGCCGGCTCGCCAACCGCTTCATCATGGTCGCCAATGTCGAGGCGAAGGACGGCGGCGATGCGATCGTCGCCGGCAATGAGCGCGTCATCCGCGCCCGCCTCGCCGACGCGCGGCACTTCTGGGACACCGACCGGCGCGACCTCCCCGGCCATGACGCGCCGGCGATGCGCGAGGCCGCGGAGCGTCTCGGCCTCGACCTCGCGAGGCCGCTCGACCAGCGCATGGCGAAGCTTGCAGCGACCGGCGTGGTGTTTCACGAGAAACTCGGCACCCAAGGCGATCGCGTGACGCGTATCGTCCAGCTGGCGCGCGAGATCGCGCCGCTCGTCAGCGCCGATCCGGACCTCGCCGCGCGTGCGGCTTCGCTGGCCAAGGCCGACCTCACGACCGAGATGGTCGGCGAGTTCCCCGAGTTGCAGGGCCTGATGGGCCGCTACTACGCCGCGGCGCAAAGCGAGCCCGCTTCTGTGGCGGCGGCGATCGAGGATCACTACAAGCCGCAGGGGCCGGGCGACCGCGTGCCGTCCGACCCGGTCGCGATCGCGGTGGCGCTCGCCGACAAGCTCGACATCCTCGCCGGCTTCTGGGCGATCGACGAGAAGCCGACCGGGTCGAAGGACCCCTACGCCCTCCGCCGCGCCGCGCTCGGCGTCATCCGCATCGTCCTCGAACGCGGCCTTCGCCTCCGCATCGGACCGATCGCGACCGCAGCGGCGGTGGCGCCGGTCGATCGGCGGTCGACGGCCGATCCGGCCTTCGTGAAGGAGCTCATCGACCGGCACATCGCCAAGGGCGATGCCGGCCGCGCCGACCTGCAATGGACCGACGCGCTTCGCGAGGACTGCATCGCGCTGGAGACGGTGGCCGTCGCCGGCGACCTCCTCGCCTTCTTCGCCGATCGGCTGAAGGTCCAGCTCCGCGAGCAGGGCGCGCGGCACGATCTCGTCGATGCCGTGTTCGCGCTCGGCGAGGGCGGTGCGCCGCAGGACGACCTCCTCCTCGTCGTGAAGCGCGTCGAGGCGCTGGGCGCCTTCCTCGACACCGAGGACGGCGCGAGCCTCCTCGCCGGCTATCGCCGTGCCGCGAATATCCTCCGCGACGAGGAGAAGAAGTCCGGCGCGCGCTACGACGGTCCGGTGGAGGCAACCCTCCTTGTCGAGCCGGAGGAACAGGCGCTGGCGACGGCCCTCGACGCCGCGGCGCGCGAGGCGGCCGCCGCCGTGGCGGCGGAGGAATTCGCCGCGGCGATGACCGCGCTGGCGGCGCTGCGGGCACCGGTCGACGCGTTCTTCGACAAGGTGCTGGTCAACGCGCCGGACGCTGCGGTGCGCGAGAACCGGCTTCGCCTCCTCAACCGCCTCCGCGAGGCCACGCGGACGGTCGCGGACTTCTCCCGGGTCGCTGGGTGAGCCAGCGGCGTGGCAGTCGCGTCAGCGATGCCGTCCGCCTCTTTCGCGCCGGCTTTTCCATCATCGTCGGCATCGCGCTGATCGCGACCTGGGTCCGCTGGATCGCGATCGGCGCGGTTCCGGAATGGACGACCCGGCCGGTGCGCGTCGCCTTCCACATCGGCGCCGAGATGCTCACCGCGGCGACGCTGCTCGTCGCCGGCTACGGCCTCCTGCGCAGCCGGCGCTGGGCGGCCGGCTGGCACATCGCCTCGCTCGGCCTTCTCCTCTACGCCACCATCGAAGGCACCGGCTATTACTCGGCGGCCGGTCAGCCGGCGATGGTCGTCGCCACGGCGGCGACCGGCATCGTCGCCTTCGCGCTGATCCTCGTCGCCGCCCGCCGGTAGTCTCCACTCGGTCGAGCCATGGGCCCGCGTTCGCACATCTCAACGATGGAAAGCGGACAAAGGATCACTGTCCCTCCTTCACCGCTCATCCGGCCCGCGTGCATCGCGAGAGCCGGGACCCAGCGCAAGACTCGTCGCGCAGCGACGCTCGTTGCGCGGCCAGCGCCACGGCACTGGTCGTGCCCTAGGACGCGGCTTCGCCGCGCACTGTCCGGGATGAGCGGTTGAAGGGGTGGCCGGAACAATCGGTTCCGGCGCATCGTTGGCCAGGACCCATCCGGGACGCAACCAACGGAGCACCCATGGAACTGGACGCCATCACTATCCAGCCGATCGTCGCCCTCGCCGCGGGCGTTCTCATCCTCATCATGCCGCGGCTCCTGAACTACATCGTCGCCATCTATCTGATCGCTATCGGCATCATCGGCCTCGCCGCCTGAGCCGGGCGCGACAGGGCGCCGCTGGCCAAGGGCGGTCCCGCCTCCTATAGTCCCTCGACCCGAGAGGGAGGGAAGCCGGGGGATTGAACCCGCGCGACCCATAGCCTAGATATACTCAGATTGAGCATATCTGGCTCAATGGAGTAGGAGGGTTGGATGACAGAGCTTCGTGAAGGCCTGACGACGGCCGGCAAGGTCCGTGCCCGCCGGTCGGTTCTGCCAATGCCCTCGCTCGACTTCACGCCCGAGGTCGCGCGCGCGACGGCGCATGTGTACGAGCGCGTGAAGGATGTCGTCCCGGCAATCGAGTGGCCGGTCCACGCCCCCTATGTGAAGGCGATCAACGACCTCAAGACGGTCCGCAACGCCGTCATCCTCGCGCATAATTATCAGACGCCGCTGATCTATCACGGCGTTGCCGACTTCGTCGGCGACAGCCTGGCGCTCGCCCGCGAGGCGGCGAAGACGGAGGCGTCGGTCATCGTCCAAGCCGGCGTGCATTTCATGGCCGAGACCTCGAAGCTCCTGTCGCCCGACAAGACCGTCCTCATCCCCGACCTCCAGGCCGGCTGCTCGCTTGCCGAATCGATCACCGGCGCCGACGTCCGGCTGCTGCGCCAGCGGTATCCGGGCGTGCCGATCGTCACCTACGTCAACACCTCGGCCGAGGTGAAGGCGGAGAGCGACATCACCTGCACCTCCGCCAATGCGCTGGAGGTCGTGGAGAGCTTCGGCGTCGACCGCGTGCTCCTCATCCCGGACGAGTACCTGGCGAAGAACGTCGCGGCGCGCACCAAGGTGAAGATCCTCGCCTGGAAGGGCCATTGCGAGGTGCATGAGCGCTTCACCGCGGCCGAGCTCCTCGCCTTCAAGGAGGCGCATCCGGGGCTGGAGATCATCGCGCATCCCGAATGCCCGCCCGAAGTGATCGCGATCGCCGACTTCACCGGCTCGACCGCCGGCATGATCGAGCACGTCAAGGATCGCCGGCCGGCGAAGGCGCTCTTGATGACGGAGTGCTCGATGGCGGCGAACATCCAGGCCGAGGTGCCGGGCGTCCGCTTCGTCGGGCCATGCAATCTCTGCCCGCACATGCAGCGCATCACCCTGCCGAAGATCCTGAACAGCCTCCTGACGCTGACCGAGGAAGTGACCATCGACCCCGCGGTCGCGGCCCGCGCGCGGCAGGCCGTGGAGCGCATGGTCAATCTCCGCCAGTAGCGCGGAGCCGACCCGGAGGCCGCCGGCCGATGCTTGAAACCGACGCGATCGTTCCGCCCCAGTCCTGGGCGGGCATCGACGATGTCGTCATCCTCGGCGGCGGGCTTGGCGGCCTGTTCTGCGCCCTTCGCCTCGCGCCGCGCCCGGTGACGGTGGTCGCCGCCGCGCCGATCGGCGAGGGGGCGTCGTCGGCCTGGGCGCAGGGCGGCATCGCGGCCGCGATGGGGCCGGGCGACACCATCGCCTCGCATCTCGCCGACACCATCGCGGCCGGCGGCGGCATCGTCGATCCGCGGATCGCCGCGCTCATGGTCGGCGAGGCCGCGGATCGGGTTCACGACCTCCTCGCGCTCGGCGTCCCGTTCGACCGCGACCTCGAAGGCCATCTCAAGGCGTCGCGCGAGGCCGCGCATTCCGCGGCGCGCATCATCCGCGTCGGCGGCGACGGCGCCGGCAGCGCGATCATGGCCGCGCTCGTCGCCGCCGTGCGCCGCACCCCGTCGATCCGGCTCCTCGAAGGCATGGTCGGCGAAGAGATCCGCACCAGCGGCAATCACGTCACCGGCATCGTCGCCCGCGGCGGCAATCGCCGCGTCGTCCTGCCGGCCCGCGCCGTGGTGCTGGCGGTGGGCGGCTCGGGCCATCTCTTTGCCGTCACCACCAACCCGGCCGAGGCCGAGGGCGCCGGCATCGCCATGGCGGCAGAGGCCGGCGCGGTCATCGCCGACGCCGAGTTCGTGCAGTTCCACCCGACGGCGCTGGCGATCGGCCGCGACCCCGCGCCGCTCGTCACCGAGGCGATCCGCGGCGCCGGCGCGGTGCTGGTCGACGAGACCGGGCAGCCGGTCATGGAAGGCGTCCACCCGCTCGCCGACCTTGCGCCGCGCGATGTCGTCGCCCGCGCCATCCACCGCGCCATCGTCGGCGGCTGCAAGGTCTTCCTCGATGCGCGGCAGGCGATCGGCGACCGGTTCGCGGCCGAGTTCCCCGCGGTCAACGCCATCTGCCTCGCCGCCGGCATCGACCCGGCGCGCCAGCCCATCCCGGTCGCGCCCGCCGCGCACTACCATATGGGCGGCGTGCTGGTGGACGCGGCTGGCCGCGCCACGATCGACGGCCTGTGGGCCTGCGGCGAGACCGCATCGACCGGCGCGCATGGCGCGAACCGCCTCGCCTCCAATTCGCTCCTCGAGGCGGTCGTCTTCGCGGCGCGGATCGCCGACGACATCCAGGGCCTCCTGCCGGCGCCCAGCACCGGCTCGTGGGATCTGCGCGGCAGCGACCATGACGAGTTGCCCTTCGAGGCCGAGGAGGGCGGGCCGTCGCTGCTGCGCCGCACCATGACCGCCGATGTCGGCGTCGTCCGCGATGCGGAGGGGCTCTCCCGCGCCCTGGCCGTCATCGTCACGCTCGAACGGCAGGCCAGGGGCCGCCGCGCCCGCAACCGGCTCGTCGCGGCCAAGATGATCGCCGCCGCCGCCCTCCGCCGTACTGAAAGCCGCGGCGCGCATTTCCGGTCGGATTATCCGGAGAGCGACCCGCAATGGGCGCATCGGAGCTATCTTACGCTGCGGGACGCCAATCTGACCGCCGCCGAGGCGGTCGCGAACCGCCTGGAGCAGACCGAAGCGGTGTAGGTGCGCGGGGGCGAGCAGTGAACGAGACGACACGCACCGCGCCGGCGGGAACCAAGCTGCCAGTGCTGCCGCCCGCGGTGATCGCCGACGCGGTCCGCGCCGCGCTGGCGGAGGATCTCGGCCGGGCAGGGGACATCACCTCCGCCGCCGTGATTCCGGCCGACGCGACAGCCACGGCGGTGATCGCGTCGCGGGCCGCCGGCGTCATCGCCGGCCTCCCCCTCGCGGCGGCCGCCTTTGCCGCCATCGACCCGGCGGTGTCGTTCAGGCCGAAGCTCGGCGACGGCTACCGCGTCACGCCGGGCGCGCTTGTCGCGGAGGTCTCGGGCAACGCCCGGGCGATCCTCACCGCCGAGCGCGTGGCGCTCAATTTCCTCGGCCACCTCTCGGGTATCGCGACCGCCACCGCCGTTCTGGTCGACGCGGTGCGCGGAACCCGGGCGGAGATCACCTGCACCCGCAAGACGACGCCCGGCCTCCGGGCGCTGGAGAAATACGCGGTGCGCTGCGGCGGCGGTTCTAACCACCGCTTCGGCCTGGACGATGCGGTGCTGATCAAGGACAACCACATCGCGGTTGCGGGAAGCGTCGCCGCCGCGATCGAGCGCGCCCGCGCCGCCGTCGGGCACCTCGTCAAGATCGAGGTCGAGGTCGACACGCCGGAGCAGCTCGGCGAAGCGCTGTCGGCCGGACCCGACGCCATCCTCCTCGACAACATGACGCTCGACCAGCTGCGCGACGCGGTGTGGCGCGTCGGCGGCCGCGCCATCACCGAGGCCTCCGGCGGCGTCACGCCTGCGACCGTCCGCGAGATCGCCGAGACCGGCGTCCACCGCATCTCGTCGGGCTGGATCACCCACTCCGCCCCGTCGCTCGACCTCGGCCTCGACACGGTGATCGAGGGCCAGTCGCCGCCGTAGCGCACTGATCGGGCAGCGTTTTCTCTCCGGAGTTGCGGCAGTCGTGGAAGGTGCTTAGGCGCCAAACCAATCAGCCGTAGCAAGTCCTTGATTCGAATCGCTGTCCGCCGATCGCGAGTCACGACAGAGCCAATCGCCCTCCGCCTGAGCTTTGCCGGATAAGCGATTCTACGATCTGCACTTTCCGTCTTCGCGTCACCCCGGCGAAGGCCGGGGTCCAGGACCCGCGAAGGCCGGGAGCGTGTGGCTCTGGATTCCGGCCTTCGCCGGAATGACGAAGCGGGAAGGCGGTCGTGATTGGGCGCCTAGATCCAGCCGCCGCCATAGGTGCGGTAGAAGATGTGCAGCCCGATCTGGGTCATGCGGCGCATCTGCGGCGCCCAGTTCGGGCGCACATAAACGGCGTGGTAGTGCGTCGCCGATCCGATCTCCTCCAGCCATTCGGCCTCGCCATAGACGACCGAGCGCGCGAGCTCCTGGGCGATCTCCCACTGGGCGTAGTCGCGCACGACGTCGCGGATGCCATCGCAGGCGAAGGAGAACTGGCAGGCATTGTACCAGGTGCGGTTCTGGTAGACGACGTTGCAGATCGTGTCCGGGTAGGCCGGGTTCTTGACCCGGTTCATCACCACCTGCGCGACTGCGAGCTGGCCTTCCCACGGCTCGCTCCGCGACTCGAAATAGATCGCTTCGGCGAGGCAGCGCAACTCGGGCGCGGTCCGCGCGCTGTCGGGGTAGGGGTTCGCCACCCAGTCATGGTCGGCGACCGGGTCGGGGCGCGGCATGTCGATCTGCGGCCGGGCGGTCGGCATCATCATCAGCGCGCGGAACGGCGCCTCGAAGTCCTCCGTGCCGGCGTCGTTGGCATAGCCGATCGGGGCGTCGGGATTGATCGCGGCGACCATCATGCCGTCGATAGCCGCTTCGGGGTCGATGGCGACCGGTTCGACGTACCAGGGCATCGGCCCCATCGCGACCCGCTGCGCAACCTCCGTCGCGCGTGGCGCGAAGCTGCTCGCTGCGGCGAGCGTCCCTGCGAAGAGCGCGACTTGTGGCCCCACCGTGCCCGCGGTGGCCGGGCCGGGGACGACCGTGCGGTCGCCCTTGAGGGACCGGTTGACGAAATTGCCGGCCGGGGTCGGGATCGCGCCGGTGATCACCGGGTCGCCGTCGGCCGCCGCCAGCACCACGCGCGGATCGAATCCCGCGACCTGGGTCAATGCCGTCGGAACGGTCGAGGCGATGAAGAGCGCTACGGCTATCGCCGTCCGTGCGACGATCGCCAGCTCACGCTGACCGCGCGGTCGCCTCATCCTCGGTGGCAAACGCAACACTCCACGCCGACTGAACCAACCCGCCGCGGTCGCCCCCCTGTGGCCGGCGTGCCGCGTTGCTCAAAATGGAGCGATTAACCTTGAAGCCGGGTTAATGCGGCGCGGCGATGGCGGAAGCCGTGGATTCGGCAGGCATTTCAGCCGCGATCGGCCGCGGCGGCAGCGCGGCCAATGATTGCCGCCTGCGCCGCCGCAAGGCGCGCGATCGGCACGCGGAACGGCGAGCACGAGACATAGTCGAGGCCGGCCCGCTCGAAGAACGCCACCGAGTCCGGGTCGCCGCCATGCTCGCCGCAGATGCCGAGCTCGATGTCGGGCCGCACCGCCCGCCCGCGCTCCACGGCGATCCTGACCAGCTCGCCCACGCCCTCCTGGTCGAGCGTCGAGAACGGGTCGCGCGGCAGGATCCCGGCGCGGCCGTAATTGGCCATGAAGGCGGCCGAGTCGTCGCGCGAAATGCCGAGCGCGGTCTGGGTGAGGTCGTTGGTGCCGAACGAGAAGAACTCCGCCGCTTCCGCAATCGCGCCGGCCTGGAGAGCGGCCCGCGGCAGCTCGATCATCGTTCCGACCTGATAGGCCGGCACCGTCCCCCGCTCGCGCGCGACCGCGGCCGCTGCGGCGTCGATCCCCGCCTTGACGATCGCGAGCTCCGCCCGATTCATCACCAGCGGCACCATGATCTGCGGCGTGACCGGGGCGCCTGTGGCGGACGCCTCCAGCGCCGCCTCGAGGATCGCCCGCGTCTGCATGGCGACGATCTCGGGATAGGAGATGGCGAGCCGCACGCCGCGATGCCCCAGCATGGGGTTGTATTCCGACAGCGCCGCGATCCGGGCGCGAAGCCGCGTCTCGCTCACCTTCATCGCCTCGGCGACCTCGGCGATCTCGGCGTCGCTCGCTGGGAGGAACTCGTGGAGCGGCGGGTCGAGGAGGCGGACGGTGACCGGCAGGCCCTGCATCACCCGGAAGAGCGCGGTGAGGTCGCCGCGCTGCATCGGCAGCAGCCGGTCGAGCGCCGCCTTCCGCTCCGCGACGCTCTCCGCGAGGATGATCTCGCGCATCGCCTGGATGCGGCCGCCTTCCACGAACATGTGCTCGGTGCGGCAGAGGCCGATGCCCTCCGCCCCGAAGCGGCGCGCGGCCTCCGCGTCGGCGGCGGTGTCGCAATTGGCGCGCACCTTGAGGCGCCGGGCCTCGTCCGCCCAGCTCATCAGCCGGGCGAAATCGATCGGCAGTTCGGGCTGGCGCATCGGCGCCGCCCCGGCAAGCACTTCGCCGGTCGAGCCGTCGACGGTGATCACATCGCCGCGGCGGAACAACCGCTGGCCGACGGTCATCACCTGGCGCTCCAGGTCGATCCGGATCATGCCGGCGCCGGCGATGCAGGGCTTGCCCATGCCGCGCGCGACCACCGCCGCGTGGCTCGTCATGCCGCCGCGCGCCGTCAGGATCGCCTCGGCGGCATGCATGCCGTGGATGTCCTCCGGGCTGGTCTCGGTGCGCACCAGGATCACCGCGCGGTCCTGGAGGCGCGCTTCCTCGGCCTCCTCGGCGAGGAACACGATTTCGCCCGACGCCGCGCCCGGCGAAGCGGGAAGGCCGGTCGTGATGAGGTCCCGCTTCGCGTCGGGGTCGACGGTGGGGTGGAGGAGCTGCTCCAGCGACCGCGGGTCGATTCGCAGCAGCGCCTCGTCGCGGCTGATGAGACCGGCTTCGGCCATCTCGACCGCGATGCGCACCGAGGCGCTCACCGAGCGCTTGCCGCTGCGGGTCTGCAGCATCCACAGGCGGCCGCGCTCAATCGTGAACTCGATGTCCTGGAGGTCGCGGAAGTGGCGCTCCAGCGTCTCGCAGGCGCCGGCCAGCGCGGCATAGGCGTCCGGCATGAGCGACTGCAGCGACGGTCCGGCCTCGGGCCGCGCGGCGCTGCCGGCTTCGCTGATCGGGTCGGGCGTGCGGATGCCGGCGACGACGTCCTCGCCCTGCGCATTGGCGAGGTATTCGCCGAAGAGCCCGCGCTCCCCGGTGTTGGGATCGCGCGTGAAGGCGACGCCGGTCGCCGAGGTCTCGCCCATGTTCCCGAACACCATGGCCTGGACGTTGACCGCCGTGCCCCACGCCTCGGGGATCGCATGGAGCGAGCGGTAGACCTTGGCGCGCGGCGACTGCCACGAGCCGAACACTGCGCCGACCGCCCGCCACAGCTGCTGCCACGGATCCTGCGGGAACGGCTCGCCCAGCTCGGACTCGACCAGCGCCTCGAAATCGCGCGTGACCGTCTCCCACTCCGCGGCATCGAGGTCGGTGTCGAGCGCTCGGCCGCGTTCCTCCTTGAACGCCTCCAGCCGCTGCTCGAAGAGATTCTGCGGCAGCCCGAGCACGACATCCGCGAACATCTGGATGAAGCGCCGGTAGGAATCATAGGCGAAGCGCGGCCCGGCGAGCCGGGCGAGGCCGACGACCGTTTCGTCGTTGAGGCCGAGATTGAGCACGGAGTCCATCATGCCCGGCATCGAGACGCGCGCGCCGGACCGCACCGAGACGAGGAGGGGGCTGGCAGGGTCGCCGAAGCGGCGGCCGGTCGCCTCGGCGAGGCCGGCCATCGCCGCCTCGACCTCGGCCTTGAGGTCGTCGGGAAGGCGCCGGCCATTGCCGAGATAGTGGCCGCAGACCTCGGTCGAGATCGTGAAGCCCGGCGGCACCGGCAGCCCGATCGCCGCCATCTCGGCGAGCCCGGCGCCCTTGCCGCCGAGCAGGGCAAGGCGCTCCGGCCCTTCGGCAGGCCAGCGATGGTTGAACGGGAAGACCCAGTGCGCCATGGCGATTCCGCGCGCCGGTCGCGGCGCGTGGCGGTACCTAGCGGTCCCGGGCGGCAAACCG
Source organism: Bauldia sp. (assembly GCA_026126025.1). Taxonomy (GTDB): domain Bacteria; phylum Pseudomonadota; class Alphaproteobacteria; order Rhizobiales; family Kaistiaceae; genus JADLGL01. The sequence continues at coordinate 313,774 of JAHCJZ010000002.1, read as the reverse complement.
CAACAGCTTGCGTCAGCCGCGCTGGCCGAAGCGAAGCCCGGCGCCCGGCCGCTCTAGGAGAACCTCGCGGCGAAACCGGAAGAGCGCGGCCGGACGGCCGCCGGTCCGCGTGCTGGTGCCGCCGGTCGGCTCCACCAGCTCGGTCGCCTCGACCAGCCGGCGGAAATTCTGCTTGTGAAGGTGGCGCCCGGCGATCGCCTCCACCGTGCGCTGGAGCTCGGTGAGCGTGAAGGTCGGCGCCATCAGCTCGAAGACGACCGGCCGGTATTTGAGCTTGGAGCGAAGCCGGGAGATCGCGGTCGCCAGGATGCGGCGGTGATCGAACCGCAGCGTGGCGCCGAGCGCGGGGGCGGCGCGCGCGGTCGCGCGGCCGTCGCGGACCGCTTCGTCCACCAGCCCTGCCTCGTAGAGAAGCTCGTAGCGGTCGAGGACGCGCTCCTCGTCCCACCCGGCGTCGAGGCCGAAGGCGAGGCGGAAGCGGTCCATCCGGCCGAGGGCGCGGCCGGGCGGGGCGGCCGTCGGGTCCGCCACGGCCCAGGCCTCCAGCGCAGGAAGGATGGTGGCGTCGAGCTCGTCCGGACGCTCCGCCCGCCAGTCTTCCCAGGGAAAGAAATCGTACCAGGGTCGCCACCGGGCGCCCGCCCGGACCAGCGTCGCCGCCGATTCCGGATCCTGCCGCGTCAGCGCGAGATAGCCGACCGAGACGACATGGCCGACATCGCCGGGGAGCGCGTGGCGGCCGCGGTCGCCGAAGGTGTAGAGCTGCTCGACATGGCCGAGCTTGAGGGCGGTCTGATCCTCCACCCAGCTTCGAAGGCCGATGTCGAAGGTACGATGGCGGATCGGGTCGAACGGCCCGAAGGGCAGACCGTCGGGCTCGCCTTCACCGCCGAGAACCACCAGGATCTGCGGCGCGTCGGCTTCGACCGACACGATCGCCGCGTTGAGCCCGATCTCGATTTCCGTCCGGCTGGTGCCGGCCATCGGCTAGAGCCGTACCGGCAGCATGAAGGGGGCGGAGTCATAGGTCTCGACGCCGCGGCCTATCCCGAGTATCGCTCGCGTCATCCGCCCGCCGCGGCCGAGGATGGCGTCGGCATGCTCCACCATCAGCGGATTGGGGAAGGCATAGGGCGACGCCCGCCTGAGCGCGGCGGCGATGTCCTCCTCGTCGCGCTCGGGCGCGAGGGCGCAGAGCGCGATGAACGCGCCGGCGGTCGAGCGGCTGATGCCGGCGAAGCAATGCACCACCAGTGGATTGGCCTGGTCCCAGCGGCCGAGGAAGTCGATGAACCGCCCCACATGCGCCGTCGACGGCGCCACCATGCCGGCGATCGGCTCGGCGAGGTCGTCGAAGCCGAGGAAGAGATGGCGCTCGGCGGCGATCGTCGCCGGCCGCGTCACCGGCGTTCCGGCATTGACGATGCTGACCATGTGGCTCGCCCCGGAGGCGGCGACGGTCGGCCCCAGCCGGGCCAGCGAGCAAACGTGGATGGTGGGCATCGTTCTGTCTCGCGCGAACCTTAGCGCTGTTCGACCGCCCGGTCACCGGGCATGGCGGTCCCGGCGCCGAGCGTTGCGAAGAGCTCGAGGAAGCGCCGCTCGGCGTCGGCGGTCGGCCACGGCGCCAGTTCGAGGCGGTCATGGGCGATGCGGGGCCGGCCGAAGAAGCGGCGCGCTTCCTCCGCCGCGAAGCCGGCGAGCTGCGTTGCCTCGTGATAGGCCGCGATGCGGTCGGCGGCCTTGATCGCGGCGGCGAGGTCGGCGGGGAGCTCGTCGGGGAGGCCGAAGCGGCGGTGGATCGCGACCAGGAGCCGGCGCTCCACGCCCTTGTAGTCGCCGCCGATCACGGCCTTGAACGGCGAGATCATGTCCCCGATGACATACTCCGGAGCATCGTGGAGCAGCGCGGCGAGGCGCGCCTCCGGCCCCGGCTCCATCCAGGTTTCCTCGAGGATCGTCACCACCAGCAGCGAGTGCTGGGCGACCGACAGGGGATGGTCGCCGAGCGTCTGCCCGTTCCAGCGCGCCACCCGCGCCAGCCCATGCGCGATGTCCTCGATCTCGATGTCGAGCGGCGAAGGATCGAGAAGGTCGAGCCGCCGCCCCGACAGCATCCGCTGCCAGGCGCGCGGGGCAGGCGACGAGGCCATCGCCGCTACTCCGCTGCGGCGGGTTCGGGCCAGCCGAACCGTGCCCAGTCGGGGATCGAGAGCGTGACGGCGATGCCGCCGGCGGTGACCTGGGCCGACGCATCCAGCGCTTCGCGGGCGCGGTCGAGCCGGATCATGGCGATGCCGCGCCCGCCGGTGGTGGCGGCGATCGTGCCGAGGACGCGCCCGTCCGCGGTGACCTCGGTCCCCGGCGCAGGCAGGTCGGTGGCGGCCTCGATGCGGATGACGCGCCGCCGTGCCGTGCCGCGATGCTCCATCCGCGACACTACCTCCTGGCCGATATAGCAGCCCTTGCGGAAGTCGACGCCGCGGAGCTGGTCCATGTCGACGTCGTGCGGAAAGACGTCGCCATAGGCGAAGTCGGCACCGCCTTCGGGAATGCCCATGGCGATGCGGTGGGCGGCGTAGTCCTCCGGCGTGGTTCTGACCCAGCCGCTGGGCTCCGTCGCGTCGCGCGGCACGATCGCCCGCCACCCCAGCCGCGGCTCGCGCGGGTCGGGTGCGATCGAGCCGGTCACCTCAGGAGCCGCCCCGTCCCACCCGGCCAGCACGGCGAGATCCGCCGACCGGTCCGCGATCGCGACCTGGGCGCGCAGCCTGTAGAGGCCGAGGCGCCGCACGAAATCGGCGACGGTGGCGGCGGGAAGGTCGAACAGGAAGCCGTCAGCGGCCGGGAACAGGATGAAATCGAACTGAACCTTGCCCTGCGGCGTCAGGAGCCCGCCATAGGCCGCGCCGTCGCGGAGCGCCGCCTCGGTGTCGATCGTGAGGATATTGTCGAGGAAGTGCCGAACGTCCGGTCCGGTGACCGCGATCACGCCGCGGTCCGGCAGGATCGCATAGCATTGCTGCGTCGTTGACGTTTCCATCGTGAGTCGCCTTCGCCGCCCGCGCGGGTTAGGTAGGCCGGGCCGAAACGGGCCGCAAGGCCGCAGCGCGCCGGGGTTATAGTGGCCGAAACCTTCGATCTGATCCTCCGCGGCGGCACCGTCGTCAACCAGGACGGCGTCGGACCGCGCGATGTCGGCGTCCGCGCCGGGCGCATCGCCTCCATCGGGCCGATCGCGGCTGACGCCGGCGGCGAGGTTGTCGACTGCCGCGGGCTTCATATTCTGCCCGGCGTGATCGACACCCAGGTCCACTTCCGCGAGCCTGGCCTCGAGCACAAGGAGGATCTGGAATCCGGCTCCCGCGCCGCGGTGATGGGCGGGGTGACGGCGGTGTTCGAGATGCCGAACACGAAGCCCGCGACGACCTCGGCCGAGGCGCTCGCCGACAAGGTGAAGCGCGCGCATCACCGGATGCACTGCGATTTCGCGTTCTGGGTGGGTGGAACGCACGAGAACGCTCACGAGGTGGCGGAGCTGGAACGCCTGCCGGCGGCCGCCGGCATCAAGGTGTTCATGGGCTCGTCGACCGGCGACCTCCTCGTCGATGACGATGGCGGCGTCGAGGCGATCCTGTCGCGGACCCGCCGCCGGGCGGCGTTCCATTCCGAGGACGAGCCGCGGCTTCGCGAGCGGATGGGGCTGCGCGTGTCTGGGGACCCGTCTTCCCATCCGGTCTGGCGGGACGAAGAGGCGGCGCTGCGCTGCACCGAGCGCCTGGTGCGGATCGCGCGGCGGACGGGCGCGGCCATCCACATCCTCCACGTCTCGACGGCGGAGGAGATCGACTTCCTCGCCGGTCACAAGGACGTGGCGAGCGTCGAGCTGACGCCGCACCATCTGACGCTCTCGGCCGACGACTATGCGCGGCTCGGCACGCTGATCCAGATGAACCCGCCGGTCCGCGATGCACGCCATCGCGACGGGCTGTGGCGCGGCCTGACGCAGGGCGTCGCCGACATTTTCGGCTCCGACCATGCGCCGCACACCCGCGAGGAGAAGGCGAAGCCCTATCCGGAATCGCCCTCGGGGATGACCGGCGTGCAGACGCTGGTGCCGATCATGCTCGACCATGTCGCCGCCGGCCGCCTCACCCTGCAGCGCTTCGTCGACATGACCTCGGCTGGCCCGGCGCGGCTCTTCGGCATCGCCGCCAAGGGCCGGATCGCGGTCGGCTGCGACGCCGACTTCACGGTGGTCGACCTGGCAAGGCGGGCGACCATCACCGATGCGTGGATCGCGTCGAAGCCCGGCTGGACGCCCTATGACGGGAAAGCCGTCACCGGCTGGCCGGTCGGCACCTTTGTGCGCGGCCGCCGCGTGATGTGGGAAGGCGAATTGGCCGGCCCCGCGGCCGGCGAGCCCGTCCGCTTCGTTCAGGCGCTGCCGGCTACTGCAGCGTCCGATTGATCGTGAATTCGCGGTTGCGGACGCGGGCGGCGAGCGACGAGGCGAGGTCGGCGACCGCCTCTTCACCGTAGGTCAGCACCAGGTCGGACAGCGCGGCGAAGAGGGCCGCGTGCGCCAGCACGTCCGATTCGACGCCCTCGGCGACGGCGTCGTCCCAGGCCTGGGTGAGATAGGCGAGCGCCACCCGCTTCTGGGTGGAGATCGGGACGGCGTCGCTATTCTCTTCCGGTTCGGACATGGCCGTTACTCCGCGGACCGACACATCTGCGAATCTAACATGATTGCCCGCCCCGGCCAGCCGTTCGTGAAAGCCCAGTTAACAGTTACCTAAAAACCCGAGTTATGGCGTTAGCGCATCATTTACCGCGTTCGCGCCGTCGGGGGCGGGGCCGTAGCGCGAGGCGAGCGTCTGGGCGAGGTCGGCGCCTTCCTCCCGGTAGCGCAGAAGGGCGGCCGCCGCGGCGTCGGTGCACCGGCGGTGGACCGTCGCAAAGGCGGAGTAGCCGATGTTGAAGCGGTCGACGAGGCGCGCCCGCCGCGTCTCGGAAGGCCGCTCGATCTCGATGAGGACCGCCATCTGGTCGCGCCATGGCGAGCGCTCGTCCTCGCAAAGCTCGGTGAGATAGTGGAGCGCGCCGAGGATTTCGGCGAGCCGCTCCATGTCGTTCGCGTAGACCGGATCGCGCTCCTCGGTGATCGCGGCCGGCTCCTCGGCGGGATCGTCGCCCTCCTGCGCGAGCGCGATCGCGGGCAGCAGCGCCGCGGCAAACGCCGTCGCGATCGCGCGGGCGCGGCTCATCCCTCGTCCGCCGCCGCGATGGCGCTGAGTGTCTCCGCGCTCGGGTGAAGGCTGTGAATTTCGTCGAGCGCGACCCAGGCCGCGCCGCGCGCATCGTCGCCGGCCTGGACGGATCCCTCCGGATCATGCGCGGCAAAGGTGACGACGACGAAATGCGCCGGCGGCTCATGCCCGGTGCCGTCGCGCAGAACCTCGAACGGTCCGATGAGCCGGCCGATCCGCGCCGTGACGCCGGTCTCCTCGCGCAGCTCGCGCGCGGCGGCATCGGCCAGCCGCTCGCCGAAGCGGACGCGGCCGCCGGGGAGCGACCAGCGTCCCTCGTCCGGCGGCTTGCCGCGCCGCACCAGGAGAAGCCGTCCCTCATGGCGAAGAACGACGCTGACGGCGATCTGCGGGAGTTGGGGCGGGCGATCCATGGCCGCGACGATATCGCCGCGCCCGGATCACCGGAAGGCGAGGATCAGTCGGAAGGGACCGTGGTCGCTTCCCGGCTCTTCACCACCGGAAGGGCCTCGACGACATCCTCGATGGCGATCTGTCGGTACTGCTCGCGAAGCGCCTGCTCCATCTCGACCTCCTCGCGGGATCGAAACGGGCGGTCGATCGGCTTCCTGTTCATCGGACTTGCTTCTGTTTGGGCGGCCTTGGGGCCGGCTGGGCGCGCGTTCTCGTAACGCATTGCGGCTGAATCATGTTTGCCTTCACAATGCGCGGCAAAGATTGACGAAACTCACATGAACGGAGCCTGACTGAGGCTTCGGCGCATCATGGGGAGCGCATGCGGGGCCAGCTTCGACAAAGGGTGTCCCGCCTCGCCCGGTGGAGTGCCCGCAGCGCGCTCGTCGCGGTCGTCGTTCTCCTTGCCGCGGCGGTCGGCCATCGCTCCGCGGCCTTCCCGGCCGCCACGGCGCTCGGCCTCCTCGCGATCGGCTTTGTGCTCGCGCTCGGCGCCGTCGTCATGGCCGTCGCCGGCCTTCGCGGCATCTGGCGCGACGGCCGCGCCGGATTCCGGCCGGCCATTGCGGGGCTGCTGCTCGGCATCGCCGTTCTCGCCTATCCCGGCGCCCTGATCTGGCGGGTGACGACGCTGCCGGCGCTCTCCGACATCGCGACCGATCTCGCCGATCCGCCGCTCTTCGCGGACGCTCCCTCCCGCCGCGCGCCCGGCCCGTCGCAGGCCGCCCTGCAGGCGGACGCCTATCCGCAGGTGACGACGCGACACTACGCCACAGAGGCGGATGAGGTCTTTGCGGCGGTGATGGCCCTCCTCGGCGCGCGCGAATGGGTCGTGACGCGCGCGGTGGCGCCGATCCAGGGCCAGGGCGCCGGCGACGATCGCCTGACCCCCGCCGCCGATGGCGAAGCACCGGCGGCGGAAGAGCCGCAGCCTTCGGAAAGTGCCCCGCCCGGCGTCGACGGAATCGTGGAAGCGGTGGCGCGGACCGGCTTCGTGGGCTTCGAGGAGGACGTGGTGATCCGGATGCGGCCGGCCGGGAGCGGCGCGGTGGTCGACATGCGCTCCGCGAGCCGGGTCTTCGACCATGATTTCGGCAGCAATGCGCGCCGCATCACCGAATTCCTGCGCGCGCTCGATTCAAGGCTTCGCCGCTGATCGGGAACGCGGCGGGAGAATGGTCGGAGTGGCAGGATTTGAACCTGCGGCCCCCACGTCCCGAACGTGTTCGACCACGGAGAGGACCGCAGGAAACCTGCGCTTTTCGGTGCCGGTCATGCGAACGAATGCCATTCTGTTCACGTCAATCATTCGTTTTCTGCCGAGTTTCATTCGGGGTGTTCGTCAGGCGGTCTTCAGGCGGACGACGTTCGTTCTCGGGGCCTTGGCGTGCGGCCGGTCGAAGGCACCGGTCGCGTTGGACTGGAAGTCGGGGTGGTGGTGCGCGTAGACCCGTTCCATGGTCTCGACGGACATGCCGGCGAATCCCGCCGCCTCGTGCGTCGGCACCGCCTGCTGCATCAGCCAGGTCGCGGCCGTGTGGCGGAGGACGTGCGGGGTGACCTCGCGGCCGAGACCGGCATCCTTCACCACGGCGTTGAAGGCCTTGTTTAGCCGGTCGACGGGCCGCCCGTTCCACTCGACGGCGAACTTCTGTCCCTTCTCCTTCCATCGGCGGAGGTGAGCGAGAAGGCGATCGGGGAGTCTGACCGGCGGGCGGCGCTTCTTCGTCTCGGCGGTTCGTGCGGGGCGGCGGTAGAAGACGCCGTGCTCCAGATCCACGAACCCGCGCCCCTCGATCGGCTCCAGAGCAGCCCCGGTCACGGCTCCGGCGCGCGTGCCGCCGCTATAAAGCGCGACCAGGATGAAGCGGGCGATGTGCCGCCGGGTGTAGCGGTCCGTGGCGCGGAGATTCTGCTTCTCGCGGTGCCGCCATGCCGACCACACCAGCTTGGCGATCTCCGACCGCGTCAGCCAGCGATCGCGGGGAGGGGCCTTAGCCGGCAGCGTCACCGTGATCGTCTCGCGGCAATAGCCACGCTTGCGATGGTGATTGACCGCCGCGCGGAGGTCTTCCAGCTCCCGGCGTGCAACCGGCTTGCCGCCGCGGTGCTTGACGTAGTCCTGACACAGGGCGTCGTCGATCTCCGAAAGAAGCTTTGTCCCGAAGAACCCAGTGAGCCGGCCGATCCGCGCGTCGGTCTCATCGGAGTCGGCGTGGTTGGGGACGACGTCGGTGGCGTAGATGTCGAGCACGTCGGCTACCGCGATCTCATCTGCACGACGGTTCCGCTCTCGCGGGACGGGACGCTCTGCCTTGCGGGCTTGGATGTACGCTGTGAGCGCTTCTTCCGCAGCGCCAATTTCGCCAACAACGCATCCCGTGCTGCGCTTCTTTCCTCCATCGAGGATGTACCAGACGGACTTGGCGACGAGTTGGCCGTCCCGGTAGCGGGCGGGCTCGAGCCAGAGACGGGCTGGTTTGCGGGGACGCGGCATAGCTGCTCCATTTCCCGGATCGCGGCGGGGGTGACGAAGTCGGTCCGGCCGATCCGCGTGATGACAAGACGCCCGCGCCGGTGCTCGGCACGCAGCGAGGCCGGCGTGATCTTGCCACGGAAAAGGATGTCGCACGCCTCCGCCAGCGTCAGGCGGTCGTCGTCCCCGACAACCACAGGGGTCGGCGGATAGGGGCGATGCTCGGCGGTCACGAGCTGATCTCCCTGAGCGCGGCATCGCGGGCTGCGTTCAGCTCAGCCATCGCCGCCGTCGAGCCGCCCGTGTCGGGATGGGCGGCTGCGGCCTTGGCGCGGAATGCCGCCTTCACGGCCTCGGCTGACGACCCGCGCGGCACGCCGAGGATGTCCCAAGGCGAGCGTGGCGGCGGCAGGGCGGAGAAGGCGGAGAACGCCCGCTCCATCAACTCCGACGCGCCCCAGCGCTCAATGCCGCGAATGGCCTCTATGGTCTTCGTGATCGCGCGGATGTTGTCTTGCGCCCGGTCCCATCGGTCGCAGGCGAACACCATCTGCTTACCGCCGCGCTCGAAATAGACGGCGACGCCGGGGTCGTCCGGTTCCCGCTGAGAGGAGCGGGGCAGCCCGTTCAGCCTCAGCTCAAGATTGCTCGACAGCACCGGGTAGCGACCGCCAAGGCGAACGATCTCTGCGCTTAGTTCATCGCGTGCCTTTGCAATGGTCGTGTCGAAACGCGCGCGCTGCCGGCGACGCGTGCGCGGCCAACCCGCCGGCCAAGCGAGAGGAAATGCCTCAGCCACGGGCCTTCCTCCGCTTCGGGAAACTGCGCTTCGGCATTGCCTATTCCACCAAGTGTATTTCGTTGCGGGCGCGGAGTGATCGCTTGTGATCGACGATCGCCTGAACGTCGGCGGCTGAAACCTCCGGCATCAGCGTCGAGATGGCGGGCATGTTGGCGAGGAACTGCTTTGCAGCGTCGCTATCGAGCCCGGACGCGAGAATGTTCGTCTGCGCCTCCAGGCTCATGTGCTCGATCTTGGTGAGCGCGGCGCGCTCGATCGACTCGATCTTCGCCTTGGCGGCTCGGCGCAATTCGGCCTGCCGTTCCTTCACCGCGTTCTGGCCGCGTCCATGCCAGAACATGTTGATGCCCGGCGCGAACTCCGGCGGGATGCCGAGCGCCCGGCAGCGCTTCTCGATCTCCGCCTGTGCGGCCGCCAGGGCTTCCTTAGCTTGGGCGAAGGCGGTCTTCCAAACCGCGTCATCGTCGAACGAATAGATTGTCGCGGACTGCGCCTCGAAGTCGGCGAGGAGCTGCGCGGAGCGCTGTTCGGCCGCCTTCTTCAGAACGGCTTCGCGCTTTTTGACGAGCCGCAGAAGGTAGTCGCGCTCGCCTTTCGTCATGGTCGCCATCACTTCCCCCTCGCAAACGAGTTCCGCCAGCGCATCTTCTGCTTCGGCCATTTCGAGCGCGGGCGCTCCTCGCCCTGATCCCGGGCCAGCATCCGCCGGCGGGACTCCTCCTGCGCCTTCGTCAGCCGGCGAACCTTCGCGATCTTCCCGATGTCGCTGTTCGCGGTGGTGACCGTCTTCTCGGCGCCGAACTTCCGCCCGGTGGTGTGCGGCCGGTGGCACTGGTGCTTGTGACTGATGATGGCGTTGCTCTCGTCGTCAGCGCCGCCGATGCCCTTCGGGATCGGATGCTCGCGCTCCACGGCATCGTCGACCGTCAGCGGCTTTCGGCAGCGGCCGCACGGGATCGTCGCCCCTTGCCGGATCAGCACGCGGATCAGGGCGCCTTGGGAGAGCGAGCTCATGCCGCGTCGAGCCTCGAGAAAAGGCCGGCCTCGGCGGCGCCGGCAACGCCCCAATGGCGCGCGAACGCTGTCGCAATCGCGGGGTAGGTGCGGCTCCGGTCCTTCCACCGGTGCTCGGACGGCGGCAGCCGGTTCTGACCACTGTCGGTTTGGTTCGACCAGCGCTCAACCATCTTACCGCTTCCGCGGGGCCACTCGACCATGCGCCCCCCCCCTACGAGCGGTTGGGTCGATCGGCAGCGGCCCTAGTCCTTCAAGCCAGAGGCACGTCGCCTTGCTGGCGTCCTCGCCGAACTGAAAGGGCTGGATGATCTGGTTCGGTTTGCGGATGCGGCTGCTGATGCAGCCGACGGGGTTCTCCAGCGCCTTCCGTTGGATCGGCGCGGCGAGGAGGACCCGAACGAACTCGAGCGCCTCCTCGGTCTTAGCGGCGCGCTCTGGGTTGCCCTTGTTGCGGAAGAGGCCGGCCACCGTGAGGTAGGTGCATGGTGGGTGGGCGATCATAAGGTCCCAGCCGTCGCCGAGAATGTCGCGCACATCGCCCTGGTAGTGCGGACCGGGAGACTCGGTCGCGAGAAAGTCGCATGAGAGCGCGTCATGCCCGACGGCGATGAAGGCGTCGCGGACTCGGCCGGAGTATTCGCAGGCGACGAGCACCCTCATCCCCGCAGCCCTCCGAAATCCCGCTCGCAGTCGACTGCCTCGGCCTCGACGACTCCGTCCCAGCCCATCGCCTTCTCGACGGCGAGCTCCTGGGCGGCCTGCTCGTCGCCGGCGGTGACGTAGACGTCGGCGTTCTTGGTGATGCGGACGGACACGCGATATCGGGCCATCTACCGGAACCCTCCGACGATCGCCGCTGCGATTCCGCCGACCAAGAGCCAGACGGCGCCGGCCAGGATGACGACGGCAAGTGCGACCAGCGCGCGGCGGGCCCAGCGCGGGAATGCGGCCTGATCCTCGGGAATGGGGTGCTTCACTGCGCCCCCGCGAACATATCGTCGACCTGCTTCGTCGCCCGCATCAGCATCCGCTCGACGGTACGGTCGACGACCTCGGTCTCCTCTTTGCCTTTCGCCCGACGGACATGCTGGCCGCTGACGAAGGCAAGGGCCTTGAAGAGAGCTGAGCCCGGCTTCGCCTTGTGGTCGCGGATCGCGTGGTCGCCGAAGCGGGTGATCTCGGTGGAGTCGAGGAGCGTCGCCAGCCGCATGTGGTGCGTGCGGACGATCTCGCCCTCGATCTTGGTCAACTCACCGATCTTGTCCTCGGCAGGCGCGGGCGCGGGAGAAGAGCCGGCCGACGGAAGGAGATCGGCCGGCCCCGGTGACGCCGCGGACGGAGGAGCAGCGTCACCAGCCGCCGGGGAGGACTCGGCGGCGTTGGAATTGGGTGGAGGGGGAGCGGTCTCCTGCGCGACCGCATCGGTTTCCGTAACCACCGCGGCCTGAGCCGCCCCAAGAGCAAGCCTTTCATCAGTTTGTGGGTTGGCAGTGGAATCGCCCGCGCCGCCCGCAGGAGCGTCGCTGGCGGGTGACGGTTTGGCCGTCTCGCCCGTCGACTGGATTTCTCCGGTCTCCGGGTCGACGGTCTCGTCGGAGAGTGGGTTCGCCACGGTCGCATGGCCCGCGGCCTTCGACGCTGGCGCGAACATCTCCTCGACGGTGGACTCCCCGTTCTTCAGCGCGGCGTACATGCCGCGCAACACCGGGATATGATCCAGCGTGATGTCGATCTCGCTCGCCAGGCCGAGCGACTCGAACACCTGCGCCGGCGTGACGCCGAAGCGCGCGAATGCGCTGACGGCCTTCTCCCGATTTTCGCTGAGGGTGATCTGGTCGCCGGCGATCACGCGCTGGACGGCGTCGTAAGCCTTCCGCCACACCGGCTTGGGGACGCCGGACAGGATCGCGTTGCGGAGCGCGATCGAGCACGCGGCGTTCCCGGTAACGATGATCATGTCGTTCGAGAACAGCCGGTTGTGCTTGTCGACGATTCGGCGCCGGACCTCGGCCTTGCTGGCGGCGTTGGTCTCGAGGTCGTGGAAAATGCCTTCGGCGATGACGACCTTCTCGACCCGGTCCACATGGACGATCCGCGCCGCCACCCTGCAGTTGCCAAACGACGCCTTCAGCGCCTCGGCGAACCGGATGCTCGGCCCTTTGATCGGCTTGCCGCCGCGGGGGAGCGCGTACATGCACTCCTCGGCCGTCTCCTCGTCGAGGGTGACGTAGGTCAGGAGCCGGTTGCGCACGTCAGTCAGCTCGCGCGGGAACCGCCGCGCCGTCGCGATCTGCGTATCGATCTCGGCGCGCGTCAGGCCGACGGCGAGGGACGCGTCAACCTCGTCGGCGCTGATCGCCGGCGGCAGAATGTCGGCCTCGTCGACGATCTCGGCGGTGGCAGTCTTGGCTTCGGCGCGCTTGTTCATCACGGTCTCCAGTTCACGCGGCGCGGTCCCACCACGGCGGCAGGTCGCTTTCGTCCATTTCGTTGATCGGTTCGGCGAGCACCCACGCCTCGTCAGGTCCGAAGCGCTCCGAGAAGGATCGGAAGCGCTCAACGGCGCGGTCGATGGCGTCCTGGCCTTTGGTGAGGATCGGGTTCTCGGGGGAGAGTTGGTATGCCCAGGTGATCGGCGCGTCCTCCGCCTGCCAGAACACGAACACGAAGGCGAAGGCCGTCACGCTGATCACTCGGCTGAGCCAATCGGCATCGTGCTCGCCGGCGACCCGGCCATCGCGCACCAGCGCCCCCATGGCGCGACGGCCGTTGCTGTAGTGCCGGGCCTGGATATCGAACCGGCTGTCACCAGCGCGGCGCTTGCACGCCTCGACGAAGTCGATCTCGCGGCTATTGCGGATCGACTTCAGGTCCGCGATGGCGCGGAGCTTGAGGTAGTCGAACCGGCACTTCATCGGGACGCCGTCCTGATGCCAGAACACGCTAACCTCGGCCGCGCCCCCCGAGAACGCGTCGGCGAGATTGGGATTGAGCGCGATCATCGAACCGGCGATTGAGATCCGATCGTAGTCGGCGCGGCGGAGCGCGATGCGTCCGCTTGCCTCGATCTCGGCGCGCTCGTCCTTCCCCGCCTTGATGTTCCCGGGGTACTCCGCCGGCGCGTAGCGACGCTCGAACGCCGCGGCGCCCTCCAGCACGCGGCGATGCACAGCGCGGCCGAAGATCAGTGCCTCGGTCGGCCTGTCTTCTGGCCGGGCGGGGTTCATCCATGAATGCCACCAGAAGTCCGGGGCGGAGCGGCGGAGGCGGCGAATGTCGGTGGAGCCGAGCCACGGCGAGCGGTGATAGGTATTCTCGTCGAGGCCGAAGTAGACGCCGGCTTCGGTAATGATCTCGCCGGGCGCGAGGGTGCGGGGCTGGATCACCGTTCGATCCTCCATCCCGCGCGCTCCAGCGCCGCGAGACCATCCGCGGCTTCGGCTCGAAAGCAATCCTGGACGACGGGTCTCGCGCGGCCCCACATGCGCTCAGGCGTCTCGCCAATGTCGATCGCCCGGCGGAATCGCCCGTAGATGCCGATCGCCAGCGTCTCGACGCGCTCGTCGAGTTCGGCCGGGTCCAGTTCGCGGGTGAGCTCGGGGAGGTCCATCAGAATGGCAGCCCATCGTCGGGAACCAGCAGCAGCGTGGTGTCGACCGGATCGCGGAGCGTGGAGACCGACACTGCGCGCAGCACGAAGAACGAGTGCCGCGGGTTCGCCGCCGCAAGTCGGCGCGCTTCCTGGTCGGCCGCGGTGAACGTCTCGTGCCGCACGGTGGGATTCCACCCGGACGGGTTCCACACGACCCAGAACGCCGCCTGCTCGCCGGCCATCACGCGTGCGCCTGGTCGGCGACGGCGGGGAGGCCGGTCGAGAGAAGGTCGTCTTGCGCGCTGTCGGGCGCATCCGCCGGCGCTTTCGTCCGCCGGCTGCGCGCGACGATCGCGCTGCTCTCGACCACCATGATCTTGTGGAGGTCGGTGAAGTCGCCAGCCTTGGCCTTCTGCAGCGCGGCGATCGCGGCGGCGTGCTGGTCGAGGTTCTGCGGGTCGGCCGCCACCCAGCCTTTGATGGCGACGACATAGCCGGTTTCCATGCTCATCGGGTGGCGGTCCCTCTCGGTGTGGTTCAGGCCGCGCTCGGCGGCGGGGCGGTCGCGGCCGCGTGGAAAGCGTCGGCCCAGCGCTCCAGCACGTCCGCCAGCCGGTCGTGATCCTCGGCGGCGCCGGCGAACATCGCCGCGTGCTCCCCGCCCTTGGCGGCGCTCTCGCGGCACGCCTTCGCGGCGTGTCGGTTGTCCCGGGCCTTGGTCTGGAGGTGGCCGATGCGCGTCGTCGCCCACGGCATCTTCGTCAGCGCCGCGAACACGTCGCAGAGGTACTGGTCGATGAACTTGTCGCCGGTGGCGTCCACCGGCGGGGCGTGAACGCCCTCCAGCAGCCCAACGCGATCGCCCTCGGAGTACCAGCCGACGGCATCAGTCACGCCGGCAAACTTGGTCCGCATGTCCTGGAAGCGCCTGCCGTGCATCGGGACGACGTTGCTCGCGTCCTCGAGGATGCGGTCGACCGCGGCGGCGTGACCGCGGGCGCGGCGGGGATAGTCCTCCTCAGGGCTCCATTCGCGCCGATCACCCATGATGACGCCGTCCATGGACCGCCCGCGACAGCGCCATCGCGGCGCCGGCAGACAGTGCGATCACCCCGGCGGTGAGGAGGAGGGTGAGGAGCATCTACCGCTCCTCCGGGTTGGCGGAGCGGGCGGCGGGTGTGGCCGTCAGCCCTTTTTCCGTCGTGGGGATGTGGACGAGAGTTCGCGTGGTGAACCACAGCCGTCTCTTCGCTCCCGGCCTCCGCGGCCTCATCCCCGGCGAGAGCACCGTCACCACCACAGGCGGCGCGGATTCATTCTCAATGACAAATAGAATGCCGTCGTCGTGCCCGTGATCGGGGATCGGATTGGGACGACCTTCGCGGAGCAGCCCGAGTATTTCGTCGCGGTATTGGTCGAGGCTGACGCCCTTGATGCGCTCGATGAAGCGGACGAGAGCATGATCCGACACAATCGGGATGTCGCTCATGTCCCGCTCCCCTCGCTGGTCTCACCACGGACGCGGGCCATGTCGGTCGGGATGCCTGCGGCGCGCACGCGCCTCTGCGCTTCCGCGTCCTCCTGATCAGCAATCGGTCCGAACGACTTCCGCTCGTCCTCGATAGCGGCGAAGTCGGGCATGGTGATCGCCAGTCCGGAGGCGAATTCGTCCAGCTTGTTCCAAACCTTGTCTCGTGCAGAGACGAGCGCGCTTTCAGCCTCATGGGCAGCCCGGATCAGGTCGCGGACAACCTCGCCCGCCCTGCGCTGGGCTTCCCAGCAATGCTCCAATGTGCCGTGGGCGCGGACATGCAGGATGCTATCGACCTCGCGCCACGTGCCGCCATTTTGGTTGGCCCGCTCGATAAGCACGTCCCCCTTGCCGACCCACAGCACGAGGCCGGTGCTCCAGTTGCCGGGGAACGACGCCGAGGTGGAGCCGATCAGGACGTAGTCGCCGATCTTCACGTCGGGCAGCGCCGCCCTCTTGCGTGCCTTGCTCATGCTGCGCTCCCGATCAAAACGAACGCCCCGATCCACAGCAGGACAGCGGCAAGGGACGCGATGGTGTGGAGGGCGGTGGCGCGGGTCATGTGCCCGCCTCGGCCGCAGCAGCTGCGCGCGCGCGGAGGTCCGCCAGCGCGGCATCGTTGCTGGCGTAAAAATCCGGGATCGGCGCGTCAGGGGTCGAGGCGTGGTAGATCAGCGCGCCTGCCGCTGCGGGGCCAACCTTGGCCTCCAGCGCGTAGCCGGCCTCGCCCGCCAAATGGATCGCCCAGCCGGCGCGGCAGTGAGTGGTTTCGCAGGAGTGCCACAACCCCATGTAGAGGTCGTTGCCGGGCGTCTCGACCGCGGCGAGAATTGCCGCGTCGATATTCGGGACCACCGGAGCACCGCAGAGGTTGGCACCGCTGAGGTTGGCACCGCTGAGGTTGGCACCGCGGAGGTCGGCATCGCTGAGGTAGGCATCGCTGAGGTTGGCACCGCTGAGGTTGGCACCGCTGAGGTCGGCCCCGCTGAGGTTGGCACCGCTGAGGTCGGCACCGCTGAGGTCGGCCCCGCTGAGGTTGGCACCGCGGAGGTCGGCATCGCTGAGGTAGGCACCGCGGAGGTTGGCACCGCTGAGGTCGGCACCGCGGAGGTCGGCACCGCTGAGGTCGGCCTTCGCCTTGAGCCCCCAGCGGATCGCCAGCCCGAGTTTGATGCTCCGCGGAGCGTCCTCAGCGCAGTCGATCTCGGCTGTGAATTTCACCGCGCCGGCCCAGCGCGAAAGCACGTCGAACTTGATCATCACAGGGCCTCCTTGAGGGTGGAAATGGCGTGGTGGAGAAGGGCCGTGGAGCCGGTGGCAGCGGCTTCGACAACAGCCCGCGCCGCCTGCCGCAGCCGCTCTAGGTCGGCCGTCGCCTCCTGCAGGTCGCGGTAGATCAGCTCGCGCTCGTCGTCCTCGCCGGGCTGCGGCTGGGAGGGCATGTCGAACGGGTCGCCGTTGCGGACCACGCTGGCGTCGGTGAGGTCGTAGTCGCGGTGTCCGGTCATGCGTCGACCTCATGGCCGAGGCTGCGGTCGGCGTCGTACTCGTCGAAATGGTCGTCCGTGATTCGCTCCCGCTCCTCCGCCTCCGGTGACGGAACGAGGAAGCCGAACAGCTCGTCCGGCCGGTAGTCGCGGTCCGGGCCGACGAACCGGCCGTCCATCCGCTCGACGCGCACGATTCGCGATCCGTCCCGGGTGATGGCGTTGACGACGGTCCCGTCGCCGGGAGCGGCGTCCATCGGCAGGACGTGGGCGAGGGGTGAGTGCATCGGCGGGGTCTCCGTCCCGGGGGCGATGCACTATCTATGCAGATCGCATAATCGCTGTCAATGCGTTGCGCATAGAAATTTGACGCGCTATGCATGGGGGAGCAAAAGCGCGCCACGCTCCCCCGGCACGGCGCGCGCTCGCGGGGGTCGAAAGTCCTACGGTGAGGCCGGGAGAACTGAGGACGGGTCTGCCGAGAGGCGCCCTTCCGGCGATACGACCGACCGACGGGTCATATCGGCGGGAAACGATCTCCTGCCTTCATGGTCAAAAAGGCCATGGGGGTAGGGGGTCTTTTCCGGCTCCTCTCCCTACTCAGGGTCATCTTCTGGAAACACTACATCATTGCAAAAACAGAGGTTCTTCAAGGACTCTGAGGTTCAGATGGAGCAATCCGCACGCGCGCGCGGACGATCAGGCTATCGTCCGCGACTGTTCCTCCGGCGCCGGCCAGGACTGATCGACTGGGGTGCCGAACGTCGCAAAGTCCGGTTCCGATTGATCGACGACCGCGAACTTCTGCCGGCGCCCGATAAGGACCATCACTAATCCGATGATCGATGCGGCGCCGCTCGCCCAGATGCCGGCGCGATAGATGAAAAGGTTCGGCGGGCGGAGTGTGAAGTAGTTCTGGGCCATGACATCGACCAGCCGCTCAGAGAGCAGTATCGCCGCAGTCGGCCCGGCTATCATCAGGATTGCGCCGACGACACCAACGCCGGTCAGATGTGTTGTGGTAGTTGCTTTCCAGCGCATCGCTATTCCCCCTTCAGGTTTTTCACCTCTGCCCGATGTGGCGGACCTTCGCGGCCCATAGAATCGCTACGTCCAGGATTGGCTCGCCGTTGGCCGAAAGCAGGTGGTATAGCCCTTCGGTGCGGCTCTGCTTGATACGCTTGACCAGCACGCGATCGTCGGCCAAGGCAACGACGCAAATCTTCCCCAGCAAATCTGGCGTCACCGGCGAGCGGATGTCGTCGTAATAGACGATCCAGCGGTCGAACAGCTCGCCCATGCTGTCGCCTCGGATCTCCACAGCCACGGTCTTGTCGGTGGCTCCTTCCGGCGCGTCCACAAATTCGTTGGGGTTGTCGGCGGTCCCGTAGAAGTGCGCCATCGCCCCGGCGCCGACATAGCCGACGAGCGGGACGAGCGCCGGCCGACCTTTCGGCAGCGGCTTTCGCCCGTAGACCAGCCACTCGGTCGAGGTGGCGAATCGGCGCGCGTACAGTTCCACGGCGTCGGGGTCTGAGCGAAAATCCCGCGACCCATTTTCATGCGCCAGGTAGGTCGGCTCGGGGATGCCAAGAGCGCGCGCCGCGGCGCTCCCGCTGGGGTGTCCGGCGGCTATCCTCGACTGTTTCAGGCGCTCGTGCGGTTCCATCCGATGCACATTGCATCGGCCACCTATGCGCGTGGCATTGACAGCAGCCAATGCGTTGCGCATAGATACGGGCATGAACGCGCCGCTACCGATCATTGATGCGACCGTGGTGAAGGCCATTCGGGCGCATTTCCGCTGGTCCCAGGAGAGACTTGCCGAGGAACTCGGCTGTGATCAGGCGACAGTTTCCCGTGCCGAGCGCGGTTCACCAATCACAGGCCCCGTCCGCAAGCTCCTCGAAACGCACGCTCGCAAGGTGCTTGACGAGGGTGGGACGCTAGCCCCGAAGGAATCCCCCGCCCCCGCCGGTGCCGCGGCATGACGCGGGCCGACTACTACGCTGCGGGTCTTGAGGCCGGGTTCCTCACCGAGGCCGAGGCTCGCTTTGCCATGGCTAGGTTGGCGGCCGATGCGATGGCCGCAGCGGCTATTGCATCCCCGGAATCCGCTGCCGAGCGGCTTGAGCGTATTCGGCGGCAATTGCGGCAAGTCGGCGTGTCGTCGCCTGGCCGGGGCCGTCGGCGGCACCGCCGCTGTACCTGCCAAGCTCGCCCGAAAGGTCGCTGCAAATGACGGCCGCTATTTTCGGGTCCTGCGCGGCCAAGCCTATCGCAAAGGCTTTGATGGCGGCGCCGAGTGCGAATTCGAGGCCCACCAACCAATCGCCTGCGGCCTTCGCCTCATGCGTGAGTGCCAGCTTCAACTCCATTCCCGTCTCCATCGGTTGCGCGCACCGGCCGATGGTAGGCCGGCCGAGGGGAGTGGGCCACGCCCTGCGGCGCGGTTTGCTTTCCTCGGTCACCGTCATTCCCGTTTCCATTGCGGTCTCCACGACCAATCCTGTGGCCCGGCGCGCGCCAACGCACCTGTCCATCCCGCCCGCGGCTCCGCCAAGAGCCAGCGCCGGACGCCCCATCCATCGCAAATTGGAGGCGTCCGTTGTCTGAATTCTCGTCCAACTTTGATGGTCCGATGTCGCCGGCCGGCGCGCTTGCCGATGCGCGCGCCGTGGCCGAGCGTACCATCAGGCTGACCACTCGCACCGCCGGCACCAAGGAAGCGGCGGTGTACTCGCTGACGCGCCGCTACGGCCTCGGCTCCTGGCTGAAGCGCTTGGCGCGGGGCGACACCAAGATCAGAATTGATCTCCACCTCTATCGCCGGCTCTGCCGGGCGCTTGAGGAGGCGGTCAAGGAGGAGGAGCGGCGCCTTGCGCATGATCGCAGGGTGCTCGCCGCGATCGAGGCCAACCATGCGGCTGCCCGTGCTGATGGTGCGCTGGCTGTGGCTGAGGCTGCGCCGGCTCGGCGTCCGAATCTCCATCTGGCGGCGAGGTTGGCGTAGTGCTCCTCGATCTCCCAACCGACCAGGAGGCCAAGGCGGAACGTGCCCGCCGTCTGCGGCACAATATCTCGCTCGACGAATGGAAGGCGCTCGACCCGGAGACGCAGAAGGCAGCGCTTTCGATCTCCGCCTCGGCGACCGAGGTGAGACGACGCGCCGCTAGCGGAGAAGATGGTCTGCGGCCGGGCGGTGGACGGCGCGAGCTCGTACTGCGGGCACCACAGGCTGCGCGGGACCGTCACGGTCGCTGCCCGGGGCGCTGCCGCATGAACGCGCGCAGGCGTCGCATCTCCGAACGCTTTCTCTTCTCCGCCGAGGCTGTCAACGAGCGCGGCGAGACGGTCGATTCCTTCGACCTGTCGGAGCCGGCGCGGGACGCTCTTGTGGCGGAGGCGGAGCGGCGCGGCATCTCGCCGTCGGCGCTCTCGGTCCTGATCCTCGAGACGGTCGTCCGCGACAATCTCTTCTCGGCGGCACTCGATGCGTAACCCGCGGCCGCCCGACATCGGCAGCATCGAATATCTCGTCCTCACCGAAGGCGAGGGCATCCACCATGTCGTCATTCGGCGCGACGGATCGGAGTGGTTCCAGCGCGTCGCGACCTTCCCGCTGAAGGAGCGCGCCGAGGACTATGCCGAGAGCGAGAACAACTACCTCCTCATGGACACGCCGGAGGATGTTTGGGGGCACCAGCGCCTTGAGGCCGCCGACGCGCCGCCCGAGACGCCTTCGCCGCCTTCGGCCATCAAGCCCGAGAACTTCCGCCTCGCGGAAGTACCCCGGCCGGAACCTCCCGCGCCGCCGGTCGCGCCGGTCATCGAGCCGTTGCCCGCGCCCGATCCGGTGGCGGCCGCACTCAACGGCGCGCGGTTCGATGACCAAGCCGAGCGGCCGGAAGATGAGGCTGGGGACCAGGATCCGGCGCCGAGGGAATCGGCTGCAGAGGATGCGCCGTCAAAGCCGAAGCGCTCCCTCCGCGAGATACTCGAAGAGCCCGTGCCGCAGGAGCGATCCCGCCCGGCGAAAAAGACCGAGGGATGGGCCAAGCCGAAGCCCGCCACCAATTGGGGCGGCGACAAGCGCGACCCGCTGCTCGTGAAGAACGGCGACGCGGCGGAGCCGGCCGTCATTCCGGCGGGATCGTCGGCCGACCAACTCGCCGACCGTCTCGCGGTGGACCTCCCCCAGCTCGTGGAGCGCGGCGGCTACGCGCTCGGCATGACGGCCCACGACATCGCCTCGCTCTACAAGGTGCCAGAGCCCAGGGCCCGCGACGCGATGGTGAAGATGTTCGCCCGCCGCGAGGGACGGCTCGACGGCGCCAACGGCAAAGAGCAGCGCCTTGTCCCGACCGATTGGGAGGAGCCGGCGTCGTCGCTGCGCGACGTTCAGCGCGCCGCGCGCGGCAATGACGAGGCCCGCGCGCTCGCGGCCCTGCGCTCAGAGGCCGGCCCGAACGATCTCGTCCAGATGTCGCTCAAGGCGATCTCCGACAAGGCCGGGATTCCGCTCGGCAGCGTGACAGTCGTGATCGCCGATCTCCAGAAGCGCGGCGCGATCGAGGTCGCCTCCAAGGGCGCTCAGGGCAGTCGCACCGCCACCACCTACCGCATCCTCAACCCCCAAGGAGCCGCCAGCCCATGAACGCACATGCCTCAACCGCCTCTGCGGGAAGCAACCGCATCCCCGACGACCGCGAAGTCCTGTTCAAGCACCACATGGCGAAGCTCGGCTCTCTCGCCGACGAGCGCGCGGAGCTGAACGAGCGGTGGAAGACGGCCCGTCGCCTGGCCAAGGCCGACGGCTTCGACCTCGGCAATGAGATCGACTTCGGCCTCAAGATCAGGGCGGCCGAGGACGACGAGACGGTCGCGAGCGGGTTGCGCAAGCGGCTCCAGACCGCGGCCTATCTCGGGCTTCCGGTCAATTTCCAGATGGACCTCTTCGGCGCGCGGCCGGACGACGCCAAGGAGCGCGCCTTCGCCGACGGCCTCGACGCCGGGATCGAAGGTGCCAATCCGCAAGCGCCGGACCAGTATTCCTCCGGCGACCTCGCCACCGCGTGGATGGACGGCTGGCACAAGGGCCAGGAGCGTCTTCGCGAGGCGATGCAGCGCCGGATGGAGGCGGCAAACGCGGAGAGCGAAGCGAAGCAGTCCAGCGAGCCGAAGAAGCGCGGCCGTCCGCCGGGATCGAAGAACCGGAAGAAGGACGAGACGACGGCGGAGAACACCTCCGGGACCGGCGCCGACCCCTTCGCCACCAAGCACTAGTCCGCGCGCTCGGGACCATCGCGCATGGGCGAACTCCTTGGCCTTGATCCGGCGACCCGACTCGGCTGGGCGCTGTCGCCTCCTTTCCGGGAGGTCGAGCGCATCCGGGTTGGATCGTGGCAGGCACCGACCGGCGCGCCGACGCACGAGAAGTGCGCGGCGCTCGCCGGGCACTTGGCCGACCTCTGCCGCTCCACTCCGATCATCTACGCCGCGATCGAGGTGCCGATGTCGTCGCCGCCCCGCATGCGGAAGATCGCGAAGCAGACGCCGCTCGGGATCGAGGTCGAGGAAGTCGCCGCTGGTAGCCTGCACGCGCAGAACGTCCTCTGGTCGATCCACGGCGCCGTCGTCGCGATCCTCGCCTCGTTCGGCATCCCGTTCCGCACCGTCTCTGTCCCGACCTGGCGCGCCGAGGTGCTCGGCAACGGCAGGATGAAGAACGACGAGGCCAAGAGGCTTTGCAAGGAGCGGCTCGAGGCCCGCTCCGTCCATGTGCCGAACCTAGATGCAGCGGAGGCGGGTGGCCTGCTCTTTTTCGCGCAGCGGCACTACCGGCGCTGGCAGGCGGAGGACGAGGCTCTTCGCCGGAGCGCGGCCGCATGAACGATTGGCCGTTCGCAGGGCTGGAACGCGGCTCCTATGGCGCGATCGTCGCCGATCCGCCGTGGTCATTTCGTGCGTGGACCTCTCTGGACAAAGCCAACTTCCCGCAGCGCCGCGATCCTGAGAAGCACTATCCGATCATGGGACTGGACGGGATCAAGGCGCTGCCCGTCCGCGACCTCGCCGCTCCTGACTGCCACCTGTTTCTGTGGGTCACGGGGCCAATGCTTCCGCGGGCCGTCGAGGTCATCGAAGCGTGGGGATTCCGATACTCCGGCGTCGCCTTCACTTGGATCAAGCTGCGGCGTTCCTACGACGCGCGCCAACTCCGGGTGACGCCGACGCTGGAATCCGACCTTCACGTCGGGCTTGGGCTCACCACCCGGAAGAATGCGGAGTTCTGTCTTCTCGCCCGCCGAGGCAACTGCAAGCGCGCGAGCAAAGCGGTCCGCGAGGTCATTCTGGCCCCGGTCCGCCAGCACAGCAGAAAGCCCGAAGAGTTCCGGCGCCGCGTTGAGCAGTACGTCGGCCCCGATGTCCGCATCGCCGAACTGTTCGCCCGCGAGAGTCGGCCGGGGTGGGCGACATGGGGACTGGAATCCGCAAAATTCGATGCGGCCGCCGCATGACGGACCGGCGCTTCACCGACAAGCCGGAACTCTACCCCGAGGGCGTGCGCGCCCTTCCGGCGGGTCACGCTGCGCTGGTCGGGAACCGGACACTGTTCCCCTCAACTGTGGTCGACGTCGACGCGAAGTTTGAGGGCCGACTCCTGGTTTCCGGCGAGAACAACCGGAAGCTCGGCAGGATGGTCGCCAAGGGCGCATTCAAAGGCTACGCGCTCTATGGGCTGAGCCTTGAGGAACGCGCGACGTGCCCCGAAGACTGTTCGGTTCGCGACATCTGTTACGGCAACGGAATGCAGATGGCGCGACGCCATCGCATCGTCGATCCTGAGTATTTCTACGTCTGCCTTGAGGATGAAATCAGGGAGTTGACGACAGGAGGCGCCGGGCTGCTGGTCCGCCTGCATGTGCTCGGCGACTTTCCGTCGGTCGATTATGTCGCCTTCTGGTCCGACATGCTGGCGGAGCACGCGACGCTGGCGGTCTACGGGTACACCCATCGCAAGACAAAGGCGTGGGGCGGCGATGAGATCGGCGAGGCCATCCAGTCGCTGAAGGACGCTTACCCCGACAGGTTCCGCATTCGCTGGTCGTCGGACGTGTACCGGGAAGACGGGGCGATGGTGATCGACGAAACGCCGCGGCAACCGACCACGGCTGACGGCGCTATCGTCTGCCCAGCGCAAACCGATGCGACGGCGTGCTGTGCATCGTGCGGACTGTGCTGGGAGCCGAATGCACGCCACGCCTCGATCGCCTTCATCAAGCACGGGCCAAAGTCGGACGAAGCCGCGGCGGCGGCAGCGATGAGATCTTTCGAGGTCGAGGAGGCCGAGTCGGCTGTCGCTATCGTGGCGGCCGCGCCGAAGGCCAAGGTGATAACCGACGCTGCCGTTCAGCCGCCTTCGACGCCATCTCGCGCAGTAATCCCTTTGAGCCTCCCGTCCTCGGTGAAGCCCGCGATCATTGCGGGCGACGTGCCCAAGGCGAGGCTGGTCCGGCCGACCGATCTTCGCGTCGAGCCGGTCTACCAGCGCGATCTATCGGCCAAGTCGATGAAGCTGATCCGCAAGATCGTGTCCGGCTGGGATTGGGCCAAGTTCAAACCGCCCGTTTGCGCCGAGACGAAGGACGGGCTGTTCGTCATCGACGGGCAGCACACCGCCATCGCTGCGGCGTCACACCCCGCAATTCGGGAAATCCCGGTCCTGGTGGTGACGGCCACGCATCTTGAGCGCCGCGCGGGCGCCTTCGTCGCGCATAACCGCGACCGGGTGGCGATGTCGGAGTTCCAGATCTTCCACGCTGAGGTTGCGGCCGGCGTCGACGATGCTGGCAACCTTCTCGCCTTGGCGAAGTCGGTAGGGGCAACAATCCCGCGCTCGCCGCCGCGCCGAGGGGCGGCAAAGCCGGGCGACGTGCTGGCCGTGAACCAATTGCGAAAGAGCTACCGCGCCCACGGGGCGAGTGTTGTCGGCCGCGTGTTGAGGATTGCCGTCATGGCTCGGCAGGCCCCGCTGGATCGTTTGGTCGCGCGCGCCACGGTGATGCTCCTCACGCTCGACGCGTTCAAAGACGTGGCGAAGATGCCGGACAGCGCCATCGCGAACGGGCTGATGGCGGTTAAGGATATGCAAGGCGCGGCGACGGCTTTTGCTGAGGAGTCCGGCCAGGGCCGCGACCGAGCCGCTGCCGTGCTGATTGCCGCGCAATGCCGGGAATCGTCGAAGCGGAGCGCGGCATGAGCGGGCCGAGCCTCGCCGATGAAGTGCTGTCGGTGCTCCCCGCCATCCTTGCCGATAAACCGCTCGGCGCGACGGTTGCGGAGGTCGTGATCTGGCTTGGAGTGCAGCCCGGCTTCGTGCGCGAGGCATTCCTCGACCTCGACACTGCGGGCCGCGCCAAGGCCGTGCGGCGCAAGGGCGGCCGGACGCTCTACCTCGTGCCGTTCGACGCGGCGATCATGTCCTGCCGCAACTGCTATCGCGAATTCGAGCGACCGAAGAAGTCGAGGCGCCAATGCTGTTCGCGGTCGTGCGGAATCGCCTGGTCATGGAAGAACGGCGACACGAGAGCGAGGCGGAGCGAAGGCATCCGCGCTGAGCGAGCGACGCCACAGGCGAAGGCGCGGGCGGCGGCATTCAACAAGCGACGCTGGTCCCGTCCGGGCGAACGTGAGCGGCTGGCGGAACAGAATCGCGAGCGCTGGTCCGATCCGGTCATGCGAGCAAAGTTGTCGGTCGGCATCCAGCGGGCAAACGGCACGCAGGAACGCCGCAAATACTACTCGGATTTGAGGCGCCGGCAGTGGGCTGAGGATGAGGAATACCGGACGAAGACGCTCGCGGGGATGAGCGCGGCCAAGGAGCGCATGTCGGAAGCGATGAAGCGCCGTTGGGCCGATCCTGAATACCGGGAGAAGATGAGCCAGATCGCCGTCCAGCGGGCCGCCGAGCGCCGCCGGGCGAAAAGAGATGCGGCAGCGCGAGGGTCCGCCGCATGACCGACCGCCAGCGCCTCCCCGCCCGCCGCGGTGCTCTGAACTTCGAGGTCGAGCACAACCTGCGCCGCTACACGGTCGCGCTCGGATTCCACGATGACGGTCGCCTGGGCGAGATCTTCGTCACCTCAACCAAAGCCGGCAGCGATTCCCAGATCGTCGCCAACGAGGCCGCGGTCCTGGCGTCACTTCTCCTGCAGTTCGGCGGCGACATCGAGGGCATGGCGGACGCAATGCCGCGGAACGAGGACGGCTCGCCGCAAGGGATCATGGGCGCGGTCCTCGACGCGGCGCTGTTGATCATCCCTGAAGAGACCGAAACGTCGGTGCCGGCATGAGGACGCCGGCCTTCGATGATTGGGTGAGCCGGGCCCGCGAGGTCGACATTCTGTCGGCGGCGACGCGCCTGGGCGCGAAGCTCCGCCGGACTGGCCGCGAGTGGGTCGGGCCGTGCCCGAGCTGCGGCGGCAAGGATCGCTTCTCGATCAACCCGGCGAAGCGGGTCTTCAACTGCCGCGGCGCCCAGGGCGGCGACGTCATCGCCATGGTGGAGCACGTCCAGGGCTACGATTTCGTCGGCGCGGTGGCGTGGATCACCGGCGAGCAGCCTCCGGACGGGCGAAGCGCCGGGGTCGACCCGGCCGCTGAGGAGCGCGCGCGGCGGCGACGCGCCGAATCCGAGCGCAAGCGCGCCGCCGAAGCACAGCGCGAGGAGCGCAAAAAAGAAACCGCTCGCGAGACCGCATATCGCTGGTGGAGGGAAGCGCGGCCGCTGATCGGCAGCGTCGCGGAGTCATACCTTCGCGGCCGCGGCATCGACTTCGACCTCACGCCGTACAGCAACGTGCTGCGCTGCCACCCGGGCCTGTCCTACCCGTTCAACGACGCCGGCGAGGTCACCAAGGATGGCCCGGTCCTCCCGGCGCTGGTCTGCGCCGTCCAGCACCACACGGGGCAGTTCCGCGGCCTGTGGCGCATCTTCCTGAAGCCGGACGGCTCGGGGAAGGCGCCCGTCGTCAACCCGAAGCTCGGCAAGGGTCCCTGCGCCGGCGGCGGCGTGTGGCTCGGTCCGCGCTCCGGAATCCTCAACACCTGCGAGGGCGTCGAGACCGGGCTCGGCATCGTCGGGATTCTTGGTGGACGCGAGACCATCGTCGCCACGCTCTCGACGTCGCTCATGCAGGACTTCGATGTTTCACATGAAACACCGTTGGAGCGCGTGTGGCCGGACGGCGACAGCGATCGCATCAAGAGGCGGAGTGACGGACGCGAGGTCATCGACCCGGCGCCAGGCCGCCGCGCCGCCGAAGCGCGCGTCGCGAAAGAGACCGCGGCCGGCCGGCGCTGCGTGATGCAGGACCCGCCAAGCCTGGGGCGCGATTTCCTCGACGTCTATGTGGCGACGCGGAGGGCGGCCTGATGGCCCGGCTCGCGCTCGAGAACATCCCGGGTGAGCGTGCGGTGCTCGGCGCCGCGATGCGGGATCCCAACATCTTCTGGGAGCACAAGGCGAGGTTCCGGCCAGAGATCTTTGTCGGCCCGCTGCACCGCCGCATCGTCACCGTTATGCATCGCCTCGCCGAAGCCGGGCGGGAGATCGTGACGCCGTCGATACTGTCCTTCCTTGCCGTCGACGAGGAGGATGGCGTCTCGCCCGAGGGCTATCTCGCGACGCTGATCGTCGAGGAGGCCGACAATGCCGTCGCCGCCGATCTACTCGACGACCTCTCCGAGCACTGGGCGCGGCGCCAGATGGCGCGCCTCGGCGACCGCCTGCTGAAGGAGTCGACGAAGGACAGCAACGATTCGGCGATCACGCGCCTCGAGGAGTCGATCGCGGAGGTCACCGGGATCGCGGAGACCCTGGAATCGGATCGCGCCGGATCGACCGACGCCGCTATCGAGCGCATGCTGGATCAGGTCTCCCGCGCTCATGCGGCGGGACGGAGCGATGGCATCCCGTGGTTCATTCCGGAGGCCGGCCGCGTAACCGGGGACGACGTCGAGTATGAGTGGCTGATCGGCATCCTCGCCGACACCGCGGGCGGAAAGACGAGCTTCGCGCTTCAGCAGGCGGTCGCCGCTGCGCAGCGTGGCGTCCCGGTGCTCTTTCTCTCCGGCGATCAGCCGCCGGAGGACTGCTACCGCCAGATCAATTCGCAGATGCTGTCCATCGAGTCGTCGGCGCTGCGCCGAGGGCGGATCTCGAAGGAGGAGTTCTCCGCCGTCCATCAGGCGAGCCGCGATCTGAAGCGACTGCCGATCCAGATCCGCCGTATCCTCCGCCCCACAGCGCGCCAGATCGCCACCATGGTGCGATCCTTCAAGCGTCGCCACGGTGACCGCCGCGCCCTATGGATTCTCGACCACGCCAAGCGGGTCACTTTCGACGATCGCCGGTCCGGTCTCGCCGAAGGCGTCAACCAGGTCTTCGGCGACCTCAAGGCGCTGAACCTTGCCACCGGCTGCGCCGGCATCGTCCTGATGCAGCGGAACTCGGAGGGGGACAAGCGGGAGGACTCCCGCCCGATTCTGCCGGACATATACGGCGGGAAGGGCGCCGCCGAGTCCTTCGACACCATCATGGCGATCTACGTCGAGGAACGGGCGCTGGAGCAGCAGATCAGGCTGAGCCGCGGTCGCGTGAAGGCGGATCGCCTCGGTCAGATGGAGGCGCGTCTCAACACGGTGCGCGGCAAGGCCGAGTTGATCGGCCTCAAGACACGGTTCTCGCAGCCCGACATCGGCGAGCACGTCATCCGCGAGGCCCGATTCACCCGCTTCGTCAGCAACGCCCAGCCGGAGCTGCTGTGATGGGCGCCCGGCGCACGCGATGGCTGGCTCGAGTCGCAGATCGGATCCGGCGCGAGATCCCGGTGTGGGATTGGCCGGCGGTCCTCCGCTCGGTCCGCCGCCACCTCGATCGCAACATCGCCGCTACGGCGTGCCGGGAGCCCGGGCACGATCTCGCATGGCGACAGGCCAACGCCCTCTGGCTCGAGCTGATGACGAGGGAGATGGCGCGCCGCGCGAAGACGTGGAGCGACCACCAAGCCGAGCAGAAGTTCGTCGACAAGGCCAAGGCGAAAGCCGCGACGAAGGCCGCGCGGCGGAAGCCAGTCTCCCGGGGCCCGACCGACACCATCACCTTCCTGATCCGGCGCGGTGACCTCGACGTCAGCCAACAGTTCGCCGCGGATCGTTATCGTGACGCCTGGGACGCCTGCCATGCCTCGCTGCAGGGCACGCTGAACCCGGATCGCGTCGGGGGCGGCGGCGACGTCGGCCGCCCACTCTCGCCTCGAGAGGTAGAGGGCGCCGCCATCATCAACCTCGCCTCGAGGATCCTCGGCGACCAGGACGGCGCCGTCCTCCACCTCATTGTCGGCGAGGGCCACACCATCGTCGAGACGGCGAAACGACTCTACGGGCCGACCCCGACGCGCCGGGAAAAGGAGACAATCGGCATCCGGCTCCGCGAAGCGCTGATTGCGCTGGGGCGAGGTCTCGCGCGGGCGGGTCGCCAGGCCGCGGCGGAGCGCCGCGCGGCCGCGGCAGCGAGCGGTGAAGCCGATGAGGAGCGGAAGCCGCTCGTCAAGCACCCGCTGCACTGGATGGCCGAGGAAACCGAGCCAGTCCCGGCCAAGACCGCCGGCCCGCATCGCCGCACCATCGCGCCGGGCAAGGTCGCCCACGCCGATCGCCGCGGCGTCACATACTCGAAGCGAAAGGGCAAAGCACAATGACTGAGACAGCAATGGCCGCAGCGATGCGGGCCGCCGGAATCGATACGGCTTCAGCGAAGCTCTACACTGAAGCCAGCACGTTGCTGGCGGAGCGCGGTGATCCGGTGAAGGCCGCAGGGCGTCTCGCCGATATCGCCGCCACAAATCGAGAGATCAGAATGGCGCTGGCGCTGAGCTACGTGCTCGGCGTCGCCGCCGACATGAAATTGCCCGGCTCGGCCACTGTGTTCTTGCCGCAAGGCCAAGGGTTGGGTGCCGCCGCCGGGCAACCCGACGAGGACGGGGAGGCCATCGTGCAGTTGCCGCAAGGCCAGGTGGCGCCCGCCTCCCCGTCCTCACCCAACCGCGAGCAGGAGGGCTTAGATGCAGTTGCCGGCAAGGCCCCAGCAGGCGTGCCCTCCGCTCGCGGACCATCTCGCCCCGAAGCAATGGTGGCCTACCGGGACCGTGCCGGTCGGTTCGCGCCACGGCGCGTTGGCCCAACCGTGGAGCAGTTGGCCGCCGCGCGCGACGTGCAACGACGGGCGGCGAAGACCGTGTTGGATACTTGGCGCATTCGCGATGGCCGCGCCATCGGCGATGTCACTTTCGCCGAGCTCGAAAGCCTCCGGCTCGAGAACGCCCAGGAGGCTTCGATCCTTCGCCAGATCAAGAACCACATCGCCAACGCCGATCCGTCGGCGAAGGTGCGCGACCTCATCAAGGCCGAGCAGTTTCAGCGCTTCATCCAGCGCGCTGCGGAGGTGGCCGATGCCGCGTGATCACGAGATGCCGGGCCGCGACCAAACTACTTCTGCCTCGTTGGAGGCCAGTGATTGTGCGTCGCCGCCCGGCGACCAAACGCCCGAGGAAGGCCAGCGCGTTTGTGCAGCGCTAGCTGCCGCAGAATGGCTGCCAACCTCGGGCGCCCCCACCAGCGACCTAACTCCGACCATCGCCGAGATCCGTGCCTGGCACCGACGCCGCGTCTTCGCGATGGACCAGCGCAAGCGGATGAATCTCGCGCTGGGCTCCTACCTGCGAACCCAACTCGGCTGGCGTCGCGACCTGCCGGCCGAGGAGCGGAAGCGCATCAACGATCAGGCCGCCGCGTTGGTGAAGATTGGCGAGGCGGAGGCAAGGGGCAAGGCGGCCGGGGTCGATGAGCCCGCTTATATCGAGCACCGCGATATCATCTCCGCGAACATAGTCAGCCGGTCACCATGGGACTCGATCGAGGCTCTTGCGACGGAGGCGATGGAGCGTCTGGCGCGTTCGCTATCGGTGTGGACGGCATGGGGCGAAGCCATCCGCGGCTTCGGTGCGCGCTCATTGGGCGTCATCGTCGCCGAGGCCGGTGACCTCGCCGTCTATCCGAAGAAGGGCCATCTCTGGAAGCGACTCGGGCTCGCTCCGATTGAGAAAGGTGGCGTGATCCGCGCAGGATCGACCTGGCGCAAAGGCGGCCTAAGCGATGCCGACTGGATCGCCGCCGGCTACTCGATGCGGCGTCGCTCCTTCATCTTCGTCATCGGCGACGTGTTGGTAAAAACGGCGGGGCCTTACCGCGAGATCTATCTGCACCGGAAGGAGTTCGAGAAGGCGAAGGCGCTTGCCGCCGGGCTGAAGATAGTGCCGTCGGCCAAGGTGCCAAAGGGCAGGGGCGACGAGTACATGACCGATGGCCACATCCACCGCCGGGCGCAGCGCTACATGGAGAAAGCGCTAGTACGCGACCTCTGGGTCGCGTGGCGACGGGCCATCGCACCATCAACCGCGGAAGCGGCGTGAGATGCGGGGAGAGGTAGGCCGTAAAGTCCGTGCCCCGTTGGGCCATGTTTGCTGTGCCTCCTCCTCCCCGCTGCCATCCAAGGAGCAAAGCATGAGGCGACGATTTCCCGCCGGCGAGCGTCGGGTTTTCGACGGACTCAGGCTTTCGACGGGTAGAGGACGAGAGTGATCCATGCTCTTGCGGTGCTCGGAGGCTATCGTAGCCTGTCGGTCAAGGGGTGGACGATCGATTTTCGCCCACCCCGATCGTGATCCGCACCGGCGCAGTCGGCGCGAGCGACAGCGTCACGAAATCGAACTCAACGCCGAGGCTGACGGCCGCGACCACCATGCAATACCGCCGGATGGAGGCCTCATCGATCGGTGTCCGCCGGCCGCGGCTCGCCCATTTGAATCCTGCCTCCATCTCCTGGATGCGTGACTCGGAATAGCCGGACAACTCCGCGAGCTGGCGGCGGGACATCCGCAGCACCTCGGTGCGCCACCTCAGCGCCTTGGCGTGTATCGGCGCGTCGGCAAGTGGTGTGGTCCCGGGATTGGTCGGCATCGGCGTTGTGTCCTCTGTCCAGGTGGTCGATATAGGCGGGACGGCGCGCCCCGTTTGGATTGGTCTCCGGGCGGGATACGCACCGGGCCGGGAGGCGGGAACCTCCCGGCCACCTCCCCGCGATCACAACGCGTCGTCCAGTCCCAGCAGGGCGGCCAGGCGGCGGCGCTCGGACAGCACACCCTCGGCGCGCGCGATCTGACGCTCCTGGGCGATCTCGGCGGCGTGCTTTGCGGCCAAGGCCTCTGCCTGACGATGGAAGCCGGCGGCGTCGGCCATCGCGTTGTCATAGATGCCGGACTCGATGTCATTGTGGAGGTCCACCGCGGTCAGGAGCGCGTTGGCGGTGTCGCCGTCCTCGATCTGGTTGATGATGATCTGCACGAAATTGGCGAGGCCGTCTCGGCGGGTCGCCGGCGCCACGATGTCTCGGCGGTAGTAGGTCATCGTCGGTCTCCGTTTCTGAGTTCGCCGCGGGAACGGCGGGGATGGCTCTGGCGCATCGTGTCGGGCCTGGACGCGATGCCGGGCCCGCTGCGACGCGTCAGATGACCGCTAGGCCGGGGAGCGATATTCCGCCGCCGCCTTCCACGACCAAACCGCAGGTGCCATTCCGTCCTGCCCGGCGAGGGAATCGTTGACGATCATTCCGGGAGACAGGTCCGCCGTCCGCCAGCCCGCCGCTCGTGCAGCGGCCTCGTAGTAGCCGGCCACATCGATCCCCTCGCCCTCGCAGCACTCCCGCCAGGTCCCGTATGTGGCGGAGCGCTCGCCGTGGCCGTCGGGCTCCATGCCGTCCTCGCCGGACCATGAAGCCGCGGCCTTCCAACTCCCCCACGTCGGCCGGTGATAGACGAACCCGCCGGCGTCGCCGCCGTGATCCCAGCCCGCGGCGCGCGCGGCGAGCTCGTAGGGATCGGGCGCGGGGGCGTCCGCCGCGGCGAGCAGCGCGGCGGCAGCATCGACGACCGCACGCGCCGCCGGCAGGGCGTCGCTGTCGGCATAGGTCCCATCCGCGGCGCCGGATTCCCAATCCTCGACGTGGGCCACCGCGAGTGGCAGGACCGCGGCGAGTGCGTGTTGCAGCGCGTTCGAGTCCGCCGACCGGGTGACGGTTCGCTCGCCGGCCAGCGCCTCGCGCAGCATTTCGACCATGTCATGCACGGCCATTGCCGCGGCATCGTCCTCGTCGGGCGTGTCGCCGCGATGCGCGGTCACGATCGCCTCGACGGCGTCTCGGAGGATGCGGTCGGAGCCTGCCGCTTGGTCCGCGGCTCCGTCACCGACATGGCCGACGAGCTCCGGCCCCTGATACGCCTCAGCGCCGAGCCAGGCGCCCGTGACGCGCTCGGGACCCGACGAATCGTAGTCCCGCTCGGCGTCGTCCCAATTATCGTCGGCGAGCGCGAGGCGGCAGGCCTCGGCGACGTCGGCCGCCTCGACGGTGCGGTGCTTGTAGACCGGCAGGTGGTAGGTGACTTCGACGGTGTAGGTGGGCATGGTTGGTCTCCGGTTCGTTGGATTTCGACGGGCGGGGATCGCCCCTGATTTTCGATCTAGGTTCACCAGCCCATTGAGCGGGCGCGCTGGACGATCGCCCGGCCAGCGTCGGTGATGCGGTGGCCGCCGTAGACGCCGGCGCTCGCATTGGGGTGGCGGACGACGTAGCCCTGCGCCTCCAGCCTCACGGAGGCGGTGCCGTGGGTGCGCCATAACTCGCCGCCATGCGCAACGGCCATGGCCAGCACCTCCAAGCCTTTCGGTGTGACGCCCAGGGCCCTGGCGATCTTTGCTTCGCGCGTTGCCATGGTTTAGCCCTCCACAGTCGCGAGTAGACGATCATGCGGCCACAGCCGCGCAGGTCCGTAGGCGTTCAGGGCCGCCGCGATCATGTCGGCATCGTCGCGACCATCGGTCGTGCAGACCGTCAGCCGGCCGCGGACCGCGCCCGACGCATCGGGATAGTTGGGACCGAGCACCGCGAAGTCATATTCGCCGCGCCGCTCGGTCCTGAATCGTGCCGGCGCCGCGTTGTCATTGGCTGGGCCGCTCTTGGCTTTCGGCGGGCGCGGCTGCAGCTCGACTACCTCGATATGCTCAGGATCATCGGCGCCGATCACGGGCGCCATGCTGTGGTTGCCCTGCGGCATGACTTGCTCGACGCCATCGACGATCCGGACGCGGAGGCGCTTGCCCTGCGTCGTCGTGATGGTGTGGAGCGTGCGGCGCGCGACTTCGATTCGCACGATCGTGTCGTGGTCGACGACGGACCGCGTGCAATAGGCGCGGCCGGAGTAAAATCGGATCGTCATTGGCTTGGTCTCCGGTTGCCCTGCGGGAACAGGGGAAGCGGCACGGCGCTTCGTGGAACCCGTCTTCGCGACGGGTTCGGCGCTGCGTCGGTTGGCCGACTAACCGAGGCTGTTGATGATGACGGACGCCGCAACGGCAAGCGCCGCCAGCGTAATCGTGACTCCAGCGACCACCATGCCGCCAAGGCGGACCGTCATCCGCAGCGTCTGCTTGTCCAGCGCTTCCGAGAGATCGGCTTTCGTCACGGTTTCCGCCATGATGTACTTGCGGGCTGCCTCGGCATGAGCCTCGGCATGGGTGTTGGTGACACCCGCGCTCCGAAGGTGTTGCGCGTAGCCCAGACTGTCAAATGCGATGTTGGCCATTGTGGTCTCCGGTCTCGTTGGACCCTGCGGGAACAGGGCATCGGCTCTCCCGATAATCCAAACATAGCAACGATTGCCGCTCAGTACAAGCGAGAAAATGACTTAGTTGCTCTAGGCGGTAGATTGCGCCGCTCGCGCGCGTCCGGTCGGCATTGTGGTTCCAGCGCCGGCCACCGCTACCCATTGACAATCCCCCGGATATCCGCCCAAAAGCGCGCAGGGTGGACTCATGCGGCCGAAAAACCCGGCCGCCGCTCTCCACCCCTCCCAGTCCCCGCTGATCTGATCCGGCAAGGCGCGTCATGGTCCGCTTGCTGCCGCCCCGTGTCGCCACGGTCGACTCGAGGCGAGTCGCGGCGCTGCCGCCGGCACCAAAGCAGACCGATCCGCACTACCTCACGCCCGCGCACCGCGAGTGGCGGCGCCAAGTCCTGCAGCGCGACGGCTACCAGTGTCGCGACCCGGAGCATGACCCAGCGCGCCCGCGCTCAGGCGTCCGGTTGTTTGCCGACCACATCGTGGAGCTCAAGGACGGCGGCGCCGCCCTCGACGTGAGCAACGGCCTAGCACGATGTGCCTCGTGTCACGCGGCGAAGACTCACCGGGAGAAGCGGAGGCGCCAGGCCATCCCATGAGACTCGCCCCGTCACCCAGCTAGGCGCGCCACGCCCCATGCTCGCCCCGCTCTGTCCACACTGCCGAGCGCGGCACTGGTCCGCGCAGCCCTGCCCAGCCATGGGGCGCAGACCGGTCCCGCTCGCCATTCGTGGCGCCGCAGCTCGGCAAGCCAAGTCCGCCACCCGCCCACCCCGCCGTAAAGCCAGCAAAGCCAAGGCTTAGGGGAGGGGGGACCTGGATCCTTAGGACTAGGAGGGGGCTGAACCGCAGGGCGGTATCACGCGCAGATTATTTTTGCCGGCGCCGGAAATTCGGGCCGAGTGTCTGATCGGGTCGAATTAATGCCGAGCACCAAGCGGGGTCGGGGTCGGCCGGCTCATAAGCCCACTGCAGCCACGCG
This sequence comes from Bauldia sp., assembly GCA_026126025.1. Taxonomy (GTDB): domain Bacteria; phylum Pseudomonadota; class Alphaproteobacteria; order Rhizobiales; family Kaistiaceae; genus JADLGL01. The sequence goes on along the minus strand of JAHCJZ010000002.1, from coordinate 278,366 downwards.
GCGCACCGTAGAGCAGATGGTTTCGTGCGGAGAGACGCACGACACAATCGCCCTGGCGCTTGAGGTCAGCGACGAGACACTACGGCTCCACTATCGCCGAGAACTCGATGTCGGCGCCGCCAAACGCCGCCGAGAACTGCTCGATCTCCTCTGGCAGTCTGCGCGGAAGGGCAACGTCTCAGCCCAGAAGAAGCTTGAGGAGACGACCCGCCTCGCGGCGGCTTCGGCGAAATTCGATCAGCCACCGAAGGGCGAATCGCAACCCCAGCGACCGGCCACGCTCGGTAAGAAGGAACTCGCACAACGCGCGGCAGAAACGGCCGGTCACGGCACCGACTGGGGAGATGATCTCCAGTCCGCGATCGTGCCGGGGACCGACTCCGTCCAGTAGATGTGGGACACGTCCTGCCCGGATTGGGCAGACCGGCTCCTAGCCGGCAGGAGCCTCGTTCCCAATCTCCCGCTGTTTCGATCGGAGGCCGACAAGGCGCTTCGGGTCTTCAATCGGCTCCGGATTCCCGACCTGATCGGCAAGCCGACCATGGGCGAGAAAGCCGGGCCTTGGCTGCGCCCCATCGTCGAGGCCATCTTCGGGTCCTACGATCCGGCTGCGAACGTGCGGATGATCCAGGAGTTCTTCTGGCTCATCCCGAAGAAGAACACCAAGACCTCAAGCGCGGCCGCCATCATGGTGGAAGCGCTGATCCTGAACCGGCGACCCGAGGCTGAGTACGCGTTGATCGCGCCAACCAAAGAGGTCGCTGACATCTCGTTTAAGCAGGCCGCGGGTACGATCAGGGCCGACCCGGCACTCGACACGCTATTCCAGATCCAGCAGCACATCCGAACGATCACCCATCGTCGGAATGGTGGCGCGCTGCAGGTCAAGGCGGCCGACACCGATGTCGTCACCGGCGGCAAGCAAGTCGGAACCCTCGTCGACGAGTTGCATGTTCTGGCGTCGAAGCGCGATGCGGCGGACATCCTCCTCGAGATCCGCGGTGCTCTGACCGCACGGCCAGACGGCTTCCTGATCATCATCACAACCCAGTCGAAGCAGCCGCCGGTTGGGGTCTTCAAGACGGAGCTCAACAAGGCCCGCGACGTTCGCGACGGGCTCATTCAACTTCCCCTACTGCCGATACTCTACGAGCTCCCGCTCGCGGTCTCGAAGGATGGTGGATGGAAGGATCGGCGGCTCTGGCCGGCGGTGAATCCGAACCTCGGTCGGTCGGTCTCAGAGGACTTCTTGGTCCGAGAGCTCGCCGCAGCCGAGCGCGCAGGCGCAGCGCAACTCGCGCTCTTTGCCTCGCAGCACTTCAACGTCGAGATCGGCCTCGCGCTCCGAACCGATCGATGGAGCGGTGCCGACTTCTGGGAGACGGCAGCCGACGTCGAGGTGGTTGGCAGCCTGGAAGCGCTGCTCGATGCATCAGAGGTGGCGGTCGTTGGCATCGATGGTGGAGGCCTGGACGACCTCCTCGGTTTCTACGTCATAGGTCGGGAGAAGGTCACGCGCCGCTGGCTCGGCTGGGGGCACGCATGGGCGCATCAGATTGTCCTCGACACCCGTTTGGATTTGGTCACCCGGCTGAGGGACTTTGAAGCGGCAGGGACACTGACGGTCGTCCCCAACGACAGCAATGACGACATCGTCGCGGTCGCCGATTTCATCGAGCATATCCGCGATGTGGGGTTGCTCCCGACCGAGGACGCGATCGGCGTCGATCCAGTTGGCGTGAGCGACATCGTCGATGAGCTCACCAGCGAAGAACGCGGCTTCGCCGCGTCGGCGGAGGGCATTGCTGGGCAGATCGTCGGGATCCGACAGGGTTACACGCTTACCACCATTCTCAAGGTCGTTGCGAAGCGGGTTGCCGCGAAGACTTTCGTCCATGGTGCTCAAGAGATCATGGCTTGGGCCGTTGGCAACGCCCGGATCGAGCAACGCGGCAACGCTATCATCGTGACGAAGCAGGCTTCCGGCACCGCGAAGATCGACCCGCTCATGGCGCTCTTCAACGCTGCGGAGTTGATGAACCGAAATCCGGAAGCGGCTGGGCTGTCCGTGTTCGACCAGATCGCGGGCGATGGCGTGGTCGAAGAGCCGCAAGGGGAGGAGATCGACATGGAGATCCTCCGCGATCCGAAGCACCCGAGGTTCTATGAGATGCGCGACCGATGGGAGCGGAAGCATCTCAGCGACGATGAGGTGCCGTTCTAATGCTCGATCGCGCGCGTGCCGCGGTCGGCGGCTGGCTCGGCACGATCGCGGATCGAATGGTCCGCCCGGCGAAGCGGCCCAGCGCCGGATCGGGCCTGATCGGCCGGACGATCGCCGGCGTCGTCGTCACGCCGGACAATGTCCTCCAACTCGCCACAGCGTGGGCCTGCGTCCGCTACCTCACCCAGACCGTCGGCGTCCTGCCCTGGCACGTCCACCGGCAGATCGAAAAGGGCAGTGAGATCGCCAGCCGGCATCCGGTCGACTGGCTCATCTGGCAGCGGGTGAGCCCGGAGTTCTCGTCATTCCAGTTCCGCGAGACGCTCCTCAGCTGGGCGCTCCGCTATGGAAACGGCTATGCTGAGATCGAGCGTGATGGTCTCGATCGCCCGCTGGCACTGTGGCCGCTTCATCCCACCCGGGTTCGGCCCTGCCGGAGCGACGCTGGTGCGCTCTACTACGAGGTGATGCAGGACACCGGCGGGAGGATCGACCTCGATCCCCGCGACATCTTCCATCTCCGCGGGTTCGGTGATGATGTCGTCGGCCTGAGCGTGGTCGAGATCGCGGCTCAGTCGCTAGGCTGGGCGCGAGCGGCGCAGATATTCGGCGCCGCATTCTTCGGCAACGGCTCGACGCCGACGGTGGTCGTGCGGAACAAGAAGCAGTTGAAGCCCGAGGGACTCGAGCGTCAGCGCAAGGAGTTCGACCAACTCTACAAGGGCCCGACGAAGTCCGGGAAGACGGCGATCGTCGACAACGACACCGAGATCGAAACGATCGGCCTCAACGCCGAGGAGATGCAGCTCATCTCGGTCCACCAATATCTGGTCGAGGAGACATGCCGCTGGTTCGGTGTCCCGCCGCACAAGGTGATGCACCTGCTGCGGAGCACCTTCAACAACATCGAGCACCAGGCGATCGAGGTCGTCGTCGACAGCGTCTCGCCGTGGGTGAAGCGGTTCGAGGACGAGGCCAACTTCAAGCTCTTCGGCGTGCAGAACCGGCTCGGCTTCTACACGAAGATGAACATGAACGCGCTGCTGCGCGGCGACGCGAAGAGCCGGATGGAGTTCTACAAGGGGCTCCAGTTCACCGGCGCGCTCGCGCCGAACGAGATCCGCGAGCTCGAGGACATGAACTCCCTCGGCGCCGAGGGCGATATCCACGTCATGCAGCAGCAGATGGTGCCGCTGGAGTTCATCGCCAAGGGGCCGAAGCAGACCACAGGGTCTGCTACCCCGCCGCCACCGCGTGATGATGATGATACGATCGTCGAGGACGATGAGGCAGCGAGAGCGCGCGCCGAATTCGCTCGCGTCCTAGGCCACGGCCCGGCCCATGTCGATCCCTGAGAACCGCGCCAGCGTCGGCCCTCCGCCGCGCAAGAACGCTTCGCCACTCACTGCGGTGTGGCGCGGAATGACCGATATCGCTCGGCGGCTGATTGCCCTTGAACAGCGGCCGGCACCCCGCGATGGCCGCGATGGTATCCCTGGGCGCGACGGTCAACCCGGGTCGACCGGTGAGCGTGGTCCCGAGGGGCGTCCCGGGCGCGATGGCGAACGGGGCCCCAAGGGCGATGTCGGGCCCATCGGCCCCTCGGGCCCTCCTGGCGAGCGTGGGCCGGCGGGACCGGCTGGACGAGATGGCCAGCGCGGAGCCAATGGGGAGCCAGGCGCTCAAGGCGCCCCCGGGCCAGCCGGTCCGCAAGGTGAGCGTGGGCTTCAGGGGGAACCTGGGCAGGCCGGTGAGCCCGGACTCCGCGGTGAGGCCGGGCCTCAAGGTGATATCGGCCCGGAGGGGCCCAAAGGGGAGCGCGGCGAACCGGGCGAGCCCGGTGCCATTGGCCCGCAAGGACCCGAAGGCCCGCGCGGCGACTCGGGTCCCGCCGGCCCGATTGGGCCAGCCGGTCCGCCCGGCGACCGCGGCGAGCAAGGCGAGCGCGGTCCAGAAGGCGCGGCCGGACGAGACGGCCAGCCCGGTCGTGACGGTTTGCCGGGGCCAAAGGGTGATACCGGCGAACGCGGACCAGAAGGAGTGCAGGGACCTCCCGGTGCACAAGGCGAGCGGGGTGAAGTCGGGCCCGAAGGCCCCGCAGGCCCTTCCGGGCCGATGGGCCCGAAGGGCGACAGGGGAGAGCCCGGCGAGCGCGGGCCGATAGGTCCGGTCGGCCCCTCCGGTCCAAAGGGTCAGCGCGGTGAGCGTGGGCCGGAAGGGCCTGCGGGGCCGCGGGGGGAGCCCGGCCTGGCGGGGCGTCCCGGTTCCACGATGCTCGAAATCATCGAGATCGAGGCCAACTCCACCAGCGTCGACGGCATTGGCGAGGTCCGCGGCCTCATCTGCCGAACATCGACTGGCGATCTGGTGCGCCTTCTCGGTGCCTTTGTGTAGGTCTCACCCGCCAGCGTCGTGACGACGCCGGCATTCCCCCAGACGGATGTGCAAAATGCTGAAGCCTGTCGGCAAGAAACCTTCGGCGCCCGCGGCACCCACCGGTTACCGCATGGTCAACCGCGCGGGGCGCGGCGAGATCTACCTCTATGGGCCGATCGGCATGTCCTGGTTCGGTGACGGTGTCACCGCGAGGCAGTTCGCCAAGGATCTGAAGGAGCTCGGCGCGGTCACGACCATCGACCTCCGCATTAACTCCGAGGGGGGCTCGGTGCCAGAAGCGGAGGCGATCTACACGCATCTGGTCGAGCACAAGGCCGGCGTCACCGCGCACATCGACGGCATGGCCGCGTCGGCGGCTTCGTTCATCGCCATGGCTGGTGACGAGATCCTGATCTCCGACTCCGGCTTCGTCATGATCCATGACGCGCGGATGCTGGAGTACGGCACCGCCGACGACTTTCGCCGCGCGGCTGATCTTCTCGACCGAACCACGGAGAAGATCGTCCAGAAGTATGCGAGGCGGACCAAGAACGACGAGAAGACGATCCGCGACTGGATGAAGGACGAGACTTGGTTCATCGGCGAGGAAGCGGTCGAGAACGGCTTCGCCGACAAGGTCGTCGAGAACCTCAAGGTCGCTGCGGTCGCAGGGGAGGCGGTGAGCCGGCTGCAGAGTACCCTCAACCGTCACCCTGACCTCTACAAGCACATCCCCGGCGCGCTGATGCCTCGCCGCGCCGCGCTTCGCGCCGTGCTCTCCGGGTTGCGCGCCGCTTAGTTTCCCAAATTCCTGGCCGCCACCAGGTACGCCCCCACGCCCTTGGGCAAGGCAACTCCCGCGAACGTCGCGACGACGTGCGCTCTCCCCGAGATGGAGCCCCGAAATGAAGAGCACTTTGAGCGCCCTCATGGGCGCGACCGTCTTGGCTGGCCTGCCGCTTTCTGGCGTTCCGGTCATGGCCCTGCCCACCGCAGACGAGCTGCAGGTCGAACTCGACGCAATGGTCGCCGAGGTCGAGCAGATCGAGGCGACCGCGGCCGCCGAAGATCGCGAACTCACCGACGAGGAGGACGCTCGCGTCAAGACCATCGCGGTCGAGGGTCCGAAGTTGCAGAGTCGCATCGCGCGCGCCCGCACCATGGAGGCGCTTCGTGCGCCCCCCGGCAATGGCCGCAAGACCAGCCCGGACCTCAACAACCGCATCGAACCGGGCAGCGATCGTCGAGTACCGCCCGCCCCGCGCGACTCCGCACGGCATGGCTTCCGCGGCCTCGGTCAGTTCGCCCTCGCCGTCGTCGATCACGCCCGCAACCGCGACACCGACCTGTCGAAGATGCTGGTCAACGCGGCGACGACCTACGGCAACGAGTCGTCCGGTGCCGACGGCGGCTTTCTGGTCCCGCCGGAATACGCCGCCGGCATCATGACCAAGGTCATGGCGGAGGATGGGCTGCTGTCCCGCGCCCTCCAGGTCCAGACCGAGCGGAACGCTCTCGTCATCAACAAGGACGAGACGACCCCCTGGGGCAGCGCCGGCATCCAAGTCTACTGGGAGAGCGAGGCCGGCACCATCGGGCAATCGAAGCCCAAGATCGAGCCGACCAGCGTCCGCCTGGTCAAGCTGGCCGCGCTCGTGCCCCTCACCGACGAGCTGCTTGAGGACGCGGTCGGTCTGGATTCGCTGGTTCGGGCCATCGCCCCCGGCCGGATGAATGCGGCGATCAATACCGGCTTCGTCCGCGGGACCGGCGTCGGCCAGCCGCTCGGCATGCTGAACTCCGCGAGCCTGATTTCGGTCGGCGCCGAGACGTCGCAGGCAGCTGCGTCGCTGCTCTACGCCAACATCGTCAACATGTTCTCGCGGATGTATGCGCCGTGGCGTCGCAATGCGGTGTGGCTCATCAACCAGGACATCGAGCCGGCGCTCTTCCAGCTGGCGTTCGACCCCGATGCTACCTCCAAGGTGCCGGCGTACATGCCGCCGGGTGGGCTGTCCGCCTCTCCGTACGGCACGCTGCTCGGTCGTCCGGTGATCCCGATCGAGGCCGCATCGACCCTCGGTACGCAGGGCGACATCATCCTGGTCGACATGCAGCAGTACCTCGCCCTCACCAAGGCGGGTGGCGTGCAGACGGCGACGTCGATCCACCTCTACTTCGACCAGGCGCTCACCGCCCTGCGGTTCATCTTCCGGATCAACGGCCAGCCGCTGTGGTCGAGCACCATCCAGCCGGAGAACGGATCGAACACCCGGTCCTGGGCCGTCGCGCTCGACACCCGCAACTAGGCCGGCAGGGCTGACGGGGGGGCCGGCCTTTCTTCGCGGCCGGCCCCCCAAAATCCTCTCTCCCATCGCGCGCCGTGAGGCGCCCAACCTCCCACTGACGGAGAACGTCGATGTTCAACAACTTCCTCGCCGAGGCAGTGAATCTCTGCCAGGGCTTCCTTCCCGTCGACATGGCGGCCGGCGCCAACGACGGCGACTACATCTCCCTGAAGAACTATCGCCGTTGCGCGGTGATCCTCTTCAAGGAACCTGGCGTCGCGGGCAACGATCCGGTCATCACCCTCACCCAGGCGCTGAACGTCGCCGGCTCCGGCACCACGAAGCCGCTCACGGTCCAGCGTGTCTGGAAGAAGCAGGCCGCCACCAATCTGCTCGCCGTCGGGCAGTACACCAAGTCGACCCCGGCCGATCCGGCGGCAAACGACACCTTCTCGACCAACACCTGGACGAATTCCGACCTCGCCGAGCAGGCCGGCATCATCATCGTCGAGGTCATGGCCGAGGATCTCGACATCGCCAATGGATACGACTGCTTCAAGGCGGCGATCGCGGATGTCGGGACCGCGGGTCAGGTCGGCGCGCTGCTTTACGCGCTCTACGATCCGAAGTTCCAGTCCGACCCGCTGCCGTCGGGCATCGTCGACTAGCGGTCCGACGACCAAAGACCCGCCGCGCGCTGCCACAGAGGGATCAGCGATGAAGAAGATGCTCTTTCTCCGCACCTCGACGCCGGCGCGCGGCGACGGCTCCGGTCCGACTTTCCACGAGGGAAAGGCGTACTGGATGCGCAACGCCTCCGCCAACTACTGGCTTTCGGAGGGAGCCGCGGTCGAGGCTCCAGCCGACATGGGCGCAGAGAATGAGCCGCCCGCGGAGAAGCGGTTCGCAGAGACGGTGAAGATTGTCCCAGCCAGACCGGGTCGCTTCAATGTGCAGGTCAACGGCGTCGTCGCCAACGAGCAGCCGCTCAGCGCCCCTGCGGCTGAAACGCTGCGGCGAGACATCATCACGGGCGCGGTAGCGCCGCCGGCCGCAACCGAGACGACTGCAACCGAAATCGCCGACCACGCCAAGGCCCCGCTGCTGCCTCCAGACGGCGGTGCCGCGATGGAAATCGGGGGCCAGGAGGACCCGGTCATGGCGCCCGACGCCGAGCTTGGCGAGATGGTCGAGGCCAGCGATCCCGGACTTGCTGAGCCCGAGCATCAGATCGTTCACCTTGGCTTCGGGCGCTACAACGTGGTCTCCGCCGACGGCGCGGTGGTGAACGACGCGCCGCTATCGAAGAGGGCGGCCGCGGAGCTTGCAGACAGCCTAGCCTCCCACCCGTGAAGCAGATCGGCGGGTTGTGGTGGCCCGATGGGGACGAGGTCGCGCACCGCGTGATCCCCGCGAATCTCGAACGCGCGATGCCACTGGTCCTGCCATTTCTCCGCCGGCGGGGCATGGTCGTGCAAGCCGGCGGGAATGTCGGCGTCTACCCGGTCGCGTTGGCGAAGCATTTCGAGCGCGTGGTGACGCTGGAGCCAGACGCCGAGAATTTCGAGTGCCTCACGCTCAACATTGCGGGGCTCGAGAACATCGACGCCCGCAATGCTGCGCTGGGCCGGGAAGGGACTACAGCGGCCGTTGTGAAGAGCGCCGACAACATTGGTGCCCACCGCATTGCGCTTGGCGTCGGGCCCGTTGAGGTCACAACGATTGACGAGCTCGGTCTGACGCCCGACCTGATCTGGCTCTCGGTCAACGGCATGCCCGGGCCGGTCGTTGAAGGAGCCTTGTCAACCATCAGACGGTCGCGTCCGGTGGTGATCATCTCCGAAACGCACGACGACACCGGGTCCGCGCGATCGCTTCTCTTACAGCACGGCTACCGGCAAGCCGGGAAGGTGCCGCACCGGGATTTCGTCATGGTGAGTGAAGCATGAGCAGGCCGAGAGTCTTTCTCGGCCTCCCCGAATCCAGGGTGGTCCTCTGCCTCACGCCGAAGGTCGGCTCCCAGTCGATCATATCGGCCATGATGCGCCACTACGGGATCGAGCCGGACGGGCTTCTCCACCTCAACCCGGCCCTTCCGTTCATGACCCGAGAGGATGTCGAACGGTATGTCCCGGACTGGCGTCGGGCGATGTTCGTCAGGAATCCATTCGACCGGTTGGCGGCCAACTTCCACTACCACATCCGACTGACCGAGCTGCGGCGATCGAGGAACATGCGGGACCTCGGATACTCGCTCGGGATGAGCTTCGGCGACTTCGCCCGCAAAGCCTGTCACCACCCGGACGCCGATCCGCACACCGCGCTGCAGTCCAGGATGGCGGGGCGGGTATCGTTCGTCGGGAAGATCGAGAGTTCGGCTTGGGACTGGGACCGGTTCTCGGCGTTCCTGGGGCTCTCCCTGCCGCCCTTGCCGCGGGTCAACCAGAACGCAGACCGGCCCCACTACCGGGAAGACTACACCGACGAGCTTCAAGCGCTGGTCGCCCGTGCGTACAAGGCCGATCTCGACCTCTTCGGCTACGCGTTTTGAGGACCGTCGCCTGCGTGCTGCGCTCCGGGCCTCTCTACACCCCGGCCTGGGTTCACCGGCTGCGCCGCAACGTCGCCAGCCATCTCGGCGACCACCGATTCGTCTGCCTGTCCGATACCGAGATTGCGGGCGTAGAGACGATCCCACTTCAGCATGGCTGGCCGGGCTGGTGGTCGATCATCGAGTGCTTCAGGCCCGGCCTGTTCCACGGGCGGGTCCTCTATCTCGACCTTGCCGATCTGGTCGTGAAATCGCTCGACCCATTCTTCGACGGCGAGGGGTTCCGGATCGCGCGGGCACCGCTGGTGCCGCCCCCGACGCACGGGCGCTTCGCGTCGGGCCTCATGGCGTTCGACGCCGGCGACACCGAGATATACGACCGCTTCGCTCCCCGCGCCGACGAGGTCATGAAACGCCTCCATGGCGACCAGGAGTGGATCGAGGAAGTCAGGCCGACCGCGGCGACCTTCGACCAGGGGCTGACCGCGGGCTTCCGCGGCGAGTGTGTCGCAGGACCGCCCAAGGATGCGCGCGTGATCTTTGTTCACGGCCGCCCCAAGCCACATGAGATCACCGCAGATTGGTTCCGCGAGCTCTGGGATGCTTGAGGCGAAGGAGTTCCGCGAGCTTAAGCGGCGTCGGTTCAAGCCGTATAGCGCCGGCCATCAAGCGATGTACGAGGTGCCGCTGGCGTTGATGAAGCGCAACGACCGGTCGGCGGCGAGGTACCTCATCCTCGAGATCGGCTTCGGTATCGGCTGGGGTCTCGACCGCATGGTCGAGAACGGCATCGTCGGCGCCCTCGATCGTTACGTCGGCTATGAACCGGACGAGGAGTCCTTCGACTTCGTTTTCGCCCGGCACGGTAAGAGATCCGGCATCACGCTCATCAACGCGGCGTTTGGTGCGGTGTCCGGGCTTCCTTTCGACCACATCTTCTGCATCGAGGTGATCGAGCATGTGCCGGCGGTCGAGCATGCGGGATTCCTCGGCTCGCTCCGATCCGCATCGCGATCCGGCACACTCTGGCTTTCGACCCCGGATTCGCAGCGCAACGACCATGGGGTCAGGCCGGCGGCGGAGTGGCGCGCCATGCTGAAGAACGCTGGCTTCTCCGACGTCACGGTCCACCAGGACCAATGGACGACGCTGTTCGTATGCCAGTAGTCCGGCTCGTCGAGGTCGACGCGGCGAGCGTGGTCAATCTCTGTCATCCGGCGCGTGACGCGGTGATCATTCGCGACTGGCGAGGCCGCAGGGATTGGCACGATCCGCTCTACGATCCCGTCCGAGACCTGATGGAGCGGGTCTATGTCGAGGAGTTCGACCGGGAGAACGGGCACTATCGCCGGCTGGAGGAAAGTGTCCTTCGCGATGGCGTGAAGGCGCCGGTCATGCTGGTGTCGGGTGGTGTGCGGCGGCGCCGCGTCTCGGAGATGCCGCCTCACCTCCGTGATCGGCCGGATCTGCTGGTCTGCGAGTATCTCGGCGGCTCACGGCTCTACATCGCGGCGAAGCACGCGATGAGGGTGCCTGCGGTCGTGAACGACTTCGCCGACCTCTTCCCTGGCGCGCCCGAGCTGCGCACCGTCGAGGACGTGGCTGCGGCCTTTCCGGTACCGCCGAAAGTGATCCGCCTCGATCCGATAGACGGTGCTTACGTCAACGACATGGACTACTCCCACATGCCTGCCGGGTATGATCTCGAGGCCCAGATCCCGGTGCGGCGACGGGTGGTCGAGAAGGTGCGCGCAGCAGTTGATGGTTGGCTCGCGGAGAACGACCGCTGACCCTCGCCGTCGTGACGTATCTCTACCGCGGCGCGGCTGGGTACAGGGCAGAGCACGCCAACATCCTGCGCCGTATGGTGGCGCGGCATCTGTCGGTCCCCCACGCCTTCTGGTGCGTCGGCGATGATCCGTCCGGGCTTGACCCCGAGGTGAGATTCCATCCCTGCGATGCGTCGCTCCTCCCGCTGAGCGGTTGTTACGTCAAGCTGGAGATGTGGAAGCGGGAAGCCGGCTTCTTCGGCTCCCGCATCCTGCTTCTCGATCTCGACACCATCATCGTCGGCAGCCTCGACGAGCTGGTGGCGCGACCGGAGCCGGTCGTCCTCTATCGTGACCCACTTTTCGGGCGGGCCGAGGGCTGGCTCTACAACGGTGCCTTCGTCCTGATGGAGCCCGGCGCCAGGCCGGAGGTCTGGGAGAGCTTCGACCCGAAGTCCAGTCCGGCTGCGGTGAAGGCATCGGGTCTCAGGCTGCATGACCAAGCCTGGCTCGGGATGGTGCTGGGGCCGGACATGCCGGTCGTGACCGCGGCCGATGGTGTCCTGTCGTTCAAGCATGACGGCGTTCGCGAGCTCGGCGCGCCGCCGCCGCATGCGCGCATCGTGTTTTTCCATGGGCGTCCGAAGCCATGGCAAGTCGATAGCGCCTGGATTGCGGAGCACTACCGTTGAGACCTGAGGAAGACTTCTGGACGCCGGAGCCGATCTTCGACGGCAAGCGGGTCTTCGTCCTCGCCTCCGGTCCCAGCCTGACGCCGGAGGTCTGCGAGGTGGTGCGAGGCGAGCCCGCGATCGTCGTGAACTCGTCATGCCGCGCAGCAGCATGGGCAGATGTTCTGTTCTTCACGGACTCCGGCTGGTTCGAGCATATCGACAACGGGCGGAACCTCGCCGTGTTCGCCGACGGTGTGCCGCGGCGCCGCGTGGTCGAGGAATGGCCGGGCCTGGTCGTGAGCATGTCGCGCCGCGCCAAGCTCGCTTTGCCGGCGAAGGTGAAGCGCGTGAAGGGTGAGATGCGACCGGATTTTCCGCGGCGCGGCGCCCCGGTGATCCGGCAGGGCCGATCATCGGGACAGACCGCGATCGCACTGGCGATCGCCATGGGCGCCCGCGAGGTGATCCTTCTCGGCTTCGACATGCGCCTCGTCGATGGTCGCGAGCATCATCACGACGACTACCGCGGCAAGCCGCGCGACCTGACGGTCTACGGCTCCGCCTTCGTTCCGGCCTTCGGTGCCAACCCGAACATGCCGGGCTGGAACCAAGCCGCGCTCGACGCCGGGGTCACCGTGCTGAATGCGACTCCGGGATCGGCGCTGATGGAGTTCCCGATGGTCGAGCTGGCCCTGGTCTTGGCGAAGGCGGCGTGATGGAGCACCTGGTTACGGTTACGGTGCCGGCGGAGACGACCGCGCTGGTGACGCTCGATCGAGTGAAGGCCGAGCTCGGCATCACCACGACCGAGCACGACGCCCTGCTCGCGGCGAAGATCGCGGAAGCCTCCGCCGATATCGAAGCGCATGTTGGCTATCGCCTCGCACGGGAGACCGTCACGGAAACCTTCTGGGATATGGACTGGTCGACCGCCTACGTCCTTCTTGACCGGACTCCCGTGGCGTCGATCGCCGGCGTGATCCTCGACGGTTGGGGTCAGGAGACGTCGGCATGGCGCCTCAATCCGGAGACGGGCGCGCTTTACGCGCTCACAGGCAGCGGCACTCCGTGGCATTGGATCGCCTCCAACTCGCTGGTCGTCGCCTACAGCGGCGGCTATCTGCTCCCGGGGCAGACGGGCCGCGACCTGCCTGCTCCGCTTGAAGGTGCCGCAGCCGATCTCGTCGGCATGTTCTGGCAATCCCGCGGACGCGATCCCAGCCTCCGCGCGGAGACGGTCGATGGTGTCGGCCGGCTGGAATACTGGGTCGGCACGGTCGGACGCGAGGGCTCGCTGCCGCCGCTGGTCATGCAGAAGATCGCACCGTTCGTCCGACCGAGGATCGCCTGATGCAGAACGCAGGCCTGTTCGATCTCGGGAGCGTCACCATCACCGGGCCGGTGACCGATCACGTCATCACCTCGGCGAGCTGGAACGGTGCGGCGGCAGCGTTCATCGCCGGCCTGGCCGGGATGCAGTCGGCAACCCTCTGGGCAGCATTCGACTACGGTTCGGGTGGCACGTCGGCCGTCCTCGTCGTTCAAACCTCACTGGATCAGGGCGTCAACTGGATCGACGTCTGCCGCTTCGACTTCGCGCAGGCCGACCGCAAAGCCCACGCCACCGTGGGGGTCTTCGCGGCATCGGCCGTCACCGCCCTCGCCGCGCTGGTCGCCGAAGGGAAGCTCGACAACGTCCTCGGCGACCGTCTCCGCGCCAAGCTCACCACCACCGGCACATATGCTGGCAACACGCATCTGGCGGTGAGGGCTGAGGTCCGGTGAGTCCCGATCAGGCCCGGTCGACCTATCGCCGCCAGGTCGCGGCGAGTGGCGAGACCATCTCGATCCGGCGCTACACCGGCACGGGGCCTGACCGGCCCCGCTTCGACACCGAAGTCCGCGCCCGCGTGCTCGGATACGAGATGGACGAGATCGTCGGCTCGATCCAACAGGGCGATCGCAAGGTCATCGTCCTGGTCGAGGACCTCGAGGCGGCGCTGTTTGCTTTCCCGGTCGTCCCGCTCTCCGACAAGGCGGTCGTGCGCGGGAAAGAACTCACGATCAAGGCGGTCGACGACAGCACACGCCGGGTCCGAGGCGTGCTGATCGCCTATGAGCTGCAGGTGGGTGGATGAGAATCTCCGTCGACAAGAATGACCCCGGCTACCGGTCCTACGCGTCGGCGCCGGGCGTCACCGTCTTCCTCGACGGCGCGGAGGTCCGGGGCTGCATCACGGCCGACGAGGAGGTCGGCGAGGTCGTCTGCTTCAGGTTCGATAGCGCCGGGCGCCCTGTCTTGCGGGGCGAAGAGATCGCGACAGAGGTTCGCCGCGGTTCGGTCCGCATCGATCTTCCGGCCGGGTGGCCTGGCTGATGGCGTCCGCAGCGCTGCAGGCCTTCCGCCGCACGGTCACAGTGGCGTGGCCGCAGCAGCAGGATGCCGACGCGAAGAAGCATCTCGTTGCCGTCGCGAGAGCCGGCCATGCCAGGATCATGCGGGAGGCGACAGCCCGCTCAGGCTTCGCGCCGGACTTCGATGCCTATGCCAATCGGCCGGGGAATGCCAACCTCGACAGCGTCATCCTGCCGGGTCCGATCGTCTATCGGTACCGCTACCTCCGCGAGGCCGTCGTCTTCGCGCTGAGCGCGCTGCGGAAGGCAAGCCCGGTCGTCAGCGGAGCATACCGGAACAGCCATCGGGTCTTCGTCGACGGGATACCGGTTGACGGCGTTCCGGCGCAGATCACGCCGGGCTCGACCATCATGATCTCCAATCTCGTGCCCTACGCGCGGCGGCTCGAGGTCGGGAAGACACAATCAGGGCGCGCCTTCGTGATCCAGGTGCCGCCCCACATCTACCAGCGGGTGACGGACCAGGTCCGCGCCCGCTTCCGGAACATCGGCAGCATCACATCTGGCTACGCGACCGTGCCGCCAGCCTACGTCATCAAGGGCCGGTTGCCGTCGCACTACATCGCATCAAACGGACGGCGCCGCCGCCGTCGCCAAGCGGTTGGGCAACCCGTCCCGTCCCCCGCGATCTTCTTCCAGTTGCACGCATGACCACGATCACATCCGTTGTCGCCGGCATCCGGGCGCGCCTTGAGGCGAACGTCCCAACCTACTCGCAGGGCGGGTCAACCAAAGTGATCGGGCTGCGCTGGCAGGGTGAGAGCGGCGGCCCGCTGCCGAACACGCCGCAACCCTTCGCCTGGACGGCCTTCGTTGCCGATCAGGGCCGTGTCGCCGGCTTTGGCGGGGGACGGGGCGCCAACCTCTACCGCCATGCCGGGCAGATCGAGGCCTACGTCTTCGTCCCGCTCGATTGGGGCGCGGATGTCGGCTTGGCGATCGCCGAGCAATATGCGGCGCTGTTCCGGTCGCACCGCGATGCGACGATGTCCTGCTTCGACGCGACCGTGGACCCCGGCGGACCGGGATCAATGATCAAGCCGCCAGGCCTCGATTCCGAGGTCGAGGCCTACTGGTACTGCGGCGTGCTCGTCTCGCTCTTCTACGACCAGATCGGTTGACCGGATTCCGCCTCGCGGCGGATGACTGCCCTCACCCAACAGCGGCCTTGGGCAAGCCCCTTCGCAGCGTCGTGACGACGCCGCTTCCCTTTGATGGAGCCCCACCATGAGCCTCTCCGAAGGCGTACAGGCCCGCGTTGCCTACAAGGCGTATGCGACGGGGGTGATTGCGTCGACCACGCAGCCGGACTCGTCGGCCGACCCCGGCGCGTCCGCCGCGCAGATCCTGCGTCGCGTGTCGACGTCGCTCAAGCTTGGCAAGGACACCTACCAGTCGGAGGAAGTCCGCACCGACCGCCAGATCGCCGACTTCCGTCACGGTACGCGCCGTGTCACCGGATCGATCAGCGGCGAATTCAGCCCCGCGACCTATTGGGAGTTGATCGAGGCTGCGCTGCGCGGGACCGATGCCGCAGCGATCACCGCCGACCAGTCCGACCTGACCTCCGTTTCGGCTGACAGCTCGACGGCGAAGGTCACCTTCGCCTCCGGCAATCCGGTCAGCCTCGGGTTCCGGGTCGGCGACGTGATCCGCTTCTCCTCGCTGGCGGATGCCGACAACAACTCCAAGAACTTCCTCGTCCTCGCGTTCGGCGGCGCCAACAACCGCGAAGTCACCGTCTTCCCGGCTCCGGACACCATGTCGCCGGACACATCCTTCACGGTGGCGACCGTGGGCCGCTCGGTCTATGTGCCGTCGTCGGGGCATGTGCAGCGGAAATTCGCGTTCGAGGTCTACCACGAGGACATCGATATCGCTCGGCTGTTCACCGAATGCCGCGTCGCCGGCTTCTCGATCGACCTGCCAGCCTCGGGGATGTCAACGATCGAGATCCCGGTGATGGGCCGCGACATGGAGGTCTATGAGGACTCCGCTGCGCCGTTTTTCACCAATCCGGCGGCCGCTACGACCACCGGAATTTTCGCCGCGGTCAACGGCGCCATCTACCTGAACGGGGCGCGCATCGGCGTCGTCACGGGGCTCAGCATCCAGCTCGACGTGTCGCCGAGTTCGGATGCCGTCGTCGGCCAGAACATCGTGCCGGAAGTGTTCCTCGGCCGCGCCAATGTCACCGGCCAGGTGACGGCGTTCTTCGAGAACGCGGACCTCATCGGCAACTTCCTCGACGAGGACGAGATCGCGATCCTCGTCTACCTGACGACCACGAGCGCACCGGACTCTCCGGCGGCCACCATCCACCTGCCGCGCGTGAAGCTCGGCGATGCCGATGTCGCGGTATCCGGCGAGGGCGGCCAGGTGCTGACCATGCCGTTCCAGGCGCTCCTCTATCAGGGATCCGGCGCTGGCATCGTCGCGACGACCATCCGCATCGTCGACACGCAGGCGACCTAATCCACGAGCATCCAACCCCCGCCGCCACGGGGTAGAGCGCGGCCGGGCCCATCGCGGGTCCGCCGTGGTTGCTGCAACCCGGCCTCCGGACGTTCGTGGCGGGCGTCCGGAGGCCAAAATCCGCCACGAGGATAGACATGAGCAAGTTTGGTGGTCTCGCGCGCGAGACGGACAAGATCGGCAGGATGCCCATCCGGGACTCAGTGACCGGTCAGCCCATCCGCACCATCGATGGCCGCGAGGCCTACATCGAAGGCTATGGGTCCGATTCCACGACGGCCGTGAAGGCGCGCCGCACCATCACCGACGGCCGCCTTCGGATGCGGAACCGGAACAAGTTGACGAGCGAGCGTCTCGAGACCGAGGGCAACGAGATGCTCGCCGCTCTCACGACTGGCTGGCTTCTGGTCGATCCGACGAATGGTTCGGTCATCGAGGTTCCGCACAGCCTCGCCAACGCACTCGACCTCTTCGGCGCGCCCGAAATGGCGTGGCTGCGCGAGCAGTGGGACGAGTTCACGAGCGACCGGGCAAATTTCTAGCCGGCCTCGTCGACGAGCTGCTGGAGTGGGCGGAGCACGAGTTCCGCCTCGACCGGAAGCTGGATGACGGGGCCACCGAGCGAGACCATCTGGAGTCCGCGGCGCGGCAGCTGAAGGCGCTCGGCAGACAGCCGAAGGCCGAGCCTACCGTCGATGGCCCGCCGTTTCCAGACGAACTCGACTACCTCTACCGCTGGTTCATGGAGATCTCGCTCGGCCTCGCCTCGAGCGGGATGGCACCAGCGGTTGTGACCTGGCGCGACATCACCGACTGGCAGGAACAGACCGGCGAGATCGTGGAGCCGTGGGAAGCCAGGGCACTGGTCTCGCTCGGCGCCCTCCGCGCCAGCATCGCCGTCGAGAAGACCAAGAAGAAGGCGAAAACGCCTTCGGAACCGAAACCGAAGAAGCCGCGGAAGTAGACGATGGCAAACGAAACCGTCGAGACCGCGATCTACAAGCTCGGCTACCGCGCCGACGGCAAGGAGCAGGTCGACGCTCTGCGCGGCTCGGTCGAGAATCTCACCGCGTCGACGGAGAAGCAGGAGGTCTCGCAGCAGAAGATCACCCGCGCGACCCGGACCACGACCGGCGAGTTCAACCGCATGATGGCGCGGCTCGATCCGAGGATCCGCGCCGAGCAGGCCTTGCAGCGCGCCCTCGAGCAGACCGATCGCTTGCTTGAGGAAGGTGTCATCAGCGCCGGTCAGGCCGCCACGGCGATCAAGGCCGCCACCACAAAGTACGACGCCGCGGTCGCCCAAATGGACCGCGCCAAGAGACTTCAGGACAGCTTCATGGGCGCCGCCGACGCCGCGAAGCTTTCAGCGTTCCAGATGCAGAATATGAGCTTTCAGTTGCAGGATATTGGCCAAGCGATCGCTACTGGCCAACCGATGTTCAGGACTTTTATTCAACAAGGATCACAACTCGCGCAACTATTCGGGCCGGGTGTTGGCCTATCCGGTGCGCTAAAGGCTGTCGGGGCCGGGATCGTCCAGTTCGTGACCAACCCGCTGAATATCGCGGTTCTGGTGTTTGCCTCGGCGGTCGCAGGCGCGCAGGCGCTCATGAAGGCATTTGGGGGCGGCGAAACCGCGGCGGAGCGAGCCGCCACCGCCAACGACCTCCTCGCCGACAGCATCCGGCGAGTTACCGACGGGTACGAAGCAGCGTCGCGCCGCATCGTCGATCTCGGGCAGGACGTCACGGAAGGGGCAATCCGCCAATTGACCCTGGAGTTGGAGGCTGCACAGGAGGCGTTTCGCCAACTCTTCTCATCGAGCCGTCTAGAAGGGGCGGTGAACCAATCTCTCCTGTGGAGCGGCATCTCGGCGGACGAGATCCTTCAGCTTGACGCCATCATGCAGCGCCTCGTTGCGAGCGTGGAGGCAGGCCGGCCCGCGATTGCGGCGTTCCAGAACGAGATGGCGATACTCGCCAACCAAGCCAGTCCGGCGCTTGCCAGTATAGCTGATGCGCTCGCGGCGATCACGCGAGAGGTGTTTGGCGAGGGCGACGAAGCAATCTCGTTGGAGGAGATCGCAGCCAATATTGCCGTGGCGATTGCGGCGCTTTCTGAGCTTCAGGGCGGTGTCGCTCCCGGCACTGAGGCCGGCGGCCTCGGCCGTTCGCTTGAGGAGGCAACGGCGGCGCTACGCGAGATGGTGCCCGCGTTGGCCGAAGCGGATGAGAGAACCCGCGCGCTCGCCGAAGCAGACCTCGCTTATGCGGATGCGGCGCGCCAGTTGGGTGCCCAGGTTCTAGCCGACGCACTCACCTATGACGAGGCCTCCGAAAGGGCTTGGGAGTTGCGCGAGGTGCTCGCTCTTGCCAAGCAAGAGATCAACGGCACGGCCGATGCCTTCCGCGACGCGACGGAGGGTGCCGAGGACTTCATTGCCGCCGCGCTCGGTCCGAAACTGACCGGGCTCGACGCCGAGCTGGCGAAAATCCAGGAGGAGGCTGGGGCACTTCGCGACGCGCTGACGGCGCTGTCCGAGGCCAACCTTCTCCCCGACCAACAGGCGATCGTTGAGAGCCTTCTCCGTGTTCTGGATCAATCAGAACAGGCGGCGCTCGACGCCGCGCGGGCAACCCACGAGCAAGCCCGCGCGCTGCAGGAAGCGGAGACCAAGGCCAACGCCTTCAACGCCGCTATGGCGCAGTTGGAGGGTATCGCCGTCGGCGCGTTGTCAGCGAGCGCCCAGGCGGCGAATGCGCTGGTCGTCGCAATCGCCAACGCCACGGACCAAACCGGGCGTCTTGCGGCGATGATGGCCTATCTGCGCGGTCAGGCGGCGCTCGGCGTAGGTGGTGTTCAGGAGGCGATTGCCAACATGGCGTCGCAGATCGTGCCGCCGACCTTGTCGGATCGGCTGACTTTCGTCCGAAACCAGTATGTGGGCCTCACCGACGCGCAGATCGACGCGATGGAGGCCAATGACGAGTTGGCCCAGGCCTTCTACGAACAGGCTGGCGCGCTTTACGACAGCATCCAAGCCTCCGCAGAATATCGGGCCTCGTTGGTTGGCGGAGGGGGTGGTGGGGGTGGCGCCGGCGGCGGGTTGACCGATGCTTTCGCCAAGGCCACCGAGGCCGCCGAGAAGCAGATTGAATCCCTTCGCCAGCAGGCCGAGGTTTTCGGCCTCACCGCAGAAGAGGCGGCCCGCTTCCGTTTCGAGCAGGAGCTTCTCACCGCCGCGATGGCGGACGGCACGGTGACCGAAGCCGAAACCGCCCGCATTGCCGAGTTGACGGCCGGCTATGACGAGGCGGCGACGGAGCTCGCGCGCCTCAACGCGGAGAAGGCGAAGTCGGCACGGATGACCGAGGTGTTCGGCAACGTTGTCGACGGCATCATGTCGATGGTGCGTGGTGCCGAGGATGGCCTCGACCTGCTGATCAAGGCGGTCGACAACGCGTCCAAGAAGCTCGCCGAGTACGCCAAGACGCAGTTCGCCGCCGGGAATATCGGCCGCGCGGCTCTCGGCCTCGTCGGCGGGATCATCACGTCGATCATCGGTCGGATCCTCGAGGCGCGGCGGGAGATGCGCGCGGCGCAGGAGGCCTGGGCCGACGCGCAGGACGAGATCACCGCCCTCGCCGCCGAGATCAACGGCAGCGCACCGGGCGCGCTCGGTCAATCCATCGCGGGCATGCGGGATCGGATCGCGAGGCTCATCGAGGTCGCGCAGAAGGCCGGCCAGCCGATCGACGATCTCCAGCGGATGATGACGGACTTCGCGGTCCGCGCCATCGGCGACTTTCAGCGCACCTTCGGCCTCATGGTGCACGGACTGCGGTCCGGCCTGGGGCCGAACAGCCCGGCCGTGGAGGCCGCGGCGAGCGTTGCCGATCTCGGCAAGCAACTCGCAGCCTTCATCGCCGATACCAAGCTTGCGGTCGAGGCGACCGGCTCCAGCCAAGAGGCGCTGCGCGTCGCGACCGCTGCGGCGCAGGACTACGCGCTGTCTCTCCTCGGCCAGCCTCCGGTGCTGTCGGAGGTCCAGACCGAGTATCTCCGCATCATGGGGACCGCGCAGGCCCTCACCGGGGTTCTCATTGACCTCGGCATGTCGGCAGAGGAGGCGGCCGCGGCGATCGAGGACGGCGTCGCTGAGGCACTCGACGCCCTCAGCAGCAAGTTCGAGAAGGACATCAGGGCGAAGCTCAACGCTGCCCTCGGCAAGGGCTACATCAACGATATCGGTGCGCTGATCGAGGAGGCGCAGTCGCTCCTCGCCGATGCCGAACTCCTCGGCGTCGATCAGGCGAAGGTGCTGCAGTTCTTCGCCGCCGAAGCCCAGAACATCGTCAATGGCGCCGGGCTCACCGGGGATGCCCTCGACGAGCTCATCGCCCTGTTCCCGGAGCTCGCCGGCGTGGTGACCGATGCCGCCGACGTCATCCAGGCCCAGATGGACCGCATCAACGATGTGGCCAAGACCATCCTCGACTACGTCAACGGGCTGCTCACCGGTCCGGGCAGCACGCTGTCACCCTCGGATCGTCTCGTCGCGGCGCAAGCGCAGTACGAGGCCCAACTCGCGCTGGCGCAGGCCGGCGACATCGATGCGCAGGCCGGCATCTCTCAATACGCCGAGGCCTACCGGGATGCGGGGCGCACCATGTTCGCGTCGAGCCCCGCCTTCCAAGCCATCTTCGACAAGATCGTGAACGACCTCATGAGTCTCCCCGCAGTCCAGCAGGCGGACGACCCGGTGGTGGTTGCCCTGCGCGAGACGACCGAGCAACTCCTCGGCATCCAGGCCCAGCAGATCGCGGCGACCAACGATGTCGAGACGACCACGGCTTCGGTGAAGCTCACCGCGGACAAGCTCGGCAAGACCACCGAGCAGATCAACACCAACCTCGCCGCCGAGTACTGGTCGCCGATGGTGCAGAGCCTTGCCGCGATCGAGGAATACACCCGGATCACGGCGAACACGAAGGAGATCAAGCACCCCATCCTCCACAAGCTGTTCCCGAAGCTCTTCTCCGCGGAGGGCGGGCTGATCCCGATGTACGCCGGTGGCGGGCTGATCGGGAACGGGATCTGGAACGAGGATTCGGTATTGGCCCGGTATGCCGGCGGCGGCACCGTCGGCCTCGCCGGCGGCGAGTATGTCGTGCCGGCTCCTGCGGTGAACGCCAACACGCTGCCGGTGCTGGAGGCGATGCGCCGAGGCGGCGGCGTCAATGACAACCGGCGCGAGTTGCTCGAGCTGACCCGCGTCACCTCGGACATCGGCGCGGCGCAGATCAGGGAAATGCGCGCCGGGTTCGGAGCGCTGGCGCAGCGCATCGAGGCTCTGGAAACCCGCACCCGCATCGAGGCCAGCCGCGAGCCTCGGCGCGCCAGCAACCGATAGGGATCACCCCATGGCCATTACCGTTTCGGTCTACAATCACACGACGGCCCTGTTCCTCGATCAGAGCGTCGACCTGAACAGCCTCAAGCTGATGCTACTCGACGACAGCGCGTCGTTCGATGCCACCGACGCGCATGTCGACGATGTCAGCGACAGCGGGGGGTTCGAGGTCGATGGCGGCGGCTGGACCACGGGCGGCGAAACGCTGACGAGCGTGGGCGTCACGACCGTCACCACCAACGATGCCATGCTGGACGCCGACGACGTGGACGTCACGGCGACCGGCGGGGACATCGGCCCGGCCGATGCGGCGGTGATCTACGATGCCACAAGCGGCAAGCCGCTGGCCTATATCGACTTCGACTCCTCGATCACGGCGGTGGAGGGGACGAACTTCCTGGTGGCATGGCACGATGACGGCATCTTCACGCTGAGCTACGGCGGAGAGGAGACGACCTGAGATGGCATTCGCCAACACGGTCTTCTTCACTGCCGGATCGAGCGGGACGGCCGACTTTGCCGACGGGGTCGCCGTCGCCGGCTACCGCAACCTCACCGGCGCCGGGCTGACGGACGAAGCGACCTACAGCTACCGCGCCGAGAGCGCGGACAAGACGCAGTGGGAGAACGGTCTCGGCACCTTTGACGATGGCGGCGTGCTGGAGCGGACGACGGTTCACGAGTCGTCCGCCGGCACAAGCAAGGTAGACTTCACGTCCGCGCCGCGGGTGATGCTGACGCTCCTGGCCGAGGATCTGACGGGGGCGAACCTCCGCGCCATCGCCAACGTCGAGGACGGGGCCGATGTGACGGACGCGACGAATGTTGCGGCCGCAGGCGCGGTCATGTCTTCGCTCCTGACCACCCGCGGCGACATTCTGGTCCGTAACGCGACCGTGCCCGCCCGGCTGGCGCTGGGAACGCAGCATCAGGCGCTCCTCGCGGGCGCCAACGACCCGGAATGGGGCGCGCTCAATCTCGCTCAGGCGGCGGCCGTCACCGGCGTGCTGCCAGCCGGCAATCTGCCCGACGCCAGCACGAGCGCGGAGGGCGTCGTCGAGCTGGCGGTCGCGTCCGAGTACCGTGCCGGCACTGATACGACGCGGGCGCTCAGCGTGGCGGAGGTGTGGGGCGCCGCGGCGCTCGCGGTCCTCACCGACGGCTCAGACATCGCGGTGGACTTCGCCGCGGGCTTCAATTTCGGCGGCGGCAGCAACGCCGTCCTCGCGCTCGGCGGCAACCGCAACCTCAGCGCACCATCGAACCTCAAGACCGGCCAGAGCGGCGTCCTGTGGTTCGGCGCGGCGACCTCGACGCGGACGCTGACGCTCAACGGCGCGTGGCTCCTCATGGATGGGGTGGAAGCCGGCCCGTACTCGATCACCACCTCCCAGATCCTCGGTGTCGCCTATGTCGTGCGGGCGAGCACCGTCTACGTCACCGCGATCTTGCGTCGCGCAGCTTAGGAGAGCCGCATGACCATCGTCATCAAGCGCGACGGGGTGTGGGAGCCGATCACCGGCACCGTCACGCTCGAGCGCACCGATACGGTCTACACCACCCGCACGATCCTCTACCGCGACGGGCGGCAGGAGGAGGAGGAGTGCGACCCTTATCCGGTGCGCGACACGATCGACATCGGCAAGGTCGCGCAGCTCGTCGATGACGGGGTGTGGGGCGAGGAGGAGTTGGCGCGCTACGGCCTCGCGGCCGCGGAGGACGATCCCGTGCCCGAGGGCAAGCAGCGGACCGGTGAGCCCTCCTATGTCGAGGACGACGGCACCGTGCGCCGGGTATTTGAGCTGGAGGACATTCCGCCGCCGCCACCGCCGCCGACGCGGGCCGAGAAGGTGGACGCGGCGCTCGCCTTGCTCGGCGTCACCCGCGACGAGTTGATGGCCGAACTCGGGCTGGACGGGAAGAAGGCCTGATCCTGATGCTGCCGGGGATGATCCCGATCATTCGCAGGCGGCCGGCGCTCGCCCTGCGCGCCATCGCGTCGAACGTCAACACTGCCGACATCACCATACCGACCTCCGGCACTGGCGGGGTGGTTTCGGTGGGCGACTTTGCGGTGATGGCGTGGTGGTCTCAGAACACGTCCGGCGGCGTGAGCAACGTCAATGCCGGCAGTGGGTGGGTGTCGCCCCAGAATACCACCTCGGGCGTCTTCCGAGGTCGCTTGTGGCACAAGGTGCTGACCGCTGCCGACATCGGTGCGACGATCCCCACGCAGTTCGGCGACGCTCGAAATACTAACGTTCTCCTCATTTTCGGCGGCGGCTTTACCTCTGCGGCCTATACCGCCGGCGGCGGCCAGACAACGACAGGCGACCCCGATCAACAGAATGCCAATGCTTCCGGCGCGACGCCGCCCGTGCTCGTGGCCGGGTTCCTCGGCGTCTACAGCGGTGGCTCGTTGGGATTCTCGGTGAACACCCCGACGTGGGGCGCGACCGGAGCATTCACGGACGGCACCAACAACGGCGTCCGCTACGGCTACACGATCTACAATCCCGGCCAGACGCCCGCCGATCACACCTACGACAAGGCCGATACTGGCGATAACTGGCTCGCGGGCGGCTACTGGGTCTTGAGCTGATGCGCCGCCAACTTCCGCGCGTCGCACACCGCCAGCGTCTTCGCCTCGATCCCGCAATACCAGACCGTTATTGCGATCCCCCAATGGGCGAGCGTCGACTCCAGCCGTAGCGCGTGGGCGAGGCAGGCGCCCTGCGACTGGCGGCAGATCAGGATGATGCCGGGGTGGAGCCCGGTCTCGGCGGCGTAGTGCAGCGCCTGGCCGATCGCCTCGGCCCATTTCTCGGTCCAGTCGATCTCGATCGCCCGGCCGAGACCGACACAATCCACATAGGTGCCGGCCGGCGTGCGCACCTCGCGCTCGTAGGTCGCGCAGAGCCGATCGCGCATCTCAGCTTCGGTCTGCGCAGCGACCGGTGACGATCCCATCGAGATGATCATCAAGATGATGGTCAGAGTGATAGCCGCGCCAGCGGCAAGGCGCTCCCTCATCCTTCGGAGACTAGCATGAGCGACTGCTGCCAATGCTAGGCTTTGGCCCGCTCGGCGCGTCGCCGCTCGGCGGGATCCCCGGGGGCGGCGTCGGGGTACCCGCGACTGCGATCACTCTTGCGGCGGTCGCGCCCATTGTTGTGGCCGGCGTTCGTATTGATGCGCCGGCTGCGGCATTCGCCCTCGCGCCCGCAATACCCATCGTTGGGAACAGCGTCCTGGTCCGCGTCCCCGCGGCCGCCCTGACCATGGGGGCTTCGGCGCCGTCTGCCGGATGGTACATCGGCGTTCCGCCGGCGGCCCTGACTTTCGCTGCGGCCGCCCCGGTGCTGATGACGGGCACCCGCATCGATGCGCCGGCGGCCGAACTGGCTCTGGCGGCTCTGGCGCCGACGGTCACTACCCCTATTCACGTGCCCTCCGTCGCGCTGCGCTTCGGTACCCGATCGCCGATCAACACCTATGTCGACCTGACGCGGCCGGACACCGTCTATGCCTGCACCCTCGCCGCGGTCATGTCGGTGTGGAACCTCGACGACGGTCTTCCCACGCTCGGGGACGAAGTCATCGGCTGGGCACCGGACATCGTGCAGGCCGAGGCGTCGACCGCGGCGAATGTCGCCACCCACCCGCTGATGACCTCGGCGAACGACGACCCGCCCGCCACGCATTTTGCCGCGCGCCTGTCGCGCATTTCCTTCCGCCGATCGATGCGCGGCGGCGACCGCTTCGGCGGCGTGGCCCAGGGCGACGGCATGCTGATCCTCGACAACGCCGACGGAAACTATGACGAGCGGCTGTTCCAGGCGGTGGCGGGGACCGGGATCGTCGTCAAAGCCGGGTCGCCCGACATCCCGTTCCGCTACTGGCGCACCATCATCGTCGGCACCGCCCGCGACCAGGAGTTCAGCGAGAAGACCTACAGCCTGACGATGCGCGACGATTCCTTCCGGCTCCAGTTGCCGCTGCGGGATACGCTCTATCTTGGCACCGGCGGCAAGGAGGGCGGCGACGCGCTGGTCAACAAATCCAAGCCGGTGCTCCTCGGCTACCGGCTCAACATCGCCCCGCCGCAGGTGGATGGGGCCCTGCTGACATACCAGATCCACGACGGCGAGCTCGACGCGGTGTTCGCGGTGCGCGACCGCGGCTCGGCGCTGTCGTTCGGCGAGGACCATGCCAATTTTGCGGCGCTGGCCGGCGCCACCATCGCCGGCGGCGAGTACGACACCTGCCTTGCCGAGGGCTTCATCCGGCTTGGCGGCACGCCGGCCGGCCAGGTGACGGTGGACGCCGCCACCTACCGCTCTTCTGGCAAGGCTTACCTGGCGGCGATCCTGCGCGGCGTGCTCGAGGATTACGGACCGATCACGGCGTTCGACGAGCCGAGCTTCACGGCGCTCGCCGCGGCCTATCCGAACGATCACGGACTGTGGGTCGGGGAAAACGACGACGCGACGATCCGGGATGTGGTGGAGCGGCTGCTCGACGGGGTTGCCGGCTATGTCGCCTTCAGCCGCAACGGCCGCTGCCGGGTGGGCACGGTGGTGGAGCCGGAGGGCACGGCGGCGGCGACCTACGGGATGGCGGACATCATCGGTGAGGTGCCGCACGAGCGCCTGCCGGCGATGCTGGCGCCTCCGCCGTGGCGGCTGCGGCTCTACTACTCAGGCAACGACACGGTGCAGTCCGACCTCGCCGGCGCCGCCGACCAGGTGTGGGCGCAGCCGGGACTGGTCGCGCTCGCCAGCGACACCGTCGTGCGCCAGACCTATGAGATGGCGCAGGATGTCGGACCGTTCGACAGCTACATGATCGACGAAGCCGACGCATCCGCAGAGGCGACCCGCCAGCTCGACATCTACAAGCTGCCGCGGCCGCTGCGCCGGGTCGGGCTGGTGCGCCGCGCGCTGGTGACCGAGATCGGCGATCTGGTCGACGTTGACTATGACCGGCTCGGCGGCCAGCGCCGGGGTATCGCCGTGGAGGACAACATCGAGGTCGGCGACGGGATCGATCAGGTGGAGATGGTCGTCTATGGCTAGCGCGGCGATCCTCGCGACCAACATGGCGGACGGAGCGGCGCTGTCGTCCTCCGGCAGCCTCGCCGGGTCGCCGGTCTCGCGGCTCAAGGCGCCGCACGTCACAGACGGGCTCTGGCTTTCCTCGACGGCCGGCGCGGGTTGGGTCAAGGCCGACCTCGGCGTCGACCGGGCCGTGGACACGGTGGCGCTTCCCGGTCTCAACCTTACGGGGACCGGGACGGTCCGGGTGCGGGTGTCCAGCGAGGCGGGCGGCTCCGAGGCCGGCGATCTTCACGACGCGACCTATGGCGCGGCCGACCCCGAATTCGACCCGGATTACCGGATGGCGGTGGTGCTGCTTCCGGCGCCGGTCATGGCGCGGCACGTCATGATCGACCTTACCGACGGCGCGGTGGCGGCGCCGGGAGCGGGGCGGCTGGTGATCGGGCTGCGGGAAGCGCTGGTCTACAATTTCGCGCCGGGGGGCAACCTGGGCTGGAACGACCTCAGCGAGATCGAGCGCGCCCGCGGCGGGCAGACGCTTGCATGGCTCCGCCCGCACTACCGGTCGACGACGATCTCCCTGCCGTGGGTCGACAACGCCCAGCGCTGGGGCCTGATCGAGCGGCTCGGGCGCGTCAACGGCCAGTCCAACGACATCCTGCTGGTGCTCGACCCGGCCCATGACAGCCTGCCGCAGGTGACGGTCTGGGGCCGGGTGACCAATGCCATCACGCCATCATGGACCGGCCTCCCGGACATCCATGCGGTGCAACTGACCGTCGAGGAGCGCCTCTGAGATGGCCCTGACGCAGCACTCGCTGGTCGGCGAGACGAGCACCTCGACCGGCCCCGGCACGATGGCGCTGGCCGGAGCCATCGTCGGGCTGTCGGCGGTGGGCGACGTGAAGGCCGACGGCGAGACGTTCTTCGCCCGCATCCGCGGCGTGTCCGGCGACGCTGAGGGATACTGGGAGCTGGCGCTCCTGACCTATGCGGTCAGCGGCAATGTGGTGACGCGCACACAGGTCTACCGCAATTCCGAGGGCGGCACGTCGGCGCGCGACTGGGAGGCGGGCACCAAGCAGATCTACGAGGTCAGCATCGGCCTCAGCGACCTCGACTCCGCGGCACGAGGGCTGCTGCGCACACTGCTCGGCCTCGGCAGCATCGCCACGCTTCCGGCCGACGCCAATGTGTTCCCGACCGGCACTTCGATGCTGTTCTTCCAGGCCGCGGCGCCGACCGGCTGGACCAAGCAGACGACGCACAACAACAAGGCGATCCGGCTCGTCACCGGCACGCCGTCGAGCGGCGGATCGGTCGATTTCAGCACCGTGTTCGGGCGCGTGGCGACAGACAATCACGTACTGACCGCGACACAAATACCGAGCCATACACACCAGTTCTCGGGGTCAGTCTCCGGCAACACCGGCAACGCGGGGGGGCACTTTCATACCTACAGCCGGTTCAACCTCACCGGCGGCGGTCTGCCGGTCGACAACAGCGCCGGCTACAACGTCAATAGCAGCACCGAGAACACCAGCAACGCTCCCAACCATCAGCACTCGTTCTCCGCAAATTTCTCTGGCACTACGGGCAGCACTGGCAGCGGAAACGCACACTCCCACAACATCGACCTGCGCGTACGCTATGTCGACGCGATTATCTGCAACAAGGACTAGGAGGGCAGATGTACGGTCCCGCGGACAAGAATTGCCCCTTCTGGCGCAAGCCGATGATCAAGGTCTGCCACACCTGCCCTCTGTGGAAGCAGATCAGGGGCACGGACGCGAACACCGGCGAGGAAGTCGACGGCTGGGACTGCTCGCTGGCTTGGCTGCCCATGCTGCTGATCGAAAATTCGCAGCAGCAGAGGCAGACCGGTGCGGCGGTGGAGTCCCTGCGCAACGAGACCGTCAAGACCGCGCACGATCTGACCGCGATAATCGGGGTGGCCATGGTGCCGGCGTCTAGGCCTCTCGCAATCGAGTAGCGACTGCAGCCTGAACCAACTCACGCCGCCTCGTGGCGGCTTTTTCATGTCCGGAGACCAACGATGCGAACCATCCCAACGGGCTGGATGCCCCCGGCTGCGGCCAAGCGGATCATCGTCCACTGGACGGCGGGCGCATGGAAGGCGTCCGCGGTCGATCGCGAGCACTACCACATCATGATCGAGGACGACGGCAATCTCGTCCTCGGCGACCGGTCGATCGCCGACAATGATTCCACGGCGGACGGCCGCTATGCCGCCCACACCCGCAACTGCAACACCGGCTCGATCAGCGTTGCGGTCTGCGCCATGGCGGGCGCCGTCGAGCGGCCGTTCAGCGCGGGCAAGTACCCGATCACCGCGGTCCAGTGGGCGACGCTGGCCGAGGTCTGCGCGCAGCTCGCCAAGCGGTACGGCATCCCGGTGCAGCGCGACCGCATCCTCTCCCACGCCGAGGTGCAGCCGACGCTCGGCATCGCCCAGGCCGGCAAGTGGGACATCGCGGTGCTGCCGTTCGACCGGAGCATCAGCGGAGCGATCCCGGTCGGCGATCGCCTGCGCGAGATGATCCGGGCGCGACTGGCTGCGCCATCGACACCGGCGCCGACGCCGGGCCGGCCCGACGATCCCGGCGCGCCTGATCTGTCCCAGCGCACGGGGTGCCGGAGCGTCTTCCGGAACCTACGCGAGTCCTTTGGCCGCAAGCCCGGCTGAGTCCTCTTCCATCCCCCAAACCCCGGAGAATCGCCATGCCCATCCGTGCCCGCGGGGGCGCGCTACTGCGCGTCGCCGAAGCTGCCGTGGATGCCGTTGCCACCGTGCGGCGGCGCCGCGGTGAAGCCGACCTTCCTGCCGCCGACCGCGCCGACGCGGTCGCCGCGGCGAGGAGCGCCCTCGCGGCCGATCCCGTGACGGTCAACGCCACGAATGGCGAGCCCCTGCTGAAGTCGCGCACCTTCGTCGCCTCGCTGGCGGTCGCGCTCACCTCCGCCGGCACGCTGATCGGTCAGCTCGCTGCGGAGAGCGGCTTCGATTGGGAGGTGGGCGGCCCGCTGATCGGGACCCTCCTCGCGAGCATCGCCGGGCTCATTGGGCGGGTCCGCTCTGGCCTAGGCCCGATCCGCTGGTGGAGCCCGGCCAGTTGGTTCGGGCTGGCGAAGTAGCGATGCGCGCGCTGCTCTACTGGCTCGCCATCATCGCCACGGCGCTGATCTTCGCGGCCGTCATCGCGGCTGCGGTCGTGGGGTCGGTGCCATGACGAAGGTAGTCGCCGTTCTCGTCGAGGACGTGGATGCGCCGGGCACGCCAGCTGGGGCGTTCGAGTATTGCGAAGACGCCGGCCGCGTCACCGGGCTGCTCTACGTGTGTCCGTGCGGCTGCGGCGCCCAGGGTTTCCTGCGCTTCCGCTCGGCCGAAAGCGAGCGACCGTCATGGATTTGGGATGGCGACCGGGAGAAGCCGACGCTCTCGCCGAGCGTCCACCACATCTGGAAGCTGACCCAGGGCGGCACGAAGACGCACTGGCATGGTTTCCTCCGCGGCGGCGTGTGGGAGTCGGTCTGATGCTGGGCCGCGACTACACGCCGCCCATAGAGTGGGAGCGCGGCATTGCCATTGCGGCGGTGCTCGCGCTCATCGCCATAGTCGGCGGGGTGCCGGGCCTGATCCTGGCCGCGCTGTTCGGCCTCGCGCATGTCGTGCGCCGCCTGTTCCCGCTGCCGCTCGTGCTCACCGTGGTCGGGCTGGCCGTCATCGGCCTCGTGGGACGGCCCGCGGCGGCCGCTGAGTGCGATCAGGTCGGGCAGGCCTCCTACTATTGCTGCGAGCACCACGGCCGCCTGACGGCCTCGGGAGAGCCGTTCAACCAGCATGCGCTGACGGCCGCTCACCGATCACTGCCGTTCGGCACGACGGTCCGGGTCTGCCGCACCGATACCGGAGCCTGCGTCACGGTGCGCGTGAACGACAGGGGGCCGGCCGCATGGACCGGGCGCGTGCTGGATTTGAGCCTCGGGGCAGCTCAGGCGCTCGGCATGGTCCAGCGCGGCGTTGCCCCAGTGTGCATTGACGTTTTGACCTGACGGGCAAGGACATCGTGGCCATGACCGACGCCGCTGCACTTAACAAAGGCCCCCGCATCCGATTCGAGAACACGCTGAACTGGGGGCACGTCCTCACGTTCACCGGCCTGATCCTCGGCGGGCTGCTGGCGTTCTCGGCGGTGAGGGAAGCAGTCTCGAACATCGACACCCGCCTGTTGCAGGCCGAGCAGACCATCTCCGCGATTCGCTCTGACATGGCGGCGATCATCCCGTCGCTGGCGGTGAGCCAGCAGCGGATCGACACGCTGGAAGGCATTGCCACCCAGACCGGGGCGGTGCTTGACCGAATGGCGGGGCAGCTCACAAACATCCAGGTCGATCTGTCGGCGCTGCGGGCGAGGCAGTCGTCTGGCACCCCGCCCTGATCTTCACGAGACCCACGCAGGCCCGCGATTTGCACCCTGACCTGCTAGGTAGCCGCCGCTCTGGCCCTTCGGGGCTGGGGCGGCGGTTTTTGCGTTTTTAGGCTGAGCCATGGCGTCATGGCCCGTGCGCTCCACCGACTCCCGGCGAATCGACCAGCCCAACCCGGAACTCCACGTCCCGCGATCCGCACTTCCCACATACGACCGGCAGGCGCTTGGGCTTCTTCGGGTAGAGGTTCAGATCGGGCGGCAGCTTGGTCAAATCGATCTCGCCGCGATGGTTGCAGGCCCGGCACCAGGCGGTCAGGGACTGGCGGTGCGCGATGAAGTCGGCAACGGTGGCGATGACGATAGGACCGGGCATCCCACCAGCATAGGCGTCAGCCGGCCGGCGGGGGAGAGGGCAGCGGCATCCAGTGCGTAACCTCGTTGGGCTGGAACCAGCCGCCATCTGATGCCCAGAAGCCGGTCACCTCTAGGTGATGAGTCTCGCCCTCAAAGCCGCCAAACTCATCGACCCACGAGTCCCCTTTTGGGTTCCAGTGGCCAATGGCCACCTTTGGTGGCCGCACAATCGGACCGTCCGGTGTGTCGAACGTGTCGCCGGCGGACACCAGCAGGATCGCCCGTCCGTCCTTCGGCGCCGTTTCGATCGGCTGCCACCAGTCACCGGCCGGGGCGTGACCGGCGAGGACGCGTATGGCTCGGTAGGCGTCATGGACCCCGTTGTCGTGGTGTGCGGCCTCTTTCGGCGTCGGCGGGCGGGCCATGTGCCAGCCCGTCGGCCGGTCACCGCCCCACATCGACGGCGACCCGAACGCAGCCGCCAGAACAGCGCGCCGGGCTTCCTCCAGCGCCATCGCCCGGATACCGGCTGCGTCCGTGTTCAGGGCTGCCCTTGCTCCCGCGCCATCCTCCGCGCTGGGCAAAGGCTGCTCGGCGTCAGTGGCGGGCTGCGCTGCGGTGAGAGGGAGGGAACGGAGTCGCTTCGCTGCGACGGTGAGGACGTGGCCGGGGTCATAGTCCCGTCTGCCGTTGAAGACTTCACGCAGCAACTCGTTGTCCACGGCACACCGCTCCCTCATGGAAGCAGCGGCGGCTTCGGCTTCGCCGTAGGGGCGGCTACCGAGTGCGGCGCCGCCATAGTAGAACTCAGCCGCCTCGCACCGGAGGCCGGCCTTCTGCAGCCGCTCGTCAATACAGAGCGTGCAAAGCAACTCGTGAGGCTGGGCGATTTGGTTCCAGATGTGGCTGGGGAGGACCGTGTCGAGGATGTGCGCCTTGCCGCACTGATCGCAGACGAGGTCGTATTCGGGGCGCGTCCGGTTCGCTCGCTCCAGCTCCGCTATCCGCTGGTTGGCGGCGGTGAGGGCGGCGGCAATGAACTGCTGCAACACTTCCGACTGCGTCGAAGTGATCTCAGGAGTCGTTCGCCATTCGCCAAGCCAGCGAATAACAATCTCCCGTGCCACATCATCGGCCTGGGTCATGGGCGGTCTCCCTGAGAAGGGCGCGGGCGCGCTCGCCGCGGTCTGCCCATAAGGCGTCGGTCGGACCTTCATGCGTGGCGGTGTCGCCCGGCTTCACCGCGGCCTCCCACTCGTCGGCATAGAACCGAAGCGCCGTCTCAGCCTTCTCGGCTCGTGACAGGGCAGCGTCATAGGCGGCGAGGAGAGCAGCGATGGCCTCGGTGAAAGTCAGACCGAGGTCCACCGACAGATCAGCGATGTGCTCTTTGCGTGCGGAGAATGGCGTCGCCTCGTTGGTGCGGATGGCGTCAATCTTCGCCAGCGCCTCCCGCAGATCAGCGAAGTCGTCGGGGGTGGTCATGCGCGGCGCTCTCTCAGTTCACGGCGTTCGGAGACTTCATCTTCGATCCGCCGCTTCTCGCGCTCGATGGCTTCTCGGGTCGGCGGCAGGGGCGGGATGACGGCGAAGTGCGTAGGAAGGCCGGGAAACTGATGCCCGGAGGTCGGCGCACCATCAACTCTGGATGGCGGGCGAGGACCGACACGAACATGCCGGCCAGCTCCATGCCGCCGACGCCGGCCTGCCAAGCGACGACCTCGGCGATCTCAGCAAGCCGCGCAATGACCTGTTCCGGTGTCCGCCCGCTCATGGCCGCTCACCGGCGTTCGCCAGATCGAGCAAGACGTCGGCATGGCAGGGAGCATTCGCGGCACACCAGCAAACCAGCGTTCGGCCGCGGAGGAAGGTGCGGATCGTCTCGATCGTCGGCGGCACGCCGAAGGCGTTGTCGAAGCTGCCGAAGGCAAGATCGCGCTCGATCCAGCGCCGGTAGTCGCGCACCGCGTTCGCCGCCGTGTAGCCGCGCCACATGCCCTCGCGCAGCGGGTTCCCCCAGCGGGTCGGTCGGCCGACATAGACCGAGTTTGCCGGCATCCGCCACCCGCGCTCCCGGCTCCGCTGAACACGAACCGCCCGCCCGCTCATAGCCCCTCCCGGACAAGGTGATCAGCGAGATCGGCTATGCGGATGACGAGCTGCGGGTGCTTCTTTGTGAGGTCGATCTGACGCTCGAAGTCATAGGTCCGCTGGGCGAGCATAATGTGCTCCCCAGACCGGTAGCCGACGTCGATGCCTCGGCCCCGCAGGTATCGGACGATCTCCGCCTCGAGACGGTCGGCGCGCTGGCGCTCGGTGAGGCCGGTCATCATGCTGTCGCCTCCGCATAGAGCCCGCGTCCGACGCGCTCGAAACCGCCACGGTTGAGCGTCTGCCGGACCTTCTCCCGCCAGTGCCGCTTGCCGCGGGCCTTCGCGTGGCCGCCGATCGCCCGATAGAGGTCGGCGAGTGTCACCGGACCGTCGGCGTCGCGGATCACCCGCGCGATCGCCTCCCGCCAACTCTCGTCGAGAGCGACGATGACGACGCTCCGCGGAAACCGCAGAGGCACGAATGCCCCGTCGAGTCCGCATTCGGCGAGCACGCCGGCGTCGTCGAAGCCGAACGCGCAGAGCACAGGCGGCGCCCCGCTGTTGGCCACCTTGCCTTTCGCCGTGGTCTGGAGCGAGCCGTCAGGCTTGTGGAAGATGATCCGCCGGCCGAGGAAGAGGAGCGCCGTCGCGCCTGCCCACACACGCTTGAACCAGTCGGTCTCGGTCCTGGCATGAAGGAGCGCGACGCCGCGACCGTGATCGGCGATCCGGCCGATCCAGCGACCTACCTGGTAGCGGTGGAACGGGGGATTAAGCCATATCCTCGTCAGCCGACCCCAATCGGCGGTGAGCCCATCATCGGCTTCCGTCAGCGTGACCGCGGCGCAGTCCCACGGCCGCGGGTCGTTGCCGCAGGGGTCGAGGTCGAACGGGCCCAGCGGGTCCAACACCCACCGTGGGGTGATGTGGACCTGGCTGGCGCCGATCGTGCGCTGGTGGGAGCCGAGGGTCATGACCCTCCCCCCGGGGGGAGGGTTTTATTCGGCATTTCATTCGGTGTCGGGAGAGCCTTGGCGAGCAAAGCCAAGGAAAGGTTGGTCGGAGTGGCAGGATTTGAACCTGCGGCCCCCACGTCCCGAACGTGGTGCGCTACCAGGCTGCGCTACACTCCGCCGCTGGCCGGCGGGTTATAACGATGCGGTCCCGCCGTCGCAAGGTTGCGGACCCGGCGCATTGCTGGCGCCGGGTCAAGCCGGTATGGGAGGCGCGTCCGACGCACGCGATGGGGCGTGGCCAAGCGGTAAGGCAGCGGGTTTTGGTCCCGCGATCCCAGGTTCGAATCCTGGCGCCCCAGCCAGTTCGGCTCAGTCGATGTAGCCCTGGATCGCCGGCGCCAGGAACTGAACCAGCTTCTCCCGTTCCGTGGTAGTGGCGGGGCCGAGTTCGACAACCCACCGCATCATCGCGAAGCCGGCGAGCGCGCTGAGCAGCAGTGCCGCCCGCAATTCGCCGTCGGGACCGCCGATATAGCGCGACATCGGCTCGATGAACCGTGCCCGCATCACCTCGCGGATGATCTCCGCGGCGCGCGGATTGGTCACCGAATGGTGGAGCGCGAGGAGATGAGTGATGTCCTTGTGCGGCTCGGGCTGGAGCATCCGCCGCACCATCCATTCGCCATAAAGGCTGTGATCCTCAGGCGGTGTCGGCTGTGGGCCGGACAGCGTGATGACGCCCGCGAAGAGTTCTTCCTTCGATCCGAAATACCGGACCACGAGTGCCACATCGACCTCGGCCATGCCCGCGATTTCGCGGAGCGTCACCTGATCGTAGCTGGCATGGCTGAAAGCCGTCCTCGCCGCCTGGAATATGCTTTGTCGCGTCGCCTCAGCGTCACGTTTGCGAACCGCCTGCTCCATTCTCCTTCGTACCCTTCACCTTTGCGTCAACGCACGTTGACATCCTCTCTTACCGGGAGTAGCTCAACTAGCGTAGACAACGGTTTCTCCCGAACCATTCTACACAACTCGTGTCGTTCCCCATCACCCCGCTTCGGCGCCGGTGATGGGGAACCTTTTTCATCGCGAGAACCCCCTTGACCCGCACCGATGTCACCGCGGCGGAAACCGCTGCGCTCGATCCGCCGAAGCAACCCATTGGCCTGATCTTCAGCGCGCTGCTGCTGGTCCTCGGACTGGCGATGCTGGATCAGACCATTGTTTCGACCGCCTTGCCAACCATCGTCGGCGATTTGGGCGGCCTTGACCACCTGTCCTGGGTGGTGACGGCGTATCTGCTCAGCAGCACGGTGGTGACGCCGATCTACGGCAAGCTCGGCGACATGTTCGGCCGCAAGATCGTGCTGCAGGCGTCGATCGTCATCTTCATCGTCGGCTCCGCGCTGTGCGGCCTGTCGCAGGACATGACGCAGCTGATCCTCTTTCGCGCCGTGCAGGGGCTGGGCGGAGGCGGCCTCATGGTGGTGACGATGGCGGCAATCGCCGACGTCGTGCCGGCGCGCGAACGCGGCAAGTATCAGGGGATGTTCGGCGCCGTGTTCGGGCTGGCGACGATCCTCGGGCCGCTCCTCGGCGGCTTCTTCGTCGACAACCTCTCCTGGCACTGGATCTTCTACATCAACGTCCCGCTGGCGCTGGTCGCGCTCGGCATCATCGCCATCGCCTTCAGCGGCCGGCCGGAGCGCACGAGGCGGAAGATCGACTATCTCGGCGCCGCGCTGCTCGCCCTTGCGCTGACCGCGATCGTCCTCTTCACCAGCCTCGGCGGCAACACCTATGACTGGGGCTCGCCGCAGATCCTCGGCCTCGCCGCGATCGGCGTCGTGGCGACCATCGCCTTCGTCTGGGCCGAGTCGCGCGCGGCCGAGCCGATCCTGCCGCTGACGCTGTTCCGCAACCGCGTCTTCACCATGACGAGCGCGATCGGCTTCATCGTCGGCTTCGGTCTCTTCGGCGCGGTGACGTTCCTGCCGCTCTATCTCCAGGTGGTGCAGGGCGTCAGCCCGACGACCTCGGGGCTCCAGCTCCTCCCGATGATGGGCGGCATGCTGGTGAGCTCGATCGGCAGCGGCTTCCTGATCTCGCGCACCGGGCGCTACAAGCTCTTCCCGATCATCGGCACCGCGCTGATGACGGTCGCCATGGTGCTGTTCTCGCTTCTCGCAATCGACACGCCGATTCCGGTCGTCATGATCGAGATGGCGGTGCTCGGCGCCGGCCTTGGCCTGGTGATGCAGGTGCTGATCCTCGCCGCGCAGAACGCGGTCGAGCCGGGTGACATCGGCGTCGCCACCGCGGGCTCGACGCTGTTCCGCCAGATCGGCGGCTCGATCGGCCTTGCGCTGTTCGGCGCGCTGTTCGCCAATCGCCTCGGCGCCGGAATGGAGGGCCTCGCCGGCGGCGCGCCGCTGCCGGCCGAGGGACTCAGCCCCGACCGCATCGCTGAGCTCCCGCCCGAACTGCTCACGCCCGTCCTCGACGTCTTCGTCGCCGCGCTGAACGTGGTGTTCCTCGCCGCGGCGATCGTGGCGGCCTTCGCCTTCGCCCTCAGCTGGTTCGTCCGCGAGGTCCCCCTTCGCGACCATGTCGGCACCCCGGACGAAGCCGACACCCGCGCCCCTGCGCACATCTAGCGCTTCAACCCTCCCCTTGCGGGAGGGTCGAAACCGCGGAGCGGTTTCGCGGAGGGGTACTGAGTCAGAGGTTGTGGCTCGGCAGCACCCCCACCCGAACCGGCTGCGCCGGTTCGACCTCCCCGCAAGGGGGAGGTTGAAAAGGGATGGTTCGACGGTGAGACCTTGGGAAGGTTGGTGGCCCGCACCCTTCAACCCTCCCCTTGCGGGAGGGTCGAAACCGCGAAGCGGTTTCGGGGAGGGGTGCTGAGTCCGAGACCGAACGCGGCCTCAGCACCCCCTCCCGAACCGGCTGCGCGGCGACCCGCTATTCCATCCGCTCCAGGATCAGCGTCGCCAGCGGCGGCAAGGTGAGCCGCACCGACCAGGGGTGGCCGTGGCTTTCGATCGGCTCGGCCTCTACGCCGCCGAGATTGCCGACATTGCCGCCGCCATAGACCGCGGCGTCGGTGTTGATCGCTTCGCGCCAGAAGCCGGGCGCCGGGACGCCGATGCGGTACCCGGTCCGCGGCACCGGCGTGAAGTTGGAGACGACGAGCGCGAGGTCGGTGTCGCGATGGCCGCGGCGGAACCACGCCACGACGCTGCTCTCGACATCATTGCCGATCACCCATTGGAAGCCGCCGGGCTCGCAATCGCGGGCATGGAGCGCCGGCACGGCGCGATAGAGGCGGTTGAGGTCCCCGACCAGCATCTGCACGCCGAGATGCTCGCGCTGGTCGAGGAGGTGCCAGTCGAGGCTGTGGTCGTGGTGCCACTCGTTCTCCTGCGCGAATTCGCCGCCCATGAAGAGGAGCTTCTTGCCGGGATGCCCCCACATGAAGCCGAAATAGGCGCGGAGATTGGCAAAGCGCTGCCAGCGGTCGCCGGGCATGCGGCCGATCAGCGACCCCTTGCCATGGACCACCTCGTCATGGCTGAGCGGCAGCACGAAATTCTCGGAGAACGCGTAGAGCAGGCCGAAGGTCAGGTCGTTGTGGTGGTGCCGCCGGTGGATCGGGTCGTATTGCATGTAGCGGAGCGTGTCGTGCATCCACCCCATGTTCCACTTGAAGCCGAAGCCGAGGCCGCCGGCATAGGTCGGGTGCGAGACGCCGCCCCACGCCGTCGATTCCTCGGCGATGGTCACGATGCCCGGCGCGTTGCCGTAGACCGCCTCGTTGGTCCGCTTGAGGAAGTCGATCGCCTCCAGATTGGCGTTGCCGCCATAGCGGTTGGGGATCCATTCCCCCGGCTGCCGCGAATAGTCGAGATAGAGCATCGAGGCGACCGCATCGACGCGCAGCCCGTCGAGCCGGTAGTGCTCCAGCCAGAACCGCGCGTTCGACGCCAGCATCGCGGCGACCTCGGCGCGGCCGAAATTGTAGATCGCCGTCCCCCAGTCATGGTGGTAGCCCTGCCGCGGATCGGCATGCTCGTAGAGATGCGTGCCGTCGAACGATGCGAGGCCGTGCGGGTCCTGCGGGAAATGGCCCGGCACCCAGTCGAGGATGACGCCGAGGCCGGCGCGGTGGGCGGTGTCGACGAACTCGGCGAAATCCTCCGGCGTGCCGAAGCGCGAGGTCGGCGCGAACAGCGACACCGGCTGATAGCCCCATGAGCCGTCGAAAGGGTGCTCGGTGATCGGCAGCAGCTCGATATGGGTGAAGCCGAGTTGGGCGACATAGGGGATCAGCCGCGCCGCGAGCTCGCGATAGGTGAGGTAGCGGTTGCCTTCCTCGGGAACGCGCATCCACGAGCCGAGATGGCATTCGTAGATCGCGATCGGCTCGCTGCGCGGATCGGTGTGAAACCGGCCCGAGCCCGGTTCGGCCAGGGGCGGAAAGTCCGGCAGGCCGTGGAGGATCGAGGCGGTCGCGGGGGGATGTTCGGCGGCGAAGGCGATCGGGTCGGCCTTGAGCGGCAGCAGCGTCCCGCCCGGCGTGCGGATCTCGTATTTGTAGCGCTGTCCCTTGTGGATGCCGGGGAGGAACAGCTCCCAGACCCCGGCGCCGTGGCGAAGCCGCATCGGATGGCGCCGGCCGTCCCACTCGTTGAAGTCGCCAACGACCGAGACGCGCTGCGCGTTGGGCGCCCAGACCGCGAAGCGGAATCCCTCCACCCCGCCATGGATGACGGGGTGCGCGCCGAGCACGTGGAACGGCGAATCGGTCCCGACATCCTGGATCGAGCGGAGCTCCTCGTCGGTCAGCGCCGCGCCGAAGCTGTACGGGTCGGCGATCACGGCCGACCCGTGCGCCGTCTCGGCGCGGAGCCGGTAGTGCGGCCGGTCGGACGCGGCGATCTCGGCGATGAAGAGGCCGGCGGGATGGACGCGCTTCATCGCGGCAAGGTCGCTGCCGTCGACCGCCGAGACCGCCGTCACCCGGCTCGCCTCCGGCAACAGCGCCCGGATCTCCCACGCGCCCGCGGCGACCTGATGCGGACCGAGGAGCGCGAAGGGGTCGCCATGGCGCGCATGGACGAGGGCGTCGATCGCCTCCGCCGACAGCGATTCGCGCTTCGGCGCTGCCGCGGAGGTCTCGGTCTTGGCCATCGGTGCCTTCCGCTTCTTGTCCGCCATCACGCCTTGCCCTGGTCGAGGATTTCGAGCGCCCCGCGCACCGGCGTCTCGATCCAGTCCGGCCGGTTGCCGGCTTCATAGACGATTTCGTAGAGCGCGCGGCCAAGAAGGTGCAGGCGAAGCAGCCGGTCGCGCTCGGCCGCGTCGCTCGCCTCGGACGCCGAACCGGCAGCCGCCGCCCAATAGGCGTCGAGGAACGCCGCCTCCGCCAGCGTCCGCCACTCCGCCGTCGCCGCGGTGGCATCCGGCCCGAGCTCGGGGAAGCGCTGGCGCAGCGTCTCGAGCGCGGTCTCCGCCGCATAGGCGAACGACCGCAGCATGCCCGCCACGTCGCGGAGCGGCGTGTCCTTGGTGCGCCGCACGTCCGCCGGCTGGCCGGGCTCGCCCTCGAAATCGACGATCACGACGTCGTCCTGCGCGATCAGCACCTGGCCGAGATGGTAGTCGCCATGGATGCGGGTGCGGACGGCGTCCCGCGGGACGCTGCCGAGCTCTTCGAGGAGCGCCGAAACGTCCGTCCGCCGCGCGAGGAGCGCGGCCACCGCCGGGCGCTCCGCCGCGACGGCGCGCATCGCCGCGAAGGCCTCGTCGGCGATGGCGTTGAAGCGCTCCACCGTCGCCGCCATCGCCTCCGCGGTCATCGGCTCCGGCGCGAAGGCCGGGTCGTCGGTGGCCTCCGCCAGCACCGCATGAAGCTCGCCGGTGCGCCGGCCGATCATGGCGGCGACGCGCAGGAACGGCGCCGCCGCTTCCGCGATCGGCGCCACGTCGGTGGCGCCGGCGATGTGGCGCGTGTCGAGCTCGCGCTTGAGCCCCTCGATCGCCAGCGTCGCCGCGTCGCCCTGGTTGCGTACATAGCCCTGGAGCACCGCAAGGGTCGTGGTCGTGCCGTCCGCCGCGGCGTGCTCGATCCAGCCGAAGAGCGGCGGCGTATGGGCGAATCCCGCGGCCTCGGTGAGATAGCGCCCCATCTCGACCTCGGGATTGATCCCGGGCTGGAGGCGGCGCAGCAGCTTGAGGACCATCGCCGAGCCGAGCGCGATCGAGCTGTTGCTCTGCTCGCCGCTGAAGCGCGTCACCTCGTTCGCGGCAACGCTGGCATCCTCCGGATAGGCCGAGGTCGGCGCGAAGCGGAGTTCGCCGCCTTCGCTGGTCTTCACCGTGGCCGACGAGCCGATCGCCGCGGCGGCCACCATGGCGAAGCGCGGATCCTCGGTGGCGCCGTAGAGAAGGCCGGTGCGCGGGCCGCGGCGGACGCGCGCCAGCGCATAGGGCAGGAGGCTTTCGTCCTCGCGCCCCTCATGGACCGCCAGCGGCACGAAATAGTCGTGCGACGCACCCGAGCGCAGCGCGACCGACACGATCGGGAGCAGATAGGCATCCGCGCCTTCCGACGGCGGCATCACCGCGAAATCGCGCAGCGTCGCGCTGGTGATCCGGTCCTTCTTGCCGGCGAACCAGCGCTGTCCGGCGATGTAGCGCTGCACCGCGTTCCGCTCGAAGGCCGTCCGCTCGCGGCCGCGCAGCAGCGATTCCGGTCCCCCGGTGAGGACGAGGGTGAAGAGCTCCGGCGGGATCGGCGGCCCCAGCCGGTCGGCCGCCACCGGAAGCGCCTGGAGCGAGAACCAGAAGAAGCCGTAGGCCGGCAGCGTCAGGAGATAGGGCAGGTCGCCGACCGGCGGGAACGCCTCGCCGCCGATCATCTCGACCGGGGTGAGGCCCTTGAGGTCGGAGAGGTCGAGCTCCACCGCCTGCGGCGTCCGCGACAGATTGGCGACGCAGACGATCCGCTCGTTCTCGTGCTCGCGGACATAAGCGAGCACCTTGCGGTTCGACGGATAGAGGAACCGCAGCGTGCCGCGGCCGAAGGCGTGCTGGGTGCGCCGGATCGCCAGCATGCGCCGCATCCACGACAGGAGGCTCGACGGGCTGCGCTGCTGCGCTTCGACATTGACCGCCTGGAAGCCGTAGACCGGATCCTGGATCGTCGGGAGATAGAGCTGGGCCGGATCGGCCTTGGAGAAGCCGCCATTGCGGTCCGGCGACCATTGCATCGGCGTGCGCACGCCGTCGCGGTCGCCGAGATAGATGTTGTCGCCCATGCCGATCTCGTCGCCGTAATAGAGGATCGGCGTTCCCGGCATGGAAAGGACGAGCGAGTTCATCAGCTCGATCTTGCGCCGGTCGTTGTCGAGGAGCGGAGCGAGACGGCGGCGGATGCCGAGATTGATGCGGGCACGCCGGTCGGCGGCGTAGAACGACCAGAGATAGTCGCGCTCCTTGTCGGTCACCATTTCGAGCGTCAGCTCGTCGTGGTTCCGGAGGAAGATCGCCCATTGCGTATCGGCCGGCGTCTCCGGCGTCTGGCGCATGATGTCGGTGACCGGGTGCCGGTCCTCCTGCGCGATCGCCATGTACATGCGCGGCATCAGCGGGAAGTGGAACGCCATGTGGCATTCGTCGCCTTCGCCGAAATAGGCGGCAGTGTCCTCCGGCCACTGGTTGGCCTCGGCGAGGAGCATGCGGTCGGGATAGCGCTCATCGAGCGCCGCGCGGATCTTCTTGATGACCGCGTGGGTCTCGGGGAGGTTCTCGTTGTTGGTCCCCTCGCGCTCGACGAGATAGGGGATCGCATCGAGGCGCAGCCCGTCGACGCCCATGTCGAGCCAGGAATACATCACGTCGATCACCGCCTTGAGCACGGCGGGATTGTCGAAATTGAGGTCGGGCTGGTGGCTGTAGAAGCGGTGCCAGTAATAGGACTGCG
Source organism: Bauldia sp. (assembly GCA_026126025.1). Classification (GTDB taxonomy): domain Bacteria; phylum Pseudomonadota; class Alphaproteobacteria; order Rhizobiales; family Kaistiaceae; genus JADLGL01. The sequence continues at coordinate 235,277 of JAHCJZ010000002.1, read as the reverse complement.
CCACCGGATCCCACGACCAGTTGGACGGCTCGGTGTCGAGGAAGATGATGCGGGTGCCGGAATATTTCTGGTCGGTGTCAGACCAAACATAATAGCTGCGCGACGCCGATCCCGGCCGCGACCGCCGCGCCCTCTGGAACCACGGATGCTGGTCGGAGGTGTGGTTGATCACCAGCTCGGTGATGACGCGGATGTCGCGCTTGTGGGCCTCCTTGATGAAGGCTTTGAAGTCCTGCATGGACCCGTAGGAGGGGTTGATCCCGCGATAGTCGGCGATGTCATATCCGTCGTCGCGAAGCGGCGAGGGGTAGAACGGCATCAGCCAGATCGCGGTGACGCCGAGATCGCGGATGTAGTCGAGCTTGCTCGTCAGGCCGGCGAAGTCGCCGATGCCGTTATCATTGGAATCGAAGAACGACTTGACGTGCACCTGGTAGATGATCGCGTCGCGGTACCAGTCGGTCTGGGATCGGTCGATCATGCGGACCCTTGCTGCAGGAAAACGGGGACGAAACGATGGAAATCAGCGAGTGCGTCGAGGAACGCCACTTTGCCGAAGCCTGGCCCTTGATCAGCCAGCTGCGCACCTCGCTCAGCGAATCTGAGTATCAGAAGCGGCTGGCCGCTGCGAAGGCCCATGGCTACCGCCTTTTCGCCGCGCGCGAAGGCGGCGTCTGCGTCGGCGTCATCGGCTGGCGGATCGGCCACAATCTGGTGTTCGGCCGCTATCTCTACGTCGACGACCTCGTGATCGACGAAAGCCAGCGCGGCAAGGGTTACGGCCAGGAACTCCTCGATTTCGCCCGCACCGAAGCCGCCCGCGAAAACTGCTCCAACCTGACCCTCAACAGCGGCTTCCATCGCACCGACGCCCATCGCTTCTACGAGCTCTCGGGAATGACCAAGACCGGCTTCTCGTTCCGCGAACCAGTGGTGCCGCTGGATTAGAGCATGATCCGAAAAAGTGGATGCCGGTTTTTCGAGAAGATCATGCTCCAACAAAGACGGTGTGGATTAACCCGCTCGACGACAGCTCCAGAACCCCTCGTCACCCCGGCGAAGGCCGGGGTCCAGAGCCACACGATGGTCGGTGCAACCAGCGCTGGATTCCGGCCTTCGCCGGAATGACGAAAAGAGACATTGGTGCTTGTGAGTGTTGGCGGAGGTGAATGCTACCCCGGCGGGATCAGCCGCCAGATCATGACCGGGCGGTCGTCCGGGTCGAGCGTGATGCGGTGGATTTTGCCGTTGAGGGTGAAGCGGATGCCGAGGATCAGGTCTTCGGCGTCGATCCAGCCATGGTCGGGGACGCCGAATTCCCAGAGCGGCACCTCGTAGTCCGCGGTCTGGACGTTGTGCGGGTCGAGATTGACGAGGATCAGGAGCGCGTTGTCCTTCGCCGGCGTCATCCTGAGATAGGCGAGGACGTTGTCGTTCCAGGCGTTGAGGAATTTCACGTTGCGGAAGTCGGTCAGCGCCGCGTTCTCGCGGCGGATGCGGTTGAGCGCGGCGACATGGTCGCGGATGTTGCCTTCGCGGTCGAAGTCCCACGCCTTGATCTCGTATTTCTCCGAATCGAGATATTCCTCGCGGCCGGGAAGCGGCGTCGCTTCGCACAGCTCGAAGCCGTTGTAGATTCCCCAGCTCGAGGACAGCGTCGCCGCCAGCGTCGCCCGGGCGACGAAGCCGGCGCGGCCGCTCGTCTGGAGGAAGAGCGGGTTGATGTCGGGCGTGTTGGCGAAGAAGTTCGGCCGGTAATACTCGCCCATCTCGCCGGCGAGCTCGGTGACGTAGTCGACCAGCTCGCTCTTGGTGTTGCGCCAGGTGAAGTAGGTGTAGGACTGCTGATAGCCGATCTTCGCCAGCTTCTTCATCATTTTGGGCCGCGTGAACGCCTCGGCGAGGAAGATGACGCCGGGGTCGCGGTCGTTCACCTCGGCGATCAGCCAGGCCCAGAACGGCAGCGGCTTGGTGTGCGGGTTGTCGACCCGGAAGATGCGCACGCCGGCGTCCACCCAGAACAGCACCGCGTCTCGCAGCGCGTACCAGATGCTCGGCAGCGCTTCGCCGTAGAAGTGGACGTTGACGATGTCCTCGTACTTCTTCGGCGGGTTCTCGGCGAACTTGATCGTCCCGTCCGGGCGCCAGTCGAACCACTCCGGGTGGGCCTTGATCCAGGGATGGTCGGGCGAGCAGTTGATCGCGAAGTCGAGCGCGATCTCCAGCCCATGCTCATGCGCCGCCGCAACCAGGCGCCTGAAGTCGTCCAGCGTGCCGAGCTCCGGATGGATCGCGTCATGGCCGCCTTCGGGTGAGCCGATGGCATAGACGCTGCCGGGATCGCCGGGAGCGGGCTTCAGGTTGTTGTTCTTGCCCTTGCGGTTGGTCGTCCCGATCGGGTGGATCGGCGGGAAATAGAGAACGTCGAAGCCGAGGTCGCGCACATAGGGGAGGCGCGCGATGACGTCGTCGAACGTCCCGTGCCGGCCCGGGTCGTTGCTGGCGGAGCGCGGGAAGAGCTCGTACCAGGCCGAGAAGCGCGCGGCCGGGCGATCGACCCAGAGCGGGAGCTCGCGGTCGTAGCGGGTGAGATGCGCGCGCTCGCCATGCGCGGCCATGAGCGTCGCCGCCTCGCCGGACGACAGGAGCGCCCATTGCGCTTCGGCGTCGGCGAGCGTGTCGAGCCGGGCGGCGAGGTCGTCGAGCAGCGCCTGCGCCGTCGGCGACAGGGCGGGCGCAGTCGATGCGCGCTGGGCGAGATGCACGCCTTCGGCGATTTCGAGCGTCACGTCCTGCCCCGCGGCGCGTTTCTTCTCCACCTCCTCGCGCCACGACGCATAGGGGTCGCGCCACGCCTCGATCGTGTAGCGATAGGCGGCGTTCTCCTCGACCCTGAACGAGCCGCCCCAGCGGTCGTTCTCGAGGAGGCGCATCGGCGCGCGGAGCCAGTCCCGCGCGGAATCGAGCCGGTAGAGGATATCGGCGGCCACCTTCTCGTGCCCGTCGGTGAAGATGTCGGCGGTCACGGTGACGATGTCGCCGACGACGCGCTTGGCGGCCGCGCGGCCGCCGTCCACCTCCGGCCACACCGCCTCGATCGTGACCCGGCCGCCGCCGTCGGGCACCCGGCCGGGCGCTTTCGCGGCGGTCTTCCTGCGGGTCGGGCGGGGCGCGCTGGCCTTCATCGGTCGATCCTCGCTCTCGGCTCGTGTCGGGGTGAATGCTCGGCGGATGCGCGGCGTTGCGTCAAGGTCGTGCCCTGCTCATCCGCTCCGGCCCTCGACGGCCATGATGCCGGCGAACCGTTCCACCGGACCGCCCGGCTGCAGCAGCTCCTCCACGCTCACCGGCAGCCGCCGGCGCCAGTTGGGCGGCCCTTCGACGAGCCCCGGAATGTTGATGGGCTCCAGCGCGCCGACCAGATCCTCGGCCTGGATGTTGGTGAGCTCCGACCGGCAGCGCGCGAGAAGCCGGACGACCGCCTCGATCGGGGCGTCGCCGGGGAGCTCGTGCGCCGGGACGAGGCCGTGCCGCGCCAGGAGGTCGACCAGCCGCCAGCGGTCGCGCTGGCGATCCTCCCGCGCCTCCGCCGCCTCGGCCTCGGTCGAAATGCCGAAGCGCACGCGATCGGCGATGTCGTGGCCCGCCCACCAGCCGGCGAAGGTGGCGAGGTCGTGGGTGTTGATCGTGGCCAGCGCGTCCTCGGTGTAATCCTCCGGCGCCTTGAAGCCGCCGTCCCAGCTCCGCTCGAAATAGACTACGCGATAGCCGAAGACCCCGGCCTCGCTCAGCGGCGCGGCGAAATTGTCGGGCGCGGTGCCGAGATCCTCGCCGATGACGAGGCACCCGGCGCGGTGGCTCTCGACGCGGAGCGCAGCAAGGAACGCATCGAGCGGGAAGTCGACATAGACGCCGTCCGTCGGCCGCGCGCCGACCGGGATGAGGAAGAGGCGCCGCAGCTGGAAGACATGGTCGACGCGGAGCGCGCCGGCGTGCCGCATGTTGGCCGCCACCAGCGCCCGGAAGCCGGCGAGGCCGCTGGTTTCGAGCGCGACCGGGTGGAACGGCGGAACCCCCCAATCCTGCCCCATGGTGGCGAGCGGATCGGGCGGCGCGCCGACCGAGAGCCCCAGGCCGAACCAGTCGGGCGCCGACCAGGTTTCCGAACCGTAGCGGTCGGCGCCGACGGCGAGATCGCGATAAAGGCCGATGGCCATGCCGGAGGCTTTGGCGCGGCTCTGCGCGGCGGCCAGCTGGCTGTCGCAGAGCCATTGCAGCCAGGCGTGGAACGCGACGAGGTCCGCCCGCTCGCGGCGGAACGCCTCGACCGCCGGCGACCGCGGATCGCGATAGGCGGCCGGCCACTCGGCGGCGCCGGCATAGCCCTGCTCCTGAAGCGCCTCGAACAGCGCCTCGAAGGTGGCGTGGGTTTCCAGCCGCTCGCCGCCTTCGGCGCGGAAGGCATCGCATGCGGGCAGGCGGTTGCCGCGATGCGCGGCCCACAGCGCATCGAGGACCGGCCGCTTTAGCGCCCATGCGGCGGCGTGCTCGACCAGCGGATCGGCGCGGATGGCGATGAGCGCCTTTGTGTCCTCGACCTCGCGCAGCAGCGCACCGGCCTCGGCGCCGCCGTTCAGCACCGCCGCCGGGTCGATGTGGATGGTCTCCAGGAAGAGCCGCGACGACGGCGAGTAGGGCGAAATCTTGCCCCGGTCGCCGGCGAAGAGCGCGTGGAGCGGGAGAAGGCCGAGGAAGGACGCGCCCTTGCGACCGGCGCCCTCGGCGAGGGCGGCGACGTCACTGTAGCTGCCGATCCCGAGATCGCGCGTGGAGGAAAGCGCGAAGGCCGCGGTGCCGATACCCCAGCGCCGCCGCCGGTCCGGCCGCCAGCAATGCGGCGGCGCGGCGATCACGGTCGCCGCGGCCGTCCGGTCGCCGGCCGTGACGCTGAGCTGGTGGTAGCCCGCGGGAAGCGGTGGCAGCGTGATGGCGGGCTTTCCGTCGGCGCGCCGGAAGAGCGCTGCCTGGCCGTCGGTCTGAGCGCCGGCCTCGTCGGTGAGGGTCCATGCGACCGCGTCGCCGCCCGGGTCTCGCACCGCGATCTCCGCGGTCTGGTTCGCCGGCGCGACGACGAGCGGCGGCAGGAGGCCGAGGCGGATGCCCTCGATCCGCGCGAGGCTGTCCGCGATCTCGCCTTCGGTTCCGGTCGGGAAGCCGAGGGCGGCGGCCACGGTGCGCCGCGCCTCGATCGGCGACGCGATCTCCCGCCCGGTATAGTCGCGATAGCCGCCGGCGATGCCGAGAAGGTCGACGATGCGGCCGATCCCGGCGTCGCTCATAGGCGGGCCTCGACCCCGCCATTCTCGTGGCGGAACAGGAGCAGCGACTGCGCGTCGACGCGGCGCGATCCGCCGGGCGTGAGCGGCGCCGCATCCTTGGCGGCAAGCCCCGACGGCGCCGCCGTGTCGATGATCGGCATCCAGCCGCGCGACGGGAAGTCCGGCGGCAGCTGGAACTCGACCGGCTCCGGCGCGGCGTTGAGGATGATGAGGAAGCGCCGGCCGTCGGGCGAATGGTTGCCGATCTGGAAGCCGATGGTGCGGCGTTCCGCCACCGTCCAGTCGTCGTCGGTCATCACCCGGCCTTCGGGCGCCAGCCAGTAGACGTCGCGAAGGCCGTTCTCCGACGTGGTCACGCCCTCGAAGAAGTCGCGCCGGCGGAACGCGTCATAGCTGTGCCGCAGAGCGGCGAGCGCCTGCGCGAAATCGAGGAGGTCGGCATGCTGGGTCAGCCCCGCCTCCCAGTCGATCCAGCTGATCGAATTGTCCTGGCAGTAGGCGTTGTTGTTGCCGTCCTGGCTCCGCCCGATCTCGTCGCCGGCAAGGATCATCGGCGTCCCGATCGAAAGCATCACCGTCGCCAGCGCGCTGCGGCGGAGCCGGGCGCGAAGGGCGAGCACCTCCGAATCCTCGGTCGGTCCCTCGACGCCGCAATTGGTCGACAGGTTGTGGCCGTGGCCGTCGTTGTTGTCCTCGCCATTCGCGTAGTTGTGCCGCTCGTTGTAGGCGAAGAGGTCGGCGAGCGTGAAGCCGTCATGCGAGCAGATGTAGTTGATCGACGCCCGCGGCCCGCGGCCTGACGGGGCGTAGATCTCGCGCGATCCGGCGAGCGACTGCGCCAGCGCCGGCAGCTGTCCCGGATCGCCGCGCCAGAAGCCGCGCAGGGTGTCGCGATAGCGGTCGTTCCACTCGCTCCAGCCGGGGGGGAAACCGCCGACGCGATAGCCGCCGGGCCCAACGTCCCACGGCTCGGCGATCAGCTTCACCCGCGACAGCACCGGGTCCTGCGCCACCGCGGCGAGGAAGCTGGCGTCGAGGTCGAACTCGTAGGGCCGCCGCGCCAGCGCCGAGGCGAGATCGAAGCGGAAGCCGTCGATGTGGTAGGCCTGCACCCAGTGGCGGAGCGAATCCATCACCAGGCGCAGCACGACCGGGTTGCTGACGTCGAGCGTGTTGCCGGTGCCGGTGGAATCCCAGTAGTGCCGCGGGTCGTCGGCCGGCAGCTTGTAGTAGGTTGCGTTGTCGATCCCGCGGAACGACAGCGTCGGTCCGAGGTGGTTGCCCTCGGCGGTGTGGTTGTAGACGACGTCGAGGATGACCTCGATCCCTGCTTCGTGGAGTGCGCTCACCGCCGCGCGAAGGCCGGTGGCGCCGGCGGCGCCGAAATAGCGCGGCTCGGGCGCGAAATAATTGAGCGTCGAGTAGCCCCAGAAGTTGCGAAGCCCCTTGTTGACGAGGAAGCGGTCGTCGACGAAGGCGTGGATCGGCAGCAGCTCGACCGCGGTGATGCCGAGATTGGCGAGGTGCTCGACGACGGCAGGATGGCCGAGCGCGTCATAGGTTCCGCGGATCGGCTGCGGCACGTCGGGATGGAGCTGGGTGAGGCCCTTCACATGGGCCTCGTAGATCACCGTGTCCTCCCACGCATGGCGCGGCAGGCGGTCGTCGCCCCAGTGATGCGCCGGGTCTTCGACCACGCATTTCGGCATCATCGGCGCGCTGTCGCGCCGGTCCGGCGTCAGGTCGGCGCGCTGGGCGTCGATGCGATAGCCATAGACCGCGTCGTGCCAGCGCAGCTTGCCGAAGAGCTGCGAGGCATAGGGGTCGATCAAGAGCTTGTGCGGATTGAAGCGGTGCCCGGCCTGCGGCTCGTACGGCCCATGGACGCGGTAGCCGTAGAGCTGGCCCGGCACGACGCCCGACAGATAGACGTGCCAGACATTGTCGGTGCGCGCCGGCATGACAATGCGCGCGGTCTCGCGCCGCCCGGTCGGATCGAACAGGCAGAGCTCGACCTTGGTGGCGTGCGCCGAGTAGAGCGCGAAATTGACGCCGCGCCCGTCATAGCTGGCGCCAAGGGGCGATGGGACGCCGTCGTTACGCTTCTTCATGGGGAGGCAGGCAATCCCGGGGAAGGGGGGATCGCGGCAACGCTACAGGCGACCCGCGGTCGCCCGCAAGGGCCGGCAGGTCACACCCGGGCCATCACCGCGGCAAAGGTGGGCACCAGGAAGAAGACCGCCGCTTCGACGTGGATGAAGCGCCGCACGGTCGCCACCTCGTGCGACGGCGGGTCCGCCGGGATAGCGGCGGCCGCGGCGCGCCGCCATTGGACGAAGCGCACCGTGGGCCGCGCGGAGAGGAGGCCGACGACGACGAACGCCGCGATCTTCGCCCAGAACCAGCCATTCTCCAGGTAGTAGGATTCCGGCTTCGCGCCGAAGAAGACGCGCAGGAACCCGACGACCAGCACCAGGCCCGCCGCGAGGCCGAACCCCGAATCCAGCCTTGCGATGCGGGTGGCGGTAGCGGCCGTCATGCCTGGGCGCACCAGGACCAGCTCGGCGAAGAGGAGCCCGGCAATGGCGAAGACCAGGATGTGGTGCGCTATGGCGAGGATGAGGTCGGTCGTCATGGCTCTGCCTCCCCGGCAGAACGCCGCGATCAGGTCCCGGCGTTTCGCCGGAAGAACTCCGAGTCCGGGTCGGACATCACCATCTCGCGGATATGGGTCCACAGCCGCGTCCGCATGTCGATGAATCGCGGATCGGCCCGCACATTGTACTCCCAGCGCGGCCGCGGCAGGTCGACATCCAGCACTTCGACGATGCGGCCGGGCCGCGGCCCCATCAGCACGACCTGGTCGGACAGGAGCACCGCCTCGTCGACGCTGTGGGTGACGAAGACGACGACGCCGCGCTGGCGCGCCCAGATGCGCATCAGCTCGATCTGCATCAGCTCGCGGGTCTGGGCGTCGATGCTGGCGAAAGGCTCGTCCATCAGCAGGATTTCGGGCTCGGTGGCGAGCGCCCGGGCGAGCGCCACGCGCTGTTTCATGCCGCCGGAAAGCTCGGTCGGATAGGCGCGGGCGAACTTCGAAAGGCCGACCAGCGCCAAATAGTGGTCGGCGACGTCGCGGGCTTCCTTCTTGGGAATGCCGTTGACCTCGAGGCCGAACGCGACATTGCCGCGCACCGTCGCCCACGGGATCAGGCGGAAGGATTGAAAGACGAAGCTCATTGCCGGGCCAGGCTCCGGCGGCTTGCCGTTGACCAGCACGGTTCCACTGTCGGGCTTGATCAGCCCGTTGAGCATGCGCAGCAGCGTGGTCTTCCCGCAGCCGGATGGACCGACGAGCGAGACGAAGGTGTGGTCGGCGATGTCGAGCGAGACGCCGCGCAGGGCCTCCACCGTCTCGTCGGAGCGGGCGCGATGAAACGCCTTCGACGCATCGCGTACGGAAATCTTGGCGGCGGCGGCCGAAGCCGCCACCGCCGGTTCCATGGAACGAGCCGTCGCTTGGGTCACTGAGACCTAGCGACCCGGCGCGTCCGCGCTGTCGTCCACGCCAAGCTCGGTGAGGATGCTGTCGATCACCGAAGTGTCGACCCAATCGCCGAGGGCAGGCGCGGTCAGCTCGGCGAAGTCCTCGCCGGCGAAGATCTGACCGACCGAGAAGTTCAGCTCGTCGGCATTCAGGCCGCCATTGACGCTCCACGACCCGGTGAATTGGGCCGCAAGCGCTTCGAGGTTCTCCCGGCTCTGATCCGGCCGCGAAACCAGCATCGCCTCGACCCACGCTGCGGGGTTGGCGTTGAACTCGCGGGACAGGCTGATCAGGGCGCGGATGACCGCCTCGATATCGTCGCGACGGTTGGCCAGCGTCTCGGCGGTGACGACATTGACCTTGTTCACGACCGGGGCGGCCGCGCCGAAGGCCTCGACGCCGACGAGAATGTGGAGGCCGGAATGGTCGGGCATCGACAGCCACACGCCGATCGACATTGTGGTGGCGTCAATATCGCCATTGGCGAGCGACTCGGCGCGCGCCGGGGGCGGTCCGATCGCGATCCAGTTGACCGAATCCGGGTCGACGCCCTGGGCGGTCATGACCATCGACGAGAGGCCGTAGTCGAGGCTGCCGACGCGGGCGACGCCGAAGTTCGACCCTTCAAGGTCGTCGGCATCGGTGAGCGTGTCCTTGGACGCGATCAGGAACGGCAGGAAGCGGTCGGGCGACGTCACGGCGCGCAGGTCGAGCACGTCATTGGCGACCGCGAGCAGGACGGCGTCGAGCGCGATGTTGGCCATGTCGCCGTCGCCATTGGCGAGCACGTCGAAGGCCAGCGGGGTGTCCGTCACGCGGATCAGTTCCACGTCGACGCCTTCGGCATCGAAGTACCCCAGTTCCTCGGCCAAGATCATGACCGAGTTGATGACCAGCGGGGTCTCGGTCTCGGTGATGACGAGCCGGAAAGGCTCGTCCTGCGCCTGAGCCGCCATCCCGCCAGCCCCGAACGCCGCGCCGAGCGTCATCGCTACGGCGACGGTCCGGACCGTCATATGGAATCGCATGAAGCTTCCCTCTTTTAACTGGTCGCGGCCTTCCAGCCCGCGACGGGTGACGTTTCGCTCCATGTGCATGCTGCCGCTCAAAAAGGCGTCAGCCGACGGCGCGCAACATAGCGGCAGTTTCAATGCAAATGAAGTCCGCGGCCGTGCGGCGGCACCTGCGCCGACTTGCCGGCGCGATGATTTCAGGCAGGCGTTTCGCCGGCTTAGCTGCCGTCATAGCGCCACCGGTCCATGCGGGTCTCGAGGAGCCGCAGGAGCGAGGTGACGACCACGCCGATGAGCGTCAAAGACAGGACGACCACTAGATAATCGTCCATTTGGAAGGTCTGGCGGAACCGCTGGAGGAGACCGCCGAGGCCGGTCGCGGCGGTGTAGAGCTCGGCGACGACGGTGTTGATCAGGCCGATCGTGGCGCCGATTCTGAGCCCGACGATGATGAAGGGAAGGGCTCCGGGCAGGAGGATTCTAACGAAGATTTGAGGACGCCGGGCCCCGACCGACCGGGCCATCTCGACCAGTTCGCCGTCCGAAGCCCGCACGCCGGCGTAGGTGTTGGCGATGATCGGCATCACCGCGCCGAGGAAGATGATGAAGATCTTGGCCTCGGGGCCGATCGACAGGAAGAAGATGATCAGCGGGATGAAGGCGACGCGCGGCGTCGCCATGATGCCGTTGACGAACACGTCCATCGTCCGGCCGACGATCTTGAACCCGCCGAGGATCAGCCCGATCGGGATACCGATCACGGCGGCGTAGCCGAGCCCGCGCAGATAGACGTTGAGGCTCTCGAAGAATGCGGTGCCGAGACGGCCCCGCGGATCGCGGAAGAGATCTCCCGCGGCGAGGAACGTCTGATAGGGATTCGGGAACCGCACGCCGATGGCGCGCGAGGCTTCCCACCACAGGAGCAGCAGGATTCCAAGCGCGAAGAGCCGGAAGATGGTGATCCGGAACGGCATCACCCATTTCGGCGGGTTGCGTGACAGCCGGCTCGACCGCCACAGGCCCGCCAGGGTCAGGATGCCCGACAGCCAGAAGAGAAGGTGGGTGTAAGCGAACGCCGTCCCGTCGGCGTCGATCAGGCCCTGGCAGAACGGGGAGCGGAAGCCGAAGCATCCGATCGCATCGCCGAACGGCGCGCCGGATGCGGCCGTCGCCTGCGCATAGGTGACCACCCACCAGATCACGGCGAGCGCGAGAAGCACGAGCCCGGCGATCAGCGCGCGGCTGACGGCGAGCTGGCGCATCGGCGGGCGCCGTGCGCGCAGGCGCTCGGCGATGGAGAGCTGTCCGGCGGCTACGCCGCCTGCGCCGACGATCCCGGTGCGGTCATCCATTGGGTCGTCCTAGGTCGACTGCTGCTGCCGTCGCCGGATGAAACCGCGCTGCGGATCGTAACCATAGACGGCAAGAGCGAAGCATATAATGGCCGTGCCGATCACGACCGCCAGTGACGTCCCGTTGAACTTTCCGTAGAGCGCGTAGCGGGCGAGCTCGACCGCATGCGTGAACGGATTGACGTTCGAGACCCAGTAGAGCCACTCGGAGCCGCTCTCCCGCAGGCGCCACAGCGGATATAGGGCCGAGGAGAAGAAGAACATCGGGAAAATGACGAAATTCATCGTTCCCGCGAAATTCTCCAGCTGCTTGATGTAGACCGACAGCAGCAGGCCCACCGAACCCAGAAGGAAGCCGCCGAGGAACAACATCGGCAGCGCGTAAAGGGCGCCGCTCCACGGGATGTAGATGCCACTGACGAAGAAGCTGAAGCCCCAGGCGGCCGCCAGGAAGGCGTAGCACTGGATCACCGACAGGATGGTGCCGGCGATGAGCTTGCACAGGAGGAGGTACCAGCGCGGCAGCGGCGCCGTGAGGAGGAGGCGCATCGTGCCGACCTCGCGGTCATAGACCAGCGACAGCGACGACTGCATGCCGTTGAAGAGGAGGACCATCCCGACGAGGCCGGGGATGATGTATTCCTGATACGGGATATAGGTGCTGTAGGGCTCGATCGGCGACACGCCGAAGAGGTTCTGGAAGCCGGCGGCGAAGACGACGAGCCAAAGCACCGGCCGCACCAGCGCCGACGCCACACGCCCGTACATATGCGCGAACTTGTAGGTTTCGCGCCAGACGATGCCCCGCAAGGCCCTCAGCGCATGGACCAGTCGGGAGCGCCTTACGTCGCTCCCGACCGTGTAGGCAACCGTGGTTGCCGCATTCTCACCAGCAGTCACAGCCTGCCTGTCTCCTAGAATTGGCAGGCCGACTGTGGCGCATCCACCCCTAGCGTGTCGAGGTCATTCGTCTGGTGCAGGAACCCCTCCACCGGCGCCAGCTGCATCGAATTGTTGCCGGTGGCGATGATGATGCCCTGCCGCATCTGATGGTCCCACGACCGGACGCTCATCGGGTTGCCCTTCGAACCGTCGAGGTTCATCCGCTCGCCGAGCAGGTAGTCGCGCACCGGCCCGAACTCGGTCGACTGCGACCGCAAGACCGACTGCACCACTGCACGGACTGCCGCCCACGCGGCCCAGTCATACTGGTCCATGAAGCGGAAATTGACGTCCTCGAAGCGGTCGTTGAGCTGAGGCGCACCCTGACGTTCCCACGACCAGTGCCATGCGAGGGCACTCAGCCCGGCGGAGCCGACGACGGGCCGCGGATTGAGCGTCTCGTACGGAACGTAGCGGGCGAACTCGCCGTCGCTGTCGGCGACATAGACGACGTCGTAATTGCCGTTGGTCATCAGCGCGACGTTGTTCTGCTCCCGGTTGCGGGGGTCGGTGCCCAGCACGAAGTCGCGGACATCGATGATCCTTGCCCCGAACTGGTTCGCCGACTGGCGCACCGCCGTCACGATCTGTTGATCGGCTTCAGACGGGCCGGCGAGGACGAGAATGTTCGTCCAGCGGTGCAGCACGAGGAACTGCATCATCGCGTCCGTCATCATCCGATGGCTCGGGATGGTGTGGACGACGTTGGCGCGGCACGATGCCCCGCGCAGCTCGTCGTCATGCGCGGACACGTTGAAAAGCACGACCGGAAGGTCGGCCACCGCGTCGGAGAGCTCGATGAGCTGCGCCGCCGGCAGGTCGACCCCCACGAAGCCCACGCCCGCCGCGACCCATTCTTCGACGGCTGCGACAAGCTCGGCGACATCGTTGCCGCGGGCGGCGGTCAGCGAGAAATTGACGCCGATCGCGGCGCCCGTGATCAGCGCGTCGGCGATGCCCAGCTCGGCGCCGGCCACCGGCCGGCCCCAGGGTCGGACGGGCACCATGTAGTAGGCGTGGCGATCATCGAACCTGGCGTCCTGCGCCAGGTCGACAAATCCGATCACGAACTCGGTCGGCGGCGGTTCGGCCGCGGGATCGTCTTGGGCGAGAGCTGGGATTCCCAAGAGGGTAAGGGCGGCAGCTCCCGCTGCCGCCCCCGCCCAAATCCCCAATCGCTTAGACATCCGGCTCATTGTCCACGACGATCGAGTGCGGCACGCGGCCGGTCGGGACCGTCAGGATGTTGCGGCGCGACGCGAGGTCGATGACCGACATGTCGTCGCTCAGGCCGTTGGTCACGTAGAGCTGGGTCTGGTCGCCGCTGAGCGCGAGGCCCCAGGCGCGGCTGCCGACCAGCGTGTAGCCCTCGATCGCGCGGGTCGCCACGTTGACGAAGGCGACGTGGTTGGCGCGGCCCATCGTGACGTACATGGTCTGGCCGTCCGGCGAGAGCAGGATGCCGACCGGCGTCACGTCCACCTGGCGGAAGCCGGGCGGCAGGAACTGGAGCTGGTCGATCACCCGGTTTGTCGCCCGGTCGATGATGGTCACGGTTCCCGACAGCTCGTCGGAGACCCAGAGCTCGGCGTCGTTGTTGGCGATCGCGAAACGGCGCGGACGCGTGCCGACGATGACGTTGTCGGTCACCACGCCGGCCGCGACATCGACGACGTGGACCATGTCGGCGATTTCCGAGGTAACGTAGAGCGTCGCCCCGTCGGGGCTGAGCATGACGCCTTCCGGCTCTGCGCCGGTCGGGATCTCGTGAACGATGATCTTGTCGGCGATCTCGATGACCTGCGCCGTCGAGTTCTCCTCGTTGGAGACGAAGAGCTGCGTCTCCTCGGCGTTAAGCACGAACATCTCCGGGCTGCGGCCGGTCGGGATGTGATCGATGACGGTAAGCGTCTCGATGTCGATCACGTCGATCACGTCGTCATCGCCGCACGCGACATAGAGTAGCGTGTGGGCCTTGTTAATCTGCAGGTCGCGCGGACGGCGCGAGGTCGGAATGCTGGCTACGACGGAGAAGTTGTTGGCCGGATCGAGCACGAGCACGTTGTGGGTGCGCTCGTTGCTGATGAAGATGTAGCCGGTTCCGGCCGCCGAAGCGGGCGTGCTGGTCAGCGCCGTTCCGACGGCGAGACCGACGACCAGCGCGGCCGAGGCAAAGCGGCGCTTGGTGAGTCTGAACATTGAAATTCCTCCACTAACCGGGGTGGTGCGTTGTGACACGGATGGCCCGGACCGGCCAAGGCCGGCCCGGGACCGCGCTTATGTCGGGCGTCGCGCGACTAGCGGACGATCATCGTCCCGACCATGCCGCGCTCTTGATAGCCCGGGGCGAAGAACTCGTAGTTGCCCGGGCGGAGCGGCACGAACGAGATCGAGACGGTTCCTTCGTCGTCCCACTCGATGCCGTAGAAGGCGCCGTTGACCTTCACTTCGATGCCGTCGATCACGATCTGGTTGATCCAGGAATTGCGCCACAAGGCGGGCGCCTGGACCATGAGCTCCTCGACGCCGTCGCTGGTGATCCGCAGATTGTAGGCCTTGCCAGTCTCGAGCTCGAACTCGGTCGTCGAGAAGGTGAGCGCGGAACCGTCGATATCGACGTCGAGCGGCGTGGCACCGGTGCTCATGCTGCTGCCGGTGACGGTCATGGTGCCGCTGAAGCCCTGCTCTTCCACGAAGAACGGGTAGACGCCGGGCCGGATCGGGACGAAGCCGACGGTGAGCGTGCCAGGCCCGTCAAACTCCAGACCATACAGGGAGCCCGAGCTGTGGATCTCCTTGTCGTTGATGATCACCTGGTTGAACCAGGCGTTGCGGAACAGCTCGGGAGCCTGGATCAGGGTCTCCAGAATGCCGTCACTCTCGATCGTCCAGATGTAGTACTTGCCGGTTTCGAGCTCGAACTCGGTGCCGTTCATCACGTTGCCGGCACCGTCGATCGAGGTCTCGAGGAAGGTCGGCTGCGAGGCGAGGTTGCCTGCGGCCATGGCGGTGACGGGAACCAGAATCGTCGCGGCGGCAAGCGCGGCGGTGATCTTCTTCACGGGGTATTCCTCCCACAGGGTTGGGCAGCGGCATTGACCGCCGCCATAGTTGGTTACGGGAGTCATGTTTTAACGGCCTACATCGGCCCGTCAAATCGCGTGATCGCGATCACGAACGGTCGCCCGGCCAGGAACCACGTGTTATCTGGAGGCCGCCGGCCTTGATCTTCGCGTCAAAACCGCGCACCGAAGGACGGCTCGGCGGTCGGTCGATCGGGCCGCAAGTCGAGCACAACGGGCCGCAGAAGCCCGTGGCCAGGAGACCTGACTGGAGAGGATTGAATGAAGAGTGGTGCGGCGGTTCTCGAGGTCAGAAAGCTCGAGAAATCGTACGGTCGCGTGAAGGCGTTGGCAGGGGTCGATCTGACGGTGCGGGAGGGCGAATTCGTTGCCCTTCTGGGTCCGAATGGGGCCGGTAAATCGACGCTGCTTCAGTTGCTTACGGGCCTTTTCTCCCCGGACAACGGGAGCATCATGGTTCTCGGCAATGACCTCCGGCGCAGCGCCATCAGGGCGCTCGCGGGGATCGGCGTCGTGTTCCAGCAGCCGACGCTCGACCTTGAGCTGAGCGTTCGCGCCAACCTCCTGTTTCACGCCGATCTTCACGGCCTCAACCGCCGGGCGGCGCGGGAGCGCATCGATGCCTCGCTGAAGCGCTTCGGCCTTGCCGACCGCGCCCGCGACCGGGCCCGCACCCTGTCCGGGGGCAACCGCCGGCGGGTCGAACTCGTCCGTGCGCTGCTCCACCGACCTCATATCCTTTTGATGGACGAGGCGACGGTTGGTCTCGATCCGGCGAGCCGCCGGGACATCCTCAACGACATCCTCCGGCTCTGCCGGGAGGAGAATATCGGCGTGCTGTGGACCACCCATCTGGTGGACGAGGTCGAGGTGGCGGACCGCGTCGTCGTGCTCAATCGCGGCAAGGTCCTGTTCGACGGGCTGATGGCCGACCTGCTGCTGCGCGAGAAGACGGACGACATGGGCGCCGCCTTCATCCAGATCACCGGCGGCGACGCCGCGCCGAACGGCCAGCCGATGTCCGCGGCCGCCGCCGACTGAACGACAAAAGGCCCCGATCGCTCGGGGCCTTTTGTCTCGTGATATCTCCGACTGCGCCTAGAGCGGCCCCTTCTCCGGGAGCGGCACGGCGGGCATGTCGTTGAAGATGAGCTCGAAATTCATCGGCTCGAAATCGCCGCCGCTGTTGTCGCCCCGTCCGGGCTCGCCGCCCTCGGGCCTCTCCTCGTCCTCTTCGCTCTGCCCGCCCTGCTCCTCTTCCTGCTCGCGGAACTCCACCTGGACCTGTTCCCCGGCATTGAGCTGGGACTGGGCGCCCGCGGTCTGCTCCGCGGCCTGTTCGGTGTAGGCGAGCTCGTAGGCGCGCGGCCGGCCGCTCGGGACGTTCTGACTGTCGAGTTCCTCGACCCAGAGGAAGATCGAGCCTTCGGCGCCCGTGAACGCGTCGGGCTCGACGATCCGGGTTGCCACCAGCGAAAGCCGCGCCGGCATGATGTCCCGGGTCGGCCAGCCCAGCAGCGATGAGATCGACAGATAGCTGGCGGCGAAGAAGATGGTGGTGAGCACGATGGCCCCACCCTTCACCCACCACCGCCAGCGCGACGTAAGGTTGAGGCTGAGCAGTAGGATACCGATCAGCACATAGGCGGCGACAGTCGCCAGAACGACACCAACAGGCATGGCCGTCTAGTCCCGCACGCCTTGGTCGCCGCCCCGCACGCGCTGGGTCAGCGAAATCTGGCGATCGTTGAGGTTCGAAGGGTTACCCTCGGCGTCGAGGGTAAAGCGCACGACGGTTTCCTCGTCACCGCGGTGATCGAGCTCAACGCTGCCGTAGTAGATGACCTGAAGGGTCGGATTGACGCGCTCCACCTTCACCGAGATCGGCACCGGCTCGATGCCGTTGGCAACGTAGTGCTGGACGTTGACCACATACTCGCCGGCAACGATGCCGCGCAGCGTGACGGTCTCCTGATTGAGGAGGTTCTCGATGCGCTGCCCGTTGATGACGACCGTGTCGCGGAAATTGCCGCGGTCGTCGCGGTCGAGGTGAAGGAGGCCGGCTTCCTTGTTGTTGTACCAGACGATGTTGCCGCCGGGATCCATGACATAGGTGTCGATGTCGTCGGGGTGACCCTCCGGCCAGGTCACCGTGATGATGTACTCGGCCATGATGTCGACATTGCCGGTCATCGCCTCGGGCCGGATCAGCGCGAAGGCAATGAACACCATGAAGGAGAAGCCCATCACGACATTGAACAGCATGTCGGTGAAGGGGACGAAGCTCCCGTCGTCGCTGCCGTCGAAAAGGCTTTCCTCAGACATCGGCCGACCGCTCGATGGACGGCACCACATACACCTCGGTCACCTCGGTGATCATGTGGAACAGGTCGGCGATCGCTTCGTCGAGCAGGTAGTACTCGAACTTGAGGAGGAGGGCCGTGGCGATGCCGGTAACCGTCACGTTCAGGGCGATGGCCATGCCTTCCGTCATGCCGGTCAGCGTCTGGCGCAGCGTCTCCACGTCGAACGACTCCAGGCCGGCGATCGGGATCAGCATGAGGATGAAGCCGACGGCGGTGCCCAGAAGGGCAAGGCGCAGCAGGCTTTCCGAAATGAACAGGCCAAGCTTCTCGCGGCTGCGGAGCTGATCGGCCAGCGACCGCAGCAGCAGCGTCTGGTCCAGGCGTTTGCCACCCAGCGCGCGCGACTTCGCGAAGAGGTCGTAGATGTGGTTGGTGATGATGCCGGGCTCCAGCTCGCGCCCGTCGGGGGTCACCACCCGGTCATCGAGGATCTGGAGCGGGCGTCCGCCGCTATCGATGATCGCGTCGCGTACCTTTCGCGCCACGATCAGCTCCCGCGACACGATCACGGTCTGGTAGAGGCAATGGAGCGCGGTGACGACGAAGATGCCGATGATCACCAGCGCGATGCGCGTGGGATCGGTGTCCAGCATCTGCTGGATGATGCCGAAATAGAAGAGAACGATGACGCCGAACGCAGCCAGCGCGTTGACGAGTATCCATTTCAGGAGAGGGGCGTAATCCCGCGACTCCCCGTCCGTCCCGAAGAGGGCGGCCACGATCGATTGCATTAGCGGCACTCACATTTCGGGAGATGTCGCCGGCCGCATCTTTACGGTCCGTCGCATCGCTCCTTGGGTTTCGTCCTGCCGTGTCTTCTTATTGTTACCGAGGTCGGCTAGCCGGCCCCGGTCCACTGCCGGGCGACCTTGCCGTCAAGCGCCAGTTTTCGTCAACTCCAAAAGCTGGGTGGCGCGAAAAAGCCGTTGGCACGACGGCATTGCCGGCAAGGGTTCCTACCCGGACGGGTGGACTCTACCCGGTCACTTCGGCGGATGACGCTCAGCCATTGTCGTCGCTCGTGATGAGCGCGCTGGCGACGACTTTGTCGATACGGCGCGCATCGAGGTCCACCACCTCGAAGCGCCATCCGTTCCAGTTGAACGCCTCGCCGACCGACGGAATGTGGCCGAGCTGGTGCAGGACGAAACCGGCCAGCGTCTGGAAATCGGCGTCGGCCGCCATGCCGGTCACGCCGAGCACGCCCTCCGCATCGTCGATCGCGGTGCGCCCGGACAAAAGCCACGACCCGTCCTCGCGACGGACCGCGTCCGGCTCGGTGTCGTCTTCGTCCTCGGGCAGGTCGCCCGCGATCGCCGCGAGGATATCGGTCAGCGTGACGATCCCCTCGAACGAGCCGTGCTCGTCGAGGATGATCGCCATGTGGATCGGGGAGGTCTTGAAGCGGTCGAGCAGCCGCAGGATCGGCATGTGCTCGTCGACGAAAAGCGGTTCGCGCAACGCCGCCGCCACGTCGATCGCATTGTTCGTCGTGATCTGCTCGAGAAGATCCTTCACATGGATCACGCCCTCGACCTCGTCGACCTCGCCGCGGGAGGCCGGAAAGCGCGAATGGCCGCTGTCGAGCACTTCCTTGAGCACGGCCTTCGGGTCGTCCTCGATGTCGATCCAGATCACGTCCGGCCGCGGCACCATGATCGACCGCACCGAGCGGTCGGCAACCTTGATGACGCCCTCCAGCATCTCCCGCTCGGCCTGGTGGAACACGCCGGTCTCGGTCCCTTCGGCGATAAGGGTCTTGACCTCCTCTTCCGTCACCGTGCTTGCCGAGCTGTGGCGGACGCGCAGCAGCGCAAGCACCGCCTCGGTCGAGATGCGCAGGAACCACACGATCGGCGCCGCGATCCGGCCGAGGACGTCCATCGGCCGCGCGACGAAGCAGGCGATGCGCTCGGCATTGCTCTGGGCGATCCGCTTCGGCACCAGCTCGCCGATGATCAGCGAGAAATAGGTGACCAGCACCACCACGATCGCGATCGCGATCTGGCGTGCATATTCCGCGACCGCCGGAATCGTCGCGAGGCGCTCCGCCAGCGGATCGGAGAGCGTTGCGCCGCTATAGGCGCCGGCGAACACGCCGACCAGCGTGATGCCGACCTGGACCGTCGATAGGAAGCGCGTCGGATCGTCGACGAGCGACAGCGCCGTCTTCGAGCCGCGGACGTTCTGCTCCACCAGGGTCACCAGGCGCGCACGGCGCGACGACACCACGGCCATCTCCGACATTGCGAGAAAGCCGTTGATGAAGAAGAGCAGGACGACGATGCCGATCTGCCAGAAGCTCATGAAAGCTCTTGATGCCAGGGCGCCGCTGCCCGGCGGGGCGGTCCGATTGCAATGAGGCGGGCAGGTCGGCGTCGGGAGGCGGGCACGACGGAATCTTTATCGCCGGGATCGTTCATCTCAAAGCGCAATACGGCGGCAGCCCCGTTCCGAACCGCCATGCTTCCATCCTATAATAGCAAAAGGGGTGCATTCCGGCGGCCTCCCGGCCGCCCGAACGGGAGCCAATTGCAGACATGGTGACGAGACAAGGTGGATGGCGTCCGGCGATGATCGTCGGGGCGCTGATGGCGATTGTCGCCGGCCCGGCCGCGGCGCAGCAGGTGGACGGCGGCTTTCCGGTCGACATCATTCCCGCGCTCAAGGCGCAACAGGTGACCGACGGCGGCGATCCGACCCGGATCCTCGGCGGCGACGTCGCCGGCGACGGCGCCTGGCCGTGGCAGGTCGGCCTGGTGTCGACCGACGCATCCTCGGTGTTCGAGGGACAGTTCTGCGGCGGCTCCTTCATCACCAGCCGCTGGGTGCTGACGGCAGCGCATTGCGTCTACGAGGAGCACAGAAACGGCACGCAGCGCCTGATGGAGCCGGAGGAGTTCAGCGTGCTCGCCGGCACCAACGTCCTCCTCGACGGCGAGGGCGACATGATCCCGGTCGACCTGGTGATCCCGCACGCCAACTACAATCCGGTGCTGTTCGAGAACGACATCGCCCTGGTGCGCCTGGCCCGGCCGGCCCAGGGTGTCGCCGTCAGCACCATCCGGCTTTCGACGCAGAGCGTCGAAGGGAACTATGCGCGGCCCGGCACCGAAGCCATCGTGACCGGCTGGGGCCGCCTCGAAGACGGCACCTACCCGATCGACCTTCGCCAGGTCGCCATCACGGTGTTCGACACCGACGAGTGCAACCGGGCGGTCATCGAGGAGGATCCGATCAGCGAGAACATGATCTGCTCCGGAGCGCTCAAGGGCGGCATCGGCTCGTGCAGCGGCGACAGCGGCGGCCCGCTCATCGTCGCGCTACCCGACGGCGACTACATGCAGGTCGGCGTCGTCAGCTGGGGCTACACCTCGGAGGACTCGATCGCCGGTTGCGACCTGACGGTCGACTTCTCGGCCTATGCGCGCGTCGCGCGGTACCAGGACTGGATCCGCAACGCGATCGTATCGGCGAACTAGGACCCGTCCTTTAGGGGAGGCGATGCAGCCGCGTCGCCTCCCTTTGCTTTGAGGGGAAGATGGCGAAGCAGAAGGAGCCTCCGGCGGAGCTTCTGACCGTGCGCGACTTCTGGCGATGGGCGGTCAGCCGCTTCAGCGAGGCCGGGCTCGCCTATGGGCAGGGGACGACGAATGCCGCCGACGAGGCGGCGTTTCTCGTCCTCGAGACGCTGCACCTGCCGATCGACCGGCTCGATCCCTTCCTCGACGCCCGCCTCACGGCGGCCGAGCGAAAGGCCGTCGCCGCCATCGTCGATGCGCGGGTGCGAACCCGGAAGCCCGCCTCCTACCTGACCGGAACCGCCTATATCCAGGGCGTCCGGTTCCGGGTTGACCCGCGCGCGATCGTCCCCAGGGCGCTGATCGGCGAGCTGATCGCCGCCGGGATCGCCGATCCCGATGGCCTCGGCCTGATCGCGGATGCCGCGTCGGTCGAAACGATCCTCGACCTTTGCACCGGCACCGCCTGCCTCGCCATCCTTGCGGCGATGGATTTCCCCGCGGCGATGGTCGACGCCGTCGAGCTCGCGCCCGGCACCGCCGAGCTCGCCCGCCTCAACATCGCCGATCACGGCCTGTCGAAGCGCGTGCGGCTCCTCGAAGGCGATCTCTGGGCGCCGGTCGCGCGGCGCCGCTACGACCTCATCCTCGCCAACCCGCCCTATGTCGACGCCGCGGCGATGGCGGCGCTGCCGCCGGAGTTTCGCCACGAGCCGGCCCTAGCCCTTGACGGCGGCCGGGATGGCCTCGCCATCGTGCGGCGGATCATCGATCGCGCGGCGAAGCACCTGAAGCCCGGCGGCGGGCTGCTGTGCGAGGTCGGCAGCCAGCGCGCCCGCGTCGAGGCGGCCTATCCCGACCTCGATTTCCTCTGGCTCGACACCGAGGAAACCGAGGGCGAAGTGTTCTGGCTCAGCGCGGAAGCCGCCGGCGTGGCGTAGAGTCCGCGCTCAAAACCCGTGGGCTGCGAAGGCCGGCGCGAGGCGCTCGCGAATGTCCGCCTCGGTCAGCCCGAACTCCTCCAGAGAATAGGCATGGCCCGAGCGGTAGCCGCCATCGGCGGCGGGCGCGATTGCCGGCGGCTCGCCGGGAAGGCGGAGCTGGGCGTAGATGCGCCGGAGGGTGCCGGGAAGGTCGCTGGTCAGGTCTTCGTACTGGACCGTGACGGCGCGCTCGGGCGGCAGCGCCGGCAGGTCGCGCAGCGGCATGAGATAGGTGCGGGCGCTGTCGGCAACCACCGCCTCGACATCCGCCGGCGTGAGACCGGTGAACTCCGGATAGCGCGCGCGCCACACCGTGCGCATCAGGCTGAGGCGGGACGGGATGGTCTCGATCGGGCTGCGCACGAGGTGGATGAATTTCGCCTCGGGGAAGACCTTGAGGAGCTGGGGGATGCGCTGGCTGAAGGCGGGGTTCTTGCCGGCGATCCAGCGATCCGGGTTCGGCTTCGTCGCCTCGGCGCGGTATGCGGCCTTGAGGAGGCAGGCGCGGTACCAGCCGAGCGCCTTGCGCTGATCGGCCTCGCTCCATGACGGGAAGTCGAGAAGCCAGGACAGCCCCTCGACGCCCGCCAGCGACGGCGCCTCGGTGATCGCCATCCCGGTACGGTAGGTGACGAAGAAGACGAACTCGTCCTCCTCGATCGAGCCGAGACGGAGGCGGTGAATGCCGTCGATGCTGGCGAGCTCCCGCTCCTGGCGGCGGATCATCCGCGCGCGCAGCGGTCCGCCGCGCTTCGCGTCGCGGCGGATGATCCAGTCCAGGAGGCGCTGCCCCGCCACCGAGGGCAGCAGCATCTGCTTGAGGGTGAGGGCGAGGACATTGGGATCCGTCGCCAGCGTGCGGTGAAGGAGCGTCGACCCGGTGCGCTGGTGCCCGATGATGAAGACCGGACCGTTGAGCTGCACGCGGTCCCAGTTGGGGGCGACGACCCGGTCGGCAAGCCAGGTCGCCTGGTTGGCCGACAGGAGGCCCATCAGCGCGGCGACGCGCCCGACGCGCCCCGACAGGCCGCGGTTGCGCACCAGGTAGCTCTGCTTGCGCCAGAAGGCGCTCCACTTGAAGGGCACGAAGCTGTGCGGCAGCCAGGCCCAGTCGGGTTCGCTCATGCGCGGTTCATATGGCGTGGCGCCTGGCCGAGGCCAAATCGCGCCGCCGCCATCGCCCGCAAGGCGACCTTGTCGACCTTGTTCTGCCGCCCGGTGACCGGCATCGGATCGACCTTGAGCAGGAAGTCGGGCCGGGCGTCGCCGCCGGTCACCGTCTCGATCCGGCGGGCAAGCTGCGCCTCGTCCACGATCGTGTCGGCCATCGGCTGCCAGCACAGCACGACGACCTCGTCCTGGGTCCGGTCGTCCCAGAGGCCGACCAGCGCGGCGTCGCGCAGCAGTCGTCGGCCGTCGCTGCCCGTTACGGCGCGCAGCCCCGCCTCGAGCGTCGCCGGATAGATGTTCACCCCGGCGCGGATGATCATGTCCTTCGCCCGGCCGAGAAGCACCAGCGCCGGCGCGCCATTGTGGTCGACCACGCGGCCGAGGTCGCCGGTGGCGAAACCGCCGCCCGGCGGCCTGTCCGGCTGCCCGGTGTAGCCGGTGAAGAGCGACGGGCTGTCGATGACGATCTCGCCGCTCTCGTCGGTCGTCGCGGTGACGCCGGGCATCAGCCGGCCGACGAAGTCGCCCTCGCCGGTCCAGGCGAGCTTCTCCTCCGCCGTCGCGATCGCCACGGCGGCGGCCTCGGTCATGCCGTAGATCGCCATCACAGCGGTGTCGGGATGGAGCCAGTCGCGGAGCGTGCGCAGGAATTCCGGCGTCACCGGCGCGCCGCCGAGGAAGACCGCCTTCAGGCTCGCCGGCAGGCGCGAGCGGCCGGCGCCGGCCTGCTGCATCATCTCCATCCAGAGAAAAGGCGAGCCGAAATAGGAATCGGCCTGGTTCGCTTCGATCAGCCCGCGCACCATCGCCGCGCGCCGCTCGATCCGGCCGCGGGTGACGAGCACCTCCTGGCCGAGCGCGAGGCCGTAGAGCGTCTGCTGCGGCGTGTCGGCGATGAAGGTGCGGCCGGGATTGCGCACCGCGATCGCCGCGATGTTGGCCATCGCCTTGACCACGGCGTCGTGGGAAAGCCGGACGCCTTTGGGGCTGGAGGTCGTGCCGCCGGTGAAGATGATCGAGACGTCATCGGTGCCGGCGACGTCCTCGACGTAAGCCGCTTCATGGGGCGCTGCCTCGATGCGGGCCAGCGTCTTCGCCGAGACCATGACGCGCCGCAGGTCCGCCGTGTCGGGCAGGAGCGGCGGCACGAAGACCTCGCGGCGGGCCAGCAACCGCCGCGCGCCCGGGATGCGGTTGGCCCAGGCGACGATGGGATGGACGATCACCCATTTCGGATGCGCGGCGGCAATCCGCGCCCGGTAGATGTCGTCGCCGAGGCCCGGCTCGCACATCACCGACGAACCGCCGAGCGCGGCCACGGCGACGGTCGCGGCGACGAAGGCGATGCCGTTCGGCGCCTGGATCACGGCCGGGTCGCCGCGCTTGAAGCCGCGCCGCTTGAGGTCCGCGATCAGCCCGATGATCTGCCGGCGCAGCGCGTCATAGGTGACCGTGCGCCCGCCCGGCTCGCGGATGGCGATACGGCGGCCCTGCGCGCCCAGCAAGTCGACGAAGCGGCTCGCAAGGTTCATGGCGCCGCAACCGGAGGCGCTAATAGGTGACGATCATGCCGCCCAGGGTCAGGCCGGCGCCGGTTCCGCACAGCATCACCTCGTCGCCCCGCTCCATCCGGCCGGTCTTGACCGCTTCATAGAGCGTCAGCGGCAGGGAGGTCGCGACGCAATTGCCGAACCGGTCGAGCGTGATGACGACCTGGTCGTCGTCGATGCCGTTGCGGCGGAGGGCGCGCACCGCGAGGAGGCTCGCCTGGTGCGGGATCACCAGCTTGATCGAGCCCGGCGACCGCGACAGGCCGGGGCGCAGGCGCTCCAGGAAGGTGTCCTGGTGCTGGCGGGCGAGGCGATAGACCTTCGGCCCGGCCATGGCGAAGAGGTTGTCTTCCGGCTTGGTGATCGGGTTCTGCGGGTGCAGGCGGGTGCCGCCGCCGCGGATCTCGGTGAGGTGGGCGCCGATGCTGTAGGTCTCGAAGCGGGTGCGCTCGACGCGGCTCGCCTCGCCGTCGGGAGTCCGGGTCACCACCACGGCGCTCGCCGCGTCGCCGAACAACGAGGCGCTCTCCGGATCCTTGAAGTTGAGGGCGACCGAGGCGATGTCCGAGCTGACGATGAGGATCGTCCGGTAGCGCTCGACCGCGAGCATCGTGGCCGCCAGGTCCATCGCCATCAGGAAGCTGAGGCAGGTGATATGGACCGACATGCACGACGTGCCGGACTCGCCGAGCCCGAGCTCGCGCTGGATCAGCGCCGAATTGTCGGGAATCGTCTGCTCCGGCGTGCCCGACGCCGAGATGATGAGGTCGATGTCGTCGAGCGAAAGGCCGGCATCCGCCACGGCCTCCCGCGCCGCCTGCGCGCCCATCCAGGAATTGGTCTCCGACGCCTCGATCCAGCGGCGCTCGCGCACGCCGGTATGGCGCTCGATCCAGCCGGGCTTCACCCCGCACAGCCGCTCGACCTCGCTGCTCGGCACGACACGCTTGGGCAGATATCGGCCAACGCCCACAATCTTCAGCGGCAAGCTCATCAGTTCAGGGTCTCCCGGGGCTCGCCGAGCTCCTGCCACGTTCTGGGGCAGTGGGCAGGAACGATCCGAAGGTCAGGCCATGCTCCGCGCAACCGGCGAAGCCTGCCGTAGGTTTTATCGTGTTCCGATCTGTTGGCGGCAGTCCAACGATGGGCGCCACCTCGGTAGCCGACCGCCTCAATTGCGGCAAGGTTCCATACCGCGTCCGCCACGAGGAAGAGGTCTGCCCCGTCGGACTGGCGCCGCACGAACGCGCCCAGCTGCCCGGCCGCGTGCCCGGGCAGCTCGACGAGACGGATGGCGCCGTCACCGAAGAAATCGAGACTGGAACTGAACACGGAGATCGGCGGCCCATCGGGGTCGGGGAGGAGGCGTAAGCGCCCCGCCATATCCTCCGGCAGGTGCCCGGGCAAGAGGAGCCGCCGCAGCGCGGCGAGGCCGGTTCGCCCGCGCGCATCCTCCCAGGCGCGCCAGGAGCACGCGATTCGCGCCTCCGGGAAGTCCTTCAGCCCGCCGAAATGGTCGGGATCGAAGTGGGAAAGGATGATCCACTTCACGTCGGACGGCGCAAAGCCGAGCTTTTCGAGCTGGGCGACCGCGGAATCGCTCTCGTGGATATCCGTCGGAACCAGCCATCGCAGCGCCCGCCAGGGCAGCCGCCGGGTGGCGTCGTAGTAGCGCGGCGCGTAGCCGGTGTCCCACAGCACCGGCCCGTGCACGGGATGCTCGATCAGCGCGAAGATCGCCGGAAGCGCGTTCCAGCGCAGGCTCGCATTGCGCGGATAGATGTACCAGCCGCGCGCCCAGGCCTTGCCCGCGCTGAGGATCGTGACGGGGACGGGGAGCGGCTCCGGCGCGACACGCTCCTCTGCCGCCCTCGGCGCCGGCGGGGCGGTGTTGGCGCGGTAGGTTTCCTCGATCCCCTGCCGTACCGTGATCTTCGGCTCGTAGCCGAGATCGCGCCGCGCCGCCGAGATGTCGTAGGTCTGCGACAGCCCGAGAATGCCGGCGGTGTAGGTGGTGAGCGGCGGCTCGCCGGGCAGGCGATAGAGCTTCCACACCCGTTCCAGGATGCGCGCGATCCGCATGGCGCGGCGAAGCGACCAGTGCCGCTTCGGCGCCTCGAAACCCGAGCGGGTCACGACTTCGCGGATCACGTCCCAGATGCGGACGTCCTCGCCGCCGGTGATGACGTATGTGTGGCCAACCGCCGCATCGCTGGTCAGCGCCAGCAGGATCGCCTGCACCACGTCGCTGACATGGGTGAGGTTGGTGATGGTGTTGCCGTCGCCGATCTGCGGCAGCCGGCCCCTCGCGGCCGCCTTGATCAAGCGGGGGAAGATCGCGGTGTCGCCCGGCCCGTAGATCGCCTTCGGCCGCAGAATGACGGTCTCGATCCGGCCGGCGGCCGCGTTCACCCGGTCTTCGCCGAGCCGCTTGGTGTGGGAATAGAGCGAGACATGCTCGTCTGGGAGCGGATCGGCCTCGGTCTGGTTCCACTGGTCCGTCTGCCGGGTGCTGACGCTCGGCGAGGAGACGTAGACCAGCCGGCGAACGCCGTTCGCGATCGCCGCGGCGATCACGTTCTCGGTGCCTTCGACATTGCTGGCGTGGAAGTCGCGGGGCTTGCCCCAGGCCGACGACAGCGCCCCGGCATGGACGACGGCGGCGGCTCCCTTCATCGCGGCGAGGAGGCCCGGGCGGTCGGTCAGGTCGACGGGCCGGAAGTCGGCTCCCTCCGCCTGAAGCGCCATCCCGATCTTGAGGTTGCGGCCGGTCGCGATCACCTGCTGCCCGGCAGCGAGGAGCCCGCGTACCAGATGCTGCCCGAGGAATCCGGTCGCCCCCGTCACCAGGACCGGACCGTCAGCCAGCGGCCCCGGCGCCCGAGCCGCGGGCGCAGGGTCAGCCGCGACGGGCAAGGCGATGTTCATTTTGCAATGAATTCAGGGCCTTACGAATTCCAACCTGAGCCATTCTTCACCACATACAAGCCCGCCACGATATCGGCAAGGATTACCGGACCTTACGTTTCGTGAGAGTCCGCGCGCCCCTCGCCGTCGGCCCGCGGTAGCCGAATCTCGGCCCGCAGCCCGCCGCCGGGCCGGTTGGCGAGGACGAGCTCGCCGCCATGGGCGAGCACGATCGAGCGCGCGATGGAAAGGCCGAGCCCGACGCCGCCGGTCGCCCGGCTGCGCGATTCCTCCAGCCGCACGAAGGGCTGGAACACGTCGTCCATGCGCTCCGCAGGGATGCCGGGGCCGTCATCATCGACCGCGATGACCGGGCTGGCCGGCGTCTCGCTGAGCGTTACCCGTGCCCGCTCGCCATACTGCACCGCATTGGCGATCAGATTGCCGAGGGCGCGCTTGAGCGCGGTCGGCCGGCAGCGATAGGGGAAGCGGCCGGCCTCCGCGAAGGTGACGGCGCGGCCGAGGTCGGCCTGGTCGTCGACGACGCTGGCGACCAGCGCCGCGAGGTCGACCGCGCGCGGTTCCTCCGCGCTCGCCTCCTCGCGGGCGAAGGCAAGGGTCGCTTCCACCATCTTCTGCATGTCGTCGAGCGTCGCCAGCATCCTTCCGCGCGCCTCCTCGTCGTCGAGGAGCTCGGCGCGAAGCCGCAGCGACGTAATCGGCGTCCTGAGATCATGGCCGATGGCGGCGATCATCCGGGTGCGATCCGCGACGAAGCGGCCGAGCCGCTCCTGCATCCGGTTGAAGGCCTTGGTGACGACGCGGACTTCCTCGGGCCCTTCCTCGGGGATCGGCGGTCCCGCGGTTCCGCGGCCGAGCGCGTCGGCCTGCGCGGCGAGCGCCTCCAGGGGCTTCACTGCCCGCCGCGTCGTCAGCGCCACGATGGCGAGGATCGCGAGCGCCATGATTGTGGTGGAGAGGATGACCGGCCAGGCCCAGCGCACCGGCTGGCGGAGGATGAGGGTCTGCGCGTTGACCCAACCGGCGTCGCGGAACGGCACCGACACCACCACGTCATTGCCGCTCGCGGTGACCGGCTGGCCGCGCGGAACGAAGCGCGGCTGACCGATCGGAACCTCGGCCGGGTCGACCAGCGCGATCCGCGGCGGCTCGGGTAGCCGCACCTCGAGCGCGCGCTCGAAATCGGGCGGCCAGCGGACCGGTGCGGAAGCTCCGGGCGGCACCGCGCTCTCGTCGCTGACCCAGACCCGGATGCGCGGCGTGCTGGCGGCGCGGGCGAGCGCGGCGCGAAGGTCTGGCGGCGAATCCTGGAGGACCCGCACCACAGAGACGATGGTCTCGAAGAGCCCGGTGCGGTCGGCCTCGCGCACGGCGTCGGCGCGCTCGGTGGTGGAAAGGACGAGGCTGACGAGGAGCGACGCCCCGAGCGCCGTCAGGAGGAGCGCCAGCAGCTGTCCGCCGAGGGTGCGCGGCAGGATGCTCATGCGGCGCCGTCGGCGCCGACGTCGACGGCCATCACATAGCCGCCGCCCCACACGGTCTTGATGATCGCCGGCGCCTTCGGATCGGCCTCGATCTTCTTGCGCAGCCGGCTCACCTGGTTGTCGATCGACCGCTCGAACGGCTCGAGGGCGCGGCCGGCGGTGAGGTCGAGGAGCTGGTCGCGCGACAGCACCATGCGCGGCCGCTGGACGAATACTGAGAGCATGCGGAACTCTGCCGTGCTGAGCGGAACGGCGATCCCGTCCGCCCCGACCAGCTCGCGTCGCACCGTGTCGAGAACCCAGCGGTCGAAGCGATAGGAGCGGGCCGGGGCGGGCGCATCGTGATGCGGCGCCGGCCCGCGGGAGCGCCTGAGGACGGCGCGGATGCGCGCCAGGAGCTCGCGCGGGCTGAACGGCTTGGTGACGTAGTCATCGGCGCCGAGCTCCAGCCCGACCACCCGGTCGGCCTCGTCGACCAGCGCGGTCAGGAGGATGACCGGCAGCGCGGTCGTCTCGCGCAGCATTCGCGTGAGCGACAAGCCGTCCTCGCCCGGCATCATGATGTCGAGAACGACGAGGTCGAACGCACCAGCCTTGAGCAGGCGCCGCATCTCCTGGCCGCCCGCCGCCGTCGTGATCCTCAGGCCTTTCCTGGTGAGGTAGCGCGCAAGGGGCTCGCGGATATCGGCCGAATCATCGACCACGAGGACATGCGGCGAGGTTTCCATGGCGGCTCCGGCAGAAGCCTCAATCTAGGTGCGGCGGCGCCGCGGCGCGGCGGCCGACCGGCGGGGAAGTGTAACGAATTGTATCAGGAGCGCGCGGCGTCACAGACCGCGACAGGAAACCGGATCATCGCCAAATTTTGGTAACCTGTTCACGTTAGATTCACCGTGTTTACCAGCAGTCGCGGGAAGGAAAGGGCAGGACGATGCGGATTCTGAAATGGGCGGGCGCACTGGTGTTTGCCGCCGGCATGACCGCAGGAGCACCCATCTCCCTCGCCCAGCCCGTGCCCGACTCCCCGCTGCAATTCTTCGGCGACGTGCCCGAGCAGATGTGGCGCTGGATGCAGGAAATGTTCGAGAACAGCGACGACATGCCGCTCCGCCCCGCCTTGCCGCCGCTTCCCGACCGCGACGACCCGCGGCCGGACGGCCCGGCGCATGGCTGGACCATCTACCCGTCCGTCCCGTCCGCAGGAATGGGGCACCATGGCCCGATGCCGGCGATGGCGATGGCATTCCGCCGCGGCATGACCCTCGGCCGCATCCAGGCCCACATGCAGACGCTCGGCGGGCTCGCCTTCGCCGCCCAGCTGGCGGATCGCGACCGCGACCGGCGCCTGTCCGAGGCCGAGTTCATGGAGGCCGCGGTCGCCGTCTTCCGCATGCTCGACCTCAACCGCGACCGGTCGCTCGATGTGGGCGATGCGGCGATCGCGCTGCAGCTGTTCGGCTCGATGCGCCAGGGCGACGGCCCGGGCATCTACCGGTTCGACGACTGGTCCGACCACCAGATGCCGGGCGTCTACCGCTTCGGCGATTCCGGCGGCCACGGTCCCGGCATCCACCGCTTCGGCGACCCCGATGGTACCATCGAGGAATCGCGGCGCTGGGAGGCGCCAGCAATGCAGTTCACCGAGCGTCACCCGCAGTCCGGACCGGCCGCCGGCTTCGACCGCGGCGGCCCGCCTTCCGGCATCCGCGCGCCGTTCGGGCCGGGCTTCTGGGGCAATCACAAGGCAGACATCCCATCGAGCGACCGCGACCACCGCCATGCCGGCAAGGCGACGCCGGATGCGGATCCGGAGCCGCGCGACATGAGGCGCGGCCGCTAGGACATCGAGCAGACCATCCTTCTCGGCGCGCACGGCCCGCTGCGGCTCCACATCGTCATCGTCCGCTGAGCGTTCCCGCTGCCTCCTCGCGCATGGGTGGGTTGCGCCCCGCGGGCTCCTTCGCGCTCGACCTGACGGGGCGCCCGGCCTATTGAGGGCGACCGCTTCTCTTGCCCCGCGCGAGCATGATCAGCCGACCTCTCACTCAGGCCGCCGCCCGTCCGATTCCCGGAATGGTCGAGCTCGTCGCGATCATCGCGGCGCTGATGGGGCTGACGGCGCTGTCGATCGACATCATGCTGCCGGCGCTGCCCGAGATCGCCGAGACGTTCGCGGCCGGCGATCCCAACGACCGGCAGCTCGTCATCACGGCCTATCTTCTCGGCTTTGCGGCCGGGCAGCTCGTCTACGGGCCGCTGTCCGACAGCTATGGCCGCCGCTCGGTCCTCGTCATCGGCCTCGCCATCTACGCGGTCGCGACCGCGCTCGTCTTCGTCTCGCCGGACTACGGCCTCTTCCTCGCGGCGCGGGCGCTGCAGGGCGTCGGCTGCGCGGCGCCGCGCGTGATCGCGATGGCGGTGGTCCGCGATCTCTTCACCGGCCGCCAGATGGCCCGCGTGATGTCGTTTGCGATGATGGTCTTCATCGCCATCCCGGCGCTCGCCCCGTCGATCGGGCAGGGCCTGATGGTGTTCGGCACGTGGCACTGGATCTTCGTTTTCCTGCTGCTCGCCGCCGGCGTGCTCCTGGCGCTCAGCCTGTTCCGCCTGCCGGAGACTCGGCCGCTTGAGCTCCGCGAGCCGCCCTCGCTGAAGTTCCTCGCCTCCGCGGGCCGGCAGGTGGTCACGACGCGCCAGACCGTCGGCTACACGCTGGCGATCGGCCTCATGTTCGGCGCGATGATGACCTATGTGTCGACCGCGCAGCAGGTGTTCGAGGAGGTCTACGACCTCGGCACGATGTTCCCGCTGGTGTTCGGGCTTATCGCGGCGGCACTCGCGGCAGCGTCGCTGACCAACAGCATCCTCGTCCGCCGCTTCGGCATGCGGCGGATGTCGCACGGTGCGATCGTGGGGTTCATGGCGACGTCGGCCGTGATGCTCGCGCTGTC
Source organism: Bauldia sp. (assembly GCA_026126025.1). GTDB lineage: Bacteria > Pseudomonadota > Alphaproteobacteria > Rhizobiales > Kaistiaceae > JADLGL01. The sequence goes on along the minus strand of JAHCJZ010000002.1, from coordinate 203,048 downwards.
GCTGACGACGCTGCCCGAACCGCCCGCGCTATGGGTGTTCGTCACCCTTCACGGCATCGCGTTCTATTTCTTCGGCTTCATCATGCCGAATTTCAACGCGCTGGCGATGGAGCCGCTCGGCCGCATCGCCGGGACCGGCTCGTCTTTCGTCGGCTTCACCACCACCGCGGTCGGCGCGGCGCTGAGCTCGGTCGTCGGCCGGCTCTACGACGACACCGTGGTGCCGCTGTTGGCCGGATACCTCGCCCTCAGCGCGGCGGCGCTGGTGATCGTGCTCGTCACCGAGCGCGGCCAGCTGTTTCACCCCCACCACGAGCACGAGGCCGGCTGATCGTCAGCCGGCCTCGTCTGTCTTGTCTCCGCGCTGGCCTTTCGGCAATCGGCCTCGCCTCGCCAGCGCGTCGCGGAGGATGAACTCGATCTGCGCGTTGACGCTGCGGAGCTCGTCGTCCGCCCAGCGCTGGACCGCGTCGAACACCGCGTGGTCCAGCCGAAGGGGAAAGGCCTTCCGCTCAGCCACCAGCGGCGCTCAGTAGATCGTGCCGGCGTTGACGACCGGGGTGGTGGCCTTCTCGCTACAGAGCACGACGAGGAGGTTCGACACCATCGTCGCCTTCCGCTCCTCGTCGAGGTTGACGACGCCGCGCTCGGAGAGCTGGCTGAGCGCCATCTCCACCATGCCGACCGCGCCGTCGACGATCCGCCGCCGCGCCGCGATGATCGCGGCCGCCTGCTGCCGCTGGAGCATCGCGCCGGCGATCTCCGAGGCATAGGCGAGGTGGCTGATCCGCGCCTCGATGACCCGGACGCCCGCCTTGTCGAGCCGGGCCTGGACGTCGGCGACGAGCTGGTTGGCGACCTCGTCCGGCTGCGAGCGGAGCGCCACGCCGACCTCGTCGTCGCCGAGGTCGTAGGGGTAGCGCGTGGCGAGGCCGCGCAGTGCCGATTCCGACTGGATCTGGACGAAGTTCTCGTAGTCGTCGACCTCGAACACCGCCTCGGCGGTGTCGACGACCTGCCACACGATCACCGCCGCGATCTCGATCGGGCTGCCATGGGTGTCGTTCACCTTGATCTTGTCGGAGTCGAAATTGCGGATGCGGGTCGAGACCTTCTTCTTGGTGAAGAACGGGTTGGCCCAGCGCAGGCCCGGCGTGCGCACCGTGCCGGCATAGTCGCCGAAGAGCTGCAGCACCTTCGCCTCGTTGGGCGACACCATGAAGAGGCCGACCCAGAGGAAGATGACGACGAGGTTGGCGACGCCGCCGCCGATCATGAAGACGAGGCTTTCGTCGAAGATGCCCTGGACCAGCGCCCAGATCGACAGGCCCTGAAGGACGATGAAGAGGAGCGCCAGCGGAATGCCGGCCAGCGTGCTGACTTCGCGTTCGCGGATCATCGGGTTCGTCTCCCATACGAGCGGATGTAGCATCAAAATGATATCACTTTGATGCCGCGTCAAGAGGGCGTGGGAAGATGAGGGCTCACGAGATGAATGGAGGCGAAGCTAGGGATCGCCGGATGTGGCGCGGGCGGCTGCGGCGTTCGCCCGCTCGCGTCGGGCGGCGGCGATCGACGACCGGAGGAACGCGACGATGAAAGCGGCCGTCATCAGGAGCACGATCGTGGGGCCGGGGGCGCTGTCGAGGAAGAAGCTGAGATAGACGCCGAGGAAGGAGGCCAGGACGGCGATCGCGACGGCGGCGCGGAGCATTGCGCCGAAGCGTCGGGTCACGAGGAAGGCGATGGCGCCCGGGGCGATCAGCATTGCGATGGCAAGGAGGATGCCGACCGCCGTCAGCGCGCTGACGACGGTGAGCGAGATCATGCACAGAAGGCCGTAGTGAAGGAGTCCGACCGGAAGGCCCGCCACCCGCGCCTGGGCGGGGTCGAAGGAATGGAGGAGGAAGTCCCGTCCCTTTGCCAGGATGATGGCGGCGACGACCACGCCGATGACGAGAGACTGGATGATGTCGCCGGTCCCGACGCCGAGCATGTCGCCGAACAGGATATGATCGAGATGGACGTCGCTCTGGATCTCGACATAGAGCACGAGCCCGAGCCCGAACATGCCGGAGAAGACGACGCCGAGGATTGTGTCCTGCTTGATCCGGCTGTTGTCCTTAAGGAAGCCGGCGGCGATCGCTGCGAACACGCCGGCCACGAACGCGCCGATCGCGTATGGGATGTTGACGATGTAGGCGATCACCACGCCCGGAAAGACGGCATGGCTGATGGCGTCGCCCATCAGCGACCAGCCCTTGAGGACGAGGAAGCAGGAGAGGAGCGCGGCGGGGACCGCGACGAGAACCGCGATCAGCATCGCGCTGCGCATGAACTCGAACTGAAAGGGCTGGAGGAGCGACTCCATCGCCGTTAGTCCTCCACCGCCGCGAGCGCCGCCGCTGCTCGCCGGCGAGCGGCCAGCATTCCGTGCTTCGGCGCGAGGAAGAAGGCGGCCAGGAACACCGAGGTCTGGAGAACGACGATGATTCCGCCGGTCGCGCCGTCGAGGAAATTGGAGGCGTAGGCGCCGACGAGGCTCGTGGCCGCGCCGATGAGGACCGCGATGCCGATGAGGCGCGGGAAGCGGTCGGTCAGGAGATACGCCGTCGCGCCCGGCGTGACCACCATCGAGATCACCAGGAATGCGCCGACCGTCTGCATCGCGGCGACCGTCGCCGCCGAGAGCAGCGTGAAGAACACGACCCGTAGGACGCCCGGCCGCAGCCCGATCGAGCGGGCATGGGATTCGTCGAAGAACACCACCATCAGGTCCTTCCACTTGGCGAGGAGGACGGCCAGCGAAACGACGCCGATGATGACGAGCTGAAGCGTGTCCTCGGGCGTGATGGCGAGGACGTTGCCGAGGATGATCGTCTGGACGTTCACCGAGGTCGGCGACAGCGACACCATGAAAAGGCCGAGCGCGAAGAACGACGAGAAGATGAGCCCGATGATGGCGTCCTCGCGCAGCCGCGTGCGCTGGTTGAGGAACAGCATGGTCGCCGCGGCCGCGCCGCCCGAAAGGAAAGCGCCGAACGCGAAGGGAAGCCCGAGCATGTACGCGCCGGCAACGCCGGGCACGATCGCATGCGAGAGCGCGTCGCCGATCAGCGACCAGCCCTTCAGCATCAGATAGGCCGACAGGAACGCGCAGAGGCCGCCGACCAGCGCCGACACCCAGATCGCGTTGACCATGTACTGGTAGGCGAACGGCTCCAGAAGCACGCTCATTGCCGATCCTCGCTGCCCGGATTGGGCTCCCGCGTCATCGGCTTGTCGCGGTAGAGGACCAGCGGACGCTCATCGTCGGTGATGACACCGAGCGATTGCTGGCGTCCTTCCACCTCGTTGAGAACGAAATGACGAAGCACGCCGCCAAAGGCACGCTCGAGATTGGCCTGGGTGAAGGTCTCGGCGGTCGGCCCGTAGGCGAGCACGGTATTGCGCAGCAGCACTGCGCGATCGCAGAATTCGGGGACGCTGCCGAGATTGTGGGTCGAAACGAGGATGACCCGGCCTTCGTCCCGGAGTTCGCGCAGGAGCGCGATGATGGCGTCCTCCGTCGTCACGTCGACGCCGGTGAAGGGCTCGTCGAGCAGGATGACGCGCCCGTCCTGCGCCAGCGCCCGGGCGAGGAATACCCGCTTCTTCTGCCCGCCCGACAGCTCGCCGATCTGCCGTTTGCGGTATTCCTCCATGCCGACGCGCCGGAGCGCTGCATCGACCGCCTCCCGGTCGGCCGGCTTCGGCATCCTGAGAAAGCCCATATGGCCGTAGCGGCCCATCATCACCACGTCCTCGACGAGGATGGGGAAGTTCCAGTCGACCTCCTCGCTCTGCGGCACATAGGAGACGAGGTTGCGGCGGATCGCGGCCGAAACCGGCTCGCCGAGGATGGCGATGTCTCCCGCCGCAAGCCGGACGAACCCCATGATCGCCTTGAAGAGGGTCGACTTGCCGCTGCCATTGACCCCGACGAGCGCCGTGATCGTGCCCGTCGGGATCGCGAAGGTTGCGTCCCGCAGCGCCGTGAAGCCGTTGCGGTAGGTCACCGTGGCGCCGCGGACCGAAAGGCCGCTGCTTTCGTTGCCGGCTGGCAGTTCGGGTGTCAGCTTGGCGGCCCGGACGTTCATTCCGCGAGCCCCGCCGCGATCGTCTCCGAGGTGACGCGGAGGAGGTCGACGAAGGTAGGAACCGGCCCGTCCTCCTCGGTGAGCGAGTCGACGTAGAGCACCCCGCCATATCGGGCGCCGGTTTCCCGGGCGACCTGCATCGCGGGATCGGGCGACACGGTGCTCTCCGAGAAGATGACCGGGATGGAATTGGCGCGGATCGCGTCGATCACGCGCCGCACCTGCTGCGGCGTTCCCTGCTGGTCGGCGTTGATCGGCCACAGATAGAGCTCGCGAAGGCCGAAATCGCGGGCGAGATAGCTGAAGGCGCCTTCGCTGGTAACGAGCCAGCGGCGCTCCTCCGGGATAGCGGCAAGCGCCTCCTGGATCGGCGCGATCGCAGCGGTGATCTCGGCCTTGTAGGCCTCGGCATTCGCACCGTAGGTCTCGGCGTTGGCCGGGTCGTGTTCTGCCAGCGCGTCGCGGATGTTGTCGACATAGACCAGCGCCGCGCTCGGCGACATCCACGCATGCGGATTAGGCCTCCCGGTATAGGGGCCTTCGGTGATGCCCATGGGTTCGACGCCGTCCGACACCACAACGCCCGGCACGTCGCGAAGGTTCTGGAAGAACCGTTCGAACCAGAGCTCGAGATTGAGCCCGTTCCAGAGGATCAGGTCGGCGTCCTGCGCCCTGAGGATGTCTCCGGGCGTCGGCTGGTAGTTGTGTATCTCGGCGCCGGGACGGGTGATCGACTCGACCACCGCGGCGTCGCCGGCAACGTTGCGCGCCATGTCGGCGATGACCGTGAAGGTCGTCACGACCTTGAACGGGTCCTGCGCGACCGCTGCCGGCGACGCCAGTCCCGCAAACAGCGCGGCCGCGATCGCAACCAGGATCCGCCACCGGGAAAGCCCTTCCATCACAGTCATATCGCCGAGCCTTAGCTAAATGCGAATAGTTCGCATTTGCATATAGCATCCGGCCGTGGCGGAATCCAGTGCCTCTCTTGAGGCCGGGCGAAGGCGCAAACGGAAGCGCCGGCCAAAAGGCCGGCGCTTCCTGCCGAATGCGGGCGGCTGTCTACCGGAATAGATCTTCGGCGAGGCCGAGATTGATGAACTGGGTCTCGCCCGGCGCATCGTCGACGCCGTCATTGTCGATGACCAGCCATACCGTGCCGTCGGTGGTCACCGCGAGGCCCTCGGGCTTGTCGGAGATCCACCCATGGGTCGCGTTCATCGCCGCGAGGACGTCGATCGCGGCGGTCTTCTCGACCACCGGGACGGTCTCGCCGGCCGCGACCGGGGTCAGGCCGCCAATGTCGATCGTCGTCACGATCTTGTACGTGCCGTAGACGCCCGGCTGGTTGTCGCGCTCGATGATGGCGAAGCGCGTGCCGCCGAGATGGGTGATCTCGGAGAGGCCGACCCAGCCGCCATTCGGCGACGACGGGGCGTCGATCGGGTAGCCGAGGAACGACCATTCGCCGGTCGCCGGCGTGTAGAGTCCGAGCTTGACCTGGCCGGCCGGATCGTCGCGCCATTCGCGCTGGAAGGCGACGATGACGTGCTCGCCGGCCTCGTCGGTCCACGACGCCACGCCCTCGAAGCCGTTGTTCACCTGGTTGGCGACCACCGACTCCGGCAGGCTGATCTCTTCCTCGACGGTGCCGTCGGCGGCGACCGAGAGGAGGAGGTTCTGCGTCGAGGCGCTGCCTTCGGAAGCGAGCCAGAAGCCGCCGCCGTCGCGAAGCGCGATGCCCTCGAGGTCGTAGGCCTTCACCTCGCCCTCGAACGTCAGCGTGGTCGCGCTGGTGATCACCGCCGGCCACACCGAGGTGTCGATCGTGTAGATGCGGCTCTCCGTACAGGCGCTGTCGCTGATCGCGTAGAGCGTGGTGGCGTCGGTCGCATCGGCGACGAGGCCGGACAGGGCGCCCCAGCCGATCGGGGCGCCGGTCGCCTCGTCGGTCGCCGACACGAGTTGCGGGTAGAACGGCGCGTCGGCGGTGCGGCTGTAGATCGAGATCGAGCCGCGGATGTTGTCTTCCGCGGAGTCTTCCTCCGTCGAGACCACGAAGAGGCCGCGCGACGGAACGGCGGCGAGGCCTTCCGGACCGATATTGGTCGGCAGGACCTGGACGAACTCCGGCTCGCCGCCGGTGTCGCGATAGACCGCGACGAAGTTGCCGCGCTCGGAGCCGACGAAGATCAGCGTCTCGTCGCCGAACACGCCGACCTCGGCGCCCTCCGGCTCGGTGCCCTTGGCATCGGCGCGGCCCTCGGGAAAGTTGCCGGTCATCATGCCGAGATGCTCGAAGCTGTTGCCCGAATCATAGGCGACGGTGCCGTCGATGTTGAAGATGGTCCAGCCACGCGAGCCGCCCTCGTAGTCGCCCTCATTGGCGGTGACGAAGCGGGTGGTGTCGATCCACTGCACGGAATCCGGCTCGCGCGGCACGCCGGAGAGGCTGCCGTCGCCGGCGATGGCGTCCTCGGTGGTGTCGATCGCGGTGAGGTCGACGGTGCCGGCAGAGAAGTCGCCGATCACGGTCGCGGTCGCGAGGTCGACCAGCACGATCCAGTTGTTCTCCTGCAGCGTGACGACGGCGATGTTGTCGGCATTGATGTCGACATATTCCGGCTCGGCGTCTTCCGGAGCGATCTCGGAAAGGCCGGTGAGGTCGACAATGGTCACCGCCTCGCAGGCCGACGGGCCGCTATTGGCCTCCAGCGGGAAGATCGCGAGGTGGCCCGATGGGAGCTGCGGGATGATGCCGTCATTGACGTCCTCGTCGCGCTCGTTCTCGACCACCACGGCGAGCCACGTGCCGTCCGGGCTGACGGCGAGCGAGTCGGGCTGGCCGCCGACGTCGCAGGTGCCGACGATCGTCGGCTCGTCGCCGGTGATGACGGCGACATGGCCGGACGGCTCGACGAAGCTCTCGCTCGTGTTGACGCCGGCGAGGATGTACTCGCCGACCGCAACCACCGAGGTCGGCTCGCCGCCGACGTCGAGCTTGCCGAGGCCGACCGGCGCGGCCGGATCGGTGATGTCGATGAAGCCGATCGATTCACCCGGGCTGTCGGTGTAGACGACGATGTTGCCGTCGGGCGTGACGGTCGAGATCTCCGCGACGGTCTGCGTCGCCGGGTCGACGTCGGCCGGCAGGTTCAGGAACACCGGATAGGTGGCGATGCGTTCGAAATATGCCCCGTCCTGTGCGGCGGCGCCGCTGGCGGCAAGCGCGGCGGCCGAAGCCGACACCATCAGCAAGCTCAAGCGTCTGGTCATGGAGTCCCCCTGTCGATCAAAGCGCGGCAGTCCGGCCGCGGGAGGGCGGCGGCGACTGGCCGATCGCCAGACGGGCTATCGGCCTTCTGTCTCAATTGTGTGTCGGTTGCGTCAGCCGGTGACGCGGCGCCAGAAGCTCGACGAGAAGCGCGGGTCCTTGAACGGCAGGATGTCCCGCCAGTCCGGGAACGACCCGGCGTAGGTCGCCGCGCTCATCCGCCCGTCCTTGTATGGGTTCACCCGTCCGCCCGCGGCCATGGTGATGCGGTCGAGCTCGGCGAGGAGCGCCTCGGTCTTCGCGCCGCGATTGGCGAAATCGAGCGTCAGGGTCACGCCGCCGCGCGGGAAGGAAAGGATACCGGCGGCGGGCCGGTCGCCGAAGCGCTTGAGCACGGTCAGGAACGACCCCGACCCGGCGCGCTGCGACGTCTTGAGGAGGTCGGCGACGGCATCGCGCGCGACCGGGTTCGGGATCACCGACTGGTGCTGCAGGAGGCCGCGGGGCCCGTAGAGCCGGTTCCAGCGGCCGACGCCGTCGAGCGGGTAGAAGAACTTGAGGAGAGGCACGTCGCCGCGCACCTCGCGCCGGCGCTGCTTGGCGTAGAGGACGCCGTTGAACACCCTGAGGCTCAGCCGGTTGAGCGCGGCGAAGGGCGGCGTGAACGGCACGGTGAGCCACGGCTCGGCGGTGCGCACGGTACGGCCGCCCGCCGCGGCGGCATGGTTGGCGCGCATCAGCCGGCCGCGGCCGAGATTGGCGCCGCCGGCGAGCGAGTCGATCCACGCGACGGTGTATTCGAACGCAGCGTCGGACTCGTCCGCGATGGCGAAATAGTCGTCGAGATTGGCGAGCTTGATTGTCGACTGGTCAACCAGGCCGCCGCTGACGCGCCGCAGCTGGATCTCGGCCCAGGTAACGACGCCGGTGAGGCCCATGCCGCCGATGGTGGCGCGCATCCAGTCCGCGTTCTCGCCCGGGGAACAGATGCGGCGCGTGCCGTCCGAGCGCAGCAGCTCGAAGCGGCGGACATGCTCGCCGAAGGTGCCGGCGACGTGGTGGTTCTTGCCGTGGACGTCGTTGGCGATCGCCCCGCCGAGGGTGACGAAGCGCGTGCCCGGCGTCACCGGCAGGAACCAGCCGGCCGGCAGCGCGGTCGCGATGATGTCGCTGAGGAGGACGCCCGCTTCCGCCCGGATCACGCCGGTATCGGCATGGAAGGCGAGGATGCGGTCCATGCCGCGGCAGTCGAGGAGGATGCCGCCATCATTGAGGCAGGTGTCGCCGTAGGAGCGGCCATTGCCGTAGGGCAGCAGCGGTCGCGCATCGCCCTCCGGCAACGCCGGCGTTGACCCGCGCAGCAGAACGCTCTCCTGCGCGGCGAGCGGGAACCGGCCCCACGACGCGGCCGTCCTGCGCCGCGCCGGGGTCGGGTCTTCGCTCCGCGACAGGGCGAGCGTGCTCATGGCGCTCAGTTGGCCCGCTGGCCGCGCAGGAAGTCGGTGACGATCTTCACCACGCCGCGCGACAGAAGGTCGTCGAGCGCGTCGACGAAGGTGTCGACATGCTCCCTGCCGATGACCAGCGGCGGCTCGAGGCGGATGACGTTGCGATTGTACTCGGTGAAGGCGACGAGGATGCCGTAGTCGCGCATCAGGAGGTTGCCGAGGAAGCCGGCGAGGCTGCCCTTCAGCTTGTCGTCGAGCGTCGACACCAGCTGGCGGATGCCGAACGGCAGCGCAGTGCTGAAATCCTGCAGCTCGAGCCCGATCATCAGGCCGCGGCCGCGCACCTCCTTGATGAGGCGCGGATACTTCTTCTGCACCTCGACCAGCCGCGCCTTGAGGTAGGCGCCGACCCGCTCCGAGTTGCCGATCAGGTCCTCGTCGTAGAGGACGTTGAGCGCCTCGATCGAGGTGACACAGGCTTCGCCCATGCCGCCGAAGGTCGCCGCCGCGTGGATCATCGCGGTCTTCGACGTGCCATAGGCGCGCTTGTAGATATCGCCGCGGGCGATCATCGCGCCGACCGCGGCCTTGCCGCCGCCGAGCGATTTGGCGAGCGCCGTCACGTCCGGCACCACGCCGGCATGTTCGAAGGCGTAGAACCGGCCGGTCCGGCCGACGCCGCATTGCACTTCGTCGGCGACCCAGAGGACGCCGGTGCGGTCGCAGAGCGCGCGGAGCCCCTGCCAGAACGCAGCGTCGGCCTCGACGATGCCGGCGCCGCCCTGCACGGTCTCCAGCACCACGATGCCGATCTCGGGATCGGCCGCGATGACGCGCTCGATCGCCTGAAGGTCGCCGAAAGGCACCTTCACATGGCCCGGCACGAGGCGGAACTCGGACTGGTAGAGCTTCGAGTCGGTGATCGACAGGACGCCCTTGGTCTTCCCGTGGAAGGCGTTCTCCGCGTAGACGATCTTCGACCGCCTCGGGCCCTGGGCTCGCTCCGCGACCTTCACCGCCGCTTCCATCGCTTCGGAGCCGGTGGAGCCGAGGAAGACGAAGTCGAGGTCGCCCGGCGAGATCGCGGCGAGGTTGGCCGACAGCGCCGCCGCATATTGCGACAGGAACGCCATGCCGATGTCGTGGCGCTGCTCTTCGGCGAATTTCCGCCGCGCCTCTAGGATGCGCGGGTGGTTGTGGCCGAAGGCGAGCGATCCGAAGCCGCCGAAGAAGTCGAGGATCTTCCGGCCGCCGCGCTCGAAATAGTACGGCCCCTCGGCGCGTTCGACGATGATCTTGTGGAAGCCGAGCAGCTTCATGAAGTGGAGCTGGCCGGGGTTCATGTGCGCGACGAAGAGGTCGGCGACGGTCTTCGGCTCGAGGCGCTTTGCCTCGTCGACGGTGATCAGCCGCGGCCGCGCGAGCGGAACCGGGGCGACGGCGTTGATGTCGTGGGCGACGGACATGGGGCGCTCCTCATCCTCTCTCGTTATTCGGCGGGCACGGCATGGGCGGCGGTCGCGCCGCCCTTCGCCAGGCCGGCGCGGTACTCGCGATAGGCGGCCCGCAGCATCGCGGTGTCGTCGTAAAGCGGACGCCAGCCGAGCTGGGTCTTGGCCTTGGTGGTGTCGAGCAGGCAGTACTCGTCGGCGATCATGTACTGCTCGGGATCCATGATCGGCATGTTGAGCCGGTCGAGGAGGTTGAGCGTCGCCTTCACCGCCCAGGCCGGCGTCGGCAGCAGGAACGAGCGGCTCTTTGCCTCCTCGATCAGCCCACCGAGGAGCTCGCGGACCGACGGCGGATCGTCGGAGCCGAGATTGTAGGCCTCGTTCGGGAAGCCGGCGCGCCAGGCGGCGACGCAGGCGCTGGCGCAGTCATGAACCGAGATGAACTGGTAGGGGTTCCGGCCGCTCCCGATCATCGGCACCGGCAGGTGGCGGTCGATCAGCTTGAAGAGCTTCGACAGGATGCCGAGGCGGCCCGGCCCGATGATGAGCCGCGGCCGGAAGATCGAGATGCTGAGGCCTTGCTCGCGATACGTCTCGGCCAGCCGCTCGGTCGCGAGCTTGCTCTCGCCATACTCGCCGAGCGGCGCGGTGGCATGGGTCTCGTCCTGCGGCCAGCTGAAGGTGTGGCCGTAGACCATGTCGGTGGTGAAATGGACGAGCGTGGTCACGCCGCGGGCCGCCATCGCCTTCATGACGTTCTCGGCGCCGCGATAGTTCACCGGCCAGAAGAAGTCGTGGCGCTTCGCCCGGGTCTGGATCGGCGACAGCATCTTGGCCGAGAGGTTGTAGACCGCGTCGCCCGGCTCGATCGGCAGCGTGGCCACGGCCGCCGCGTCGGTGACGTCGACCGGCAGGTAGGTGACGTGCTCGTAGACCGGCCACGGGCTGCGGGCGATGTCGGCGATGACGACAGTCTCGCCGAGATCGACCAGCTGCCGCGCGAGATGGCGACCGACGAAGCCGTCGCCGCCGATGATCACATGCTTCACGAATGCCTCCTTGGCGCGCCGCAGCGCCTCATTTCATGCTGATGAAGACGGTGCCGCCGACGATCAGCCCGATGCCGACGATGTGGTTGAAGGTCAGCGTCTCGCTCATGAAGAAGTGCGCGTATACCGCGACCAGCACATAGGCGATCGACAGGAACGGGAACGCGAACGAGACGTCGACGCGGGACAGCACGAAGAGGTGCGATCCCATGCTGACGACGAAGATCATCAGCCCGAAGAAGACGAACGGGTTGAAGATGATGCGGAAGACGAGCGCGAGGATCGGTTCGCTGCCGACCTGAAACGCGCCGATCGAGTTCATGCCCTGCTTGAGCATGAGCTGCGCGGCCGCGTTGGTCACGACCGTGAAGAGAATGAAGGGGATGTATTGGCTCATCTTGCCCTGTCCAGCCGCCGCCGTCTGTTGGGTCATGGGGGTTGTCGCGCTCCGCTCAGGCCGCCGGCGCGGTGACGGCGGCGATCGCGAAGGTCACCGCGTTGAGGCCGATGGCGTAGGTCACCAGCACCGCGAGAGCGGGCCTGAGCTGCGCCTTGATGGTGAGCGCCAGGATCACGGCCAGCACCGGCAGCCAGTCGAGGAAGTAGCGCTGCGCGTTGTACTGGGTGAACCCGTTGGAATGGTAAAGCAGCATCGGCAGCATCATCGCAGCGATGGTGAGCGCGCCGATCACCACCGGCCGCCGCAGCGGCGCGAAGATCGCGAGGAGCACGAACGGGCTCGCCGCGAGGATCGACGTGCCGAGCGGATCGAGCTCACCGAGCTCGGTCAGATAGGGGCCGGTGAAGGTGACGCCGAAGCCCTGAACGAAGAAGTGGATGAAGTTGAAGAGGAGGTAGTCGGCCGAGAAGAGGCCGACCTCCTGCGCACGCCCGTAGAGGAAGTTTTCCGCGCCGGCGGGCGGCGTGATGTAGGCGTAGCCGGTGTCGAGCACGTCGCCGAAGCGGGCGTAATTGTAGACGAGGTAGATCGCGATCGCGGCCAGCACCGGCAGCCCGAGCTTCAGCACCGCGGCGATGTGCGCGCGGCTGAAGCCGATCAGCCGCTGGTCGCCGCGAAGGTGGAGCACGTAGACGAACGGCAGCAGCAGGATGGTGAACTGCCGGCTGAGGAAGGCGACGCCGATCAGCGCGCCGGCGAGCACCAGCGACCGGCGGTCCAGCACCAGCCAGATCGCGGCCGAGCTCGTCAGGAACGCGACGCATTGCGCCATGAACCAGATGCCGTCGCCGCGGATCGTGACGTAATAGAGCGGGCTGGCGACAGCGATGGCGAGCATCAGCCAGATCGCGGTCGAGCGCTCGACCTCGAGGATCTTGAAGATACGCCACCAGACAAGAAGCGCGGCACCGGAGAGTGCCATCGCCATCGCGATGAATCCGGCAAAGGAAGTACCGAAGACGGCGACGAACGGCATCGCCAGGATCGCCGGCGCCGGCGGGAAGACGACATACTGCCTGCCGTCATAGACCGCGCAGTCGATATCGAAGCAGTCGGTGACGTGGAGGCGGCCGTTCATGAACGCGTCGGCGAGCAGCGCATAGCTGTTGCTGCCGGGCGTCTCGCCGATCATCTGGAGGAGGAGCCCCGCCGCCAGCGCGGCCGTCATCGCCAGCGCTACGACCAGCAGCACGCGGACGGTCCCGTCGTACGGTCCCCTGGTTTCGGTGACCTGCACGCGGCTCCGCATCCGGCGCGTCAGCGCTTCGGTCCGGGTGTCGAGGAAGGTGTCAGTCATCGCGTCGCCTCGTCGATGCCGGTCAGAGCGCGGTCAGGCCGGGCAGCCCGGTCATCGCGCCGATGAAGGTGAGGACCATGCCGGCGCCCAGCACGATGCTGGTACGGTCGCGCACCGCGAAGGCGACGGGGTCGTCGTTCAGCTCGCCGCGCGAGCTGAGGAGCCAGATGCGGCTGACCCAGAGGAAGAGGATCGCGGGGAACGACCACAGCAGCGCCGGCTCGAGGTAGAAGTCGGCGGCGAAGGCGTCCTCGATCAGGTAGAGCACCATGATGACGATGGCGCCGATGCCGCTGGCGATCCCCATCGTCAGCACCAGCCCCGCATCGTCCGCGAGATAGCCGCGGCCGGACGTCTTGCGATGCCCGTGTTCCCGCATTCGCGCGATCTCGGTGTAGCGCTTGGCGAGCGACAGCGAGCCGAACAGGAACATCGAGAACACGAGGAGCCACGCCGAGGATTCGGCGCCCACCGCCGCGATGCCGATCCCGATGCGCAGCGTGAAGAGCGTCGCCAGCACGAAGGCGTCGGTGATCGGCTGGCGCTTCAGGGTGAGCGAGTAGGCGACCGTCAGGCCGCCATAGACCGCAAGCAGCGCCACCACGAAGAGATTGGTGAGGAGCGCGATCGCCACCCCCGCGACAATCAGCGACGCGCACAGCAGGACGGCGCGCGGGATCGCCAGCTCGCCGCTCGCGATCGGGCGGTTGCGCTTCGACCAGTGCAGCCGGTCGTCCTGGAGGTCGAAGAGGTCGTTGAGGATGTAGGTGCCGGACGCGATCAGCGACAGCGCCAGGAAGGCGAGGGCCGCCATCGCCCAGGCGCGCGGCTCGTCGGTGATGCCGGCGAGGACGAGCGGCGCGAAGACGAGGACGTTCTTGGCCCATTGGTGCGGCCGCATTGCCCGCAGCATCGCGGTCGGCGACCCGCCGCCGGCGAAATGGCGCTGCACCGAGGTGACGCGCTCGGCGCGCCGCACCAGGCTGCGCGAGTCGGAGACGACGATGCCGTTCCGCGCCACGGTCCAGACCTCGAGATCCGGGCGGCTGTCGCCGACATAGTCGAAGCCATCGGGGAACATCTCGGCGAGCCGCCGCGCCTTTTCGCGGCCCTTGAGGTTCACGCCGTTCTCGGTGCCGATCACCTGGCCGATGAAGCCGAAGCGCCGCGCAATGCGCCGCGCGATCAGCCCGTCGCTCGCGGTTGCGAGCACGATCGGCCGCCCGGCGGCGGCGTGCTCGCGGGCGAGCGCCACGATCTCCTCATTGGCCGGCAGCGCGTCGACATTGAGGGTGACGCGCGTCGACAGCTGATGCTTGAGATGCGTCTTGCCGCGCAGCAGCCAGGCGACGAGCAGGAACACCCGGAACGGGTTCGCCTTCACATAGGCGAGCGCCAGCTCGTGAAGGACGTCGGTGCGGATGAGGGTATGATCGAGGTCGAGGACGAGGGGCCTGCGGTCTGCAGGCGCACCTTCCGCCGATAGCACCGGCGCTTCCATCCTGGCCTCCGAAAGCGTGTGTCGGAGCCGGCAGGAATGAATATTATCCGGACTTTGTCATTGCACTTTAGGGGTTAAGCTTAACCCGATCGGCGGCATTTTCTATAGCGATCCTGAAAACTCATTCCGGTCAACGTATTCCGCTCTTGATCTTAAGGTAAACGGCACCACGCGTGCGGGGACAATGGCCCGCATAGGATAAACGTCGGGGTTCGCGCCGGCGAACGCAGGCCGCGGCGCAAGGGCCGCAGCCTGCATCGTCCCCCGGCTACAGCAGCCGCCGGATCTCCCGGGGCGTGAGGTAGCCCGTGGGGCTGAAGCCGAAGCTCGCCTGAAACCGCCGGATGGCGGCGCGGGTGTTCGGCCCGAACACGCCGTCCACGACGCCGGCGCCGAAGCCGAGCCGGTTGAGCGCCGCCTGGATCAGGCGCCGTTCCGACCGGTTGAGCGTTGCCTCGCCGCCATCGACCCAGCCGCCGGCGTTCCACGAGCTGTTCGAATTCGAGTTCGAATTGCTGTTCGAGCTGGAGTTCGACGAGCTGTTGGAGCTCGAATTCGAGGAGCTGTTGGAGCTGGAGTTGGAGGAGCTGTTCGAGCTCGAATTGGAGTTGCTGTTCGAGCTGGAGTTGGAGTTGCTGTTGGAGCTCGAGTTCGAATTGCTGTTCGAGCTGGAGTTCGACGAGCTGTTGGAGCTCGAATTCGAGCTGCTGTTCGAACTGGAGTTGGACGAGCTGTTGGAGCTCGAATTGGAGGAGCTGTTGCCCTTCGAATACGAGACCAGGATGTCCTTCTCCGCTGTCACGGCCGATGGTGCCGCCTTCGGCGGGTTGCCGTCCGGGAGCACCTCGGCCGCGACGAGGCTGGTGGAGGCGAGGAGTGCTGCCGCCGCCAGCGTCGGGATGCGGGTCGTCTTTGCCATCTGGAAGACCTCCTTTGAGCGGCGCTGGTCGCCGCAGGAAGGCTTACGGACGGGGCGGACCTCTATTCCCGGACGCGAAAGATTCTCCGCGGCGGGAATAAACGCCGCCGCGGCGCGTCTTCCGCCACAAGGAGATGCGCATGTTCGGTTCCGCCAAGGCCCCGCGGCTCAGCTTTCTTTGCGCGCCCGAGGATGACGGCGTGATCGCGCCGCCGGTCCCGGCCAAGAGCCACATTCCCGACTGGTTCCGGAAGCTTCCGCCGGTCGACGCCACGAAATACGGCACCGCGGATACTGGCCTGACGATCAAACGCTGCATGCCGTTCCTCGACGCCATGATGACCGGCTTCATCATCCCGCTCGCCGCCACCGTGCGCCTCGAGATCAGGGACAACGGCGCGACGGTCACGGCGGGCTGGGACTTCGACAAGCCGATGGTCAGCAACCACGGCGCCCATCAGGTCGAAGGCCATCCCGCCACGCCGTCGCCGCCGTGCAAGTTCCACAACTACTGGACCATCCGCACGCCGAAGGGATGGAGCTGCCTTTTCGTGCCGCCGCTCAACCGGGCCAACGCGGTGTTCGAGCCGGTCGCCGGGATCGTCGATACCGACACCTATCGCGCGCCCATCCATTTCCCGTTCTTCGCCCGGGCGCCGGACGGCCTTTATGAGCTGGAGAAGGGGACGCCCCTGGTTCAGGTCATCCCGTTCCGGCGCGACACCACGGCGCTGCCGTTCGAAGCGCGCGCCGAAACGGCGGCCGAGGCGGCCGACCGGTCGCGGGTGTTCCGAAACACGCTCGCCTCGCCCGGCTGGTACCGGCGCTTCGCCCGCGCCGCCCGCTGAGCGGCCTACCCCGCCCCGCAGGGGCTGGGAATCTGCACTAGCCCCCAGCCGAACACCGGATCGTGGCCCGGCTCGCCGAGGTCCACCGCCGTTGCCGCCAGATGCTCCAGCGCGCCGTCCGACACGCCGGCCGCCAGCGCCGCCGCCACCGCGGTGGTGACGAATGGCACGGCGAAGGACGTGCCGGTCTGTGGCCTGATCCCGCTGATCGAGGCGGCCGTCGCGATCTCCACGCCTGGCGCCGCGAACTGCACATGCGGGCCCTGCACGGCGCGGCGATAGACCGAGCCGCCGACGTCGACCGCTGTCACCGCGAAGACCCCGTCATAGGCCGCGGGAAAGAGCGGCGGCGCGGCCGGCCCCGCATTGCCCACGGCCGCGACGACGGGAATGCCGGCCGCCTGCGCGGAAGCGACCCCTTCGCGCAGCAGGGCGTTGTCGCTGCCGGAAAGGCTGAGGCTGATCACCGCCACCCCGGCCTCGATGAGCCGCTCCAGCGCCGTGACGAGGCCGTAGACGTCGGCGCGTTCGTCGCCATCCTCGGTCCCGAACGGATCGACCACGAAGAGCCGGGCGGCGGGCACGAGCCCGGGCACGCGGCCGTCGGGATCGCCCACGAACATCGCGACGATCGCCGTGCCGTGGCGAAGGCCTGACGGATCGGCCCCGACCGCGCCGATCGTCTCGATGGTGATGTCGGCGTTCCGCAGCATATCGTGCTCCAGATTCACGCCGGTATCGACGATGCCGATATGCGGCGCGAAGGAGCAGGTCGCGGCGTCCGGCGCCGGCGGCCAGCTCACCTCGGCCCATGTCCGGCAGATCTCGGCCACGCAATTCGACGGGATGGCCTGGGCACGGTAGTAGGTGTTGGGAACCGCGGGGGCCGCGGGAGCGACGCCGGTCGCCATCGCGATCGCCTCGTCGACGCTGGTCCCGGGCGGGATGCGCAGGAGAACCCGCGGCGCCGGCAGCGCCCCGCCGGCCAGAACCGTGAAGCCGAGCGCTTCGAGCGTGACGAGGTCGGGCGGGTCGAGCCGTGCGACCACGATCTCGTCCGGCGCCTGCCCCGGCAGCGGCGCGGCCGCGGGCGCCGCCGCCCGCCGCGGCGCCGGCGGCGCGAGGAACGGCCGGTCGGGCATCACGAAGCCGCCGAAGCCCGGCCGGTCATCATCGTCCCAATCGTCGTCATCATCATCCCAGTCGTCGTCATCGTCGTCGCTGGCGAGAACTGAGTGCAGCTCGGGTAGGAAGACGCTGGCCGCGCCCTGCACCCCAAGGCCAAGGATTGCGACGAGAAAGACGAAGGCCATCAGGGCGCGGAGCCGGTCGGTCATCGCGGATCCTCTGCTGTCGGGCTACTGAGCTTACGTTTCGCCGTTCGTTTCATTCCACTAGGTTGACGAAAAGATCGCCGGTCGCATGGGAATAGAAGGGGCGGTCCGTGCGTCTTCGTCTAGGATGACGACCATCGGCCCGACCCTGATCCAGCTTCTGCCCCGGCTGCGCCGCTATGCCGTAGCGCTCTGTCGCGTCGGGGATGTGGCGGACGATCTGGTCCAGACCGCCTGCGAGCGGGCGCTTGCCGGCGCGGCGGGCATCCGGGCGGAATTGCCGCTCGACGTGTGGATGTTCCGGATCGTCCGCAACCTCTGGTACGACCGCCTCCGCCGGCTGCGCACGCGCGGCGAGGAGATCGACATCACCACCCGCGACGACCTGGTCGCGGTCGACGGCGAGCGCGATCCGGAGCGCCGCCTCCTGCTGCGCCGCGTCATGGAGGCGATCGACCGGCTGCCCGAGGATCAGCGCGAGCTGATCCTCCTCGTCTGCGTCGAGGATGTGAGCTACCGCGATGCTGCAGCGGCCCTCGACCTCCCGATCGGAACGGTGATGAGCCGGCTGGCGCGCGGGCGCAAACGGATCGCCGATGAGCTCGGGATCGAAAGCGGGCGGCTGCTGTGAAAGACGAGCCCATGGACCTGGACGACGAGACCCTGATGGCCTTCGCCGATGGCGCTCTGCCCGACGCGGCGTTCGCAAGGGTTGCGAGCGCGGTCGAGGCGGACCCGGAGGTCGCGGCCCGCCTCAACGCGCTGGTGCTCGGCAAGGACGCAGCCCGGGCGGTCTACGGACCGCTCCTCGACCGGCCGGTTCCCGCCAGGCTGCGCCGTGCCGTCGAGGCTGCGATCGCTTCGGCCGAACCCGCGCCGCGCCGGTCGCCGCGCTGGGTGGGATGGGCGGTCGCCGCCGCGCTCGGCGGCATCGTCGCTGGCCCCGCCGGCTACCTCCTCAGCCGCGGCGACGCTCCGGCCATGATGGTTGCCGGATCGATCGCCGAGCCCGGCCTGCGGTCGCTGATCGAAACGGTGCGGTCGGGCGGCGTCGCCGCGCTCACGACGGACACCGATTTCGTGGCCGTCGCGAGCTTCCGCGACGGAGCCGGTGCGCTCTGCCGCGAGATCGAACTCCTCGGCCCGCAATCCTCGCTGCTGGTGGCCTGCAGCGACGACGACGCCTGGACGATCAGGATGGCGGTCGTGATCGCCACGACCGAGTCAGGCGACTACGTGCCGGCCGGGGAGCTCGAGGTCGTCGGCACCTATCTCGATTCCATCGGCGCCGGCCCGCCGCTGAGCGACGACGCCGAACGCGCCGCGCTGCCGGGCATCGCCGAGTAGCGGGCGGCTAGCCGACGGCGCCGATCTGATACGTCACCGCGGTGCCGAGGCGCTGGATCAGCTGGAAGATCCGCTCCATCGGGTTGAAGATCTCGACATGCTCGCGGGCATAGGTGCGCTCCGACTCGCCGCGATAGCTCGCCTGCTCGCCGAAATCGGCGGCCTCGTGGGGCGGCGCCACGGCGAGCGGGAAGATCTGCTTGAGCCGGCCCACAACCTCCGGCGCATCGAGCCGCAGCACCTGCTGGATCAGGCTGTCGACCGTCGCGCCGAGCTGCGGGCTGAAGGCCGGCACGTCCATCGCCGTCAGCCACAGCCGCTGGATCAGCGCGATGCGGATGGCGTGGAGGAGCGCGACGGTCTCCTGCGACGGCACGTCGAGGCCGACCGGCTTCTCGCCGGGCGCGCGCGACAAATCGAGATTGGCCTTGAGGGCGAGATAGTCGCGGTAGAGCGTCCGGTAGACGCGGATCATCTTGCCGTGGCGGTCGAAGGTCTCCAGCGCGCGCGACATGCGCAGCAGCGCGTCGTACACGGCCGGGTCGCCGCCGTCAGCGAGCACGCGCCCAGCCTTGTCGAGGGCGAAGGCCGGGTCGATGCTGGCGATATAGGCCGACAGCGCCCGCGGATCGCTGACCGACATGGCGTATTCGACCATTGCCATGGCGCGGCGGAAGCGCGGCGATTCCCGCCGCATCCGCGCGAAGCTCTCCGGGTCCTTGGCGCTTGCAGCGCCATTGCCGCTCACGACATTGGCGAGGAAGCCGAGCTGCTGCAGCACGGCATTGTTGGGAATGGCGCGCAGCTGCGACGGGTGGGTCAGCTCGGCGGGCGCCGCGCCGAGCTCGACCTGGCGCTTCACCGGCCGCGACCCGGATTTGTAGACGAAGTTCGTGCCGAACACCGACAGCAGCGACGCGTAGTCCGGGTCGTCGACGATCTTGCCGAAAAACTGCGCGACCGTGGTGAAGTACTCCGCCGCATAGTCGCTGCGGTCGTAGATCGGATCGGGCGCAACGTCCGGCCGCGACAGGAGGACGTGGTCGAGCGCCGTCGTCAGCGTGGCGAAGCTCGTCGCCGGGTGCATGAACCAGACATAGCCGTCGCCGCCCTGGAAGCTGACCTCCTCCTTGAGCGTGATGCCCTGTTTGGCGAAGGCGGCGCGCGAGGCGTCGGGGAGGAGGTAGTCGAGCCGGTCGGCGAGCGTCACCGGGTGCGCGCCGCGGCCGATCGACTCGCCATGGGTGTTGAAGAGGATGAGCTGGATGTCGGTCAGCCCGTGGCGCTTCAGCACCTGCGCGAGGCGAAGCTGCAGCCGCTCGATCAGGAAGGTCGCCGCCATCTGACCGAGATAGCGGCCGGAATCGGAGAACCCGACCTGAACCGCGATCCGCCCGAGGCCTTCGACATAGGCGCGGTAATGCGGGTTCTTCAGCGCCTCGTCGACGATGAGGTCGCCATGCTCGAGGGCATAGGCGGTCTCGAACAGCGGCGAGATTTCGATGCGGTTCTCAAGGCCGAACAGCCGCGCGAAATAGAGCGCGGCGAGGAGCGTGAAGCTCGACTCGGTCTCGGCGATGAGGAAGCGCACCGGCGTCTGGCCGTCGACATGCTTCAGCATCTGCACGACGGTGAGGAACAGGCGCCGCGCCGAGGCATGCTCGCCGATGATCGAGCCATAGCTCACGGTCTGCGACGCCGACCGCGCGAGAAGGTCGCTGACGACGTTGACATAGGAGCGCCGGTAGGCCGGGTCGGACGGCGAGCCGTGGAGGCCGATCTGGCTGCGGATCGCGTTGTGGATCTGCGAGGCGTTGAGCCGGACATGGGTGTGGGCAAGGCCGAGGCCCTGGCCGCAGAACGAGGCGCGCAGCACGAGGAGCGAAAGGCGCGTCTCGTCGTCCGTCGCCGCGTCGAGCGCCACGCCCAGCATCTCGCGCAGCTCGTCCGTGCCGCTCAGCGCGTCGCGATGGGTGCCGACCATCAGCCGGCCGAACGAGGCGATGCTGCCCGGGTCAGACTGGAGGTCGAGGTCGCCGATCGACGCCGCCTGGGCGTCGGTCGCCTGGCGCGCGGCTTCGAGGCGCTCGCGCAGCGGCGTCAGCGCCGCCGCCAGCGCGCCGCGCGCCGACCGCAGCAGGCCGCCGACCGTCGCTTCCCAGCGGCGCAGCTGCGCCGCCTTGACGAGAAGCCGCTTCTCCATCGTGTCGCGCCAGGTGATGTCGGCGCGGCCGTCGAGGTCGTAGCCGACCCAGCTCGCCAGCGTCATCAGCCGCGGCGACAGCGACGACCAGTCGTCGGGGTAGAGCTCGCGGGCGGTCTCGAAGATGATCCGGTTGATGCGGTCGAGCGCGGTCTGGGCGTTCTCCAGCGCCTCCATCGACCAGGCATGCTCGATGCCGAGCGTCAGGTCGGGGTCCGGCCGGTGCTCCGCCATCGCCGCCTCGCGGAAGATCGCGGCGCGCGCCTCCTGCGACAGCGGCGCGCCGTCGAGGTCGCGGCCGGCGACGAGCTGTGCGAGGAGCCGCGACTGCTCGACCGTCATGGCAAAGGTCGGGTGGCCGGTGAAGACCACGCCGAAGCAGGCGCGGCCGATCGCGCGGCTGAATTCGTCGAAGGAGAGGAGCACGCCGTCGGGCGCCGCGAATTTGCGCACCCCCGCCGCCAGCCGGCGGGCGGTGGCGTCGGGATCGACGTCGCCGAGATAGGCCTGCGCGCGCTCGGCCCGGTCGGCAAACGAGACCACGACGAGCCGCTGGATCAGCTGTTCCAACTCGACATAGCTCATCGCCCCCGAGGCAAGCTCGGACTCGATGTGCACCGAGAGGGCGACGATCGGGTTGCTCGACGGGTCGGTGCGGCTCCGGCCGCTGAGGGCGCGGAGGCGATCCTTGAGCCGCGCCTCCAGCGCGCCATGGGCCGTGGGCGTCTTCGGGATGAAGGACGCCGCGGTGCCCAGCAGCGGTTCGCCGAGGCGGTCGAGCGCCCGCGCGCATTCCTCTGCGACGGACGCCGGGGGCGTTCTGTCGTAGTCGCGTAGGTCGTCCTGCCAGTCGGTCGCGTAGCTCATGCGGCAATCGTCGCAAGAAGGACGCCCGTGGCGTCCGGATGTGAAGGAGGAATGTCGAAATCCACGGTATCCGCGAACACTTGTCGCCCCGCCAACCCGCGCGATCGCGGGATTCCTGTCAGTCTCATGCCGTGGAATGCGCCTTCGGTCGGTGGCCGGGTGATCCGTTGAAGCATAGCGGCCGGCGGCGGGCTTGCCCACCCGGGCGGGGCCGGGCGTTCACCGCGGATTGAGATAGCCGCCGACTTCCCGCTCGAACTCCGGGAAGTAGCGGCCGATGTCGGTCAGGTCGAAGCGGCGCAGGATCGATTCTTTCGGCTCGCGGTCGAGAAGAAAGCGGAACGCGGCCTCGATCAGCCGCGCGGGGGCCGTATCCGGGGCGAGGCGGGCAAGGTCGGCCGCCCGGGCGCTCACATGATGCTGCGTCGCCCCGCCGCCGTCGCGGACCGTGACCTCGAACGCCGACGACCCGCCGCCCGCGGTCTGCCGAACCTCGATCGTCGTCATCGCATATCTCCGCCAGGACAGATCGCTGCCGCGAACCTATCTATCCTTGGCGCTTTCTGCGACAGGACTGACATGGCGAACTCCACCATCGGCTTCTTCGGCGTTTTCGGCCGCTCGCACGACATGCGCGAGCTCGACCGGGCGTTTCGGGCGGTCGACGTCCACCCGCGCATGGTCCCCGAAGCCGTGAAGCTGACGATGGCGAAGCTGCTGAAGGAAGCGAATGGCGGCCGCGAGCCCGATGCGTCCGCTTATGCCGCCGCGGCGGAGCTCGTCGGCTATTGCATGCTGGGTGCCGAGGCGTTCGCCGGCGTCAACGACGAGGCGGCCGCGTTGGCCGTCGAAGGGCGGATCGAGCGGGCTCTGGCCTCTGAGGACTCCGACGGAATTGACTCCCAGCTGATCCTTCTGGCGCTCCACGCCAAGCTTATGGAGGCGAGCGTGGTGGATCTCTTCGACCTCAAGAGCGAAACCGACTAATCTGGCGGGACCGCGGCTTCCTCCAGGGCAGTATTCTCGGTGCCGGCGCCGCCGGCCATGATGAAATAGACGCTGCCGGCGACCGCGAAGACGACGATCAGCCCGAGGATCACCAGCGTCAGGCGCGTATTGCTCCAGCGGCGGGTCGAATCATATCTGGGGTCGTCGCTCATGACGCCTCTCCGGTGCGAAGAAAGGATCGCACCCGGACAATTCGCGATGCGGCCGTAAGGTTCCGAGGCTGCTCAGGCGAGCGCGATCGTCCAGGCGCCGGCGAAGATCGCAAAGGCAAGCGCGCCATAGCCTAGTTGGGCGCGCGGGCTTGCGGGAAGCCGGTCGGCAAGGACATGGACCGCGAAGCCGATCGCGCCGCCGACGAGGAAGCCGGCAAGATGGCCGGCAACGTCGATGTTGTCCTGCCCGCCGCCGCTGCCGAGGAAGCCGAGCAGCGTGGCGCCCGCCACCAGCGGCGCGATGCTGCGAAGGCCGCCGCGATTGAGGCCTATGGCGCGCCGTCGCCAGGCGAGCGTCGACAGCACGCCGAGACCGCCGAAGATCGCCGTCGACGCCCCGATCGAGACGTGGTCGGCGGGCTGGAAGACCGCATTGGCGAAATTGCCGATCCCGCCGGCGAGAAGGATCGACAGCCACGCCAGACCGCCGCCGATCACCTGCGCCAGCGCAAGTCCGATCAGGCTGCCGCTGGCGAGGTTCGCGATGAGATGGCCGAAATCGCCGTGAAGGCCGAGGGCCGTGATCGCCCGCCACCATTCGCCGCCGAGGATGAGGCCCGCATGGGCGGCGCCGGCGGGGAGCCAGTCCGCGCCGAACCAGAACCGCTCGGCCGCGGCGGCGATGATGATCATGACCGCCGCATAGGCGATCGCGCCATCGACGCCTTCGGTCAGCGGATAGGTCGGTCCGGCGGGCGCCGCGGGACGCGCACGGTTCTCGGCCGCGTATTGGGCAAGCTCGCGCCGCGCCCGCGCTTCATCGCGGACCGCGACCGACAGGCCGATGCCCCAGTCGCCGCCCGAGAGCCGGCAGTTGATCTGCATGGCGATCAGTACGAGGGCGTATTGCTCCGCCTCGGTGCGGTTGCTGAAATGACGGATCTGGACCCATCCGTCGGAATCGTTCGCCAACACGCCAAACACCCGCTCGATGCAAAGGCCGGCCACGGTTGGCCGAATGTAGGTCCGGCAGCCGCCAATTGCAGCGGGTGAACCGCGATGATTCGTGGTTGCGTCCGGCCGGCCACAGTTCCGGGCTTAACCAGCTTGGTCCGGCGCGGGTTGCCGTGGCCGGACCCGCCGCCTACCAAGGGTGGCTGACCTTGGAGGACAAGATGGCACGCTGGATCGCGAAGAAATTGGCGGTGGGCTTGTCAGCCCTCGCATTGAGCCTTGCTCCGGCGCTCGCCGAACCGCAGCTCTGGGTCGTCCGCGATGCGGATTCGGCGGTCTATCTCTTCGGGGCGATCCACTACCTGCCCTACGATGCGGACTGGATCACGCCGGCGGTCGAGACAGCGCTTGCCGGCTCCCGCGAGGTCTGGGTGGAAGCGACCGACATTGAGGACGACGCGTTGCTGACCGGTCTCGTCACCGAATACGGCCTCGCAGACGAGCCGTTGTCGGCCCGGCTCGGCTCCGAGGACATGGCCCTCCTGCAGGACGCGGCGGAGGACCTCGGAATCCCGTTTGCGGCGCTCGATCTGGTGGAGCCGTGGCTGGCGTCGGTTACCATCGCGGTCACGCCGATGCTGAATGCTGGCTACGATCCCGAACGCAGCGTCGATGGCGACGTGGTCCTGCTCGCCGCCGATGCGGGCCTGCCGGTGCGCGGCTTCGAGACGGCGGAGCAGCAGATCCTCTTGTTCGCCAGCTTGCCGCTGGAGCTGCAGCTGGAGGACCTGCGACAGACCCTCGCCATGTATCGCGATGCGGCCACCGAGCTCGACGCCCAGTACGCGGGCTGGGAGGCGGGCGATTTCACCGCTGCGGAGCTGGCGTTGGAGGAGATGCGGGCCGAAGCGCCCGAGCTCTACGAAATCCTCTTCGTCGCCCGCAACCAGAACTGGGCGCAGCGCATCGTCGGATTGCTGAAATGGCCGGGCGACACGTTCGTCGCCGTCGGCGCCGGCCATTTCGCCGGTGACGGCAGTATCCTGCAGCTTCTCGAGGAAGCCGGCCTCGCCCCCGAGCGCGTGCAGTAGCTCAATCCGAGAGCGCGAGCTTGACTACGTCGTCGAGCGGCATCGCCGCGCCTTCGGCCGCGTAGCGGGCAAGATCGGCTTCGGTCAGCGCAGTCTGCGCCGTCGCGCGGGTGCGCGAGGTGAAGACGGCGTCGACGAACGCCACGAGCTCCGCCCCGGACGAGTGCTGGAGGTGCCGGGCGGCGCCGTGGAGCCGGCCGGCGCGGGGAAGGTCGTCGCCGGCGACCGAGATCGCCGACAGGTCGTCCAGCGCCATCGCGACGCCGGCGAGATCCCCGGCGTGATGGAAATGCCGGATGGCGTTCCGCGCAGCGGTCCGGGCGCTGTCGAGCTCGTCGAGCGCGAGCAGCGTCATCGACAGCATATGCTCGGCCCACGCTTCCATCGTCCGCTCGCCGACCGTCCGGAAGATCGCGAGGGACTCGTCGTAGAGCGCACGCGCCTCGGCCGCGCGGCCGGTGAAATAGGCCGACCCGCCGAGCGCCCAGAGAATATTGCCTTCGCCCACGCGGTCGCCGATTTCCCGGAACAGGACCAGCGCTTCGTTGCACATCCGGTCGATCTCGGCGGTTCTCTCGATGCCGGCCCGCGCCTCGCTCCAGATGCTCGGATCGCGCATGATCGGAATGACCTCGGCGAAGGCGCGGTTGTAGAGCGCGTTGGCGATCTCCCGCTTGTCCCCGCTCTGGTGCCAGATCGTCAGCGCCCGGTCGTACCAGCTCATCGATGCCGGATAGTCCGCCTGCCAGTAGGCGATGCCGCCGAGTGCCTCGAGAAGGCGCCCTTCGATCGGCGCCGGCAGGTTCCAGCGCTTCGCATCCATCGCGGCGAGCCGCGCGCGGGCCTCGGCGAGATAGCCGCGCTTCTGCCAGAACCGCCACGCCGCGAATCCCAGCCGGGCGGCAGTCTCGGCGTCCGGACGATCCGTCGATCGCGACAGCGCGGCGCGGATATTGTCGTGGTCGCGCTCGAGCCGGTCGAGCCAGATCCGCTGGTCGTCGCCGGCGAGGTGCTCCGCCGCGCGCTCGGTCATCGCCAGGAAATGGGCCGCATGCCGCTCGGCTGCGCTATCGCTCTCGCCGCGCTCGGCGAGCTTCTCGGCGGCATATTCCTGGATGGTCGGAAACATGTCGAACCGGACGTCGCCGTCCTCCTCGCGCCGCCGCACCAGGCTATGGTCGACCAGCGTCGTCAGCCCGTCGAGCATGTCGGTCGCGCCGTCGCCGGCGACTGCTTCCGCCGCCTCGATGTCCCACCCGCCGGCGAAGACGGACAGGCGCTCCAGCAGCATCCGGTGCGGCTCGTCGAGGAGATCGTAGCTCCAGCCGATCGCGCCGCGCAGCGTCTGCTGGCGCGGCGGCAGGTCGCGCGCGCCGGAGGTGAGGAGGTTCAGCTGCTTCTCCAGCCGGGTGAGGATCTGGGCGGGCGTCAGCAGCTTGGTCCGCACCGCGGCGAGCTCGATCGCGAGCGGCATGCCGTGGAGCTTGGCACAGATCGCCGCGATCGCCGGCGCGTTCTCGTTGCTCACCACGAAGTCCGGGCGCACCGAGCAGGCGCGGGCGATGAAGAGCCGGACCGCCTCGAACTGGCCTAGCGCCTCGACCGCAGGGTTCCGCAGCGCTGCCGGCAGGTTCTCGCGCTCCAGCGTGGAGAGGCGGCTGAAATCGGGCGGCGCCGGCAGGCCCGGCACCTGGTACTCCTGCTCGCCGGAGACGTGGAGCGCGACGCGGCTGGTGACGAGCACCCGCAGTTCGGGGCAGGCGCGCAGCAGCTCGGCCACCATCGGCGCGGCGTCGATGACCTGCTCGAAATTGTCGAGCACCACGAGCATGCGCTTCTGGCCGATCGCCTCCGCCACGACCTGAAGCGCCGGTCGCGATCCGCTGAGGGCGACGTTCAACGCCTTGGCGATCGCCGTGGCGAAAAGGGCTGCGTCGCGGATCGGCTCCAGGGCGACGAACCAGATGCCGTCGGGGAAGTCGTCGGACGCGAGCGCCGCCAGCTGGAGCGACAGCCGCGTCTTCCCCGTGCCGCCCGGACCCGACAGCGTCAAAAGGCGCACGCGCTGAAGGAGCTTCAGGGCATCGTCGATCTCATGATCGCGCCCGACGAAGGAGGTGAGCTGGGTCGGCAGATTGTTCGGGCGCGCGTCGAGCGACTTGATGGGCGGGAAGTCGGACGGCAGGCCCTCGATCAGGAGCTGCGCCAGCCGCTCGGGGCGCAGATCCTTCAGCCGGTGCTCGCCGAGGTCGAGAAGGCCAACGCCCGCCGGCAGCGACGGCGCGGCGAGCGCGCGCACCGCGTCCGAGACGATCACCTGGCCGCCATGCGCCGCCGATGCGATTCGCGCCGCCCGGTGGACGTCCGGCCCGATATAGCTGCCGTCGCCGTCGAGCGAGCCTTCGCCGGTGTGGAGCCCCATGCGAACCCGGAGGGCGACCCCGCCGGGCCAGGTTTCGGCCGAAAGGGCGCGCTGCGCCGCCGCCGCGGCGGTCACCGCCGGCGGCGCGTGATGGAACACCGCGAAGATCGAGTCGCCCTCGGTCTGGATCTCGACGCCGCCATTGCCGCCGATGGCCTGGCGGAGGATAGCGCGGTGCCGCAGCAGGATCGGTTCCCACGCGGCGGCGCCCATCGTCGAGACGAGCTGGGTCGAGCCCTCGATGTCGGTGAAGAGAAACGTAACCGTGCCGACAGGAAGCTTGGGGCCTTCACTCTCCGCGGAGGGCTGATGCGTGGCCATGGACGGACCCGGGGGCGGCAGTTCGCCGCGGCGAGCGCATCTATTCCTTTCGAGTCGGGAATCGCAAGCTTGCCGCCTTTTCGGGCCTTTCATGGCGCGGCGACGCAGACTAAGGTCTGCCGCCAAATGCCCCTTCACCTCTACGGATGAGACCTGATGGCGGGACGCGAGGAGATCGTCGCGGCGTTGTCCCAGTTCGCGTTGTTTGCCGACCTCAGCCCGCCGCAACTCGAGATGATCGCGGGCGAGCTGGGCGAGGCCTATTTCGCGGACGGGACGCGCATTCTTCGCCAGGGGCTCAGCGGTTCGGGCCTCTATTTCATCCTCGACGGCAGTTGCTCCGTCGTCGTTAACGGCGAGAAGCGCGCCGAGCTGAAGCGGGGCGAGTTCTTCGGCGAGGTGTCGGCGCTGCTGGAGCGTTCGCCGACGGCGGACGTGGTCGCCAACGGGGCGGTGCGCTGCCTCGTTCTTCCGGCGCCCGAGGTCCACAAATTCCTCATCGGTCACCCGCCGCTGATGTTCCGGATGCTGCAGGTTCAGGCGAGCCGCCTTGCGGCCGCCAATGCATGGCGGGGCTGAATTCGGCGTCATGAGCGACCTGCCGCGTCCCTTTCCTCCCGGTGACTATCCCGTCGTCGTGGTCGGCAGCGGGCCCGGCGGGCTGCAGGTCTCCTATTCCCTCCGCCAGCTCGGCGTGCCGCATGCGGTGATCTCCGCCGATCCGTCGCCGGGCGGCATGTTCCGGCGCTGGCCGCTGTTCCAGCGGCTTCTCTCCTGGACCAAGCCCTATGCCGCCGACGGCGCCGGCTCGCCGCGCTACGAGCGCACCGACTGGAACAGCCTCCTCGCCGACGAGCCCGAAGCCCGCGCGCTTCAGGCGACCCATATGGACGGCGCCTCCTACTTCCCGTCGCGCCCGGAGATGGAGGCGAACCTCGTCGACTTCGCGGCCCGGGCCGGCATCGAGGTCCGCTATGGCTGCGCGTGGGAGTCGACGGCGCGGATCGACGACGGGTCGGAGATGCGCTTCGCGCTCACCACCTCGGACGGCGTCTATCGCTGCCGTGTCGCGATCTTCGCCGTTGGCGTGGCCGAGCCGTGGAACCCCGCCATCCCCGGCATCGAGCTCGCGCACCACTATGCCGATGTCCGCCCGCCGCCGAGCTATGCGGGGAAGCGGCTCTTCATTATCGGCAAGCGCAATTCCGGCTTCGAGCTCGCCTCCGGCCTCCTGCAATGGGCGAAGTCGATCGCCCTCGCTTCGCCGACGCCGGCCAGGCTTTCGGTGGTGACGAAATCGCTGATGGGCGTGCGCGCCCGCTATGCCCAGCCCTTCGAGGACAATGCGCTCGGCGGCGGCTGCGTCATTCTCGACGCCGCGATCGACCGCATCGTGGCGGAAGGGAGCGCGCTCCGCGTCCATCTCCGCCGCAGCTCCGACGGCTCGGCCCTCTCCGTCGAGGCCGACGACGTAATCAACGCGACCGGCTTCATCACCCCGCTGCGCGACCTGCCGGCGCTCGGCGTCGCCACCTTCGGCCAGAGCCGCCTCCCCGCCCAGACCGCGTGGTGGGAGAGCGCGACCATTCCCGGAATCCACTTCGCCGGGACCATCACCCAGGGTGCGCCGAGCCTGTCCAAGAACGGCATCCCGCCGAACTCCGGCGCGGTCCACGGCAACCGGTACAATTCCCGCATCCTCGCCCGCCGCATCGCGGAAACCGCGTTCGGCGTCGCGCCCCTCGCGACGCCGGTCTCCTGCGACGGGCTGGTCCCGGCGCTGATGCGCGAGGCGGACCAGAGCGCGGACCTCTGGCACCAGCGCGGCTATCTCGCGCGCGTCATGACCGCCTCGACCGACCACGGCATCGCCGACCGCGGGATGATGCCGCTCACCGCGTTTCTCGACGAGGCGACGGACACTGACGGCGTCGCGCTGACGATCGAGTCGGACGGCACCGGCGCGATCTACCCGGTGCTCTACGTCCGCCGCCACGGCAACATCGCCGAGCACCGCCTGCCCGACAACGAGATGGCCGACTTCACCACCGCCGAGCACCGGAAGGCGATGGCCGCCGCCGTCGCCGATCTCGGCACGTAGCGGCACTCACGACCCGCAGCCACCCGCCGGAAGGCGGTCGAGAACCCAGGTGATGGGATCGGGCGTCCAGGCGCGCGTGACGAGGTCGCCGTGATCCGCGGCGACCGAACGGAACGTGACGCTCCCCGGCTGCAGCATGGCGGGGAGGGTGGTCGCGTATCCGATGCCGCGCTGCTGGAGGCGGCTGCGAAGGCCGGCATTCCCGTCGGCGGAGGAGTCGGTGTAGGCGCTGACGAGGAACGCATTGCCGCGGGCGGCGACCCAGCCGGCGAACCGCTCGACCTCACCATAGACGGCGTCGAGGAGGAGCGCCCCGCACAGCCGGCCGTCGGCGCCGCCCTGTGAGAGCACATAGGCGGCCGGGAGGTACCCGCCGCTATAGGCGACCAGCACGACCGGCATCGCCCCGAACGTCGCGGCGAGACCGGGCCGTCCGATCAGCGCCGCGAACTGGTCGGCGGCTTCGCCGAGATAGGTCGCGAACGCGCCGCGCTGCCAGAAGCGCCCGGCCGACGAGTCGAGCGCGTCGATCGCGAATTGCGGGGCGAGCAGCACCGCATTGGCCCGGGCGTTGGCGACCTGCGCCGGCACCTGCTGCCGCGCGATGACGTCGCGGCCGAGGGTCGAGTTGTTGCCGTGGAAGAACACCACCATCACCCCCGGCCGCCCCGGGTCGAAATCGGGCGGCACGTAGAGGAGGCTGCGGCGGTCGCTGTAGGTCTCGTCCTCCCAGTAGACGCCGCCGCGGCTGGACGCATGGCCAAGGCGGCCATTGCGCTCCACGTCGAGGAACGGCGCCCCGGTGTCGGGGACCGGACCGGCATAGGGGAACGGCGCGGTCCGTAGCGGCACCAGCGCCGACCAGCCGCCCCCGGGCACCACACCCTGCACCGCTTCCTCCTGCGCCGGGGACGCCGTCGCCATGACCACGGCGACCACGATCACGACAGCCTGCCCGAGCCGGCCGATCATGCCGGCGCGCGGACCAGCTTCGGCGCGAGCGGGAGGAGCACGGCGAAGAACGCGGGAAGGGCGAGAAGATAGGCGCCGCCCGCGAATTGCAGCACCGCGCCGAGGCCGAACGAGGTCGCCAGCACCGGGATCGCCGCCGAGCCGATCACCGAGAAGCTGCCATTGACGCCCCACGCCCAGATGAAGAGGCTCTCCTTGCGGAGGAGGCCGAGCTGCGCCATCGCGGTCGGCAGCGGGAAGCCCATCAGGAATGCCGGCGGCGCGATGATGAGGATGCACAGCACGAGGCGCGCGACATAGGGCAGCGCGCCGATCGCGTCGAGCACCGGATCGAGCAGAAGGCCGTAGCCGATGAGGATCACGCCGATCGCGACGAAGATCGGCGGCATCACCCGGCGGCTGCGATCAAGGAAGCGCTCCGAGACGAGACTGCCGAGGCCGGAGAAGATCAGCATGCCGGTGATCAGCACCGCGGCCGAGATCGTCGGATTGGCGAGCGCCAGCACGAATTTCGCGATCATCCCGACCTCGACCAGCATGTAGCCGATGCCGAGGCAGGCGAAATAGAGCAGTACGCCGAACTTGCCGGGATAGCGGCTGAAGATCGTCCGCCAGCCGAAGATCAGCGGCAGGAAGAGAAGCGCCAGCGCCGTGACGCCGGCGACCGCGAGCGTCGCCCACACCGCGAGATAGCCCCAGTCGTCCTGGAAGAGCTCGAGCCGGTCGAGCGTCTTCGGCAGGTCCCCGGGGCGGACATAGGCCGCGAAATAAGGACGGTTGTTGGTGAGCGGCTCCACGTCGAAGACATAGCGCTCGCTGAAGCCGTCCCATTCGTCGGCGACCAGCGCCTGCCACGCGAGCCGCCCGACCATCGTCGCCGGCAGCACCGCCGGTCCCGGCGCGCCGAAATCGAGGAGCGGGTCGAGCAGCGGATCGTCCGGCACGCCGAGCAGCGGGTCGCCGGCCGGCGCGGCGAGCACGGGATCGGCCTCGCCGGTGCCGAAGATCATCTCGCGATACTGGTCGAGCACCGTCGGGTCGGCGTTCTCGACCACGAAGCCGGGCGAATAGATCTCGTCGAAGGAGAGCGCGTAGGTGTGGTCGCTGAGGACCGCGATCTCCTCCGGCGTGAAGCCGCCGCGCTTGTAGAGGACGGTCGCGGTCGAGAGGTAATTGGCGCTGACGAAGAAGCTGTCGGCGACGCCATCGGGATCGACCTGCCGCGCCGCCTCGGCCATCGTGGCATAGAGCCGGAGCACCGATTTCGGCGGATCCTCCTTGTTCCACACCGTGACGGAGAGAATGCCGCCATCGGCGAGCGCGCCCATATAGGTGCGCATCGCCTCGACCGTGTAGGCATATTTCTCGACCACTGCGAAGCCGCCCGGGCTCGACAGGCCGACCGAGTCCGCCAGCGACAGGTCGATGATGTCGAAGCGCTCCTCGGTGGAAGCGAGGAAGAGCCGGCCCTCATAGGGGATGATCGTCAGCCGCGGGTCGTCGATCAGATCGCCGGTGAAGTCGCGGATCGCGTCGGCGCGGAAGGCGGAGAGCACCGCCGGGTTGGCCTCCGCCACCGTCACTGCGGGGGCGCCGCTCCTGAGCGCGACCGCGGTCGAGATGCCGCCGCCGAACTGGACGACGAACGTCTCCGGTTCCTCCTTCAGGAGATACGGATAGTAGTGCGGCAGGAAGCGGAAATAGACGGTCTGCTCCGGCGGCAGCTCCCGCATGATCCCGCCCGGCCCGTCGCCGTCGATATAGAGGCCGAGATACGCGTTGTCCGGCATCCGCTCGATGTTGAAGGCGGCGTTGTCGGAAAGGCCCGGCGCGAAATGGAGATACGAGCTCGAATAGATCGAAAGGTCGCCGAACGGCGAGACGTCGTCGTGGACGACGGTCGCGTCGGGGAATTTCTGCGCGTAGGCGATGCCCTTGTAGTCCGACACCGACAGCGACGGGATGCCGAGCCAGCCCGGTAGCGCGAAATGGACGATCGCCGAGAAGACCGCGGCGATCACCAGCCAGACGAGGCCGCGCCGCGACGCGGTCCAGCTGAGCCACGCCAGCCCGCCGGCGAACCACAGGAGCAGTGGGACCGAGATCAGATCCGCCGGCGGAAAGACGAACATCGCCAGGAGGATCAGGATGCCCGCGCCGCCGGCCCCCACGAGGTCGGCGAAATAGACCCGGCCGAAGATCAGCGTGCTCTTGAGGAACACCGTGCCGATGAACATCGCCCCGGCGAGGAACGGCAGGAAATAGAGCAGGAAGTTCGCCAGAAGGTTCCACTTCTGCGCCGGGTCGGAGACGATGAAGATCGGGTTGAACGGCACCTGCTGCGCGATGAGGTGGCAGCTCACCATCAGCGGCCCCATCGCGATCAGCGCGGTCGCCGAGACGCCGCGCCAGCGCCGCACGAACCAGTCGCTGGAGAGGCTCATCACGGCGCTGGCGAGCCCGAAGCCGAGCATCGCAAGGCTGACGACGAACGAGCCGAAATGCGTCCAGCTGCCGACCGCGAAGACCCGCATCACCGAGAGCTGCAGCGCGATCACCGCGCCCGCCACCAGCGCCACGGCGACGTAGAGCAGCAGCGACGGCGCGGGTGTCCGCGCCCCCGCTATCGTCGGCGATGATGCGGTGTCCGGCACGGGCTAGCCGGCCGCGGTTGAAGGCGGCGTCATTTGCGCGTCGACCCTAATTGTTGTGGTCGCCGACGATCTGGTCGCCTTCGAGCTTGGTGAAGGGCACGAACGGCACGATCCGGCCGTCATAGATGTCGGTGCGCGACACGCGGATCGAGCCGTCGGCGGCCTGCTCCTTCAGCACCTTCAGCACATGATGGGCGCCGGGCGGGCCGACCGGGATGACGATCGTGCCGCCGACGCGCAGCTGCTGGAGGAGGGGCGGTGGGATGTGATCGATGCCGCAGGTGACGATGATCTTGTCGAACGGCCCGGCCTCTTCCCAGCCGTAATAGCCGTCGGCCTGCTTGGACGAGATCGCGGTGTACTCGTTGTAGCCGCGCGCGATGAGGCCGTCATAGACACTGCGCGTACGCGCCGCGAGCGGGGCGATGATCTCGATCGTCCACACCTTGTCGGTGAGGTTGGAGAGATAGGCGGACTGGTAGCCCGAGCCGGTCCCGATCTCGAGCACCTTCTCGCCGAACTGCACGTCGAGCGAGGTCGTCATGCGGCCGACGAGATGCGGGCCGGAGATCGTCACGCCATAGCCGATGTCGAGGAAGGCGTGCTCGTAGGCGCGGGAAAGGTTCCGCTCCAGCACGAACTCCTCGCGCGGCACCAGCAGGAAGGCGCGCTTGTTGCGGTCGTCGAGGAGGTCGCGGTTCGCGACCAGCACGACATAGCGGTCCCAGTGCTGGCCGAGATAGTATGGATCCTCGCCGCGGTTCTCGACCATCCACGCGATGTAGTTCTCGCGCGTGTTCATCGGCGGATAGGCGTTCCAGTCATAAGGCTTCGGAACATCGGCCAGCGCCGGGAAGGGCGCCGCCACGCCCGCCAGAGCCACCGCCGAAGAAGCTGCCAAGAATTCGCGTCGGTTCACGATCGCCCCCTCAATCCGCGCCACCCCAACCGGTTTCTAACACCCGCTTTGCGAGCACGGCAAACCGCGCGGCGCGGTCCGCGACGGGATGTGGAAACCGAAGCATCCAGCCGCGCCGCATATGGCGCGCATCCCCGCTGACTCTGGTCAAACAATAAGCACAAGCCTGGCCGTAGGCCGGCGCATACTGTGGGTGACCAGCCTCAAGAATGGCTGAAACACAACGCTTACGCCATGGCACTACGATTGCATACAATCCAGCTGAGAGGGGCGAGACGGCAACGCGCCGGAGCCCGCCTGCCTAACAGAGGAGCAGTCACCCGATGCCGCTGAAACTCACCCCGTCCCGCCGCGATTTCCTCCGCACCGGCGCCGCCGTCGGCGCCATGGGCGCGATGGCGCCGCTCGCCTCCAAGGTCGCCTTCGCCCAGACGCCGCTGGTCGTGGGCTTCATCTATGTCGGCCCGCGGGACGACTACGGCTACAACCAGGCCCATGCCGAGGCCGCGGCGCTCCTCAAGGAGCTGCCGGACATCACCATCGTCGAGGAGGAGAACGTTCCCGAGACCGTCGCTGTCCAGCGGTCGATGGAATCGATGATCAATCTCGACGGCGCATCGCTGATGTTCCCGACCTCGTTCGGCTATTTCGACCCGCACATGCTCGCGATGGCGGCGCGCTATCCCGACGTGCAGTTCCGTCACTGCGGCGGCCTCTGGCAGGAGGGTGTCCATCCGGCGAACACCGGCTCCTATTTCGGCTATATCGGCATGGGCCAGTATCTGAACGGCGTCATCGCCGGCCACATGAGCCGCACGAAGCGCATCGGCTTCGTCGCCGCCAAGCCGATCCCGCAGGTGCTCCTCAACGTCAACAGCTTCGCCCTCGGCGCGCGGAGCGTCGATCCGTCGATCCAGTGCCAGGTCATCTTCACCGGCGAGTGGTCGATGGCGGTCCGCGAGGCCGAGGCGACCAACGCGCTGATCGACCAGCGCGCCGACGTCATCACCATGCATGTCGACGGACCGAAGGTGGTCGTCGAGACCGCGGCCGGTCGCGGCGCCTATGTCTGCGGCTACCACGCCAACCAGTCCCCGCTCGCGCCCGAGCTCTACCTCACCGGCGCCGAGTGGAACTGGGTCGAGGTCTACCGCACCTTCGTCGCCGCCGCGCAGGCCGGCGAGCCGCTGCCCAACTTCGTCCGCGGCGGCCTCGCCGAGGGCTTCGTCAAGATGAGCCCCTACGGCCCCGCGGTGACCGAGGCCGCCATCGCCAATGCCGAGGCGGTGAAAGCCGAGATCCTCGCCGGCGGCTATTCCGTCATCAAGGGCCCGCTCGCCGACAATACCGGCGTCGAGCGCGTCCCGGCGGGCACCGCCTATGTCGAGACGGCGATCGAGCTGGAAAGCATGGACTATCTCGTCGAAGGCGTACTCGGGTCGACCAGCTAGCCCAGGCGGAGCGGGGCGATGGTCCAGCTGGTCCATGAAGGCGGCGGGGCGCTCGGCGCTCCGCCCGGCACGACCGGACGCTCCACGATGGAGTGGCTGGTCCGCCGCGCCGAGAGCGTCGTCATCCCGCTCGGCGCGGTGCTGGTCGGGCTGGCGCTGTTCGGCGTCTTCCTCCTCATCGTCCGCTGGGATTCCTCGCGCAGCCTCGGCGCCGCGCTCGACGAGGTCTGGACCGCTTTCGAGCTGATGTATACCGGCGGCTTCGGCACCGCCTTCTCGATCCAGAACACCCTGTCGCGCGCCGCGCCGCTTCTCCTCGCCGCGCTCTGCGTCGCGCTGCCCGCCCGCCTCGGCCTCGTCGTCATCGGCGGCGAGGGCGCGATCGTCCTTGGTGGCCTCGCCGCCGCGGTGGCCGCCAACGTCTTCAACGGAGCGCCCGGCTTCGTCGGCATCCCGGCGATGGCGATCGCTGGCGCGATCGCGGGCGGCCTCTGGATCGGCGCGATCGGCGCGCTCCGCCACTATCGCGGCGTCAACGAGACGATCGCGAGCCTCCTGATGGCCTATATCGCGATCGCGCTCCTCAACCATTTCGTCGAGGGGCCGCTCCGCGATCCGGCGAGCCTCAACAAGCCTTCGACCGCGCCGATCGCCGACAATTTCTGGGTCGGCCCGATCCCCGGCATGGACGTCCATTGGGGTCTTATCGTCGGCATCGTCGGCTGTGTCCTCGCCTGGATCCTGATCGACCGCACCACCTGGGGCTTCTCGGCGCGGATCGCCGGCGGCAATGTCCGCGCCGCGCAGATCCAGGGCCTCCCCGTCGGCCGGCTGATCCTCGTCTTCACCGCGCTCGGCGGCGCCTTCGCCGGCCTTGCCGGCATGTTCGAGGTCGCCGCGGTGCAGGGGAGCGCCAACGGCTCGCTCAATGTCGGCTACGGCTACACCGGCATCCTCATCGCCTTCCTCGCGCGACACAATCCGCTCGCGATCATCCCCTTCGGCATCCTCCTCGGCGGCATCGAGGCATCGAACGGCCTGCTGCAGCGCCGGCTTGGCCTGCCCGATGCATCGGTCGACGTGCTGGAGGGCATCCTCTTCGTCGTCGTTCTCCTCAGCGAGACGCTTTACGGCCGCTTCAGGATCTTCAACCCCGAGCTGCGAGGGAGCCGCGCCTGATGGAAAGCGACATCGGCTGGTGGGGCGTCCTCATCGCGGTGATCGGCGGCGCGATCCGCGTCTCGACGCCGTTCCTCTTCGTGTCGCTCGGCGAGACGATCACCGAGAAGGCCGGCCGCATCAATCTCGGCCTCGAGGGAACCCTCGTCTTCGGCGCCATGATCGGCTACGGCACCGCCGTCCTTCTGTCCGAGGCGTGGGTCGCGAACGCGCTCGCGGCCGATCCGACCGTCCGCGTCGATGTCCGCATGTATGAGAGCGCGGCGTGGATCGGCGTCCTCGTCGCCGGCG
Organism: Bauldia sp.; assembly: GCA_026126025.1. Classification (GTDB taxonomy): domain Bacteria; phylum Pseudomonadota; class Alphaproteobacteria; order Rhizobiales; family Kaistiaceae; genus JADLGL01. The sequence goes on along the minus strand of JAHCJZ010000002.1, from coordinate 165,396 downwards.
TCGCGGGCTCGATCTTCGGCGTTGTCCACGGCATCCTCTGCAGCTTCAAGCGCGTCAACGACATCGCCCTCGGCATCGCCCTGATGCTTCTCGGCACCGGGCTCGCCTTCTATTTCGGCAAGCCCTTCATCCAGCCTGTCGCGCCGGACCTCCCGGCGATCCCGCTCGGCAATTGGTCCGACGTGCCGCAGATCCAGGCGGCGCTTCGCGTCAACGTGCTCTTCCTCATCGGCATCGCGCTGGCGTTCGTCCTGTGGTGGGCGCTCCGCAACACCCGCCTCGGCCTCATCGTCCGCGTCGTCGGCGACAATGCCGACGCCGCCCGCGCCCTCGGCTACAACGTCAACCTCGTGCGCACCCTCGCCACCGGGGCCGGCGGCGTCTTCGCCGGCATCGGCGGCGCCTATCTCTCGCTCTACTACCCGGGCAGCTGGAACGAGGGCATCTCGTCGGGCCAGGGCCTGATGGCGGTCGCGCTCGTGATCTTCGCGCGCTGGAACCCGATCGGCTGCTTCTACGCCGCGCTCCTTTTCGGCGGCGCCGGCGCGCTGGGGCCGGCGCTGCAGTCGGTCGGCGTCACCCAGGGCACCTACCTCTTCAACGCCGCGCCCTACCTCCTCACCCTCGGCATCATGATCCTCACCTCGTCCCGCAGCCGCGCGCTCGCCGGCGCGCCGGGCGAGCTGTCGATCACGCGATAAGGAGAGCACCCGCAATGAACGGACTGGGCGGACTCAACAAATCGCCGAACGGGGTCGTCATCGGCCTCGTCCAGCTTCAGCTGCCGACAGTGGTCACCAAGGGTGATCTCGCCGCGCAGACCGAGCGGATCGTGGCGCTGGTCGGGAAGGCCCGGCGCAACATGGCGACGATGGACCTCGTGGTGTTCCCCGAATACGCGCTCCACGGCCTGTCGATGGACACCAACCCGGCCATCATGTGCCGGCTCGACGGACCCGAGGTCGCCGCGTTCAAGGCCGCCTGCCGCGACAACCGCATCTGGGGCTGCTTCTCCATCATGGAGCTCAACCCCGGCGGCAACCCGTACAACTCCGGCATCATCATCGACGACACCGGCGACCTGCGGCTCTACTACCGCAAGCTCCATCCCTGGGTACCGGTCGAGCCGTGGGAGCCGGGCGACCTCGGTATCCCGGTGATCGACGGGCCGAAGGGCTGCAGGCTCGGCCTCATCATCTGCCATGACGGGATGTTCCCCGAGATGGCGCGGGAGTGCGCCTACAAGGGCGCGGAGATCATGATCCGCACCGCGGGCTACACCGCGCCGATCCGCGACGCCTGGCGCTTCACCAACCAGGCCAATTCCTTCCACAACCTCATGGTGACCGCCAATGTCTGCATGTGCGGCTCGGACGGCACGTTCGACTCCATGGGCGAGGGGATGATCGTGGATTTCGACGGCACGATCCTCGCCCACGGCACGTCCGGGCGGGCGGACGAGATCATCACGGCTGAGGTGCGGCCGGACCTGGTGCGTGAGGCGCGGGCGGGCTGGGGGGTGGAGAACAACATCTACCAGCTCGCCCATCGCGGCTACACCGCGGTCGCGGGCGGCGCCGGCGACTGCCCCTACACCTTCATGCAGGACCTCGTCGCCGGCCGCTACCACCTGCCGTGGGAAGAGACCGTCGCCGTCACCGACGGCACCTCCTGCGGCTTCCCCGCGTCGACCCGGCGCTACGGCGAGAAATATCCGGAGGCGGCCGAATGAGCGCGGCGAGCCTCGACGAGCGCATCGACGCCGTCCTCGTCCCCGGCGGCGTCACCATCGCCTCCGAACCCTATCCGTGGCCGTTCGACGGCGATCTCGGGCCGCACAACACCGCCCTCGTCGTCATCGACATGCAGACCGATTTCTGCGCGCCGGGCGGCTATGTCGACTCGATGGGCTACGACCTGTCGCTGACCCGCGCGCCGATCGGCCCGATCCAGGCGGTGCTGAAGGCGATGCGGGCCAAGGGCTACCCGATCATCCACACCCGCGAGGGCCACAAGCCGGACCTCTCCGACCTTCCCGCCAACAAGCGCTGGCGCTCGCAGCGGATCGGCGCCGGCATCGGCGACCAGGGCCCGTGCGGCCGCATCCTCGTGCGCGGCGAAAAGGGCTGGGAGATCATCCCCGAGCTCCAGCCCGAGCCCGGCGAGGCGATCATCGACAAGCCGGGCAAGGGCTCGTTCCTTGCGACCGACTTCGACCTCGTCCTTCAGACGAGGCGCATCCGCAACATCATCCTCACCGGCGTCACCACCGATGTCTGCGTCCACACCACGATGCGCGACGCCAATGACCGCGGCTATGAGTGCCTCGTCCTCTCCGACTGCACCGCCGCGACCAAATACGAGAACCACCTCGCCGCCCTCGACATGGTGAAGATGCAGGGCGGCGTGTTCGGTGCCGTTGCCACATCCGAAGCATTGATCAGGGGGCTGCCATGAGCGTTGCCGAGGTCATCCCCGTCCCGGCGGAGCCGGTAGCCCCCGCCGCCCTTGCCGTGAAGAAGCGCGCGGTCTCGGTCGAGACCATCGGCATGACCAAGCGCTTCGGCGGCTTCACCGCTCTGGGCGACGTCTCGGTCCGGATCGGCGCCGGCACCGTCCACGCCCTTCTCGGCGAGAACGGCGCCGGCAAGTCGACGCTGGTGAAGTGCATCATGGGCTTCTACCAGCCGACCGGCGGCCAGCTCCTCGTGGACGACAGGGAGGCCGTCATCGCCAGCCCGCGCGACGCCCATGAGCGCGGCCTCGGCATGGTCTACCAGCACTTCACGCTGATCCCCTCGCTCACCGCGGCCGAGAACCTCGTCATCTCCCGCCCGCACGTCTCGGCCGTCATCAACTGGCGCGCCGAGAAGCGGCGGCTCGAGGAATTCATGGCGCGGATGCCGTTCCAGATTCCGCTCGACCGGCCGGTCGCCGAGCTCGCCGCCGGCCAGAAGCAGAAGCTGGAGATCCTGAAGCAGCTCTACCTCGAAAGCCGCTTCCTGATCCTCGACGAGCCGACCTCGGTGCTGACGCCGCAGGAGGCGGAGGAAGTGCTCGGCCTCCTCAAGGGCATGGCCAATGCCGGCGACCTCACCATCCTCATGATCACCCACAAATTCCGCGAGGTGGAGGCGTTCGCCGAGGATGTAAGCGTGCTGCGCCGTGGCCAGCTCACCGGCCATGGCCGCGTCACCGACCTCTCCCGCCAGGAGATGGCGGCGATGATGATCGGGTCGAAGACCATCGCGGCCGTCGTGCAGCGGGTTGGCGAGCCCGACCGCGACAAGCCGGTGCTCGACCTCGATGGCCTTGCCGTCGTCGATCGCTCCGGCCTTCGCTCCACCAATATCGACGCTCTCCGCGTCCACTCCCGCGAGGTCGTCGGCATCGCCGGCGTCTCCGGCAACGGCCAGAAGGAGCTTGCCGAAGCGCTCGGCGGCCAGCTCAAGCCGACCGCCGGCAGGATCGCGGTCGACGGCGTCCGCTATCTCGGCACCCGCGACGAGACCCGCTCGCATCAGGTGCGCTTCATCCCCGAGGAGCCCCTGAAGAATGCCTGCGTGCCCAACATGTCGGTCGCCGAGAACCTTTCCTTCCGGACCTTCGACGAGGACGGCGACCGCCAGGTCGTCTGGCTGCGCCAAGGCCGGATCCGGGCGCTGGCGCGCAGCCTCGTCGAGCGCTTCGGCGTGAAGACCGCGTCGATCGCCGCCCCCGTCGCGACGCTGTCCGGCGGCAACGTCCAGCGCGCCGTGCTGGCGCGCGAGCTGACCGGCGAGGTCGAGCTCCTCATCGTCACCAACCCGTGCTTCGGCCTCGATTTCACCGCCGTCGCGGAGATCCGGTCGCAGATCATCGACGCCCGCAACCGCGGCGCGGCGGTGCTCCTCATCTCCGAGGACCTCGACGAAATCCTGGAGCTGTCGGACCGCATCCTGGTGATGTCCGAGGGCCGCATCGTCTACGAGACCGACCGCGCCAACGCCGATCTCGGCGCGATCGGCCAGCACATGGCGGGGCATCACTGACGATGGGGGTCATCAACGCCAAGCCGTTCGACTTCGCCCTCGATCCCGCGAAGGCGGCGCTGATCGTGATCGACATGCAGCGCGACTTCATCGAGCCGGGCGGCTTCGGCGAAAGCCTCGGCAATGACGTCGCCCGCCTCGGCGCGATCGTGCCCACCGTCGGCCGGCTGATCGCCGGCTTCCGCGAGGCGCGGGTGCCGGTGATCCACACCAAAGAATGCCACCGCCCCGATTTGTCGGACTGTCCGCCCGCCAAGCGGGAGCGCGGCAACCCGGGCGCCCGCATCGGCGACGCCGGGGCGATGGGGCGCATTCTCATCGCCGGCGAACCCGGCACCGAGATCATCGACGAGCTCGCGCCGACCGCGACGGAGATCGTGATCGAGAAGCCGGGGAAGGGTGCTTTCTACGCCACGGAGCTGACCGAGGTGCTGGAACGCCTCGGCATCACCCAGCTGGTCTTCGCTGGCGTCACCACGGAGGTCTGCGTTCAGACCACGATGCGCGAGGCCAACGACCGCGGCTACGAGGTGCTCCTCGCCGAGGACGCGACCGAGAGCTATTTCCCGCAGTTCAAGGCGGCGACGCTGGAGATGATCCGCGCGCAGGGCGCCATCGTCGGCTGGACGGCGACGACCGACCAGGTGGTCGAGGCGCTGCGTGGCTGATCCGTCCGTGCTTGCCGACCTCCTCAAGGGCGGGTGGAAGACCGCGCCCTTCGAGCCGTTCCGCGACGGCGTCGAGATTTGCCGCCTGGGCGGCGATCCGGCCGGCGCCTCCGTCGCGCTGCTCCGCTATCGGCCGGGCGCGTCGGTGCCGCTGCACGAGCATGCCGGCCTGGAGACGGTCGTCGTCCTCGACGGCAGCCAGTCCGACGAGCGCGGCCTCTACCGGGCCGGCACCATCGCAATCAATCCGGCCGGCACCCGGCACAGCGTCCGGTCGGAGGAAGGCTGCGTCGTGCTGATCCAGTGGGAGAAGCCGGTGCGCATCCTCGGCGAGGGCTGAGCCATGACCGACCTCGCCGCCCTCGTCTTTACTGTGCCCGCTCTGCGTCGGGCCTATACGGACGGACTCTCGCCCGAAGCCGTCATCGACGAAATGGTCCGCCGCCTCGCCGAGGCGAAGGATCCCGGCATCTTCATCGCGACCACGCCACTCGCGGACCTAAAGGCCGCAGCCGCCGCGCTCGGCGCTTTCGATCCGGACCGCCCGCTGTGGGGCATCCCGGTCGCGGTGAAGGACAATATCGACGTCGCCGGCCTGCCGACGACGGCCGCCTGTCCCGACTATGCCTACCAGCCCGCGGCGGACGCCGAATGCGTGGCGCGGCTGCGGGCCGCCGGCGCGCTGATCGCCGGCAAGACCAATCTCGACCAGTTCGCCACCGGCCTCGTCGGCGTGCGCACCCCCTGGCCCGTCCCGCGCAATCCGTTCGATCCGCTGATGGTGCCCGGTGGCTCGTCCTCGGGCTCTGCGGTCGCCGTCGCGCGCGGCATCGTCCCGCTGGCGCTCGGCACCGACACCGCCGGCTCGGGGCGCGTGCCCGCCGCGTTCAACAACATCGTCGGGCTCAAGCCGAGCGTCGGTTCCGTCTCCAGCCGCGGCATGGTCCCCGCCTGCCGCACCCTCGACTGCGTCTCCGTGTTCGCCCTCACCGTCGAGGACGCGTGGACCGCCTACGCCGTGATGGGCGGCTACGACCCGGCCGACCCGTGGTCGCGCCGCATCGACGTGCCTGACGCTATCGCGGCCGCGCCGCCGCGCGTGCGGATCGGCGTACCGCGCCACCAGGATCGCGTCTTCCGCGACGAGGAGGCCGAGCTCGCCTTCGTCGCGGCGCTGAGCGCGGCGGAGGAGACCGGCGCGGAGCTCGTGCCGATCGACTTCTCGCCCTTCTTCGAGGTCGGCACGCTGCTCTATGGCGGCCCGTGGATCGGCGAGCGCTACGCCGCGATCCGCACCTTCATCGAGGAGAACCCACATTCCCTCCTCGCCGTGACCCGCCAGATCATCGGCGCCGCCACCAAGCTCACCGGCGCCGATGTCTACGAAGGCCACTATCGCCTCCGCGACCTCGCCCGCCAGGTCGACCGCGTCTGGTCCGCGGCCGGCGTCGACATGCTCTGCGTTCCCTCGGTGCCGGGACCATGCTCGATCGACGAGGTGAGGGGCGACCCGTTCTTCGCCAACGCCCGGCTCGGCACCTACACCAATTTCGTCAACCTCCTCGACCTCGCCGCGCTTGCCATCCCTGCCGGCTGGCGCAGCGACGGCGCGCCCGCGGGCGTGACGCTCATCGGCCGCTGCGGCGACGATGCGCGGCTGGCGGCCTTCGGCCATCGGCTGCATGGCGCGACCACCGATCGCCTGGGTGCGACGGCATGGGCGCTGCCCCGTCCGCACTTGCCCGCGCCCCGCCCCGAGGGCATCCCGATCCTCGTCTTCGGCGCGCATATGTCGGGCCTGCCGCTCCATGGCGAGCTGCTGCGCGAGGGCGCGCAGTTCGGCGGCGCGGTGGTGACCGCGCCCGACTACCGCCTCCACCTCCTCGCCGGGGCGCTCCCGCGGCCCGGCCTCGTCCGCGTCCCGGCCGGGCGCGGCGCGGCGATCGCAGGCGAGATCTGGGTGCTGCCCGCCGATGGCTTCGGCCGCTTCGTCGCCAGCGTGCAGCCGCCGCTCGCGATCGGCACGATCCAGCTCAGCGACGGGCGGCAGGTGAAGGGCTTCCTCGCCGAGACCGAGGGCGTCCGCGGCGCCCCGGACATCTCCAGCTTCGGCGGCTGGCGCGCCTATCTCGACGCTAGGTCGAGGCAGCCTCAGACGGCGACCTGACCGCGGCCGGCCGCTCGTGGCCGGGGATCGCCTGGGTCACGGTCTCGACCGCGCTCCGAACCACGAGGATGTGCCGCCGCATGTCCATCGCCGCGCGCTCCCCGTCGCCGCGAAGGATCGCTTCGACCACCTGCCCGTGCTCGTAATGCGATTTCTCGATGCGTCCGACGGTCTCGAACTGGGCGTGGCGGAACGGCGCGAGACGAGCCCGCACTAGGAGGGCCATCTCCATGAGGAAGCCGTTATGGGCGCCGCGATAGATGGCCTCGTGGAAGACATCGTTGGCCGTCACATAGGCCTCCTGGCTGCCCTCGGTGACGAGGGAGCCGGCCGAACGGTGGAGGTCGTCAAGCGCTTGTCGCTCGGCCGGACGCATCGCGGTCGCGGCAAAGCGGGCGCAGAGCGCCTCCAACTCCGCCATCACCACGAACATCTCGTCGAGCCGCTGCTCGGAGATATCGGCGGCGACCGCGCCGCGGTGCGGCCGGGCTTCGGCGAGGCCGATCGCCTCGAGCTGCCGGATCGCCTCGCGCACCGGGGTCCGCGAAACGCCGAAAGCCCTGGCGAGCCGCGTCTCGTCCAGCGGTTCGCCCGGCGCGATGCGCCCGTGCACGATGTCGTCGGCGAGCGCCGATTGAACCTTCAGCGCCTGGGTCGTTCGATGGGGTGTCCGCATCGCCGCCGAGTCTACCGTTTCGATCCGCCAATTCCAGCCTTGCCGTGAGCGGCGTGAGTCGAGCGCCCGGCTCACCGTCGCGTGACAATGGCTTGGCGTCACCCGAGCAGTTTCACGACCTTGTGATTCAGCATTGTCGATCGGGTCCCGCCGCTGCCTCGGGCACATCCCTTCGAGTCTGGAACGCCTCGAAACGAGACGGAAATCGCGGGTCTCTGCGAAATCGCTCCGTCAGGCGATTGTCGCGCGATCACGCGCGCGTCATCGACATTAGCAAAGGTGATGCGTCGCATAGATGGAAGCGGCAGTCGAAAGGGGTCTTCAAACTGTCATAGGCAAACCGAATACCGATCATAGCTTGGCCATGCACAGCGTCCCGATAGCCTCCTTTGCGGCGGCACTCCTGCCGTTCGATCCAACTAGGAGGACTTACAATGTCCTGGAAGACCCCGAAGATCGCCGAAGTCTGCGTCGGCATGGAAATCAACATGTATGCTTGCGCCAAGCGCTAAGCATTGACATCCCCAGTCGCGGGTCCCGGGCAAGACGATGATCCACGTTATTGTCCTGGGGTCCGCGGCCGGCGGGGGCCTCCCCCAATGGAACTGTAACTGCGCGAACTGCCGCGCAGCCTGGGCCGAACATCCCGCCCTCCGCGCCAGCCAGGCCTCCGTGGCGGTGAGCGCCGACGGCGACAACTGGTTCCTGATCAACGCTGCGCCCGACCTTCGCCAGCAGATCATCGACAATCCGCGGCTTCACCCCAAGCACGGCCTTCGCCACAGCCCGATCGCCGGCGTGGTGCTGACCAATGGCGACGTCGACGCCGTCGCCGGCCTGCTGCACCTCCGCGAGACCTGGCCGTTCACCATCTACGGCCATGACAGGATCCTGTCCGTCCTTCGCGAGAACTCGATCTTCAACGTCCTCGACCCGGCTTTCGTGAAGCGTCAGCCGGTCGAGCTGGAAACCGCGTTCGAGCTGAAGCTGCCCGACGGCGAGGCGACCGGCATCGAGGTCGTGGCCTTCCCCGTTCCGGGCAAGGTGCCGCTCTATCTCGAGGACATGAGCGCCGCCGACCACGGCTTCGGCACGGAAGTCGGCGACACGCTCGGCCTCCACATCCGCAACCGCCGCAACGGCGCGCATTTCTTCTATCTCGCCGCCTGCGCCGACATGACCCCCGCGCTGAAGGAGCGCGTCGCCGGCGCCCCGCTCGTCTTCTTCGACGGCACGCTCTGGCGCGACGACGAGATGATCGAGGCCGGCCTCGGCACCAAGACCGGCAAGCGGATGGGCCACATCTCGATGTCCGGGGACGCCGGCTCGATCGCCGCCTTCCGTGACCTCGGGGTCGACCGCAAGGTCTTCCTCCACATCAACAACTCCAACCCGGCCCATATCCCCGGATCGCCGGAGCGGGCCACCCTGGAGCGTGCCGGCTGGACCGTGCCGGCCGACGGAACGGAGTTCGTCCTATGAACGTGGCGGTGACGAAGGAACTGCGGTCGTCGGAGGAGATGGAAGCGCGCCTGCGCGAGATCGGCGCGACCCGCTATCACAACCTCCACCCGTTCCATAAGCTCCTCCATGGCGGGAAGCTCAACAAGGGTCAGGTCAAGGCCTGGGCGCTCAACCGCTTCTATTATCAGAGCTCGATTCCGATCAAGGACGCCATCGTGATCTCGCGCTTCCGCGACCGCGAGATCCGCCGCGAATGGATTCACCGCGTCAGCGACCATGACGGCGAGCCCGGCGGCGAGGGCGGCATCGACCGCTGGCTGAAGCTGACCGACGGCCTCGGCATCGACCGCGCCTATGTCGAGTCTACGGCGGGCATCCTCGCCGCGACGCGCTTCGCGGTGGACGCCTACGTCAACTTCGTCCGCGACCGCACGCCGCTCGAAGCGGTCGCCTCGTCGCTGACCGAGCTCTTCGCCTCCGGCATCCATGAGGAGCGCATCTCCGGCATGCTGGAGCACTACGACTTCATCACCGACGACGTGATGGCCTATTTCAGGCGCCGCCTCGTGCAGGCGCCGCGCGACGCCGGCTTCGCGCTGGAGTTCGTCAAGGCCCACGCCCACACGCCGGAAGAGCGCGAAGCGGTCTGCAACGCGCTGATCTTCAAGACAAACGTGCTGTGGGTGCAGCTCGACGCGCTTTACCACGCCTATGTCGACGGCCACATCCCGCCGGGCGCCTACGTGCCCGAGGAAATGCGATGAGCGTGATGACCGCCACGCCTGAAATGAAGGTCGTCACCGAGGCGAGCCGGCTGGTCATGCCGCGCTACGCCAAGCTCCGCTTCGACAAGACGCGCGACCGCTGGGTGATCCTGGTGCCGGAGCGCGTGCTCGTGCCGGACGAAACCGCGGTCGAGATCCTGCAGCTTTGCGACGGCACGCGCACCGTCGGCGAGGTGATCGACACGCTGGCCCAGAAATACATCGCCGACCGCGCCACCATCGCGGGCGACGTGATCCCGATGCTCCAGGAGCTCGTGGGAAAGAGCTTCCTGACCGATTTGGCGGAGGAAAGTCATGGATGACGCCTTTATCGCGGACCCGACCGACACGCTGTCCGTACTCGACGGTCCGGGCGCTGCGACCCACGTCGATTTCGGCATCCCGGCCGCGGTGCTGGCCGAGCTGACGCATCGCTGTCCGCTGCAGTGCCCCTACTGCTCCAACCCGGTCGAGCTCGAACGCTCCAGCGCCGAGCTGACGACCGAGGAATGGAAGAAGGTGATGTCGGAGCTCGCCGAGATCGGCGTCCTCCAGTTCCACTTCTCCGGCGGCGAGCCGACGGTGCGCAAGGACCTCACCGAGCTGGTGCGCCACGCCTCCTCGGTCGGCCTCTACACCAACCTCATCACCTCCGCCGTGCTCCTCGACGAGGCGCGCCTCCGCGAGCTGTCAGATGCCGGCCTTGACCACGTCCAGATCAGCTTCCAGGGCGCCGACGCCGCCGTAGCCAACCGCATCGCCGGCTTCCGCGACGCCCACGCCAAGAAGCTCCAGGTCGCCCGCTGGGTCCGCGCCGCGGGCCTGCCGCTCACCGTCAACGCGGTGATGCACCGCCAGAACCTCGACCAGCTGCCCGAGATCATCGACATGGCCGTCGAGCTCGGCGCGGCGCGCGTCGAGGTCGCGAACGTCCAGTACTATGGCTGGGCGCTGAAGAACCGCGCCGCCCTGATGCCGACCATCGAGCAGCTCGACGAGTGCGAGCGCGTCGTCACCGAGGCGCGCAAGCGCCTCAAGGGCGCGATGGAGATCGACTTCGTGCTGCCGGACTATTATGCCGACCGCCCGAAGAAGTGCATGGGCGGCTGGGGCCGGCAGTTCTTCAACATCTCGCCCGCCGGCAAGGTGCTGCCCTGCCATGCGGCCGAGAGTATCACCGGGCTGGAGTTCGACTCCGTCCGCGGCAACAAGTCGATCGCCTGGATCTGGCAGAACTCCGACGCCTTCCAGAAATATCGCGGCACCGGCTGGATGCCCGAGCCGTGCAAGAGCTGCGAGCTGCGCGAAGTCGACTGGGGCGGCTGCCGCTGCCAGGCCTTCGCCCTCACCGGCGACGCCGGCAACACCGACCCGGCCTGCTCGCTCTCGCCCCTCCACGACCGCATCTTCAAGCTCGCGGAAAAGGAGTCCATCGGCGACAACCGCGACTTCATCTACCGCAACTACGCCGCCAGCACGAAGCGCGTCTAGGCCTTCGCACCCGGCCTGATCGAAACGCCCGGCGGTCGCCGGGCGTTTTCGTTAGAGGCAATGGCCCTCGTACAAGACGTCGCCGACCGTCGCGCTTCGCATGACGACCTCGCGGCTGTCGATGATGTAGCCGTTCTGGCAGAGCTCATTTACCTCGAACCAGCGCTCCAGGATTTCCATGCGGCGCGCCTCGCCGGCGGCGTTATCCGGATAGGTGGCGTCTACAAAGGCGGTATACATCCAGATGTCGCCATCGGACGGCCGGAACGCGGTGACGGACTGGTCGATGCTGGCGCATCCGGTGACGACTGCGGCAGCCGCAGCAAGCAGAACGATCCGAAGCAAAAGGCTGCCCTCCTACGATCTGGAAGCGCGACCGACTACGCGACCCAAGACGCGAATCTCTACGTCATTCCGCCGGAATCGAGAGCAAACGCGCTCGGTGCCCCTTAGCGTATCACCCCGACGTTCGCCGGGGTGATGTGGGGTGGTGGCTTAGGCGGCTGCCGGCTTCCACCGTAGCTTCGGCTCGCGGGCGGCCCTGGTTTCGTCGAGGCGGCGGCGGGGGGCGTGGAGGGGGGCTTCCTTGAGCGCCGCGCCGCCACCGTCCTTGATCCGCCCGATGATCCGCCGCATCGCGTCGATGAAGAGGTCGAGGCTTTCCTTCGATTCTGACTCGGTCGGCTCGATCAGCATCGCGCCATGGACGACGAGCGGGAAATAGACCGTCATCGGGTGATAGCCCTCGTCGATCAGCGCCTTGGCGATGTCGAGCGTGGTGGCGCCCGTGCCTTCCAGGAACCTGTCGTCGAACAGCACCTCATGCATGCAGGGCTTGTCGCCAAACGGCTGGGTCATCAGATCGCTGAGCCGCGCCCGCACATAGTTCGCGTTGAGCACCGCGTCTTCCGACGCCTGCCGCACCCCGTCGACGCCGTGCGATAGCAGGTAGGTCAGCGCGCGGACCCACATGCCCATCTGGCCGTGGAACGCGGTGAGGCGGCCGAACGGCTCCTCGCCGATTCCGGCCTGCGACACGTCCTCGACCAGGATCGGGCGGTTGTCCTCCAGCTTGAGGAACGGCGTCGGCGCGAAGCGCGCCAGCGCGTCCGACAGCACCACAGGGCCGGAGCCCGGTCCGCCGCCGCCATGGGGCGTCGACAGCGTCTTGTGGAGGTTGATATGCATCGCGTCGACGCCGAGCGCGCCCGGCTTGGCACGGCCGAGAATGGCGTTGAGGTTGGCGCCGTCGCAGTAGAAATACGCTCCCGCCGCGTGCACCACCTCGGCGATCGCAACGATGTCGCGCTCGAAGAGGCCGCAGGTGTTGGGGTTGGTCAGCATGATCGCGGCGACTTCCGGCCCGAGCTTGGCCTTGACGTCCGCGGGGTCGACCGTGCCGTCCGGCCGCGCCGGGATGGTCTCGACCTTGAAGCCGAGAAGCGCCGCGGTTGCCGGGTTGGTGCCGTGCGCCGAGGCCGGCGCCAGCACGACGGTGCGCTGCTCGGCCTGGCCGCGGGCGCGCAGCGCCGCCTTGATCGCCATCAGGCCGCAGAGCTCGCCATGCGCGCCGGCCTTGGGGCTGAGCGAGATGGCGTTCATGCCGGTCAGCTGCATCAGCCAGCTGCCGAGCTGCTCCATCATCTCCAGCGCGCCGGGCACCGTGTTGAGCGGCTGCAGCGGGTGGATGTCGCCGAAGCCGGGCAGCCGCGCGATCTTCTCGTTGAGCCGCGGGTTGTGCTTCATCGTGCACGAGCCGAGCGGATAGGTGTTCATGTCGATGGCGTAGTTCTGCCGCGACAGGCGCACATAGTGGCGCATCGTCTCCGGCTCGGAGAGCCCGGCGAGGTCGAGGGAGGACTTCCGCGCGAACTTGCCGAGGCGGTCGTTGACCGCCGGCGGCTTCGGCAGGTCAACCCCGGTGGCGTCGACATGGCCAACCTCGAAGAGCAGCGGCTCTTCGAGGTTGAGGCCGCGATGGCCGGGGCCTTCCATGGCTGTGGCGGGAACGTCGGGACGGGTCAGCATCACAGCACCTTCCGGAGGCCGGCGATCAGCCTCTCGCGTTCGGCGTCGCCGTTGAGCTCGGTCGCCGCGATGATGATGAGATTGGCGAGCTCCGGCCGCGTCGGCTCGAGCCGGCTGACGGGCAGCCCCGCCACGATGCCGCGCTCGGTGAGCCGGTTGACCAGCGCCGCTGCGTCGCCCGGCACGCGGATCGTGAACTCGTTGAAGAAGATGTCGTTGACCACCTCGATGCCCGGCACCGCCGCCAGCGCATCGGCGAGTTGCACCGCGCGGGCGTGGTTGGTCGCGGCGAGCCGCGTGAGGCCGGTACCGCCGAGGAGCGTCATGTGGATCGAGAAGGCGAGGGCGCACAGGCCCGAGCTGGTGCAGATGTTGGAGGTCGCCTTGTCGCGGCGGATGTGCTGCTCGCGGGTCGCGAGCGTCAGCACGAAGCCGCGCCGGCCGGCAGCGTCCACGGTCTCGCCGCAGAGGCGGCCCGGGAGCTGGCGGACGAACTCGTTCCGCGTCGCCATCAGCCCGACATAGGGGCCGCCGAAGGTCAGCGGATTGCCGAGCGACTGGCCTTCGCCGACGACGATGTCGGCGCCCTGCGAGCCCGGCGATTCCAGCGCGCCCAGCGAAACCACCTCGGTGAACACCGCGACCAGCAGCGCGCCGGCCTTGTGGCAGGCTTCGGCGATCGGCTTGAGGTCGATCAGCTGGCCGTAGAAGGACGGCGACTGCACGACCACCGCCGCGGTCTCGTTGTCGATCTGCGCGATGATGTCTTCGGTGCCGTTCGGGTCCGGCGGCAGCGCCACCATGCTGCCCGCCGACATGTCCTCGATCGTTTCGACGACCGCGCGATATTGCGGGTGAAGCCCGCCCGAGAGGATCGACTTGGAGCGCTTGGTGATGCGCCGTGCCATCAGCACGGCCTCGGCGGTCGCAGTGGAGCCGTCATACATGCCGCCATTGGCGACATCCATGCCGGTCAGCGTCGCGACCTGGGTCTGGAACTCGAACAGGGTCTGCAGCGTGCCCTGGCTGATCTCCGGCTGGTACGGCGTGTAGCTCGTCAGGAACTCGGAGCGCTGGATCAGATGGTCGACCGAGGCCGGCACGTGGTGCCGGTAGGCGCCGGCACCGAGGAAGAAGGCGGTCGCCGATTCGGCCGAGAGGTTCCGGCCCGCCAGCGCCTTCATGTGGCGCTCGACCTCGATCTCGCCCTGGGTCATCGGCAGGTCGGGCAGCTGGTCGAACCGCGCCGCCGCCGGCACGTCGGCGAACAGCGCGTCGATCGAGGAGACGCCGATCGCGGCGAGCATCGCCTGCCGGTCGGCCTCGGAATGGGGAAGGTAGCGCAAGGGGTTTCGGTCGTCCTGTCGGGGTTAGTGGGCGGCGACGAAGGCGCCATAGGCCTCCGCGTCCATCAGCGAATCGATGTCGGCCGGGTTCTTCAGCTTGATCCGCACGAACCAGCCGTCGCCCTCGGCGCCGCGGTTCACCGCGGAGGGGTCGTCCTTGATGCTGGTGTTGACGGCGATCACCTCGCCGGCGGCGGGGGCGTAGACCTCGCTCGCGGCCTTCACCGACTCCACGACCGCGGCGACGTCACCCTTGGCGAGCGTCTTGCCGACCTCGGGCAGCTCGACGAAGACGATGTCGCCGAGCTGGCCCTGCGCGTAGTCGCTGATGCCGATGACGGCTTCGTCGCCCTCGGTCCGGATCCATTCGCTGTCCTTGGTGTAGCGGGTCGTCATGCGAGGTCAGGCTCCCTTACCGGCGCGCCGGAAATAGGTGTGTGGAACGAAAGGCATGGGCGCCACTTCGGCCTTGATCAGGCTGTCGCGGACCTTGATCTGGACGGCGGTGCCCGGCGCTGCATGGCGGGAAGACACGTAGCCCATCGCGATGGGCCGCGCGAGGGTCGGCGAGAAGCCGCCGGAGGTGACGGTCCCGATCGCTTCGCCGTCTGCGGAAAGGATCGCGGCGCCCTCACGGGCAGGCATGCGCCCGTCGATCAGCAGCCCGACGCGCTTGCGCGCCGCGCCGTCCTTCAGCTCGCCGAGAATGCGTGACGCGCCGGGGAAATCGCCCGCTTCGCGCCGCCGCGGCGACAGCGCGAAGCCGAGATCGGCCTCGACCGGCGTGGTCGTTTCGTCGATGTCGTGGCCATAGAGCGGCAGGCCCGCCTCGAGGCGCAGCGTGTCGCGGGCGCCGAGACCGATCGGCTTCACCTCGGGCTCGGCGAGGAGCTTGCGCACGAAGGCGTCGGCCTTGTCTGGCGCCATGATGATCTCGAAGCCGTCCTCGCCGGTGTAGCCGGAGCGCGACACCGTCGCCGGCACGCCGTCGACGGTGGTCTGAGTGACGTCCATGAAGGCGAGGCCGCCAATATCGGCATGGCGCGCCAGCACCGTCGCCGCCTTCGGTCCCTGTAGCGCGACCATGGACCGCTCCCGCGCCACGTCGAGCGTGATGCCGGCGGGGAGCGCGGCCCGCAGGAATGCCTCGTCCTCCGCGGCGCGCGCCGCGTTGAACACCACCATCAGCCCCGGCATGTCCGCGTCGGGGCGGCTTACCATCATGTCGTCGACGATCGTGCCGCTCGGCGTCAGCAGCAGCGTGTAGCGCATCCGGCCGGGCTTGAGGTTCTGGAAATCGCCCGGCGTGACCGCTTCGAGCGCCATCGCGGCGGCCTCGAAGGAGGGGCCGGTGATCTTCGCCTGACCCATATGGGAGACGTCGAATAGCCCCGCGGAAGTCCGGGTATGGGTGTGCTCGGCGATGATGCCGTCGCGATACTGCACGGGCATCGCATAGCCCGCGAACGGCACCATCCGCGCGCCGCTTTCGCGGTGGAGCCCGGCCAGCACGGTCTCGAGCAAGGGCTCGGCTGTGGCGGCGCTGTCTGCCATTCTTTCCCCTAGGCTGCCCGTTCGATCGCGGGATCATAAGCAAGGATCGGCGCAAGCCAACGCTCGGCTTCCGCCAGCGTCCAGCCCTTGCGGCCGGCATAGTCTTCCACCTGGTCGCGCCCGATCCGGCCGACGCCGAAATAGTGGCTGCCGGGGTGCGAGAAATAGAGCCCGCTGATCGAGGAGGCCGGCCACATCGCATAGCTCTCGGTCAGCTTCACCCCCGACCGCGCCTCCGCGTCGAGGAGCGCGAACAGCGTCGCCTTCTCGGTGTGGTCGGGCTGCGCCGGATAGCCCGGCGCCGGGCGGATGCCCTGATAGGCCTCGCGGATCAGCGCCTCCGCGCTGAGGTTTTCGTCCGGCGCATAGCCCCAGAACTCCTTGCGCACCCGCTCGTGGAGGCGCTCGGCGAAGGCCTCCGCCAGCCGGTCGGCGAGCGACTGGAAGAGGATCTTGGAGTAGTCATCATTGGCGCCGGCGAAGCGCGCGGCGATCTCGTCCTCGCCCATGCCGGCCGTCACCGCGAAGCCGCCGACATAGTCGGGCCGCCCGGCGCTCTTCGGCGCGACGAAATCCGCCAGCGCCATGTGATTGCGGCCTGCGGACTCGCGCGCCATCTGCTGGCGCAGCGTGTGGAGCGTCGCGCGCACCGTCGTCCGGCTGTCGTCGGCATAGACCTCGATGTCGTCCATCACAGCATTGGCCGGCCAGAAGCCGATGACGCCGCTCGCCGTCAGCCACTTCTCCGCGACGATCCGCTTCAGCATCGCCTGGGCGTCGTCGAACAGCGACGACGCGGCCTCGCCGAGCTTCTTGTCGGTGAGGATCAGCGGGTAGGTGCCTTTCATCTCCCAGGCGGAGAAGAACGGCGTCCAGTCGATGTAGGGGACGAGCTCCGCCAGCGGATAGTCGGAGAACGACTTGAGTCCGAGGAAGGTCGGCCGCGGTGGCGCGTAGGCCGCCCAGTCCGGCTGGAACCGGTCGGCCCGGGCGTCGGCGATCGAAAGCCGCCGCTTCGCCGCGGTGCTGTCCTCATGCTGGGTGACGAGGCGGAGATAGTCGGCCTCGACCTCGCGGCGATAGGCGTCGCGCTCGCCGCCGAGGAGCTTGGACGCGACGCCGACCGCGCGGCTGGCGTCGAGCACATGGACCGTCGCCCCGCGATGATAGCTCGGCGCGATACGGAGCGCCGTGTGGATGCGGCTGGTGGTGGCGCCGCCGATGAGGAGCGGCAGGTCGAAGCCCTCGCGCTCCATCTCCGCCGCGACATGCACCATGTGGTCGAGCGACGGCGTGATCAGGCCGGAGAGGCCGATGATGTCCACCTTCTCGGCGCGCGCGGTCTCGAGGATGCGCTCGGTCGGCACCATCACGCCGAGGTCGAGCACCTCGTAATTGTTGCACTGGAGAACGACGCCGACGATGTTCTTGCCGATGTCGTGAACGTCGCCCTTTACGGTCGCCAGCAGGATCTTGCCGGCCGAGCGGCTCCCTTCGCCGTCGACCTTGTCGGCCTCCATGAACGGCATGAGATAGGCAACCGCCTGCTTCATCACCCGGGCGGACTTCACCACTTGCGGCAGGAACATCTTGCCGGTGCCGAAAAGGTCGCCGACGACGTTCATCCCCGCCATCAGCGGCCCCTCGATCACGTGGAGCGGGCGCTCGGCCTGCTGCCGCGCTTCCTCGGTGTCTGCCTCGATGAACTCCGTGATGCCGGCGACGAGCGCATGTTCGAGCCGCTTTTCGACCGGCCATGACCGCCAGGCGAGATCGACGGCCCGTGCCGGCCCGGCGCCGCCCTTGTGCTTCTGCGCCGCCTCGAGGAGCCGCTCGCCGGCGTCCGGCCGGCGGTTGAGGATCACGTCCTCGCACAGCGCGCGCAGCTCCGGGTCGATGTCGTCATAGACCGGCAGCGCGCCGGCATTGACGATGCCCATGTCGAGGCCGGCGGCGATCGCGTGATAGAGGAATACCGAGTGCATCGCCGCGCGCACGCCCTCGTTTCCGCGGAACGAGAAGGAGAGGTTCGAGATGCCGCCCGAGACATGGGCGTGCGGCAGGTTCTCGCGGATCCACCGCGTCGCCTCGATGAAATCGACGCCGTAATTGTCGTGCTCGGCGATCCCGGTCGCGATCGCGAAGACGTTGGGGTCGAAGATGATGTCTTCCGGCGGGAAGCCGACCTCTTCCGTCAGGATGCGGTAGGCGCGGGCGCAGATCTCCGTCTTGCGCTGCAAGGTGTCGGCCTGGCCCGTCTCGTCGAACGCCATGACGACGACGGCGGCGCCGTAGCGCAGCACCTTCTTCGCCTGCTCGCGGAAGGCGGCCTCGCCTTCCTTCATCGAGATCGAATTGACGATCGGCTTGCCCTGGACGCATTTGAGGCCCGCCTCGATGACCGTCCATTTCGACGAATCGATCATGATCGGCACCCGGGCGATGTCGGGCTCGGCGGCGATCAGGTTGAGGAAGGTGGTCATCGCCTTCTCGGAATCGAGAAGGCCTTCGTCCATGTTGACGTCGAGGACCTGCGCGCCGTTGGCGACCTGCTCGCGCGCCACGTCCAGCGCCGCGGTGTAGTCGCCGGCCGTGATCAGCTTGCGGAACTTCGCCGACCCGGTGACGTTGGTGCGCTCGCCGATATTGATGAAGCGCGTGGCGGCCGTCATGGCTTCGGGAACGCTCCGGTCATGCCCGCGTGGACCCATGGTCGGCGCGAGCGTCGCCGTCGCCTGCGGCGACTAGGGCGGCTCAATCAGGAATGGCGCAGAGATAGCGTTTTGCCCCGGATGGGGCAAGGCGCGCGGCGCCGGCGCATGGCGGCTATGACAACGGCTTTCCGGCCGCGGAAATGTAAGTTCGCTCAACGCGATGGCTCCCGGCCCTGACTCGGTTCGTCAAGGGCTTGCGGCAATGCCGCGCAGCGCATAGCGCCGCGCGATGAAGCTGCTCGCGACGAGCTGGACCTGGTGGAACAGCATGACCGGGATGACGATCAGCCCGAGATCGGGTCCGGCGAACAGCACATTGGCGATCGGGATGCCGGCGACGAGGCTCTTCAGCGAGCCGCAGAACACCGCCGTGATCTCGTCCGCTTTGCCGAAGCCGAGGAGCCGTGCCCCGGTCGTGGTGAAGGCGACGACGGCGGCGAACAGCCCGATGCAGATCGCCACGAGCGCGACCAGCATCGGGACGGAGACGCGGTCCCAGAGATTCGCCACGACGGCCGCCGAGAAGGCGAGGTAGACCACCAGCAGGATCGCGCCGCGGTCGGATGCCGCGAGGAGCCGGCGGCGACGGGCGACGAAGCCGCCGATCAGCGGCTGCAGCAGCTGGCCGGCGATGAAGGGCAGCAGCAGCTGATAGAGGATCGGCCCGAAGCTCGACAGCGAAACGCCGCTTCCCTGGGTCTGGAGGAGGAGCGAGACCGCGGCCGGCGTCAGCACCATGCCGATGAGGTTCGAGGCCGTCGCCGCGCACACCGCCGCCGCGACATTGCCGCCGGCGACCGAGGTGAGCGCGATCGAGGACTGCACGGTCGACGGGAGCAGGCAGAGGAAGAGAATGCCCGTCGCCAGCGGCGCGGCGAAGGACGACGGCAAGGCCGCGTGGATCACGAGGCCGAGGAGCGGGAAGACCACGAACGT
This sequence comes from Bauldia sp., assembly GCA_026126025.1. GTDB lineage: Bacteria > Pseudomonadota > Alphaproteobacteria > Rhizobiales > Kaistiaceae > JADLGL01. Next base: position 145,557 of record JAHCJZ010000002.1, on the reverse strand, counting down.
CGTGGCAAGGATGAAACCCTGCAGCCGCCATTGGCGCAGCCCGGCGATCACCACCTCGCGGTGAAGCCGCGCCCCGTGGAGGAAGAACACCAGGCCGATCGCGATATCCGCCACCACGTCGAGCACATCGGCGACGTTACCCTCCGCCGGGAGCAACGCGCCCAGCACCACCGCGCCGAGAAGGCCGAGCGTGAAGCCGTCGGGGATGAATCGGCGAAGGCTCATGGGCTCCCGCGGGACTGGTGCATCGCCTTGCGCTAGCGGGGAGCAGGGCGGGAGGTCAACGGGACACCACTTCCCGTCCTCCTCCTTCGTTTCCCGGGCGCAGTGCAGCATGAAATGCTGCACTGCTGAACCGGGATCCACGCGGCGCTGGACCCCGGCTCTACGGTGCAGGGCTGCGCGCTCCACCTTGTCCGGGGAACGACGCTACAGGCGCTTTCGCACCGCAACCAACTCTGGAACGCCGCCCGCGGCGCGGCTAAGGTCCGCACCTCGACCGCGGACCGGATCGCCGCGCTGGATGGGCCGGGAGGGGGCTCCTTGTGGCGATGGAATACCGTCAGCTGACGGAATCGACGGTGGCGGAGTATCTGGCGGGCGTCCCCGAGCTTCGCGGGCGCCTTTCGTCCTTCACGGACCTCGATGTCCGCGAGGTCGGCGACGGCAACCTCAACTACGTCTTCATCGTCACCAACCGCGCCGCGCCGGACGAGACGCTGGTGGTGAAGCAGGCGGTGCCGTTCCTGCGCATTGTCGGCGAATCCTGGCCGCTGTCGCGCCGCCGGATGGATTTCGAGATCGCCGCGCTGAAGACGCAGTCGGCGCTGGTGCCCGAGCACGTGCCGGAGGTGTTCCACGCCTCGACCGACATGTCGCTGGTGGCAATGCGGAACCTCCGCGACCACCGCATCCTGCGCGGCGAGCTGATCGCCGGGAAGCGCTTCCCGCTCCTCGCCGACCATATGTCGACTTTCCTCGCCCGGACGCTCTTCCACACCTCGGATTTCGCGATGGACCCGGCTGAGAAGAAGGCCGCGGTCGCCGCCTCGGTGAACACCGAGCTCTGCAAGATCACCGAGGATTTCGTCTTCACCCACCCCTATGACGACTCCGCGACCAACGCCTACAACGCCGAGCTTCCCGCCGAGGCGATCGCCGGCATCCAGCGCGACCCGGAGCTTCGCGCCGCAGTGGGGGAGATGAAGTTCGCCTTCATGACCGCTGCCGAGGCGCTGGTGCATGGCGACCTCCACACCGGCTCGATCATGGCCAACAGCCGCGAGACCTTCGTCATCGACCCGGAGTTCGCCTTCTACGGCCCGATGGGCTTCGACATCGGCGCGCTGGTCGCCAATTTCTACCTCGCTTATTTCGCCCATGCCTGGCGCCAGCCGCAGCTCGGCCACGACCCCGCCTCCTACCGCTGGTGGCTGCTCGAAACCGCCGGCGGCCTTTGGGAAGGCTTCACGGCCAAGTTCCTCGCCCTGTGGCGCGACCATGACGCAGCCCGCGGCGGGGAATCCTTCGTCGGCCGCGACATCGACGGCGGCAAGAGCGCGGAGGCCTATCGCCAGCGCTTCATGAAGACGCTCCTCGCCGACACTATCGGCTTCGCCGCTTGCAAGATGATGCGGCGCATCGTCGGCATCGCCAAGGTGGCCGACATCGCGACCATCCCCGACCTCAAGGCGCGCGCGATCGTCGAGACCCACGCGCTCGACATGGCCCGCCGCATGGTGATGAACCGCACCGGCTTCGACACCATCGCCGACGTTGCCGCGCTCGCCCGGTCCATCTCCGCACCGGAGGCGGGCATCCCGTGACCTCGCCCCAACACCATCGTCAGTACAAGGACGGAGCAACACTCGGCCTCATCCTGAGGTGCCCGGCGAAGCCGGGCCTCGAAGGATCGCCGGTGCGCTCCCGCCGTCCTTCGAGGCCGCCTTCGGCGGCACCTCAGGACGAGGTCTGTGTTGTGAGGCCTCGTCGCCGGGGTGGCGCGTCATGACCGACCTCCTCGACCGCCTGCCACGCGCGCTGGAGTGGCATGACGGCGATCTCTACCTCCTCGACCAGACGCGCCTGCCGCTGGAGGAGGTCGTCGAACGCCAGGACTCGGTCGCCGATGTGTTCGAGGCCATTCGGGTGCTCAAGGTCCGTGGGGCGCCCGCGATCGGTGTCGCGGCTGCGTACGGCCTGTGCGTGGCGCTGGGGCCGCTGAGGGAGGGTCCGGTCGACGCCATGCGGCGCCGGCTGCCCGAAGTCGCGGCCTACCTCAACGCGGCACGCCCGACCGCGGTGAACCTCTCCTGGGCGCTCCGCCGGATGGAGCAGCGCGCCGCGCGCAGCACCACCGCCACGACCGCCGCCGAGCTCTATGCCGCGCTGGTCGACGAGGCGGAAGCGATCCACCGCGAGGACCAGGCGCTCTGCCTCGGCATCGGCGAGGCCGGCGCCGCCCTGATCGCGGCGGGTGCGGGCGTGCTCACGCATTGCAACGCCGGGGCGCTGGCGACCTCCGGCATCGGCACCGCCACCGCGCCGATGTATCTCGCCCATCGCGCCGGCGTGCCGTTCCGGGTCTATGCCGACGAGACCCGGCCGCTGCTCCAGGGCGCCCGGCTCACCAGCTGGGAGCTCGGCCGCGCCGGTGTCGACGTGACGCTGATCGCCGACACCATGACCGCGAGCATGATGGCGGAGGGGAGGATCGACCTCGTGATCACCGGCACCGACCGCGTCGCCGCCAATGGCGATGTCGCCAACAAGATCGGCACGCTCGGCGTCGCCATCCTCGCGCGCCATTTCGGCATCCCGTTCTATGTCGCGTGCCCGTCCTCCACGATCGACCTCGACTGTCCGACCGGCGCCGACATCCCCATCGAGGAGCGCGCGTCGGACGAGGTGACGAGCTTCGGCGCGCGGCGCACCGCGCCGGACGATGTGAAGGTCCGCAACCCCGCCTTCGACGTGACGCCGAACGAACTCGTCACCGGCCTCATCACCGAGCGCGGCATCGTCTCCGCGCCCTATGGCGAGAACCTTGCGCGGCTGTTCGGCCCGGACGCGCCACGTCGCTCGGGAGCGTCGCGGTGAAATCGGCCTGGTCGGACAGGGATGCGGCGGAAGCCGTCGAGCGCTACGGCGCGCAGGGCTTCAACGAGGACATCGCGCTCCGCGTCTACACCACGCGTCTCCTCGGCCGCGACCCGGCGCTGGTCCTCCATGGCGGCGGCAACACCTCGGTCAAGACGCGGGTGAAGGACGCCCTCGGCACCGAGCACGAGGTGCTCTGCGTCAAGGGCTCGGGGTGGGACATGGGCGACATCGAGCCCGCCGGGCTGCCGGCTGTCCGGCTCGATGCGCTCCGCCGCCTCCGCGCGCTGACCGCGCTCTCCGACGAGGAGATGGTCAACCAGCAGCGCCTGGCGCTCCTCGACTCGAAGGCACCGAATCCGTCGGTGGAGACGCTGCTCCACGCCTTCCTGCCGCACAAATTCGTCGACCACACCCACGCCAACGCCATCCTGTCGCTGGTCGACCAGCCGGACAGCGCCGCGCTCGCGGCCGAAATCTTCGGCGATGAGATGGCCTTCCTGCCGTGGATATTCCCCGGCTTCGACCTCTCCATCGCGGCGAGCGAGGCGTTCGAGCGGGGCCGCCACGTCAAGGGCCTGATCCTCGACCGCCACGGCATCTTCACCTTCGCCGACACCGCACGCGAGGCGTATGAGCTGATGATCGCGATGGTGAGCCGCGCCGAAGCGCGGATCGCCCGAGGCAAGGCAACACGGCACGCCACGGCGGCCGCCGGACTCGACGCTGCGACCATTGCGCCGGTGATCCGCGGAGCCATCGCCGAGCCGCTGGGCGGCGGCGCCTGGCGCCGCATGGTCCTCGACCATCGCGGCGGTGCCGACGTGCGCGCCTATGTCGATCGCCCCGATCTCGCCGACATTGCCGCCCGCGGGGTCGCGACGCCCGACCACATCATCCGCACCAAGAACCGCCCGCTGATCCTTCCCCCGCTCGACGGCGACGAGGTGGCGGTCAAGGTCGCTGTGGCCGACGCGGTCGCGCGCTTCGCCGACGCCTATCGTGCCTATTTCGCGGCCGAGAACGGACGGACCGTCACCGCTCGCACCATGCTCGACCCGATGCCGCGCGTCGTGCTGGTGCCGGGCGTCGGCCTGTTCGGCCTCGGCAAGTCGAAGAAGGAGGCGGCCATCGCGGCGGATATCGCCGAGGCCACGGTTCGCGTCGTCGCCGATGCCGAGGCGGTCGGCCGCTACGAGCCGCTGCCGGAATCCGAGCTGTTCCGGATGGAGTACTGGTCGCTCGAACAGGCCAAGCTCGGCGGGGCGACCGAGAAACCGCTGCAGCGCCAGGTCGCGATCGTCACCGGCGGCGCCGGCGCGATCGGCGCCGCCACGGCGCGCCTCTTCGCCGCCAACGGAGCGGAGGTCGCCATCCTCGACCGCGACGGCGACGCCGCTGCAGCCGTGGCGCGTTCGATCGGTTCTGCGCTCGGCATCCGCTGCGACGTCACCGACAAGGCCTCGGTCGATGCCGCGATCCGCGCGGTGGTGACCACGTTCGGCGGCATCGACATTCTCGTCTCGAATGCCGGTGCCGCCTGGCAGGGGCGGATCGGCGAGGTCGACGACGCGATCCTTCGCGAGAGCTTCGAGCTCAACTTCTTCGGTCACCAGACCGTCGCGCGGGCGGTGGTGAAGGTGATGCTCGCCCAAGGCACGGGCGGTGCGCTCCTCTTCAACGCCTCCAAACAGGCGGTGAATCCCGGTGCGAATTTCGGCCCCTATGGCCTTCCAAAGGCTGCGGTTTTGTTCCTGTCGCGCCAGTACGCGCTCGACTACGGGGACGCCGGCATCCGCTCCAACGCCGTCAACGCCGACCGCATCCGCTCCGGGCTGCTGACGGCGGAGATGATCGCCGAACGCGCCGCCGCGCGGGGTGTCGCCGAGGCCGACTACTTAGGCGGCAACCTTCTCGGCCTCGAAGTGACGGCCGACGACGTGGCGCAGGCCTTCCTCCATCAGGCGCTGGCCCTGAAGACCACAGGCGGCGTCGCCACGGTCGACGGCGGCAACATCGCCGCCGCGCCGCGGTAGCTCCCTTACCTCTCCCCGGTGGGAGAGGTGACAGGACTAGGCCGCCCGGCCCAGAACCTCCGCCACCGTGCGTCCGATGTCGGACGGGGTCGGGGCGATGGTGACGCCGGCCTTGCGGAGTTCCGTGACCTTCTCGTCGGCGCTCTCGCCGACGCCCGAGATCACTGCGCCGGCATGGCCCATGCGGCGGCCGCGGGGGGCGCTGAGGCCGGCGATGTAGGCGACCACCGGCTTGGTCATCGTGCTCGCGATGTAGCCGGCCGCCTCGACCTCCTGCGGCCCGCCGATCTCGCCGATCAGCACCACCGCGTCCGTGTCGGGGTCGGCCTCGAACAGCTCGAGGATTTCCTTGAACGACGCACCGTTGATCGGGTCGCCGCCGATGCCGACGCTGGTCGAGACGCCGAGGCCGAGTGCGCGCATCTGTGCGGCGGCTTCGTAGGAGAGCGTGCCCGAGCGCGCCACGATGCCGATCCGGCCGGGCGAATAGATGTGCGGCGGCATGATGCCAGCCATCGCCTGGCCGGGCGTGATGACGCCGGCGCAGTTCGGCCCGATGACGCGGGTGCGCGTCCCTTCGGGCTGCATGCGGACGAACCGCTTCAGCTCCGTCATGTCGCGAGTCGGGATGCCGTCGGTGATGCAGACCGTCACCGCGAGGCCGGCGTCCGCCGCCTCCATCATGGAATCCGCGGCGCCCGGCGGCGGCACGAAGACGATGCTCGCCGTGGCGCCGGTCGCCGCGACCGCCTGGTGGACGCTGTCGAACACCGGGAGGCCGAGATGCGTCGTACCGCCCTTGCCGGGCGTGACGCCGCCGACGACCCTGGTGCCGATCGAGATCATGTCGGCGGCATGGAAGCTGCCGATGCGGCCCGTCATGCCTTGGACGAGGATGCGGGTGCTGCTGTCGAGAAGAACGGCCATCGTGCTACTCCGCCGGCGCCATCGCGCGCGACGCGGCGACGGCCTTGGTCGCCGCATCGGCCAGCGAGTCGGCGATGATGATCGGATGCTCGGCGCGCGACAGGATCGCCATGCCCTCGTCGACATTGGTGCCGGCGAGGCGCACCACCAGCGGCACCTTCACCGAGACTTCGTTGAGCGCCTTGATCACCCCCTCCGCGATCCAGTCGCAGCGGTTGATGCCGGCGAAGATGTTGACGAGGATCGCCTCGACCTTCGGATCCTGCAGCACGGCGCGGAACGAGGTCGCGACCCGCTCCGGCGAGGCGGCGCCGCCGATGTCGAGGAAGTTCGCCGGCTCGCCGCCCGCCAGCTTGATCATGTCGAGCGTCGCCATTGCGAGCCCGGCGCCGTTGATGATGCAGCCAATCGTCCCGTCGAGCCCGACATAGGCGAGGCCCTTGTCGCTGGCGAAGGTCTCGCGCGGGTCCTCCTGCGTCGGGTCGCGGAGCTCGGCGAGGTCGCCATGGCGGTAGAGCGCGTTCTCGTCGAGCGAGATCTTGGCGTCGAGCGCCAGCGCCTTGCCCTCGGTGGTGATGGCGAGCGGGTTGATCTCGATCATCGTCGCGTCCGCTTCCCAGAATGCGCGATAGCAGGCGTGGATCGCGTGGGCGGCGGGGCCGAGCTGCGCCTTGCCGAGCCCGAGCGACAGGGCGATGGCGCGGGCGTGGAACGGCCGGAGCCCGACCGCGGGGTCGACCAGCACGCGCTTGATCCTGTCGGGCTCGGTGCGGGCGACCTCCTCGATATCCATGCCGCCGGCGGCCGAGGCGACCACCATCACGTTCTGCGTCGCCCGGTCATAGGTGAAGGAGAGATAGACCTCGCGGTCGATCGTGCTCGCCGCCTCGACATAGACCGATCCGACGGGCTTTCCCGCCGGTCCGGTCTGGATGGTGACGAGGCGACTGCCGACGAGCTTGCGGGTCGCCGCGGCGACCTCTTCCTCGGTGCGGCAGAGGATGACCCCGCCGGCCTTGCCGCGGGCGCCGGAATGGACCTGGGCCTTCACGACCCATTTGTCGCCGCCGATCTCCTTCGCCTCGGCGACGGCTTCCTCGGGAAGGCTCGCCACGCCGCCGCGGGCGACCGGCACACCGTAGCGGGCGAGGATCCGCTTCGCCTGGTACTCGTGAATATCCATGAGGTCAGCTGCTCGCTGAGCGGGCCCGCTGGGCGCCGGCGATCGCGTCGTGGATGAAGAGAACGTTCCGCGCCATGCGCTCGGAGGCGGCGTCGATCATCTTGCCGTCAAGCGCGGCGGCGCCGCGGCCTTCGGCCTCCGCGTCCCTGAGCGCGGCGCGGATGCGGCGGGCGCGGTCGACCTCCGCCGGGCTCGGCGCGAAGACATCGTTGGCGTGCTCGATCTGGCTGGGGTGGATCGCCCATTTGCCTTCCATGCCGAGCGCGGCGGCGCGGCGGGCGGCGGCGCGGTAGCCCTCCGGATCGCTGAAATCGCCGAACGGCCCGTCGATGGCGCGAAGGCCATAGGCGCGGCACGCCGTGGTCATCCGGGCAAGGCCCATATGCCACTGGTCGCCCGGATAGTCCGGGTTGAGGCCGCCGATATTGACCGTGCGGGCGCGCATCGATGCGGCATAGTCGGCGACGCCGAAATGCAGCGCCTCCAGGCGTCCGGGGAAGGCGGCGATCGCCTCGACATTGGCCATGCCGAGCGCGGTCTCGATCAGCCCCTCGAGCGCCACGCGGTTGCTGAGGCCGAGCGCCATCTCGACCTGCACCACCATCAGCTCCACGGCATAAAGGTCGGCGGGGACGCCGACCTTCGGCACGAGGATGGTGTCGAGCCTCTCGCCGGCCTGCTCCATCAGGGCGATCACGTCGCGATACATATGCGGCGTGTCGAGGCCGTTGATCCGCACCGATATGGTCTTGCCGGCGGCGCGCCAGTCGATCTCGTTGAGCGCCTGGATGATGTTGAGCCGTGCCTTGTCCTTGTCGGGCGGCGCCACCGCGTCCTCGATGTCGAGGAACACGTAGTCGGCGTCGCTGGCGGCCGCCTTGGCGATCATCGCCGGGTTCGACCCCGGCACCGCGAGCTCGCTGCGCTGGACCCGCGATTTTCGCAGGGCATAGCCGGTATGGCTCATCGACGCTCCTCTGGCCTCCCGCGGGGGGCGGGTTTTTGGAGGTCAATAGCGCAAAGGACCCGCGGCGCGTAACCCCCCGGGAACAAATGATGTGCCGGGCTGTGCCGGACTGTGAGAAACCGGCGATCCGGGCTCGCGCCGAGTTCGCCGGACAATGCTAGGCTGCGCCGGACTGGAGGCGGCGTTTGCCCGAGGATCTGCTCAACGCGATGGTGACGTTGTTTGTCACCATCGACCCGATCGGCCTTGCGCCGGTGTTCCTGGCGCTGACGGCGGGCCAGTCCCGCGCCGAGCGCCGCCGCGTGGCGATCCGCGCCAGCCTCATCGCTGCCGGCATCCTGATCGGCGCCTCGCTGGTGGGCGAGTGGCTCCTTGAGGCGCTCGGCATTTCGCTCGACGCGTTCCGCATCGCGGGCGGCCTCCTTCTCTTCATCATCGCCTTCGAGATGCTGTTCAACCGGCGCCAGCAGCGGAAGGTCGAGCAGATCGACGCGTCGGATGAGGCCGCCCATGTGGCCGCCTTCCCCCTCGCCATCCCGCTGATGGCGGGACCGGGCGCGATCTCGGCGACCATCCTCGTCGCAGCGGGGGCCACCGAGGCGATGCGGCTCGTCTGGCTCGAGGTCATCATCGTCGTCATCATCGGCCTCTCCTTCCTGGCGTTCCTGTCGGCCGAGTGGATCGAGCGGGCGCTGACGCGGACCGGACGGATCGTCCTGACCCGGCTCCTCGGCCTCATCCTCGGCGCGCTGTCGGTCCAGTTCGTGGTCGACGGCATCCGGTCGATCGTCGCCAGCAGCTGACCGGGCGCGTGGACCTGCCGGTCAATCCGCCGATCCTGCCGATGCTGGCGAAGCGCGTCGAAGGGATCCCGCCGGGCAAAGGCTGGCTGTTCGAGCCGAAATGGGACGGCTTCCGGACCCTCGTCTTCCGCGACGGCGACGAGGTGTTCCTGCAAAGCCGCGACGCCAAGCCGCTCGCCCGCTACTTCCCCGAGCTGATCGAGCCGCTGAAGGCGCAACTGCCGGAGCGCTGCGTGCTCGACGGCGAGATCGTCATCGTCATCAACGGCACGATCGCCTTCGACGCTCTGCAGCTTCGTCTCCACCCGGCGCAGTCGCGTGTTCAGCTGCTGTCGAAGGAGATCCCGTCGTCGATCGTGTTCTTCGACCTCCTCGCCCTCGGCGACCGCAACCTGATGGACGCGCCCTTCGTCGAGCGGCGCGCGGCGATGGAGGATGTCCTCCGCGCCACCGCGCCGCCGCTTCACCTGACGCCGGCAACGGCGGACCGTGCCACCGCCGAGGACTGGTTCCGCCGCTTCGAAGGCGCCGGCTTCGACGGCGTCATCGTCAAGGCGATGGACGGCGCCTACCAGCCCGACAAGCGGGTGATGATCAAGGTCAAGCACGAGCGCGAATGCGACTGCGTCGTGGCCGGCTTCCGCTGGCACAAGACCGGGGAGGGGACCAAGGTCGGCTCGCTCCTCCTCGGCCTCTACGACGATGCCGGCCGGCTGCAGAATGTCGGCGTCTGCGCCAGCTTCACCAACGCCCGGCGCATCGAGCTGGTCGAGTTCCTCGCGCCCTGGCGCGAGAACGCGCTGGAGGGCCACCCCTGGCGGGAATGGGCCGATCCGGCGCTCTGGACGAACCCCGACGGCCAGCGGCGGCCCGGCGCCGGCAATCGCTGGAACGTTGGCAAGGACATGTCCTGGGAACCGCTGCGCCCCGAGCTCGTCGTCGAGGTCGCCTACGACCACATGCAGGGCGACCGCTTCCGCCACACCGCCCAGTTCCGCCGCTGGCGCCCCGACAAGCCGCCCCGCGACTGCACCTTCGCCCAGCTCGAAGTCGTGCCGCCCGAGGAGCTCCAGCGCATCTTCGGGACCGGGCGCTAACACCCACTCTGCATATTCAACCGCGTCACCCGGGATTCTCATCCTGCGTCACCCCGGCGAAGGCTGGGGTCCAGCACCCCTACGACGGGCGGGAGCGTGTCGCTCCGGATTCCGGCCTTCGCCGGAATGACGAAGGAGGGAAAGGGCTACAGGCTCTTAGCGTTCCGGCGGAGGTGCGGACCGGTCGTGCTCAGTCCGCCCTGAAGGACCGTCCGCTTGCGGCGAGCGCCTCGCGGAGCTGGCTCAGGGCCTTCGGGCCGATGCCGGGGAGGCCGCGCAGCTCGGCCTCGGTCCGCTCCGCCGCCTGGCCCAGCGACACGATGCCCGCGCCGACCAGCGCGCGCAGCGCCGGACCGGACAGCGTCTGCGGCAGGGGGTCGTTGGGATCGGCGTTCTTGAACGCCTCGATCCCGGCTTTCATCGCCTCGCGCCATTCGCGCGTCGGGTCGTCGTCGGGGTCGGGCGTTTCCTGGGGCGGCCGAAGCGCTTCCGGCACGTTCTTGAGGTTCACCCGCACCCGCCACCACACCGACGAGCGGCCGCGCATGCCGTCGACCAGCACGTCGTCGCTCTGGAGATGCGGCACCACCTCGGGGTGCCGCGCCTTCCAGCGGTCGAGCCCCGCGAGCGCCGCCGCCTTGTCGGGCGAGTGCGCGATGATGAGCACCGGCATCTTCACCCGCGGCGGCCTCGGTGCGCCCCTGGCGCGCGATGGTGCAACCCGCGGCGCCTCGCCTGCGGCCTTGACGAATTGCGGCGGCCATGGCGCATCGGGGAGGCCGGATGCCTCGTCCCGCGCCGCGAGCTCGAGCAGCGCTTCGAGTGAACCCGCTGCCGCGTCCATCCCGGCCTGCGGATCGCCGATCGCCGCGAACCGCGCCGGCACCGTCAGCACGGTGAAATCGCCCGGCTCGCAGTCTGGCACCTCGTCCCAGCCGAGCGGCGTCGAGACGCGGGCGTCCGGCAGCGGGCGCAGCGAATAGGCAGAGCAGGTGGTGCGGTCCTTGGCGTTCTGGTTGTAGTCGAGGAAGACGCCGCGGCGCTCCTCCTTCCACCATTTCGACGTCGCGATCCCCGGCATCCGCCGCTCGATCTCGCGCGAGAAGGCGAGGGCGGCGCGCCGCACCTCGGTGAAGGTCCAGCGCGGGTGGATGCGGGCGTTGACGTGCATGCCGCGCGAGCCGCTGGTCTTCGGCCAGCCGGTCAGGCCGAGTTCCTCCATCAGCGCCTTCACGCCCATCGCTACGGTGCGGATGTCCGACCACGGCACGCCGGGCGTCGGGTCGAGGTCGATCCTGATCTCGTCGGGATGGTCGAGGTCCGTGGCGCGGACCGGGTGCGGATGGAGCTCGATGCAGCCGAGATTGACGATCCATGCCAGCCCCGCCGCGTCGTCCACCACGACCTCCTCGGCGGTGCGGCCGGAGGGGAAGGAGAGGGTGACGGTGCGGATCCAGTCGGGCCGCTTGTCGGGCGCCCGCTTCTGGTAGAACGGCTCGCCCTCCGCGCCGTCGACGAACCGCTTCAGGACGATCGGCCGGTTGCGGATGCCGTTGAGCGCGCCCTCCGCGACCGAAAGGTAGTAGCGCACGACGTCGAGCTTGGTGAGCTTGATGTCGCGCGAATAGTACGGCTTGGCCGGGTTGGTGACCCGCACCTCGCGCCCGTCGACGACAAGGACTTCCGCCTCGGCTTCCTTCGCCATCGGCGGACCCTACACGGGGATGCCCGGAGCACCAGCCCGTGTCGTGCGGCTGGTCCCGCCTCGGGCGGTCCGCGGCGCCGGCTGTCGGCGGCGCCTGCCTGACGAAGGCCGCGATCGTCCGAGATGAGGGTTGAGCCGGCCTCCGAGTCCGGCTAACAACGCGCCCCCTTTCGCGGACGAGGAGCGGCCGATGTACGGAAATATCGAGATCAGAGGCGCGCGGGAGAACAACCTCAAGGAGGTCTCCCTCGACATCCCAAAGCGGAAGATCACGGTCTTCACCGGCGTTTCGGGCTCGGGCAAATCGTCGATCGTGTTCGATACGATCGGCGCCGAGGCGCAGCGTGCCCTCAACGATACCTTCACCATGTTCCAGCGGAACTTCCTGCCGAAGTACGGGCAGCCGCATGTCGACCGTATCGCCAACCTGTCGACGCCGATCATCATCGGCCAGAAGCGGATTGGCGGGAACCAGCGCTCGACGGTCGGCACGATCACCGACATCTACTCGCTGCTTCGCCTCCTCTATTCGCGCGCCGGCGAGCCGTCGGCCGGCTATTCCGACGCCTATTCCTTCAACCTGCCGGCCGGCATGTGCCCGGTCTGCGACGGCATCGGCCACAAGCGCGAAGTCGACCTCGGCAAGCTTCTCGACATGTCGAAATCGCTCAACGAGGGCGCGATCCTCCACCCGCAGTTCAAGGTCGACACCTGGCAGTGGAAGATGTTCGCCCTGTCCGGCTATTTCGACAACGACAAGAAGCTCGCCGACTACACGCCGGAAGAGATGAACAAGCTCCTCCGCGGCAAGGACGGCACGAAGGTCAAGTTCGGTTCCGGCAAGGAGGCGATCAACATGACCTATGAGGGGCTGATCGATAAGTTCGAGCGCCTCTACCTCAAGCGCGACACCGCCGAGCTTTCCGAGTCCACCCGCGAGAGCGCCGAGGCCTACATCACCTCTGTGCTCTGCCCGCAGTGCCACGGCGCGCGGCTCAACGAGAAGGCGCTGGCGTCGAGGATCGGCGGCCGCAACATCGCCGAGCTCTCCGACATGGAGGCGACCGAGCTTGCGAAGGCGCTCCGCGCCATGACGGGACCGGTGGCCGAGCCGCTGGCGGCGCAGGCCGCGACCCGTGTCGACGAGCTCGTCGGCATCGGCCTCGGCTACCTCACGCTGTCCCGCGAGACCTCGACGCTCTCCGGCGGCGAGTCCCAGCGCATCAAGATGGTGCGGCACCTCAATTCGGCGCTGGTCGACGTCCTCTTCATCTTCGACGAGCCGTCGATCGGCCTTCACCCGAGCGATGTCGGCCGGCTCAACGAGATGCTGGTGAAGCTCCGCGACAAGGGCAACACGGTCCTCGTCGTCGAGCACGACCCCGACGTGATGGCGATCGCCGACCATGTCGTCGACGTCGGCCCGAAGGCCGGAATCCACGGCGGGGAGATCGTCTACGAGGGAAGCTTCCGCGGCCTGAAGCAGGCCGATACGCTGACCGGCCGGGCACTTCGCGAGGTTCTGCCGATGAAGGAAACGCCGCGACGGCCGGCCGGCAGCCTGCCGCTGAAGCACGTCACCCGCAACAATCTCCGCGACGTGTCGGTCGATATCCCGGCCGGCGTGCTGACCGTCGTCACCGGGGTCGCCGGCTCCGGCAAGAGCTCGCTCATCTCGGAGGAGTTCCTCGCCGCCTACCCGGATGCCGTGGTGATCGACCAGGCGGCGATCGGCGCGTCGTCGCGGTCGACGCCGGCGACCTACACCAACGTGATGGATCCGATCCGCGACCTCTTCGCCAGGACCAACAAGGCGCAGCCGGCATTGTTCTCGTTCAACTCCAAGGGCGCGTGCCCGACCTGCCACGGCCTCGGCGTCACCTACACCGACCTCGCCTTCCTCGATCCGATTACCACGGTTTGCGAGACCTGCGACGGCAAGCGCTTCACCGAGAAGGTGCTGGCGATGACGGTGCGCGGCCGGTCGATCGCCGATGTCCTGGCGATGTCGGTGACGAAGGCCCTCGATTTCTTCACCGAGAAGGCGATCGTGCCGACCCTCCAGGCGCTCGATGATGTCGGCCTGGGCTACATCACGCTCGGCCAGTCGGTGTCGTCGCTGTCGGGCGGCGAGCGGCAGCGCCTGAAGCTTGCGACCGAGCTCGGTGCCGAGGCGAAGACCTACGTCCTCGACGAGCCGACGACCGGGCTCCACATGAGCGACACCGCGCGGCTCATCCGCCTGTTCGACCGGCTGGTCGACAAGGGCGGCTCGGTGATCATCATCGAGCACAATCTCGACGTGATCGCGCGCGCCGACTGGATCATCGACCTCGGCCCCGGTGCCGGCCGGGAGGGCGGCCGGATCGTCTTCGAAGGCCCGCCGGCCGAGCTGGTGCAGCATCCGGCCTCGCTCACCGGCCGCTATCTCGGAGAGCGGCTCGCCAAGGCGGCCTGACCTCAGCCCCGGCCGAGCTCCGCCATGCGGTCGGCGAGGCGCGGCAGGCCCAAGTCGCGCAGGAGCGCAGCGCCGCGCTCCCATGTCGGCTTCGCGAGATCCGGGATCGGCGGGATCGGCGCGGTGGCGTCCATTGTCGCGATCCGGCGATAGAGCCGGAGCGCATCGGCCTGCGCGGCGAAGCGCCCGTCCGCCAACGCGTCCTCGAGGCTGGCATAGCGGCCGAGAAGGCTGGCGGCGCCGATCGCGCCGACGCCCTTGGCGCCCGGGAGCTTGTCGGACGGATCGCCGCGCAGCGCGATGAAATCCGGCACCTGCCGCGGCTCGACACCGTAGCGGTCGCGCACCTCCGCCGGCCCGATGCGCATCAGCTCGCCGCCCTTGACCGGGTGGAGGATCGTCGTCCGGTCCGAGGCAAGCTGGAAGGCGTCGCGGTCGCCGCTGGCGAGGAGCACCGTCCCGCCGGTCTTTTCCTCGGCCGCGACGCCCGCGGCGAGGAAATCGTCGGCCTCGTAGCCCTTGCCCTTCGCCGCGACGAAGCCGCACGCCGTCACCAGCTCGGGCAGCATGTCGAGCTGCTCCAGGAGGCTGGCGTCGAACACGCGGCCGCTCTGGTAGTCGGGAAAGGCGATGTGGCGGTAGGTCGGGTGATCCAGCGTGTCCCAGCCGACCAGCACCGCGCGCGGGTGCTCCGCCTCGTAGAGCCGCATCAGCGTGTTGGCGAAGCCGAGGATGGAATTGCCGCCGCGGCCATTGTCGCGCAGCACCGATTTCGGCACGCCATGATAGGCGCGGTGCGCGAAGTTGTCGCCGTCGATGACGAGGAGAGGGCGGGCCATGGCGGGCGCATTCAAACCGCATGGCTCGCCGGGATGGAAGGGCCGGCCATGAAAAAGAGGCCGGAGAGGCGTCGCCTCGTCCGGCCGTCTAAGTCAATTGGAGGAAGGGCTGGACGCGCCGAGCCCGTGCTGATCCGAGTACAGGAGGCGGCTGTTATGGTCATCCCCCGTTTGGGGGGAACCGGCGCGGCCGGATGCCGCGCCGGTCGAACGTTTCCAAGGTGTTGCGGCGTGGTGCCGCAACACCGCCGCGGATCAGAGCGGCGGCCTCACGCCATCCTTCTCGGCCTGGATGTAGCCGGTCGACCAGGCGCCGTCGGCGCCCTGCACGGCGACGACGAACACATAGGCCCCCGGCACCAGCAGGCTCGGGTCGCTCTCGTTCATGAGGCGCACCACCGGCGTCTCGTTGGGGATGAGGAGCGTGAGGTCGCCCTCGCGCGAGCCGTCCGCCGAGATGTAGTGGACGGTGATCAGCTGGCCGCCCTCGGCCGCGGTGGCTTCGGTGATGACGCCGTTGGTCATCAGCCCCACATCGTCGCCGGGCAGATCCCACTCGTCGTTCATGTTGCCGGATTCGTCCATGACATGGACCTCGATCGGCACCGGCAGGCCGTCCGGGCCGTCGATCGTGGTGACGCCGATCTCGGTGTTGACCGTGAGATCAGCCAGCGTCAACGCGGTATTGTAGCCGACGATGTACCCGTCATTGAGGGTGATCGACAGCTGCTCGCCCTCGACCGTCGTCAGCGTCATGACGTTGCCTTCGACCATGTCGATCGTCCCGCGGATCAGCGAGAACGGCATCTGGGCCAGCGACGGCGTCGCCACCGCCATTGCCACGCCGAAGGCAAGCGAAGTCAGTATCTTCCGATTGAGCATGATGGATCCTCCATGGCCCGGCCGGGGGCAGGGCTCTCCTCGTTGCAGTGCGCATGGCGGCCAAGGCGCCGCCGACCGTCAGACCGCCGCTGATCCAAACAGCGCCTGAACGCGGAGCGAGAGCGCATCGGCCGTGGTCGGGGACGCCGAAGCGTCAACCCTGGCACGACCGCACCGCGCTCGATCGCCGAACTCCTCCCGGCGGCGCCTCGTCGTTCGCCGCGATTATTGGTTGACCCGATCACGCCGCCGCCCGCGGCGGAAGACAAAACACAAAGCGGTGAACCACCACATGGCGCCGGCACGTGCCGGATCAATGGCGCCGGCCGCCAATTGTGGAGCAAGGTCGCCCGGCGGGCGTTGTCGCACCGACAGCGGCTTTGTCGGCGGCCGCCAATATGAGGCGCCTCGGTGCGGATTCTTCTTCTCGGCGCGCGCGGCTTCATCGGCTCGGCCGTTCTCGCCGGCCTGCGCGAGGCCGGCCACACCATTGTCGGGGTGGTGCGGCCGGGGGCTTCGCCGCTGCTGCAGGAGGGGGTGACGTGGCTCGCGGTCGATCTGCGGAAGCAGCGCGCTGAGGACTGGCGGCCGCATCTCGCCGGCGTCGACGCGGTGGTCAATTGCGTCGGCGCGTTCCAGGATTCCGCGCGGGATTCCGTGCGCGCGGCGCACGCGACGGGGCCGCTCGCGCTCTACGAGGCGTGCGTCGCGTCCAACGTCCGGCGCGTCGTCCATTTCTCCGCGATCGGCGTCGATCGCGCCACGCTGAGCCCGTTCTCGGCGAGCAAGGCCGAGGGCGAGCGGCGCCTCATGGCCCTGCCGCTCGACTGGGTGATCTTGCGGCCGTCGGTAGTGCTGGGACGCGAAGCCTATGGCAGCGGCGCGCTGTTCCGCGGTCTCGCCGCGCTCCCGATCGCGCCGGCCTTCACGGGCATGGCTGCGATCCAGCCGGTTCAGCTCGGCGACGTCGTGCGGACGGTCGTGCGCATGGTGGCGCCGGACGCGCCGAAGGAGGTCGCGCTGGACCTCGCCGGCCCGCAGGCGATGAGCCTCGACGCCGTCGTCGCGCGCTATCGCCAGTGGCTCGGCTGGCCGCCGGCGCGCCCCTGGCGCATCCCGAATTGGCTGGCCGCGCTTGCCTACCGCCTCGGTGACCTCGCCGGCTTCCTCGGTTGGCGTCCGCCGATCCGCAGCAACGCGCGCCGCGAAATGATCCGCGGCGCGACCGGTGATCCCACGGCCTGGACGGAGGCGACCGGCGTCGTGCCAGAGCGGCTCGACCATGCGCTGCAACGGCGCCCCGCCACCGTGCAGGAGCGCTGGTTCGCGCGGCTCTATTTCGTCAAGCCGGCGGTGTTCGCGGTGCTGGCGCTGTTCTGGATCGGCACCGGCATCGTCGCCTTCGGGCCGGGCTGGCAGCGCGGCATCCATCTCCTCGACGGCACCTTCCTCGAGCCGGTCGCCGCGGCCTGCGTAATCATCGGGGCGGTGGCGGACATCATCATCGGCATCGGCATTGCGGTCCGCGCGACGGCGCGGCGGGCGCTGTGGCTCAGCCTCGCCGTCTCGCTGTTCTACACCATCGCCGGCACGATCCTCCGGCCCGACCTCTGGGCCGATCCCATCGGCCCGATGCTGAAGATCTGGCCGATCATCGTCCTCATCGTCGCCGCGCTCGCCATCCGCGAAGACCGATGACGGCGTTCCTCGTCCTGAAATACCTCCACGTCATCGGCGCGGCGGTCCTCCTCGGCACCGGCGCCGGCATCGCCTTCTTCATGCTGCTGGCGCACCGCACCGGCGACGCCGCCATCATCGCGGCGGTCGCCCGCGTCGTGGTGATCGCCGATCTCCTCTTCACCGCGTCGGCGGTGGTCGTGCAGCCGGTGACCGGCATCCTCCTTTCGCTCGAGGTCGGATATTCGCTGTGGGAAGGGTGGATCGTCGCGTCGGTGCTGCTCTACATCCTCACCGGTCTGTTCTGGCTGCCGGTGGTGTGGATGCAGGCGCGCATGCGTGATCTCGCTATCGCCGCCGCGGCCGCCGGCGCGCCGCTGCCGCCGCTCTACTACCGCCTCTTCCGCACCTGGTTCGCCTTCGGCTTCCCGGCTTTCGCCGCGGTGCTCGCGATCTTCTGGCTGATGATCGCGCGCCCCGATCTGGGCAACTGGAACCCGTTCGACTAATCCGCCGGCGACAGCGGCTCGATCGCCGGGCCGGCGGTGACGCTGCCGTCCGGGGCGAAATGGGAGCCGTGGCACGGGCAGTCCCAGCAGCGCTCGAAGCGGTTCCAGTGCACGGTGCAGCCGGCATGGGTGCACGAGGCGGAGAGGCGCTTCAGCTGGCCGCGCTTGTCGCGATAGACCGCGATCTTCTCGGCGCCTTCCTTGACGATCGCCCCCATGCCCGGTGCGATCTCGTCCACCGACGCGACGTCGCCGCCGGTGAAGCGCTCGACCACGCCCTTCACTGCGCTGACGCCCTGCTCGATCAGCTTGCCGAGGCCGCCCGGCGCCTTTCGCGACGGGTCGTAGATGTCGGCCCATTGCGACGCGCCGGCCGTGATGAGGTCGGCGATGAGGAAGCCGGCGAGCGCGCCGGTGGTGATGCCCTGACCGGAATCGCCGGTGACGATGAAGATCCGCTCCGCCCCCGGATTGCGGCCGATGAACGGGATCGTGTCGTCGGGCTCCAGCACCTGCCCCGACCAGCGATAGGCGATCGCCTCCATCGCCGGAAAGCGCGACCGCGCCCATTCCTCGAGCCGGTGGAGGCGGAGCTCGGCGTCCGCGGCGCCGGCCCCGGTTTCATGGTCCTCGCCGCCGACGATGAGGAGGTCATGGTCGCCGGCCGGCTGCAATCGCGCATAGTGATAGGGGTCGGCGGTGTCCCAGAAGAGCGCGTCGGTCACGCCGCCCTTCGGCACCGGGGCCGCGATGGCATAGGTCCGCGCCGCCGACTGGCGGTCGTGGATCGCGAGCTTGTTGGTGATCGGCGCATTGGTGGCGACGACCGCGGCCGCCGCGCGCACGGTGAAGCCGGCGTCGCTGGTGACGGTGACCCCGTCGCCGGTCTCCTCGACCTTCGTCGCGACCGTGCGCGCGAAGAGCTTGCCTTCCCGCCGCCGGATCGCATCCGCCAGGCCGCGGAGATATTTCGTCGGGTGGATGCGCGCCTGGTTCGGGAAGACCAGCGCCGGCTGGCTACCGCGAACCGGCGGCCGCGCCACCCGGCGGACGCCCTTGAAGCCCACCGCGAGCGCCGCGGTCAGCTCGCGTTCGAGGTTGGCTTCGTCGCCGTCCGGCGCGAGGACGAGATAGCCGTCGACCCGCGCGAAGTCGCAGTCGATCCCCTGGTCGCGCTGGATCGTTTCGATCCGGTCGATCGCCGCCGCCTGGCTGCGATGAATGCCCTCGGCGACCGCGACGCCGCGCTCGTTGATGAGCCGGTGGAACCCGTCGTCCCAGTCGGACGCCAGATGAGCCGTGGTCCGCGCCGTCATCCCGCGGCCGATCTGGCCGCGCTCCAGCAGCGCGACCGACTTCCGCCGCCGCGTCAGCTCGAACGCCACCGACAGCCCGGCAATGCCGGAGCCGATCACCGCCACGTCCACGTCGATGTTGCGGTCGAGCGCGCGCACCACCGGCGCGGCAACGTCCATCCAGCACGAATGACTGCGTTCCCCGTCGCTGTTCGCCATGCCAACCCCGATCGAGCCGCCCCTGCGGCGCCGCGGGGTTGACGCTCCAACCCGCATTTCTGTTCCGCGCCGGTTGCGGGAACCCGCCGGACGGCGGGGGCGTTCTGAGCGATCAACACGACCGCGTCACACCGGAGGGGTTCCATGGCCGCGACGGCCCAGCCTGCCCAGCACCAGAACGTCCAGCCCGGCCGGGAGCACCGGATGCGCCCCGCGCCGGACTACGAGCCGCGCTACCCCGGCAGCGGCCGTCTCCGCGGCAAGGTCGCGCTCGTCACCGGCGGCGATTCCGGCATCGGCCGGGCGGTGTCGGTGCTCTTCGCCCGCGAAGGGGCGAAGGTCGGCATCCTCTATCTCGAAGAGGACCGCGACGCAGAGGACACCAGGGCGCTGGTCGAAGAGGAGGGCAGCGAGGCGCTGCTCCTGCGCGGCGACGTGGGCGACAAGGCCTTCTGCAAATCGGCGGTGAAGGAGCTGATCGGGCAGTTCGGCCAGCTCGACATCCTCGTCAACAACGCCGCCGAGCAGCACGTCCGGCCCGACATCGCCGCGATCGAGGAGATCGAGCTGGAGGAGACCTTCCGCACCAATTTCTTCGGCTATTTCTTCATGATCCAGGCCGCGCTCCGGCATCTCAAGGAAGGCGCGGCGATCATCAACACCGCCTCGATCACCGCCTATCAGGGTCACGAGGAGCTTCTCGACTATTCGACGACCAAGGGCGCCATCGTCACCCTGACCCGCGCTCTCTCGCAGCGCCTCGCCAACAAGGGCATCCGCGTCAACGCCGTGGCGCCCGGACCGATCTGGACCCCGCTGATCCCCGCGAGCTTCCCGGCAGAGAAGGTCGCAAGGTTCGGTGAGAACACGCCGATGGGCCGCGCCGGCCAGCCGAACGAGGTGGCGCCGGCCTTCCTCTTCCTTGCCTGCGAGGACAGCTCCTATTTCACCGGGCAGACCATCCACCCCAATGGTGGTTCGTTCGTCGCGACCTGAGGCCGGGCGCAGCCTGCGACCTTGTCGCGGTTGCTTTCTTAAGACTTCGCGCCCATATCAGCGGCAGGCCGCGTGAACGATCGACTGAGTCGTCGGCCAGCCATCCACAAATCGCAGAGCACCCAGGCACGCGGGGTCCTCATCCCCCGAAGCCTGTCGCGCGCTCGCCATGAGCGGCGCGCCGGCTCCATTCGTGAAAGCATCCCCTTGAATTCGTTCTCTGAACTCGGCCTCGCGGCGCCGATTGCCTCGGCGCTCGTCGAAGAAGGCCATTCCGTACCCACCCCGATCCAGGCGCAGGCCATCCCGTTCGTGACCGCCGGCCGCGACATCGTCGCGATCGCGCAGACCGGCACCGGCAAGACCGCCGCCTTCGCGCTGCCGATCCTCCATCGCCTCGCGAATGACCGGAAGACGCCTGCGCCGCGCACCGCGCGCGTCCTCGTCCTCAGCCCGACGCGGGAGCTCTCCAACCAGATCGAGGAGCGCTTCAACGCCTACGGGCGGCATCTTCGCCTCCGCACCGCGATCGCCATTGGCGGCGTTCCGATCGGCAAGCAGATCCGCGCCCTCGCGCAGGGCGTCGACATCCTCGTCGCCACCCCGGGCCGCCTCGTCGACCTGATGCAGGAGCGGGCGGTGACACTCGACAAGGTCGAGGTCTTCGTCCTCGACGAAGCCGACCGCATGCTCGACATGGGCTTCATCCACACCATCCGCTCGATCGCCGCACGGGTGCCGAAGACCCGCCAGACGCTGCTCTTCTCGGCCACCATGCCGAAGGAGATCGCCGCGCTCGCCGACGCCTTCCTGTCGAACCCCGCCCGGGTTGCGGTGACGCCTGTCGCCACCACCGCCGAGCGGATCGAGCAGCACGTCGTTCATGTCGAGAGCGGCGCCAAGACCGCGGTGCTCGCGAAGCTGCTCGCCGGGCCGGAGGTCGGCCGTGCGCTGGTCTTCGCCCGCACCAAGCGCGGCGCCGACCGCGTCGTGAAGGGCCTCGCCGCCGGAGGCTTCGAGGCGCTGGCGATCCACGGCAACAAGTCCCAGCCGCAGCGCGAGCGCGCGCTCGATGCGTTCCGCCGCGGCGAGCCGAACATCCTCGTCGCCACCGACATCGCCGCCCGCGGCATCGATGTCGACGGCATCACCCATGTGTTCAATTTCGACCTGCCCGACGTCGCGGAGAGCTACGTCCACCGCATCGGCCGCACCGCGCGTGCCGGCGCAACGGGCATCGCGATCGCGCTCGTCGCGGGCGACGAGCGCGGCAACCTTCGCGCCATCGAGCGCCTGACCCGGCAGGCGATCCCGGTGATGACCGTGACCGACGTCGATCTCGCCGCCACGCGCGTCGCGCGGGAGCCGGAGCGCGACGGCGGCCCGCGCCGCCGCGGCGGCTGGACGCCGCACGATCACCGCAGCCATGCCGCCACGCCGCCCGCCAAGCGCGGCCAGCCCCGCCACAAGGCGCGCCCGGCCGGCAACGACCGCGGCGAGCCGGCTGCCATCGCCGGCGTTGCGTTCATGCAGAACGGGACGGGCCGCCCGCGCCACGCCGAAGACGGCAACCGCGCCGGCGCCGCGCCGAAGCCCGCCGGCAAGCCCAACGGCTCCCGCAACCGCCGCCGCCAGCGTCCCGCGGGCCGCCGCAACGAAGCCCGCGTCAGCGCCTAGCATTCCTCCCCCGCGAGCAGGGGAGGATCACTAGGGCCAGGGGTACTCGGCCGTCACGATGCCCTCCGCCGAGAGGCGGTCGACGATCGCGCGGCGGAAGTCGACGATGCTCTCGACCGGTACCGCGCGCCGCGCGGTCACCTCCTCCGCGGTGAACGCCGCGAAGTCGGCGGGGAGCGACTCCCCGGCCCAGCGCTTCATGATGAGGTTCATCACTGCCGCCTTCTCGGCGTCGGAGAGGCTCGAGCCGACGACGCCGGGGACGTTGAAGAGGTAGGTCCGGCCCTCCTCGTCGCCAGCGAAGACGCCGACCAGCCCATGAAAATCCGGGATGCCGGCATGGGGCACGCCGGCGCCCGCCATGCCATGGCAGCCGGCGCAGCGCAGGATGTAGTTCGCCTGCGCCGTCCGCTCGCCGTCGGCGGCGACGGCATGGCCCGCGATCGCCGCGGCCGCCGCGACGCCGCTCGCCGCCGCAAGGGCCGCCAGCGCGCGTCGCAGTCTCATGCGGGTCCCGTCTCCTACGCGATGCCGACCACGACCGCGACCGTGCAGTGATAGCCCTTGGTCTCGTTCGCCATGCACCAGTTGATGTCGTTGTAGAGGCCCATGCGGTAGCCGGGACGCTCGCCTTCGGAGCCGAAGCAGAAGGTCGGGTTGGCGCAGCCGCCACCGCCGCAGCAGTCATTGTAGGAGACGAGATAGTCGCGGCCGTCATTCGGGTTGTGGCAGGTGCCGACCCAGGCGACGACCGAAGCCTCGGAGCCGGGCGGACACATCGTCAGCTCGCCGCCGCACTCCGAGCAGAGATAGCCGTCGAGGGCGCAGTACCGCCAGTAGTCGCAGGCCGCGATGTCGCCGTCATAGCCGCCCACCGGCTTCGCCTGCGCGAAGGCTTTGCCGAAGGTGCGGTCGAAGGGAAGCATCGGCGCCAGCGCCGTCCCCATCATCGCCGTTCCCAGCGAGGCCAGCACGTGGCGTCGGCCGATCGCCTGGGCGGTGCGACGGGCAGCGCGTTCCGTGGTGCCGTCCATCCATTCAAGGAACCTGTCGATATAGCTCGTCATGGAAGCACTCCGTGATGAATGGGATCAGCTATTGGTGGGTGTGAGCTGCTCGATGAAGGTCTGGATCGAGTCGACGCCGAGCTCCTTGGCGTTGAACAGGCTCTCCAGCTGCTCGCGATTGTTGACGAGGCCCTTCGAGCGGATCGTGCCGCTCTCGTCGAGAAGGATGGCGAAGGGGAGCCGCGATACCCGGTAGGTGATGCCGAGCTCGCTCGACAGCACATAGGGGAGCGCGGCGAGGTCGGCGCGCTCGATGAACTCCTTGTGCCGCGCGGCCTCGCCGTCGCTGGCGAGGATCACGTCGAGCCAGCCCTTCTCGCTGTTGCGGATCGACTTCACGATCGGCAGCAGCTTCTTGCAGACCGGGCAGGTCGGCGAGACGAAGAAGACGAGCTTGCTGCGCTCCGCCGCGCCGCCGAGCGACACCACTCCGCCGGTGAGGCTCTCCAGCGTGAAGCGCGGCGAGGCGTCGCCGATCCTCGGGCCGGAATCGTTGATGAGCGCGCCCATCGGGGAGATGCGCTCGAAGAGGACGCCGGTCTGGCGGGCCAGCGCAAAGAGGGCGACGGCAAGGCCGAGCACGATCACGAAGAGGACGGCGACGGCGAAGATCAATCCGGTCATGAGGTTTTCTTTCCCGGGTTCGGGTTAGCGGCGCGCCATGCGGGCGCGCATGCCGTTGGCGAGCACCTGCTCGGCGAGGACGAAGCAGGCGAGGAGGAGGAGGCCGAGCGCGACCGCGATGACGGCGTTGCCGAAGCTGAGTCCGATCCCCGGATCGAGGAGGACGAGCCCGGCGACGGCCGCGAGCACGGCGTTGCGCACGATCAGCGCCGGCGACAGGAGGTTCGGCGCGCCGCCGCAGCCGCATTCGATGCTCGTCCGGCCGCGGGCGATGTTGATGCCCATCGCCGCGGCATAGAGCCCGAGAAGCCCGATCGCGAGCGCGGCCCCGATTGTCGCCGTCCCTGGGATCACGAGCGCGAGCGGGATCGCGACCTCCGCCGCCACGAGGGCGGCGGCGACCGGTTTCACCTGCGCCTCCGGCACCAGCCGGTAGTCGGCGACGAAGCCGGTGAAGGCGGCGAAGTCCGACAGCTTGTGCCACGCTGCCCGCGCAAACAGCAGCGCCGTGAAGGCGGCGGCGGTCGCCGCCAGCAGCGTGGTGACCTCGCCGCTCATTCGCGCACCGTGATCACGAGGCCGCCGCCGACGCTGACCGTGCCGGTCTCCTCCATGATGATCCCGTGCGTCGCCGCCGGATCGATCGCGTAGCTGCGGATCGTGTAGTCCTCCTCGTTGAAGCCGTAGAGCGTCGGCAGTTCGGCGTCGTCGACATAGAGGCTGACGAGGCCGTGCTCGGGCTGGAGCCGGTAGAGGAGGGTGCCGACCGCCATGTCCATCACCCAGACCTCGTCGCCGGCATCCTTGTGGCTGCCGTCATAGGGGTCGGCATGCATGACGACGAAGAGGTAGTCGTTGGCCGCATTGTACGCCGTGAGCGCGTAGCCGCCCGGCGCGAAGGGCGCCTCGACATCGGCCGTCAGCGAGACGATCTCGATCAGCTCCGGCGCGTCGCCGGCATCGGACACCCGGTAGACATTGCCGGTGTACGAGACGAAGAGGAGCTCGTCGGCGTCGCCGCGCCGCTCGGCATGGACGAACAGCGGATCGTCGTCGACGTTGAAGAGATCCGTCGCGAGCTCGGACACGATCTCCGTCCCCGTCTCGTTGAGGATGAACGTCTTGGCCGCGCCGTCGCCGCACAGCATCGTGAATTTGAGGCCGCTGGTCGCCGGGTAGATCTCCCAGCAGCCGGGCGTCGGCACCTCCATGGTCACCGCGCCGGCCTCAAGGTCGACCACTGTGACCGACGCCGCCGGGGTCGCGTTCATGATGAAGATGAAGCGTTCGTCGGCGGAAAGCTGGAGGAGGTGCTCGTAGGCGGCGACCATGGTGATCTTGGGCGGCAGCATGATCTCCGCCGTGACCGACAGGGTCGCCACGTCGAATATCTGGAGCACCATGTCGGGCTCGCCCCAGGTGATGCGCTCCAGATAGGTTGAGGTGGTGTAGGCGGTGGTGCCGTCGGCCGAGACCTGACCCTGCGCCACCATGCCGGTGCCCATGCCGCCCTTGTAGGTGAAGTCCTCGGCGCTGAAGACCTGGAACGTGCTGAGGCCGTCCCAGCTCTGGTCCATCGCGAAGATGTTGGGACCCGGATCGATGGCCGGCTTCACGCCGACGGTCTCCTCGGCGACCGGCGGGATGTCCGCGTCCTGCGCGAAGGCGGGCACGGCGGCGAAGGCACAGGTCGTGCTTAGGAGGACTGCCAGGAGCTTCTTCATACGGGTCTCTCCGTCTGGGATGGCTCAAGGCAATCACCGCGGCACGGGCCCCGCTATCCAGTACGGCGCCGGCCTTTGCTCAAATGGACGGCAGCGGCGGCTGCCGCCGGAAAGTTGGGCGACCGATGGCGAGCAATTGGTCGGACAGAGAGTTCGGCTACAGCCACGAGATATTTCCAGACACTCTCGAACAGCAGAAGGCGGTCGGCGGCTGGGCCCGCGAGTACAATCAGCTGGGCAGCGGAAGCTTCCGCGGCGCGGTCGACAGCCTCCGTCTCGGCAACATCCTGATCCGCCGCGAGCACTTCAATCTCAGCGTCGAGCAGCGCACCGCCGCGCCGCCCGATCATCTGAGCTTCGCCTGGCTCGACGACGACTGGCGGGTCGACGGCGCCGCGCTCGATCCGCCGACCTTCGCGGTGTGGGCGGGACCGCAGGAGCATCTGTCGGTCAACGGCAATCACGCCTGCGGCAGCCTCGTGCTCTCGGTGCCGTCGCGCGAGCTCGGCATCGACATTGGCGAGCCGTGGATCGCGATCCTGCGCCGCGACGCCGCCGGCGTGATGGAGACGGCGGCGTGGCTGCGCAGCATCCTCGCGCTGGCCGCCGACGGCGCGCCCGGGGAGGCGCCCGAGATCCTGCCCGACCTCATCCGTCGGCGCCTCCTCGCGATCGTCGCGCATGTCTTCCGCGTGCGCGCCTGGCGCCCGCCGCCGGCGCCGCCGCGCGTCTATCGCGACGCCTGCGAATATGTCGCCGACAATCCCGGCGAGCCGATCGGCATGCGCGAGCTTGCCGACGCGGTCGGCGCCTCGCGCGAGGCGCTCCACCGCGCCTTCGCGGACACGGTCGGGCTCACGCCCTCGGCATGGCTGCGGGTGCGGCGGCTCAACGGCGCCCACCGCGACCTTCGCGCCGCGCGTCCGTCGCGCATGACCGTCTCCGAGGCCGCGATGAAATGGGGCTTCTGGCATCTCGGCCGCTTCTCGGCCTACTACCGCGGCCATTTCGGCCATCTGCCCTCGGCGGAATGACGGGCTGCCGGGAGGGGCGCCGCGCTCCCGCCGCGGCGGCACTTTCGGCTGTGCCCGCGGCCGCGATCCTCGCTCGACTGACCCGCAGCGTCGCTGAATCCCGCGGCCTGTCACGCTTCCGTGCGGCACGTTGACGCGTCGAATTGTGCGCAAGTATACTTGTCGTCAGCCGCTGGCTCAGAGAATGCGTGGCCCAAAACGTTTTGGAAGCCGCGTGGGGCGGGCGGGGAGGAACTTCACAAGTCGAACGACAGGGAGAGCACTTCATGCGGAATTTCCTTCTGGCGGGCACGTCCGCCATCGCGGTCATCTGTGGCTGCGCGGCCGTGGCCTCCGCCCAGGAACTCGCGTTTCCGGTCGGCGAGGGCGATTTCAGCTGGGATTCCTACGAGGAGTTCGCGGCGAGCCACACCGGTCTTGAAGGCCAGCGGCTGACGATCTGGAGCCCGTGGAACAATGAAGGCGACCGGGCGCAGTGGGAGAGCGTGTGGCGCTATTTCGAGGAGGCGACCGGCGTCGACGTCCAGGCCGGCTCCTCGCCGAACTACGAGGAGCAGGCGCGCATCGACATCGCCGCCGGCAGCCCGTCCAACATCCTGATCCTGCCGCAGCCCGGCCTCCTCGCCGACTTCGCCGCGCAGGGCGCGCTGTCGCCGCTCGGCGCCGATGCCCAGGCGTGGATCGAGGAGAACTACGCCGCCGGTCCGTCCTGGGCCGCGCTCGGCCAGTTCGCCGGCCCCGATGGCACGGTCGCGCAGTACGGCCTGCCCTACAAGCAGGAGATCAAGTCGCTCGTCTGGTACTCGCCCGACAATTTCGCCGAGATGGGCTACGAGGTGCCGGAGACGATGGAAGAGCTGATGGCTCTTTCCGAGCAGATCATCGCCGACGGCGGCACGCCGTGGTGCATCGGCATCGAATCCGGCGGCGCCACCGGCTGGCCGGCGACCGACTGGATCGAGGACCTGATGCTCCGCAACTACTCGCCGGAGATCTACGACCAGTGGGTGACGAACGAGATTCCGTTCAACTCGCCCGAGGTCATCGACGTCCTCAACGTCTTCGGCTCGATCGTGAAGAACGGCGCCATGGTCGCCGGCGGCACGCAGGCGATCTCCACCACCGCCTTCGGCGACAGCCCGCTCGGCCTCTTCACCGTGCCGCCGCAGTGCTATCTGCACCGCCAGGCGTCGTTCATCGCGTCCTTCTTCCCGGCCGACACGGTGGCCGGCGAGGACTACGACTTCTTCTACCTGCCGCCCTATGAGTCGAAGGATCTGGGCAATCCGGTGCTCGGCTCCGGCAACGTCGTGACCATCGCGTCCGACAGCCCGGCCGCCCGCGCCTTCGTCGACTTCCTCATGACGCCTCTGGCCCATGAGATCTGGATGGCCGCTCCCAACTCGGCCTTCCTCTCGGCGCATAGCGGCGCCAACCCGGACGTCTATTCGAGCGACGCGCTGCGCCAGCAGGGCGAGATTCTGCTCAACGCCACGACGTTCCGGTTCGACGGCTCGGACCTCATGCCCGGCCCGATCGGTGCCGGCGCGTTCTGGACCGGCATGGTCGACTTCGTGAACGGCGCCTCCGCCGAACAAGTCACAGGCCGCATCCAGGCCGCCTGGGACGCTCTGCAGTAAGACCGCTATACTGGGGTCCGGCGCCAGCCGCCGGACCCCGTTTTTCCCGGGAGGATAGAGGAAGGGGGGACGGCGCGGCGCCCGGGGAGGGGCGGCACGCCGTCGGCGGGGAATGCTTCAGCAGATCCTGTATGCCGGGCTCATGGTCGCGATCGCGATCGCGATCTTCATCGGCTATTTCTGGGGCGCCAACTGGCTCCTCGACCGCATGCTCGTCACCGCGCCGGCGATGGGTCAGGCGGCGTCGACCCGCCGCGACCGGCTGCGTACCCGCATCAGGCCGTGGCTCTTCATCGCCCCGGCGCTGATCTTCCTCACCGTCTATCTCGTCTACCCGGTCTTCGAGACGCTGCGCCTCAGCCTGTTCGACCGGCTGGGGCAGAACTTCGTCTGGTTCCGCAATTACGAATGGGCGTTCGGCGATCCCGTCTTCTGGCAGTCGGCGCTCAACAATCTCGGGTGGCTGCTGATCGTGCCGGCGCTCTGCGTCGCCTTCGGCCTCCTCGTCGCCGTGCTGGCGGACCGGGTCTGGTGGGGCGGCGTCGCCAAGACGCTCATCTTCATGCCAATGGCGATCTCCTTCGTCGGCGCGTCGGTCATCTGGCGCTTCGTCTACGCCTACCGCGCCGAGGACCAGGACCAGATTGGCATCCTCAACGCCATCGTCACGGCGTTTGGCGGCGAGCCGCAGGCCTGGCTGCAGATCCCGTTCCTCAACTCGTTCCTGCTGATGGTGATCCTGATCTGGATCCAGACCGGCTTCGCCATGGTCATCCTGTCGGCGGCGCTGCGCGGCATCCCGCAGGAGACCATCGAGGCCGCCCGCATCGACGGCGCGAACGAGGTCCAGATATTCTTCACCATCATGATCCCGCAGATCGCGGGCACGATCCTGGTGGTGTGGACGACGATCACCATCATCGTCCTCAAGGTGTTCGACATCGTCTACGCCATGACGAATGGCGAGTTCGACACCCAGGTGCTCGCCAACCTCATGTACCGATGGACCTTCATCAGCGGTGACACCGGGCGCGGCTCGGCGATCGCCATCATCCTCATGATCGCGGTGCTTCCGGTGATGATCTGGAACATCCGCCGCGCCCGCATGGCGGAGGCGACCCACTGATGACCGCTGCAACCGATGTCATGGTCGAACAGCAACAGGCGGCGCCGCGGTCCTTCCCGCGCATCCGCATCGGGCGCTGGGTCACCCACCTCTCGCTGCTGCTGATCGTCCTTCTGTGGACGGTCCCGACAGCCGGCCTCCTGGTCACCTCGCTCCGCGACCCTGACCAGATCGCGCTCACCGGATGGTGGACGGCGCTGGCGCCCGCCGAGATCCAGGCCAACGCCCGTCTGCCCGCCGCCTCCGACCAGGTCGAGGAGGCCGGGGTCTACATCATCCGCGGCAACATCCTCGGCGCCGACACCAATCGCGAGATCCTTGCCTATGGCGCGACCAACGCCACGGTGCGCGGCACCCCGGTCGGCGAGCCGCTCGCCATGCAGCAGGGGGGCGTGGTCCGCATCGACGTCAACGGCAACTTCGAGTGGCGGTCGCCGGTCGAGTTCACCCACGACGCCCGCCCGCGCGTCTACTACGCCGCCACGATGGCGCCGCGCGCCACGCTGGAGAACTACCAGACCGTCCTGACCGCCAACAATGTCGGCCGGTCCTTCCTCAATTCGCTGACCGTCGCCATCCCCGCGACCATCATCCCGATCATGGTGGCGGCCTTCGCCGCCTACGCCCTCGCCTGGATGCGATTCAGAGGGCGCGACTTCATTCTCGCCGCGGTGGTCGGCCTCCTGGTGGTGCCGCTGCAGATGTCGCTGGTGCCGGTGCTCAGCCTCTACAACGACATCGCCGGCATGTTCGGCCTGGAGGGCAAGGGCTATTTCGGCGTCTGGCTGGCACACACCGCCTTCGGCCTGCCGCTCGCGATCTATCTCCTGCGCAACTACATGGCCGGCCTGCCGAAGGAGATCATGGAATCGGCGCGCATGGACGGCGCGTCGCACTTCCAGGTCTTCACCTCCATGGTGCTCCCGCTGAGCTTCCCGGCGCTGGCGTCGATCGCGATCTTCCAGTTCCTGTGGATCTGGAACGACCTCCTCGTCGCCCTCGTCTTCCTCGGCTCGCAGGACACCCACGTCGTTCTGACCGGACGCCTGATCGACCTCCTCGGCACCTACGGCAATGAATGGCACGTGCTGACGGCGGGCGCGTTCGTGTCGATCATCGTCCCGCTGATCGTGTTCTTCTCGTTGCAGCGCTACTTCGTCCGCGGCCTCCTGGCGGGCTCGGTGAAATGATGGGGCGGATGCTGAGCTGGGCGATTGAGGGACGGTTCCCTCCCCCCTTGTGGGGGAGGGCAGGGAGGGGGGGCCCCACGACGGGCCGATCCATTTCCCTCCCTCCAGGCAGAGCGGCCACAAGAGAAACTCACACCGACTGCGCCGCCCGCAATGCCGCGGTTCCCCCCTCCCTACCCCTCCCCCACAAGGGGGGAGGGAACCGCCCAGCGCTTGTGGCTACCTCCGATTGCCGACTGCCGATTGCCGACCGCCGATCCCAGCTAACCGATGAAGCCCGTGCGGTGCGCGGGCAGCGGCGCGTCGAGACTGGCCCGGTCGAGGCTCGGGTGGACGTGGAAGGTCACCGGCACCAGCGTGCCGCGCGGCTCCTCCCGGTCGTCGCACTGGCGCGACAGCTCCGCGATCAGCGCGAGGCCCCCTTCGCTCAGCGAGCTGCGCACGAAGGTGAGCCGGTCGCTGACGCGGTCGACGTCGAGATAGTGGAGCTCGTCGTCCATCGTCGCCAGCGCGAGGCCGCTGCGCGGATGGGCGTCGGCGGCGCGCAGGCCCTCGATCGCCATCAGAATCGAGGAATAGATGATCGCGGTGATGGCGGGGTTCGTCATGGCCTGGACGGTGAAGTCGAAGCCCGCGGGCCTGAGCGGGTGCTGCGTGTTGTAGACGCTGAGCGTCTCGCCCGGCAGGCCGGCATCGGCGATGGCGTCGGCGACGCCCTGCCGGCGGTGGCGGGCATAGTGGAACTGCTCGCTGCCATTGATGAAGGCAATGCCGCGATGGCCGTTCGCGACCAGCATCCGCGCCAGCCGGTAGAACGCCCCGTAATTGTCGATGTCGACCCAGCCATAGCGGTCGGGCTGGCTCGCCCGGCCATGGACCACGAACGGCATGCCGGCCTCGACCAGGTACTCGATGCGCGGATCGTCCTTCCGCGGCAGGTCGAGGATGAAGCCGTCGACGCTGCGGTCCTTGACGTAGCGGTCATAGACCTCGAGCTCGCGCTCCGGCGTGTGGCTGGTCAGGACGATGTCGTAGTTCGAGGCCCGCGCGCCGCGCAGCACGCCGCTCATCACCTCGACGAAATGCGGGTCGAGGAACTTCAGCTCGTCATCGGGCTGCACCCAGGCGATGTTGAAGGTGCGCTGCGTCACCAGCCGCTGCGCGTTCCGGTTCGGCCGGTAGCCCATCCGCTCCGCGGCCTCGGTCACCCGCCGCCGCGTCTGGTCGCCGACGTCGGAATAGCCGCCGAGCGCGCGCGAGATCGTGGTGATCGAGAGGCCGAGCTCGGCCGCGAGGTCGCGGATCGTCACGCCGCGCGGCGCGCCGCTCCGTCCGCGCCCGCTGCGCATTCCCGCCATCGATCGATCCCGGTTCGTCATGCCCGCTCCGCCGCAGGACGCGCCAATTCAACCAGACCTGCCGTCGAAATCAAACCGGCCGCGTGGCCGATTGTTCAGTTGTGAGGGCACCTTGTCGACGCTGAAGATCACCGACCTCAACAAGCGCTATGGCAACGTCCACATCCTCAAGGACGTCAATCTCGATATCGAGTCCGGCGAGTTCATCGTCTTCGTCGGCCCCTCGGGCTGCGGGAAGTCGACGCTGCTGCGCTGCATCTCGGGACTCGAGACCATCTCCTCGGGGACGATCGCGATCGACGGCCGCGAGGTGAACGACGTCGCGCCATCCAAGCGCGGCATCGCGATGGTGTTCCAGAGCTACGCGCTCTACCCGCACATGAACGTCTACCGCAACATGGCCTACGGCCTGAAGCTGATGGGAATGCCGAAGGACCAGATCGACGTGCGCGTGAAGGCGGCCGCCGAGAAGCTCCAGCTCACCAGCTATCTCCACCGCCTGCCCAAGGCGCTCTCCGGCGGCCAGCGCCAGCGCGTCGCGATCGGCCGCGCCATCGTGCGCGACCCGAAGGTGTTCCTGTTCGACGAGCCGCTATCGAACCTCGACGCCGCGCTCCGCGTCCAGATGCGCATCGAGATTTCGCAGCTCAAGGACCAGCTGCCCAACACCACCATGATCTACGTCACCCACGACCAGGTCGAGGCGATGACGATGGCCGACCGTATCGTCGTCCTCAAGGACGGCGTCGTGCAGCAGGTCGGCTCGCCGCTCGAGCTCTACGAGCGGCCGCAATCGCTCTTCGTCGCCGGCTTCATCGGCTCGCCGAAGATGAACTTCCTCCACAACGAGCACGCCGCGAAGTTCGGCGCCCACACCGTCGGCGTCCGCGCCGAGCATCTGGAGGTCACGCCGTCCGACGGCGCCTGGTCGGGCAAGGTGATCTATTCGGAGAATCTCGGCGCCGATTCCTACATCTATCTCGACATCGGCGAAGCCGAGCCGATGATCCTGCGCCAGAGCGGCAAGGCGCCCTACCAGGCCGGCGACACCGTCAGCGTCTCGCCCAAGCCGCACGAGCTCCACCGCTTCGACGCCACCGGCCAGCCGATCCTCCACTGATGCGACGCAGGCAGTCGGAAGTCGGCAATCGGCAGTCGCCGATCACGCCGGGCGGTTTCCTCCTCCCTTGTGGGGTAGGGAGGGGGGCACGCGGCCGTCCAGCGCGCGGGTTGGGGGCGTAGCGCGCCATGCTCGGACTTCGCCGCTCGGATTTCGGGCCGGGCTTCATCTTCGGTGCGGCGACCGCCGCCTACCAGATCGAAGGCGGCCAGACTGACGGGCGCGGCCCGTCGATCTGGGACAGCTTCGCGTCCACCCCCGGAAACGTTTTGGGCGGCGATACCGGCGCGGTCGCCTGCGACCACTATCATCGCTGGCCGGAGGATCTCGACCTCGTGCGCGACGGCGGCTTCGACGCCTATCGCTTCTCCTTCGCCTGGCCGCGGCTGCTGCCCGACGGCACCGGCACGCCGAACGGCAAGGGCCTCGCCTTCTACGACCGGCTGATCGACGGCATGCTGGAGCGCGGCATCAAGCCCTTCGCCACCCTCTATCACTGGGACCTGCCGAGCCCGCTGCAGGATCGCGGCGGCTGGGCGAACCGCGACGTCGCGGCGTGGTTCGCCGACTATGCGGCGCTCGTCGCGCGCCATTTCGGCGACCGGCTGTGGGGCCTCGCCACCATCAACGAGCCGTGGTGCGTCGCCTTCCTCAGCCACTATCTCGGCAAGCATGCGCCCGGCCTTCGCGACATCCGCGCGACGGCGCGCGCGATGCATCACGTGCTCCTCGCCCATGGCACCGGCCTCGCGGCGCTCCGCGAAGCCGGAGTGAAGAATCTCGGCATCGTCCTCAATCTCGAGAAGGCCGAGCCGGCTTCCGCCGCGGCGGAGGACGCGCTAGCCGCCGGGTTGTGGGACGGCGTGTTCAACCGCTGGTTCCTCGGCGGCGTCCTCAAGGCCCGCTACCCCGCCGACATCGTCGAGCGCTTCGGCACCAACCTCCCCGACCGCTGGGAGGACGACCTCGAGCTCATCGGCCGCCCGCTCGACTGGTGCGGCATCAACTACTACACGCGCGCGCTGATGAAGCATGCGCCGGAGGCCGGCGCGCTGCCCTTCGCCCGCGTCGACGGCCCGCTCGAAACCACCGAGAGCGGCTGGGAGATCTACCCCGAGGGGCTCCTGTCCCTCCTTCAGCGGGTGTGGGACGAATATCCCCGCGTGCCGCTCTACATCACCGAGAACGGCATGGCGGACGTGCCCGGCGTCGACGATCCGCGCCGCACCCGGTTCTACGCCGACCACCTCGAAGCGGTGCGGCAGGCCCGGCAGGCGGGCGTCGACATTCGCGGCTATTTCGCCTGGTCGCTCCTCGACAATTTCGAGTGGGCCGAGGGCTACGCCAAACGGTTCGGCCTGGTCGAGGTCGACTTCGCCAGCCAGAAACGCACCCCCCGCGCCAGCTACCGCGCCTTCCAGGCGATGCTGACGGATCGATAGGGGTCGAGCCCTTTCGTTTCGCCGGGGTGACGGACGTTGGTGGCGGATGGAGAGCAACCAATGGCGAAACCCGTCGCGAACCGCGCGGCGTCCGGCTAAAACCCGCCGGATGGCTGTGGTTTCAAGCTCCCCTTCCGCAGATGACAGGCCCGGCTCCGGCCGGGCGGTGCAGGTCTTCGTCTCGTCGCCGATCGATGCGCGGTTCGAGCGCATCCGCGTCGAGCGCGTCGTCGAGCGGCTGAACGGCGAGTTCGCCGGGCTGGTGACGCTGAAGGCGCTGCGCTGGGAGCGTGAATTCTACACCGCCGACAAGACCTTCCAGGCGCAGATCCCGGAGGCGGCCGACTGCGAGATCGTCATCGCCATCCTGCGCCATCGCCTCGGCACGCCGCTCCCCGACGATTTCCCGAAGATGTCCGACGGCGAGCCTTATCCGAGCGGCACCGCCTACGAGATCCTGACCGCGATGGACGCGGCGGGGAAGCGCGGCCTGCCGGACCTTTACGTCTTCCGCTACCCCGAGCCGCCGACGGTGCGGCTCGACGATGCCGAAACCAACGCGCTCGTCACCGACCAGTGGAACCGGCTGAAGGTGTTCTTCGCCCGCTGGTTCCACACGCCGGGCGGACAGTTCAAGGCGAGCTACCACGAGTTCGCCAACACCGACGATTTCGAGGCCCAGATCGAGGCGCTGCTGCGCAAATGGGTCGAGGACAAGGTGCTCGGCGGGCGGGCGATCGTCTGGCCGATCGAGACCAGGGGTTCGCCCTTCCGCGGCCTTGCCGCCTTCGGGCCGAAGCACGCGCCGGTGTTCTTCGGCCGCACGCGCGACATAACCCGCGCCCTCGATGCGCTGAAGGATGCGGCCAGCCGCGGCACGCCCTTCCTCCTTCTCGTCGGCGCGAGCGGGGTCGGCAAATCCTCGCTCGCTCGCGCCGGCCTCGTGCCGCGGCTGATCACGCCCGGCGTGGTCGCCGAGATCGACCTCTGGCGCGTCGCGACGATGACCCCGACCGACGCCGCGGAAGGCCCGGTGCGCGCGCTGGCGGAGGCGCTCTTCGCCGCGCGCGACGATGCGGTGGCGCTCCCGGAACTCGCGGCCGGTGACTACGGCACGCCCGAGGCGCTGGCGGCGCTCCTCGGCCACGCCGACGAGACCGCGGCGAAGCCCATCGTCGCCGCGCTCGACAAGGTCGGCCGCGCCGAGCGCGAGGGGGGCGGCCACAATCGTGCGGTCCGCGCGGACATCGTGCTGCTGGTCGACCAGCTCGACGAGCTGTTCGGCGCCGCGGTGACGGCCGAAGAGCGCGCGGCCTTCGCCCGGCTCCTCGAGGTGCTCGCGGCGTCGGGGCGGGTGTGGATCGTCGCGACGATCCGCGCCGACCTCTACGAGCGCTTCCTCGGCGAGGGCAGCCTCCTCGCGCTCAAGACGCGCGGCGCGGCGTATGATCTCGCGCCGCCCGGACATGCCGAGCTCGGCGAGATCGTCCGCAGCCCCGCGGTCGCCGCCGATCTCGTCTTCGACGTCGACCCCGCCACCGGCGAGCGGCTCGACGAGCGGCTTCTCGCCGACGCCGACCGCCCCGACATGCTGCCGCTCCTCCAGTTCACGCTGGACCAGCTCTTCACCCGCCGCGAACCGCGGAACGGCAAGGTCACGCTCACCTTCGCTGCCTATGCCGCGCTCGGCGGCATTGCCGGCGCGGTCGACCGCCAGGCCGAGGACGCCGTTGCCGCGCTGTCGCCGGCGGAGCAGGAGCGCCTGCCGCGGCTTCTCCGCC
The DNA here is from genome assembly GCA_026126025.1 of Bauldia sp. GTDB lineage: Bacteria > Pseudomonadota > Alphaproteobacteria > Rhizobiales > Kaistiaceae > JADLGL01. Next base: position 109,082 of record JAHCJZ010000002.1, on the reverse strand, counting down.
AGCTCGCCGAGCCGACCCGCGGCGGCGCCGGCCTCACCATCCGCGCCGTGCCGCTGGCGGAGGCTGCCCATGACGCGGCCTCGGCGCACCTCGTCGAGGCGCTGGTCGACGCCCGCATCCTCACCGCGTCGGGATCGGCAGGCGCGACGACAGTGCGGCTGGCGCATGAGCGGGTGCTGCAGAACTGGGCGCGCGCCCGCGACATCGTCGCCGGCAACGTCGCGTTCTACCGCATCCGCGGCAATGTCGAGGACCAGCGCCGCCGCTGGGAGGAAACCGGCCGCAAGCGCGATCTCCTGATCCCGCCCGGCATTCCGCTCGCCGAGGCCGAGAGCATCGCGAAGGCCCACGGCGCCGAGCTGCCGCGTGACACGGTCGCCTTCATCGCCGCGTCCGGCCGTGCGGCGCGCCAGCGCCAGCGTCTCCTCGTCGCCGCGACCATCGTCTTCGCGGTCATCGCCGCGATCGCCGGGTGGCAGACCATCCAGGCCTACGAGCGGCGCGCCGAGGCCGTCGCTGAGCGCGAGCGCGCCGAGCAGGAGACGGCGCGCGCCGAAGCCGAGCGCGCCCGGGCGGAACAGTCGCTGACCGCGGCGAAGATCGCGCTCAACAGCGTGACCTTCGACGTCGCGGTCGGCATGCGCGGCATCGCCGGCATGCAGGTCGGGACGCTCCGCAGCATTCTCGACGGCCTCGGCGATTCCATCGAATCGCTGAGCGCCGCCGCGCCCGGCGACCTCGACCTGATGCTCCTCAAGGCGACCGTCCTCGCCGAATTCGCGCTCACCTATTTCGCGCAGGGCGACATCATTTCGGCGATCGCCGCGGCCGAGGCCGGGGTCGCGGCGGCGCGCGAGCTCGCCGCCGCCGCGCCTGACGATCCGCAATACCGGCGCAACGTCGCCGTTTCGCTGCAGCGGCTGGCCGGCGTCCAGCTCAACTCCGGCAACGCCCCGGCGACCGCGGACGGGATCGTCGAATCGATCGCGATCATGCGTTCCCTCGTCGCCGCCGAGCCCGAGATTGCGACCTATGGCGCGGACCTGCTGGGCGCGCTCGACATTTACGGCACCTATCAGCTGCTGGTCGGGGACTTTGCCGGCGCGGGCGCCTCGTTCGACGAATCGCTGGCGATCGGCCGCGATCTGGTGGAGCGGGAACCCGAGAACACCGATTTCCTGCGCAGCCTCTCGGTCGCCCTCAACAAGTCCGGCGACGTGCTGTGGCGCATGGGAGACGCCGCCGGCGCCGAGGTTGTGTATCTCGAAGGCCTCGCGGTCGCGCGCGATCTCGCTGCGCGCAATCCCGCCAACGACCTCTGGCAGACCGATGTCGCCACGCAGCTCGACAATCTCGGCATCGTGCGCGCGGTACTCGGCAACCTCGACGGCGCCGTCGAAGTCGCCGGCGAGAGCCTGGAGATCGCGCGGGAGCTCGGCCGCCGCGACCCCGGCAATCTCGATCGCCAGCGCAGCATCAGCGTTGCCCTCGACCGGCTCGGCGGCGCGTACAATGCGCAGGGCAACTACCAGAACGCGCGGCCGCTCCTGGAGGAGGGTCTCGTGATCGCCCGCGCGGTCGCGGAGGCCGATCCCGCCAATCCCGAGCGCCAGCGCGACCTTTCGGTCCTTCTGAACAGTCTCGGCGACCTCCTCAACGCGATCGGCGAACGGACGGCCGCCTTCGCGCTCTACGATGAAGGTCTCGGCATTGCCCGGCGGCTGGCCGCCCTCGATCCGGCCAATCTCACCTGGCAGCTCGACGTCGTCATCAGCCTCTACCAGGTCTGGCTGACGACCGACGACCCCGACCGCGAGCGTTTCCTCGACGAAGGCATTGCGACGCTGGAAGGCCTCGACGAAGCCGGCCTCCTGACCGACGAGACCCGGGCCTGGACCGGCCTCCTCGGCCAGCTCCGCGACCAGACCGCCCTCGTCCAGGATCTGCTCGCCCCCGCGGAAGAGCCATAGCGCAGCCTCCGCCGGGGTGACGAAGGGAATAAGTGTGGCTCCGCGGGTGCCTAGGGCTCCACGATGTCCTTGGCGTAGAGCGCCGACCAGTCGGCGACCTCGTCGAGCGTCAGGCGCCCGATCTCGTCGGCGAGGCGGAGGGCGTCGATGATCGGCAGCCGCCGGATGCCGACGCCCGTGGCCAGCCTCTGTTCCAGCGCCGCCGCACGCCGGTCGAAGCCGGCGAGGATGCCGACCATCTGCACCGACCGGTCGGCGAGGCGCGCGCATTCCGACTGGAAGCGGATGCCGTTGAGGCTCGCCACCGCGGCCGGGAGGATGGCGGCGAGGAAGAGGAGCCACGGCGCGGAATCGTAGACGACCGCCTCGACATCCGCCGGGAGCCAGTGGAGGCCGCCGGCGACGAGGAGGATCAGGTCGAAGCAGACGATGAGGATGACGGTGATGCCGAGCGCGTTCGCCGTCCGCTCCAGCGACCGGCTCATCCGCGACAGCGCGGTCGCGTTCCGCCGGTGATAGGCGGCCTGCCCGGCAAGCCAGTCCGTGCGGATCGCCTCGACCGCCCGCCGGGCATCGGGCCGGATGGCCGTGCCGGCAGCCGGCGGCGTGATCTCGGCCGGGTGCACCTGGCGCACCAGCGCCTGGAACAGCCGGTCGACATGGCCCTGCACGATCACCCGCGTCGCGAAGGGCACCGACAGCGGCTGCGGCGGCCGGAAGCACCCCGCGCGCGGCAGGTAGCTCATCGCGCGGAGCGCCTCGGCGAGATAGCGGTAGTCCACCGCCCGTTCGCTCCAGCCCCTGGTGTTCGCCGATCGCGACGCGCGCTGGATCCAGATCACGGCGCCGAGCTTGGCGAGCCCGAGGACGAGGAGGCCCCACCATGCCGGATGGTCGGGCGAATGCGCCGTCGGGTTCATCAGGAGGACGACCAGCGCGAGGCCGGCAAGGACGACCGCGACCACCGCCAGCACATAGCCGATGAGGAACGTCCCGCTGTAGAGGCTCGCATAGTGCCGGTTGAGCTCGTTCGCCCGCAGCCGGTAGGGCTCCAGCGGCGGCGCCGCGGCGTCTCCGGCGTGGGCCGCGTCACGCCTGAAGCGCCGCTCATGGAGCCGCCACAGCGCCTGGCGCCAGCGTGGCCTGAGCGGCTCGGCGCCGAAGAACTCCGCGACGACGTCGGGCCGGGTGCGATGGTGGCCGTCGGCGGCCGGCGGCGGCGCTCCCGGGACCGCCACGATCGAATCGACCAGTTCTTCGACCGCGGCCTGCCAGCCGGGCTCCGGCGCCTGGCGATCGTCGAGCGCGTCGGCCGAGCGCAGCACGCCGAACGCGTTCTCCCCGAGGACGAGGCGGATGACCGGCATGCCGGCGTCGAGCGCGCGGCGCGTCGTCTCCAGCGTGCCGCCCTCGCCGCCGGGGGTGGCGTCGTCGACGGCGATGAGTAGGTCGGCGTGATGAAGCATCACCTCGGCCTGGGCGCGGTAGCCGGCGATCCGCCGCGGATGCGCCGCATAGCCGGCGACCACCGCATGGTCGACGTCGGGATCGAGCTCCACGACATAGGCGGCTGCGGCGAGGAGTTGCTCGAAGCGCTCCTCGTTCGCCATCGGGCTCGCCACCCGGAAGGTTTCGGGGCGGAAGGGGAGGATCGCGCCGATCGCCCGCTGCGCCCCGTCCGGCCGCGCTCCGGAGAGAAAGGCCGACGCGGCGATCTGGTCGGTGCCGTCGGCAAGGCCGGAGACCAGCGTGATCTTTGGCGGCGCCGGACTGTACCAGCCGCCCGCACCGCTTCCTTCGTCGCGAACGGCCGTGAGCCGGCGTTCGATGGTCTCGAACAGCCCCGCCAGCAGGGCGGGAAGGGCCAGCGTATGGGCGCCGAGCACGCGCTTGCCGGCCACGGCGACGCGGAGGGCGAGGTCTGGTCGCTTGACGGGTTCCATGGAGATGGCGGCTGGAGCGGGGCGGGCGCGGGTGGAAATAACAGGTCCGGCGTCAGAAGGAAGCCTCAGGGCGGCGGCCGCGGGCCGGTGGCGTCGCGCTGCTTCAGCCGCGTGACCGCCAGCCGGAGGTGCTCGGGGCGGACGAAGCGCGCCGCGGCGGCGGTCGCGATCTCATGGGCGAGGGGCATGGTTCCCGGATCGGCGAGCGCCGGCAGCCTCTCGAGGTCCCGGGCCGCGAGCGAAAGCCCGAGCTCGCTCGCGAGCCAGCCCGCGTCGTAGCGCAGATCGTAGCGCTGGAACGTGAAGAGCGGCTCGGCGGGAAGCACGAAGCCGCCGAGATCGTCCACCTCGCTGTTGAGGCGCCATGGCGTGTCGGTGCGGCCGAGGAGCTGCATCTGCGTCAGCACCTGGCGGCCGATCTCGTCGATCATGCCGATGAGCGCGGCGCCCGCGGCGAAGATCGGCCGCATCCGCGCCGCGGCCGTCGCCTCGATCCGGCGGACCGAGAAGCCTGTGCCGACCGATATGATGAGGAGCTCGTCCGCGCCGGTCGGCCATGCATAGCCATAGGCCGGGATCGTCGCGATCTGGAGGAGGGCGAGCGACGGGTTGTTGTGGGCCGTCACTCCGCCGTCGATGAAGAGCCCAGGCGGGGCGCCGTCGGCGACGCTGATCGGCTCGGGCGCGAAATAATGCGGCGCCGCGGCCGAGGCGCGGACGGTGTCGGCGATGCGGAAATGCCTGTTGCCGATATAGGAGCCGTCGGGCGGGTCGTCCCAGTATCGGGCGCGGGGGTTGTTGGTGAGGAGCCAGGCGCTCGCGGTGTCGACCCGCTTGGCGACGACCGCGAGCCCGGTCAGGAGCCGCGGCGAGGCGAGCGTCTCGTCGCCGCAGAACGCCACCAGCTCCTCCTTGAGCCTTGCCGCGTCGAAGATCGGCGCGAAGCCGGGCAGCCGGAAGCGTGCCTTGCGGAACACCTTCGGCGCCAGCCGGAAATAGAGGTCGCGGACCTCCGCGGCCGGCATGCCGAGCGCGAGCGCGGTGGCGATGATCGCCCCGGTCGACGTGCCGCCGATCAGGTCGAACGCCTCGTGGAGCCGGACCGGGCGGCCGACGCCCTCCGACAGCAGCGCCTCGACGCGCTCCAGAAACGCGATCGACACCACGCCGCGCACGCCGCCGCCATCGAGGGCAAGGATCGTCCGGGTCATGACGGCCGCCGGTCTGAAACCGTGAGTTCAGAATGGCTTAGACGAAGAGCCGGACTCCCGCAATCAAGCCGCTAAGGCCAGTCTGTGGGCTGCCCCGGACGCGGCGATGCTGGTGAACGCGGGTGCGTGGCGCCGTGCTCCCGGCTATGTGTCTGCCTCTCCTGAGTTCCCGCCTTGACCCTCGACCTCGTCCTAGCCCTGTTTCTGTTCGCGTTCGTGTCCTCGATCACGCCGGGGCCGAACAATGTCATGCTGCTGTCGTCGGGGCTGACCTTCGGCTTCCGCCGCACCATCCCGCATATGGCCGGGGTCTGCCTCGGTCATGCGGCGATGGTGCTGGTGATCGGCCTCGGGCTCGGCCAGCTCTTCGAGCGCATTCCGGCGTTCTACACCGTCCTCAAGGTGCTGGGCGCGGCCTACATGCTCTACCTCGCCTGGCGGATCGCGACCTCCGGGACGGTCGAGGAGGGCGAGGCGCGCGCCCGGCCGTTGTCCTTCTTCCAGGCCGCGCTGTTCCAGTGGATCAACCCGAAGGGGATCGTGATGGCGGTGACGGTCGTCACGCTCTACACCGCCGAGAGCGCCTACACCTTCAGCGTCTTCGTCTGCGGGCTCGCCTTCCTCGTCACCAACACCGTCTCGGTGACGACATGGACCGCGTTCGGCTCGGTCCTGCTGCGCCGGTTCCTCTCCGATCCGGTCAAGGTGCGCTGGTTCAACTGGACCATGGCGGGTCTGCTCGTCCTGTCGCTGATCCCGATGCTGTGGACGTGATCGAAAGGAGGCGTCGAAGGACGGTCGAGTTGACCCAAACCGCTTCGGCATTAGAGATTTGCCGGCGGCCGGTCGTTCGGCCGAAGGAGCAACGCGCGATTTGGCCGACGACGCCATCATCGAGGTCCGGAACGTCAGCAAGCATTTCGGCGGCCTCGTTGCCGTCGACGACTGCTCGCTCTCGGTCCGCCGCGGCTCGATCACCGGCCTGATCGGCCCGAACGGCGCCGGGAAATCGACGCTCTTCAACATCGTCGCCGGCACCCTCGCGCCGGACAGCGGAACCATCGTCTTCAACGGCGAGGACATCACCGGCTGGAAGCCGCATCAGCTGTTCTCGCGCGGGCTGCTGCGGACGTTTCAGATCGCCCACGAGTTCAGCCATCTCACGGCGGTGGAGAACCTCATGGTGGTGCCGCCGCAGCCCGGCGAGAGTCTGTGGAAGATGTGGACCAGCCCGCGCGAGGTGAAGCTCGGCGAGGCGAAGGTGCGGAAGCGCGCGCTGGAGGTGATCGAATTCCTCGGCCTCGGCCATGTCCGCGACGTGCCGGCCGGCAATCTCTCCGGCGGCCAGAAGAAGCTCCTCGAGCTCGGCCGCACCATGATGGTCGAGGCGAAGATGGTGCTGCTCGACGAGGTCGCGGCCGGCGTCAACCGCACGCTCCTCCAGGACCTCGCCCACAACATCGAGCGGGCCAACAAGGAGCTCGGCTACACCTTCTTCGTCATCGAGCACGACATGGACCTGATCGCCCGGCTGTGCGACCCGGTCATCGTGATGGCGCAGGGCACCGTGATCGCCGAGGGCCCGATCGCGGAGCTCCGCCAGGACCCGCGGATCATCGAGGCCTATTTCGGCGCCGCCGTGGAGGCTGCCGAGTGAGCCTCATCGAACTCCGGTCCATCGTGGCCGGTTACGGCGGGGCTCCCATTCTTCACGGCGTCGACATCGCGATCGACCAGTCGGACATTGGCGTGGTGGTCGGCCCGAACGGCGCCGGCAAGTCGACCACGCTGAAGGCGGTGTTCGGCCTCCTGACCGTCACCGCCGGGAGCATCGTCTTCGACGGCGCCGACATCACCAACGCCCGCTCCGACCGGCTGGTCCCGATGGGCCTCAGCTACGTGCCGCAGGAGAAGAACATCTTCCCCACCATGAGCGTGGAGGAGAACCTCGAAATGGGCGCCTTCATCCGGCGCGACGACTTCTCCGGCAGCCTCGCGTCGGTCTACGAGATGTTTCCGCCGCTGAAGGAGAAGCGCCGCCAGAAGGCCGGCGAGCTCTCCGGCGGCCAGCGCCAGATGGTGGCGATCGGCCGGGCGCTGATGAGCCGGCCGCGGCTCCTGATGCTGGATGAGCCCTCGGCGGGCCTCAGCCCGCGCTACGTGCTGGAGATCTTCGAGCGCATCGTCGCCATCAATAAAAGCGGCGTCGGCATATTGATGGTCGAGCAGAACGCCCGCCAGGCGCTCCAGATCGCGAGCCGCGGCTTCGTGCTGGCCGCGGGCCAGAACCGCTTCACCGGCACCGGGCGCGAGCTCCTCGACGACCCGGAGGTGGCGAAGAGCTTTCTCGGCGGCGCGGTGCCGGCATGAACGAGGCGATCTTCTTCCTCAACAACGCCGTCGTGCCCGGCCTCGTCATCGGCTCGATCTACGCGCTGGGCGCCGTCGGCATCACCCTGATCTACGGCATCCTCCGCTTCGCCCATTTCGCCCATGGCGACCTCATGACCATGGGCGGCTTCGTCTCCTACCTCCTCGCCATCGGGCTCGCCGGCATCGGCGTCTCGACCACCTTCCCGGTCGCCTATCTCATCCTGCCGGTTGCGATCGCAATCACCGCGGTGGCCGCGCTCGCGATCGACCGGATGTTCTACGCCCCGCTCCGCGCCCGCGGGGTGAAGCCGGTCACGCTCCTCGTCGCGTCGATCGGCGTCACGATGATGATCCAGGGGCTGATCCGGCTCTTCTTCGGCACCGGCACCTACAATTTCTTCGAGGCGACGCCGAAGGTCATCCACCAGATCCGGCTGCCGATCGAAGGCGTCACCCGGCCGATCTCCTTCACCCAGCCGCAGGTCGTGATGGTGCTGGTCACCGTCGCCGTGGTGATCGCGCTCCACTTCTTCCTGACGCGGTCGCGCTTCGGCAAGGCGATGCGCGCCGTCTCCGACAATGCCGACCTCGCCCAGGTCTCCGGCATCAATCTCAGGATGGTCGTCCGCATCACCTGGATCATCGCCGGCGGGCTCGCCTGCCTTGCCGGCACGATGCTGGCGCTCGACGTGACGCTGAAGCCGGACCTTGCCTTCAACATCATCCTGCCGATCTTCGCCGCCGCGATCGTCGGCGGCGTCGGCCAGGTCTATGGCGCGATCGCCGGCGGCTACCTCATCGGCTTCGCGGAGTCGCTCTCCGTCTTCAACTGGGCGGTGCTGCTGCGGCCGTTCCGCGACCAGCTGCCCGACTGGCTGCCGACGAACCTTGCGATCGTACCGACCGAGTACAAGCTGACGGTCGCCTTCGTGATCCTCGTCATCACGCTCCTGGTGCGGCCCACCGGCATCTTCCGCGGGGCGTCGCTGTGATCCGCCGCGCGCTCATCCTCTATGCGCTCTTCTTCGGGCTGGTGCTCATCGTCGGCTGGACGATGGGCGCGCCTTTCACCGCGCGGCTCCTCGTCGAGACCGCGGCCTATGCGCTGATCGCCCTCGGCCTCAACATCCAGTGGGGCTATGGCGGCCTCTTCAATTTCGGCATTCTCGGCCTGGTGATGCTCGGCGGCTTCGCCGTCACCGCCATGGCGATGCCGGTCTCGACGGCGTTCTGGGGCTCCGACGGGCCGTGGCTGATCGGCCGCGCCATCATCGCCGCCGGCATCGGCGCGCTCCTCATCATCGGCGCCGGCCGCCTCGACCGCATTGGCTTCTCGCGCGGCTGGAAGCGCACGTTCCAGGTGCTGGCCTGGATCGTCGCCTATATCGGCTTCCGCACCCAGATCGACCCGGCGGTGGAATCGATCGAATCCAGCGTCCGCTGGATCGGCGGCCTCGGCCTGCCGAGCTGGGTCGGCTGGATCTTCGGCGGCGTGCTGGCCGCCGGCGTCGCCTGGCTGATCGGCAAGGTGACGCTCGGCCTCAGATCCGACTATCTCGCCATCGCCACCATCGGCATCGCCGAGATCATCCGGGCGCTCATCAAGAACATGGAGTGGCTGACTCGCGGCACGCTGACCGTGTCGCCCGTGCCGTGGCCGGTCCCGCTGCCGCAGGCCTACCAGGCCGACGGCATTTCGGTGACCGACAGCTTCGTCTACGCCCGCGCCGGCTACCTCATCCTCGTCGTCGCGGTGCTGGTCGCCGCGCTGCTGCTGGTCCAGCGCGCCTATGCCGGCCCGTGGGGCCGCATGATGCGCGCCATCCGCGACAACTACATCGCCGCCGGCGCGATGGGGAAGGACGTCCGCGCCCGCCAGCTCCAGCTCTTCGTGCTCGGCTCGGCGCTGATCGGCATCGGCGGCGCGATGCTGACCTCCTTCACCCAGATCTACGATCCGAGCGGCTACCAGACGATCGACCATACCTTCCTGATCTGGGTGATGGTGATCGTCGGCGGCGCCGGCAACAATTTCGGCGCCGTCTTCGGCGGCATGCTGATCTATCTCGTCTGGGTGATGTCCGAGCCGGTCAGCCAGTGGCTCTTCACGCGCCTGTCGGACTGGTTCGTGTCGCTGGGCTGGGCCCCGATCCCGGAGATCGCCAGCCGCGCGCTGCAGATGCGCGTCTTCGTCCTCGGCCTCGTGATCGTGCTGGCGCTCCGCTACGCCCCGCGCGGCCTCATCCCCGAAGTCACCGGCCGCACCCGGCTCGACGAGAAGCCGACCACCAAGACGGAAAGCCCGGACCCGGCCTAACCCGATCTCTTCAACCGCCCCCTTGCGGGGCGGTCGAAATCGGCAAGCGCAGCGCCGCCGATTTCGGGTGGGGGTGCTGAGCTGCCGTTCACCCCTCCCCGAAACGCTTCGCGTTTCGACCCTCCCGCAAGGGGAGGGTTGTCCCGCGGGCGCGCCAAAAACAAGAAGGCCCGGGCCGAAGCCCGGGCCTTCAGGATGGCACGAGGCGGTGCCGGCTACTCGGCCAGGCCGACCTCGGTGAACGTGCCGCTCACGACGGTCATCTCCAGGAACGCGCCGGGGACGTCGCCAACCTCGTCGAACTCCTGCAGGCCCGAAGCGCCCTCGTAGTTGATGTCGACGCCGGCGGCGATCAGCTCGACCGCCTTTTCCCATTCGCCCGGGAGGATGATCTCGCCCGGCGCGGTTGCGACCTCGCGGAGCGCCGCGGAGAGGCCGGCGCGATCGGCCGAACCGTTCTTCTCGATGGCGAGCGCCAGCAGGAAGGCCGCGTCATAGGCCTGCGACGCGAAGATCGCGGTCGGGTCGATGCCCGCCGCGCTTGCCGCCTCGGCGAAGATCGGCGCGCCGGGAACGTCGGGATCGGCCGGCTTGGTCGCGATCATGCCTTCGACCGCCGCGGCGTTGATGCCCGAGAACAGGCTGTCGAGCACCATGCCGTCGCCGGCGATATAGGTGGCGAAGTTGCCGCTCTCGACCGCCTGGCGAAGCACGGTCTGGCCCGAGCCATTGCCATAGGCGAGGATGACCAGCGCCTGCGCGCCCGATGCGGCAAGCGTGCCGATCTCCGGCCGGTAGTCGGCGCGGCCTTCCTCGTGCGAGGCTGCGGCCGAGACGATGCCGCCGGCCTCCTCGAAGGCGTGCCTGAAGGCGTCGGCGAAGCCGTTGCCGTAGTCGTTGTTCACCCAGGTGAGGGCGACCTCCTCGATGCCCTTCGACAGGACGAGCCGCGCCAGCACGTCGCCCTGATAGGCGTCGGACGGCAGGACGCGGAAGACGAGATCGTTGTCGTCGAGCGTGGTCAGCGTCGGCGCGGTCGAGGCGGGCGACACCATCACGACATTGCCGGCGATCGCGGAGCCGTTGGCGGCGGCGATCGTCTCGCCGGTGCACATGCCGCCGACGATGGCGACGACCTGCTCGGAATTGACGAGGCGGTCGCCCGCGCTGGCCGCGGTGGTGGCGTCGCAGCCGCCGTCCGCCGACACGATGTTGAGCGTGCCGCCGCCGAGAATGCCGCCCTGGGCATTGACCTGGCTGACGGCGAGCTCGGCGCCCGCGAGCACCGAGGGCGTCATCGCTTCGATCGGGCCGGTAAAGCCGCCGAGGAAGCCGATCGTCACGTTCTGGCCCTGCGCGAAGGCCGGGCCGACCACGGCTACAGCGACGAGCGCACTCGCCATCAGCAGCCGGTTCTTGAGGACTGACATGCACATCTCCCTGATCAGGAGCGCTCCGCAAACCGTTTCGGGCGCTGGGTTTCCGGCGCTTTGGTCAAGCGCCGCGTGGCCGGACACTGCCATAATGTGACAGCGGGAGTCACCGGGAGGGCGGCGGGCCGCGGGATCAGGCGCAGGTTCAGCAGCCTCAACTATCCATCTGAAGTAGAAAGAGAATCCCGAACGTTCCCTGAAAGCTGCTCGATTAATATAAATTGATAATTCCGATCGACATGGGGAAGGTTCTGCGGCGCCGCCGCCGGCAGGCGTCATGCGACCCGCTGGTCAACCCGTTGGCAATGCTTGTTCGGCCATGCCGGACGGAGCAGGCCTCCAGCACTCGACCGCCCGCATAAAGAGCAACGTCCATGCTTGCGGCATGGCCGGTTCGATGGCTCTCATAGCGCACGCTCATCGGTCGGATGATCGATGGGGACGCGGCCGGGCCGACGGGCAGCGCGCCGCGTCTTCGACAACGGGGCAGGGGGTGATCATGACATCGCTACGGAGTCTGGCGGCCGGCGCCGCCATCGTCGTACTGAGCGCAGGACTCGCGCTCGCGCAGGAGAACACGCCGGACGATCCGCGGCTCTTCGAGCCCGGCAAGCTGACGGTCTCGACCAGCGATCCTGCCTATCCGCCATGGGTGCTCGACAACGACCCGGCGAGCGGGCAGGGCTTCGAGGCGGCGCTGGTCTACGCGCTCGCCGCCGAGCTCGGCTTCGCGCCGGAGGATGTGGTGTGGGTCGACGAGACCTTCGAGGCGGCGATCGCACCCGGCCGCAAGAATTACGACTTCTCGATCCAGCAGATCTCGGTGACCGCGGAGCGCTCTGAGGTCGCGACCTTCAGCCAAGTCTACTACCAGCCGGAGAAGGCGGTGATCGCCCTGACCGACAGCCCGGTCGGGGAAGCGACCAGCTTCGCCGATCTGCGCGAGGCGCGCTGGGGCGTCGCCATCGGCACGACCGACCTCGACTATGTCGAGAACGTGCTCGGGATCGGCAATGCGGCGGTCTACAACGACCAGGTCGCGGTGTTCCTCGCGATGCAGGCCGGCCAGATCGATGCGACCGTCACCGCGCTGCCGACCGCGCTCTACGTCACCGCAGTTCAGGTCGAGGGCACGAGCATCGTGGCGATCCTGCCGCCCGACGAGCACGATCAGGGCTTCGGCCTCCTCTTCGAGTACGGCAATCCGATCGTCGAATGGATCGACGCCGGCCTGACCGCGCTCAAGGAAGCCGGCACGATCGACGCGCTGATCGCCGAATGGCTGATCTCTGACCTCGACGCGCCGGTGATCGCCGAATGAGTTCTGGCGCGTCGCCGCCCGAACAGGACACCACAGCGTCGCACCGGGAGGGTCGGGAACGGCCCTCCCGGCCTGCGCCTGCCCGGGGCAGGCGTTCGTCGCGCACGACGCCGATCGTCATCAGCGTTGCCAGCGTGGTGGTGGTGTTTGGCGCCGTCGGCTACGCCATCACCCGGGCCGAGCAATGGCCGCGCATCAAGCGGCAGTTCTTCAACTGGGACGCCATGGTGGCGTCCTTTCCCGATGTGCTGCGCGGCTTCTGGATCAACATCCAGGTCTGGGTGATCGCCCTGGTCGCGATTGGCCTCTGGGCCCTGGTGCTGGCGATCTTCCGCACCTTCACCGGCCCGTGGTTCGCCCCGCTCCGCGTCTTCGCTGTGGTCTATATCGACCTCTTCCGCGGCATGCCGGCGCTCCTTCTCGTCCTTCTGCTCGGCTTCGGCGTGCCCGCGCTGAACCTTCCCGGCGTGCCCAGCAGCGCGCTGTTCTGGGGCGTCGTCGCGGTGACGCTCTCCTATGCGGCCTATGCCGCCGAGGTCTACCGCGCCGGGATCGAGGCGGTGCATGACGGCCAGCGCGCGGCGGCCAAGGCCCTCGGCCTGACCCAGCTTCAGGCGCTGCGCTACGCGATTCTGCCGCAGGCGCTCCGCAACGTGCTGCCCGCGCTCCTCAACCTCGCCGTCGCGCTGCAGAAGGACGTGGCGCTGCTCTCCGTTCTCGGCATCCGCGACGCGGTGCGCGAGGCGCAGATCTACACCGCCCGCACCTTCAACTATTCCTCGCTGATTGTCGCCGCGGCGCTGTTCATGCTGGCGACGGTTCCGCTCGCCCGCTTCACCGACTACCTCACCAAGCGGGACCGCCAGCGCCGGTTGCAGGGCACGCCGTGACCGACCGCATCGCCATCCGCGCGCTCACCAAATATTACGGCGACCATCTCGTCCTCGACGGCGTCAGCCTCGCCGTCGCGCCGCATGAGGTGGTGGCGCTGATCGGGGCGTCGGGCTCTGGCAAGTCGACCCTGCTGCGCTGCATCAACCGCCTCGTCGATTTCGACGATGGCGAGATCCTGATCGACGGCGTTTCGACCGACGATCCGCAATTCGGCAAGACCGGTCTCTATCGCCGCATCGGCATCGTCTTCCAGGCCTTCAACCTCTTCCCGCATCTCAACGTGGTCCAGAACATCACCCTCGCGCCGCGGCGGGTGCACGGCCTGTCGCGCCAGGCCTGCGAGGACAATGCCCGCCGCCTCCTCGACATGTTCGGCATGGGCGAATGCGCCGACGACTATCCCGAGCAGCTCTCCGGCGGCCAGCAGCAGCGCGTCGCGATCATCCGCTCGCTGGCGACCAATCCCGACGTCCTCCTTCTCGACGAGGTCACCGGGGCGCTCGACCCGGAGCTGATCGGCGAGGTCCTCAGGATCATCAAGGACCTCAAGGAGAAGGGGATGACGATGGTCATCGTCACCCACGAAATGGGCTTCGCCCGCGACGTCGCCGACCGCGTCTGCTTCCTCGAGGGCGGCCGCATCCTCGAGGAGAACACGGCCCACGAGCTCTTCGCCCGGCCCCAGCACCCGCGCACCCAGCGCTTCCTCCAGCGCATCACCGACGCCGGCCGGCTTTAGGACGCGTCCTCGGGCCGCGAATCCTTCGCGCGACGCCATAAGCGCAGGCGCGGCGAGTTGCGCAGTGCTGCCCGAACCGCCATGTCTGACGAAGGGCGCTGTTCGAGCGACGCCAACCACCGTCGCGGCATCGCCACAACGCGAGGAGGCCAGAATTGTCTTTCGACGAATCCAAGCAAGCCGGTGCCCTCGGCGGTGACGAAGCCTTGCGGCCGCGCCAGGCGCTCCGGCGCATCGCGGCGGTGGCGGAGCAGGCCGCGGCGCTGCCGCCCGGCGATCCCGGCCTGACGCCGCGGCTGCGCGAACTGACGGAGCTCGCAAGGCGCGGGCTTGCCTTCACTCCGGCTGATAAGGCCGGCCGCGGCGGCCGGAAGGCCTGACCGCACCGCTTCGCCAGGCAGCCGTCGGGTTGCGCCGGATTGCGTTCTCAGAGACCCGGCGCCACGCCGGTGCGAACATTGTTGCGTCCGCGCCGGCGCGAGAGCTTCCAGCCTGGCCGGTCTGTGCTCCCGCTTTGCGCTGACCGCGCGGCGATCGGAGCGACCCCCAAATTTTGGGGTACCGGCTGACGCCGAAGAACTTCAATCTGCATATCTCGGGGGCTGTAGACTGGCGGGCGGGGGCGCGTTCGCGACTCGCGCGTCGCGCCCGCCCGCAGCCAAGGCAATGCAGGAGCAACACGTGAAGATCATTCGTGGAAGGACCAGGACGGCGTTCGGCCTGGTGGGGGTTTTGGCGGCCGGCCTCACCTTGACGGTGGCCTCGCCGGGCTACTCGATCCAGATCGCGCAACCGGCCAGCAATGCGGCGGCCGATGCGCCTGACGACGCCGCCGCGGACGCCTCCGCGGAAGGCGAGGCCGAGATCTCGGGCGCCGAGATCTACACGACCATCGGCTGCGCCGGGTGCCATGGCGAGGCGGGTGGCGGCGGCCGCGGTCCCGCGCTCAACGGTTCCCTGGGCATTCGCGATGCCGGCCACCTCCTCAACCAGATCATCAACGGCAGCGGCGGCATGCCGGCCTTCGGCGAGATGCTGTCCGACGAGGAGGTCCTCGCCCTCGCCACCTGGATTCGCGACGAGTGGGGCGGCCGCCTGCCGCTGCCCGAGATCACCCTCGAGGACGTCGCCGCCGCGCGCGGCTAAATCCTCGCGCTTTCATCAGCAGAACTGAAAGGAGGTCGGCAACCAAACCAAACGGCTGAGAACAATAAAGAATCCAGCCTTCACAAATACGACCGTTCAGGGAGGAAGTACCGATGACTACCCAGCGCAGACTGCTGAAGTTTGGCGCAGCGGCTCTTCTTTTGTCGACCGCCGCCGCCGCCCCCGCTCTGGCCGAGGACAGCGCAACCTTCGCGCGGCTCTCCAACCCCGAGCCTGGGAACTGGCTCAACGTTTACGGCAATTACCAGGGCTGGCGCTACTCGGCCCTCGACGAAGTCAACAGGGACAATATCGCCGGCCTCAGGCTGGCCTTCGCCGTGCCGCTGTCGATGCGTGGCGGTCTCGGCGGCAATCTGATGTCGGTCCCGCTCGTCGATGACGGCTTCATCTATACGATGGACCTTGCCAACGCGCTCGTGAAGATCGACGTCGGCAGCGGCACCTCCGGCACGCAGCTGTGGCGGGTGGAGACGACGCCGGCCGAGCAGCAGGGCCGCATCCAGGGCGCCGCCCTCTATGGCGACAACGTCTATACCGCCACGCGCCTCGGCACCGTGCTCGCCGCGGCCCGCGACTCCGGCGAGGTGCTGTGGGAGAACAGCTACATCGTCGAAGGCGAGATCTTCGACGCCAGCCCGATCGCGATCGAGGACAAGATCATCGTCGGCCAGGCGATCGGCGACGCCGGCACGCGCGGCTACGTCATGGCGGTCGACGCCGATGACGGCACCGAGCTCTGGCGCTTCTACGTCGTGCCCGGCCCGGGCGAGCCCGGCCACGAGACCTGGCCGCAGGACAATGATTCCTGGATGACGGGCGGCGGCGGCGTCTGGGTGGCGCCGACCTTCGACCCCGACACCAACCAGATCTTCGTCGGCAGCGGCAACCCGTCGCCGGCCTGGGACGCCGAATTCAGGGCGGGCGACAATCTCTACACCGCCAGCACGATCGTGCTCGACGGCGATACCGGCGAGCTCGTCTGGTACCACCAGTACACGCCGAACGACGCGCACGAGAAGGACGAGATCTCGTCGCACATCCTCTACGACATCGAGCTCAACGGCGAGATGCGCCAGGCGTTCGGGCATTTCTCGCGCACCGGCTACTTCTTCACCTTCGACCGCAACACCGGCGAGTTCATCAGCGCGGTTCCGGCCCAGTCGAACATCGACTGGACGGCGGGTATCGATCCGAAGACCGGCCAGCCGGTCGAGTACGACCCCGAGGCCGAGATGCAGCGCTACCTGATCAATCCGGAGCGCGG
This sequence comes from Bauldia sp., assembly GCA_026126025.1. Classification (GTDB taxonomy): domain Bacteria; phylum Pseudomonadota; class Alphaproteobacteria; order Rhizobiales; family Kaistiaceae; genus JADLGL01. Next base: position 92,450 of record JAHCJZ010000002.1, on the reverse strand, counting down.
GGAGGCAACCGTCGATTTCTGCGGCGGCCTGTTCCTCACCGGCACCTGGCCTCCGGCCTATGATCCGGAACGCCAGCTGGTGTTCAACACCTCGCCCGACAGCAGCTGCTTCACCGGCATCCGCGTCGAGTTCGACATGGACTGGCCGGTCGAGGAACGCTTCGGCGCCCAGGGTCTCGGCGGTCCGCTCGGCCTCGCCGATTCCGGCTATCGCATAAACGCGACCTCCGCGACCACGGGCGAGATCGTCGCCTCGACCGACCTTGCCGTCGAGTCGCGGTCCGGCCTCCTCACCACCGCGGGCGGGCTGGTGTTCATCGGCGACAGCGTCGGCATGTTCCAGGCCTATGACGCCGACACGCTTCAGCTCGTGTGGTCGGTCAATCTCGGTGCGCAGCTGGTGTCGCCGCCGTTCAGCTATGCGGTGGACGGCAAGCAGTACATCGCGATCCAGAGCGGCGGCGCGCCGAATGCCGGCGGCTTCTTCGGAGCCCCGTCCGGCGCGAACTCCTCCAACCTCTGGGTGTTCGCACTCTGACGTGACAGGCGAGGGGGCGGCCGCGCCGCCCCTTCGCACCCCGCGGATCCGCGACGGCAGCCGGCGGCGATGGGAATCAACAAGAACAGAGCTGCCTTTGGGAAGGAAATCCGCAATGAAATACCAGCGCAGATTGTTGACGTTCGGTGCGGTCGCGTTGCTGACCTCGACCGTCGCGATGCCGGCATTCGCCGAAAGCACGGTGACGTTCGAGCGTCTCTCCAACCCCGAGCCCGGGAATTGGCTCACGGTCTACGGCAACTACCAGGGCTGGCGCTATTCGGCGCTCGACGAGATCAACAAGGACAACGTCGCCGACCTCCGGCTGGCGTTTGCCGTTCCGCTTTCGATGCAAGGCGGCCTCGGCGGCAACCTTCAGTCGGTTCCGCTGGTCGACGACGGCTTCATCTACACGATGGATATGCAGGACGCGATCGTGAAGATCGACGTCGGCAGCGGCACGGCCGGCACCCAGCTGTGGCGCCTCGAGACGACGCCTGCAGAGCAGCAGGGTCGCATTCAGGGCGCCGCCCTCTGGGGCGACGCGGTCTACTCCGCGACCCGGCTCGGCACCGTCCTTGCCGCGGCGCGCGACAGCGGCGAGGTGCTCTGGGAAGAGGGCTATGTGGTGCCGGGCGAGTTCTTCGATGCGAGCCCGATCGCCATCGACGGCGGCAAGATCATCGTCGGCCAGGCGCGCGGCGATTCCGGCACCCGCGGCTACGTCTTCGCGGTCGATCCCGACGACGGCACCGAGCTGTGGCGCTGGTGGGCGGTTCCGGGTCCGGGCGAGCCGGGCCACGAGACCTGGCCGCAGGACAATGATTCCTGGATGACCGGCGGCGGCGGCGTCTGGGTGGCGCCGACCTACGACCCCGACACCAACTTCATCTTCGTCGGCACCGGCAATCCATCGCCCGCCTGGGACGCCGAATTCCGCGCCGGCGACAATCTCTACACCGCCAGCACCGCGGTGCTGGACGGCGATACCGGCGAGCTCGTCTGGTACTTCCAGTACACGCCCAACGACGCGCATGAGCACGACGAGATCTCGCCGCACATCCTCTTCGACGTCGAGGTGGGTGGCGAGATGCGCCAGGTGTTCGGCCATTTCTCGCGCACCGGCTACTACTACACCTTCGACCGCAACACCGGTGAGTATCTCAGCGCCGTACCGGGCCAGAGCGTGATCACCTGGACCGCCGGCATCGACCCGAAGACCGGCCTGCCGGTGGAGTACGATCCCGACGTCGACTTCCAGCGCTACGCCGTCAACCCGGAGCGCGGTGAGGAAACCGTCGAGCTCTGCGGCGGCCTCTTCCTCACCGGCACCTGGCCGCCGTCATACGATCCCGAGCGTCAGCGGGTCTACAACTCGTCGCCCGACGACAGCTGCAATCCCGGCGTCCGGATCGACTGGGACGATACCCAGACCGTCGAGGAGCGCTTCGGCCGCCAGGGTCTCGGCGGTCCGATCGGGGTGGCGAATTCCGGCTACCGGATCAACGCCACCGACGCGCGCACCGGCGAGATCGTCGCGTCCTACGACAACGGCATCGAGGCGCGGGCGGGCACGCTCAACACCGCCGGCGGCCTCGTCTTCATGGGCGACGGCGTCGGCAATCTGCAGGCCTATGACGCCGATACGCTCGACCTCCTGTGGTCGATCAATCTCGGCGCGATGATCGTCTCGCCGCCCTTCAGCTATGCGGTGGACGGCAAGCAGTACATCGCGGTCCAGTCAGGCGGCCGACCCAATGCCGGCGGCTTCTTCGATCCGCCGTCGGGCCCGAACTCGTCCAACCTCTGGGTGTTCGCGCTCTGAGGCCAACCATCGCGGCCGGGTCGCAGCGCGACCCGGCCGCTCCGCTGCGGAAGGAGGTGCAGCCGGTTCGGGGGACCGGAGTAACCGGAAAGGAAATCAACGCTCGCCCGCTCGAGGCGAGCTCAATCAGGAATCGAAATCGCAATGAAGCATGCCCCTAAGCTGTTGAAGTCGGGTCTTGCCGGCCTCCTCCTCTCCTCCGTGGCGGTGTCGGCGCAGGCCGAGGACAGCGTCACCTTCGAACGCCTCGCCAATCCGGAGCCCGAGAACTGGCTGTCGGTCTATGGCAACTACCAAGGCTGGCGCTATTCGGAACTCGACGAGATCAACGCCGACAATGTCGGGGATCTCCGGCTCGCCTTCGCCGCCCCGCTCTCCATGCGCGGCGGCCTCGGCGGCAACCTCCAGTCCGCGCCACTCGCGGACGACGGATTCATCTACACGATCGACCTCACCGGCGCGCTGGTGAAGATCGACACCGGCAGCGGCGTCGCGGCGACCCAGCTCTGGCGGGTCGAGACGACGCCGCCCGAGCAGCAGGGCCGCATCCAGGGGCCGGCGCTGTGGGGCGACTACGTCTATTCCGCGACGCGTCTCGGCACGGTCATCGCAGTCGAGCGCGAGAGCGGCGAGGTCGCCTGGGAAGTGAGCTACGGCGTTGACGGCGAGGCGTTCGACGCCAGCCCGATCGCGCTCGACGACAGCATCATCGTCGGCCAGGCGCGCGGCGACTGGGGCACCCGCGGCTATGTCATGGCCGTCGACCCGCTCGACGGCACGGAGCAATGGCGCTTCTACACCGTCCCCGGTCCCGGCGAGTTCGGCCACGACACCTGGCCGCAGGACAATGATGCCTGGATGACGGGCGGTGCGGGCATCTGGATCGCGCCGACCTACGATCCCGTCAACAATCTCATCTTCGTCGGCACCGGCAACGCCGCGCCGGCCTGGGATTCCGAGTTCCGCGCCGGCGACAATCTTTTCGCGTCGAGCACCGTCGTCCTCGACGGCGATACCGGCGAGATCGCGTGGTACTTCCAGTACGTCCCGAACGACGCCCATGAGAAGGACGCCGTCTCGCCGCACATGCTCTACGACGTCGAGATCGACGGCGAGACCCGGCAGATCTTCGGCCACATCTCGCGCACCGGCTACTTCTTCCGGTTCGACCGGCTGTCGGGCGAGTTCCTGGGCGCCGAGCCGGCGCAGTCGGTCATCGACTGGTCGGCCGGCATCGACCCCAAGACCGGCAAGCCCGTCGAGTACAATCCGGAGGTCGCGCACCAGCGCTATGCGATCAATCCGGAGCCGGGCGAGGACACCGTCACCTTCTGCGGCGGCCTCTTCCTCACCGGCACCTGGCCGCCGGCCTACGACCCCGAGCGCCAGCTCGTCTACAACACCTCGGCCGACGACAGCTGCTACACCGGCATCCGCGTCAACTGGGAGATCGCCCCGGTCGAGGAGCGGTTCGGCGTCCAGGGCTTCGGCGGTCCGCTCGGCCTCACCGACAGGGCCTTCCGGGTCAACGCCACGAATGGCGCGACCGGCGAGATCGTCGCTTCGGCCGATCTGCCGATCGAGCCCCATGCCGGCGTCCTCGCGACCGCGGGCGGCGTGATCTTCTTCGGCGACAGCGTGGGCACATTGGCGGCCCATGATTCCGATACGCTGGAGCGGCTGTGGTCGATCAATCTCGGCGCCCAGATGCTGTCGCCGCCGATCACCTACGCCGTCGGCGGCAAGCAGTATGTCGCAATCCAGACCGGCGGCGGACCGACGCCCGGCGGCATCCTCGGCCGGCCGGTGGGTCCGAACTCGTCGAACCTCTGGGTGTTCGCGCTCTGACGAGGCCGGAGCCGGCGGGCGCTGCCCGCCGGCTCCCTCTGGTCCGGCAAGGGGACGGCGCGGCCCCGGCGTTGCCGGTCGAAACAAGAAACGCAGTCGTTGAGGGAGGGAACCGTGAAGCATAAGCACAAGCTGTGGAAATACGGTGCCGTTGCGCTTCTCCTGTCGTCCGTGGCGCAGCCGGCCCTGGCCGAAGACACCGTGACCTTCGACCGCCTCGCCAACCCCGAAGCCGAGAACTGGCTCCACGTCTTCGGCAACTATGAGGGCTGGCGCTATTCAGCACTCGATGAGATCAACCGGGACACCGTCGCCGGGCTGCGGTTTGCCTTTGCCGTGCCGCTGTCGATGCAGGGCGGCCTCGGCGGCAATCTCCAGTCGGCGCCGCTGGCCGACGACGGCTTCATCTACACCGTCGACATGACCAACGCGGTCGTGAAGATCGACGCCGGCAGCGGCACTTCCGGCACCCAGCTGTGGCGGGTCGAGACGACGCCGCCCGAGCAGCAGGGACGCCTCCAGGGGCCGGCGCTGTGGGGCGACAATGTCTATTCCGTCACTCGCTTCGGCACGGTGCTCGGCATCGCCCGCGACAGCGGCGAGGTGCTGTGGGAACAGAGCTATGTCGAGCCCGGCGAGTTCTTCGACGCCAGCCCCGTCGCGCTCGACGACAGCCTCATCATCGGCCAGGCGATCGGCGACGCCGGCACCCGCGGCTACGTCATCGCGGTCGATCCGGTCGAAGGCGCCGAACAGTGGCGGACCTACATGGTGCCGGGCCCGGGCGAGCCCGGCCACGAGACCTGGCCGCAGGACAATGATTCCTGGATGACCGGCGGCGGCGGCGTCTGGATCTCGCCGACCTACGACCCCGACACCAACCTCATCTTCGTCGGCACCGGCAATCCGTCGCCTGCCTGGGACGCCGAGTTCCGTCCCGGCGACAATCTCTATACCGCCAGCACGGTGGTGCTGAACGGCGATACCGGCGAGATCGTCTGGTACTTCCAGTACACGCCGAACGACGCCCACGAGCATGACGAGGTGTCGCCGCACCTCCTGTTCGACGTCCCGGTCAACGGCGAGATGCGCTCGGCGCTCGGGCACCTGTCGCGGACCGGCTACTATTACACATTCGACCGCAACACCGGCGAGTTCCTCGGCGCGGTGCCGCACCAGACCAACATCGACTGGACGGCCGGCATCGATCCGAAGACCGGCAAGCCGGTGGAATACGATCCGGACGCGCCGCTGCAGCGCTATGCCCTCAACCCGGAGCGGAGCGAGACGCCGGTGTCGATGTGCGGCGGCGGGTTCATCACCGGGACCTGGCCGCCAGCCTATGATCCCGAGCGGCAGCGCGTCTTCAACACCTCGCCCGACACCAGCTGCCTCACCACGCTCGTCGACTGGGACTTCAACCAGAGCGTGGAGCAGCGCTTCGGTGCGCAGGGCCTCGGCGGGCCGATCCTCGGCGCGGAGGCGGGCGGCTGGCGGCTTGCGGCGATCGATGCGACCACTGGCGAGATCGCGGCTTCCGCCGATCTGCCGGACGACATCGAGTCGCGGTCCGGCACGCTGACCACCGCCGGCGGCCTGGTCTTCCTCGGCAACAGCGTCGGCGCCCTGATGGCCTACGACGCCGACACGCTCGACCTCCTCTGGTCGACCAATGTCGGCGCCCAGATGCTGTCGCCGCCGTTCAGCTATGCAGTAAACGGCAAGCAGTACATCGCGATCCAGACCGGCGGCGCGCCGAACCCCTTCGGCTTCTTCGGTGCACCGGTGGGCCCGAACTCGTCGGGCCTGATCGTGTTCACGCTGTAGCGCGATTTCCCCCGGGGTGGCTGAACCCATCCCGGGGGCCACGATTGGCGGCCGTCCCCCCAAACGGGGGGTGCAAAGCCGGCCCGCGTTTCGGACTCTCTGGCTGGCGGCGCCATCCCGCCGCAGCCGCATCGGACCTGTGACATGAGCCTTCGCCGCTGCCTCGTCTTCGCAATCTGCCTCGCATCAGTCGTCTCGGCGCCGACTGCGCATGCCCAGATCACGGACCAGCTCGAGGTCTGGGACATCAATCTCGGGACGGAGGTGGCGACGATCCCGGCGTCGGCGGTGCGGCTGATCGCGTGCGGCACCAATGGCGGGCCGCCGTCTCGGCCGCTGGCCGATTTCACGGCCTTCATGACCTGCGCGCCGGAGGCGAGCGGCCTTCGCGAGGTGCATTTCGCCTATGACGACGAGCAGGAATATATCGCCCGGGCGCACGAGAATGGCGACCTCATCGCCCGGCTCACCGGAACGCGGGTGTTCGGTTTCGAATCGATCGTCTCGCTGCTCGTCGACGAGGCGGGGATTATCCAGGGCATCCGCGTCGTCACCGATCCCCGCGCGCAGTCGCTCGCCGAGCGCGACCATGCCAGCGACCTCGGCGAGTTCATCAAGTCGCGCTTCGGCTCGGCCGGCTGGGAGTGCGTCGATCATCCGCCGCGCGAGGGCTACAACCCCGCCAACGGCCTTTATGTCGACCGCACCTGCACGCTGACCCGGGACGACGCGGTGCTGACCATGGTCCAGCATCACTACCGCAAGCCCGGTCAGCAGCTCCTCGATCCGGTCGAGAACGTGCTGCAGCCGGGCTATCTGGAAAGCACCACGCGGTTCGAGATGATGCCGGCGGAGCCGATCGCCACCGCGGTCGCCCTCGAATGGGCGGAAGCCGAAACCGCCGACCGGTCCGCCGTGCTGGACTGTCCGGGCTGCGATCTCAGCGGCGCCAATCTGAAGCGGCTCGATCTGTCGGGCGCCAACCTTGCCGGCGCGAACCTCGCCGGGGCCAATCTCCACGACGCCAACCTCACCGGCGCCAATCTCGCCGGCGCCGATCTCAGCGGCGCCAACCTCAACAAGGCACGGCTCCTCAATGCCGATCTCAGCGGCGCGACGCTGACCGGCGCCATGCTGTTCCGCGCCGACCTCTCGGCCGCCAACGTTGCCGATGCCGATCTCTCGGCCACACGGATGGGCGAATCGCGCTGGGTGCGCGCCAATGCATCGGGCGCCGTCATCGCCGGCTCCAATGTGCGGGCGGCGCGCTTCGCCGACGCCAACCTCGCCGGGGCCAATCTCTCGGTCTCGATCCTGCTCGACGCGATCTTCTCGCGCGCCGACCTGACCGGGGCGGTGCTCGACGGCAGCGTCATCGCCAATGGCGAGCTGCAGGGCGCGATCCTCGTCGGCGCCTCGATGCGCGGGGTCGACCTCTACGGCGCGACGCTGCGCGACGCCAACCTGACCGACGCAGACATCCGCGGCTCGCGCCTCACCGCCTCCAACACCGCCGGCGCCATCACCGAAGGGGCCCTCTTCGAGGGATCGCTCATGCCCAACGGACGCATCTATCAGGGCAATTGACGCGACCGGTCTTCGCCGGCGGCAGACAAGCAAGCAGCAAGAAAAGGCCCCTGAACGCTTGGTTCACGGACCAGTTCTTGGAGGATACGGGCACATCTTCTGAAGCGCCGCGCGGGCGTTTCAGACACGCCCTTTGCCACTTAGACCTAGCGTTTGGTCGTCCGGGGCAACACCCCAAAATTGGGGGACGCAGCGAAAACTGTTCGGGCGAGAAAAAGTGCGGCCGAACGCGGCGAAGTTGGTTGCACGTAACAGCACGCCGTGTTTCACTTTCGTGTGAAGCGGGAACTCCAGGGCTCCGCAAGAGAGCCCGGAGACATTGGAGGAATAGCTCACGGCGCACACAAGACGCCGGAGCCGGCACACCGACGAGGCCGGGAGGATGGAAGCCGTCAAGACCGACCAGGTGTTGCACCTGGTCTATGGGGCTGCGCTTGGCCGGAACAGCTGGTCGGCGACGCTTGAAGCCATCGCGTGCGCCTTGGGCGCGCGCTTCGCGTCACTCTGGGCCTATCCGCGGACGGGCGACCGTTTGTGCATGCCCGGCCAGGACGAGTTGATCGAGGCCTATTTCGCGGAGGAATGGGAGAAGCGTTGCCCGCGCGAGCAGGTCGTCGCCACGCTGGGCGACCCGCGCTTCTCGTCCGGCGTCGTGACCGACGACCTCGCCCGTTCCTTCGACCCGCTGGCGTTCCGCGAGTTCGCGCTCGACTTCCAGGCGCGGCACGGCCTTGGCGATTGCGCGACGTCCAAGATCTCGATCGACCGCGGGCACAATGCGATGCTGGTGATCGACCGTTTCGCCGGCGCCGCGGCGTTCTCCCCCGAGGAGCTGCGCGCCATCGCCTCCATCAGCGAGCATCTCGGCCTCAGCATGGCGATCGCCGATCGCGTCATGGGCGCGGCTCACGAAGCGACCGCGTGGCGCATCGCCCTGGAAGAAGCCGGCGTGGCGGCGGTGTTCCTCGCCCGCGACGGCAGCGTGCTGGCGACGACCGAGCCCGCTGAGCGGCTATTCTGCGATGCGTTCCGCGTCGTCGGCAGACGCCTCGAAAGCCGGGTCCCCGAAGGCCAGGCCGCGATCGAGACAGTGACCGCCGCCCGGCAACGCAGCCATGCCCTTCTGACCGTGCCGCGGGGCGAAGGTTATCGGCCGCTCATCGGGCGCGCCATTCCGATCGACGCCGTCGAACCGTCGCCGGCATGGATGTTCTCCCACGTTCCGGTGGACACCATCCTCGTCATCGCCGATCCGGAGCCGGAGGCTCATCGTGCCGGAACCGTGGAGGTCCTGACGAGGCTCGGTCTTTCGCCCGCGGAGGCGCAGGTCGCTGCCCTCGTCGGCGCCGGTGCCGCGCCCGTGCAGGTCGCCGAGGCCCTGGCGCTCGCGGAAACCACGGTCCGCTCCTATCTCCGCGAGGCCTATTCCAAGCTCGACATCTCGCGGCAGGGTCAGCTCTCGGTCCTGGTCAACCAGATCCGCAGCATCTGTCCGCCGGATACCCGCCTCCGCCTGTCGTAGCCCTTCGCCGCGCGGGCCGGGTGCGGTAAAGCCTCCGCCCGATCCCGGAGGCGCGCATGGACACACCCGGCGGCGACACGCTCTTTGCCCGCATCGGCGGCCAGCCGGCGGTCGACCGTCTCGTCGACGCGTTCTACGCGCGCATGAGCACGCTGCCGGAGGCGGCGGTCATCCGCGCCATGCACGCCGACGACCTCGGGCCGGTCAAGGACGTGCTCAAGAGCTTCCTCGGCCAGTGGATGGGCGGCCCGCCGCGCTATTCGGAAGCACGCGGCCATCCCCGCCTTCGCGCACGCCATCTGCCCTTCGCGATCGGCGCCGCCGAGCGCGATGCCTGGATGCTCTGCATGACCGGCGCGCTGGACGAGGTCGTCGCCGATCCCGATCTGCGCGGCCAGCTCGCGGCCGCCTTCAGCCGCCTGGCGGACTGGATGCGTAACCGCGATCTCGACTGACGCGATCTTCAGATGCGCGCGCGGAGGATCGTCGCGAGCTCGGGCGCCGTGAGCACGATCGGGTTCGTCTTCATGCTCGAACCGCCGGACGCGGCGACGATGCGGTCGATATCGTCCTCCCCGATACCGTAGGCGGCGAGCCGCGGCAGCGCGAGCCGCGCGGTCAACGTATCGAGTGTCGCGACTAGCGCATCGCGCGCGGCCGCGTCGCCGAGGCGATCATCGTCCGCGAGCACGCGGCCGGCCGTCGCGTATTTGGCGAGCGCCATGCTCTGCGGAACGCGTGCCGTTAGCGCGGCGATGTTGGCGCGCGTCGTGTCCGCCACCAGCGTTCCGCACACCACGCCGTGCGGGATGTCGAAGAAGGCGCCCATCGGCGCGGCGAGGCCATGCACCGCGCCGAGGCCGGCCTGCGCCAGCGTGATGCCGGAGAGGAGGGCGGCATAGGCCATGCCCGACTGTGCGGCCGCCACGTCGCCGCGCCCTTCGAACCAGGGCGCGAGGCTGTCCCGCACCGCCGCAAGGCCCGACAGCGCCAGCGCATCGGTGAACGGGCTGGCGCGCGTCGAGACGAGCGACTCCAGAAGCTGCGTCAGCGCGTCCATGCCGTCGGCCGCGATCAGCTCCGGCGGACAGCCGGCGAGGAGGTCCGGATCGACGATGGCGTATTCGGCGACGAGCCGGTCGTCGCGGAACGATTTCTTGAAGCCGTCCGCGCCGTGAACGCTGAGCACGGCGTTCTTCGTCGCCTCGCTGCCGGTGCCGGCCGTCGTCGGGACGGCGATGAAGGGGACGGCGGGTCCGCGATAGGGCAGCTCCGGGCCGACGCCCTCGAGATGGTCCATCACCGAATTGCCGGGGCGCAACAGGCCGGCGATCGCCTTGGCGGCGTCGAGCACGCTGCCGCCGCCGATCCCGATCACCACCTCGATCGCCCGGTCGTGGAGCGCCCACACCGCGCCGTCGACCAGCTGCGGCGACGGCTCGCCCGAAACCGCCAGCTCCTCCCACGCGATACTGGCCTCGCGAAGGCCCGCCGTCAGCGGCGCCCAGTGGGCCGACATGCGCAGCGAGCGCGTGCCGGTGACGAGCAGCGCCTTCGTGCCGAACGCACGCGCGGTCTCGGGAAGCTGCCGGACCGTGCCGGCGCCCAAGATGATGCGCGGCAGCCGCGACAGTGAGAACGGCGCAATGCCGGCGAAGGGATTCATCGATCAGCCGCTCGGGAAGAGGCCGTCATAGACCACGCCGGCGCGCGGCTCGGCCATGAACCCGGCGACCGCGTCGCGCCAGGCGCGATAATGCGCGGTGTCCTTATGGGCGGTCGCGTCGGCCTGTGTCGCGTAGGCCTCGTAGAGCACGAAGCGGGTCGGGTCGTCCTTCGAGCGGAGGATGTCGAAGCGGCGATTGCCGGGCTCCATGACCGAAGCTTCATGGTTCCGCCGCGTCGCCGCGATGAAGGCGTCGACATCGGCGGCGTTCACATGAACATGGACGAGGGTGACATACATCGGCGTTCCCTTCCGCTTCGCGCGGGCGAAGATCACAAGCCCGGGCGGAGGGTGCAAGGCGCATCCCCAGTGCTCGCTTCGCCGTCTTGACTCCCGATGTAACCGGTTACATCCTTGGCATCCGGTCTGCGGGGGAGGGATCTGCGGACCGCCATTCATGGCCACAGGAGGGAGTTCATGAGGATTATCGGTCTTGCAGCGGCCGCGCTCGTGGCCACTATCGGCACGGCGTCCGCGCAAAGCTTCACCATCGGCCTGTCCAATGGCTGGACGGGCTCCGAATGGCGCACCCAGATGATCGAAGAGGCGCAGGCCGCCGCGGCCGCCTGGGCCGAGCGCGGCGTCACGGTCAATCTCGTCATCCAGAGCTCGGACGTCGACGTCCAGGGCCAGATCGGCGCCGTGCGCAACATGATCAATCAGGGCGTCGACGCCATCATCATCAACCCGAACAGCCCAACCGCGTTCGACCCAATCTTCGCGCAGGCCGCGGCCGCCGAGATCCTGGTGATCGCGACCGACGCCGAAGTCTCCTCGCCCGACGCGATCTATGTCGGCATCGACCAGACCGATTACGGCCGCAAGGGCTGCGCCTGGCTCGTCGAGGCGCTCGGCGGCGAGGGCAATGTCGTCACCATACAGGGCCTTGCCGGTCATCCGGCCAATGAGATGCGCGTCGCCGGCTGCCGCGAATCCTTCGCCGCCGCCCCGGGCATCACGGTCCTCACCGAGACCAACGCCAACTGGGACCAGGCGCAGGGTCAGCAGACCATGCAGAACCTCCTCGCCACCTATGACAACATCGACGGCGTCTATGTGCAGGACGGCATGGCGGCCGGCGCGTGGCGTGCGATCGTCGCCGCCGGCCTCACCGCCGACATCGTGGCGACCGGCGAGGTCCGCAAGGACTTCCTCGATCTGTGGTCCGCGGGCGGCTACAACTCCGGCGCGTCGGTGAACCCGCCGGGCGTCATGGCCTCCGCGCTCAACGTCGCGGTGCTGCGCCTCCTCGGCGGGGAGTTCGAGGAAGACATCTTCGGCGGTGTCTATGGCAACGCCATCTTCCTCGACATCCCCTTCATCGACAACACCAACCTTGCCGACGCGGTCGCGGCGGCCGAGGGCCAGCCGGGCCACTGGTCGGTCACGGACGTGCTGTCGATCGACGACGCCGAGGCGATGTTCTTCGAGTAGTCCTCCCGGGATCGGGCCGCCCCCGCGGCCCGGTCCGCTTTTTCTGGACGTCTTCCACATGGCTTCGCTGGCGCGGCCTTGCCGCGGGGGCGGTGCCGTTGCTCTTGGGTGACGGGTCAGCAAGATGGGCGCGGATCAACACCCGGTCGCGATGGCGCCACTTCTCGATATCAGCGCGGTAGCAAAGCGGTTCGGCGCCGTGACGGCCCTGTCCGACGGCGCGCTTCGGGTCGAGGCCGGGGAGATCCACGCGCTTCTCGGCGCCAATGGCAGCGGCAAGTCGACCCTGTGCAAGATCATCGCCGGCACCGTCGCCCGCGATTCCGGCCGCGTTCATCTCGACGGCGCCGAGGTCGCGCTCAGCGATCCGCGCAGCGCCGAGCGCCTCGGAATCGGGCTGTTCTACCAGGAGCTCTCGCTCGTTCCCCAGCTGACCGTCGCCGACAACATCTTCCTCGGCGATGAGCGCACCGGCCGCGGCGGTTTTCTCAGCGGCCGCAGGAAGCGCGAGGACGCCGCGACGCTGCTGGCGCGCGTCGCCGCCGTCGCCGGACCCGGTCTGACGCCGGACGCCCTCGTCGGACGGCTGAGCGCCGACCAGCGCCAGCTCGTCGAGATCCTGAAGGTGCTGTCGCGCCGCCACCGGCTGATCATCTTCGACGAGGCGACCGCGGCGCTCGACCGCCGCCAGGTCGAGGTGTTCTTCGAGATCCTCCGCAAGCTGCGCGCCGACGGCGTCTCGATCATCTTCATCTCGCACCGCATGGACGAGATCTTCGCCATCGCCGACCGCATCACCGTGCTGCGCAATGGCGCGACGGCGGCGACCTTCGTCACGTCGGAGACGAACCGCACCGAGGTCGTCCATGCGATGGTCGGCGAGACCGCGATACGCGAGCGGGTCGAGCATGCGAAGCCGGCTTCGGCCGGCAAGCCGCTGGTCACGCTGAAGAACGCGACGAGCCGCCGCCTCCATGACGTGACGCTCACGCTGGGAGAGGGCGAGATCCTCGGCCTCGGCGGCCTGCAGGGGCAGGGGCAGTCGACGCTGCTGCAGGGCCTGTTCGGTGCGTTGCCATTCGCCAGGGGCACGATCGAAATCGACGGCGCGCCGCATGCGATCCGCTCGCCCGCAACCGCCATTCGCCACGGCTTCGCCTACGTCTCCGGCGACCGCGGGCGCGATGCCGCGCTCCACGGGCGCTCGATCTTCGAGAACCTCGCGCCCGCCGCGATCGTCCGCGAGCGGCGCTTCGTCTTCTGGCCGCGGCAGCTCCGCCCGCGCTTCGAGGCGGCGGTGAAGGCGCTCAACACGCGCTATGCTTCGCTCGAGGCACCGATCGGCTCGCTCTCCGGCGGCAACCAGCAGAAGGTGTTCATCGCCCGCTGGCTTGCCACCGGCTCGCGCGTCCTCCTCCTCGACGACCCGGCGAAGGGGATCGACCTCGCCGCCAAGGCCGACTTCTTCGCCCTGATCCGCGGCCTCGCGGCCGAAGGCGTCGGCATCATCTTCTACGCCTCCGAAGACGCCGAGCTTCTCAGCCTCTGCGACCGCATCCTCGTCTTCAACTCCGGCCGCATCAGCGCCGAGCTGTCCGGGCCGACGCTCACGAGCTTCCACCTCACCCATGCCGCCTATGGAGAGGCAGCATGAATCCGGCGCTCCGCTTCCTGTCGCGCCGGGTCTGGCTGGTGACGCTCGCCGCCCTCATCGTGCTGGTGATCGTCAACTGGATCCTCCAGCCGAACCTGATGACGCCGAACGTCATCAAGTCGAATCTCACCGTGTTCCTCCCCGTGGCGCTGGCGGCGATCGGCCAGACCTATGTGATACTCGCCGGCGACATCGACCTCTCCGTCGGCACGACCGCCGCACTAGTCAACGTCGTCACCGTCACGGTGATCACCGCGCTAGGGGCCGATCTCGACGCGGTGCTGGTCGGCATGGCGGCGGGTGTCGGCGTCGGCATCGCCTGCGGCCTCTTCAACGGCGTGCTGGTTGCGCTGCTGCGCTTCCAGGCGATCGTGACGACCTTTGCGACCGGCATCCTGTTCGGTGCGCTGGCGCTTCTCGTCATGCCAACGGCGGGCGGCTCTGTGCCGGCGATCTACTGGCGCTCCTACAGCGGCGCGCTCCTCGGCATTCCGGTCATTTACTGGATCTACGCCGCCGCTTTGCTCGTCGTCGCACTCATCGCGGCGCGGCCCTTCATCAAGCATGTCGCGGCGGTCGGCGGCCACCGCGCGGCCGCGTTCCAGACCGGCCTTCGCACCGCGCGCGTCCGCATCGGCGCCTATGTCCTCTGCGGCCTGTTCTCCGCCTTCGCCGCGCTCTGCCTCACCGGCGAGACCGCGAGCGGCGATCCGCTGCTCGGCCGCACGCTGGCGCTTTCCTCGATCCTCGCCGTCGTCGTCGGCGGTACCGCGCTTGCCGGCGGCAAGGGCAGCGCCTTCGGCTCGGTCCTGGGCGCGCTGGTCATCGGCATGATCGGCAACGTCGTCTTCTTCGCCAAGCCGCCCTTCGAGTACCAGACCCTGATCCAGGGCCTGATCACGCTCGCCGCGCTGGCCGGCGGCGTCTTCATCGCCCGCCGGCAGGACAGCCGCGGCAGGGGGCTCGCATGAGCCGCACCCGCGCCGTCCTTTCCAATCCGCTGGTGCTGGCTGCGCTTTCCGTGCTCGCGCTTCTCGGCATCGGCGAGATCCTCTCGCCCGGCTTCGCGCAGGGCAACCAGGTCACGCGTCTTCTGACCGTGTCGGCGCTTCTCGGCATCGTCGCAGCCGGGCAGTGTCTCGTGGTGATCGGCGGGCGGGAGGGCATCGACCTCTCCGTCGGCGCGATGATCTCGCTCGGCGCGGTCCTCGCCGGCAACGTCATGTCCGGCGCGAACGGCGCAATCGTGCCGGCGTTCCTCGTCGCCTCGGGCGCGACGTTCCTGATCGGCATCGTCAACGGGCTCGGCGTCACCCTGCTGCGCATTCCGCCGCTGGTGATGACGCTCGGCATGATGGGCGTCGTGCAGGGCGGGCTGACCGTCATCACCCGCGGCATTCCCTCCGGCAATGCCGCGCCGGCGCTGAGCTCCTTCGTGAACCAGCCGTTTCTGCTCGGCCTTCCCGGCATCCTCTATGTCTGGGCGCTGGTGGCGCTGGTGATGTGGTTCCTGCTGCGGCGCACCGAGCTCGGCTTCGCGATCTACGCCATCGGCTCCAACGAGCGCGCGGCGATCCTCGCCGGCCTGCCGGTGCGGCTGGTGCGCATCCTGCTCTACGGTCTGTCGGGCTTCTTCGCCGGCATCACCGGCGTCCTGGTGATCGGCTATACCGGCAACAGCTTCGTCTCGGTCGGCGACCAGTATGTGCTGCCGTCGGTGATTGCCGTCGTCATCGGCGGCGTCTCGCTGGCCGGCGGCACCGGCAATTATTTCGGCGCCATGCTGGGGGCGATCGCGCTGACGCTGCTGACCAGCGTCCTCACCACGCTCGAGCTCGAATTCTGGGGCCGGCAGCTGATCTTCGGCAGCGTCCTCCTCCTTCTCATGCTGCTCTATGGCCGCAGCAGGCAGCTCAGGGTGTAGCGATGCGCGGCGCCAACATCCGGAAGGTCGCGGAGCTTGCGGGGGTGTCGACCGCGACGGTGTCGCGCGCCTTGACCCAGCCCGACCGCGTCGCCGAAGCGACCCGCGCCCGCGTGCTGGAGGCGGTGCGCTCGACCGGCTTCGTGCCGAACCGCCAGGCGGTCAATTTCCGCCGCCAGACCACCGGCAACGTCGTCCTTCTGGTGCGCGACATCTCCAACCCGTTCTATCTCGACATCTATGGCGGCGTTGAAGAGCACGCCTTCGCCAACGGCTACCGCGTGCTGATGGGCGACGCCGGCGACGACGACGCGCGCGTGCGCCGCTATGTCGAGATGGTGCGCAACCGCCAGGCCGACGGGCTAATCTTGATGACCGGCTGGCTGCCGAAGGGGCTGGCCGACGGTCCGCTGCCGCCGATGGTGGTGGCGCTGGAGCAGCTCCAGGAGGCGAACCTCCCGACCATCGCGATCGACAACCGCAAGGCCGCGCGCCTCGCGGTCGAGCACCTGATCGGCCTCGGCCACCAGCGCATCGCGCACCTGACCGGACCGATGCGGCTGGTGATGTCGCACGAACGCCAGGCCGGTTACCTCGAAGCGCTGGCCGCAGCAGGTATCGAGCGCCGCCCGGAGCTGATCTTCAACGGCAATTTCCACTATAGCAGTGGGCGCGACGCCGTCGCGGCGTTCGGCGCGGCAGGCGTCGGCTTCACCGCGATCTTTGCCGCCAATGACGAGATGGCGATCGGCGCGGTAAACGAGCTTCGCGCCCGCGGACAGCGCGTGCCCGACGACGTTTCCGTCGTCGGCTTCGACGATCTCGTCTATGCAGAATCGTCCGACCCGCCGCTCACCACCATCCGCCAGCCGCGCCGCGCCATCGGCAGCGAATCGATGCGGATGATGATCTCCCTTCTCCAGGGCTCTCCATCCCCGGCCGACCGTGTCGAGGCCGCAGTGGAACTCATCGTGCGCGCGAGCACGGCGCGCGCCGCCACAACCAGACGCAGGACCCATGGGTAGCAATTTCACGCCTCGCCAGACGTTGCGGATCGGCATGATCGGGGCGGGTTTCATCGCCCATTTCCACCTCCGCTCCCTCCTCGGCGTGCGCAATGTCGACGTCACCGGCGTCTATTCCCCGACGCCGGCGCGCCGCGAAAAGCTGGCGGCGACGGTGGCCGAGCTCGGGCTCGGCGCGTGCAGGCCCTACGCGACGCTGGAGGCGCTGCTCGCCGCCGACGACGTCGACGCGATCTGGATCCTCTCGCCCAACCCGACGCGCCTCGCCACCATGCGCGCCATCGCCGATGCGGTGACATCGGGGCGGAGCAGGGTGTTCGCCGTGGCGTGCGAGAAGCCGCTGGCGCGCACGCTGAGCGAAGCGAAGGAAATGCTCGCGCTCGCCGAAAGCGCGGGGCTCAACCACGGCTATCTCGAGAACCAGATGTTCTCCACCGCGGTCCTGCGCGGCAAGGACATCATCTGGCGGCGCGCCGTGCCGGCCACCGGACGCCCCTATCTCGCCCGCGCCGCCGAGGAGCATTCCGGCCCGCACGAGCCGTGGTTCTGGCAGGGGGCGGAGCAGGGCGGCGGCGCGCTCCTCGACATGATGTGCCACTCGGTAGAGGTGGCGCGGTTTCTCCTGACCGCCCCGGGCGCCCCGCGAAGCTCGCTGAAGCTCAAAAGCGCCACCGGCGCCGTCGCGTCGCTGAAATGGTCGCAGCCGCGCTACATCGCTGACCTGAAGGCCCGCATGGGAACCGCGGTCGACTACGCCGTGCGCCCGTCGGAGGACTTCGCGCGCGCCATGGTCACCTTCGAGGACGAGGAAGGCCGCGAGGTCGTCGTCGAAGGGACGACCTCCTGGGCCTATGTCGGCCCGGGCCTCCGCATCCAGCTCGAATTGCTTGGCCCGGAATACGCAATGGAGTTCTCGACGCTCTCCACCGGCCTCAAGGTCTTCATGTCGCGCGCCGTCAGCGGCGCGCAGGGCGAGGACATGCTGGAGAAGCAGAACGCCGAGATGGGCCTGATGCCGGTGCCGGACGACGAGGCCGGCGTCTACGGCTACACCGACGAGAACCGCCACATGGTCGAGTGCTTCCGCACCGGCCGCACGCCGATTGAAACCTTCGCCGACGGCGTCGCGGTCATCGAGATCCTGATGGCGCTCTACAAGTCCGCCGAAGAGGGACGGACGATCATCGTCGCCGACGAGGATCTGACCAACTACGTGCCGCCGGTGGCGCGGATCTGACCCACCACGACCCGGTTGGATCGTGGGTTTATGCGGCCCCGCGGTCCGCCGATTATGGGATATATGCGCCGGGCGTGATTGCGTGGCATAATCCGCCCGAACCTGTGCTGGGGGATGCCGTGAACCACAACGCTGAAGCCGTCCTCGCACCGGCCCTGATCGGCCGGCGGTCGTTCCTTGCGGGCGCGGCCTGTTCGGTCGCTGCCGCGTCGCTGCTTGGCGGCTGCGCCGGGGGGCTCGGCCTTGGCCGTGTGGACACCAGCATCTACGGGCCGGTGCCCGACGAACCCTATCCGATCCCCGCCGCCGACATCAGCCAGGTCGATCCGATCTACCTGCGGCGGACCGTCAACTACACCGGCGACGAGCCGCCCGGCACCATCGTCGTCGATCTCAAAACCCATCACCTCTACCACGTGATGGAGGACGGCACCGCGGTCCGCTACGGCGTCAACGGACCGCGCGAAGCCTTCGAATGGAGCGGCGAGGCCTTCATCGAGCGGAAGGCGCACTGGCCGATCTGGACGCCGACGCCGGGCCAGATCTCGCGCGACCCGTCGCTGGTCGAATGGCGCGGCGGCATGCCGCCCGGCCTCAACAACCCGCTCGGCTCCCGCGCGCTCTATCTCTACCAGAACGGGGTCTACACGCTCGCGACGATCTACGGCACGAGCGACCCGTCCTCGCTGGGCCGCGGCGTGTCGAGCGCCTGCATCGGCCTTCTCAACCAGGACATCATCCACCTCTACGAGCGCGTGCCGCTCGGCACCCGCGTGGTCATCCTTCCGGCCTAGGGCACAGCCGGCCGGGCCTTCGCGAAGAGCCGCGCAATGCTGCCGGCGACCGTCTCGGTGTCGGCCCAGGATACGTTGGTAGCCACCGCGACGACAACGTGATGCTCCGGCAGGAAGAGGAGCGTCGCCGTCCCGCCGAACACCGCGCCGGCGCGGCCGATGAACCGGAGCGGCTGCCCGCCGGACGCGTCGAGAATCGACCCGACCTGCCAGCCCAGCGCCGTGTCGGTCGACGTGCCGTCGTCGAGCGTGGCGGGCGTGAACAGCATGTCGACGGTCTCCGCCTTGAGCAGCGATCCGTCCGTCAGGCCGGTCACGAGCCGGACCATGTCCGACGGCGTCGACAGGAAGCCCTCGGCGGGCAGCAGGCAGCTGAGGTTGACGCGCGACGCGGTCTCGAGGCCGCGCCGGGTGTTGGCCATCATCACCGGGTAGTAGAGCGTCGCCACGTCCGGCAGCCCGCCATTGACCTGGTCGGGAACAGTGCCGGTCATGCCGAGCGGCCGGAACACCTCACGGGCGATGAAAGCGGCATAGGGCTCCCCGGCGCTCGCGCCGATCATCGCGCCGGCCAGCACCCAGCCATAGGTCGAATAGCGGGCGTCGGTCCCGGGCGTGAAGGCAAGGTCGTCATCGGCAAAGAAGGCCAGCCGGCTCGTATCGTCGACGCAGACATCCTGGCGCATCATCTCCTGCTCCTCGGCCGCGAGGTCGCGGAGCCCCGACTGCGAGCTCATCAGCTGCCGGGTGGTGATCGGAACAGCGGTCGCGGGAAAGGCGACGTAGGTCTGGACCGGTACGTCGAGGTCGAGCACATCGCCCTCGGCGAGAACCGCGGCCGCAACCGCGGTCATCGGGGCGGCAATGTCGCCGACCCGGAAGCGCGTCTCGGGCGTCACCATATCCCCGCGCCGGAGATCGGCCCAGCCGAACCCCTCCGCCCAGACTTCGCGCCCGTCCACGGCAACCGCCACCGACAGGCCGGGGAGGTTCTGATCGACCAGGGTTTGCCTGACGGCGGCGGCAGCCGCCTCGACGGTCGGCAGATATGCCTGCGCGGTCGCGGCCGACCGCCGGGACGGCACGTCCTCCGGCGCCGTCCGCGCCGGCAGCCTGGCGAGGTCTCCGAGATCGCTGCACGCCGCCAGCAGCATCGCCGACGCCATCACAATGGCGCACTTGCCGTAGCCAATTCCTCGAACCAAAACCGTCATCCTCCGGCCTGATGCCGCCCAGCGGGCAGTGCGCTACCGCGCCGGTCGGCAAGCGGCATGAGCGAAGGGTGATGTTTTGGTGAGCGGGCACTCCGTCTATCGTTTCGGCGATTTCAGGCTGGACGTGGCCGATCGGCGGTTGAGCCGCGCGGGCGATCCAGTCGACCTCCCGCCGCGCTATTTCGATGCGCTGGTGCTCCTCGTCCGCGAAGCCGGGCGGCTTGTCGCCAAGGACCGGTTCTTCGCCGAGATCTGGGGCGACGTGGCCGTGGGCGACGAGGCGCTGACCCAGTGCATCAAGACGCTGCGCCGCCAGCTCGGCGACGACGCGGCAAGGCCGCGCTTCATCCAGACCGTTCCCAAGCATGGCTACCGTTTCATCCCCGCGGTCGCGGCGGAGTCGGAGCCGATGGGAGCATCCGCATCGAATCCCCCGCACGCGCGAATGGCGGCGGCGGCGGTCACCCCGGCGCGGCATCACGCTGGCATCGTGGCTACCACCGCAGCGACCGCCATCAGCGGCGCAGTGGCAGGTCTGGTCGGCGGGGTTCTCTACGGCGTACTCCTCATCCTGCCGGCGGAGGCCGAAATGGGCGGTACGTCGTTTGCGGCTCTCCTCCTGGCGCTGAACGTGCTCGTAGGCGGCCTTGCCGGGCTGGGGGTCGGCCTGGGCTATTCGATCGCCGCCGCATTCACCGGCCTGCGGCTCGTGCATGTTCTCGGCGCCGCGATCGGCGGCCTTGCCGTGGGGGAGATCAGCCGGCTCCTCGGGCTCGACGCCTTCAACCTCCTGCTCGGCGAGGCACCGGTCGGCATCACCGGCGGGGCGGCAGGCGCTTTCGTCGGCGGCCTCCTCGTCCTCGGCTTCGTCGCCGGGCGACGCGATCGCCATCGTTTGCTCGGAGCAACCGTCGCCGGCGGTGTTGCAGGACTCATGGTGGTCGCCGTCGGCGGCCGGCTGATGGCCGGCAGTCTCGAGCGGATTGCCGCGACCCTGTCGGACACCGGCGCCCTTGCGCCCTTCGCGCCGTTCTTTGCCAACGCGGCGTTTGGCTATTGGCCGGAGATCTTCCTCGGCGGCGTCGAAGGGCTCGTCTTCGGCGGGGCCATCGCGGCCGCGCTCATCCTGGTGGAACGGCGCTCGCGCGGGTCCGGTTGAGGTCGCGGACGGCTATCCCGCCGCGCGCCGGCCGACCAGCTCGTTCACCATCGCCGGCAGCTCGCGATCGCCGCGCCGCCGCTTGCGGACGAAGAAATCATGCGGTCGTCGCGCGGCCAGAATGCCGCGGAAATTGCCGGGATGGACGTCGATCACCGTGCCGTCGTTGAAATGATAGCCGGTCCACGCGATCTCGAGCGGACCGCTGCCGGTCTTCTCGAGAACCAGCATCGCGGTCTGGAACAGGCATTCATCCGCGATCAGCACCGTGGCGAACACCTCGTTGAGGAAGGCGCTGATCGGCAGCGACAGCAGCGATTCGACCGCGCGGCGCGACAGCCGCACCCACATCCGCCCCGCGAGCCAGCCGAACCGCGCCACGAAGTCGTCGCGAAGTGCCGCCACGTGGGGCGACAGCGGATAGATGTAGATGCGGTCGGTGCCGATCTCGTCGGTGCACGTCACCGAGTATCGTTCGAACAGCTCGTTGCAGAGGCGCAATTCGCGGATCAGTGGATCCGTGAACTTGCCGGCCACTTCATGCGCGACCATGACGTTGACGCCCGGTCGCGGCGAGACAAGCCGGTATTCGTAGGTCTCGAACGGCTCGCCGATGATGTGGTGGCCCGGCTTGTATGCTTCGTTGGACCAGTTGTTCCAGCGATGGCCGAGGAAGTCGACCGACCGCGTTGCATCGACCCAGTCTTCGAGCTCGTGCGTGGGAACCAGCGGAATGTCCGCCATCGACAGGAACATCAGATGGTCCCAGCCGCTCATCTTCTCGACCGCATAGCCGAGCGCGGCGATCATGGATCGCGCTACGCTGGAGCCGCCCCAGACCGCGCTCGGCGCGATGCACACCACCGATCGCGTCCCGAGGACCGCGTGACGGAGATGGCCCACCAGCGACGGATCCTTGAAGTCGATCCAGAAGAGGAACTGGCTGGAGTCGCTTCCCAGCTGGAACGCGAGGTCACCGAAGATGTCGTCGGCCGACGAAGCAACGCCGGTGACGACGTAGAGCATGCGAGCCAATCATCCCCCCAAGCACTGACCCCGATACACAGGCCGCGGCTGCCTCAGTCCCCGTCCGACGAGACCCCGCGCTTCGGCCGCCTCGCCGGCGCGCCGGACTAGGCGGGCGATACTGCACCCAATGCGGCGATGCGGTCGAGTATCCTTGCCCCCGCCGCCCGCTTGTCGAAGGCTGCCATAGCCTCCTTCCGCGCCACGGCGCCGATCGCCGCGGCCTTGGCCGGGTTGTCGGCGGCCCAGGCCATCAGCCGAGCGAGGTGCGCCACGTCGACCTCGGCCCACACCTGTTCCTCCCAGTCGACATACTGTCCCTTGCCGACCTCGACCAGCTCGTAGTCGACGAGGAGGCTGTTCCGTTCCGAGCAGAAGTCCATGTTCCCCGAATAGCCCGTCACGATCACCGGCTTGCCGAGCAGCATGGCCTCCGCCGGGCCCCTGCCGAAGCCTTCCGAGCGGTGGGGCGATACGTAGCAGTCGATGCTGTTGAGAAGGCGCGTGAGGGCTTCGCGCGAATAGGTCGCGTTGCGAAGATCGATCCTGGGGTCGCCCGCGGTGGCCTCGACCAGTCGGTTCCAGGCGTCCGGATAGTGCTCCGCGTTGGATGCCTTGAGGACGAGGCGGATATCCTGCCGCGACCGCGGGAAGGCCGCGATGAACGCCCGGATGGCCGCTGTCGGGTTCTTGCGCTCGACATAGGAACTCAGATCGAAGGTATAGAGGAAGGTGTAAGCCGAGGCGGGAATGCCGAAGGCCTTGCGGTCGCGCCGCGGGGCGATCTCGGCCAATTGCACCGCCATCGGCATCAGGCGCACCGGCCGGTCGGTCGCGGCGCGGACGGCATCGAACGCGAACCGGGTCGAGCACCAGATCTCGTCATAGACCGCGAAGGCGCCCAGCCATTTGGTCGGAAACCGCGAGAGCTCCCAGGCCCAGTAGCCGATGCGGTAGGCGTTCGGGAAGCCGTCATCGAGCGCATGATAGTCGCGCATCGCCGTGTCGGCATTGAGGTGAACGATGACGCATCGCGTCTTCGCACCGTCCTTCTGGAGCGAATCGAGATCGGCCACGTCATGCGCCACCCCGGCGGCGTCGAGGGCCGCGGAGGTCATGCGGAGGTCTTCGCCGCGGCCGGACGGCGAGCCGACGAGCCCGATCAGCACCAGTGGCCCATACGCGTTGGCGGGCCTGGCCTCGGCTGCCGCGGCGGCTTCGCTGTCGAGGCTCAGCCAGTCTTCGAAGGCAGATCCCCTCACCCTGGTGTAGCCGATGGCGGCAAACCAGGTTTCGAGGCGCCGCGCGGCCAGACCCGGCGTGCCCTCGGTGCCGCGCGTCAAGCCTTCCGCGGCGGCAAGCAGATCCGCGCCGTTCGGAAGCTGCTCGGGCGTCGGCGCAAAATCGAGCCAGGCCTGAAGCGGACGGCCGAGCTCGGCAATCCCCGTTCCGAACTCGCGCGCCCCGTAGAGGAGATACCAGAGGACGAGGCGCCGCCGCCCGTCCACCTGCGAGATGTCGTAGGTGGCGGCGACGTCGGGGCGCTGTTCGCGAACGGCCTCGAAGAACCAAGGCAGCGGCGGATCGTCGGCGCCGCTCTCGACCGAGAAGGAGGCAGGCCGATCGAATGCCATCTCGATCAGCGCCCGGGGGAGGGCAAGCCGCTCTGCCATCGCCCGCCCGCGTGTTGCCACGAGCCATCTGAGGGCCGTGGCGGGCATCGTATTGTGAAAGCCCTGAAACGGCTGGTCGAGGAGGCAATTGGCAAGGAGGCGGAACAGGGGGCAGATGTCATCGCTGGCCTCCGTCGTGAGCCAGACGAAAAGCGTCTCCGGCAGCCAGGCCGGATGAAGGCCCTCCCCAAGACCGGTCGACAGAACCCAGGTGACATAGGCCTCCGCGCGGATGCCCTTCTCGTCGACGAAGGCCTCCACGAGATCGTCGCGGGCGTCGAGGAAGAGCAGCATGCCGCGCGAGATCGGGATGTCCCGGCCCTCGGCGGGGAACAGCCGCGTTTCGGCAAGATAGTCGCGCGCCTCGCGCGCCGGCCCGGGATAGGGTTCGTTCAGCCAGCCCCGGATCGGCCGTAGCCACTCCCGCGTTGCCGGTCGCGCCGGGACGTCAGGCTGCGTGGCTCCGAGCAGCCGATCGGCGGCGTCGATGCTGAGCGCATCGGTTCCCTCCTCGATTGGGCTGCGCTGGCGGAACCATTCGATGAACCGGCGACGACCGGTCGGGTCGGCGATGTGGAACGCGTTCCTGAGATCGGCGCGGCTCTCCCAGGTCGCCCGCGCGATCCGCGTCAAGCCCGGCTCGTCGGCGATGGCCGGATCGCGCTCGTCGAACCAATCGCCGTTGCCGGCGAACGGGTCCGCCGGCGTGCCGTCGGCCGCGCTGCGGTCGGCTGTCAGGAGGATGCGCCGCATCCGGGCGTGGATGCGGCGGCCGGGCGCGAAGCGCGAGAACCCGTATTCGGTGGTGGAGTGGTGCTCCCAGCCGTTCCTGACCAAGGCCTTCCGGTAGCTCTCGAAGAGCGACCGGAGCTGGCTGCTGCCGGTGGCGAGCGACAGCCGATCCTGATGCTTCGACAATACCTCCGGCTTGTCCGGGTCATAGCCAGAGAAGTGAAAGAAATGCAGCGGCTTGCCCGCCGCCAGCCACTCCCGCGTCTGTTTCGCCCGGGACACCGGCCGGTGCGGCAGGTTCCAGTAGGCGACGTTGTAGCCGGGATGGCGCAGCACGTTGACCGCCGCGACGAAGGACGGGGCAAGATCCATCCACCGCTGGTCGGTGAACTTGTTCGCCGCGATGTCGACGACGGCGTCGTAGCGGAGCTTGTCGGCCCACCATTTGAGAAAGGCGGGTATCCCTCGCGCATCGGCACGCAGCGCCAGGAAGCCGAGATTGTAGGTGCCGGATTTGAGGATCGACAGGTCGTCGGGCGTGAAGCCCGAATCGAGCGGTTCGGTGATGTGCGGCGTCAGCACCATCGCCGCGCCGTCGGCGAGCGCCCGGTCGACATGGCTGAGCTTGCGGAACACCATGATGTCGGGGTCGAAATAGGTAATCCGCGCCTTGGGGTATTTCTGCGCGAGCCAGGTGAAGCACCAGGGCTTCACCGCGGTGTTGAACTCCAGCACCGAATAGCCGAACGCCCGCCGGCTGAAATCGGGGATGCCGATGTCCGACGCGGCGACCACCTCCGCCTCGTCCGACCGCATCGTCGGAGCGTATGGTTCGACGGCGAACAGATAGCGCGGGGCGTCGGGATACGCCTTGCGCAGCGACTGCATGAGCGTTCGAACCGAGGCAAGGTAGTTGGCCGAGGCGATCGTGAAGAAGACTTGCACTTACGTCCCAAGCTCTTGCGTCCGGCCGATCGCGGACGTTGCGACATCGGTGTGGAGGCTGTCGGGTTCTCGGCCGCGCTCGCGATCACGCCGCCGAGCGTGTCGCGGCGGTATCGACAAAGGTAACGCTGGGCAGAAACCGCCGGATGCTGTGAAGATAGACCGCGCGGTTCTTGCCATAGGAATTGTCATGGAGCCGGGTCTCCTTGCCCATGAGACCCGCGAGGATCGCGACATGCAGGCGGTCCGTCGTGACGAGCGCCGCGTTCTCGATCGCGCGCATCAGGCAATAGGTGCTCAGCTCAGCCTGACCGGGCTGCTCGCCAAAGAGGTAGAGCGACGAGATGTCGGTTCCCGGCGGCAGCGCCACCTTCCGCTCGGGATCGTTCCGGCCGAAAACCGGCGTGGGTCCGTAGTGTCGCGATCCCGTCCTTTGCAGATACACCGCCTCCCACTCCGCGACGTGCGGACTGTTGCGGATCGCTGCGGCATCGAGGTGGAGGGCCACATCGTGGCCGAGATAGACATGCGCTTTCGGCGCGTGATCGAGCACGTGGACGTAGCTCACCGCATCGCGGCAGAAGACGTGGACGTGGTCGCCGAGGCCGGCAAGAAGGTCTTCGTGGCCGCGTATCGTGTGCGGCATGAGGATCATCATCTCGGCGCGGTTGGCGTAAGCGAGAAGCGTCTTGCGGATCATGTTGTAGAGGGGCACGAGGTTGCCGCCGCCGCCCAGCGCCAGGACCTCGCCGTCGAGCGCCGCGCCGAATTCTATCGGCTCGAAATCGATGCGATGCTTCCGGAACAGCTGATAGGTCGCCGCGGCGATCACGCCGTCGCCCGCGTTGCCGCGATTGGCGAAGAACCGGACCCGTCGCCCGCGCAGGGAGCGCAGCAGGTCGATCAGCTCAGTATTGCACATCTCGCCAGGATTCATGCTGGCCCGCCGCCGCTCCCGAACATCCTTGCGACCTAGCATAAATATGCGTCATCGACAGCGCGCCGGACCACCATGCTTTGGAGAATGTGAACCCGCCTCCATCGGACGGTGCAACGGTGCGGTTCCGCCGACCGCGGAACGCCCGCCCATGATACAACCCCGACCGTCGCCGAGCGCTTCATAGCCTCGGCCGGCGATGCGCAGCAGGAGAAACCTTATGCCTTCCGGGGGTGGACGAACGCAGATCCCGCCCCGGATCGCCGGCGCGTACAAGGTTGCGGCCATCGATGTGACGGTTCCCGGCCTCCCCAGGCCGCTCAAGGTTCGGCTGCACGACACCGATCCCATCGTTTTCGAGAAGATCTTCATCGAAGGGGAATACGGCCATCACCTGCCCGACGGCGTCAGGGTGATCGTCGATGCCGGCGCGAATGTCGGGTACTCGGTCGCCTGGTTCCGCATTCGGTTTCCCGATGCGCTGATCATCGCGATCGAGCCCGATCCCGCGAACTTCGCCCTCCTGGTGGAGAATTGCGCGCACCTTCCGCAGGTCACGCTGATTGAAGGGGCGCTGTGGCCGACCGAAGCGAAGCTGGGACTCCAGATCCTCGACGGCGCGTGGGGAACGCGCGTCTTCGCCTCGCCGGAGGGGACGGTCCGCGGCTTCTCGCTCGACACCATCATGCGGGATTTCGACCTCGATGCGATCGACATCCTCAAGGTCGATATCGAGGGCGCCGAGAAGGAGGTGTTCGAAACGCCCGGCCCATGGCTCGACAGGACGCGGTGCGTGATCGTCGAAACGCATGAGCGGTTCCGCCCGGGCTCCGAGGCTGCCGTGCGCAACGCCTTGCGCAAAAGCGCCTTCGCCGCGCGCCGCGTCGGCGAGAGCGACTTCTACTCGCGCCGCGATCCGTCGGCCGCGCCGATGGAGGATGTCGACGGCGAGCCGGAAACAGAGCCGGAATCCCCGCAATCGATCTGGATCGTCAGCGACGGGCGAAGCGGGTCGACCTGGCTCAGCGGCCTCGTCAATCACGACCGGGCGTTCGCGGAATATTTCGAGCCCGCCCACGCGGCGTTCAATCCCGTCCTCAGCGGCGAGCCTCTGCTGCGCTACATCCGCCGCGGAGCTGTCCCCCAGGCTTATCTCGGGCTCTACCAGGCGGTGTTCGGCGGCTTCTATCGCGACCAGCGGTCCGGCCCGGAGAACGCCGGACGGGCTGCCGTGCTCGTCAAGGACATCCACTGCCTGATGTCGGCGCGCGCGATCTCCGACCAATTCCCGCAGGTGAAAGTCGTCTGCCTCGTCCGTCATCCACTGGATGTCGCGTCGTCCAAGCTCGCCATGGATGCGTGGGTCTGGCTGAGAGATCCGCTGGTCCTGTTGCAGCAGGACGCGCTGGCCGAGGACTTCCTCGGCCCGTTTCGGCTGCTGCTTGAAGAGGCCGGGACGCAGGTCGAGAAATACGTCGCGATCTGGTGCTGCCAGTACTTCGTCTTCACGCAGCAGTTCGCGGGCACCGACGTCGCCTATGTCGATTATGGATCGCTTCGTGCCGATGCCGAGCGCGTGGTGACGGGCCTGCGCGGTGCGTCCCGGACCGGGCCGGAAGCGCTGGACGAGGCGATCGGCCGGCCGACCTGGACGTCGCGGTCGGCGGATCTGGTCGGCCGCGAACCGACCCCGGGCGAGGAGCGCTATGCCGCGCGTGCCATCGATCGGTTCGGCCTAGCGGACCTCCTCAAGCGCGGTTCCCGTTAACCGCACTTGCGTCCGGCGCTGGAGCGTCGGCGGAAGGTCCCCTATTGCGTCACAATGGCGGTGTTCCTTGGGGAGGGGGCCGTGCGTTGCGTCGTTGCGTGGTGTCACCCGTGGATACGGACAAGCGCGATATCCTCGAGCGTAAACTTCAAAGCCTGGAGTCCGATTGCCTGACGGCATTCCGGTCAGCCTTCCTTGAAGTGAAGGACCGGGTCGTCTCGACCGGCGGCGTCGGCGACGAGCAATTGTCGACGATGCTGAACGTCGCCGCCGAGACGGCGTATCGCCAGGGCCTGGAGCGCATCGCCAGCTTGATTCACGCCGTCGAGAACGGGTCCGAAGGCCTTCTCCTGCTTCAGGAAAAGGCCGCCGAACTTGCCGGCAAGATCACCGAGAACCGGGTGCACACCCGGACCGGCGGCGCCGCGCTCCGCCAGTCGACCGTCGAGGTCGAGGAAGAGGCGCTGGCACAGCTGCGCTCGCGCTTCTCCGAGATTCACGGCATCGTGGTCGAAGCGTTCCGCATCGACGGCATCGTCGCCCTGAGACCGGACATCACGGACAAGATCGTTGCCGCCATGGCGACGACCACGCCGTCCGAAGAGCATCCCTTCCGCACCGCCGAGGGCAGCCTGAGCGCCGCTCTCGCGCAGCTCGTCGAATGCGACGCGGTCAGGCAATTGCCGATCGACCAGCGCCTCGTCATCGAGGACGTGGTCCAGGCGATGCGCTGCGAGATCGACGGCTCCTACGCCAGCGCGGACCGCATCGCCCGCTGGGGCGTCCGCCTGACCAAGCTGCTTCGCGAGTTCGGCGTTGAGTCCGCGGCGGCGGCGCTCACCGCGCGCCTGATGGCCTGAGCGCAAGCCGCGCGCTCGCCTACCAACCTCTTCACACTCACCCCTCGTCACCCCGGCGAAGGCCGGGGTCTAGGACCACACGAAGATCAGAGCGTGTGGCGCTGGATTCCGGCCTTCGCCGGAATGACGGAAGAGGGAGACCGGGCCGCATTAACCTCATTGAGGCCATCAGAATGAGGTGCGCACATCACAACATAATCTGCTGAATCAGCACATTTATCAGCCAAGTCCCGCAAGCATTGGTCCTCGTTACCAGCCATTCTGCGAGTGCTTCTGATTGACGTACCTCACACGCCGGTGTTTAGTCCGCGGGGGAGGGGTGCGCTTGGGCAGGGTGACGATCCACCAGTTGGCGAAGGAAGCGGGCGTGAGCCTGGCGACGGTCGACCGCGTCCTGAACGGGCGGGCCGGGGTGCGGCCGGCGACGGTTCAGCGCGTCGAATCCGCGATCGACCGGCTCGACTATCGGCGCGACCTCGCCGCCACCAATCTTGCGCGCAAGCGCACCTATCCGATCACCTTCGTCGTGCCTGACGGCCCCGGCACCTTCATGCGCGGCCTCGAGGCCGAGGTGCGGTCGATCGCGCAGCACCCCGATTCCAGTCGGGTGCATGTCGACATGAAGGTCGTGCCCGCCTTCGACGGCGCCAAGCTCGTCGAGGCGCTCGGCGCGGTCGACCCGGCCGATACGATGGGCGTGGTCGTGGTTGCCACCGACGCGCCGCTGGTGCGCGCGGCGATCAACGACCTTGCCGATCGCGGCATCCATGTCGTGACGCTGGTGTCGGACGTGCCGACCTCGCGCCGCCTCCACTTTGCCGGCATCGACAACACCGCCGCCGGCCGCACCGCGGGGACGCTGCTCGGCCGTTTCATCCGCAAGCCCGGCAGGGTCGCGATCGTCGCCGGCTCGCTGCTGCTGCGCGACCATGTCGAGCGGCGCATGGGCTTCGAGCAGGTCCTGCGGGCGTCCTTCCCTGACCTCGATATCCTGCCGCCGGTCGAAGGGCGGGACGAGGCCGGCCCGACCGCCGCCGCGCTTGCCGGTCTTCTCGAGCGCCACCCCGACATCGTGGGCGTCTACAGCCTCGGCGCCGGAACGCGCGGCGTCATCGAGGCGCTGGAACGGTCGGGGCGCGCCAACGAGATCGTCGCCATCGCGCATGAGCTGACGCCGGCTTCGCGCAAGGCGCTGATGTCCGGCACGCTCGACGCGCTGATCAACCAGGACGCCGGCCACGAGGTCCGCAGCGCCATCCGCGTCATCCAGGCGAAGGCCGACGGCCGACCGCTGGTGCCTGGCCAGGAGCGGATCCGCATCGACGTCTATTTCCGGGAGAACCTCCCGTGACCGGCATCGCGAAAGCCAGGGAGGCGACGTGCTGATGTATCTCGGCATCGACATCGGGACGTCGTCGGTGAAGGCGGTGCTCATCGGCGACAGCGGGGAAGTGCTGTCCGCCGGGTCGTCGCCGCTGACGGTCTTGCGCCCGCGCTCCGGGTGGTCCGAGCAGGATCCGAAGGCGTGGCTCGCGGCGGTCGAGCAGGCGCTCTCCGCCGTGCGGGAAGCGAGCCCCGACGCCTATGCGGCCGCGCGCGGCATCGGCCTTTCCGGCCAGATGCATGG
This sequence comes from Bauldia sp., assembly GCA_026126025.1. Classification (GTDB taxonomy): domain Bacteria; phylum Pseudomonadota; class Alphaproteobacteria; order Rhizobiales; family Kaistiaceae; genus JADLGL01. Next base: position 61,568 of record JAHCJZ010000002.1, on the reverse strand, counting down.
CGCGACGGTGCTCGGCGCCGACGACGAGCCGCTGGCGCCGGCGATCCTGTGGAACGACGTGCGCGCGGCGGATGAAGCCGCGCTCCTCGACGCCGATCCCGCCTTCCGCGAGATCACCGGCAACATCGTCTTTCCCGGCTTCACCGCGCCGAAGCTGCTGTGGTTGCAGCGCCACCGTCCCGAAACGTTTTCGGCGATGCGGCGCGTCCTGCTGCCGAAGGATTTCGTCCGGCTGTGGCTGTCGGGCGAGGCGATCAGCGACATGTCCGACGCGTCGGGCACCGCCTGGCTCGATGTCGGCCGTCGTCAATGGTCCAAAACGCTTTTGGAAGCCACCGGCATGGTTGAGGAGCAAATGCCGTCGCTCGCCGAGGGCACCGCGCAGGCCGGAGCGCTACGGCCCTCGATCGCGGAGCGCCTCGGCCTGCCGCCCGGCATCCCGATCGCGGGCGGAGCCGGCGACAACGCCGCCTCCGCCTGCGGCGTCGGTGCGGTCGAAGCCGGCGCCGGCTTCGTCTCGCTCGGCACGTCGGGCGTCCTCTTCGTCGTCACCGACCGCTTCCTCGCCGACCCGCAAAGCGCCATCCACGCCTTCTGCCACGCGCTCCCGGGCAAATGGCACCAGATGGGCGTGATCCTCTCCGCCGCCGCTTCGCTGGAATGGCTGGCGGGCGTCACCGGTGCGCCGCCGGGCGCGCTGGTCGAGCAGCTCGGCGACGCGCTCGCGCCGCCGTCGCCGGTGACGTTCCTGCCCTATCTCGGCGGCGAGCGGACGCCGCACAATGACGCGTCGATCCGCGGCGCGTTCGCCGGCCTCGATCTGGCGACGACGCGGAACGATCTGACCCGATCGGTGGTCGAGGGAGTGGCGTTCGCCCTCAGGGACAGCCTGAACGCCCTTCTTGGCACGGGAGCGCGCATCGAACGCCTGACCATCGTCGGCGGCGGTGCGCGCTCTCGCTACTGGTCGCGTCTGCTCGCCACCGTTCTCGACCTGCCGATCGCCGTCCCCGCCGACGGCGATTTCGGCGCTGCCTTCGGCGCCGCGCGCCTCGGCCTGATCGCCGCGACCGGCGCCGACCCTGCGGCGGTCTGCACCCCTCCGGCCATCCGCGAAACGGTGGCGCCCGAACCCGCGCTCGTGCCGGCCTACGAAGAAGCCCACGCCCGGTTCAGGCGTCTCTACCCCGCCCTGAAGGGAGCCGGCCGATGAGCGCACTGTTCGGCCGCAGCGAGCCGGTGGTCTTTGCGGGTGCGGAGAGCCGCGATCCCTTCGCCTACCGGTTCTACGACCCCGATCGCGTCGTGCTCGGCAAGCGGCTGGAGGACCTGCTGCGGCCGGCGGTCTGCTACTGGCACAGCTTCGGCTATGACGGGCTCGACCCGTTCGGCGGGCGGACGATGAGCCTGCCCTGGGCTGGCGGCACGATCGCCGACTTCAGGCGGAAGGCCGACGCGGTCTTCGAGTTCCTGAGGCTGCTCGGCGTGCCGTGGTTCACCTTCCACGACCGCGACATCGCGCCGGAGGGAGCGAGCCTCGCCGAGTATGAGCGCAACGTCCGCGAGATGGCCGGCTATCTCGGCGAGGGCATGGCCCGGACCGGCAAGCGCGTCCTCTGGGGCACCGCCAATCTCTTCTACGACAGGCGCTTCATGGCGGGCGCCGCCACCAATCCTGACCCGGACGTGTTCGCCTATGGCGCGACGCAGGTGAAGACAGCGATCGAGGTCACGCACCAGCTCGGCGGCGAGAACTACGTCGTCTGGGGCGGGCGCGAGGGCTACGAGACCCTCCTCAACACCGACCTCGGGCGCGAGCTCGACCAGCTCGGCCGCTTCATCGCGCTCCTCGTCGAGCACAAGCACCGGATCGGCTTCAAGGGCACGATCCTGATCGAGCCGAAGCCGCAGGAGCCGACCAAGCACCAGTACGATTTCGATGTCGCGACCGTCTACGGCTTCCTCTGCCGCTATGGCCTGCAGGACGAGGTGAAGGTCAACATCGAGGCGGCGCACGCCGTCCTCGCCGGCCACAGCTTCGAGCACGAGATCGCGATGGCGACCGCGCTCGGCGTGTTCGGCTCGATCGACATCAACCGCAATGACGACCAGTCGGGCTGGGACACCGACCAGTTCCCCACCAACCCGGCCCAGCTGGTCATGCCGTTCTACGAGTTGCTGCGCGGCGGCGGCTTCACCACGGGCGGCCTCAATTTCGATGCGCGGATCCGGCGCCAGTCGATCGATCCGCGCGATGTGCTTCTCGGCCATATCGGCGGGCTCGACGGCTGCGCCAAAGCGGCCATCGCCGCGGCCGCGATGATCGAGGACGGAGCGCTGCAGCGCTTCGTCGATGAGCGCTACGCCGGCTGGGACTCTGCGGAGGCGCGCGCGATGCTTTCCGGCAAGGAAAGCCTCGAGGCGATCGCCGCAAGGCTCGGAAGGAAGCCGGTCGAGCCGCAACCGAGATCCGGTCAGCAGGAATACTTGGAGAACCTGCTGCTTCGGTACCAGTGACCGCCCAGCCGGGCGGTCGTCATGCGAGGGACAGGGAGAAGGACATGCGAAAGGTACTGATAGGTTGCTTGGCGGCGGCCGGGATGGCCGCCCTGTCGGGCGGTGCCCAGGCGCAGACCATCGTCGGCGTCTCGTGGGCGAATTTCCAGGAAGAACGGTGGAAGACCGACGAAGCGGCGATCGTTGCCGCCTTGGAGGCCGCAGGCGCCACCTACATTTCTGCGGACGCGCAGTCGTCCGCGGCCAAGCAGCTCACCGACGTGGAGAACCTGATCTCCCAGGGCGCCGATGTGCTGATCATCGTCGCCTGGGACACCGACGCCATCATGCCTGCGGTCGAGCAGGCGGTGGCCGAGGAAATCCCGGTGATAGCCTATGACCGCCTGATCGAGAATCCGGACGCCTTCTACATCACCTTCGACAATGTCGAGGTCGGCCGGATGCAGGCCCGGGCAGTGTTCGAGCGTCAGCCCACCGGCAACTACATCTTCATCAAGGGCAACGCGGCCGACCCGAACGCCGACTTCCTGCATATGGGTCAGCTCGAAGTGCTCCAGGCCGCGATCGACGCGGGCGACATCAATGTCGTCGGCGAGGCCTATACCGACGGCTGGCTGCCGGCCAACGCCCAGCGCAACATGGAGCAGTTCCTGACCGCCGCGGACAACGACGTCCAGGCGGTGGTGGCGTCGAATGACGGCACCGCGGGCGGCGCCATCGCCGCGCTGGAAGCGCAGGGCCTCGCAGGCTCGGTCTTCGTCTCCGGTCAGGACGGCGATCACGCCGCGCTGAACCGCATCGCGCTCGGCACCCAGACCGTGTCGGTCTGGAAGGACGCGCGCGAGCTCGGCCGCAACGCGGCGGAGATCGCCCTGTTGCTGGCCGGCGGGACCGCCATGGCCGACATTCCGGGCGCGGTGATCTTCACCGACGGTCCGCGCGGCGAGAGCATGACCTCGGTCCTGCTCGCCCCGGTCCCGATCACCCGTGACAACCTCGACATCGTCATCGATGCCGGCTGGGTTACGCAGGCCGTGGTCTGCGCCGGCGTGCCGGCGGGTCAGGTCGCGGCCTGCGACTGAGCCATAGTAGAAAGGAGGTCCGGCGCCGTTCGCGGCGCCGGATCGCCACTTCGGTCGGGGAGGGCTGACCGTGGCAAACAAGGACGACGCCGGGGCGGCGCTGCCGCCGGCTGCGCGTGCGCATCAGCAGGGTAGCGGTCCCGCGCGCGTGCTGCGCGGTTTCGTCGGCGCGACCGAAATCGACGTCCGGCTGATCGGGATGGTCGGCGCCATCGCCGTCATCTGGATCGCCTTCCACATGCTCTCCGCCTGGCGGCTGGGCTCGGGCCCCTTCGACTGGGACGCCGGCGCGTTCCTGACGCCGCGCAATCTCTGGAACCTCTCCGTCCAGTTCTCGTCGATCGCGGTAATGGCGACCGGCATGGTGCTGGTCATCGTCACCCGCAACATCGACCTCTCGGTCGGCTCCGTCCTCGGCTTCGTCGGCATGCTGATGGCCTTCACCCAGGTCCGGCTCCTGCCGGAATGGCTGGAGCTGGGCCACTGGTCGATCTGGATCATCTCCGTCCTCGTCGGCATCGTCGCCGGCGCGATCATCGGCGGCCTCCACGGCTTCATCATCGCCTTCCTCGGCGTCCCTGCCTTCATCACCACGCTCGGCGGCCTGCTGATCTGGCGCGGCGCGGCGTGGTGGGTCACCAGCGGCCAGACCATCGCGCCGATGGACCCGACCTACCGGCTGATCGGCGGCGGCCCGTCGGGCGCGCTCGGCGCCAATCTCACCTGGGCGGTCGGACTGCTGGCCTGCGGGCTGATCGCCGGCGCGCTGTTCATGGCGCGGCGCCAGCGCCTCCGCTTCAAGTTCACGCCGCGCCCGGTCTGGGCCGAGGTGACGCTCGCCGTCATCGGCTGCGCGATCGTCATCGGCGTGGTGCTGGTGGTCAACAACTACCCCTGGCCGGTGAACATCGCCCGCAATTACGCGGCGCAGAACGGGATCGAATGGCCGGAGGAGGGCAGCCTCTTCATCCCGCACGGCCTAGCCTATCCGGTGCTGATCGCGCTCAGCGTCGCCGTGGCGATGACCTTCATCGCGCGGCGCACTCGTTTCGGCCGCTACGTCTTCGCCATCGGCGGCAACCCCGAGGCGGCGAATCTTGCCGGCATCAACACCAAATGGGTCACCATGAAGGTGTTCATGCTGATGGGCGCGCTCATCGGCATCTCGTCTTCGATCGCGACGGCGCGTCTCAACGCCGCCACCAACAACACCGGCACGCTCGACGAGCTCTACACCATCGCCGCCGCCGTCATTGGCGGCACATCGCTCGGCGGTGGCGTCGGTACGATCGCCGGCGCGCTGCTCGGCGCGCTCCTGATGCAGTCGCTGCAGTCGGGCATGGTGCTGATGGGCCTCGAGACGCCGATCCAGCAGATCGTCGTCGGCGTCGTGCTGGTGCTCGCCGTGATGATCGACACTTACTATCGGCGACGCACGGCCTAAGGGAGGCGGAGATGGACGCGAAGGACACGCCGCTCGTCGAGCTCCGCAACATCCACGTCGCCTTCGGCGGCGTCCATGCGGTGGAGGATGTCTCGCTGAAGCTCGCCCGCGGCGAGGTGCTCGGGCTCGTCGGCCACAATGGCGCGGGCAAGACGACGCTGATCAAGGTGCTGTCTGGCGCGGTGCGCCGCGACTCCGGCGACATACTCGTCAACGGCGCGTCCGCGCACATCAACAACCCGCGCGACGCCAAGCATTACGGCATCGAGACGATATACCAGACGCTGGCGCTGGCCGATAATATCGACGCCTCGGCCAACCTCTTCCTCGGCCGCGAGCTGCGGTCGCGCTGGGGCACGCTCGACGATGCCGCCATGGAGGCCGCGACGCGCCAGGTGATGGGCCGGCTCAATCCGCATTTCCGCCGGTTCAAGGAGCCGGTAAAGGCGCTCTCCGGAGGCCAGCGCCAGTCGGTCGCGATCGCCCGCGCGGTGCATTTCAACGCGCGCATCCTGATCATGGACGAGCCGACCGCGGCGCTCGGCCCGGCCGAGACCAAGCAGGTCGCCGACCTCGTCAAGCAGCTGAAGCGCGAGGGCATCGGCATCTTCCTCATCAGCCACGACATCCACGACGTGTTCGATCTCGCCGGCCGCGTCGCGGTGATGAAGAACGGCCGCCTCATCGGCACGGCCATGACCAGCGATGTCACCAAGGACGAGGTGCTCGGCATGATCATCAGCGGCGCGCTTCCCGCCGGCGCCAGGCGCCCGGAGGCTCGGGTCCAATGACGCGGTTCGCCCGATGAGCCGGAAGCTCCGCTGGGGCATCCTCAGCACCGCGGCGATCGGCCGGTCGGCCGTGGTGCCCGCGATCGCCGCCTCGCGGAACGGCGTCCTCGCCGCGGTGGCGAGCCGGAACCCCGATGCGGCCGCTAGCTTCGCCGCCGATCTCGGCATCGAGCGGGCGCTGCCGTCCTACGAGGCGCTGATCGCGGATCCTGATGTTGACGCGATCTACAACCCGCTCCCCAACGCGCTCCACGCCGAGTGGAGCCTCCGGGCGGCTAAGGCCGGCAAGGCCGTCCTCTGCGAGAAGCCGCTGACCGTCGACGCCGCGGGGGCGCGCGCGTTGATCGACGGCTGCTCGGCCGCCGGAGCGCCGCTGATGGAGGCGTTCATGTATCGCTTCCACCCGCAGCACGAGCGAGTCCGCCAACTGATCGCCGCCGGCGCGATCGGCGATGTGGTCGAAGTCCGCGCGCATCTCTCCGCCGACATCGTCGGCCGCGACGACCCGGAGAACGTCCGCTTCAAGGCCGCGCTCGGCGGCGGCACGCTTCTCGACATGGGCTGCTACGGCATCTCGGTCTGCCGCATGATCTTCGGCGAGCGGCCGGCCGCCGTGCGGGGCTGGTGGCACCGCGACGAGCGCTTCGGCGTCGACGTCACCGCCGGCGCCATCCTCGAATTCTCCGCCGGCCGGGTCGGCCTCGTCACCGCGTCCTTCGCCGCCGAGGGGCTCGGCTTCTACACCGTGATCGGGCGGAAGGGCGTCATCGAGGTGCCGCGCGCCATCATCCCGGGGCAGGGCGACCGCGTCCCCGAGACGCTGATCGTCGTGTCCGACACAAAGGGCCACCGCACCGTCGAGGAGCTGCCAGCGGTCGACCAGTACCGGCTGATGGTCGAGGCCTTCGCCGACGCGGTGCTGGAGAAAAGGCCGGTGCCGCTCGCCAATGCGGACACCATCGACAACATGATGGTGCTGGACGCCGTCGCCCGCTCGGCCGCGAGCGGCCGGGTCGAGCCCGTCGGCTGAGCCGAGGGGCTTGCGAAGGCCGCAATCCGGTGGCGTAAGTCCGCCGACCGCGCTCCGAACCCACGGGTGCCTCCATCGATACCGATCGTCCGCCGCCCGATCCGTTCGACGTCCGCCGGCTCGCCGTCGGCGGCGGCCACGAGATTTATGTCGAGCAGGTCGGCAACCCGGCCGGCATCCCGCTCCTCTTCCTGCATGGCGGCCCCGGCAGCGGCTGCCGTCCGGCGCAGCGGGCGCTGTTCGACCCGTCGCGGTTCCGCACCGTCCTCTTCGACCAGCGTGGCGCCGGCCGGTCGACCCCCGCCGATCGTCTCGACGCCAACGACACCTGGCGGCTTGTCGCCGACATCGAAGCCATCCGTGCGGCACTGGCGATCGAGCGCTGGATCGTCGTCGGCGGCTCCTGGGGCGCCACGCTCGGGCTCGCCTATGCCGAGCGCCACCCCGAGCGCGTCGCGGGCCTCGTGCTGCGCGCGGTGTTCCTCGGAACCCGAGCGGAGCTCGAATGGGCGTTCCTCGAAGCGCCGGCGCGCCTCCGGCCCGAGCTTCACGCCGATTTCCTGGAGCTTCTGTCGGACGCCGAACGCGCCGACCCGCTCCGCGCCTACTGGCGGCGCATCCTCGATCCCGACCCGGCGATCCATCGCCCGGCGCGCTGGCGCTGGCACGACACCGAGCGCGTTCTTTCCGAGGTCCGGCCGGTCGTGAGCCGGAGCAATGTCAGCCACGCCCCGCACGAACCGCTGCCGCGAACCCCGCTGTTCGAGGCGCACTATTTCGCGAATGACTGCTTCCTCGAGCCCGGCCAGCTCCTTCGCGACGCCGGCCGCCTCGCGGGCATTCCCGGCGTGATCGTCCAGGGCCGCTACGACCTCCTCTGCCCGCCGCAAACCTCCTTCGCCCTCGCCGCCGCATGGCCGACCGCGCGCGTCGTCATCGCCGAAAACGCCGGCCACGCTCTGTCCGAACCCGGCGTCCTCGCCGCCGTCCAGGCCGCGCTGAACGAGCTGGCGAGCCGGTAGGCAATGGGCTTGACCGCGCGAACCCGCCGCGCCCTAAAGTCAGGCATACCTTGGCTGGGGAAGGATCGCCGCCGTCGGGCGGCGGACGGTTCATGCTCAACCCTCATCAGGTTCTGACGCTCCGCGAGAGCGCGCCCTCCGATGGCGGCTTCCGCCTCGATAATCTCCACATCCACAAGCTGCCCGTCGCCCGCGAGTTCGCTTTCGACGAGCGGACCATCGTTTGGGAGGAAGAAGGGGCGATTGAGGAGTTTCGTCCTCCATCGCGCATCTTCGGCACACCCGAGGATTCGTCATGCCTGCGGGGAACGGGCAGCGGACGGCTCGCAGTTCCGTCGCGCCGGATTCACCGTGTCGATCGCGCGCGCATCATCGGCTGGCGGACGGTTCTGGATGAGAACGGCCGCGTCGGCGGCGCCGGCCTGCGAAACGGCGACGCCTTTGAGCGCCTCGGCGTGGCGAACCGCCACAATCACGAGGGGTTCGTCCTCACCGACGACGGAGCTGCTTTCTTCGCCGGTCGGCCGGACGCGCCTCGCGTCTATGATCGTGTCGCGCTGTTCATCCCCTACCTAGAACCCGGCAATCATGGCGCGTTCCTGATCCGGTGCCTTCCGCTCTTCCTCTTCCTCAAGGAAGCACAGTTGCCGCCCTTCGATGTGTATGTCCTTCCGGAGCGCACGCCGGCGGCCCTCGAAGCGATGCGATTGCTGAAACTGCCCGATCGCCCGGTGTATTCTGTCCGTGAAGTATGTGGCGACATCTTTCGCACGATCCACTTCGTCCACGGGGAGCCCGAGGAGGGGTTCTTCGACGCCCGGACGAAGGAGCGGCTGCGTCGCCTAGCCGCCGGCCCGGAAGACGCGGCCCGGCCGGCCCGGCTCTACATTTCGCGCGCGTTGACCGGCCCGTCTCGGCCAAGAGTCCGCCAGCTCGTCAATGAGGGCCTGATTGAAACGATGGTGACCGGGCTCGGGTTTTCGATCGTGCACCCGGAGGTGCATTCGCTTCATGAGCAGATGCGCATCTTTGCCCATGCGCGAACGATCGTCGGCCCCTCCGGTTCGGGCATGCTCAACAGCATCTTCTCCCCGCCCGGCACGACCGTGGTCGATATCGAGTCCTTTTCACACACGGTGCGTCAGCACGCCAAGGTCTACGCATCGACGGACAAGGACTATGCGTTCGTGTTCGGCAACTTCGTTGTCCCGTCGGACGCTCCGAACTGGCAGCGCCCTTGGACGGCTTCCCGCACGCTGGTGCGCGAAGCGATCGCTTGGGCGCTGGACCTCGCAACGGCGTAAGCCGCCGGGCCATTCTCGCGGACTGTGCAACGTCCCGTGCTGGGGATTTCATCGCATGCAATGCGCGTGATAGGACGCCGGAATGCGGGTCGCGATCGTCTGTTTGGGTTATCTGGGCAATCCCAGCGGGATCGATGTTCTTGCCGAGTATTTTTCGGGCATGGATGTCGACCTCTACGTGCATATCGATGCCAAGATAGACATATCTCCCTATGCCGACCTGTCATCGAAGCGCAGCAACGTCACGCTGCTTTCCGAACGTCGGCCGATCTTCTGGGGCGGTTTCAGTATCGTCAGGGCGATCGTCGGCGGCCTCGAGACAGCCAACGCAACGCGCAGCGACTACACTCGTTTCTTCGTTCTTAGCGAGGACACCATCCCGCTGCGCTCGCGCGCCGAGATGTGGGAGCGGGCGACCAGCTCCGAGGAGTTCTTCTGGAGTCTCCCGGCCCCAGCGGAGCTTCGGGCCGCGCGCTATGACAAGTTCTGCTACCCGGACTCGCCTGCCACATCGCTGCGCGGCGTTCGAATGGACAGCTGCAGCCTCTCCCCGAGCGACTTCGAGAACATCCGGCGCCTTCTCGCTCTTCACGGTCGCGGGAAGGCTCCGGTGAACGTGCTCCATCACGGGCCGGGATGGTGGGGTCTATCGAAGCCCCATGTCGAGCGACTGCTGGCGGCCTATCACGGTGATCCGTGGCTCCGGGAATCGTTCGAGTTCTCTCTCGTCCCGGAGGAACAGTATTTCCACACGATCCTGGGGGAGATACCCAACAGCTCCGGCGGAGCCGTCTTCGCGGACTTCAGCCGGGACCTGCGCCCGCACGTTTACCGAACGGCCGACGAGATCATCTCCGCGAAGACCGGACGTCATCTCTTCCTGCGAAAGGTGGCCCTTGGCGAACCCGTGATCGCCGAGTTCGTGCGCTTTCTGGGCTGATGGACCCAGCCTGCCCACCGGGAAGCCGCCAACCGGACGGGAACGCTGCTGATCTTGTGTCAGCAGCCTGTCCGTGTCCTAAGTCATGGGGGACTTGGGGGCCGTCAGTCGCATGACCTGTAGCGTGCACAGAGCGATTCTTCTCGCGGATCGCCTGATTCTTCTTGGCGTCGGACTTGAGGGAACGCTTCCGGACCGCGTCGACGTGTCGATACCGGACAGCGCTGAGTTGCAGCTGCCGGTGGTGGCGCAGAGCGCCGTTTCGATCGCCATCAGCCGATTTGCCACCCAGGCCGGGCATGAGGCCGGCGATGACAGCCGTGTGGCGTTCATGAGCGCGGTCCGGCTCCCGCACGATCTCGCGCGCACCCTCATCACCGAAGGGGAGACCATCGCCTGCCGATTGGTTCGAGGCGGGGTCGAAATCGCCGCGGCGGAGCTCGAATGCGAGCCGATGGGTGCCTTCCTTCCCTACCTCGCCATCGAGCTCCAGCTTCTGTCGGTCGAAGCCGAGCGGTCCGATCCGCCACTCGGGCTCTTCCTCAAGACACTGTCCGATCCTGCCAGCGCCAGGCCGGCCGATTTTCGCATCGACTTCTATTCGCTCGTCGTCGATGCCGGCCTCATCGCCCATGGCTGGGCAGCGAATGCCGGCGCGGGGACCTCGTTCTTCCTGCTTGCGGATTGCCGGCTGCTGGTTCCCGACGATCAGGTCGCCTTCAACGCGCGCCCCGATGTTTCGGCGGATATTCATCGCAAGGGCGGAATGGAAGAGACCCGGCTCCACGGCGTGACGATCTTCGAGGCGATACCCGGCGCGCCCGACAACATCCAGCTCATCGCAAAGCGGGCCGACGGCATCTTCCGCTCGGCTCCCGTGCCGCTCGATCCGCGCCAGTTCGCGCGCATCCTCAACGAGCTCCACGGCCCAATCCCGCTGCCGGAGCAGATCCGCATCGCATCCAGTCCGGTCTTCCAGAAGGTCGTCGCCGGCTTCACGCGAACCGCAGAGGGCACGCTGCGCAGCTTTGGCCCGTCACGTCCCGCGGAGCTGACAGTCATCCTTCCGTTCTACCGCGACGACTTCTTCATGCTCGATCACCTCGCCTCGCAGCGGCGCGTGACGGTGCCTGCCGAGTTCCTCTTCGTGTCCGACGATCCCGAGCTCACTCAGCCCATGATCGCCGCGATCCAGAGCCGCGGCTCGGACCTCGTGCTGCCGACGCGGCTCCTCGCCCTTAGCGAGAATGTCGGGTTCGGCGCGGCGGTCAACTACGCGCTTCGGCAGGTCGAAACCGACTATGCGGTCATCATGAACTCGGACATCTACTGGTCGCGGTTCGATCCCGTCGCCTACGCCGTCGGTCTTCTCAAGGCGGAACCGGATGTCGGCGTCGTCGGCTTCCGGCTCTATTTCGAGGACGGCACGGTGCAGCACGCCGGGATGGAGCTGAAGCCGTCGAGCGAGCTGGGCGGCCTGATGGTCGCCGTCCACCCGGGCAAGGGGCTGCGTCCGGCAGCGCCCGTCCGCGGACCCGTCACCCATCGTGAGGTGGAGGCGGTGACGGCAGCCTGCATCGTCGTCCGCCGCGGCGACTTTCCCGACGGGCTGTTCGATCCCGGCTATGTCGGCGGCGATTTCGAGGACGCCGACCTTTGCATGCGGCTCAAGCGGCAGGGCCGTCGCGTCATGCTGGTCGAGTCCGATGCCATCTTTCACCTGGAGCGCCAGTCGATCCGTGCAAGCGCCGGCCACCGGTTCCTTACGGTGATGAATTGCGTCAGGTTCAACCAGACATGGTTCTAGATCCGTCTGCCCGGCACGCCGAGCGGCCGCTGCGTGTGACGATCGTCAGCCACGGTCATCCGGCGCTGTCGATCGGCGGCTCCGAGCGCTCGGCGCTTTCCCTGTTCGAGAACCTCAAGGCAGCGGACGATGTGCTGCCGACCTTCGTCGCCCGCGCCGAGCCCCGCCATCTCGGCCATGACGGGGATTTCGGCCTGTTTCACGGTCGCACCGACGAAATTCTCTGGGCGCCGCCCGCCATCGACAGCTTCCGGGTCGTCAGCTTCTCGCCCGACCGGCTCCGCCGTCAGGTGTCCGAGCTCCTCGCCAATACGCAGCCCGACATCGTCCACGTCCACCACTATGGGGGTTTCGGCGCGGACCTCTTCCCGATCCTTGCCGAGGTCGGGCAGGTGCCGATCGTGGCGACGCTCCACGAGTACCTCGCGATCTGCCACAACCACGGCCAGATGGTGAAAGTCACCGGCGGTCTCTGTCACGAGGAATACTACGCCGACTGCGGCACCTGCTTCCCTGACTATTCCTCGGGCAAGTTCTTCCTCCGCAAGCAGCTCCTCCTGGAATGCATGGCATCGGTCGATCGCTTCATTTCGCCCAGCCGCTTCCTTGCCGATCGCTACGGTGCATGGGGCCTGCCGCGTGACCGGATCGTCGTCGCCGAGAACCCGCTTCCGGCGTCGCGCACGCCTACGGCGAACGGCACCGCGCCACGCCGCTCAGGAGGGCCGGTGGTCATCGGCTTCTTTGGGCAGTTCAACCCGTTCAAGGGCGTCGACGTGCTGCTCGACGCCATGCTGATCGTTCAGTCCTCGCTTCCACCCGGGGCCATCGAGCTCGGCCTCTTCGGCGGCAACCTCGAGATCTGGCAGCCCGAGTTCCGGGCGGCGATCGAAGCCAGGATCGCCGCGCTCGGCCCCGCGGTGAAGCGGAGCGCCTATCGCAACGAGGAGGTGATCGACCTCATGCGGCGTGTCGACTGGGTCGTCGTTCCCTCGATCTGGTGGGAGAACTCGCCGGTCGTCATCCAGGAGGCGAAGGCGGCGGGCGTGCCTGTCCTCTGCGCCGATATCGGCGGCATGAGCGAGAAGATCCGCCCCGGGACCGACGGACTCCATTTCGCGGCGGGCGATGCCCGCGACCTTGCGGAAAAGCTCCTCGCGATCGTGAGCGGCGAGATAGAAACGCCGCACCCGCCTGTTCCGCTCTCCCCCATCGAGCTCACGGCCGGTATTGTCGAGGTCTATCGGGAAGCGTCGGCAGCGCGCTGACACTTCCGGGGTGACTCGACGGACCGACGATGCAGTACGTTGTGCCTCTCTTTGTGGTATCTTACGGGCGCTCGGGCAGCACCGCGCTGATGCGCGCGCTGGGCGTCTCAGACCACATCGGCGTGCCCCCGGCGTTTCCTCACGAAACGCGGATGGCCCAGTACATCGTGGCCGGGCAAATGCTCGGCTTGGCCGGGGATGCGCCGGCAGCACTCGAATGGGAGCGCGTGACCTACGTCCCGCATCAGCCGTTCGACAAGGTCGCCGGCCAATGGTTCGAAGAGCGGCGGAGCGGCTTCTTCGCCCGCCCGCATCTGCTCGAAGACTACGCCATGCTCTTCGTCAATGCCGGTGGCAGCCCGCCGCGCTTCCTGGCCGAAAAGGCGATGGGGCTCGGCCTTGTCCGGCCGGCGCTCGAAGCCGACCCGCGCCGCCGCGCGGTTCTCCTGCTGCGGGACCCGCGGGACATCTTCATTTCGGCGAAGGCATTCAACCGGCGTAGGGGCTTTCTTTCGTTTGGCGAATCGGGGGAACCGGGCGGCGACGAAGCGATGCTGCGCGCCATCATCGCGTTCGGCCTTGGCGCTTTGGCCACCGCCCAGGCCCGGCCGGGGCAGGTTCTCATCCTCCGCTACGAGGACATGATCCGCGCGCCGGCATCGGCTTTCGCGGCGCTGCTTTCGTGGCTGGGGATCGAGCCTGCGCCTGGCGTGGCGGAGGCGATGGCCGAGCGGATCGCTCTGGTCGACGCCGCGGCGCTCGATCACATGACCAGCGCCGATGCGAGCGACTCTGTCGATCGGTGGCGGGGCGTCATACCGGGCTCGCGGTTCGCGCGCCTTTTCGAAGCGCACGGCGAAGCGCTGGAAACCCTCGGATATGAGCGTGCCTGACGGACGCCCAAGAGAAGACCCCACGCCGGCTGGAGCTGTCCGCCCGCAACAGGACCGCCGCGCCCTTCCATTTGCCGCCCGTTCGCGTCATGAACGCGATCCCGCCCAGCGGCCACCAGCCTCCATAGCGCCATGAAGAAGATCGGCTTCCTCTCCTTCGGCCATTGGTCGCCTTCGGCGCAGTCGCAGACGTGGACTGCGTCCGACGCGCTGCTGCAGTCGATCGAGCTCGCCGTCGCCGCCGAGGAGCTGGGCGCGGACGGGGCGTATTACCGGGTCCATCATTTCGCCCGGCAGCTCGGGTCGCCGTTTCCGCTGCTTGCGGCAGTCGGCGCGAGGACGAAACGCATCGAGATCGGCACCGCGGTGATCGACATGCGCTACGAGAACCCGCTCTACATGGTGGAGGACGCCGGCGCCGCCGACCTCATCGCCGGCGGCCGCCTCCAGCTCGGCATCAGCCGCGGGTCGCCGGAGCAGGTGATCGACGGCTGGCGCTATTTCGGCTACGCGCCGCCCGAGGGAGAGAGCGACGCCGACATGGCGCGCCGCAATGCGGAAGTCTTCCTCGAGCTTCTTCGCGGCGAAGGCTTCGCGGAGCCCAATCCGCGGCCGATGTTTCCCAATCCGCCGGGCCGGCTGCGCCTCGAGCCGCATTCCGAGGGCTTGCGCGACCGCATCTGGTGGGGCGCCGCTACCAATGCCACCGCGGAATGGACGGCGAAGCTCGGCATGAACCTCCAGAGCTCGACGCTGAAATTCGACGAGGGCGGCAAGCCGTTCCACATCCAGCAGGCCGAGCAGATTCGCGCCTACCGCGCCGCCTGGGCAGCCGCCGGCCACACGCGCACGCCGCGCGTCTCGGTGAGCCGCAGCATCTTCGCGCTCGTCAACGACCTCGACCGCGCCTATTTCGGCGGCCGCGACGACAGGGACCAGTTCGGCTACATCGAAGCGAACACGCGCGCCGTCTTCGGCCGGAGCTACGCCGCCGAACCCGACATTCTCGTCGAGCAGCTGAAGGAGGACGAGGCGCTGAAGGAGGCCGACACGCTGCTCCTGACCGTGCCCAACCAGCTCGGCGTCGCCTACAACGCCCACGTCATCGAGGCGATCCTGACGCATGTCGCGCCGGCCCTCGGCTGGCGCTGACCCGGCGCGCCGTGGCGCGGCGTGATGCAAATCAAGGCGTGAACGGCAGGCCGGAATGATGTAGGCCGTCTCTGCCGGCCTTCGCCGATTCCCGCCTCCATGGTCCACATCACCGTTCCGCCACCACCGCTCAAGCCGAGCTTCGTCGAGCTGTTCACGCCGAAGCTGGTGACGGTGCTGCGCGAAGGCTACGGCCTCCGCCAGTTCCGCGCCGACGCGATTGCCGGGCTGACGGTCGCGATCGTCGCCCTTCCTCTGTCGATGGCCATTGCGATCGCGTCCGGAGCGTCGCCGGCGCAGGGCCTATACACCGCGATCATCGGCGGCTTCCTGGTCTCGGCCCTCGGCGGGAGCCGGTTCCAGATCGGAGGCCCGGCCGGCGCGTTCATCGTGCTTGTCGCGGCGACCGTGCAGCAACACGGCATGGACGGGCTGTTCCTTGCCGTGATCCTCTCCGGAATCCTGCTGCTCGCCCTCGGCCTCTTCCGGCTCGGCAGCTACATCCGGTTCATTCCCTATCCGGTGATCATCGGCTTCACCGCCGGCATCGCCATCATCATCGTCGCGAGCCAGCTGAAGGATCTCCTCGGCCTCACCCTGCCGGGAACCGAGCCCGGACCGCTCGGCGAGAAGCTGCCCTTCCTCTGGTCGGCGTTCGACACCGTCAATCTCGGCGCCGTCGGCCTCGCGCTCGGTACGATCGCCACCATCGCGGTGTTTCGCCGGGCGCTGCCGAAATGGCCCGGCCTCCTCATCGCGGTCGCCGCCGCATCCGTGATCACCGCCCTGTTCGGGCTGCCGGTCGCCACCATCGGCAGTGCCTTCGGCGGCATCCCGTCCAGCCTGCCGGTCCCGGCCTTTCCCGAGATCAGCCTCGAACGGATCGGTGCCGTCCTGCCGAGCGCCATCGGCTTTGCGCTCCTCGGCGCGATCGAATCCCTGCTTTCCGCGGTGGTCGCCGACAGCATGACCGGCCGTCGCCACCGCTCCAACTGTGAGCTCGCCGCACAAGGCGTCGCGAACGTCGCCTCTGGCCTCTTCGGCGGCATCTCGGTCACCGGGACGATCGCGCGCACCGCGACCAATGTCCGCGCTGGCGCGCACGGGCCCGTCGCTGGCATCCTCCACGCCGCGTTTCTCCTGCTCTTCATCCTCATCGCCGCGCCGCTGGCGAGCTACATCCCGCTGGCGAGCCTTGCCGGCGTCCTCGTCGTCGTGGCGTGGAACATGGTGGAGAAGCACGCAGTAATCGCGTTCTTCCGCGCCTCGCGCGGCGAGGCCGCGGTGTTCGTCGTCACCCTGGCGCTCACCGTCTTCCGCGACCTCACCGAGGCGATCGTCGTCGGCCTTGCCCTCGGGTCTCTCCTCTTCATCCATCGCATGTCCAAGGCGACCGCGGTGGAAGCGCAGGGCGAAGCCCAGTGGGAGGACCGCGCCGACGGCGACCCGGCCGACCGGCGCCCCTACGATGGCGCCATCGCCGCCAATCCCGACGTGATCGTCTACCGGATCAGCGGGGCGCTCTTCTTCGGTGCCGCCGCGTCGATCGGCTCGGTGCTGGAGCGCATCCCCGAGACCAGCCGTACCCTCATCCTCGACCTCTCCGGTGTGCCGTTCCTCGATTCGACGGGCGTCCAGATGATCGAAGGGCTCGCGGCCAAAGCCACGCGCCGCGGGGTCAAGGTCGTCCTGACCGGGACCACCCATGCCGGACGGCGCGAACTGTTCGCCCATGGCGTCAAGCCGCCGCTGGTGGCCTACGAGCCCACCATCGAGCAGGCGCTCGCGGCGGCGGGCATGGCGCGCGCCGCTTCACCGGCCAAAGCCTGACGATCGTTTGGGGTTTCCGGCAGGAAGAGGGATGGGGTGCAGTGCTGCACCCCATCCAAGGTACCAGGCCGCAGCCGGGATCGGTAACCGTTACGTACAACCGGACCGTCTTACGCGAGCGGCGGTTGTGGCGCCCTCCCCAGATTGGGATATCGATCCGTGGATCGCGACAACGGCTAGCAGGTGGCGCCAGAAGGAACCGCCTCAAGCCGCTCCACAATCTCCAGCCCGCCGCCGCCCGATGCCGTCGCGACGAATAGCGGCATTGTGGCGTAACCGCCGGCTTCCAGCGTGAGCGGTCCGGTCGCGGTCTCGATCGTCAGCCCGCCTTCGAACCCGCCAATGGCGCCCGCCGATGTGGCTTCTCCGGAACGCTCGATCGCGGCCTTGAGGGCGAGGATCGCGTTGTAGTGTGTAAAGGCGACGTGAGTCACGAGCCCGTCGGAAGCCATGGCACCGGCGCGCCCGACGAAATCCCGGACGCCGCTGCTTGGATCGCTTGCAATGAAGGGGAGGCAGGTCACGACGGATGCGCCCGGCTGTAGCTGCGCCGCCTGCCACTCCGAGAAATCGACAAAGGCAAAGACGCGTCCATCTGCGAGGCCGCGTTCGACTGCCTGGTTGACGACATTGACCGCGTAGGGCCGAGGGTCGGCCTGCCAGATGACGGTCGACCCCATCTCGGCTGCCCACCCCATCACGCCGCGATACTCGCCGGGGAAGTTGCCCGGATAGGGCGTGGTCACGAGAGCGTCGCCTGTGTGCGTCGCCCCGAGGGCGCCGGAGAGGTATTGCGAGATGGCGCGGCCGGACGGGGTCCAGGTCGAGATGGAGAACGGGTGCTCTCGGGCGGCGTCCGGAACATGGGCGTGGATTGCCGGCACGACCTGTTGCAGCGTCGGGCCGAAATGCTTCGCGACCGGTCCGCAGTAGGAAGCGTCGACCCATGATGCATGAAGGACCGGAATCCGATTGTCCGATCGCAGCGCAACCAGACGGGGAGACGCCTGGACGAAGCCGCTGACGAATGCCTCTGCACCCAATTCGTCGATCGTGCGGACGACGGAATCGGCTGTCGGCGGGCTACCGCCGTCGTTGACGTAGCCAAGTTCGATCGGTCGTCCCAACAAACCGCCTTCGGCATTGATCTCGGCGGCTGCAAGCTCAAGACCAAGGCGCATCTGGGAAACATACGGCTCCACCCCGGTCGACATCGCCGCATCGTAGAAGTCGGTTTCGCTGACAAACACGCCAATGCGGAATAGCCTCGGCTGTGCAATCGCCGGAAAGCCGCGAAGCGTCGCCGCTGCCGCAGCCACTCCCGCGCCCACCATGACTTCGCGCCTGGTAGCCATAACTGCCCCTCCCTTGGTTGTCCGAGATGTCCACCCGCAAAAAGAAAGCCCGTGGGCTGAGGCCCACGGGCAGGTACTTCAACGGGCTTGACGGTCGGTAGCGGACGCTGCGACGCTTCAGCATCCCAGAATTGGGATATCGCGGGATGCGGCGCGCTAGGCGGCCGCTTGGTTCCTGGGTGCCGGCCCAGCCATGGCCCGAGGGGAGCGCATGCGGGCAAATGCTGTGCACGACACGATACGGCTCATCTATGCCGCGGCGCTGGGGCGCCAGTCCTGGTCAACAACGCTGGGGGCGGTCGCAGAGGCGACCGGGGCGCGCTTCGCGTCGCTCCTGAGATACCCGCTCGATCCGGAGCGACCGCACCTTTGCTCTCCGGGGCAGGAAAGCTTCATCGAGACCTATTTCGAGGACGAGTGGCACATCCGCTGTCCGCGCGTCCATGTCATCGCCAAGAGCCTGACCGATCCGTACTTCGGTGCCCGGATCATTACGGACGAAGTGGTTGGCACGCTGCATGAGAACGCGCTGCGTGGCTTCTACAAGGAGTTCCTGAATCCGGTCGGTTTCGGTGACTTCGCGGGTACCTTGCTGTCGCTTGGCGAGGGTCGACGCGCAGTCCTCATCCTCGACCGGAACGCCGGCACCGGCGCGTTCAGCTCGGATGAGCTGGCGGGCATTGCCCTGTTCACCGACCATCTCGAAATGAGCCTCGCCCTGGTCGACCGCGCAACCCTGGCGTCCAGCGACGCCGTGGCTTGGTCGGCGGCGCTCGATGATGCTGGTGTGGCTGCGATCTTCCTGACCGCGGATGGTTTCGTTGTCAGGACCACACAATGGGCTGACCGGATTCTGTCCGATGGCCTCAGGATCGTGGGCGGCCGGCTCCGCTGCCGGTCGCCCGACAGCCAGTCCGCTCTGGACCGAATGCTTGTCGAACGGCCGCCTCGGCGTTCTGTCAGGATTCCCCGCGATCATGGGCAGCGACCTCTCCTCGCGCGCGCCGTTCCGGTCGACGAAGCGTCGTCGGAGCCCGAATGGGTCTTCGCGCGGGGGCCCGTTGCAACGATCCTGATCCTGGTCGATCCCGATCCGCGACGTCGCCATTCGACCGCTATCGATGCACTGATCCTCCTTGGCCTGCCTCCATCGGAGGCCCAGGTCGCCGCGCTCGTCGGTGCCGGAATGACGGCCGCTCAGGTGGCGCGTGAGCTCGGTCTGACGGAAGCGACCGTGCGGACGTACCTCAAATGGATCTACTCGAAGCTCGAGATCACGCGCCAGGTTCAGCTTGTCGAACTCGTCAGCCGAATCGGCCCGGCGACGCCCCTTTCGACGGAATAGGCGTCGTCCTCAGCGTCGCTCGCGCGTTGAGATGGCCAACCAGAACGAACCGTGGTGAGGAATACCTCGGTCACCGTCTGCCGACCGCGTTGGCCCGATTGCGTTCTGAAGTGGGCTTGGCGCGGACGCCGGCCTTGCCGGATCGCGGGACGGTCTCAGGTGAGTCTTTGCGGACGCGGCATGCCGGTGAAGCCGAGGATGGCCGCGCCCAGCGCAACGCCCGCCGCGAGATAGGCCGCGGCAGCGGGAACCCACATGACGAGCCCGGCCAGCTGCTGGTCCGCCAGGGCCGTGAGGTTCCAGGCGAGCGGCCCGTCGCCATAGGCGGGGTAGAGCACGCGGTTGGAGAGCGTGAGGAGGGCGCCGAGGAGGCCGCTCTGGATGACGGTCAGCACGATCGCCACGAGGCCGGCGAGGCGCCATGCGCTGCGCCGCATCGCCAGGAAGATCGCTTGCCAGAACAGGAAGGCGGTCGCCACGAAGGTCGCGTGCTCGAGGTCGTGGACGAGGTCGCTGGCGAGCGCGGCTTCGAAGAGCGGCGGCGCGTGCCACGCCCAGATCACCGCGCCGTGGATCAGCGCCGCGGGCACCGGCCGGACCAGCGGCCGGAGGACGTTCGCGGCGGTGCTGAGTGCGGCCGCCGTCCCGTGCCGCCAGCGCTGCGGGATCGTCCAGAGGAGGACGATGTCCGGACGGCCGAGAAGGACGAGCGCCGGCGCCGCCGCGACCAGCGTCACGTGCTGGATCATGTGTGCGGTGAGGAGCGTCCCGGTCACCGATTCCAGCGGCGAGGCGAGCGCGAAGAGGAAGAGGAGGACGCCGCCGGCGAACAGCCCGGCCTGCCAGCCGCGCACGCCGCGCCCGACACCTGCGCGGCGCCACAGGCGCGTGAGGCCGATGCCGTAAAGCGCGACCACGCCGAGCGCGAGGAGGAGGGGCAGCGGGTCGGGATGCCAGTGGCTGAGCACCTCGGCGGGGAAGATGATCTCGCCGCCGCCATGCGCCGCCGCGCTGGCGGGCGCGAGCGCCAGGAGCACGACAAGCGTCACGCGGCGCATGCGTCCACCAGGAAGGCCGGCAGCGTCTCGAATACGATGGCGATGATGGAGAGCGCGGCGACCGCCGCCGCGATCAGCCCGAGGAAGCGGCCGGCCTCCGAGCCGTTGCGGCGAAGGCCTGCGGCGATGACGACGCCGTTGACGGCGATGGCGACCACGCTCGCCGCGACGATTACGACCGGCACCGCGCCGGACCATCCGTTCACGCAGGCGATCGCGGTGAAGCCGTAGACCGCGAGGAACCGCACCGCCCAGACGATCAGCCCGGCGAAGAGGAACGGCAGCGCCGCGGCGGCGCGCCGGGAGGCGGGAACCGCGGTCACGACGCCACCCCCGGAAAGAGCCGCGTGACGGCGAGGGCGACGAGGCCCTGCACGACGACATAGTGGCCGAACAGCGCGGTGACCTCGAAGCTCAGCCGCCACGGCCCGCCGATGCGGCCGGCCAGCGAGCGGGCGAAGACGATGCCGGCCATGATGATGAGCGCGCCGGTCAGGAACGCCTGGTAGGCGGTGATCGCGTAGAGGATGGCGCCATAGGCGCTGTCGGCCGGCCGCAGCCCGGCCTGCCACAGCGACACGCCGTCGGCGACGACCGCGGCGGTCGCCGCGGCCGCGGCGCCGAGCACGAGCAGACGGAACATGAGCCGCGGCCGGGGCTGGTCGTGGCTGGTGAGCACCCCGCGCCCGGCGCGCCAGGCGAGGCTGGCGGCAAGGAGCAGGACGGCCGCGATCGCCGCCCAGCTCGGCGACGGCGCGCCCGCCCCGGCGGGCGGCCAGTCCGCGTTGACGGTCCAGAGGAAGAAATACGCGAAGAGGAGGCAGCCGAAGAGCGTGCCGGCGCAAAGGATGAGGACGACGGTCCCCGCGGTCGCGTGGGCGTTGCGTCCGGTGATGTTCACCGGCAGCCGGAGCCCGCCACCGATGTCGACCGGTGCGCGCGGTCCGATGTCGGCGCGCCACATCCATGCGATGATTCCCCCGATCGCGATCGCGCCGCAGAGGATCGCGGGGATCACCGCCTTCACCGTGAGCAGCATGAAGGCCGCGGCGGTGAACGCTGCGCTGAAGAACGGCGTCCAGCCCGGGCCGGGCAGCGTCAGGACATATTGCGGCCGTGCGTCGACGCTGCTGGTGACGATGGTCTCGCGACGGCCGGTGGCGGTGCCCGGGAGGTAGTAGCGCCCCGCCTCGACGTCGGCGGCAAGGTTCGGCTGGTCCCACAGCGGATCGCGGCTGGTGACGATCGGGATGCTGCGGGTCTGGTAGGTGCCGGTCGGCAGCCATTCCAGCGTGCCCGCATCCCAGACATTGCCGGCATTGCGCGTGGTGCTCAGCCGGAGATTGCGGGCGAGGTCGAACAGGAACAGCGCGACGCCGGCGGCAATGACGAAGGCGCCGATGGTGGAGAGGAGGTTGGTGACCTCCCAGCCCAGCCCGTCCGGGTAGGTGTAGACCCGGCGCGGCATCCCCATCAGCCCGCTGACATGCATCGGGAAGAAGGCGAGGTTCACGCCGAGGAAGAGGAGGACCGCGACGACCTTGCCAATGCGTTCCGACAGCCGCCGCCGGCTGATCATCGGCACCCAATAGTAGATCGCCGCGAAGAGCGGGAAGACCATCCCGCCGATCAGCACGTAGTGGAGGTGGGCGACGATGAAATAGGTGTCGTGCGCCTGCCAGTCGAACGGCACCATCGCCACCATGACGCCGCTGAGCCCGCCGATGGTGAAGATGAAGAGGAAGCCGAGGACGAACAGCGCGGGCGTCGTCAGCTGCATCCGGCCCGCCGCGATCGTCGCGATCCAGGCGAAGATCTGGATGCCGGAGGGGATCGCGACCGCCATCGACGCCGCCGAGAAGAACGACATCGAGATCGCGGGAAGGCCGGTGGTGAACATGTGGTGGACCCACAGCCCGAAGCTGAGGAATCCGGTGCCGATCACCGCAAGGACGATGGCGCGGTAGCCGATCAGCGGCCGTCGGGCGAGCGTAGGGACGATCATCGACAGGAAGCCCGCCGCCGGCAGGAAGATGATGTAGACCTCGGGGTGGCCGAAGAACCAGAAGAGGTGCTGCCACAGCAGCGGGTCGCCGCCGCGCTCGGCGATGAAGAACGGCCAGTCGAACGCCCGCTCCAGCTCGAGAAGCGCCGTGCCGGCGATCATCGCCGGGAAGGCGAACACGATCATCCCGGCGAAGACGAGCATCACCCAGGCGAACACCGGCATCTTGTCGAGCGACATGCCGGGCGCGCGGGTACGCAGCACGCCCACGATGATCTCGATCGCTCCCGCGATCGCCGAGATCTCGATGAAGCCGATGCCGAGGAGCCAGAAATCGGAGCTGACGTCGGGCGTGTATTCGGCGCTCGACAGCGGCGGGTACATGAACCAGCCCGCGCGCGGCGCCACGTCGAGGAAGAGGCTGACGAGGAAGATCGTGCCGCCGATGAAATAGGCCCAGAAGGCGTAGGCCGAGAGGCGCGGGAAGGGGAGGTCGCGGGCGGCGACCATGCTGGGCAGGAGAAGGACGCCCATCGCCTCCACCGCCGGCACGGCGAAGAGAAACATCATCACCGTGCCGTGCATGGTGAAGAGCTGGTTGTAGAGGTCGTGGTCGACCAGCGCGTTCTCCGGCAGCGCGAGCTGCGCGCGCATCAGCAGCGCCAGCACGCCGGCGAACAGGAAGAACATCACCGCGGTGCCGATGTAGTAGAGGCCGATCTGCGAATTGTTGACCTCGGTGAGCCGGCGGATGCCGCGCGGCCGCCGCCACACCCGCTCCAGCTCCTCCAGTTCGCCTGGCGGTCGCGGCAGGGGGTTCGGGAGATCGGGCGCGGTGGTGTCGCTCATTCGAGGCTCGCGAGATAGGCGGCGAGGGCGCGCAGCTCGGGGCCGGCGAGCCGGTCGAAGGACGGCATCCGCGCGCCGGGCTTGATCGCCTGCGCATCGGCGATCCAGCCCGCGAGCGTCCCCTGGTTGTTCGGCAGCGTTCCCGCCGCGATCGTCGGGCGGCCGCCGACATGGGTGAGGTCGGGGCCGATGGTCCCGTCAGCGTCGGTGCCGCGGATCGTGTGGCAGGCGCCGCAGCCATTCTCCAGGAACAGCGCCGCGCCGCGCGCTTCGAGGTCGGTCACCGGTTCGGCGGCGGGGCGCTGCTGCGCGGCCAGCCACGCGGCGAAATCGTCGGTGGCGGCGACGGTGAACGCCATCAGCGCATGCTGGTCGCCGCAGAACTCCGCGCACTGGCCGCGATAGGCGCCGGCGACATCGGCCTGGAGCACCGTCTCGTTGATCCGTCCGGGAATCATGTCGAGCTTGCCGCCGAGCGACGGCACCCAGAACGAGTGGATCACGTCATCGGTGGTCAGCACGAAGCGGACGGGAGCGCCGACCGGGACGACGATGTCGTTGGCAGTGGTCAGCACCGGCTCGCCGGCGTCGAGATAGTCGACCTGCCACCACCATTGCTTGCCCGTCACCCGGATGGTGAGCGCATCGTCGGGCTCAGCGTTGATGCGGCTCGAAACGGTGAGCCCGAAGACGAGGAGCGCGGTGAGGACGACCAGCGGGAAGACGACGCCGCCCGCGATGATGAGCCCGCGGCCCTCGCGGGCGCGCCGCGCGCGAAGCGCCCACGCGACGGCAACCAGCACGACGATGAAGACGATCGCGGCGCCGCCGAACATCACCCAGGCGATGGTCGAGATCGCTTCGGCGTCGGGGCCCGCGGGGTCGAGCGCGGCCTGCGGGCCGTCGCAGGCGGCCAGCGCGGCAGCGGCGCCGACGACCGCTGCGGCCCTAGCGCAGCGTGAGGAGATAGGCGGCGACATTGACGGCCTCGTCCTCGCTGAGCGGCATCGGCGGCATGGCGGTCTCGGGCACCAAAGACGGCGCGTCGCGGACCCAGCGCGCGAGCTCCGACGGCGTGTTGGGGAGGACGCCCGCAATGAGGTTCCGCTCGGCGAAGCCCGCCAGCGACGGGCCGACAGTTCCCGCCGCGCCCCGCACGCCGGGGATGATATGGCAGACGCCGCAGGCGACCTCGGCGATGAGCTGGCGGCCGTGCCCCGGATCGCCGTCGGCGACGATCCGCGTTTGCGGCGCCGCGTCGCGGTCGCAGCCTGCGGCGAGAAGGAGCGATGCGGCGACGCCTGTCGAGACCAGCCGCCGGGCGACCGTCACGGCGACGGCTCCGGCCGGACCGATGCGTAGTAGGCCGCGACGGCGGCGATGTCGTCGTCGGAGAGCAGCGCCGCGATCGCCCGCATGACGCCGAGCGCATCGCTGCCGCGCTCGCCCGAGCGGAACAGTTCCAGCTGCTGGACGAGATACGCCTCGTGCTGGCCGCCAAGCGTCGGGTAGACCGGCGGCACGCCCGCGCCTTGCGCGCCGTGGCAGGAATCGCAGGCCGGCACGTCGCCGCCGATGCCGCCGATCGCGGCGAGCGCCCCGCCGCGCTGGAGAAGGTCGGCATTCGCGTCGCGCGGCGCGGGATAGGCGGCGTCCTCGATCGCCGCGAAATAGGCGGCGACATCGCGGCGGTCGGTGTCCGAGAGTTGCGCCGCGATCGGCGACATCACCTCGTTCGGCCGCGCCCCCGTCGCGAAATCGTTGAGCGCCTCGTAGAGATAGAACGCGCCTTGACCGGCCAGCCGCGGGAACGCGCCGCTGTCGTCGCCGGTGCCGTCGATGCCGTGACACTGGGCGCAGGAGACGCGGCCGAGATCCTCGAACGGCCCGCCGAGCGCGATGGCCTGGCCGCGCACCGGGTCGCCCTCCTCGCGCGCAGCGGGCTCGGGAAGGCCGAGGCCGAGCGGGTCGCTTTGCGCCAGCGCCGCCGCCGCGCTCAGCGAAACCGCGATGCCGAGGGCGGCCGCGCGCTTCATGCCTGCACCAGCGGGCCGGGATTGCGGAGATACTGGTTCTTGATCGCGTCGACCGCCCAATAGGCGAGGGCGCCGACCGTGCCGGTCGGGTTGTAGCCGGCGTTCTGCGGGAAGACGCCCGCGCCCATGACGAAGAGGTTGTGGCAGTCCCAGCTCTGGAGATAGCGGTTGACGACGCTGGTGGTCGGGTCGGCGCCCATCACCGTGCCGCCGGTGTTGTGCGTCGACTGGTAGGGCACGATCGAATAGTGCTCGGCGAGGTCGTTGCCTTCGACAACCGACGCGCCCATCGCCTCGCCGATCTCCACGCAGCGCTCGGTCAGGAACGCCGCCATGCGGCGGTCATTGTCGGGAAAATCGAAGGTCAGCATCCCGAGCGGGTTGCCGAAGGCGTCGGTGTAGGTGCGGTCGAGCCCGAGATAATTGTTCGGGTGCGGCAGAGACGAGCCCTGGGCGCTGATCGACAGCGTGCTGTTGTAGTGGCGGCGCACCGCCTCCTTCCACGCGAGGCCCCAGCCGGGCGTGTCGCCGGGGACCGGGTGAAACGCGATCGGGCGCCCGCTCGCCTGCGACACCGAGGTCGAGGCCCCGCCGAGGAAGCCGAGCTCGGAATGATCCATCGACCCGTTGTTGAAGTCGTCGATGACGACGCCGAGCGCCCCGGCGCCCATATAGGGGTTGAAGCGCACCGTGCCGTCGAAGAACACCGTCGCGCCGCCGAAGGTCTGGTAGCAATAGTTGCGGCCGACGGTGCCGGTCTGCGTCGCGGGGTCGTAGGGCTGGCCGATCCCCGACTGCAGCATCAGCACCGCGTTGTGGTAGGCATAGGCGCACAGCACCACCATCGACGCGGGCTGGAACACCTCGCGTCCCGCCGCATCGACATAGGTCACGCCGGTGACGATTCCGGCGTCGGGATCGTGCTCGATGCGCGTGACCCACGCGCCGGTGCGCATCTCGAAATTGGGGTTGGCGAGCGCGGCGGGCAGGATCGAAACCTGCGGGCTCGCCTTGGCGAAATGCTCGCAGCCATGGCGCTCGCAATAGCCGCAATACATGCACGGCTTCAGCTCCGCGCCATAGGGGTTCACATAGTGCCGCGTCGCATTGGACGAGGGCGCCGGGAAGGGCGAATAGCCCATGCCCGCGGCCGCAGTGCGGAAGAGGTTGAGCGCGTAGGGCTCCTTCATCGGCGGGTTGGGATAGGGATTGGAGCGCCGCCCGCCGAATGGATTGCCGCCGGTCAGGTCGCCATAGGGCAGGCCGCCGGTGCCGCAGATCTTCTCGAAGAAGTCGTAATAGGGCTCGAGCTCGTCATAGGTGACGCCCCAGTCCTGGATCGTCACCTCGTCCGACACGAAGCCCCGGCCGTAGCGCTCCTCGGTCCAGCTCTTCAGCTCGAACCATTCCGGCTGGAAGCGCCAGGTGACGCCGTTCCAGTGCACCATCGCGCCGCCGACGCCTTCGCCCGGAAGGAACGAGCCGAGCCGCCGCATCGGCAGCGGCGTCTGGTCCGGCCGGTTGCGGAAGGTGATGGTCTGCTGCTCCGGATTCTGCATCAGCGCATGGCGGATCGAATAGGTCAGCTCGTCATGCATGGTGGGCGACTGGAAGTCGGGCACGGTCTGGCGCATCTGGCCGCGCTCCAGCGCCACCACGCGCTGCCCCGCCTCGGCGAGCTCCTTGCCGACGATGGCCGCGGTCATCCCGCCGCCCACCAGCACCACATCGATCTCGGGAAGCCGGACCGCCATCGTGCACCCCTCAATGTTCGTGGTGGCCGCCGAGATGCACGGCGCGGGCCGCGGCGTCGGCGATGCTCACCGGCTCGCGCCGGTAGTCGAGATTGAAGATGTCGACAGTCTCCAGGTACTGCGCATAGGCGCCGGGGAAGCCGACCATCCGCCACGAAACCATGTCGCGGTTGCCGCCATGCACCGGGTCGGCGAACCAGCCCTGCACCGTGTTGTCGAGGAGGACGCTGAAGAAGAGCGCGGACGGGATCGACGGCAGCTCGATCTCGCCGGCTTCCAGCGCGGTCAGCACCGCGTCAATCGCGTCGGCGCCGAGCTCGGCGAACTCCGCGTCCCGCGTCTCCGTGACGTGCGCCCGCACCTCGGCGATGCCGATGCGGAAGATCTCGGCCGGCGTGTAGCGATGCTGGTAGCCTTGCTCCGGCGGCGCGTCGGGCGTCCACGGCCCGGCGAGATAGGTCTTGGCGCCGTCGCCATAGGGACCCGCGAGCTGGCGGTCGATGAAGGTGAGGACGCCAGCCCAGACCGCGCCCGGCCATTCCGGATCGGCGGGGATGAGCCGGTCGATCGCCGCCTCGACGAACCGCGCCTCCTCGTCGTTGAAGAAGAACAGCACCGGACGTGCAGCCGGAGCCTGCGCCACCGGGCCGGCACCGGGCGCAGCTGCTGGCGGTCCGGCCGGCGAAGCAGAGGGAGCTGGAGCACTCTCCTGCCCGGCCGCGACCGTCGGCACCGCGGCAACGACGCCCGCGGCCGCCGCGGCCTTGAAGAGGTCGCGCCGCGACAGCGCGGAGGGCGCGTCCCGGTCGCGGTCGCGCGTGTCGCGCTTCGTCATTCGGCATCCTCCCCGTCGTCGTCGTTGAAGGCGTCGATCAGCTGCGGCGGCAGCTCGGCGATGTCGTCCTGGGCGAGCGGCGGCGGGCGGAGCGCGGCGTAGTAGGCGGCGACCGCGGCGATGTCCTCGTCGCTCAGGCGGCTCGCAATGCCGCGCATGATCGCCTGCGCATCGCCGACGCTCTCGGCCGTCTTGAAGGCGTGCAGCCGCGCCGCGAGATAGGCCGCATGCTGGCCGCCGATCGCGGGATACTCGTAGCCGAGGCCGCCGCCGTCCGGTCCGTGGCAGTTGATGCAGCCCTGGACGCCCGCCGGCGCGAGGCCGAGCGCGGCAATCGTGCCGCCGCGTTGGAGCAGCGCCGCGTCGGTTTCGGCAGACGGCGGGGCGAACGGCGTGTCGGTCAGCGTCGCGTAATAGGCGGCGACGTCGATGATCTCCTGGCGGGTCAGCGCCTCCGCGATCGGCGTCATGATCTCGTGCGGCCTTTCGCCCGACGCGAAGTCGATCAGCGTCGTCGCGAGATAGACGAAGGACTGCCCGGCGAGGCGCGGAAAGGCGGCCGCCGCGTCGCCCGCGCCGTCGACCCCGTGGCACGCCATGCAAGCCTGGTCTGGTGCGCTGGCGCCGACCGCGACCGCCTGGCCGCGCTCGGCGTCCGGCGTCAGCACCTCCGCCGCCGGCTCCGGCGATTGCGCGGCCGCGTGCAGGGCGGCGACCACCGCCACCGCCGCTATGCCGGACCCGAATGCCGATCGCTTCCGCATCGACCACTCCGTTGGAACCCTTCCAACGAGGCAATCGCAAACGCCGGGATAGGTTCCCCGCCGTCAGTCTTTCGCCGCGCCGCCGGCCGATCTGGCGCCGGAAGGCAGCGCGTCGAGGGGAACGAAAGCGACGTCGGGGTCGTGGACGCGCCAGTCGACCGCCTTGGCGGCCTCGCGCACCTCCTCCGCGCGGTCGACGAGATGCGCGGTCCGCGGCTTCGGGGCGACGTAGATCACGCCGGAGAGGAGATGCCCTTCCCCGCGGAAATTCACCGCCGCGCCCTCGACCCAGGGGAGGGCGAGCGCGGCATTGCGCACCTTCGTCACCACCGGGTCGCGATGGTCGTCCTCCACGGTGCGCGGCGCCTCGTCGGCGAGATCGCGCGCCGCGCGGGAGAGGTGCTTCACGCCGTCATAGAGGATGTCGAGCGCGATGAGCCCGGCGGCCGCCGCGTCGAACCACCACAGCCCGAACCCGATGCCGACGATCCCCGCGATCGCGGCGATGCCGGTCATCCAGTCTGCCTTCTGCAGCGCCGCGTCCGCGACCAGCACCTTGTCGTGGAGCGCGGCGGCGATCGGCGTCTTCAGCCGGCCGAGGATCACGGGCGGAATCGTGCTGTAGACCAGCGCGGCGATCATCACCCAGCCCGCCCAGACGTCGAGGCCGAAGATCGTGAGCGTCCCCAGCGACGGCCGTTCGCCGCGCAGCAGCGAACTGGCCGACTCCACCACGAGGAACGCCCCCAGCGCGAACAGCGTGAGCGCCGAGACGAAATGGGCGATCGAGACGCCGCGGTAGTAGCCGAATGGGAAATCGCGGTTGGGCCGGCGCCGCTCGAAGCGCACCGCGAGGAGGAACGCGATCGGCGGAACGAGCCCCATGAGGTCGTCGAAGAACGCCGTCCGCATCGCCTGCGAGGTTCCGGCGGTGAAGAAGAGGAGGATCGTCGCCGATCCCATGACCGCGATCGTGATCCATTCGAGGCGGATCGCCTTCTGCCGAAGCGCCTGCTTCTCCGGCGGCCAGATGAACGGCGTGCGGATTCTCACAGCCCTGCCTCCGCGAGCTCCGGCGCCGCCGGCTCGACGCTCTCGGCGAGGAAGCGTTCGACCGTCATGAGCCAGCGGTTCTCGCCTGGCGGCAGCGCGAGGACGTGATCCTTGCCGTCCGGCGCGTCGTCCGCGCGGAGATAGGGCCGCGTCAACGCCACCTGCTCGCTCCACGGCGTGTCCGCCGTCACGCCGCCAATCACGAGATCGAGCGCGCGGTCCTCCAGCGCCGCGAGGAGTGCGTCTGGCCCACCCTCGACCCAGGTGATCCCGGCCTCGAGCTCATCGGCAAGCGCGGCCGCGATAGCGGCCTCGGCTCCCGTCGGCCCGTCCGCCGTGAGCACGACGAAGGGCGGCGCGTGCATCGCGCCGACGCGCAGCTCACCGCCGCGAACCCGCTCCGTCGTGCCGTCGGGATCGGCGGGGAAGCGGTCGCAAGCCGCAAGCACGGCAACCAGGACAAGGACGAGCGCGCGCGCCAATCGGTTCCTCCGACCGTGGAATGGCCGGCAGGCGTCCCGGGTTCCCGCTCATTCACCCGGGCCGGCGCTTCTCCCGCCAGCGGGCTCTGCCGCGGTTTCGGCCGGATGCCGGCCGTGCGCCAGTCGCCGCACCCAGCCTTCCACCCGGTGGCGCTGCCAGAAGAACAGCGCCAGCAGCACGAGCGTCGCGACGGCGATGACGATGACCGCGGTCATGTCGGCGGCCGCGGCGCGCTCGCCGGCCACCGCGTAGAGGATATAGCCGGGGAGGCGCCCGAAGAGGGCGACCAGCACCAGCCGGTGCAGCGGAACGCGGGTGAGCCCGGCGATGTAGGAGATGATGTCGTCGGGGAAGATCGGAACCAGGAAGATCAGGAACAGCGCGATCGCGCCGCCGGAATCGGCGAGATAGTCGAACCGCTGCAGCGCCTTCCGGCTGACGAACGCCTCGACGAAGGGCCGGCCCAGCTTGCGCGACAGCACGAACACCACCGTGCAGCCGATCGTGCCCCCGATGGTGCAATAGATGGTGCCCCATAGCGGCCCGAAGAGGTAGCCGGCGGCGAGCCCGGTCACCTGGCCCGGAACCGGCGCCGCGATCACCTGCAGTGCCTGGATCACGACGAACAGGATCGGGCCCAACGGCCCGGCGCGGTCGATCTGCTCGGCGATGCGGTCGACGTCGCCGAGCATCGGAAGGAACGCCACGACCGCAGCGCCGATCGCGGCGATCAGCACCACCGCGATCGTGATCTTGACGATCGCCACGCGGCGACGGTGCCGGCGGCCCGCATCGGTAGCATCCGGCGCTGCGTTGTCAGTGGCCGGTGCCCGGCTTTCCATTCGACGGTGTCCGCGATTGCGCCGAGCCAAATGGCACTAAATCATGCGCGGCGAAAGGCCGGATTGAGCAGTATCAAGGCGAGGAAACGCCCCGGCGCTTCGTGTGTTCACGGCTGGACTGCCGACGAAGGAGAGGACGATGCGGATTGTTGCGGCGCTCGGCGGAAACGCTCTTCTGCGGCGGGGCGAGCCGATGACCGCGGCGGTCCAGGCGCGCAACGTGCGCGCCGCCGGCGCCGCGCTCGCGCCGCTGATCACGGCCGGCCATCAGGTGGCGATCACCCACGGCAACGGCCCGCAGATCGGCCTCCTCGCCGAGCGCGATGCGCGCAGCAATGACAGCTACCCGCTGGACGTCCTCGGCGCCGAGACCGACGGCATGATCGGCTATCTCATCGAGCGCGAGCTCGCCGGCGCGCTGACGCCGCAGCACCTCGTCGTCGGCGTGCTGACCCAGATCCGCGTCGACCGCCGCGACCCAGCCTTCCGCAAACCGACCAAGCCGATCGGCCCGACCTATGACGAGGCGACGGCACGCCGCATGGCGGACGCCAATGGCTGGACCATCGCCGTCGACGGCAAGGGGTGGCGCCGCGTCGTCCCGTCGCCGCCGCCGCTCGACATCCTCGAAGCGCGGGCGATCGAGCTCCTGCTGGACCACGACGTAACCGTGATCTGCTGCGGCGGCGGCGGGATCCCGGTCGCGGAGACCGAGACCGGCACGCTCGAAGGCGTGGAGGCGGTGATCGACAAGGACCACGCCAGCGCGCTCCTCGCCCGCCTCCTCGGCGCCGACATGCTGCTGCTCCTCACCGATGTCGCCGCGGTGCAGGAGGGCTGGGGCACGCCCGACGCCAGGCCGATCGCGCAGCTCCGCACGGCCGCTCTCGACCTCTCCGACTTTCCCGAGGGCTCGATGCGTCCGAAGGTCGAAGCGGCGATGGCCTTCGTCAACGAAACCGGCCGACGCGCCGCGATCGGCCGGCTCGAGGACGTTGCGGCGATCGTCGCCGGCGAGGCCGGCACGCAGGTCACGCCTTAAGCCAGACCCCGCCTCGGGCGCGGACTCAACCGCGCGCCAACCACCCGTTCAATATCTCGTCACCCCGGCGAAGGCCGGGGTCCAGGACCACACGAAGGCAGGAGCATGTGGCTCTGGATTCCGGCCTTCGCCGGAATGACGAAAGAGGGCCGAAGAGCTGACGCGGGCGGAGTGAGCAGCCGCCGAGCTTTCAGAGGAGTCATTACCTCCGCATAGTACCATTGCATGCATGTAACCTTCCGAGCCTTGATCTGGATCAAGCACATCCGGCGCAGTACACTGTATTCGCTGAATCGCTTGTCCCGGGACGGAGGAAGAGGGCGATGGCTTCGATCGATCTGGCCGGCGAGCCGGCAACGCGATCCTCGATGAAGGAGCGGGTGCTCGGGCTGCCTGCGCTGACCGCCCTTGTCGTCGGCTCGATGGTCGGCGCCGGCGTCTTCTCGCTGCCCCAGAACATGGCCGCGGGCGCCGGCGTGCTCGCGGTGCTCCTTGGCTGGGTCGTCACCGGCATCGGCATCGCGGCCCTGGCGCTGGTCTATGTCCGGCTGGCGCAGCGCCAGCCTGAGCTCAACGCCGGTCCCTACGCTTATGCCCGCGCCGGCTTCGGCCCGTTCATCGGCTTCAACAGCGCGTGGGGCTACTGGCTGTCGGCCTGGATCGGCAACGTCTCCTACGCCGTCGTGCTGTTCGGAGCGGTCGGCTATTTCTTCGACATCTTCGGCGAGGGCAACACGCTCGCCGCCGTCATCGGCGCCTCGGTGATGCTGTGGGCGATCCACGCCCTCATCGCCGCCGGCGTGCGCCAGGCCGCGCTGGTCAACCTCGTCACCACGATCGCCAAGCTCGCCCCCATCGTCCTCTTCGTGATGGTGGTCATCGTCGGCTTCAAGTCGGACGTCTTCAGCCTCAACTGGTCGGGCGACGGGCTCGGCAGCGTCTTCGAGCAGATGCGCAGCACCATGCTCGTCACCCTGTGGGTGTTCATCGGCGTCGAGGGCGCGAGCGTAGTGTCCGGCCGGGCGAAGAAGCGGTCCGACATCGGCCGCGCCACGATGTACGGCTTCCTGTTCTGCCTCGTGCTCTATGCGCTGGTGTCGGTGCTGTCCTACGGCACGCTGACCCAGGCGGAGCTCGCCGAGCTGCCCAACCCGTCGGTCGCCGGCGTCATGGAGGCGGTGGTCGGCGAATGGGGCGCCATCCTCATCAACCTCGCGCTGATCGTCTCGGTGCTCGGCGCCTTCCTCGCCTGGACCATCTTCGCCGCCGAGATCCCCTATGCCGCGGCGAAGGACGGCACGATGCCGCGCGTCTTCGCGCGCGAGAATGTCAGCAAGACGCCGATCCTCTCGCTGTGGGTCACCAACCTCCTGGTCCAGCTCTTCCTGGTGTTCGCCTATTTCGCCGAGAGCACCTATCAGGGCCTGTTCTACATCGCCTCGACCGCGATCCTCGTCCCCTATGTCTTCACCGGCGCCTATGCGGCGAAGCTCGGCCTCACCGGCGAGGCCTATCGCGCCGGCGAACGCCGCGGCGGCGACATTGCCGTCGGGCTCGTCGCCACGATCTACGGCGCGTGGCTGGTCTATGCCGCCGGGCCGCAATATCTCCTGATGTGCGCGCTCCTCTACGCGCCGGGCATCGCGGTTTATATCTGGGCGCGCAACGAGCAGCGGCAGCGGTCCTTCACCTTCTTCGAGATCCTCCTTGCGATCGGCCTCGTCGCCGCTGCCGTGGTCGCGGCGTGGCTGATGATCGACGGCACGATCAGCCCGCTGTGAGCCGGCGATGAATCGGTTCGCGGTTCACTCCGAGGTCGGGCGGCTCAGGACCGTTCTGGTCCAGCGGCCCGACCTCGCGCTCCGCCGGCTGACGCCCGGCAATTGCCGCGGCTTCCTCTTCGACGATGTGCTGTGGGTGGCGAGGGCGCGGCAGGAACACGACGCCTTCGTCGATACCCTCGCCGCGCAGGGCGTCGAGGTCCTAGAGCTGACCGGCCTCCTTGCCGAGACCATGGCGATCGAGGAGGCGCAGGACTGGCTGCTCGATCGCCGCCTCGACGCCGGCCTGATCGGCCTCGGCATGATGACCGAGCTCCGCTCCTGGCTGGACGAGATGGACCCGGTGGAGCTCGCCGGCCGCCTCCTCGGCGGCATCGCCCGCGCCGAGCTGCCTTTCGCGCCGAAGGGGCTCCTCGGTGCGGCGCTCGGCGAGGAGGACTTCATCCTCGCGCCGCTGCCCAACCAGCTCTTCACCCGCGACTCCTCCTTCGCGGTCTACGACCGGGTGGTGATGTCGGCGATGTACTGGCCGGTGCGCCGGCCCGAAGTGCTGCACATCGAGGCGATCCATCGCTTCCATCCGCGCTTCGCCGGTTCGCAGCGGCTCTCTTCCGCCGATGCGCCGATCCCCGGCTCGATCGAAGGCGGCGACGTCATGCCGGTCGGCGACGGCGTGGTGCTGGTCGGGATGGGCGAGCGCAGCACGCCGCAGGCGGTCGACGCGCTGGCCAATGCGCTGTTCGCGTCGGGGCAGGCGAAGCGCGTGATCGCGGCCCTGATGCCGCGCGAGCGCGCCAGCATGCATCTCGATACGGTGTTCACCTTCTGCGACCGCGACCTCGTCACCTGCTACCCGCCGGTGGTCGAGGGCCTGCGCACCTTCACCATCGTCCCCGGCGACAACGTCGCCGGCCTCGATGTGGTGGAGGAGAAGGCGCCCTTCCTCGACGTGGTCGCCGGCGCCCTCGGCCTTCGT
Source organism: Bauldia sp. (assembly GCA_026126025.1). Taxonomy (GTDB): domain Bacteria; phylum Pseudomonadota; class Alphaproteobacteria; order Rhizobiales; family Kaistiaceae; genus JADLGL01. The sequence goes on along the minus strand of JAHCJZ010000002.1, from coordinate 26,310 downwards.
AAGCTGCGGACCGTTACGACCGGCGGCGACAGCTGGGAGGCCGAGCGGGAGCAGTGGGATGACGGCAACAACGTCCTCGCCGTGCGTCCCGGCGTCGTCATCGGCTACGACCGCAACGTCCACACCAACACGCTGCTGCGCCGCGCCGGCGTCGAGGTGATCACGGTACCGGGGTCGGAGCTCAGCCGCGGGCGCGGCGGCGGCCATTGCATGAGCTGCCCGCTGCTGCGCGATCCGCTCTAGCCAGGGAGTTTGACGCCATGCCCGTGAATCTGCGTGGCCGCCATGTGCTGACGCTGGCCGACTTCTCGCCGTCGGAGCTCCGGCTGTTGCTGCGCCTTGCCGCCGAGCTGAAGGCGGCGCGCCTCGCCGGCACCGAGCGGCAGCTGCTGCGCGGCCGGACCATCGCGCTGATCTTCGAGAAGGACTCCACCCGCACTCGCACCGGGTTTGAGGTCGCGGCCTATGACCAGGGCGCGCATGTCACCTATCTCGGCCCGAGCGGCAGCCAGATCGGCAAGAAGGAATCGATCCGCGACACCGCCCGGGTGCTCGGCCGGCTATACGACGCGATCGAGTTCCGCGGCTATGCGCAGCGCGACGCCGAGATCCTTGCCGCCAATGCCGGCGTGCCGGTCTATAACGGCCTCACCGACGCCTTTCACCCGACCCAGGCGCTCGCCGACTACATGACGATGCGGGAGTTCACCCACCGCCACCTCTCCGACCTGTCGGTGGCCTTCGTCGGCGACGTGCGCAACAACGTCGCCATGTCGCTGGCCCTGGCGGGCGTGCGCCTCGGTGTCGACGTCCGCCTCGGTGGGCCGCGGAGCCTGTGGCCCGACGCCGCGCAGGTCGCGCAGCTGCAGGCGATGGGCGCGGAAACCGGCGGGACGCTGACCCTCACCGAGGATCCCGAGGAGGCGGTCCGCGGCGTCGACTACATCTACACCGACGTGTGGCTGTCGATGGGCGAACCGGAGGAGCTGTGGGAGGAGCGCATCCGGCTTCTCGAACCCTACCGCGTGACCGCGGCGCTGATGGGTGCCTCGGGTCGGCCGCACACCAAGTTCATGCATTGCCTGCCGGCCTTGCACAACCGCGACACGGAGATCGGCGCGCGGATCGGCGAGCGTTTCGGGCTCGATTGCATGGAGGTCACCGAAGAGGTCTTCGAAGGTCGGCAATCGGTCGTCTTCGACCAGGCCGAGAACCGCATGCACACCATCAAGGCGATCCTGGTCGCGACGATCGGCTCGTGAACGCAGCCGCGCTGGCGGAGCTATTTGCGCCCGGTCAAGGTGGGCCGCACCGACCGGTGATTGGCTGAAGCTCCCGCTTTCGACGGAGAGAACCATGACCAACCTCGTTGTGCGCGTGACGAAGGGCACGGAACCCAGGACCACGATCCGGATTCCCCTTGGCATCCTCAGGATCGCGTCGAGCCTGGTGCCGAAGAGCGCCGCTGCCGCGTTGAAGGAGGACGGCGTCGATCTCGAGGAGATCGTCCGCCTGTCGGAGAATCCGGATTTCCGCGGCGAGATCGCGGCGGTCGAGGATCACGTCAAAGGCGAGAAGACGGTCGTTTCGGTCGAGTAGGCTCATGGCTGTTGACGGAGCGGACACCAGCACACTCGCGAGACGCCTGGCGCTGGTCCGCGCCGTCCACACTGCCATCTACGTCGTGATGGCGGCGTCCACCTTCGTCGTCCTCTATGCCGGCATCACCGGCCGGCAGGGGACGTGGCTGTGGGTGGCGCTCGGCCTCCTGGCGATCGAGTCGGCGGTGTTTGCCGGCTACGGTTTCAAATGCCCGCTGACGACGCTGGCCCGCTCCTATGGCGCGACGACCGGCGGCCATGCGTTCGACACCTTCCTTCCCGAACGCGCCACCCGCTACACCTTCCGCTTCTTCGGCAGCGTCATGTTCGCGGGCCTCGCCCTCCTCGTCATCCGCTGGGTCGGCGACTGAACCTCAACGCGCCGCCTTTGACGCGCATCAACGGCAGATGCCACGCCGCGGAACAAGAAGCAGTCTGAGCGCTTGGCACACCGAGCGAGTCCGCCGAGGATCGCCGCTGCAAACGGAGGACGACGCCGTGCCCACACTTGGTGCGCTGCGCAGGATCGGGCAGTCGGTCTGGCTGGACGACATCAGCCGCCCGCTGATCGCGTCGGGCGCGCTTGCCCGGCTGATCGGGGAGGGGCTCGCCGGGGTCACGTCGAACCCGACCATCGTCCATCGGGCCGTCAGCGGCTCCGACGCCTACGAACCCGAAATCCGCGAGCTCGCCGCGCAAGGGCTAGCCCCGCGCGCCATCGCCGAGCGGCTGGCGATGGCCGACGTGGCGGCCGCCGCCGATCTTTTCCACCCCGCCTTCGACCGCTCGGGAGGGGAAGACGGCTTCGTCAGCATCGAGGTGTCGCCGCGGCTTGCGGACGACGCCGACGCCACGGTCGCCGAGGGCAAGCGTCTCTCGGCGGCGCTCGCCCGGCCGAACATATTCATCAAGGTGCCGGCGACCCGCGCGGGCCTGTCCGCGATCCGCCGGCTGACCGCGGCCGGAATCAGCGTCAACGTCACGCTGATCTTCGGGCTCGACCGCTACCAGCAGGTCGCCGAAGCCTACATCGCCGGGCTTGAGGACCGGGTCGCCGCAGGGCAATCGCTGGCCGGTTTGCGCAGCGTCGCCAGCTTCTTCATCAGCCGCATCGACGACCACGTCGACCGCCGCATTGCCGACCGGGGCGAGGGCGACACGCTGCGTGGGAAGGCAGCCATCAGCCTCGCCCATCTCGCCTACGCCCGGCTGCAGGCGCTTCTGGAATCGCCGCGCTGGCAGGCGCTGGCAAGCAGCGGCGCCGCGCCGCAGCGGCTCCTCTGGGCCAGCATGGGCGTCAAGGACGACGCCTATCCCGACACGCGCTATGTCGAGGCGCTGGCGCTGCCGGGCACGATCGCGACGCTGCCGCGCAAGACCCTCGACGCGTTCCTCAACCACGGGCGCGTCGAGGCGGCCGTCACAGCGGATGCGGCGGCCGCCGCGGCGGCCCTTGCCGGGCTGGCGGCGATCGGCATCGATCTTGCCGAGATCGACGAGACGCTGGTGAAGGAAGGGGTGGAGAAGTTCGCCATGTCGGAAGATGCCCTGATTGCTGCGGTCGCCGACGTCGCCAACGGCGCGGCCGGCAGCCTTGCCGACGATGAGCTGGCGGCGATCGACGCGTGGTGGCGCGCGGCGAATTATCTGTCGGTCGGCCAGATCTACCTCCTCGACAATCCGCTGCTGCGCGAGCCGCTCAAGCCGGAGCACGTCAAGCCGCGCCTCCTCGGCCATTGGGGCACGTCGCCCGGCCTCAGCTTCATCTACGCCCATCTCAACCGCATCATCCGCGCCCGCGATCTCGACGTCCTCTACATCACCGGCCCCGGTCATGGCGGACCGGCGCTGGTGGCGGCGACCTATCTCGAAGGGACCTATTCCGAGCTCTATCCCGACATCGGGGGCGACGAGGACGGGCTGCGCAAGCTCTTCCGCCAGTTCTCTTTCCCCGGCGGCATCCCCAGCCATTGCGCGCCCGAGACGCCAGGCTCGATCCATGAGGGCGGCGAGCTCGGCTACGCGCTGTCGCACGCCTTCGGCGCCGCCTTCGACAACCCCGAGCTGATCGTCGCCTGCGTCGTCGGCGACGGCGAGGCCGAGACCGGCCCGCTCGCCGCCTCATGGCACGGCACGAAATTCCTCAACCCGGCGACCGATGGCGCGGTGCTGCCGATCCTCCATCTCAACGGCTACAAGATCGCCAACCCCACCGTGCTCGCCCGCATCGGCCGCGACGAGCTCGCCGACCTGATGCGCGGCAATGGCTATGCGCCGGTCTTCGTCGAGGGCGACGAGCCGGCGATGATGCATCGGGCGATGGCGGACGCGCTGGATCGCGCGGTCACGACGATCCGCGCGATCCAGGCCAAGGCGCGCGCCGGCGGGGAGCCAGAACGGCCGGCCTGGCCGATGATCGTGCTGGTGACGCCGAAGGGCTGGACCGGGCCGAAGGAAGTGGACGGCCTTCCGACCGAGGGCACCTGGCGCTCGCATCAGGTGCCGTTCGGCGAGGTGCGCACCAATCCCGGCCATCTCAAGCTGCTGGAGGACTGGCTGCGCAGCTACAGGCCGCACGAGCTGTTTGATGAGGCCGGCGCGCTGCGGCCGGAACTCCGCCGCCTCGCCCCCGACGGCGACCGGCGCATGGGCATGACCCCCCACGCCAATGGCGGCCTGCTCCTGCAGGATCTCGTCCTCCCCGCGGTCGAGGACCACGCGGTAGCGGTTCCGGCCCCGGGCGTCACGATGTTCGAGTCGACGCGCGTGGTGGGGACGTTCCTCCGCGATGTCATGCGGCTCAACGCGGACCGGCGGAACTTCCGCGTCTTCGGCCCCGACGAGACCGCGTCGAACCGCCTCGGCGCGCTGTTCGAGGTGACGGCCCGCACCTGGCTCGCCGAACGCCTGCCCGGCGACGACCATCTCGCGCCGGACGGCCGGGTGATGGAGATCCTCTCCGAGCACACCTGCCAGGGCTGGCTGGAGGGCTATCTCCTCACCGGCCGCCACGGCTTCTTCTCGACCTACGAGGCGTTCGCGCACATCGTCGATTCGATGTTCAACCAGCACGCCAAATGGCTCGACGTGTCGCGCGAGGTGGCGTGGCGGAAGCCGGTGGCGTCGCTCAACTACCTCCTCACCAGCCATGTCTGGCGGCAGGATCACAACGGCTTCAGCCACCAGGATCCCGGCTTCATCGACCTCGTCATGAACAAGAAGCCCGAGGTTGTGCGCGTCTATCTGCCGCCCGACGCCAACACGCTCGTCGTCACGCTCGACCACGTGCTGCGCACCCGGCACGTCGTCAACGTCATCGTCGCCGGCAAGCAGCCCGAGCCGCAATGGCTGAGCCTCGACGAGGCTAGGCGTCATTTCGCGGCAGGCGTCGGCATCTTCGACTTCGCCTCCAATGACGCCGGCGGCGAGCCGGACATCGTCATGGCCTGCGCCGGCGACGTTCCGACCATGGAGACGCTGGCCGCGGTCGCGATCCTGCGCGCCATGATCCCGGACCTGAAGATCCGCGTCGTCAACGTCGTCGACCTGATGCGGCTGCGGCCGCAGGAGGATCATCCCCACGGCCTCGCCGACGATGCCTTCGACCGCCTCTTCACCACCGGGCGCCCGATCCTCTTCGCCTATCACGGCTATCCCTGGCTCATTCACCGGCTCACCTATCGGCGCCGCAATCACGGCAACCTCCACGTCCGCGGCTATCGCGAGGAGGGCACCACCACGACGCCGCTGGACATGGCCGTCCTCAACGGGCTCGACCGCTTCAGCCTGGTCAAGGACGTGATCGAGCGCGTGCCCGGACTGAAGGAACGCGCCGCCCACGTGCCCGGCGCGATGGACGAGAAGCTCGCCGAGCACCGGCGCTACATCCGGACCTATGGCGAGGACCTGCCCGAGGTCCGCGACTGGCGATGGCCGGGCGGCCGGTGACCGGCGCGCGGCGTCGCTTCACATTGACGCGCCGGGCCGCCGGAGGGGGCCAGGCGCGGCGGGTGAGGGTGACAACGCCGCCATCGTGTTTCTAGATGGACGAACAGCAAAGCGGGACGAGGGCACGAACATGACCGACGAGACTGCGGCGGCGCCAGGCCTGCCCACCACCATCCTTCTCGCCACCGATCTCAGCGCGCGCTGCGACCGCGCCCTCGACCGGGCCGGCTCGCTGGCCGCCAGCTGGGGCGCGGAGTTGACGGCGGTCCACGCGCTGGAGCAGGGCGCCGATTTCTACGCCAACGAGCTGACGCACCGGCTCCCCTCATGGCGGCAGGACGATCCGGCGATGATCGCCCAGCGCCGGCTGGCGCGCGACTTCGCCGACCGGAAGATCGCCGCCATCGTCGAGCGCGGGACGCCCGCCGAGACCGTGCTGCGTCTCGCCGCCGAGCACAATGCCGGGCTGATCGTCGTCGGCCTCGCGCGCGACGAGGCGCTCGGCCGGTTCGGTCTCGGCGACACCGTCGACCGCCTCGTCCGCCGCGCCGCGCTGCCGGTGCTCGTGGTCAAGGACCGGGCCCACGGGCCCTACGGGAACGTCCTCGTCGCCACCGACTTCTCGGACGCCGCGCTTGCCGCGCTCAAGACCGCCGTCACATTCTTTCCCGCCGCGCGGATCACGCTCCTCAACGCCTTCGACACGCCGATGGCGGGCATGGCCGCCGACCCCGCCAGCTACCGCGAGGGCCTTCGCGCGGCGGCGGTCAGCGACGGCAACGTCTTTCTCGCCAAGGCCGGGCTCGACGAGGAGCGGCGCCGGCGCATCGTCGTCCATGCAGAGGCCGGCGACCCGGCCGAGCTCGTGCGCCAATACGTCCAGGACAACCCGGTCGATCTGATCGTCTTCGGCACCCACGGCCACAGCGCCCTCTTCGACATCCTCATCGGCAGCACCGCGAAGGCGCTCCTGTCGGCGCTGCCCTGCGATGCCCTGGTGGTTCCCGACCCGCGCATGCGTTCGGCCGCGAAGGCCTGAACCGCGGCGGCACGCCGACCGCAGGAGAACCCGCCGTGACCGCCGCGGAGCCCTACCAGCGGACCGCCGCCGAGGTGCAGGCGGAACTGGGGACCGACGGCGAAGCCGGCCTCACCGCCGCCGATGCCGCGCGCCGGCTCGCCGAGCACGGCCGCAACGAGCTCGACGCCGAGAAGCCGGTCCCGGCCTGGCGGAAGTTCCTCCGCCAGTTCGCCAGCGTGCTCGTTCTCCTCCTCCTTGCCGCATCGCTGGTCTCCGCGGTCCTGTGGCTCGTGGAGCGCGACTCGGCGCTGCCCTACGAGGCGATGGCGATCTTCGCGATCGTCGTCCTCAACGCCGTGATGGGCTACGTCCAGGAGGCCCGCGCGGAGCAGGCCGTGGCGGCGCTGCGCGGTCTCACCGCCGCCCGCGCGACCGTCATGCGCAGCGGCGTGCGCGAGACCATCCCCGCCGCCGAACTGGTGCCCGGCGACGTCATCCTCATCGAGGAAGGCGACGCCATCCCGGCCGACGCGCGGCTGATCAGCGTGACCTCGCTCCAGACCGCCGAAGCGGCGCTGACCGGCGAGAGCCTGCCGGTCGCCAAGGAGGAGGCGGCGATCGCCGGCGAGAAGCCGCTCGGCGACCGCCGCAACATGGTCTTCAGCGGCACCGTCGCCACCTATGGCCGCGGCCGCGCAGTCGTCACTGGCACCGGCATGCGGACCGAGATGGGCCGCATCGCCGGCATGATCGAGGGCGCCGCCGAGCAGGCGACGCCGCTGCAGAAGGAACTGGCGCGGGTCGGGCGGCTCCTCGGCATCATCGTGGTCGCGCTGGCGCTCCTGATGATCGCGGCGATCCTCATCGTCGAGGATGTGAGCTCGGTCTCCGCCCTGTTCGACGTGCTGATCCTCGGCGTTGCGCTCGCCGTCGCCGCGGTGCCGGAGGGCCTGCCGGTGGTCGTCACCGTGGTGCTGTCGATCGGCGTGCAGCGGATGGCGCGGCGGAACGCCATCATCCGCCACCTCGCCGCTGTCGAGACGCTCGGCTCGGCCAACGTCATCGCCTCCGACAAGACCGGCACGCTGACCCGCAACGAGATGACCGTCCGCGTCCTCGCCACCGCCAGCGGGCGGATCGACTTCGGCGGCATCGGCTACGTCCCGGAGGGCGAGGTGAAGAGCGCCGGCGGCCCGGTCGAAGGGCCGCTCCGCAGTGAGATGATGCGGGCGCTGGTGGCCGCGGACCTCGCCAACAACGCCGCCTTGCGCGAGGTCGACGGCCGCTGGACCGTACAGGGCGACCCGACCGAAGGGGCGCTTCTCGTCGCCGCCCGCAAGGCCGGGCTGACGCCCGACGCGCTGGAGGACCGGCTGCCGCGAATCGCCGAGGTGCCGTTCTCCTCCGAGCGCAAGCTGATGAGCACGGTCCACAGCGACGCCGAACACCCCGAGGGACTGCGGGCGCTCACCAAGGGCGCGCCGGACGTACTCCTCACCCACTGCTCGCACGAACTGGTGGGCGACGCGGCAAGGCCGCTCGACGCGGCCCGCCGCGCCGCCATCATGGCGCTCAACGACAGCCTCGCCGGCGAAGGACTGCGCACGCTCGCCGTTGCCTTCCGCACCCTCGACGGGCGGGACGGCGCGGCATCCGAGTTCGACTCGTCGGTCGAGGAGGAGCTGGTCTTCCTCGGCCTCGTCGGGATGATCGACCCGCCGCGGGCGGAGGCGCTGGATGCGATCGCAGAGGCGCGGCGGGCCGGCATCCGCATCATGATGATCACCGGCGATCATCCGATGACCGCGCTGGCGGTCGCGCGCGAGCTCGGCATCACCGATGACGGCCGGGCGCTCACCGGCGCCGAGCTTGCCGCCGCGACCGAGGCCGACCTCGATGCGGCGGTTGCCGAGGTCTCGGTCTATTCGCGGGTCAATCCCGAGCACAAGCTGCGCATCGTCGGCGCGCTGCAGCGCTCCGGCATGGTCGTTGCCATGACCGGCGACGGCGTCAACGACGCGCCCGCGCTGAAGGCAGCCGACATCGGCGTCGCCATGGGCATCACGGGGACCGACGTGTCGAAGCAGGCGGCGGACATGGTGCTGGCCGACGACAATTTCGCCTCGATCGTCGCCGCGGTCGAGGAAGGCCGCGCGATCTTCTCCAACATCCGCAAGTTCCTCCGCTACCTCCTGTCGTCGAACATCGGCGAGGTGATGACGATGTTCTTCGGCGTGCTCTTCGCCGACGCGATCGGGCTGATCCCCGGGGCGGGCGAGGGCGTCGTGCTGCCGCTGATGGCGACCCAGATCCTTTGGATCAATCTCGTCACCGACGGCGCCCCGGCGCTGGCGCTCGGCGTCGACCCCGCGGACCACCGCGCGATGGGCCGCCCGCCGCGGCCGCATGGCGAACCGGTCATCACCCGGCAGATGTGGTCGGGCATCTTCTTCGTCGGTGCGATCATGGCGGTGGGTACGCTCCTCGTCCTCGACGGGGCGCTGCCCGGCGGCTTCATCGAGGGCTCGGGGACGCTCGGCTACGGCCAGACCATGGCCTTCACCACGCTGATGCTGTTCCAGCTCTTCAACGTCTTCAACGCCCGGTCGGACCGCGTCAGCGCGGTGCACGGCCTCTTCGCCAATCCCTGGCTCTGGGGCGCGGTCGCCCTGTCGCTCGCCCTCCACGGCGCCGTCCTCTATGTGCCGTTCCTGCAGGACGCCTTCTCCACCGTCCCGCTGTCGGGCGCCGACTGGCTGCTGTGCACCGCGGTCGCAAGTTCGGTCCTGATCCTGCGCGAGGCGTCGAAATTCGTGCTGCGCCGGCTCGATGCGCGCCGCGAGCCGTCCGCGGGCGGGGGAACCGGCCGGCCCCGCCCCGTGCCGCTCTAGGCCGAGGGCGTCGCGATGCTCCAGCTCATGCGCGACAAGCTGCTCGAAGTGGTGCGCAGCGTCGCTCCGATCCTCGTCCTCGCCTGCATCCTCCAGGCGACGGTGGTCCATGCCCCGGCCGGCGCCTTCCTGCAGTTCCTCGGCGGCAGCGCCCTCGTCGTCGTCGGCATGGCAGTGTTCTTCGTCGGCATCGAGCTCGGCGTCCTGCCGATGGGGAACGCCCTCGGCAGCAATTTGCCGCGGCGCGGCTCGCTGACGCTGATCGTGATGGTGGCGTTCGTCCTCGGCTTTGCCACCACCATCGCCGAGCCCGACGTGCTGGTCCTCGCGCAGCAGGTCGACGAGATCTCGGAGGGCGCGATCTCCGACCAGACCGTGCGGCTCGTGCTCGCGGTCGGCATGGCGGCCTTCGTCGCCCTGGCGATGGCGCGGCTGATCCTCGGCTTCTCGATGATCATCCTTCTCGCCGCCATCTTCTCGCTCACCCTGATCCTCGCTTTGATCGCGCCGGCCGATCTCGTGCCGCTCGCCTTCGACGGCGGCAGCGTCACCACCGGTGCCGTCGCGGGGCCCGTCATCATCGCGCTCGCCGTGGGCGTCAGCGCCGTCCTTGCCGGCCGCTCCGCGATCAGCGACGGCTTCGGCCTCCTCGGCATCGCCTCGATCGGGCCGATCATCGCCGTCCTCGTCGTCGGGATGCTGTTCTGGTGACCGGGACCGACATCCTCTCCTCGCTCGGCACGACGGCGGCGGACGCGCTGCTGGCGGTGGTGCCGCTGGTGGTGCTGTTCCTTCTCTTCCAGCGCTTCTTCCTCAAGCTGTCGCGCCGGGCGGCTGCGCGCATCGTGCTCGGCCTGGTCATCGCCGCCGTCGGGCTCTTCCTCTTCCTGTTCGGCGTGCTGATTGCCTACATCCCCTTCGGCCGGGCGATCGGCGAGGCGCTGACCACTAATGCCAGCGACTGGCTGGTCATCCTGTTCGGCCTGCTCCTCGGCCTCTTCACCGCGTTCGGCGAGCCGGCGGTGCGCATCCTCGCCGACCAGGTGGAGGACGCCTCGGCCGGCGCCATCCGCAAATCCGTCGTCATCGCCGCGATCTGCGTCGGGGTGGCGGTTTTCGTCGCCATCGGCCTCGCGCGCATTCTCTACGGCGTCCCGCTCATCTACGTGCTGGCGCCGAGCTATGGGGCGGTGATCGTGCTGCTGTGGCTCAGCGACCGCGATTTCACCGCCATTGCCGTCGATGCCGGTGGCGTCGCCAGCGGACCGCTGGCCAACACCTTCCTGCTGGCCGTGGCGCTCGGCGCATCGGCAGGGCTGGGCGACGCCGACCCGGTGGTGAGCGGCCTCGGCCTTGCCGCGCTCATCGCGGTGGCGCCGATCGTCTCGGTGATGGTCCTCGGGGCCATCGTCCGTCGCAAGCAACGCCAAGGAGGGCAACGGGAATGACCGGCGCTTCGCTTATCGTCAGCATCGTGCCCAGGGGGCGCGGTGAAACCGTGCTGGAGGCGTCGGTCAAGGCCGGCGCCGATGGCGGCACCGTCCTCTTCGGGCGCGGCGCCGGCGTCAACGAGCAGCAAAAGCTCTTCGGCATCCCGATCATGCCGGAGAAGGAGATCGTGCTCACCATGGTCTATGACGGCCAGGCCGAAGCCGTCCTCGCCCGCATCGTCGAAGCCGCGCAGCTCGAGGAAGCCGGCGCTGGCATGGCCTTCATCCTGCCCGTGGACAAGGTCGTGGGCGTCGCCCACCGGGTCGTGGAGTAAGGCTGACGCGGCCCGCTCAGTCCTTGAACAGCATGTCCTTGTCGTTCGAGTATTTGACGAGGAGCGGGATGCTGGCGCCGCCGATAACCGGCCCGAGATGGCCGAAGCTGCCTTCGAGGATGGAGAAGGGCTGCGGCCGGCTCATGAGCGCGCGCGCTAGTTTTCTCCGCAGCGCCTTGGCGATTCCGGTGCGCACGCCCTTCGGCATCGCCCCGTCGATGACGAGATTGTCGACGTCGATCAGCGCCACCGCGGATTGCGTGGCCTGGGCAATCCCGTCGGTCAGCTCGCCCGTCCATTCCGACAGCGCCGGCTCGAGGCTGTCCCAGTCGTCCGGCGAGGCCCAGATCTGATCGGCCTCGCCGTCGAGCTTGCGGGCGAGCGAGTGGACCGAGGCGACCTCCTGGAGCGGCACCAGCGGGGCGTTCGCGCCGAGCGGCGGCTGGACCGGGATGCGGCCGATCGAGGCGGCGAGATTGTTGCGGCCCGGCACGAGATGGTGGTCGAGCACCAGGCCGCCGCCGACGACGTAGCCGACATAGGTGTAGAGGAAGTCGGCGCAGCCGAGGCCGGAGCCGAACATCAGCTCGGCGCTGGCCGCGACCGTCGCGTCGTTGAAGAGAAACACCGGCCAGTCGAACGACTTGTCGAGCTCGGCGCGAAGGTCGATTTCCTTCCACGCCTCGATCGCCGCCGCGGGGATGCCGATCTCCTCGCCCCAGTTCCATTGATAGAACGGCGAGGCGATGCCGAGGCCGGCGATCCGCTCGGCGGGAACCGAGCGGTGCTTGCGGCAGATGCGGGCGATCGCGGTGCGGGTGAACTTCGCCACCTCGCCGGGCGTCGGCGAATCGAAGGTCTTCTGCTCGAAGGCGAGCACCTCGCCGACGAAATTGACGAGGACGACGTCCGCGCTGCGGTGGTCGACCTTCAGCCCGAAGGAGAAGGCGCCTTCCGGATTGAGCGCGTAGGGAACCGAGGGTTTCCCGAGGCGTCCGCGCAGCGGCTTGCGGCGAACCAGAAGCCCGCCTTCAGCGGCGCGGTTGACGATCGTCGTGATCGTCTGCGGCGCAAGGCCGGTGAGCCGCGTCAGCTCGACCTTGGAGAGCTCCTTGTGCCGCCGGATGAGCGAGATGACGAGGCGCTCATTGTAGATCCGGCTCTCCGCCTGGGTGGTCCCGCCGCTACGTCCCTTCGGCGCCTCTTCGACGCTGTAGAAAGTTGTGCCGGTCACTGTCGGGAATCCCTGGGCGTCCGCTCGCCGACGCGAACCATACGCCTAGGTACAAGCGCACCGCCAGAGGGGCAACCTTTAATTCTGGTCACTGGAAAAAAGTGGCCGCCCTCGACGAGAAGTGGTAGTGGCAACCAAACGCACCGGGAAGCGGGGGAGGGAAATAGGGGTGTCTCGGGTCAGATCGATTCTTTGCTACGGCGATTCCAACACCTATGGCGCGGTCCCGACCCTGGCGCGCGTCGGCAGGCATCGCTTCGCCCCGGACCGCCGCTGGCCGGGCGTGCTGCGCAAGCTCCTCGGCCCCGGCTGGGACGTCATCGAGGAGGGGCATCCGAGCCGCACCACGGTGCATGACGACCCGATCGAGGGCGCCAACAAGAACGGGCTCCGCGCCCTGCCGACATGCCTTGAATCCCACATGCCGCTGGATCTCGTGGTGCTCATGCTCGGCACCAACGACCTCAAGCACAGGTTCTCGGTGACGCCCAACGATATCGCTGATTCGATTGAGGTTTTGATCCGGACCGTGCAGCGCAGCGAGGCCGGGCCGGCCGGCGTGCCGCCGGCGGTGATGGTGATCGCGCCGCCGCCGATGCAGGAGGTCGACTGGCTGGGCGAGATGTTCCGTGGCGGCGCGGTGAAGTCCGTACTGCTGCCGGCGCTGGTCGGCGAGGCCGCGAAGCGCACCGGCGCCGCTTTCCTCAACGCGGCGGACATCGTCGAATCGAGCGCCGTCGACGGCATCCATCTCGACAGCGACGCCCATCAGCGGCTGGGCGCGAAGGTCAAGGAGATGGCCGTCGCGCTGGTTGGCTGAGCATCGCGCTATAGTTATTACTTCCAATGGAAAAAAGTTGACTGGCATTGAAAGCGGGCTATGGTGCCCGGCGAGGGGCACCCCCGGGGAAGATCGGCTTTGCGGCCGAGGGGGTGAGCCCGGTTGAGGTCGGTTTCGTCACCCGTGGCGGGTCGATCGACCAGGCTGTCGCGCCGGCCTTGCGGCAGGGCGCATCGGAGGGGGGAGCCATGGGGCGCCCCTGGGTTTCACAGGGAGGGAATGGCTGTGACCAGAAGGGAATCAGACGAGGCGCGGATCGCCGCGACGCTCTCGCGGATGGAGACGAGCCTGAACCGCCGGGCGCTCATGAAACTCGCCGCCGCCAGCGGCATCACGCTGACCTTCGCCGGCGCCACCAGGGCGTTTGCGCAGGGCAATCTCGTCACCGGGCAGGTCGTGAACATGGTTCCGACCCTCGCCAACATCTTCTACGAGAGCTGGGGCAACGGCTTCGAGGCAGCGGCCGCCGCGCTCGGCCTCACCACCAAGACGAACCTCCCGAATTTCGAGCCGCTGCGTGAGCTCGAATTCGCGCGCGGCCTTCGCGCCTCCGGCGCCTCGATGCTCGTCGGCATCGCCGGCGACCAGTCGCAGGTGCCGAACATCGCGCGGATCTGCGAGGAGCAGGGCATTCCCTACGCCCCGGCCTTCGAGAACCCACCCTGGTTCACGCCGCAGGATGTCGGCGACAATTACGTCACCTTCGTCACGCCGAAATCGCGCGACGCCGCCTACCAGACCGCGAAATTCCTGTTCGAATCGATCGGCGGCGAGGGCGACGTCATCCACATCCGCGGCGCCGCCGGCCCGACCGACACCTTCCGCACGCAGGGCGTCCTGCTTGCCGCGTCGGAATTCCCGGGCATCCGGCTGGTCGGCAACCTAACCACGTCATGGACCGTGGAGACCGGCCGCCAGGCGATGCTGACCTCGATCTCGGGCAATCCGAACGCGAAGGCTGTCTTCGCCCAGAACGACACGCTGGCGCAGGGTGCGCTCGCGGTGATCTACGGCCAGGGCCTCACCGGCATGAAGGTGGTGGGCATGGACGCCATCCCCGAGGTGCTGCCGGAAATCCGGGACGGCGATGTCCTGATCGGCTCGTTCAACTCGCTCGGCAACTACATCGCCGGCCTCCAGACCGTGCATGTCTTCGACAAGCTCAATGGCTGGATGCCCCGCGATCCCGAGCGTCTCCTCGAGACCGGCGGCGTGCTGGTGACGAAGGAGAACGTCGCCGAGCTGCAGACCAAGGTCTACGACGATCCCGAGGCGTTCGACTGGGCGAAGATGAGCCAGGTCCTCCACCCGGACGACTGGGACCTCCAGTTCGACGTGCAGCCGGCCAACCCGGTGACGCTGTGGGACGGCTTCCCGCCGGACATCCCGCTGAACCCGCTGTGGACGGCGCCGGGCATGGCCGACGAGATCGCCGCGGTCGCCCAGCTCTACCGCGACCACTACGTGACCGGCCCGCTGAAATAGGCCGGTTGACGATGCAGGGACCGGACACCGGGAGCGCGCCCGTCGTGCTCTCCCTGGAGGGCGTCTCGAAGACGTATCCCGGTGTCCGCGCGCTGTCCGACGTCGACCTCACGCTTCGCGAAGGCGAGGTGTTGGGGATCGCCGGGGAGAACGGCGCCGGCAAGACGACGCTGATCTCGATCATCAACGGGCTCGTCGTGCCCGACGGCGGCACCATGACCGTGCGCGGCGAGCGGTTCCGCTTCGGCAGCCCGCGTCACTCGGCCGATGCGGGAATCTCGACGGTCTATCAGGAGCAGGGCCTCGTCACCTCGATGCCGGTCTACGAGAACATGCTCCTCGGCCGCGAGAGCCCCTATACGCGCGGCGGCGTCCTGCGGCCGCGGCGGATGCGCCGCGCCGCGCAGGCGATGCTCGACGATCTCGGCATCGCGATCGACGCCGGCACCCACACCGGGTCGCTCACCTTCGGCGAGCGTCAGCAGGTCGAGATCGCCAAGGCCTTCATGGCGGGAACCCGCGGCGGCGCCAACCCGATCATCCTCCTCGACGAGCCGACCAGCGGGCTGACCGAAGAGGAGACCGACCGCTTCCTGCGCAAGATCGAGGAATGGCGTTCGCGCGCGTCGTTCATGCTGATCTCGCACCGCCTCGCGCATCTCTTCCGCGCCGCCGACCGCATCGCCGTCTTCAAGGACGGCAACAATGTCGCGACGCTTCCGGCCGGCTCGACCAATGAGGAGCAGCTCCACGAGCTCATCGTCGGGCGGAAGCGCAACAGCGAGTACTACCGCGAAGCCCTGCAGGAAGACGCCGGCGACGGGGTCGTGGCGCGCGTCACCGGGCTCACCGCGCGCGGGCGCTTCTACGATGTCGACCTCGTCGTCCGCCGCGGCGAGGTCGTCGGCATCGGCGGCGTCCAGGGCTGCGGCAAGACGGAGCTCGTCCGCGCCATCGCCGGGCTCGCGCCCTATTCGAGCGGATCGGTCGAAATCGACGGACAGCCGCTGCGCGGCGGCAATGTCAGCGCCGCGGTGGCCCGCGGCGTCGCCTACGTTCCCGCCGAGCGCCTCGTCGAGGGCGTCATCGCCGACAACACCGTCGAGTTCAACCTGGCGCTTCCGAATTTGCGCAAGCTGCGGCTCGGCCGCAGCCCGGTCCTCAGCGCCCGCAAGCGGGGCGACCTCACGCGGAGCTGGATCCGCAAGCTGTCGATCAAGGTGCAGGACGCCCGGTCGATGATGCGCACGATGTCCGGCGGCAATCAGCAGAAGGTGGTCTTCGCCAAATGGCTGAGCGCCGACGTCCGCCTCCTGGTCCTCGACGATCCCGGTCGCGGCCTCGACGTCGGCGCCAAGGAGGACATCTACGAGCTGCTGCGCGACCTGTCGAAATCCGGCGTCGCGATCATCCTTCTGTCGGACAATCTGCCTGAGCTGATCGGGCTGTCCCATCGCATCTATATCATGCGGTCGGGCCGGATCACCGGCTCCACCGACGCGCCCCGCGATCGCAAGCCGACCGAGGCGCAGCTCGTGCGCGGCATGGTTTGACCGGGGGAGCGGGCAGCGCCATGTCGACCACGCCTCTCCCGCAATCGACCGCCGCCGCGGCGGCGCCGCTGACGCGGCTGATCGGGATCGCGCGCTCCCGGTCGAGCCTCCTCTACCCGCTGGTGGCGCTCGCGGTGCTGATCATCTGGTTCAGCATCGCCAGCCCCTACTTCTTCACCCTCGGCAACATGTTCAACATCGGGCGCGGCTCGGCCGTGCTCCTCCTGGTCGCGCTTGCCGGGACGGTGGTGATCATCATCGGCTCGATCGACCTGTCGGTTGCCGGGACGGTGACGCTGACCGGCGTCATCTGCGCGCTCCTGATCGACCGCGCCGGGCTTCTCGTTGCGGTGGTGGCGGCGATCGGCGTCGGCGGCCTCGTCGGCGCCGCGAACGGCCTCCTCGTTCAGTGGCTGCGAATACCGAGCTTCCTGGTGACGCTCGGCATGCTGTCGATCACCATCGGCATCGCCCAGGCGGTCAACAACAACGCCCCGGTCCAGTTCCGCAACCGCGAGCTCGGCAGGATCGTCAATGGCGAGCTGTGGGGCATCCCGACGGTCGTCATCCTGCCGCTGGTGGTCCTCGCCATCGTCACCTTCGCCGCCTATCGCACCCGCGCCGGCCGTTACATGTACGCCATCGGCGGTGGGGAAGCGGTTGCGGCGGCGTCCGGCGTCCCGGCCTTTCGCTACAAGGTCATCGCCTTCGTCCTCAGCGGCGTGCTGTGCGGACTGGCCGGCGTGGTGGTGACGGGCCAGATCGGAGCCGGCACGCTCGATGTCGGCGGCGCCCTCCTTCTCGATTCGGTGGCCGCCGTCGTCATGGGCGGCACGGCCTTGTCCGGCGGCGTCGGCGGTCCGCAGCGCACACTCCTTGGCGTGCTGGTGATTGCGGTCCTCGGCAATGGGATGGGGATACTCGGCTTCACCAACTACACCCAGAGCATCATCAAGGGCGTGGTTATCATCTTCGCGGTGGCGCTATCGATCGACCGCAAGAAGTACGGGATTATCAAGTAACAAGGGGATGAAGACGACGAGAGCCTGCGGTTGCTTCTGAGGTAAATTCTACGAGGGAGAAGGGAGTAAGGAAATGGCGAAGGAATACACCCAGCAGGAGAAGGACAACATCCAGGTCGTTCACCGGTGGCTCGACCTTTACAACAACGATGCCGAGCGTCTCGTTCGGGAGATCTACGCATCCGACACCGTGGTGAAGACTATGGGTGCCGGCACCTATACCGGCACCGATCACTTCCTGCAGATCGAGCGCGACGTCCTCAAGGCGGCGCCGCGGCGCAAGTTCCGGCTCAACCATGTCCACGCCGACGGCAACACCTGCATCGTCGAGGTGACGCTGCTCAACCCCGACGACAAGCGCTTCGGGGACAAGTACGAGCTGCACATGGCGGCGATCATGGAAATCGAGAACGGCCAGATCAAGCGCGACCGGAGCTACCACAATATCGGCTCTGAATACCCGCTCTGGCCGGGCCTCGAAGAGGCCGATCCGAACAAGCCGAAATAAGGCGGCCGGGAGAGTCCCAAGACGGTCCAATGCCTGTCCGGGCTCGGATCGCGGCGGCGTCGCTGACGCCGGCAAGCGGGGCGGCTGTGTCCGCCCCGCTTTCTCCCGTTGCATGGCGTCGCGCGCGGGCGTGACGGAACGAGCGGAGCCGGCCTAGAGCAATGGGCGTCACATCCGACATCTGGCTTGGCGTGGATGTCGGCACGCGGAGCGTGCGCGCAGGTCTTTTCGACCCCGCGGGGCGGCTGGTCGCCAGCGCCAGCCATCCGATCACGCTGTTCCAGGACGGACCCGATCTCGCCGAATACGAATCCGCGGACATCTGGGCGGCGTGCGGCTCCGCGATCCGTGCCGCGCTGGAACGCGGCGGGGTGGCGGCTGACTGGGTGAAGGGGATCGGCTTCGACGCCACCTGCTCGCTGGTGGCCAGCGGCCCGAACGGCGAGCCGGTGTCGGTGTCGCCTCGCGGCGCCGCCGGCCGCGACACGATCTGCTGGATGGATCACCGCGCGATCGCGGAGGCGGACGACATCAACGCCACGCGGCATCCGGTTCTCGAGCGGGTCGGCTCGGCGATCTCGCCTGAGATGCAGCTCCCGAAGCTCCTCTGGCTCAAGCGGCACCGGCCCGACGCCTTCGCCGCCGCCGGCCGCTTCCACGACCTGCCGGACTGGCTCGCGCACAAGGCGACGGGCGAGGACGCGCGGTCGCTCTGTTCGATCGTCTGCAAATGGACCTATTTCGGCGAGCGCGGTCTTGCCGGCGAAGGCTGGGACGCTGCCTTCTTCGAGCGCATCGGCCTCGCCGAGCTGGTCGCCGGCAATGCCCGCGCCATCGGCAATCGTGCCGCCGAGCCCGGCGCGCGCATCGGTTCCCTCACCACGGGCGCCGCGGCCGAGCTCGGCCTCGTGCCCGGCATTCCCGTCGCGGCCGGATCGATCGACGCCCATGCTGGTGCGATCGGTACGCTCGCCGCGGGCGGTGTCGGCCGCGCCCGCATGGCGGTGATCGCCGGCACCTCGATCTGCCACATCGCGCTCACCGACGGGCCGGTGCCCGTACCCGGCGTGTGGGGCCCGTATTACGGCATCGTCCTGCCCGGCATCTGGGCGCTCGAAGGCGGGCAGTCCGCGGGCGGCGCGTTGATCGACCGGCTGGTCGACGCGCATCCGGCGACGGCGCCGCTTCGCGCCGCAGCCGAGAGAGGCGGCGTGTCGGTATTCGCCGTCCTCGAAGCGCAGCTTGCCGCTTTGAGCGGAGGCGGGGACGTTCGCAGCGCCCTTGCGGCAGACCTCCACGTCCAGCCGGATTTCCTCGGCAATCGCTCGCCGCTCGCCGACGCGGAACGGCGGGGCGCCATCGTCGGGCTGACGATGGATGTCGGCGTCGACGACCTCGCGCGGCTCTATCTCGCCTGCCTGCAGTCGCTGGCATACGGCACCCGCCACATCATCGAGGCGATGGCCGACAGCGGCAATGCCGTCCACGAGCTGGTGGTCAGCGGCGGCCTCGCGCGCAACCGGCTGTTTCTCCGCGAGCTGGCCGACGCCACCGGCTGCGCGGTGGTGGTTCCCGGCAGCGAGGAGCCGGTGCTCCTCGGCGGCGCCATGCTCGCCGCGACCGCTTCCGGCGCGCATCGCAGCCTCGAGGACGCGATGGGCGCAATGGCCGGCCCGGCCGAGCGCATCGCTCCCGACCCCGACGCGCGCGCCTTCCACGACCGCAAATACCGCGTCTACCGGCGCATGCAGGACGACTTCGCCGTCTACCGGCAAATCATGGACGAGGGTGAATGATGAAGACGGTGGCCCTGTTCGCCAGCGGCGACTCGCGCCTGAGCGCGAACCGCCTGTGCTGGCCGGCGCAGGCGGAAATGGAAGCCGCGCTGACCGCCGTTCTCGCCGGGGAAGGGGTGACCGTCCTTCGCGCGCATCCCTTCGACGAGCACGAACAGCACGGCTTCCTCTCCTCGCAGCGCGCCGGGCTCGATGCCTTCGCCAGGCTCGATCGCGACGTGCCGGTCATCGTCGCCGAGGCGGTGTGGCAATACTCGCATCACGTGATGCCGGGCCTCCTGTCGCATCGCGGGCCGGTGCTGACCGTCGCCAACTGGTCCGGGCAATGGCCGGGCCTTGTCGGCATGCTCAATCTCAACGGGTCGCTGACCAAGGCCGGCCGGCCCTATGCGACACTCTGGAGCAAGGACTTCACCGACGATTTCTTCCGGTCGGGCCTTCGCGAGTGGCTCGCCTCGGGAACCGTGACCCACCGGCTCGATCATGTGCGCGCCTTCGATCCCGACGGCGTCGACGGCAGGGCGCGTGCTGTGGCGGACCGGCTGGCCGCTGAGATCGACCGCGACAAGGTCATCCTCGGCGTCTTCGACGAGGGGTGCATGGGGATGTACAACGCGATCGTCCCCGACGAGCTCCTCCACCCGCTCGGCTTCTTCAAGGAGCGCCTGTCGCAGTCCGCACTGTTCGCCGCGACGCGCGACGTGAGCGAGGCGGAAGCGACCGCCGTGCTCGACTGGATGGTCGCGCGCGGGATGCGCTTCTCCGTCGGCGCCGACGAGGCGACCGAGCTGACCTGGGGGCAAATCCTCACCCAGTGCAAAATGTACGTCGCCGCCGTGCGGATGGCCGAGGCCTTCACCTGCGACGCCATCGGCATCCAGTATCAGCAAGGCCTCAAAGACCTTCTCCCAGCCTCGGACCTCGTCGAGGGCATGCTGAACAATGACGATCGCCCGCCGGTGACCGGACCGAACGGCGTGATCCGCGACGGCCGGGCGATCGTCCATTTCAACGAGGTCGACGAGTGCGCCGCGATCGATGCGCTCCTCACCAACCGCGTTCACCGCGCGCTGGGCCAGCCCGTCGAGACGACGCTGCACGATGTCCGCTGGGGCGATGTCGACCGGTCCGGCACCACCGACGCCTTCGTCTGGTGCTTCCAGATCTCGGGCGCCGCGCCGCCGGCGCACCATGTCGGCGGCTGGGCGGGATCGTCGGCGATGCGCCAGCCGCCGATGTATTTCCGCCTCGGCGGCGGGACGCTGCGCGGCCTCGCCAGGCCCGGCGAGATCGTATGGTCGCGGATCTATGTCGAGCCGGGCGGGCTCGCGATGGACCTCGGCCGCGGCCGCGCGATCGCCCTACCGGACGAGGAGACGGAACGGCGCTGGCGCGCCATCACCTATGAATGGCCGCTGATGCACGCCGTCCTCGACGGCGTCGACCGCGACCGCTTCATGGCGAAGCACAAGGCGAACCACGTCCAGGTCACATACGCCAGCTCGGCCGCGGAGGCCGACGAGGCGCTCGCGGCCAAGGCGCTGCTCGCGACCCGCCTCGGGATACGGTGCAATCTCTGCGGCGTCGGGTAGCGCGCGGCAACCTCGACGACACTCACGCCGCGCTGGCGATCAGGTAGCCGTTCTGCCGCTGCAGCAGCGCTTCGAGGCGCGATAGGTAGTCGGCAGGGACGGCGGAAATGACGCTTGGCCGGGCCAGCACGGCCCGGCTCCACGCCGCGAGGCGGGGTGCGGTCGGAAGGAGGTCCGCTTCGGTTATCGCGTTCAGCGCGGATACTGTGCGCAATGCCGGTGCGAAGAACGCGTCGACCAGGCTGAACCGGTCGCCAGCGAAATAGGGACCGGTCGTCAGCACGTCCTCCAGCCGAAGCATCCTGTCGCGGAAGACCCCGGTCCGGGCGGCCAGCGTTTCGCTGTCGGCCGCGGTCTGGATCGCCCAGAGATCGGCGAAGACCGAGGAGCTGAACTCCATCCAGCCGCGGTGGAGCGCACGCTCCAGCGGGTCGGCCGGATGGAGCGGGGGCTCGGGCTCGGTTTCCTCCAGGAACTCCGAGATGACGGCGCTCTCGAACAGCACGACCTCGGCTCCCGGCGGGCGCTCGATGCGCAGGAGCGGGACCTTGCCGAGCGGCGACAGCCGGACGAACCAGTCCGGCTTGTCGGCAAGGTCGACATAGACGCGCTCGAACGGAATCCCCTTCTCCGACAGGACGATCGAGACACGCTGCACGAACGGGCAGAGGTGGGTGCTGACCAGCGTCAGCCTTCGTTCCGACACGCGAATCCTTTCTGAATTTAGCCGGCCGGCTGCGGTCCGGTGGCGTGGCCCGGTCGGCAATGCATATAGGCGATTAAGTTGATAGACTAAATGGTTTCGCGACGCTAGGGTGCGGCCACACGAGCCGAACCATCGCAAGCGGACCGCATGACCCGTCGCCTCAACCTCAACATCGGAATCAACACCACCGGCTATCTGATGCAGGCCTGGCCCTACCGGACCGGCAGCCGGCACGACATCTACGACCCCGACTATTATCGGCGGCTGACCGAGCTGGCGCACAAAGGCGTGTTCGACGCCGTCTTCTTCTCCGACCATCCGGCGCTGATCACCGACCCGCGGGCGCGGCCGTTCCACACCCTCGACCCGCTGATCCTTCTCGCCGCGCTCGCCGCGCAGGTGCCGGATATCGGCCTCGTCCTCACCGCATCGTCGACCTACAACTCGCCCTACAATCTCGCCCGCCGCACTCAGACGCTCGACATCATCTCGGGCGGCCGGCTGATCATCAATGTCGTGTCGTCCTTCCTGCCGAACGTCGCCGCCAATTTCGGCAAGGAGCCGCTGCCGCCGCGACCCGAGCGCTATGCCCGCGCGACCGAGTTCCTCGACGTGGCGAAGAAGCTCTGGGCGAGCTGGGATCCGCGCCGCGAGGGCGAGGTGCCGGAGGATCGGTTCTGGGATGCGTCGAGCGCGCAGCCGATCGACCATGACGGCGCGTTCTTCCACATCAAGGGCCCGCTCAACGTGCCGCGCGGCCCGCAGGGACACCCGGTCCTCGCCCAGGCCGGCGCGTCGGAGGGCGGCATCGATCTCGCCGCCCGCCACGGCGAGATCATCTACTGCAACATCCTGTCGCGCGGCGCCGGGCAGGCCTTCGGCAAGAAGGTGAAGGACCGCGCCGTGTCGTTCGGCCGCGACCCGGCGGAGATACGCATCGTCCCCGGCCTGGTGCCGATCGTCGGCGAGACGCGCGAGGAGGCGCTGCGCAAGCACGAGCTCTTCAGCGGCGCCGGCTCGGAGGACGGGCTGCTGAAGCGCTTCGTCGCCGAGAACGGGCTCGATCCCGATACCTTCGATCCGGACGCCCCGCTCGATCCGCAGCGCTTCGTGCCCGACCCCAACCGCATCATGGCCGTCGGCATGGGGATGGGCCTCGTCGATCTTCTCACCCACGAGACGCTGACCGCCCGGCAGGCGGTCCGCCGCACCGAGGGCGCCCACCGCCTGATCCTCGGCACGCCCGAAGAAGTCGCCGACCAGATCATCGATCTCTGGGAGGACGGCACGGTCGACGGCTACACCGTGCAGCCGCCGCGTGCGCCGGACGACATCGCCGAATTCGTCGAGACGGTGATCCCGATCCTGCAGGATCGCGGCGTCTATCCGCGCCGCTACGAGGAAGCGACGATCCGCGACCGCTACGGCCTGCCTTATCCGAACTAGCGCGACGGGCGAGTAATGAACACCACCGTGAAAGCGCCCCGCACCGACGCCGCCTCGGCATTGCCGACGCGGGAGGCAATTCTCGCGGGCCTGCCCAAGATCGCCGCCGAGATCGCCGAGGGCGCCGTCGAACGCGAACTCGGCCGCGCGCATCCGTTCGAGATCTTCCAGCGCCTCCGCAGCACCGGCCTGACATGGCTCCGGGTGCCGAAATCGCTCGGCGGCCCGGGCGGATCGCTGGCCGACTCGATCGAGGTGATCTGCACGCTGGCCGCCGCCGATTCCAACGTGGCGCACGCGCTGCGCACCCATTTCGGCTTCCTGAAGTCGATCGCCATCGACCCGCAATCGGAGACGAGCCGGCGCCACGCCGCTGCGGCGCTTGAGGGCAAGCTCTTCGGCGGCGCCTACATGGAGATCGGCACGCCGCGGCCGAACACGATCCGCACCACGCTGGTCCGGAAGGGCGACCGCTACATCCTCAGCGGCAGGAAGTACTACGCAACCGGCACCATCTACGCCGACTACGCCTTCTTCATCGCGGTCGGCGAGGACGGCCGGCCGGTGAGCGTCCTGGTCCCGGTCGACCGCAAGGGCGTGCGCATCCTCGACGACTGGGACGGCATCGGCCAGACGATGACCGGCAGCGGCGGCGTCGATCTCGATGACGTCGAGGTCTTTCCCGACGAGGTCGCGCCGCGCCAGGCAGACGATCCGTTTCGCCGACGCCACAGCGCGACGCGGGCGCAGCTCCATCTCGCGGCCTGCGTCGGCGGCATCGCCCGCGCGGTTCTCGCCGACGCGGTCAGCTACACCGTGGTCCACGCCCGGTCGGCGAAGCACAGCGCCTCCGAAACCGCGCGCGGCGACGCCTTCGTGCAGCAGACGGTCGGCGATATTGCAGCCGCGTCCCATGTGATCGATGCCGCGATCGCCGACACCGCCCGCCTTCTCGACGCCTCGGCCGAGGCAATCGTCGCAGGCGCACCGGACATCGACGACCGCCTGATGCGGAGCGCGCTCGGCAACGCCAAGACGCATATCATCGTCGGCAGGCTGGCCCTTCAGGCGGCCGAGCGGCTGTTCGACACCGGCGGCGGCTCCGCCACGTCGCGAAAATTCGCCCACGACCGGCACTGGCGCAACATCCGGACGATCCTCAACCACAACCCGCTCGCCCTCAAGGCACGGGTCGTCGGCGACTACCACCTCAACGGCACGCGGACCGACTTCGACGAAGGCCGCGTATTCTAGCGTCGTTCCTCCTGCGTCCGCGTCCGCCCCCGATGGTCGACATTCCATCCCCCGAAGCCGGCCGCGGCCTGAGCGACGGCAAATCCGCGCCGCTCGACCACGCCGCCACGGTGCGGATCGTCATCGGCGTGATGATGGGGGCGCTTCTCGGGGCGCTCGACCAGACGATCGTCGCCACCGCGCTGCCGACGATCGGGCGCGAGCTCGGCGGCGGCGAGGCCGTGTCCTGGGTCGTCCTTGCCTATCTCCTCACGGCCACCGTCGCGACGCCGCTCTTCGGCAAGCTCAGCGACATCTACGGCCGGCGGCCGGCGCTGCTGACGGCGATCGGCGGCTTCATCGTCGGCTCGGTTCTGTGCGCCCTCGCGCCGACGATGCTGCTTCTCATCGTCGCCCGCGGTCTCCAGGGCATCTTCGGCGGCGCGCTGGTGTCGCTGGCGCAGACCGTGATCGGCGACATCGTTCCGCCCAGCCGCCGCGGCCGCTACCAGGGCTACATCGCCGCGATGTTCGCCGCCGCGACGATCGCCGGCCCGGCGCTCGGCGGCTTCTTCGCCGAGCATTTCCACTGGTCGTCGATTTTCTGGATCAACGTTCCGCTCGGCCTCGTCGCGCTCGTGCTGACGAACCGCGTGCTGCGCCGCATTCCGCGCCACGAGCGCCGCCACAGCATCGACTTCCTCGGCGCCGCCCTGATGGTCACCGCCACCGTGACGCTGCTCCTCGTGCTGAGCTGGGGCGGGCACATCTACGCCTGGTCGGACTGGCGGATCGCCGCCCTTGCGCTCGCCTCCGCGCTGTTCTGGAGCCTTTTCGTGCTCCGCTCGATGCGCGCGACCGAGCCGCTCATCCCGCTGGAGCTTCTCGGCAATCGCGCGGTCGCCAACGTCTTCGCGCAGACCGTCCTCGCGACCGGCGCGAATTTCGGCCTCTCCGTTTACATGCCGATCTACTACCAGCTCGTCCTCGGCCTTTCTGCGGCCGAGGCCGGGCTGACCCTGATCGCGATGTCCGCCAGCGCCATGATCGGCTCGGCGCTCTCCGGCCGCTACATGACCCGCTCGTCCCGCTACAAACGGCCTGCGCTGGTCGGCCTTCCGGTGGCGGCTGCCGCCTGCCTCGCGCTCGGCCTCATTCCGTCGCCGCCGCTGCTGACGATCATCCTCGTCAGCACGATCATGGGGCTCGGGCTCGGCACGCACTACCCGGTGACGACGATCTCGGTGCAGAACGCTGTGCTGCCGTACCGCCTCGGCACCGCGACCGGGACGCTCAATTTCGTCCGCACGCTCAGCGGAGCGCTGATGATCGCCGCGTTCGGCGCTGTCGTCCTGTCGGCCGCGGGTCCGCTGATGAGCGGCGACATCGCGGCGCTCACCGCCGACGCCGCCTTGCGCGGCGATCTCGAAGCCTCGTTCCGGACGATCTTCCTCGCCGCCGCCGCGTGCCTTGCCGGCGGCTGGTACCTGCTGCTGCGCATGCGGGAAGCGGCGCTGCGCACCGGCTAGAGCGTGATCGGATCAGATTGACTCGGCCAACCCTCCCCTTGTGGGAGGGTCGAAACCGCGAAGCGGTTTCGGGGAGGGGGCTGACTGAGAGGCCGCCCCCCTCCCCAAAAAGGCGGGGCTGCGGGTTGCGGTTTAGTCC